>JAGCDJ010000052.1 GCA_017651185.1 Bacteroidales bacterium | reverse complement strand
GGCCGACGAACTGGGTTTCCCCGAGCAGTTTACTTTCCGCAAATATTTCAAGACCCACACAGGCATTTCTCCCTCGGAATATCAGACAAGGAGACAATAAATTATCTCTTCTAGCGTTATAGAGATTATCCATTAATTAAAATTGAGAATTGGATGCCGCAACAACTGGCATATTCATCACAATCAAGTTCAGGTGCTGGTATGCGTGAGCGGTCGCGGATGGTACCAGGAATGGGGAAAGCCAGCCGTCGAGCTGAAACCCGGCGTGGTAATTGAAATTCCCGAAGGCGTAAAGCATTGGCACGGTGCTTCCAAGGACAGTTGGATGCAACACCTTACATATCATAAGGATGTTAAGGAAAATGCCAGCAATGAGTGGTTGGAACCTGTCACCGATGAGCAATACGAGCAGTTATAATCATTAACTAATATTGTCAATTGCCATTTTGATGTTTTTTCGTATTTTTGAACCCTAAACATAAACATATAGCTCAATGAAGAAAATAGTATTACTTGCATTTGCTACCATTTTAATGATGGTAAGCTGCACTAACCGACAGAAAGCACCGCAGTTTAAGGAAAATCCCGATATGGAATACCGCACATTGGGAAGCACAGGACTGCGCGTTGGCGTGATTGGACTTGGATGCGGAGGCTTCGATGAAATTGACTCCACCGCTTCGCGCGAACTCGTCACATACGCGCTTGACCACGGCATGAACTACATGGACCTTTACGACGCAAATCCAAAGGTGCGTAGCAACATAGGTTACGGACTTGGCGACCGCCGTGCAGAAATGATTATACAAGGTCACATTGGTTGCTGGTGGAACGGCGACAGCTACGAGCGCACCCGCGATGTGGAAAAATGCAAAATCGGTTTCGAAGACCTGTTGGAACGGCTGCACACCGATTACATTGATGTCGGCATGATTCATATCGTTGACAAGATGGAAGAATGGCAGGAGATACAGGGAAGCCCCTATCTGCAATATGTGCAGGACCTGAAGGCGCAGGGAAAAATCAAGCACATAGGTCTAAGCAGCCACAATGCCGAAGTTGCACTTGCCATCGCAAAGAGCGGACTGGTAGAGGTTATCATGTTCAGTCTCAACCCGGCATTCGACCGCGTACTGTCGGACAAGAATCCTTGGGATTCAAAGACTTTCGATGAGATGCTGCCCGGAATTGACCCAGTCCGCGTGGAATTGTACGACTACTGCGCCCAGCACGACATTGCCATCACGGTTATGAAAACCTTCGGCGGAGGAGACCGTCTGCTCGATGCCGAGAAATCGCCACTGAAGATTGCGCTTACCCGCGACCAGTGTTTTGCGTATGTGCTGGCAAAACCTTGCGTAAAAGTGGCTCTTTGCAGTATCGACAGCGCCAGCAAGGTTGACGAATACCTGCACTACCTTAAGGCTACCGACGAGGAAAAGGATTACAATTCAGCACTCAGCAAGCAAACAGCGCAAAACGATATGGACAAAGGTGCATGCACCTATTGCAACCATTGTATGCCCTGCAGTGCCGGCATTCCGATTGCAAAGGTAAACGAACTGCTCGACAAGGCCGAAAAAGAAGGACTTACATCCGAATTGAAGGCAAAATACGATTCGTTGCCCCACCATGCAGGCGAATGCACGCATTGCGGTGCTTGCCTAAGCCGTTGTCCGTTCGGAGTTGACATACCAACGCAGATGGACAGAGCAAAGGAAGTGTTCGGAAAATGAAAGTTATGGTCAACATATTAGCTTTTGCCATGCTATTTTTCGCTTCGTGTACGAAAGAAGAACCTGATATGCCAACGCCAGCATCTGTAAAGACAATGCAACTTTCGATTGGCAACAAGATTTTCACTGCCACACTCGAAGACAACAGTAGTGCAGAAAGTTTTTACGCACTATTGCCGACTACTTTGGAAATGAACGAGTTGAACGGAAACGAAAAATACAATTACCTCGAAATCACCCTGCCCGTCAACAGCATCCGTCCAGGAACCATCAACGCTGGCGACATTATGCTTTACGGGGACAACTGCATAGTGGTGTTCTACGAAACTTTCAAGTCATCGTACAGCTATTCGCCAATCGGACATATAAATGATATCCAACAACTTAAAGAAGCACTTGGCACAGGAAACATAACAATAAAATTCAGCAAGCAATGACAGACAACCCCACAGGAAAGGACTATGTCGGCAGCGACGACCTCTATGCCGATGTGCAACGGACAATGAAACTGTGTGCCGAAATGAATACCGGCTATCACAACGAAGCGGAAGTCAGAGACTACTTGCGACAGATAACAGGCAGCAACATCGACGAGACCGTGCGCGTGTTTCCTCCGTTTAACATCAATTACGGACTTACAACACGCTTTGGCCGCGACTGTTTTGTAAACTTTGGCTGCACATTCCTTGCTCTCGGAGGCATAACAATCGAAGACGGCGCATTTATCGGACCGCATTGCGTACTTGCTACCGAATATCATCCCGAAGACCCTGCCACGCGTCATTCGTTGCTCACAAAGCCCATAGTCGTCGGGCGCAATGTCTGGCTCGGTGCCGATGTGAAGGTTCTTGCTGGCGTTACCATTGGCGAAAATGCCATAGTTGCTGCGGGAAGCGTTGTTACCAAGGATGTACCAGCCAATATGATAGTTGCTGGAAGTCCTGCCAGAATAATTAGAGAAATAAAAGCAAACAAATAATAATTACAACTATTTGATTATGAAGCAAATTACATTAATAATCGCAATATGCTGCCTACTGTCGGGCGCATACGCACAAAACAAACAAGCAAAGGAGAATACCGAAATGAAAAAGACATTAGTAGTTTATTTTTCGGCTACAGGCACTACCAAGACCGCAGCCCAGAGGTTGGCAAAGGAAAAGAATGCCGACCTGTTCGAAATCGTACCAGAGAAGCCCTACACTGCAGCCGACCTCGACTGGCGTGACAAGCAGTCGCGTTCAACGCTGGAAATGAAGGACAAGAGTTCGCGTCCGGCAATCAAGAACACCTGCCCCAACATTGCCGACTACGACACCATTTGGATTGGTTTCCCTGTATGGTGGTACACAGCACCGACAATCATCAACACATTTATCGAGGCTCACGACCTTAGCGGCAAGGTGCTGAATGTGTTTGCTACCAGCGGAGGTAGCGGAGTTGAAGGTTCTGCAAAAGACTTGAAAAAGGCCTATCCGCAATACACTTGGGGCGAAAGCAGACTTATGAATTAATCCTGTAAATAAGCGACAATGAAGAAATTAGCATTATTTGCAACGATAGTCATATTGGCAACTGCCTGCAACGACAAAACGCAACCAACAGAAACAAAAGAGGAAATGAAACAGGAATTACAACTCACACAGGAATGGGACAAGGTTTTCCCACTCAGCGACAAAGTTGACCACCGCAAGGTTACATTTGAAACACAGTACGGACTGACATTAGCCGCCGACCTTTATACGCCAAAGGCAGAAGTTGTTGCGGATTTGCGAACAGAAGCTGTTGCGGATTTGAAATCCGCAACTCAAGAACCGGGGATTTCTAATCCCCTTCTCCCAGCCATCGCCGTGAGCGGTCCTTTCGGAGCTGTCAAGGAGCAGTCGAGCGGACTCTATGCCATGCGTATGGCTGAACGCGGGTTTGTTGCTTTGGCATTCGACCCGTCATACACTGGCGAGAGCAGCGGTGAACCTCGTCGCACGGCATCACCCGACATCAACACCGAGGACTTTATGGCTGCCGTCGATTTTCTGTCGAAGCAGGACAATGTGGATGCCGAACGCATAGGCATCATCGGTATCTGCGGTTGGGGTGGCATCGCCCTCAACGCTGCCGCAGCCGACCCGCGCATCAAGGCTACCGTGGCAAGTACAATGTACGATATGACCCGCATCAGTGGCAACGACTACAACGATGCTTTCGATGTGGAAGAGGCTCGCCACAAGAACCGCGAAATACTCGCCTCGCAACGACTGACCGACCCAATGGCTATGGCTGGCGGCGTGCTCGACACTGTACCTCCCCAAGTTCCACGGTTTGTCCACGACTACCACGCCTATTACAAAACCCCGCGCGGCTATCATAAGCGTAGCGGAAACAGCAACGACGGATGGCGCGTCATCGGCACACAGGCTTACGCCAACAGCCGTTTCCTCTACTACATCAACGAAATTCGTTCCGCAGTTCTCGTGATGCACGGCGCAGAGGCTCATTCACGCTACTTTGGTGAAGCAGCCTACAAATATATGATGGAAGGTCAGGCCGAAGGATACAACTTCATCGGCAAACCAAATCCCAATCCCGAAAACAAACAGCTGCTCATCATCCCGGGCGCTTCACACTGCGACCTTTACGATGGCGGCGAAGGCAACTACATCCCTTGGGACACACTGGCAGAGTTTTTCAGGACAAATCTGAAATAAAGCCACATAGAAGAAACCCAACTAAAAGAAACTGATTGACACCAATCCGCTGGCGGGAATGAAACAATGGGAATAATAGAGTCGTATTATTCCGTTCCGAAAATATAACGGCGGAAGAGCGTCTTTGCTGCTTCAACGCCAAGCATCTTACTGATGGTGTCGAAGGCTGGTCCGCCATTGCTGATTAGCCCTTCAACATATATGCGGTTTCGGGCGGTCTTGGCGGCAGAATCCACATTGCTGGCAGTGGGAAACATATCGATGTATGCAGATGTCATTTCGGAGACTAATGCCGACAGTCGCGACGCTGCCCCAACCTTGGCGGTACTGGGCGGAAGACGAAGATTGTCGTACCATGCCGGTTTCAGAGGCTTGTCCTTCAAATCGCGGTAAGTATCTTTTACGGCTTGCATTGCCGACAAATCGACAGGATTCAGTTGTGTATCGTAAACCTCCTCAATCAAAATCCGTTTTCCGAAAGCGCTTATAAGGTCGTATGAATAAAGCGGAAGGTCTTTCGCGTATGGCGTGCAGATTAGGGTTTCCATCTTCATCACACCAAGAAAAGCCCTCATTGTGAGGTACGAAAGGCAAGCGCAACCGTTCCAGTCGTACGACTGCAAATGGAATTTCATTTCCTTGCCGGAGAATGTCTGCCAAGGCGTTACATCTTTTGCGACAAGTGCGCCCTTCTGCGAAAACAAATCAAGACTCGAAGTATTCATTTCAACAAAAATCACACATTACATTTAGTTGCACAAAAATAGAACTTTTTCACGAAGGATAAACCATGGAAAGCAAATCCCGGTGCGGGACTATAAAACCCTCTCTCAAAAAACTGACATAAGACTATCTTTCTCCACAAGATTCCTCATTACGCTGAAACTGAAGATGGGAAAAATCAAGTATTCTGTAATCATACTTTTGTTTTTTTTCGTATTTTCGCAACAGATTTACTAAAACAAAATGAAGAAAATTATCATCATCGACGGAGGCCCGCGCAAAACATTCAACACCGCCTCCATGCTTAGCAAGTTTGCTGAAGGAGCAACTTCCACAGGCAACGAAATAGAAGTAAAAACAATCCGCCTCTACGCACTCGACTACAAAGGTTGTATGTCGTGCATGGCCTGCAAGATAAAGGGCAAGGCATCGAATGTGTGCAAGTACAAGGACGCACTCACGCCAATTCTGGACGAAATTGCCAATGCCGATGGTCTGGTACTTGGCTCGCCCAACTATTTCGGCGAAATTACAGGTCAGATGCGGGCTTTTCTGGAAAGGCTGGCTTTCCCTTGGCTGTCGTACAACGACTACAGCATCACAGCGCCAAAGCGTATGCCCGTGCTGCTGGTCGAAACCCAGAACGGCACCAAGGAACGCAACAACTGCAATGGCTACGGCACAATGGAACACTGCATAGCACAAGCCCTCGGACAGCCAGAAAAACTGACTGCCTACAACACATATCAGGTCAAGGACTATGCCAAATTCGAGCTGGCAGGATTCTCGGAACCCGCCAAACGCCAGTACCGCGACGAGCATTGGGAGAATGACCTGCAGATGGCTTACGATGCCGGGAAACGGATGGCTGAGAAGATTATCGCGCTGAAATAAATAATTCCGACACAAATTCCTATGATACAAACAGACAAAACTACTAAGACGATTTTTCCGATACATGTTTTGCTTGGCTTGCTGGCAGTTTGTTGCCTTTGTCTTTTTACATCGTGCAAAAAGGACAAGCCTGACGAAAATACATCGGCAGTGCCTTCAATCATATACGATACCGACATCGGGTCTTCAACCGATGACCTTTTTGGACTCGAAATGCTAAACCGCTATCACGATCAAGGGCGCTGTCGCCTGCTGGGCGTGGTGGTTGACCGCGAGGGAGAAAATTGTGCCGCTTGCGCAGATGTGATGAATACTTATTTCGGTCACGGCGACATTCCAATTGCATTGGTGCGCAACGGCATCACAAATCCAATGGTGTGGATTGACTATCAAGGACTGGCAGACCATACGCTTGAGGATGGCAGTAAAATGTTCCAGCGGTCAGTGACCGATTATTCGGCGTTGCCCGACGGATGGCAGCTTTACCGTCGGTTGCTGGCTTCGCAGCCCGACAAGTCGGTAAGCATAGTGTCGGTGGGATTTGTCACTTGCCTGTCACAGTTGCTGGAGTCGGAAGCTGATGCGTATTCGCCGCTCAATGGTGTCGATTTGGTACGGCAAAAAGTAAAATGCCTATACATACAGGGTGGCAGGTTTGGCGAAGCCGAAGAGGGCGATTTCAATTTTGCACAGGGCATCGGATTTGCACAGACATTCTTCCGTCTGTGGCCCAATGAGGTGGATATAATTTTCAACCCAATGGAAACAGGGCAATCGGTAGAATACACTCCCGAACAAGTTATTGCCGACATCGCCTGGACCGATACGCATCCAATCAAACAGGTATATCTTAAATACAACTGCGATACTGGGCAAAAAATGTGGGACGCAATGTCTGTCATCAATGCTGTCGAAGGTGATGACCTGTTCTACATTTCGGAGCGAGGCACCGTAGGTATCACCCCCGAAGCAGAAACTCCATTCACGCCATCGTCCAACGGCAACTGCCGCTACCTGAAACCCGGCGACGCCATTTGGTCATCGGAAATGCTGGAACGCATCAGGACATTAAACAAAATGCACTAATCATATCGGCAAACTAATCTGAACATACCTAATGAAAACAAACACAAAGCAAAAGGTCATTCTCCTGACTGGTGCAAGCAGCGGCATCGGATACGACACTGCCGAAGCACTTGCAAAACAGGGACACAAGGTGTATGCCGCCGCACGACGCGTGGAGCGTATGGAGCCACTTCGCCAATATGGCATCGAACCGTTGAGCATGGATGTCACCGACGAACAGTCGATGGTGCAGGGCGTACAAGCTATCCTCGACCGCGAAGGGCGCATCGACATTCTCATCAACAATGCAGGTTACGGCTACTTTGGTGCCGTGGAGAATGTCCCCATCGACGATGCACGCAATCAGTTAGAAGTCAACATTTTCGGATTGGCACGGCTTTGTCAGCTTGTACTGCCGGCAATGCGCAAGCAGCATAGCGGACGCATAATAAACATTTCGTCGGTTGCAGGCAAGACGGTATTCTACTATGGAGGCTGGTACCATGTGTCGAAATACGCTGTCGAGGCTTTGAGCGACGCGCTTCGTATGGAAGTCAAGCCATTCGGCATCGATGTGGTCATCATCGAACCTGGCGCAATCAAGACCAACTGGGGCATAATAGCTGCCGACCACCTCAAAGAGACATCGGAAGGCACAGCATACGCCGACACAGGCACGATGATGGCGCAAAACCTGCGGAATATGTACGAATCGTCAAGTCTGTCGGCTCCATCGGTAGTTCGGAAAGCCATTTGCCGTGCCGCCAATGCCCGCCGTCCCCGAGTGCGCTACCGCATAGGACGCCTAGCGACAAGCATCGTATTTTTCCACTGGTTGCTCCCTTCCCGCTGGTGGGACGGTTTTTTGCGGATAATGGGAAAAAGGAAGTTGATGTGAAAGTAAAAACGCAATTAACAACCTTATTACAAACAAATTACATTTTTTTTGGACTTTTGTATTTGGGAAAAGAATAAGGAATCAAGGTTCACCAAATATTTTCAATCGCAATTCTAGTTACAATGAAACTGAAGAAACGAAAAATCAAGTATTCTGTAATATTCTTTCTCTGCTGGTTTGCATTTTTGGTCATTTTGGTTGATGGAGTTCTGAAATTCCAGACATTGGTTGATTATTTCGGATCGTACGCCATTGTAGAAGTTGCGCTGGTGCTGTTGGTCATCCTACCAACATTGGCAGTTTACATATTTACAAAAGAATAAGGTATTAATAGATCGACATGGAAAGTGAAATAAAAACTGAAGTAAAAACCGAGAATTGCGAAGCAACTAGCAAAGTTAAATGCCTTAATTGTGGCACTGAGTTCGTTGGGAAGTTCTGTCCTGAATGTGGCCAAAGCGCCAAGACGGGACGATATACAATGCGCTTCATCTTTGAAAACCTGATGGAGGATTTCATTGGCAAGGACGACAGCGTTGGACGTACCCTAAAGAACTTGTTCACTCGCCCGGGCGCAATGATTGTCGAACTTATCAACGGCAAGCGGCGCAAGTATTTTTCGCCTTTTCCGATGTTCTTTTGCGTCATAACCGTTTATCTTCTTATTGCTTCTGTCTCGGGTAGCAGGGAAGAGCTTAACATGAGCACGGCAGACATCGAACTAACCCAAAACGATTCTATCCCGAGTAACATTATAGTTGGCGATGAAGAAGTGTCATTGAATCAAACTCAGGTTAGCGCGGCATTATACATATTCAACTATCTCTATAAGTCAATCCAGTTGTACTACGACTATTTCACCGTGTTTTTACTACTGTCGCTACCTATTTTAGTCCTTACTGCGCGTGCCTGTTATGGCAAAAAGAACCGGAAAAAGTATTATTGGGCGGAATATACTATAGCCATTGTCTATTCGATGGTGATGTTCTTTTTGTACCAGTGCATTGTGAGTTCGGTTTACCTTTTTTCGCCTTCGTTTGCGGAACAAATGAGTTCCCCCTTGCTTACGCCCGTACTAATTGCCGTCGCCCTTACCGCCTGTTTTCATAAGATGATGTGTTACAACCTGTTTTCGACCTTTGCTCGCAGTTTTTTGGCATCCATTCTGTATTACCTGATAATCTATACGGTCATTTTAATAGCCGTCGTAATCCTTGGGGTGAACGTCTATATCAAGTTTCTGTAGAAATTTTCGCCCATTTTTTGCCATTATGCTTTTTCTTTGTATTTTTGCATTTGTAATAATGCATCATATATGATGTGTTGTAAGCAATAATTAAGAAATACGCATAATATATTATGTATAATATATACACATTTGATCCTTATCCACTGCAGATAACAATGCAACGATTGGCAGAGAACCTTCGGGCACGTCGTCTAGAAAGGAAACTGTCCACTAAGAGCCTTTCGGCGATGAGTGGGGTGCCTGCTTCGTCTATACAGCGTTTCGAACTGAAGCACTCCATTTCGCTTGAGTCGTATGTCAAGCTGGCAAAAGCGTTGGGTTATTCCGAGGAGCTGATGCAACTGCTATCCGAACCAAAATACGACACTATGGAGGAATTGTTGGAAATTAACAAGAACAAAACCAGAAAACGAGGCGTATGATGAAAAACATTCTGAGTGTCGGTGTGATGTATCATGGTCGCAAGGTGGGTACATTGTCGATGGGCAACCGTTCGTGCTGTCAGTTCGAGTATGATCGTGCATGGATACACGATGGCTTTTCCATTTCTCCGTTGCACCTGCCATTGAAAGCAGGCCTTTTCGCTGCACAATGGCAACCGTTTAATGGTAATTTTGGCATTTTTGAGGATAGCCTCCCTGGTGGTTATGGCGAGTATTTACTACGTAAGGTTCTCCGAAGTGAAGGCATAGAATACAATGCTTTGACGCCTGTACAGCGGCTTAGTCTTGTCGGTAGCTCTGGTATGGGCGCATTGTGTTATGTCCCCGAGACAGTTGTCGGTGGTAGTAAGTCGCAGCTTTCGCTTGACGAGATGCAGAAACTTGCGCTTGATGTGCTGTCCGAAAAGACCGATGAAGGTTCGGACTTGTTGCTGGCTGGCAGTGGTAATTCGGGAGGTGTACGCCCGAAATGCCTGTATAGTGACAACTCTGGTCATTGGCTTGTAAAATTCCGCCACACTTTCGACCCTATTGATATAGGGCAACAGGAATATCACTGCAACCAATTGGCAAAACGCGCAGGCATCAATGTGCCAGAATTCAGGCTTATGGAAGGCAAGTATTTCGCCACGCGCAGGTTCGATATTGACGAACATGGTGAGCGTCTGCATGTAGCCACTGCAAGCGGACTG
This sequence comes from Bacteroidales bacterium, assembly GCA_017651185.1. Lineage (GTDB taxonomy): Bacteria > Bacteroidota > Bacteroidia > Bacteroidales > ML635J-15 > Bact-19. Next base: position 24,165 of record JAGCDJ010000052.1, on the reverse strand, counting down.
CTCAACGAGCCACTTTCGCCTCCAAAGATGGATTACCATAGTTTGTTGCAGCTTACCGGGTATCTTACACAGTCGCCCGATGCAGTTGAACAGCAGTTCCGACGTATGGTTTTCAACCATTATGTCTGCAACTTCGACGACCACGCTCGCAATTTCAGTTTCGTCTGTCGTGATGGACGCTGGGAACTTGCGCCTGCCTATGACCTTACCAACGACCAAACACTTGGAGAGCATGCCACTACCATCAATTTTAAGGGACTTCCTACCGACGCGGACATGATTACAGTAGGCATTAATACAAAGATGTCATACACTCGTTGTCAGCAGATTATCGATGAGGTAAAAACTGTTATCACGAAAGATTGACTTCTTCCCCAAAAATATTTTTTAAATATCGCTTGCGACATAAAAATAAATCCATATATTTGCATCGTGAACGACATAAATTGAAAGATGGCATACGAACAACTGAAATTGGACAACCAGCTTTGCTTCCGTCTCTACACGGCGGCACGACTTACGATTGGAGTTTACCACCCGTATCTCGACCCATTGGGCATCACCTATCCGCAGTATCTTGTGATGCTCGTGCTCTGGGAACAGGACAAGCAGACTGTCTGTGACATTGCCAAAAAGCTGATGCTCGACACCAACACTGTCACGCCGCTCTTGCAACGCATGGAGAAAGCAGGTTTGGTAACTCGCACACGCGGTAAAGAGGACACACGCCAGCGTATCGTATCGTTGACCAAAAAAGGCTTGGAAATGCAAGAACAAGCGAAGCATATCCCCGAATGTCTTATCGCAGACATCATCCAAAAAGCGGATGAAGAGGAGGAATACATGAGCATGATTCCCATTCTCAACAAACTTATCGAAGGACTTAAACGAACTAACAAATAATAATAACAATTAAAAATTTAAAGCTATGACTAAAGAAGAAGCATTAAAAGGATTGGCCTATATGGGCGCAGTATGGTTTGGTAACAGTAAGCAACACTTTGCATTCTCGGCATACGACCGTTTCAACGGTTGGAACAAACTCGCCGACAAATGGAAAGAGGAAGCTGAAGAAGAATGGGACGAAGCAGAAGAAGTACTCAACCGCCTTGTAGAACTCGGTTGCAAACCTGCCGACTTGCAAGAGGCAATGAAGACCGTGGAATTCCCCTTCTATGACGATCCAAAGCAGCAGATTGAGTCGGATTATCAGCCTACAGCAATCGAAGAAATGAGCAAGTTGGCCGCTGCTTTCGCCGATGATTATGTAACTCAGAAATTGATTTACAAATGGATTGACGGCGAGAAAGATCACATGGATTGGGAAAGACAATATCTCAACTACATTGACAAACTCGGTTATGAGAATTTCCTCATTGAAATAATGTAATCATCCAAAGCAAAACATTACAACGATGAAAGAGAAAGTATTACAAGCCATGCGTGAGTTCGGTGCTCCCGTCAACGCAGGCAAAATCGCAGAAATCACAGGTATCGACCGCAAGGAGGTGGACAAAGCCTTTGCAGAACTGAAGAAGGATGGCGCTATTGTGTCGCCTGTTCGCTGCAAATGGGAACCTGCCAAATAACCTAACGGCTTCGACGAGTGCCTCTGCACAGCATATACTTAAAAACAGAAAAAAATGGCAACGATTTACGATTACAAAGCCCTTAACAACAAAGGCGTAGAAGTAGAAATGTCCCAGTATCGCGGCAATGTGCTGATGATAGTAAACACGGCATCGAAGTGCGGTTTCACCCCTCAGTACGACGGATTGGAAGCGCTTTACCAGAAGTATAAGGACCAGGGATTCGTCATTCTCGGTTTCCCTTGCGACCAGTTCAAGCATCAGGAACCAGGCAGCGATGAGGAAATTGCAGAATTCTGCCGTATAAACCATGGCGTAACCTTCCCTCTGATGAAGAAGATTGATGTCTTCGGTGAAAACGCGCACCCTATCTTCACATACCTTACAAAGCAAGTTCCGACCGAGGAAGTAAAAGGTTTGAAGAACAAGGCCACAATGGCGTTGGTTGACAGTCTGAGCAAGTCGGAAGGTCGTGGCGAAGGCGATGTGCGCTGGAATTTTACCAAGTTCTTAATTTCGAAGGACGGAACGGTTATCAAGCGTTTCCCGCCAGTAGCCGAGCCTAAGGACATGGAAACCGAAATTGAATCAATGTTGAAATAATGCGGATAGGTTATGGCACAAGCATGTGAAAACTGCAAGTTTCGCGCCCATTACGACGCAAAACCGAATTCGGTATTAGGCCGCATCTGGCGCTGGCACATAAATTTCTGCCCGGGCTGGAAGTCATATTTCACCTCCCAGTCGCCAGAGCGTCAGGCAGAACTGAGAAAGCAGTACAACTTTGAAAAATATCAATGCACTAAAGCAGATAATTAATGAACATAGAAACAAGACACGGTCTTAGGGCTGTGTCTTGTTTTTTGAATCCGACTGATTTTTAGAGTGCTAAGAGTCTGTTTTGCGCGTTTTTATTTCCTTTTTCTGCCGATAATTTGTACCAAGCTTTGGCTTTCTCGAGATTCTTTTTTACACCAAGACCTTTTTCGTAACAGTTGCCAAGGTTTAATTGTGCTGTGTCATCTCCTTGTTTCGTAGCTTTTCTATACCATGTTAGGGCTTTCTTGAGGTCTTTTTCAACGCCATCTCCGTTTTCGTAACACGAACCGAGGTCGTTTTGAGCATAAGGATCTTCCTGCTTGGCTGCTTTGGTGTACCATTTTACAGCTTCCTTCAAATCTTTTTCGACACCAAATCCTTTCCTATAGCACACTGCAAGTTTATATTGAGCAAAAGATATTCCTTGCTCGGCTGCTTTTGCGTACCACTCAAATGCTTTCTTAGGATTTTTCTTTGTTCCTCGTCCTTCTTCATAACAGACAGCAAGGTTGTATTGTGATGGTGCAAATCCCAGTTCGGCAGCTTCTCTATACCAAATTATGGCTTTTCTCATGTTTTTTCTAATGCCACTACCTTCTTCGTAGCAAATTGCAAGATTGTGTTGTGCGCGTATGTTTTCTTGTTCGGCAGCTTTCGTGTACCACTCAACCGCTTTGGCTAGATCTTTTTCTACACCATTGCCGTTTTCGTAGCACATGGCGAGAGTAAATTGTGCCCAATCGTATCCTAATCTTGCAGATTCGGTATATAGTTCTACGGCATTTTCATAGTCTCCGTTTTCTTCGTATTTTAAGCCTTTCTCAAATAGTTCACGCTGATTTTGTATTTGCTTGATTATTGCTTCGTTTACTTTAAATTTCATATAAAAATCTTTTCTTTCGACAGAGTTGTCGATAATGCCGTCTTGCAAAGTTACATTCCACGAAATACAGTTCAATGCGCCTCCTCTTCTTACAGCCTCCCGTGCTGGCACACCGACAACTTCACAATCTGGTAGGGCATTGTTGATTTGCTCCAAAGCCTGTTCGTCCTCTTCAATACCTAATTGAGGGACGAGAACCAGTTTGCCTATTTGCAGAAAATTGATGTAAGCCCAAGAGGTTGCGTGCAGTCTTTTTGCTTTGTATTTCAGCGGGATAACCTCAAAGTGCTTTCCCAATGCTTTTCGGAAGCGGTTGTAATAATAGGGCGAAAAGTCATCGTAATTTGTCAATAGGATTTTGCCATCTCCAGCATAATGTACTATGCCGTCGCTATGCCCGAATGTTTCATTCCTGTCCCAAGGCAAAAACAATATCTCGCTTTGGAATGCATCTTTCAGAATTCCTTCCACTTGGTCGCGTGTCTTGTCCTTGTTTTCAAAAAACACCTTCTCGGTCATCACAACGGTGTCGCCACATTTTACCACATTGCCACCGTCCATAACAAGGTCGATAGTTATTGCATTTTGCATCAGGTTTTCGATGCGGTTTGCACTGGCGTGAAAAACATTTTCGGGATTGGTCTGAAGACGAAGCCCGGTTTTATCCTGCAGATAGTCTGGCGTGTATTTGTAGAATACAAAACGGTCGTTTTCAATCTGTATAGGCATGAAATCGCGGCACCAGATGTCTTTTGTTTCCGAAAGATAGGCGAACGGAATCCTTTTTTCAGTTAAAATTTCAGCAATGCGTCCGTTCAAAATTGGGCATTTCTTGGGCAGAAGGTCAGAGAAAAATACTCTGGCGGTAAGGTTATCGGTGATCATAATGTTGTATATTTATTTCCAGGGAGATGCTTTTTTGTAATTTTTTTCAACATGTAAATCTAAACCATTCACATAGAATCGATAAAGACTATCCCTATAAATACCATCTTCTGGTTTCGGTTTTCTTGTAATATAGCGTTTAGTTGTCTCCAATGTGCCATTATAAATACATTCACTATCATTCATTACGATTTGTGGCACCATATTTTGTTCTAATGCAGAAAAATAAAACAAATGCCAGCAACATTTCCTTGGACCATAAATTTCCTTATCCTCATCATTTTTGTCTAATGAAATTATACTCCTTATGAGAATTCCGCCATAAAATTTTTTGTTTTCATCACTCTTAAAAGTCAAGTCAACGCCATAATCATGTAACCACCACATCCCTGCTTCTTCTGTACGCTCTATAGTTACATTATCTTTATGTTTATTGTTTTTGAAATAGAATTCTATTTCTAATATTCTATAATTACCGTTCGGTGTTTTGATATGACTTCTAAACAGCAGAATATTTGCAATTTTTTCGAATGTTGTAGCAATTTCTTTTTCAGATGACTCCGCATCTAATTTTGATAATAATTCTTTAAGGTCTTCCATAATATTTACATTTAAAATTAAACTTTCAACGGCAAAAGTAGGGGACAAAAATTCGCTGTCACAATTTTTTTTGTTAAAGTTTGTTAAAGTTTTCGAAGTATTTATTTTTAAAATAAAAAACATTGAGGTTAATCCCAGATAGTATAATGGGGGACTGCATGTGGAAATTAAAAATAATTAATAGTTGTATTTTAAACTATTATTTATGTTTTTGGGGTATAATAGGTTAATTTGGAACCATTGGTGCCATATCTATTGCTAAATCTGAACTAACAAAAAAAGCAACTGTATTGAGCAGTTGCTTTCGTAAGTAAGTAAATTTAAGGTTCTAATCCCCTTCGCCATTAAGCATTTCGAATACTTCTTTGGATGAGAAATTTCCTGCATAAACGATAATCGAACTTTCCTCTTTTTCCTGTGTGGCTATTATTAGTTCATGCGGATTGCGTTTGTCGGTAAAGAAAAAAACAACATTGTCGCTACCATCGCGTGCGGTCATGAGTATTTCGTAGTTTTTGTCATTGCTTAAAACTTCTATGTCCTTGTCTATTTGACTCTTGCCCTTTGCAGTGTTCGAACTGATGATAAGCATTTTTTCTATGCCGCCAAGGTTGCTGAGTTCTGCATCCAAGACAGAGTTTGCTAGGTTAAACATTGCTTTGTTAATGCAAACATAATCCACATCTTCCATTTTGGCGTACTTTTCGAAAATCTTGTTTTGCGCCATTGCTGCAAATGTGCAGGCAATTATTGCAATTGTTATTATTAATCGTTTCATATTCCTTAATTTTTAAAGTTTTGACTGATTTTTTATCTTGTTAATTTTTGAATTTGTCTTTCTAATAGCTTCTTGTGTAGGCAGTTTGCACATTTGTATAGAACGGGAAACTATGCTGTTTGCTCTCTCAATCTGCATTGTTGCTTCTTCAACGCTAGTACAGGTGTCGCGGAATGGCGATTCATTAGATTCTTGATTTTGGAACTGCATTATGCAAACTCCGACTATTGCGATTAAGGACACAGCAGCCGCTATCCGATACCAGATTGTTTTTGGCGGTTTTTCTAGTCGGAAAACATTGCTTTTAGGTTGTCGTGATGCTAGTTCTGGATTTTTCTCCGCTTCCGAATCATTGAGATTGCCGACAAAAGTATTTATTTCCTTTGCAATATCATCGGGTATATGAGTGTCGGCAATTTCTGCCATTGACAGAAACAGTGTACGGTCGTCTTCAAGTTCGGTCGGAACATCGTCGGAACGGAAAAAATCCATCAGTTTTTCTTCCTCTGCGGGTGTCGTTTTCCCTTCGTAGAAGCGGATGAGTAGTGACTCGATATTTGATTTCGTTTCCATAGTCATAATGATTTAAAATTGTCCCTTAATGTTTTTCTTGCCCTAGAAAGCAATGTGTATATATTCTCTCGGCTAAAATGTGTTATCTCTTCAATTTGCTGTATTTCAAGGCCATCTATAGTGCGCAAGCGAAGTACTTTTTGCTGGTCTTTCGGTAGCATACTTATCATTTTCATAACTTCGACCAATGTACTGCTGGCATTGATTGAATCTTCTGTTTTGTTGTCTAAAAGTATGTCTGTCAAATCGTTGTTTTCTGTATGTTTGCGTTTCAGTTTGTCGAAGCAGTTGTTGCGAACCATTGTCAGCACTAGAGGCAGAGGTGATTTGTCGCAGTCGATGCTGTTTCGTCGTTGCCACAATTCGGCATATACATCCTGTACGCAGTCCCTTGCCTCGTCGCGGTTTCGCAATATATTGTATGCAAGGGCGTACATTTTGCTGCTGAACGGTAAGTACATATTTGAAAACTCTTCGTGTGACATTTTCTAGTCGTTCTTAATCATCTTCCGCATGTAATACGATTGAAATCATAAAATCTTACAAAATAATACAATTTTTTTTCGTTATATTTGCTAATTAACAAAATATCAACCTTTTATTTACAACTTTAAACCAATTCCGTATCTCGCAAAATTTATTTTCTGTCTTAATTTATTTTTTACCTTTGTAAGTCATTATAAACAAAACCTATATGATAGACCAAATAATTAAATACAACAAGACTTTCGTTGAGCAGAAAGCTTATGAGAAATATCTGACTGACAAATATCCCGACAAGAAACTGGCGGTGCTGTCGTGTATGGACACCCGACTGACGGAACTGCTTCCTGCCGCATTGGGACTGAAGAATGGCGATGCGAAAATCATCAAGAATGCCGGCGGTTTGGTCATTTCGGCTTTCGATTCTGCTATGCGAAGTCTGATTGTGGCTATCTACGAGCTTGGCGTTAATGAGATTATGGTGGTGGCGCACTCGCATTGCGGTGCCTGTCACATGAGCTACGACCACTTTCATCACGAAATGATTACCAGAGGCATCACCGACGAGACGCTTGACACAATCCGCAAGTGTGGCATCAATTTGGACCATTGGCTCGAGGGTTTCAAGGACACGCCAGAATCTGTTCGTAAGACTGTCGAAACCATCAAGACTCATCCGCTTGTGCCTAAGGACATTGTGGTGCGCGGTTTCATAATCGACTCTGAGACAGGTGCTTTGGATGAAATAAAAATGTAAAAAATATGATTCTATACTTCTCCGGTACAGGTAATAGTCTCGCCATTGCCCGACAAATTGCCGATAAGGTTGGCGATCAAGTGATGCCACTTCGCAAGGCAGTCGGTTTGGATTTGACTCACGAAAAACGCATAGGTCTGGTTTTCCCGACATATTGGCTCGATGCGCCTATTGCGGTGCGTGATATTGTGCCGCAACTTAATATCAGTCCTTCGTCGTACACCTTTGTTGTCATCACCTGCGGGGCGCAGACCAACAATGCGGTGTGGACGGTGCGTCGGATTTTGCGACAGAAGGGCGTAAAGCTTTCCTATTGCAACAAAATCCGCGTTCCCGACAGTTCTGCGCTTGCCTTCGGACGCAATCCCAACAGTCAGGCATGGAAGTTCGAGCGTTACGCACCGCGCTTGAAGCAAATTTTGAACGATATTGCCGACGAAAAGCATGGTTTCCACTATGCAGGATTCGACCCTTTAGGCTGGTTGCTCAATCGTCCGTCCATCGCTGCGAAAACTCAGAACTCGACCCGTCCTGCCTGCAATACCGATAAATGCGTGGGCTGTGGCATTTGTGCAAAAGTTTGTCCGCAGAAAAACATCACCCTTGCCGACGGCAAAGCCAAACTAGGTGACAATTGTGCTATGTGTCTGGCCTGCTTGCATTTCTGCCCGCATCAGAGTATGGAAGTCAACGGCAAAGCGACACTAGCCGAACGGCAGTACCATCATCCGGAAGTTGGGCTAAAAGATATGATTGACTTTTAGCGGAGCGAACTCGGCGGACTTGTTACAATCCAAATACCTTTCGGAAGAACGCTACCGTATTGGCGATGACTTTTGAGCGGTGGCGCGTGATGGTGTGGTTCTCGCCTTCGATGATTTGTAAGGTTGCGTTAGTGCCGTATGTCGGCAGGTAGCGTTCGCTGCACCATAGCGGTACAATGCCGTCGTGGTCGCCGTGTTGCAGCAGCACAGGACCCCGATAGGCTGCGGAAGTCCCGTAGATGTCGAGTTGCTGGGTGGACACGAGGTATTCGCGTCCTAATTTATAGAATCCCAAGCAGCGTATGTATTCCGGCGGGTCGTTGGGGTCGAAACGAGCATTGAAGAACTTGCCTCCCTGGCAGGCCTCCTTTATGACCGTTCCCGGGGCAAGAAGCACTAAGCCTGATACGGTCTTTCCTTCGTCCGACAGTCGTCCTGCGGTCATCGAGGCAACGACACCTCCCTGCGAGTGACCTAACAATCCGATGTGGCTTGCGTATGGCAAAGAGCTTACATAGTCCCATACGGCGTGGGCGTCGGCAATTTCCTTCTCGATGGTCATGTCCTGCTTGCGCCCGTCGCTTTTGCCATGGCCGTTGAAGTCGAAGCGAACAGACCCGATGCCAGCCTTTGCAAGACCTTTGGCAATCTGTGGCATGGGGGTAAAGTCTTTGCTCGAGAATATGCCGTGCATAAGTATCACCATCGGACAATGGTCGGTTGCCGTGTCGAAGCCTTTGGGCAGTGTAATCTTGTAGGTTATATTGCCTTCGGGACCTTTTATGGAAGCCTTTTGTGTATTGCAAGCCGTCAGCAACAGCAGTCCAAAAGCAATCAGGATGGAATAACTAACAATTTGTTTCATAGTGGGATAACGGCGAATGGAGCAATTTATTGTGGAGAAGTATTTTTTCTATATTTAGAAATCAGAAACAATTGGAATTGCCTATCTTTGTTATCAAAACTAGTAAACATTTTCTTCTCATGAAACGAACATCATTTTTTCGTTGCAAATAATTTATGATTTTTTGCAACTTATAGGTTTCGTTTTTCCAAAAAAGTATTATTTTTGTGGTGATTAAAAACTTTAATAATATGACTTGGAGATAGAACCATGACACAGGAAGAAGCAATAAATCGTTTAAGCCGTTACCAGTCGGATACTCCATCGTCTTGGCGCAAGGAGGAAGAAAAGCGTCTTAAGGCAAAAGCCGATGGATGGTTACAGTATTCCCGTAAAATTGCCATAAAATTGGCAATTGCAATGAAGCAACAGAATCTTTCACGACAAGATGTTGCCGAAAGGATGGGCTGTTCTCCGCAGTATGTTTCGCGACTTTTGAAAGGCGAAGAAAACCTGTCGCTCGAAACAATTTGTAAGTTGGAGAATGCATTGAATATTTCAATATTGCAGTATGAGTTTGCATAAATCTTTTCGGATTTGAAATCAAAATACGGCAAAATACTCTTGATTAAAGAATACTAATACATGGCTCAATGGCGAAAAAATAAAATCCAACGCGAAAACGGAGAATGGGTTGATGCTCAGTTTCCTGTAATTGTTTCTGCAAGCCGAAGCACCGACATTCCCGCCTTTTACTCCGACTGGTTTTTCAATCGTTTGAAAGTCGGATATTCGGCATGGACAAATCCGTTCAATGGCGTGAAAAGCTATGTGGCGTATGGCGATACCCGATTCATTGTTTTCTGGTCGAAAAATCCCGAGCCGTTATTGAAACATCTTGATTATTTGCAGGAGCGGAACATCGGCTGTTACATTCAATACACTCTGAACGACTATGTTGCGGAAGGATTGGAACGCGGTGTGCCTTCGCTCGAAAAGCGTATTGAAACATTTCGGCAATTAGTTGAAAAATTAGGTAAGGGCAGGGTAGTTTGGCGTTTCGACCCGTTGATTTTAACGGATAATATTTCGATTGACGATTTGCTTTGCAAGGTCGAGAATATAGGTAACAAATTGGTCGGATATACCGAAAAGCTGGTTTTCAGTTTTGCCGACATCGCCCTGTACAAAAAGGTGAAAGCAAATCTTGAGAAAAGCAAGGTCAAATATTCCGAATGGACAAAAGAGCAGATGCTTGAGTTTGCCAAGCGATTGGTGGAATTGAACAAATCGAACAACTGGAACTACACTTTGGCAACCTGTGGCGAAGCGGTTGACCTTGACGGCATATCGCACAACCACTGCGTTGACGACAACCTGATGATCCGCTTTGCGTACAATGATAAGGCTCTGATGGATTTTTTAGGCGTGGAAATCAAGACCATCGAAAAAAGTTTGTTCGGCGCTGCGCCGATTCCGCCTAATGCCATTATGTTGAATGCCAACCAATACTCCATAAAGCACAAGGACAACCGCGACAAAGGTCAGCGCTCCGCTTGCGGATGTATGGTGAGCAAGGACATCGGCGAATACAACACCTGTCCGCATTTATGCGAATATTGCTATGCAAATGCCAGCAAGGAAGTGGCGGTAAAAAACTATGAGCAAGCGAAATTAACGGATTGGAAATCGGAAACTATTACGGGGATTAGTTCTCGTTAATATCCTGCATCACCAGGCCGGCAAGTGTAAAGCCGAAAATGGCGGGAATGTGCGAGGTTGTGCCGTTGATTTGTGCCTTCGACGAACACCATTCGTGGTTGACGAGTGCAGGATTGCCTGCTGCAATGATGGCTTTGGGACATAGGCAAGCACTTGTTCCGCAGGTGGTTACAGCGCCTTTGTTTGACAGCAGTTCGGGCGAATACACGCATTGGAACTTCTTGCGAGGGAAGTCCTTTATCCGTTTGAACTTCTGTCTTAGTGCACGAGCCAGTGGACAGCCCTGCACCTTCCAGAACTCGGTCACCTGTACCTTTGTCGGATCCATCTTGAGGGCGGCGCCCATAGCCGAAAAGAACTTGCCTCGGCAGCCGGTGGCATGAAGAATCAGCCTTGCCTTGTTTTCGAGGCTGTCGATGGCATCGATGATGTAGTCGTAGGTGTCGAGCTGGAACAGTTCGGCATTTTCGGCGGAATATATCTCCTGCATGGCATTGATTTCGGCTTGCGGATTGATTTCCAGAAGCCTATCCCTCAGCACTTCCACCTTTACCAGTCCGACGGTTTTGGTGGTGGCCTGCAGCTGGCGGTTCACATTGGTTATGCACACGCGGTCGCTATCGACTATAGTAAGGTGGCAAATACCGCTGCGCACAAGGCTTTCGGCGCACCAACTGCCAACACCGCCCACACCGAAAACTATGACCCGCTTGTTTTGTATGCGTTCCATCGTATCTTCGCCCAAAAGCAGGGTCGAACGGTTGAATATTGCTTTTCCTATGCCCATTGGCACTTTTTAGTTTTGAATTTTCAGCGCGTAAAAGTACAACATTTGGTGCAACCTGCAAAAAAATTAGGAAACTATATGGCTAAAGCCGTTTCTATGCCTTCGGCGTTTCAATGGCTAAAGCCGTTTCTATGCTTCGCGTTTCTAAAAAAGCGGAATGTCATACTGAACTTGTTTCAGCATCTGGTTCCGCTTTTTTTTGTTTCTGGTTTCAATGGCTAAAGCCGTTTGAATGGCTGGCGCCGTTTGAAAGTTTCTATGGCTAATGCCGTTTATAGGTTTGAATTTGTTCGAAATTGACTGTTAGCCTTTTAGCCAGCGAGCCTTCTAGCCTTTTCGCCTTTCAGCCCGCCTTCGAGATATGCAAATGGTAATCTCCTGAAGCGGAAAGGGTTACGCCCTGCACGACCTCGCCATAGCAGTAGGTGGCGGTAAAGAATTATGAGTAAGCGAAATTAACGTATTGGAAATCGAAAACGATAACAGGAAAATGATAATTAATTTATAAACATTATCTTTGTCGCCTAATACACAAACATTTTCTCATGAAACGAACACTTCTCATTCTCCTACTTTTCGCTCTCTTCGTTGAACCAATCCTCGCCTGCACCAACTTGATTGTCGGCAAGAAAGCATCAACCGATGGCAGTGTAATGTGTACCTACAACTGCGACGGATTCGGATTCTCGGGTTCGCTGTTCTACAGCCCTGCCGGACGGCACGACAAGGACGAACTAATAGCCATTCATGGCTGGGGACCGGCCCACGAGGGACAATATGTGAAGCAGGTGGAATATACCTACAATGTGGTGGGGCTGATGAACGAAAAGCAGGTCACCATAGTGGAAACCACTTTCGACGGACGGCTGGAGCTTGTCAACGATGAGGGCTTGCTCGACTATTTCAGCCTTATGCGATTGGCTCTGCAACGCTCATCGACGGCTCGCGAGGCTATCCGCTGCATGGCCGAACTGGTGGACGAATACGGATACAACAGCAGTGGCGAAACCATCACCGTCTGCGACCCCAACGAGGCGTGGATTATGGAGATAATTGGCAAGGGCAAAGGTCGCAAGGGTGCCGTATGGGTGGCTCTGCGAATCCCCGACGACTGCATCTGCGCTCACGCTAATCTCAGCCGTATCAGGCAGTTTCCGCAGGAACAGAAAAAGTCGTACAAGAGCATCAGCAGCAAGAACTTGCAGAATATCAACCGTCCCGAGGTGGAATGCGTTTACGCCTACGATGTAATTTCGTTTGCGCGCGAACTTGGCTTTTTCAGTGGCAACGATGCCGACTTTTCGTTCCGCGATGCCTATTGTCCAATCGACTTCGAGAATGTGCGCTATGCCGATGCCCGCGTGTGGAGTTTCTTCCGCCATCACTACAGCAAGGACGAAATGGACAAGTACCTGCCATATATCAACGGTGATTTCGACAAGTGCGACCATCTTCCGCTGTGGATTAAGCCCGATGCTCCGCTTTCGCTGCGCGACCTGCAAAACGACATGCGCGACCATTTTGAGGGCACTCCGCTCGATATGACTTCCGATATGACAGCCGGTCCGTGGGGCATGCCTATTCGCCCGTTGCCAATGCATTTCAAAGACAAGGATAGCATCGACTATTTCCGCGAGCGTCCTATTGCAACCCAGCAGTCGGGTTTCACAATGACCTGCCAGATGCGCTCGTGGTTGCCCGACGATGAGGGAGGTGTTACATGGTTCAACTGCGACGATGCCAATATGGTGGCGTATGTGCCTCTGTATTGCTGCATTACTCAAGTGCCCGATGCTTTCCGTCAGGAGAACAATCCGCGAAACGAGTTTTCGTTCGAGTCGGCATTCTGGATGAACAACTGGGTGGCAAATATGGTGTATCCGCGCTATTCGATGATGATTGGCGACTTGCGTAAGGCTCAGAAGGAACTCGAGGACTACTACTTTGCCGACCAGGACAGTGTGTTGCTTGCCGTAAAGGGTATGCAGCCAGCCGACCGTCGCAGTTACCTCAACCGCAAAAGCATAGAATACACCGACCGCATGATGCAACGCTGGGATAAACTAGCCAAGTATTTGATTGTGAGGTACAACGACCAGATTATCCGTCGCACCGACGAGAACGGGGAATTCCTGCGTTGGGGTTACGACACAAAGGGCTACGACCAGCAGTTCATCGATGCTGTTGGCACCGCCACTGGCGATAGGTACAAGTTGAAAGAGGTGATTGAGAGGAAGGAGAGATAAGGGAACCTTTATTTCTAGTACGTCAGTATTTCGTTTCCTGTTTCAGTAATAAGAATCTGGTGTTCCCATTGTGCCGAAGGTTTCAGGTCTTTGGTAACTACCGTCCAGTCGTTATCTTCGATGAAGATTTCCTTTTTGCCCATGTTAATCATCGGCTCGATTGTAAATGTCATACCAGGAATTATGAGTTCTTCGGTTCCGCGCTTGCCATAGTGAAGCACCTCTGGCGGTTCGTGGAATTTTACGCCGCAACCATGTCCGCACAATTCGCGTACGACAGAATAACCGTTCTTTTCGGCATGTTCCTGAATTGCCGCACCAACATCGCCCATGCGTGCCCAAGGTTGTGCCGTTGCGATGCCAATTTCGAGGCATTCCTTTGTAACTTTGACCAGCCGTTTGCATTCCTCGCTCACGTCGCCAATCATGAACATTCTTGACGCATCGGAGAAATAGCGGTTGTAGATGGTTGAAACATCTACATTTACAATGTCGCCATTACGGAGAAATTCGTTTTTGTTCGGGATGCCGTGGCATACGATTTCGTTGCGCGAAACGCAGCAACTTTTAGGATATCCTTCGTAGTGAAGCGGTGCTGGAATTGCCCCGTGCGATTTTGTAAACTCGTAAACCATGTCGTCGATGTCCTGTGTAGTGATTCCTTCACGGATGTTTTCCGACAGGTAATCGAGCAGTGCTGTGTTTATCTTTGCGCTTTCGCGTATTCCGGCAATCTGTTCCTCGCTACGTATTATTTTCAATGGCGGAATCTTGTATCCTTTTGATCTGTATTCTTTTATCTTCGTCCTCAGTTCGATGGGGAGAAGTGGTGCGTAATCCTTTTTCGACATCGTTAAAAATTTTGCGCAAAGGTAATGTTTTTTGTTTTCGGTTGACATCTCTATTTGTCGGAAACGTAATATTTATATATGTTATATAGGTAGCATTTCTAATTTTTTTTGAAAAATGAGATATTTTTTTGCCAGAATTAATATTTGAAAAAAATTATTTTTGTAATTTTGTGACTTCATTTAGGAAAAAGAAGTTTAATAAAATAAAAGTTATATGTCAGGACATAATAAATGGTCAACGATCAAGAGAAAGAAAGGCGCATTGGACGCTAAGAGATCAAAGATTTTCTCAAAGTTAGCAAAGGAAATAACAATAGCAGTAAAGGAAGGTGGAGGAACCGACCCCAACTATAATGCAAAGTTGAGACTTGCAGTTCAGAATGCAAAGGGTGTCAACATGCCTAAGGATAACATCGAAAGAGCTATTAAGAAAGGTGATCAGGATGGTGCAAACTTCATGGAAATTACCTTCGAAGGATACGCTGCTCATGGTATTGCATTGTTCGTTGAATGCTTGTCTGACAACAACAACAGGACAGTTTCGTCAGTTCGCGCAGCTTTCAACAAGTTCAACGGAACACTCGGAACAAACGGTTCATTGAGTTTCTTGTTCGAAAGAAAGGGTGTTTTTGAAATTCCAAAGACAGATTCCATCAACATGGACGATTTCGAACTCGAAATAATTGACGCTGGTGCAGAAGACATCGAAATGGATGAAGAAACCATAACAGTAACCAGTTCGTTCGAAGATTTTGGCGCAGTAAACAAGAAATTGGAAGAAATGAATATCGTTCCAACTTGCGCTGAACTTAGAAGAATCCCGAACGACACAAAGGTTATTTCTCCCGATGATGCAAAGGGCGTTTTGAAGCTTATCGACGTTCTCGAAGACGACGATGATGTTGTAAACGTATTCCACAATATGGAAATGACTGACGAAATCATCGCTTCAATGGAAGAATAAAAGATTATTTATTGATGATACAAAGGTCGGAAATTATTTCCGACCTTTTTTATTTGTCCTTCTGGATTTGCACTCCCGAAGGCGATAGTATGAGGATATTATATCCGCCAGATACAAAAACGCCTCTTTTGTTTTGTTTGTAAATAAGTGTTTGATTTAAAGTGTGTTGCATATTGCCATTGTCCTAAATTCAATATTTTTCAAAAAAAAGTGAAAAAACATTTTGCCATGTTATTTTGATATACTAATTTTGCAGTCCCAAAACGATGGGAAATTTGGTCCGATCGTCTAATGGTTAGGACGTCAGATTTTCATTCTGGTAATCGGGGTTCGATTCCCCGCCGGACTGCGAAAGCCGCTGATAAAGCGGCTTTTTCGTTTTGTATAATGCGGCATCTTCCACAATTTGCCAAAGTAAACTTGCATTCCCGTGATTTTTGCTTATCTTTGCAACCATGAAAAGATATTTGTTTTTGTTTTTATTGTTTCTGTCCGCCGAAATTTTTGCGCAGGGAATAGCAAGGGTTTCGGTGGATACCTTATCTACATCCGACAAATTTGTCAAGATTGTGATATACAGTGATAAAACCTGGGATTCGTTGACCATACCAAAACCGAAACATTTCGATTCCGATATTTATCTTGACGATTGGACTGTTACCGACCACAATGCATATAGAAATTTTGACATAACCACTCTTCCTGATACAATAGTATTGCCGCTTATTGAAGATTCTACTGATTTTTGTATGCCTCGCGAAGGTTTTGTCTATTCTAAATACGGTTGGCGTCATGGTCGTGCGCACACCGGAAGCGATATTCCTTTGCATGTGGGCGATTCGGTATATTCTGCTTTCGAGGGCAAGGTTCGTTATACGGGCTATTGTGGTGGTTATGGCAATCTTATAGTAGTGCGTCATCACAATGGACTTGAAACCTATTATGGTCATTTGTCGAAGATTCTGGTTCGCGAAAATGAAATTGTTAACGTCGGCGAAGTTATTGGTCTTGGCGGAAGTACAGGAAGAAGCACTGGTCCGCATTTGCATTTCGAGACAAGGTACAAGGGTTTCCCATTTGACCCTGAAACCATAGTCTGCTGGAAGGACAGCACATTGCGCTGCGACACTTTGGTGCTGCCAAGAAACAAACTTAATTCGACTGCAAGATACAGTTCTTCATCGTCGTCATCAAATACGGCATATACTGGCGAAGGCGTATGGCATACCATCAGTCAGGGCGATACTTTGAGCGCTCTTGCGCGGAAATATGGCACTTCGGTAAGCCGTATTTGTTCGCTAAACGACAATCTTACTCCTAATACTGTATTAAGACTGGGGCGCAAAGTGCGTGTAAAATAGAGAGTTAGGGGTAGCGTTTTAATTAAAAGCAAAATGTTGGAATATTTTTGAACAGAATTTTGTGGATTAAAAAAAAAGCAGTACCTTTGCCGTCCAAAAATTAGTAAGAATAATTAAAAGTTAAATACAATGAAAAAGGGAATACATCCTGATAAGTATCGCTTGGTAGCATTCAAGGACATGTCGAATGAAAATGTTTTCATTACCAAGTCAACCGCTAACACAAAAGAAACCATAGTTGTTGATGGTGTTGAGTATCCTTTGTACAAGCTTGAAATTTCCAACACATCTCACCCGTTCTACACTGGTAAGATTAAGCTTGTTGATACCGCTGGTCGTGTTGATAAATTCCGCAACCGCTATCAGAAGCATTTGGAACAGCGTGCTGCTGCTAAGAAATAAGCCGTGGCAAACTGCATTTGAACAGGAGTTAGGGAATCCAGTGTTGGTTTTCCCTTTTCTTGTTTGTAAGGAGATCATTTAAATTTTATGATTATGAAATATAGTTTTTATTTTTTTGTTTTATTAGTATTTGCTATGGCATCATGTAATAACAACGCAGAGACGAAAGTCGCAGATAACGAAAATGTAGAACAAGTAGCCGCTCCTGCCGAAAATCAGGTGGTAAATTGCATCCTTAGCCGTAGAAGTATTCGCGCTTACAAGTCCGAACAGATAAAGGACGAGGAATTGCAGACCATTCTCAATTGTGGTATTAATGCACCTAGCGCAAGAAATTCTCAGCCATGGGAAGTTCGCGTAATCCGCAATAAGGAAGCAATCGACAATCTAAACAAGGAAGTTATTGCCGACATGATTGAGAAGCGTCCAGAAGCAAAGGAGCGTTTTGCCGATGAAGATGCAAGCGTTTTCTTCCACGCACCGACTTTGCTAGTTGTTGCTTACGACACAACTCAGTACTGGGGACAGAGTGACTGCGGAATGCTTGTTCAGAACATTTTGCTTGCTGCTGAGTCGATGAACATTGGTTCGTGCGCTGTTGGTTGCTGCCGCGACTACATCAATTCGCCAAAGGGTGCTGACTTTGTTAAGTCGCTGAACCTTCCCGAAAACTACCTTGTATATCTGACCGTTACACTTGGCTACAAGGATGAAAATCCAGATGCAAAGCCACGCGATGACAAGAAGGTTGCATATATGGAATAAAATTAATGCTTTGTCAAATAGAAAAGGCTTCGATTTCGAAGCCTTTTTTGTTTTTCACCTTTGTGACAGAACCATCGCAATGCATTGCGATGCTACAATTATCAAATCATCAAACATTCCTTTCCTCTCACTGCATCCTTTCCATCAGGTCCATGATGTCCGATTCCATGGATTCTGTTCTCGGCTGTTCAAGGAATCTGCAAAGTTCTTCGCCTTTCTTGTAGAAGACAATTGCAGGCAGGAATTGAACGTAATAATCATCTACATTGAGCACATCTACCGTAATTTTGCTGTCGAGGCAGATGAAAGTCACGGGAATATCCTTGAAATAGTCGAGGTCGAAAATTTTGCAGAAACGTGGAACTTCGCGCCTTGAATTGCTTTCCCATGTTCCCATGAAAACCTGTACGCTGTCGAACTTTTCTGGAAGTTCAAAGTTGAAAGTTTCGGTTTTTACCGTATATGATTCGTATTCTGCCTTGAACCAGTCGTCACCATGATTTTCGAGTGCTTGGCGGGTGCAGTAGCCGTATAGTATGTCGTTGCCAGTCTTTTCATCGTGGATTGTCCTGTTTAGTTGCGAAAATGCTGATAATGAGCAAGCAACAATTATTAATGAAACTAGTAATACTTTCTTTTTCATAATCTTATCTGTTAAATTTTAATTTCATTGCCGATTTGCCGTTTATGATTTTCCCATTGTCAAAGACGATTTTCCCATTCACTAATGTTTTGACAATCTTTGAATTGAAAACATGACCTTCCAATGGCGACCATTTGCATTTGTACATCAGGTTGTCCTTTGTGACTTCGTATCTTGCATTCGGGTCAACAAGCACGAGGTCGGCGAAATATCCTTTTCGAATAAATCCGCGTCTATCGATACGGTAAAGTTGTGCGGGATTGTGGCTCATCCATTTTACAATGTCCTCGATGCTGAAGTATTCCTGTTTTGCAAGTTCCATCATGACTTGTAGCGAGTGCTGTACCATTGGTGCGCCCGATGGACATTTAGTGTAAGGTGCGCATTTTTCTTCCCAAGTGTGTGGCGCGTGGTCGGTTGCAACGACATCTATCTTGCCATCTTTAAGCGCTTGTATAAGAGCAAGTCTATCTGATTCATACTTTACTGCAGGATTCCACTTTATACGCGATCCGAGCCGTTTGTAGTCTTCGCTGTTGAAGAACAAATGATGTACGCACACTTCGGCAGTTATCCGCTTTTCGTTCATGGGTTTGTCCGACAATAAGGAAATTTCCTTTTCGGTACTGATGTGGAAAATATGTAGGTGTGCGCCTGTGCGTTTCGCTATTTCTGCGGCTTCGCTACTCGATTTGTAGCAGGCTTCGGCTGACCTTATTTCGCAATGCTTTTCCATTGGGATGTCATCCCCGTAAATTCCCTTCATGCGGTTTAGGTTTTCGGCAATTATGCCGTCATCTTCGCAATGCGCGGCGATTATGGTAGGGGAGACCTGCATTATTTTTTCAATGGCGTTCTTGTCTTTGACAAGCAGATTACCAGTTGAAGAACCGAGGAACAGTTTTACGCCAGCAACCTCAGATGTGTCGATTTTTGCGATGTCATCAATGTTGTTTTCGGTTGCACCAATGAAGAACGAGTAGTTGACAAGGGAATTTTCCCCTGCAATGTCGAATTTTTGTTTCAAAAGTTCGTCATTTACAGTTGGCGGATTGGTGTTAGGCATTTCCATGTAGGATGTTACTCCGCCAGCGGCAGCGGCTCTCGATTCCGAGTAAATGTCGGCCTTTTGTGTGGCTCCGGGTTCGCGAAAATGAACTTGATCATCAATTACGCCTGGCAGAAGAAGCAATCCTGTCGCATCTATCTCATTGTCGAAACTTCCTTGTATTTTTCCACATGGTGCGATTTCGTCAATAATTTCGTTATCAATAGTCACATCGAGCAGTGCTTTTTGCCTCTCGTTTACAACCGTTGCATTTTTTATAAGTGTTCTCATTGCAATCTTTTCTATTGGCAAAGGTATTATTTTAATGCCATTGTGCAAAAAAATAAATTTCTTTCTTGTCTCTGCGAAAAATGTATTACTTTTGCGGTCGGGTAAGTCTTATACGACCAGCTCCCTCTGAATCCTCCAGGTTCGGAAGAAAGCAAAGGTAAGAGGTTGTAGCGGTGCGATATGAGTAGCTTACCCTTTTTTTGTTCCAAAGTCTAACAGAAGAAAAGGATAAAAGCCGAGGTCATAGGCCTTTGAGTATTCAAGTCTTTGAACCCAAAATAATCTTCCTAAACAATTACAAACATATTTCTCCAAACAAAATATTTCTTAACTTTGTACTCGATTTTGTCATTGTAATTCGAATATGAACTGCATAGTTGTTGACGATAGCGAAGTGGTACAGAAACAGATTGCTGGTTTCATCGAGAAGTCTGGCTTTTTGACTTGTTGCGGCACATTTGCCAATCCTGTAGGCATTGAGACTTGTATTGAGGAGAACAATGTTTCGCTAATTTTCCTCGATATTGAAATGCCGCAGATGAGCGGTTTCGATTTCCTTGACAAATACAAGAAAAACATCCAGATAATAGTCATATCGGCAAGCAGGAAATATGCGCTCGATGCCTACGATTACGACATAACCGATTATCTTTTAAAGCCGATTGCTTACGAAAGGTTTCTTGTTGCGGCAAACAAGGCAGTCGAAAAGCATATTTTGCAAAAACATTTGAACGATGAATATTTCGCATAGGGAACTTTTCCTAAATTACATTGGACAAACATCCGAAAGTCCATATCTTGTTGAAATTGAACGCGCCAAGGGCGTATATATGTATTCTCCCGATGGCAAAAGGTATTTCGACCTAATTTCCGGCGTTTCGGTAAGTTCGCTCGGACATTGCAACGAAAAGGTTGCGGCAGCCGTGCGCGAGCAGGTTGACAAGTATATGCACCTGATGGTTTACGGCGAGTTTGTTCAGTCGCCACAAGTGCAACTTGCTGAATATCTTTGCGGAATGTTGCCCGATGTTTTCGATAATGTCTATTTTGTGAATAGCGGTAGCGAAGCCATCGAAGGCGCTACAAAGCTCGCAAAGCGCTATACCCACAGGCGTAAGATGTTTTCGTTTGTGAATGCCTATCACGGTAGTACTCAAGGTGCGTTGAGCTTATGCGGTAACGAGGATTTCAAGCGTTCTTTCCGCCCATTGCTTCCCGATGTATATCACTTGGAGCTTAACAACTTTGACCAGCTGTCGCAGATAGATGAAGATACTGCATGCGTGGTTCTGGAATCGATTCAAGCCGAAGGCGGTGTGATGATTCCTACGGTTGAATATATGAAGGAATTGCGTTCGGTATGCACGCGAAAGGGCGCATTGCTCATTCTTGACGAAATCCAGACTGGCTTTGGCAGGACGGGGAAAATGTTCGGCTTTATGCATTTCGGAATCGTTCCCGACATTATTTGCTTTGCAAAAGCGCTTGGCACAGGAATGCCGATAGGCGCGTTCGTATCATCTCGAAAAATTATGTCGGCATTCAAGACCGATCCTGTTTTGGGACATATTACGACTTTTGGCGGACATCCTGTGTCGGCAGCGGCTGCACTTGCAGGTGTGAAAATCATAAACGAGTCGGGAATAGTAGATACCATACAGGCAAAGTCCGACAGATTCAGGTCAAATCTCATGGGACATCCCAAGATTGAGGAGATTAGAGGTAAGGGTTTGTTGCTCGCCGTTGAAATTGGTTCGTTCGACAATGTGTTGCATTTTATCAAGAAGGCAATTGACAATGGGTTAATTTCCGACTGGTTTATTTTCCACGATACCGCCTTCCGTATTGCTCCGCCGTTGGTCATTTCAAACGATGAAATTGACGAGGCAAGCGAACTCATAATAAAGACTCTCAACGAGATATAAAAAAGCAAGCACTAATTGATGCTTGCCGTAAGTGTTTTGGGAAAGCAAAATGCTATCCTATTTCCTTGATTTAAGTTCTTCTATTAGAGCGGGTACAATTTTCTTGTAGTCGGCAACAACCTTGTAGTCGGAACATGCGAAAATAGGAGCATTTTCGTCCTTGTTGATGCTGATAATCAGACCGGAATCCTTTATTCCGCAAGTGTGATGAGCAGCTCCCGAAACACCAATTCCGAGGTATGCCTTTGGACGAACTGCAATTCCGCTGGTGCCTATCATTGCCTTTTCGTTGCTAACCCAGCCAGCATCAAGTACGGGACGAGTGCAACCGTTTGCTCCGTTGAGCAACGATGCCAATTCTTCGAGCTTTGACCATTCTTCTTTCGAACCAATGCCGAAACCACCAACTACTATGCAGTCTGCTTCGGTCAGTGATTTGCAGGTTTCGTGTACTTTTTCAACCTTTACGACTTTCATTCTGTCGAAGCCCTTCAGTTCGCACGAGAAATCTTCTACCACGCCGTCTTTCTGGACAAAATCCAACTTCTTGGTAATACCAGCCTTTATTGATGCAATCTGCGGACGATGATTCGGTATGTAAATGTCACCAAGAACCTTGCCACCGAAAGCAGGAACAACTTGTGTGAACTGTCCGTTTTCAAGTATCTTGAGGGCGGTGCAGTGTGCAGCAAGTCCTGTGCGCAGTTTTGCTGCTACAGTAGGTGCAAGTTCGCTTCCGAGGGCGGTTGCGCCAATCAGCACGATTTCGGGATGATATGCATTAATAATTCCTGCCAATGCTTCACCATAAAGGTCTGAGCGATAGTTCTCTAATTGTGGACTGTCGAATGCGACAACTTTGTCAGCACCGTAACCGAACAATGTCGGAGCATATTTTTTCACATCATTGCCAACCATTGCAGCAATTACCCAGCTGTCGTTGTTGCGCATTGCTTTCAACCTGTTGGCTTCGCCAAGCAGTTCCAACGAATTTTCGCAAACCTTGTCATCGCCAACTTCGGCAAATACCAATATGTTCTTGTATGAATTTATTTCCATCATAAAGTCCCTTATATCACGAGTTTGTGTAGTCTGAACGCCTACATATATGTTTTTCTTTTCCTGAATTTCCATTACTTTATCCCTGCTTTATAAAGTTCATCTACAATGCGTTTTGCAATTTCTTCGGGTGTGCCATCTATCTTTTCCGACTTGCGGCCCATTTCTGGAGATGCTATTCCTCCAGGTTGTGTCGGTGAACCTTTCAGTCCGACAAAATTGGGGTCGGGTTCAATGTCGTTGGCGGTGAAAACATTGAAAGGTTTCTGTTTTGCCTTCATCAAGCCCATTATGCTTACAAACCTTGGTTTGTTTACCTTGCGCGTAACGCCAACAACTGCTGGAAGTCCGATTTCGTAGTCGATGCTTCCGTTGTCCTGCTTTGCTGTAACGAAAATGCTATTTCCATCGCAATCGATTTTGGTAACATTCATTACATGAGGCATTTCGAGCCATTCGCCAAGCTGAGCCGAAACTTGTGCTGTGCTTCCGTCATCGCTTTCATTGCCAGTGATTACAAGGTCGAATTTACCTGCCTTTCTGATTGCTGCTGCCAAAATATTGGATGTTGCAAGTGTGTCGGAGCCAGCAAAAGCGCGGTCGCTGATAAGGTATGCTTCGTCTGCACCCATGCCCAGTGCCTGCATTATGGTATCCTTCATTGTCGGGGGAGCCATAGTGAATACCGCTACTTTTCCGCCGTGCTTTTCCTTGATTGATATTGCTGCTTCGAGGGCGTGCTTGTCCAAGTCGCTTATTACTGTGGGAATTCCCGAACGGTCCCATGTCTTTGTTACCGGGTCAATCTTTATCTGGTCGTAGTATTTCGAGTCAGGTACCGGTTTTACGCAAACTGCTATGTTCATACGAATATTTTTTTGCAAAGATACAATATTATTTACGATTGTGGATTTACGATTTTAGATTGAATTTTTGATTCTTCAAATTGTTGAATTATTGAAAGCCCCAAAAACGGAATCAGATACTGAAACGAGTTCAGCATGAACTGTGTTAATTACCAAATATTTTTTGAAAAATTTTCATCGTACATTTTGTTGCCAGTCATAATAGCGAATATTTGTTTTATAAGTTTGTTTACCAGTGCAATACGTATTACCTTGTTTGC
>JAGCDJ010000051.1 GCA_017651185.1 Bacteroidales bacterium | reverse complement strand
GGGATTTGCATGCTGAAGAATCTTTGGAGATTAATGACATTTTTTAATCTTATTCCTTTCCCCCTTCTGTTTGAAAAGTTAATAATCATTTTTCTACATAAAAATAACATTTATTTTTACGCAGCAAATATAGGATGACATAGGAGGGGGGGCTGAAACAAGTTCATCATGACACAGGAGGGGGCAGAAAAAGTATTAGCATGACACCGTGTGTGTCCATTGATTATTATGCAATTTCAATTACTTCAGGTAGATTTTCTGACCAATCTGCAGTATGCTTGTTTCGCTGAGGTGGTTTATCTGGCATAGTTTTGCAACTGAGGTGTGGTACATTCTTGCAACATGGCTCAGCGTGTCGCCCTTCTTGATGACATAGTATTCTGCGTTCGGGTCGGCAGGAACATAAGAATATGCCTGCGGATTGGGGTCGATAACGGTAAAATGGTTGCTACTCTTGTCAAGGTTTTTGTAAGCAAGTTCCATCGTGGCGTTGTCAATAGGTACATTTCTGTTTACCTGTCTTGCCGAATCGGCAAGCGAGTGCGAGAAAAGCCATTCGTAGGTGTCGGGCAGATAGAACATTCTTGCCAGACGGCTGTGATTTACACCGCTTAACCTGTCGAAAATCAAGCGTGATGTGTCGCCGCATTCTATCATCTTGTCAACAACTGCCTGCGACTGGCTAACACCAACTGCTTTGTCGGCTGTGCCGTGCATTATCCAAAGCGGGACTTCGTTTAGTCCACAGTATTCTTTTAGCGTTCCACCGCCACAGAGTGCCATTGCTGCTGCAACCTTGTCGGGATAGGTTCCCGTGAAATCAATTGTGCCGTAGCCACCAAGACTCATTCCGAGAACATACAGACGGTTTGTATCGGTGCGGTATTTTTCTGTTGTCCAGTCGATTATCTTCATGATTTTTTCTGGTTTCCAAGCATCGCCTGGGTTTTGCGGTGCAACTACAACCGCATTAATTTTTCTACCCATTAAAAGCGCATCGAGGGGACCGTAGCGGCGAACCATCGATAGGTTTCTTCCGCAAAGACTTCGTCCGTGGAGGAAAAGCACTGTTGGTGTGGTTGAGTTTATAGAATCGTAACATTCAGGCAAATATACCCAGAAATTGTAGCTTCCTTGCACAGAGTCGCGGAAAGCCATCAGCTTTTGCGAACTTGCATAAAACGGAATGAGTATCAATATTGCGATGATTATCTTTTTCATTTGATTGAAAGTTTATAAATGTTTGTGCCTCTCGAACCAATCACAACATGATTGTCGATGATTATTGGTGATGATTCGAAATTGATTCCTATAAGTTTGATTACTAGAAATTCTCCTGTTTTGCCATCAATTATGTATGCGCGTCCTGCGCAGTCGAATGTCAGTACGAACATTTTGCCTTCGTTGTTTGTGATTGCAACAGGTGACGACCAAGCGTAGTGTTCAAGTTTCTTTGAGTATACTATTTCGCCGGTTTCTTTTTTCAGTGCGCAGAAAATTCCTGCCGATGGCGGGTCGTTGGTGCAGATGTTGGTGAAAATCAAGTCGGAGCAGTCGCCAGTGCCTAGAAGCATTGTGGAATACATTCCGCCATCAAAATGTTTTTCGCCGAGCCACATTTTTTTGCACTCGAACTTTTGTTCCCATACTTTTTCGCCAGTCAAAGCATTAAGTTTGACGATGTATGAGAACCCCTCTGCGCCTTGTAGGTCTATTTCGCAACCCGAGTAGAGGTAAGGAATGCCGTCTTCGAGTTCTAGGACAGGAGTGGCATCTGTGTCATCGTGGTTGTCGTAGTGCCATACTGGTTCTAGATTGTTCAGGTTGATGCACAATATGTTGCCGTGATTGTCGGTAGTGTAGCCGTAATTTTTGTAAACCGCCATTGATGACTCCATTCCGCCTGCGCTGTCGTCGGTTTTCTTGTACCGGAGTGTCGAGTGCAGGTTTATTTTTCCTTTTTCGCGTGTATATTTGTAAACGGTTCCGTTTTCGCCGATACGGAATAAAAATCCGCCAACAACGAGTGGAGATGCGTCGTATGCGCTCCAGCTGCGCCATGCATTAGGGTCTTCGGGGAAAAAGTCGGAAATCTTGTGGTCGAAAAGGTCAACCACCATTGCTCCTATTGGTCGTCTGCGCGGAATGCCCTGGCCGATGTAGAGGTTGCCGTTGAGATCGGGGTCGAGCATGGCAGTGCCTTTTATTGGGTTCAGAACATCTATTGGTTTGCGTGATTTTTTGCCAGTTTCGTAGTTTATGAAATACAACTTTCCGCACAGCGAGCAGACCATGATTTCCTTATTGCCAAAGTTTTCCGTTAGCGAATCGTTTGTTTCGCGGAACTTTTGCATCATGTTGTCGCTCCATTCCACATAGAGTGGCTGACCTGTCCAACCGCTTCCGCCGCCCCATGTGCCGAAACTTGTTTTGGTGGTGTCGTAGCTTGTCTCGAATGCCCAATCGATGTCGATGTCGGTTGGAATGCTGTCGATGTGTCCGACAAAAGCTGCGTTTCGCAACGGATTGCCTCGGAATGTGAATATTCCAGGAGTTTCGCTATATGCGTCTTCGATGTTGGAAAGTTCACCCGAGGTTATGGTGTCGAAGATTGTGATGTCGTATTTCAGGTTTGCGACAGAAGGGTAGGTGGTGTCTGGAAACGGTATTGTTGATTCGTCAACTGCTTGCGGAACGGTGTCGCTTTCGGGTGTTTCTGCGTTTTCGTTTTCCGTTTTGCCGTTGCACGATTCAAGCAAGCATATTGCTACACAAGTTATTGCCGTAAATAATATAATTATGCGTTTCATCGCAATCAAAACCTCAATTCAAAATTAGGGCGCAAAGATATGGAAAAATGTGGGAATGGCAAAATCGCAGGTTTGTCGGATTCTATGTGCGACAAATATTCGAGTTGTGGTTATTGTGTAATTCGGTGAGTAAAAGAGTTTTATGTTATAAAAAATACGATTTGCTCATTGCTTCAAAATTTGTAAAAAAAATTAGAAAAACTTGTTTGTTATAAAAAGTTTTTTGTTATCTTTGTAGGGTAACTTTTCGATTTATGGGATATATTAGTTTTGACAAGAACCAACTGGTAAATCTTGAATATTCGCTCAAGCGTGAACTTATCCGCACAAGTCGTAGCGGAGCATACGCAAGTTCCACTATAATAAATTGTAACACAAGGAAATATCACGGTCTATTCATCTGCCCGATGGAAGACATTGATGGCGATAACCATGTGCTGATTTCATCGCTTGATCTGGCGGTCGTGCAGCACGATGAGGTGTTCCACCTTGGCGTTCACAAGTATCCAGATGGCGTGTATTTCCCCAAGGGACACAAGTATTTGCGCGATTTCCAGATTGAAACAATTCCGTATTTCATATATCGCGTGGGCGGTGCGTTGCTGAAAATGGAACGTATCCTTAGTGATGACGACCGCATTATGCTGAAATACACTTTGCTTGAGGCAAATACCGAGACAAAGTTGCGTTTCCAGCCGTTCTTGGCGTTCCGAAATGTACATAAACTTAGCAAGGCAAATTTCTTCGTAAATACGAAATATATCCCTGTAGAAAACGGCATTAAGTTGAGAATGTACGATTCGTACAAGTATTTGTATATGCAACTTTCGAAGAAATGCGAGTATGTTCATGTGCCCGACTGGTACTACAACAACGAGTACATTGAGGAGCAGGAGCGTGGATACGACTACCGCGAGGACTTGTATGTGCCCGGATATTTCGAAGTGCCGATAAAGAAGGGTGAAACAGTGATTTTTACCGCTGCGTTGAGCGAAATGGCACCTTCAAGCATATCGCGTAAGTTCAACACCGAATTGGCAAAGCGTTCACCGCGAAATAACTATGAGGAATGTCTGCGAAGTGCCGCCCAGCAGTTTATCTGCAAGCGCAACGGCAAGACCGAAATTGTGGCTGGCTATCCGTGGTTTGGTCGTTGGGGACGCGACACTTTCATTTCGTTGCCGGGACTTACACTTCATGCTGGCAATGCAAAGGCTTGCCGCGAAGTGCTTGACACAATGTCCGCCGAAATGAAAAACGGACTTTTCCCAAACATTGGTGCTGGCGACGATGCAGCATTGAATTCCGTTGATGCTCCACTGTGGTATTTCTGGGCATTGCACGAGTATGCAAATGTGCTTCCAGACCGCAAGCAGATTTGGCAACTTTACGGCAAGAAGATGAAATCGGTGCTTGATGCCTACCGTAACGGCACAAGTTTCAACATAAAGATGCACGACAATGGCCTTATTTGGCAGGGAACGCAGGGCAAGGCTCTCACTTGGATGGATGCCGTAGTGAACGGAAAGCCAGTAACTCCGCGTATGGGCTTTGCTGTTGAGATAAATGCCTTATGGTACAATGCAGTAATGTTCTCGCTTGAATTGGCAGCCGCTTGTGGCGATGCAGAGTTCATTGAAAAGTGGAAGGACATTCCCGAAAGGACAAAGGCATCTTTCCTTGCTATGTTCTGGGATGCAAACCGCGGTTATCTTGCCGATGTTGTAACTTACGACTACAGTGATTTTTCGGTTCGTCCTAACCAGATATTTGCATGTTCATTGCCATACACGATGGTTACAGTTGATATGGCGGCATCTATTCTCGAAAAGGTTCAGTCCAGATTGCTGACACCAAAGGGTTTGCGTACTTTGTCGCCCGATTCACCTGACTACAAGGGTGTTTATTTCGGAAATCAGGAACAGCGCGATTCTGCTTACCATCAGGGAACCGTATGGCCGTGGTTGCTCGGTCATTTCTGCGAAGGTTTGCTGAAGGTTTACGGAAAGCAGGTTTTGCCACAGGTTACCAAGATTGCTTGGGGCTTTGAGGAGGATATGACTATTGCCGGAATCGGCAGCATTTCGGAAATTTACGACGGTGACCCGCCATACAATCCGCGTGGTGCAATAGCGCAGGCGTGGAGCGTTGCCGAAGTGTTGAGAATCTTCGCGTTGATTAGGAAGTATGACAAATAAAATATATTGAAAATGAATAATATTAGAAAATTTTTCTTTCCGTTGACACTAACTTGTATGTTGTTATTGTTAATAAGTGGCTGTAAGAAGCATGAAACATACATAGTAACCTTTAATGCAAATGGTGGAACTGGCACAATGGAAGCACAGACTTTTACCGAGGGCGAGGCACAGGCACTCACACGCAACGCATTTACATACGATGGTTACACATTCTCTGGTTGGAATACTGTGCAGGGAGGTAGCGGAGCATCTTACACCGATCAGCAGACAATAATAGTTACTTCTAGTATGACCTTGTATGCACAGTGGACAAGTAATGGTACAAATCCAACTCCTGGACCACAGGCGACAACAGGTACATTGAATGGACACAACTGGGTTGATCTTGGTTTGCCAAGTGGTACAAAGTGGGCGACTTGTAATGTTGGTTCTGATACCCCCGAAGGTTATGGAGATTATTTTACATGGGGCGAAACTTCCCCAAAGCAAACCTATACATGGGAAACTTATCGTTATGCAGAAGGGACAACTTGGGAAGAACCAAAATTGACAAAGTATTGCAGCAATTCAACTTATGGCAATAATGGGTTCACAGACAACTTGACTACCCTTGAAGCAATTGACGATGCCGCTACTGCAAATTGGGGAGCGGGTTGGAGAATGCCTACCTACGATGAAATGAACGAGTTGAAAACTAACTGTACTGTAACTTGGACAACCCAGAATGGTGTAAACGGTAGATTATTCACGGGAACTAACGGCAACTCCATCTTTCTTCCTGCTGCTGGCTACCGCAACGGTGGAAGTCTCTACAGTGCAGGTTCAAGTGTTTACTACTGGTCGTCGTCGCTCAGTACTGACTATCCGAGTAATGCATGGGCTCTTTATTTCGATTCTGGCAATTATGTCATATACGGCTTTGACCGTTACTGCGGACATTCTGTACGTCCAGTGTTAATTGAAAATAATTAGAATTAAGAATATAATTGATTAAGTAAAAAATATACGCCAATGAAAGTTTTGATGTTCGGCTGGGAGTTTCCCCCACATATTACCGGTGGACTTGGAACGGCCTGTTACGGCTTGACCAAGGGTCTTTCGCATTTCGGCACGGAAATAATATTCGTTGTCCCGAAGGCTTACGGCGACGAGGATCAGAACTATGTTTCGATACGAAATGCCAGCGATGCGGTAATTACCGAGAAGGATGTCAAGGAAACCAAGGTGTGGAAGAATTTCCGCTACATCGAGGTCGGTTCGCGCCTTGTGCCCTACATGGACCCCGAGGATTTTGCAAGGATGTACGAATCGAACATTCCTGGGGTTAAGATTTCCGAGAGTTTCCTTAATACAAAATACACCTTCTCTGGTTCTTACGGACCAAATCTTTACGATGAGGTTTCACGTTATGCGCTTATTGCCGGACATATTGCTGCTCACAACGATTTCGATGTTATCCATGCTCACGACTGGCTGACTTATTTTGCTGGCGTTGCTGCCAAGAAGGTTTCGGGAAAGCCTTTGGTCGTACATATTCATGCAACCGAGTTCGACCGCAGTGGCGAACACGTGAACCAGCACGTTTACGACATCGAGAGGGCTGGTATGGAGGCTGCCGACAAAGTTATTGCTGTCAGCAACCTTACGCGCAACATCGTCATCAACCGCTACGGCATTAGTCCCGACAAGGTTGTGACGGTGCATAATTCGGTGGAACCGATGTCGCTGCCCGAATTTACCTTGCACAAGGGCTTCCGCGAGAAGGTTGTAACTTTCCTTGGCCGTGTTACTTTCCAGAAAGGTCCAGACTATTTCATCGAGGCGGCAAAAAAGGTCATCGACCGCGACCCCAATGTGCGCTTCGTGATGGCTGGCAGCGGTGATATGCTCAACAAGATGGTGCGCCGTGTGGCTCAGCTCGGAATTGCAACAAAATTCCATTTTGCAGGCTTCTTGAAAGGCAACGAGGTGTATGAAATGTTCGGTATGAGCGATGTGTATGTGATGCCGTCGGTAAGCGAGCCGTTTGGTATTTCACCGCTCGAGGCAATGATGTCCGATGTGCCGGTAATCATTTCAAAGCAGTCGGGTGTTGCCGAGGTCTTGAAGCACGCCATCAAGGTGGATTTCTGGGATGTGGACGAACTTGCCGATTCAATTTACGGAATGCTTCACTACGATGCGTTGTCGCAGATGTTCAAGAAGTACGGCAAGCAGGAAGTCGAAAATTTAAGGTGGGAAAATTCCGCCTACTATGTCAACGAGGTTTATAAAAGTGTTTGTGGATATTAAAGTTTAGGTATATGCGTTCAATTTGCTTCTATTTTCAGGTACATCAGCCGTTTAGATTGAAAAAGTACAGATTTTTCGACATTGGCAACGACCATAGTTATTACAACGACTACGAAAACCGCACCATCATGCGCAAGGTGGCGGAAAAGTGCTATCTGCCAGCCAACCAGTTGTTTTTGGACTTGGTCAACGAGTATGGCGATAACTTCAAGATTGCCTATTCGCTATCGGGTACGGTAATCGACCAGTTCGAGTTGTATGCCCCCGATGTGCTCGAAAGTTTCCAGAAACTTTTCGCAACAGGCAGGGTGGAACTTCTGGATGAAACTTATTCGCACTCGTTGTCATCGTTGAGGCATGAGGATGTGTTTGATTATCAGGTGAACCGTCACAGAAGGAAAGTGAAGGAACTTTTTGGTATCGAACCGAAGATTTTCCGCAATACCGAACTTATTTATTCCGATGAGATAGGCGAGAAGGTGGCAAAACTCGGCTACGAGGGAATGCTTACCGAAGGCGCACGCCACATTATGGGTTGGAAGAGTCCTAACTACTTGTACTGCAATGCGGTGAATCCAAAGTTGAAACTTTTGCTGAAAAACTTCAAGTTGTCCGATGATATTGCTTTCCGTTTCTCCAACTCGGCGTGGGAAGAATATCCGCTGACCGCAGAAAAGTATGTTGCATGGCTTAATGCAATCGACCCAAACGAGGAAGTTGTAAACTTGTTTATGGACTACGAAACTTTTGGCGAGCACCAGTGGAAAGAAACGGGAATCTTTGAATTTATGCGCGCATTGCCCGAAAAGGTATTCAAGTATTCAGATTTCCAATTCCATACGCCAAGCGAGGTCGTTGCAATGAACAATCCGGTTGGAATTTTGAATGTGCCGTATCCAATTTCGTGGGCAGATGAGGAACGCGACCTTACCGCATGGCTTGGAAACGAATTGCAGAACGAGGCATTCGAGAACCTGTATAAACTTTTTGAACGCGTAAAGGAACTCGATGACCCGGTACTCTGGCGCGACTGGCTCTACCTGCAGACTAGCGACCACTTCTACTACATGTGTACCAAGTGGTTCTCCGATGGTGATGTCCACAAGTACTTCAATCCGTACAGTTCGCCCTACGAGGCGTTCATCAACTACATGAACATCTTGAGCGATTTCAGGATAAGGTTGGGATTATAGATGTTAATTGTGAAATAGAGTCACTATGTAGTTTATAATTGTAGATTTTTATAGAATGTCTCCGAAACTAGTTTGACTAGTCCATCTAGTTAAACTAGCCTAACTAGAAAATATATATGGTCGACACTAATAATAAGGGTAATAAAGGGAATTTTGATAAGAGTACAGGATTTCTACGCAGTAATGGTAGTTGTCGAAATATGTATTTTTATCGGAAGTCTGTAGTGATATATGACTTGACCTTTTATTTTGCTAATAAGTATTTGAACAAAAAAGATAGGACTGTTGACCAGATGATTCAGGCGGCTCGTTCTGGTAAGCAAAATTTTGTAGAAGGAATGGCTGATGGGGTCACATCCATTGAAATGCAAATAAAACTATTGAATGTAGGTAAGAGCAGCTTGTTGGAACTCAAGGAAGATTATGAGGATTACTTGCGTACAAGAAATCTAAATTTGTGGACAGAGACTTTTCCGCGTTATGCCAAGATGGTTGAATATTGCAAGATTCATAATGATTTGGTTGATTACCAAGGATATTTTGAGAAATGGAACGATGAGGAAATAGCAAATGTTGCTCTTACATTAATACATCAGACCGATAGAATGTTGCAAAGTTTTTTGCTATCATTGGAAAAACAATTTATTGAGCAGGGTGGCATAAGAGAAGCAATGTATAGGGCGAGAATGGCTAGTGGAACAAAAAAATAGCAAATTTTACCTACTATATTTACGGCAAGGAAAAATCTAAATCCAAAATATATTTTGCAGATTAGAGCAAGTTAATTATATTTGCCCTCGGTTTGGTTAGCCAAGCCTTACATATTGATTAACGAAGCGTTATGCTCGTCTTGTGTCTGAGAACCTGAGAAATTTTCGTAGGCAAGAGAGCATAGTAGTTCACGCTATGCGTGGGCTGTTATGACTACATCTTCCTACACGGTAAATCTCAGGACCATCAGACAAAGAAGTGGTATATCAGTGCCACGCTTCTTTTGTATAATTAGCCTGATTTGGCGCTGATGGGCATGGAAAATAAATTATGATAAGAAAAATATTAATTGTTTCAATAATAGGAATGTTTGCTATAAATAGTTGCAGAAATAAGGAAACATATACAGTAACTTTTGATTCTAATGGCGGTTCTGGCAATATGGTGGAAATGACCTTTATTGAGGGAGAACCACAGGCTTTGTCTGTCAATTTGTTTAAATACTGCGATAATGTTTTCTCTAGTTGGAATACTATGCCCAATGGCAGTGGTACAACTTTTAATGATGGTCAGACAATAATAGTTACTTCCGACATGACATTGTATGCGCAGTGGAATATGACACCTTATACCATAACTTTCGATGCAAATGGTGGTGTAGGATATATGGATTCTCAAACATTCAATTCATGTGAGGAGAAAGCCTTGCCTTCCAATCTTTTTTCTCGTGAAAATTATTGGTTTGTAGGATGGAATACGGCGCCAGATGGAACAGGAATATCGTATGATAATCAACAACGTATTGCAATTTCTGATAATATAACTCTATATGCTAAGTGGAGTGCCGGTGTAACAGGAAATGTTGCTGGATATGATTATGTTGACCTTGGTCTGCCATCTGGTACAAAGTGGGCTACATTTAATATAGGTGCATCTGTCCCAGAAGGGTACGGAAATTATTTTGCGTGGGGTGAAACTGCTGTGAAATGGACTTATACATGGAGATATTATGACTATGCAGAAGGTGCAACCTTTGATGATCCGAGACTTATCAAATATTGTTGCAATTCTGAATATGGTAAAAATGGCTTCACTGATAACCTTGTAACATTGCAGGCAGAAGATGATGCGGCCATAGTCAACTGGGGAGCCCCTTGGCGTATGCCAACATCTGAAGAATTGATCGAATTAAAAAATAATTGCACAATAGAATGGAGAACTCAGAATAATATTGGAGGAATGCTTTTCACAGGAACTAATGGGAATTCTGTATTTTTTCCTGCTGCAGGTCGCTACCACGAAAGTGCTGTTAGTTATTGTGATTATTATGGTATGTATTGGTCAAGTTCGCTTCGTAGCGAACGCTCGTATAGTGCGTGGGGCTTAAGTTTTATTTCTGATTCTGACGCTTGTTTCATTGACGGATACAGTCGCGATTATGGATTTTCGGTACGCCCAGTATGCAGATAGTTTTCTTGTCCTTCCCGATTTTGCCTTTTCTTTCTAATTTGTAATCCGAAATTTTAATATCAGCATTTGTAATGCACAATAGAACAATATTGTACTTATTACTGCTGTCGCATTTTCTTTTTTTGTTATTTTTGCATTCTCAAATTTTCATTTATGGATGCGAAGGATGTAAACCTTGAAATGTTTCCGCAGTACGATAACCTTGAGTTTCTTGCAAGTCAGGTTGTCGAAGGGTTTATTACAGGTTTGCATAAAAGTCCATTTCATGGTTTTTCGGTAGAATTTGCTGAACATCGTCTTTACAACAAGGGCGAAAGTACCAAGCATATCGATTGGAAACTATATGCCCGCACCGACAAACTGTTCGTGAAGCGCTACGAGGAGGAAACCAACCTTCGCGGTCAAATTATAATAGATGTGTCATCATCGATGCTGTTTCCGTACAAGGAAAAGCGCATGAACAAGTTGCAGTTTTCCATATATGCGGCGGCTTCGTTGGTGTACCTGCTTCACAGACAGCGCGATGCTGTAGGACTTACACTTTTCGATGACGATGTGAAGTTTCATCTTGATGCAAAGTCTTCGCAGGTGCATCTGTCGATAATGTACAACGAGATGCGCAAGTTCCTGAATCCCGAAAGCATACAGTTGCAGCAGCGAACCGACACGGCAGGAACTTTGCACAAGATTGCCGAGATGATTCACAAGCGCTCGCTGGTGATACTTTTCAGCGATATGTTCATTGATGGCGACACTGAGGCGTTGTTTTCGGCATTGCAGCATTTGAAGTACAGCAAGCACGAAATAATAATTTTCCATGTCATCGACCGCAAGATGGAGGAGGAGTTTGCCTTTGCAAACCGTCCGTACAAGTTTGTGGACTTGGAGACTGGCACTACCATGATGCTGAATCCTGCTGAGGTTCGCGATGGTTATGTGAAAAAGATTTCGGCTTTGACATCTGAACTTAAGTACAAGTGCGGTCTGTTTGGCATCGATTTCGTTGAAGCTGACATTAACAAACCAGTCGATGAGGTGTTGAAACCATATCTGATAAAGAGGGCAAAGTTCTTCTAAAAATAGTATTGAAATGGAAGGCATTGGTGCGCTTTTCGATAGTATATCAAATCGTTACGATAGGTTTAATCATACGTCATCGATGGGAATTGACCGTATATGGCGGCGAAAAGCGATAAAGTCATTGCCTAAATGCGAAACAATACTTGATGTAGCGGCAGGTACTGCCGACCTTTGCATAGAGGCGGTAAAACGAGGCAAGGCAGTGAGGGTTGTGGGAATCGATATTTCGGAAGGAATGTTAAATGTCGGACGCGAAAAAGTTAGCAAATCGGGATTTGATGGTTCGATTGAACTGATTGTCGCAGATTGTGCCAAACTTCCTTTTCCTGGCAATTCGTTCGATGCGGTGACATGTGGCTATGGAGTAAGAAACTTTGCAGAACTCGACCGATGCCTATTAGAAATGTACCGTGTGCTAAAGTCAGGCGGACAACTTAGGATTCTTGAATTTACATATCCGCAAAGTCGTTTCGTGCGATTTTTCTATGATTTCTATTTTACGCGGATAGTGCCAAAAATAGGTCGTAAACTTACCGATAACGATGAGGCATTTGCGTATTTTGTCAATAGCGTAAAAAACTTTGCGAAGGGAAAAGATTTCCTGGCGATTCTTGAAAGGAATGGTTTCGCAGACGCAAGGTTCAAATCGCAAACATTTGGAATTTCAACACTTTATTCAGCATGCAAAAGATAAAATTATGGTTTGGCGTTTGTCGCCCTTATTCGCTGTTTATTTCGGCAAGTCCTGTATTGGCGGGATTGCTGGTGCTGGGATATGTCCCTAATATTCTTGTTGCTGTGGCGACTTTGCTGTGCGCTATGTCGTTGCAGGTGTTTTCTAATCTTGTCAACGATTACTACGATTTTGTGCGCGGTTGCGACAAGGCTGGACGTTCTGGTCCGCAGAGACCTTTGGCAGAAGGTATTGTGAATATTAATCAGATGCGTACCGCATGCATTGTTGCATTGTCGGTATCGTTGTTGCTTGGCGCATACCTTATATGGGTTGGCGGTTGGGTGATACTGATAGTGGGCGTGCTGGCTGTTATCTTTGCATGGTTGTACACTGCAACGCGTTTTTCGCTTGCATATCTTGGTGTCGCCGATATTGTTTGTTTCCTGTTTTATGGGCCGGTAGCGTCGGCAGGCACTGTTTATTTGCAGGTGGCAGAATTGTCGCTTGAGGCTGTGTGGGCTGGTTGTGCATGCGGATGCATCTCCGTGTGTGTGTTGGCATCCAACAATATTCGCGACATAGAAGAGGATAGGTCTGTTGGCAAGCGTACATTTCCTGTGCGATTCGGAAGGACTGCTGCGCTGGTTGGCGTAGCAACATTGCTTTTAGCATCGGTGGCATTCGCAGTTTTAGGTTTCCGTTCCTGGTTTATGCTCGTTTTGCTTGTGCCTAATGTTTTCCTGTTTATACGCCTTATTCGTGCAGAAGGTAAATCATACAACAAGTGCCTTTTTAGTTTCGTCATTCTCGATGCTTTTGTTGTGGTATTGGCGGCGGTGGCATTTGCAATTGAAAAGTTGTGTATGTAGTTGTTTGAATATCTGCATGTTGTGTTAGGTATAATAATTCGCCTACTTGCTATAAGAATTAATTGTTGTTGATTCTTTTGTAAGGAAAATGTGTATATTTGTCGCTATTAATGGTTTTATAATATGAAAAGTTCGGAACATACATTCAAGGCGGCTGATGGCACAAATATTTTCTATCGTGTTTTTCTCCCCGACGCAGCACCAAAGGCAATTTTGCAGATATTTCATGGCATGGCGGAACATTCGGCCCGTTATGCTGATTTTGCAAAATATTTGACTGACAATGGTATTGCAGTATATGTAAACGACCATAGGGGACATGGAAAATCAATTGCAGAGCCTCGTGATTATGGAGTGTGGCCGCATTGTGATGAGTGGTGGCGTATTGTTTCCGACTTGAAGCAACTTAAGGATATTGCAACTGCAGAATTTCCATCAATCCCATATTTTATCATGGGACATAGCATGGGGTCGTTTCTTGCACGAACATTTATAACAAAGTATAGCACAGAACTTTCGGGCGTAATTATAAGCGGAACGGGAACCAATCCTACACCAGTTTTGCGTTTTGGAAGGTTTATCGCTAGTTTTGCTTGTGCGTTAGAGGGTCGCAGGTCGAAGGCAAGCCTGCTCGACAAACTTTCGTTCGGTGGGTATAACAAGGGATACAATGCTCCATATCAGTGGTTAAGTCGCGATGATGCACAAGTGAAGAAATATATTGATGATGAATATTGCGGTGGTGTGTTCACGAATTCTTTCTATCGGGCATTCTTTTCAGGACTAATCTACATAAATAAGCGTTCTTCTGGCGAATTGATAAACAAGAACTTAAAGATGCTTTTTGTTTCTGGCGACAAGGACCCGGTTGGTAATTGTGGCAAGGGCGTTGAGGATGCCGTGGAGTTCTACAAGGAACTTAACATTGCCAATGTGCAGATGAAGTTGTATCCCAATGCTCGTCACGAAATACTAAACGAAATAAACAGGGAAGAGGTGTACGCCGACCTGTTGCAATGGATTGCTGAAAAAATATAGTACAGCAATATCACTCTTTATTGAGTATAATAAGAGCTCCAATAACTCCCGGTATCCATCCGCATAATGTAAGTAGAAATACAATCACAAAGGATCCGCATCCTTGGTCAATTACGGCTAAAGGCGGAAATATTATTGCCAGTATGACGCGCAGGCACGACATTTATTCAACTACGAACTTAATCCTGTTTTCTCCAATCCGTGCAATGTAAATTCCTGCAGAAATATTGTAGAGGGAAATCTCTGTATTTTCGTCATCAATTTTCCTAACAAACACGATTCTTCCGTTTATGTCGCTGATAGTAAGTTGCTCGCCAATATGTTTATTGTCAATGTTGATGTTGAAATTTCCATCGTTTGGAGTAGGGTAGAGTGCG
This sequence comes from Bacteroidales bacterium, assembly GCA_017651185.1. Taxonomy (GTDB): domain Bacteria; phylum Bacteroidota; class Bacteroidia; order Bacteroidales; family ML635J-15; genus Bact-19. Next base: position 17,117 of record JAGCDJ010000051.1, on the reverse strand, counting down.
ATTCCGTTGATGCTTTCTGATGCTATGCTAACAGTAGTCGAATCATGAGCAACAGAATAGTAATGTAATGCAATATTCTGTGCCGAGTCGATTGTGATTGATGTTATTGTTGCAAATTCATCGTTTTCATCTGGTGTTACGCAGGCAATGTCGCCGTTTTCTCCGACTGTGACTATTGCTGATGTTCCACGTGAGCGGTAAATCTTGAAATTGTCGATATGGGCGGTTGCTCCGCCATTTCGCAATGCTACAATATTGCCATTGGTGAAGAAGTTGTCGTCGGTGTATGAACCGTAGTACATGCAGTCGTAGTATATCGAACTTTTACCGTTTGTGCGGTCGTAAATCAACTTTACATTGTGCCAGTTGTTTGTGTTTAATGGCAGGTCGATGCACTTGTCCTGCGAGTATGTGTCGTTTTCAACCCTGTAGAACTCAACTCTCGACGAACTTGTTGACAAACGGAAATATATGAAATATCCGTCTCCGTGATTTTCGGTTTGTCCGTTGGTGCTCATGTAGTGCAGACCTACGCGCTGGTTGGTAGAACCTTCCGACAGCATGAAGTCAAATTCGTACATGTATTTGTCTGCCAACGACTGGTCAACTGTTGCGTAAAGGTTGGATGTTGCAGTTTCGGTTTGGATTAGATGTCCATCGCTTATGCTCCACGAACCGGCTACGCTTGTCCACTCGTCACCGATAACTCTGTCGAAGTCGTTGTTGGCAAAACCGTTAGCGTTTGTTGCAACCCAGTCTTCTCCGTTGAACGACTTGACATTATAGAAGCGTTCTGCAACAAAGTTGTTGTCGGTGTCATCGAACTGCACTTCAAAGTCTGTGTTGGTATCTTCGCTGTCGGTGCTGATTTCGTTTTCAGGTGCAGTCCAGTCAACTTTTACATCGTGCTCGAAATAATCCGACCACATTCCGTTGTTGCCCAAAAGTATTGTTCTGATTCTGCCGGCCATGCTTCCATTTTCGCTTTCGGTGCGAATATCTCCGTTTTCTCCAATGGTTGCGGTAATGTCGGAATTCCGCAAACGGGTTACATAAATGTCCTTGTATTCGGTGTTGCATCCTGCCGAGCGTAGCGAGAAGCATTCGCCCGAGGTAAATGGATTGCTATCGTTGAGAGTAACGGCAATAATGTCATCCACATAGCAGGTTATTTTACCTGTGTTAGAGTCGAATATGATTTTTATGTCGTACCATTGTCCTGCGTTTATGGTGTACGAAAGCGAGGTGTATGTTCCGCCATTCTCCGAGTAAGAGCCATTTACATATTTGTAGAGTTGTGCGGTATTGTGGTCGGGACGGATGAACATCATATAGCCGTTCTGTCGTTCTGCATTGTCGGTAAAGAAGTAGAATCCAGCACGGCGGTTAGAACCTTCTCCTGTGATTTTCATCTTGACATGGTAGAGATATGTGTATCCTCTTTCTTGATGCAATGTGCAATGCAGATTTGTACCAGTAAGTTCTTCATCGCTTTGCATGATTGAACCAGAATTCATAGCCCAAGTACCATTTGCGTTTGTCCAGTTTTCGGGAATGGTCTGCTCGTCAAAAGGTTCGTAAAGCGTTCCGCGCGATGTGTTGGTTGTCCATTTGCCATCTTCCTTGTCGAGAATCTGGTAGAAAGCCTTGTTTGTGCTACTTCTGTCGCTGAACGACACATTGAAGTTGCCGTTGTACCATTCATTGGCTGTAATTTCGGTTGTTGGCGGAACTGTATCTTCTTCGGGGAGAACGATGTTCCATCCGCAATCGTTCATTTTACGGGCAACTTGAGTTCGGAAATTCGGTAGCATTGCGTATAATGTTTCGCCCGGACATGTCGTTCCAAGCGCCCCTGTTGACGTCTGGTTTACATCGCGGTGTCCTGAAATGCGGTAGCGGCTGAAAGTGAATTGTCCGGCTTGGTTGGTTATGTCAGCCGATGAAGTTGGGTCGAGTTGCTTGTTGTCGTACCACCATGCAAGCATATCCCAGCACTTTTCGAGCTGAACTTCGGTTGGTGCTGTTGCTGGAGCATCGGAATTGCCGATAAAGTTAAGACCTATGGATTTGCCGTTGCAGTATCCTGCATGTGCGCCTTTTACATCGGTGGTAGGTAGATTGGGATTGTGACGACCTTGGTACATGTTTCCATTTTTGTCGAAAAGGTAGTTGTAGCCAATGTCTTCCCAGCCATTGCTGTTCACATGGTAGTTCCAATACGAGCGTACAACGGCTGCGCCGTCTGTGTAGGTGTCAGGACTTGCTCCGTGATGTATTATTGTGTGTGTGCATGTTATGTATGCTGGTGAATATGTCGGGTTCAGGCATTCCGTATAACTTCCGCACCACGATGAGCGTGGAACATATTCTGGAAATTCGAGGCAGTTGCCATCGCGGGTAGCATTGACATGTGCGGGTTGGTTTGCTGCTTTTTCGTTTTCGGATGTTATGTCCTGAAATACGAGTTCTATCTTTGTAAGTTGCACATTTACAGGTGGAAAGATTAGAAACTCAATAGAATCGTGCATGTTGAAGTCGAAACCGAAAAGCAGGTCGGTGTAGAAAATGTTTGGTTCAATGTCTTCGGGACGGAAATATCCGTGGTCGTCTTGCCAGTTTGTCCATTTTTCACCCTGCGATGTGCGGTAGTAAACAATGAAATGTCCTTCATGGGCATTGCGGTCTGTAGCATCGAAACCAATTGCAAACGAGGTAAAAGGAATTGGCGCTTTCATGCGGAATCCGTATGCACCATCGACATTTGGAATCAATGGTTCGTCAATGCCAATGCGAACGAGCGTTGTTCCGTTTTCGGAATGCGTTTTTATGGTCTTGTAGTTCACCTGAGCAGACGATGCCAATGCTATCGCTATGATTATTAAAGAAAATATTGCCTTTTTCATTGTCTATACAATTTAGAACACACAAAGATACTATTTTTTCCCAAACAGAAAAGTTTAAGGGATTTGTAAAAACTTGTGCATCTGTACAGAAACCTTCCACTTCGGATTTTTCTTCACATAATCGACAACCATGTCGCCGGTGCGTTTGAACTGGCTCCATTCGGGCTGGAGGTAGAGTTCGCAGCGACCGCTGACCTTCAACGAGCATTTTTCTGCCCATTCGAGGTCGGTTTCGTCAAAAATGACGACTTTCAGCTCGTTGGCAAGCTGGAAGAACTCGGGACGCGGTGGCATCTGCTTCTTGGGCGACACGCAAATCCAGTCCCACACTCCGCTGAACTCGTGCGCACCACTGGTTTCTATCATGGTTGTTATGCCTGCCTGACGCGAGAGTTCGGTGAACCGATTAAAGTTGTAAATTAATGGTTCTCCGCCTGTTACGACAATGGTATCGGCGGTTGTCTGCCTTACGCGCTCGATAATGTCGTTTATCTTTACAAACTGGTCGAGGCGCGGAACCCACGATTCCTTCGAGTCGCACCAGCGGCAGGCAAGGTCGCAGCCGCCCAAGCGTACGAAGTAGGCGGCCTTGCCACTGTTGAAACCTTCGCCTTGTATAGTGTAGAATTCCTCCAATACGGGAATTTTGTCGTTTTTCAGTTCGTTTATGAATTCTTCTGTCATAGTTGTTTAGGTTTATTAGGGGATTCTGCACAAACGAACTCACAAGCAACGTGCCTTATGCCGTTCGTTCTGTCATGCGGAATGACGGTTACTATTTTATTATTCCATCAAGGATTTTCCTTGCGGCATCGACATTTACCATTATGTTTATCATTTTCAGTTTGATGTAGTCTTCACTGTAGAAACGGTAGCCACGGTGAGCTCTGTCCATTACTCTGACATGTTGTTACTTGCACTTATAGTCTTTCAACTCTGGAACTTTCTTATTTAGATCAGAACACCTTTTCACATCGTAATCCTTATAATCCTCAAGTCTTTCTATAGCACCAATAACAACTTCCGATTGCGGCTTTTTACCCCAATATGTTTTGCATTCGCAAGTTTTTTTACATGATGCCATAGCAAGCATCATTCCCATCGCAGCTAAGATTACCAATATCTTTTTCATAGTATATAAATTTAAATGTTAGATATTCAAAATATACTTTACCAACGAAATAGAATGTTAATTATTATTGAGTGCATTAAATTTATTGTAATGCTTCATTATCATCGGTTTATGTAAGAGCTATTTTATTATTCCGTCAAGGATTTTCCTTGCGGCATCGACATTTACCATTATGTTTATCATTTTCAGCTTGATGTAGTCCTCGCTATAGAAGCGGTAGCCACGATGTTCGCCATCCATTCCGCCCGAACCCGAATCCTTGATTAGGTACCAGTACTGATTCTTAATCTTCTGTACACCAACAATCTGTATGCAGTGGTCGTCGGTGGTGGCACCGTTTTCGAGACGCATTTCGCGAGAGTCGGCGTTTATGTACTTTGCTGGAATGTCGAAGGTTGGGACGATGCCGACTTCAGTTTCCTTGACATAGCCCGGTTCCGACGTGTCGCCGCAGAGGCTTACCGAATAGCCGTTTGTAATGGCGTTGCGGATAATCCAGATGTAGTCGTCAAGCGAAATGTTGTAGTATTCGTTGCTGTGCCACCAGTTGTCGGGTTCCTCGAGTTCGTGGCGCTGGTTGTAGGGGTATTTCTTGAACGACATGAAGCTGAAATAGTCGTTTGGTCTCACTTTCAGGTATTCCTCCATAAACGATTTAGGTGTGTAGGTCTTGCCTTCGTATGTGAATGTTTCGGGAGGAGTACAGATGTTTCTGTCTAGGATTTCCTTTACCTTGCCAACCACATCGTCGTCCCAGAGGTTTTTGTTTGCAACCTCGTCGAGATAGGCCTTGAACTCGGTGAAAAGTTTCACATGGTTGTTGTATTTCTGACCTTCCTTCAGTCCGTTGTAGGTCGAGTAGGGCATAAGTCCGTGGTTGAACATCACGCGCTTGATGGCATTAGACTCGCTGCCTTCGCCAAGTTCTGTATTTCCGCGCGTGCGGACAAATTCCTCGGCGCGTGCAACATATTCCCAGTAAACCGTGAACATTTCCGACAGTTTCACCTGATGACCGCTCTTAAGGTAGGCCTCGCTTTCCATAAACGATGTTGCTGAGTATGCCCAGCAGGTGCCGCTCAGTCCCTGCGAAACTGGGTCGTTGTGCCATACGGTGGTGTATTTTGTCGGGTCGGTGGGGTAGGTCTTGCCGTCGAAGTCCATTGCAAACGATTTTCCATTAGCAACTTCGCCTTCCTTGCCGGTGATGTCCTTCATAATTTCCTTCTGCATAAATCCCGATTGCGGATTCTTGTATTCTCCCTTGTCGGGCTGCTGTGCAAATGCTGTGGTGAGCAGCAGGATAAATGATATGGTAAATAGATTTTGCTTCATATTTGTGCTATTATGGATTAAAAACCTTTATGCTTTCATTCTTGTCGTTGCTTTTGATTACATATAGTCCTGCTGGCAACGACGACACATTAATGTTGAAGTCATCGTTATCTGGAACAACCGTCTGTAGAAGTTGGCCTTGCAGATTGTAAATGCTTATATACGAATCTTTTGCATTGACTATATGTAAAATATTGTAAGAATCAATGTGGGCATCAATTTTATCAATTTCGGTATCATTTCCTACTCCAGTTACGCACCATGTGAATTCTGGATTTTCATTTTCGAATACCAGTTCGCCTGATTCGTAGCAATCTTTCACCATTTTTGCTCCGCTCATATTATATACAACATTGAAATACAACCCTCTTATGCAGCCGATTCCTTCAATCCAATATTCAGGAATAACGCCCTGAGGGGGCAGCAATTGTATCCTTTTTCTTGATATGTTGGCATATTCTATTGTATCAATTGCTGTGATAGTAAATTTGGAATACTCGGAATCTGTAAGTTCGTGACAATTATTGCCATTTTCTGCCCAGTGCAAAAGGAGCGGATTTGCAAGAAATATTTCATCGCCAACATTTACATCAAAATCGTACATCAAATATTCGTGTTCGCAAGCGTAGAAAAATACCTTATTCCCATCTTCTCGAACATAAGTAGTAACTTCTTCGTCCAGACCATCTCTTGATGAAATAATTTCATAGTAATTGTTGCCATCAAAAGTTCGAATATTTCCAACACTTATTGTTGTTGTTCCTAGATAGCAGAAACAACCGTATCCATCGCCTTCGGTACATGACATCCCTGTTTCTACATGCCACACTTTGCTTGGCGTTATCATCTGTAGGTTTTGTGATATGGCAATGTTAAAACAACAAATATTTATTGCTACAATGATTAGTGATATTAGAACTTTTGCTTTCATATTCAATTTTTTGCAAAGTAAATGAATTTGTCTGAATAAAGAAGGAGGAAAATGTTCAATTTGTTATGAGGAGCGACTATTAGTTTAAAATAAAGAGCAATTAGAGAACTTTGGATTGTGTGTTATGTTTTAACATGTTGATAATTTGATTGTTAATATTAAAAGTGTCTAATATTCGAGTGCTAAAACGGTTAAAAATAAAGTGTTTTAGCACACTTATCGCGATTAAAGTGCTAAAACAAAGATTTTTCTGGTGTTTTAGCACACAAATCCAAAAAGATTTGTATATCTTTGTGGCGAAAAAATATATTGGACAATGCTGAATAAAATTGTAGGAAGAGAAGATGAAATAAAGTTGTTAAACAAGTATGCCGAATCGGGTAGGGCTGAGTTTGTTGCAATTTATGGTCGTCGCCGTGTGGGAAAGACATTCCTTGTCAACCAAGTGTTCAAAGACAGGCTAACATTTTCTATGACAGGTGTTATGGAAGGAGACAAAAAAGCTCAAATCCATGCATTTACAGATGCCTTGGACATATATGGGCAACCAGTGGCAAAGCAACCTAAAGATTGGTTCGATGCATTTCAGATGTTGCGTCATTTCCTTGCCAAGAAGATGAAAAAAAGTAAGCCTTGCATAGTTTTTATTGACGAATTGCCATGTTTTGAGACTAGAAAGTCGGACTTTGTCAGTGCGTTGGGATATTTTTGGAATAGTTGGGCGTCGTTGCAGAACAATATGCTGCTCATAGTCTGCGGTTCGGCAACATCGTGGATGATGAAGAATATCATTGACAATCACGGCGGACTGCACGATCGTATCACTCACGAAATGCATCTAAGGGAATTTAACTTGCACGAAACTGAAGAATACCTTTGTGAATTTGGTTTTCCGTGGGACAGGATTATGATAATGCAGGCATATATGACAATCGGCGGCATACCTTATTATTTAAGTCTTCTCGATCCATCCGAGAGTCTTGCCCAGAATATTGACCGTCTGTTTTTCAAGGCTGATGGGGAAATGCGCCGCGAATTTCATCGGTTGTATAAGACCTTGTTTGCCAGTCCAGAACCATACATTGCCATTGTAGAGGCGCTGTTTTCGAAAAAGAAGGGAATGACACGGGACGAAATCGCTAAAAGTATAGGAACCAATGCAAACGGTCGTCTTACAAAAATGCTGCAAAGCCTTGTGGATTGTGACATTGTTCGCTTCTATAACGTGAAAAACAAAACGGTTTCCACTCGCAACGGACTTTACCAACTACTTGATTTTTATTCGTTGTTTTACCTTCACTTTATGAAAGAACGTTCAACAAACGAGCATTTCTGGACACAAGGTCTTAACACATCCAAAATCAATACTTGGATGGGACTTTCGTTTGAGCGCATTTGCCTGACACATATTGCACAAATCAAAAATGCACTTAGTATCAATGGTATAAAATCAGAATATTATTCGTGGCGTGGCGAAAATGCCCAGATTGACCTTGTGATTGAGCGTGCAGACCGTATGATAAATATTTGTGAAGCCAAATATAGCGAAGAACCTTATTTGCTTGAAAAAGATGAATATGCAAAATTCAAAAATCGCATTGCTCTTTTCAAGAAGCAAACTGGTTTCACGGGAGGCATTGTTCCCACTTTTATAACAGTCAGCGGATTGCAGCGAAACTCCTATTCCGAACACATTGTGACACAAATTACGCTAGACGATTTGTTTGGGAAAAGCAAATGAAATTGAATTATTTTTGTAGAAATAAGCATTGTAATATTGATAAGATTCATATATTTGCGTCAATTAAAATAAAGTTTAATTAAAATTTATAGCAAATGAGTACAAAAATATCATGGCGTTTATGGGAAAAACCATTTGTTCTTTTCTCGTTGATTATGTTTTTTTCTCTGACTGGTTGGTCGCAGAATGTCCTGATTAAGACTGCTGATATTCCAGAATCTAATCTGCAATCGCGAAGCAATGAGGGTATGCTTTCGTCAAGTTGGACACAGGATTATCCATACAACCAGTTATGTCCAAGAGACCCGGTGAATAGTAATTCATATAGTTATGCTGGATGTCCTGCAATTGCAATGGGGCAGATTATCAATTATTTGCGGACAACGCAGAACACTCGCTTTACTGACGATGACGACTATGCACATAACTATGCTGGACGTAACTACAGAATTGATGATGACAGCGAAACATTGCTCTTTCCTTCATTTCCGCAGTTGAATGTTATGCTTGATTCCATTGATGCTGCTTTCCAGCGTGGCGAAGACCTTTCCGACATACTGGCAGCCGCTTTGGTTTTTGCCTGTGGTACTGCTTGCACGCAGGTTTATACTTCGCAAGGTTCGGGTACCTTTTATGTGGATCAGGCGTTTGCTGCATATCAGCGTTTTGGTTTTGCAGAATGTCAGTTGTATCGTGAACCCTCTGAGGAAATGTATGCTACTTTAATCTCCAATCTGCAAGCAGGTTATCCTGCTCACTTGGCAGTAGAAAATCCTCAGGGAACGGTTGGTCACAATGTTGTTGTCGATGGTTATCGCGAGTCGGATGGCAAGTTCCATATCAATTTTGGTTATGGTGGTTCGTTGGATGATTGGTACGACATTCCTGACGAAAATTTTTATGGCGGAATGACCAAGGTTGAAGGCATTATTGTGAATATTATTCCTACCCATGACCCAACGCCAGTTCTCGTATCATCTAGTCAGCAATTAGAAGTTTATCCTAATCCAGTTTCCGATGTCCTTTATTTGAAGAATCTTTCGGGTGAACAAGTGGATTATTCCATTTTCAATGTTTTGGGACAGATGGTTAAGTTAGGTTCTACTTGCGGAAGCATTTCGGTTGCCGAATTGGAAAAAGGAATCTATTTCTTGCAAATTGATGGCGATAATTCCACAGAAAAGGTAAAATTTGTCGTGAAATAAATTCGCTCCCTGCGATGCATTGAGCGGTTCGTTGAGCGTAGTCGAAACGCAGTCGAAATGAGCTTGTCGAAGGGTGCGGTCATTGTAAAAGTCTGGCGGTTGTCGGACTTTTTTTATTTCCCTGTCTTTGCAATAAATCCGACACATAGTGTTAATGGTGATTGAAAAAAGTGTAATTTTGCGCTTTGTATGGATAATGCAGAACGATTAGGAGTTGAACGTATAAGTACCTTGCTTATGCGGTTGTCGTTGCCCTCGGTGCTGGGGATGCTCGCCATTACCATATATAATGTTGCAGATACTATTTTTGTTGGACAGGCAGTCGGTGTGGAGGCAATTGCCGGTTTGTCGGTCACGTTGCCGCTGATGCTTGTCATTAACAACACTTTCGGACAAGCAGTAGGACTTGGTGGTGCATCTATAATTTCGCGTGCGCTTGGCGCAAGAAACCGCAAACTTGCCGAAAAGGTGCTTCACAATCTCGTCTTTATGATATTGTGCCTCAATGTGTTGCTTTTTGCATTGGTTGTGGTGTTCCTGCCGGAACTGCTTGTGCTTTTTGGTGCTGACGATTCCATTTTGCCATATTCTTTGGAATATGCAACTTGGTGTCTGCCAGGAAGTTTTGCGATGAACATTTTCTTCGTTTTCATCAATGTAATCCGTGCCGAAGGCAATACCAAGTTTGCAATGTGGTGCCAAATTCTTACTGCCGTCATAAACCTTGTGCTAGACCCGATTTTCATATTTATATTTGATTGGGGCGTGAAAGGTGCAGCCATTGCGACATCCATTTCGCAGATTGTGAGTGCTTTCCTTGGTTTATGGTATTTCCGCCGATGCAAAAAGAGAGTTCTTTCGCTGTCGTACCGCGAATGTTTTAAATTGCCAGAAGGAAAGGTGGTCGGCGAAACGCTTGCGCTCGGTTCTGCTTCGTTCGGAAGACAGTTGGCGCACTCGTCAACATCCATTGTGGTTAACAATGTGTTGCTTCTGGTTGGCGGTTCGCTGTCGATTGCAGCATACGGAATCATCAATCGTCTGACGATGTTCGTCTTTATGCCAATTTTTGGTGTCAATCAGGGATTTATGCCAATTGCAGGATATAACTATGGCGCAGAAAAATATGGTCGTGTCATTGGTTCTCTGAAGATGGGAATTATCTTTTCGACTGCGATTTGCGTCTTTGCATTCATTTTGTTCGAGTTGTTCCCACATCCGTTGCTGGCAATGTTTACCGATGACAACGAACTCGTAGAAATAGGGGCTAGGGGGCTTCGGATTTTTGTGCTTGCAATTCCCGTAGTTGGTTGTCAGGTAATAGGTTCGGGATTGTTCCAGGCGTTGGGAAAAGCCAAACCTGCATTTTTCCTGTCCATTGCACGACAGATGATTTTCCTTATTCCACTTGTGATACTTTTGCCACGCTATTGCTCATCGTTTTGGGGCGAAGATGCTATCTGGTATGCCTTCCCAATTGCCGATTTGCTTTCTACGGTAATAACAATCTTGATGTCGCATAAATTGATTAAGTTGCTGATTGCCAAGAAGTAATTGTTGTGGTAAATGTTAAATAAATGTTATTGAGCACTTTTTGGAACGAATTTTGTCATTTGTGCCATGGATTAAAAAATTACGGACATGAAAAAGTTTTGCCTAATATTGATAGTTGCCTCGATTGCTTTCTCGGAAGCTAGTTTTGCACAGAATGGAATGCCGTATTATTCCGAAATCAATGTTGATAGTTTGATAGCAGCTACCGAGAACCTTATTCTTTTGCCTGAGGTAAAGGTCTATTCAAACAAGCGCAAAGCTGAAAGGGCGGCAAAGAAGTATGACAAGACGGTAAGAAATTTCAAGAAGGTATATCCGTATGTCTTGGAAGTTTCGGCGATATATCGCCAGATTGACGACAGTCTTGCCCGTATGGATTCCGAACGTCAGCGCCGTCAGTATATGAATATGCGCGAAGATCAGATAATGGCTCATTATAGACCGATTATGAGCAAGTTTAGCTTGTCGCAGGCAAAAATGTTCGTGAAGTTGCTCGACCGTGAATGTGGCAGTACTGCATACGAGGTCATCAAGACTTTGAAAGGTGGATTTTTTGCAGGAACCTGCCAGTTGTTTGCAAGCATGTTCGGCAACGACTTGAAGAAGTCGTACGACTCGGATATTTCCGACAAGGCGCTTGAGATTCTAGTAATCCAGTATCGACAAGGCCGGTTGGGCTGAAATTAGCAATCTTCTGTTTTCCTTTTATATATTTTGTTGGCGGGCGGGATTCGTTCCCGCCTGTTTTTTTGCTATTCGATTTCTCCTGCCGCTAACTTTTTCAGTTTTACCTTGTCCTCGTTGATTAGGCGAATGAGGACTTGCAATGCCTTTTCGGTATCGTTAAGGAGGTTGCCAGTGTAGATTTCTGTGATTTCATCCTTTTCGATGAGGTGCTGGTCGGAGATTCCGCTTTTTAATGTTATACTGCAAGTTGGCGTCAATGTGTGGACTATTGAGGTGCGCAACTGATAGTAGAGGAAACTTTTGCGGTTTGCTTTCGAGTATTTTATGGGAAACAACTTGTAAATTGCAGTGTTGAAGCGGTTTGCCGACTGTTCGCGCGAACGAATGGGTTTTGCGTCGAAATAACTGCCCATCATTTCAATCAGTTGCGACATTATAAGCGTAGCGACAACGTTATTTCCTTCTTCTACAAGTTTTTTTGCCTGACTTAGTATGCCATTCAGAAAACTTATGTGTTCCTCCTTTGTTGTAATCAGCATTTTGCGGTGTTTTTAGAATTTCAGACGGAACTGCAATTTCACTTCGGTGCGATTTGGACCTTGTATTTCGTCAAGTCCTGAACCTAGCACGGTTTTGTCGGCATAGTATGTGTTTGCAATTCTGAACCATAGGTCAATGTTGTCGGTGACATCGTATTTTATGACCAGAGCCAGACGGGTTCCACGACCGTAGAACATTGGAACGGTGAATGCGTAAAGCACATCTTGTTCGTATGCGTATATGCGTGAGTTATAGTCTTGTGTGTCGAATAATGCTATTCTTGCTGTGAATGTCAACGGAAGTTTGGCTGGCTTGTACTGGATGTCTTCGCATACGAGAAATCCCCAGCTTGTGCTGTCGGGACGGTGGTAGCGCGAAACCTCGATTCTGCTTTTAAGTTTCCATTCTGTATTAGGCGTGATGTTCAGTTGATACCTGTATTTCGACGTATTGTAGTTGATGATTTCCTTTATGTTTGCTTCTTCCGACGAATTTTTCTGCTTTGTTTCGTATTTCGCACGGAATATCATCTCTATGTTGCGCTTAGGTGTATATGTGGCTTCTGCCGTCCATTCGTGGCCTGTGGATGGTGCGTTAACTCCATATTTCAACCATGGAAATTTCCAGCTGTCGAAAAATATATTTAATCGTAAGTGCTTGACTGGTAGTATTTCGGCACCGATATATATTCCCGATTCGTTGTATGTTTTGTTGCCTTCCGAAAATCCCTGTGCGTACATGTTCTGGTATTTCGGACTATAGTATCTGTATAGAAGCGACATCTTGAATTCTGGGACAAAGTCGATTGTAGCGCCGTCAACTGTTGCTACTCCGCCGTTTGGACTAAAAGATGTCTCACCGAAAATGTTGATTTTGTGAAGGTTGAGCAGATAGTCTACTCCAAGGTTAAAGTTCGACTTGCCGCTGAAATTGAAATATTCGTATGCCTTGTCGTTGGTGTTTATTGGGTTTGAGTACGAATAGTAAATGCCTGTAGCACCGACTTTTAATTTTTCGCCTCGCCAGGTTACATTTCCTCCTGTGACGAATTCCTTTATTGTGTGGCGCTTGGCAATCTCACTCGGGGTTCGGTGATATCCTGTTTCGAGGAAATTTGTTACAAGGTCTTCTTCTTCGGTGAGCGTGTCGCCTGCTGCTATTCCAGCGTCTAAGGGTTTGTATGAGACGAATTCTGTTATAGTGAAGTCCTTGATTTGTATGGTAGCAGCTTCTCCGCGCATAAATGCCGATTCGTTTGCCGACGAGTAGTGTTCTACCATTCTAGGTTTTTTTATGATTCCTTCGATGCCTGAACCTTTGCCGAAGGCCATTCCCGTCCACATTGTTAGTCCCTGACCGAATTGCGCTACGTAGTCACCTACGATTATTTTTTTGAAAATACTGACATCATTCAATTGGAAGTGAGCGGAGTAAAAGTCAAATCCGTACTTTTGAGCACCACGGAAAAATTGTTCTCCCTCGTCCTTTTCTGCTGTGAGTCCGTATGAAATTTTTTTCTTGTATGAATAGTTGTATTTCAGGTAATATTTGTCTGGTGTGCCGAGATAATGCGATTTGTCTGGGTTTATCTGGAGGATACTGTCGGAAATATTGTAACCTGCCTTCTTTTGCAAAACTCGCTGGTAACGACCGAGTACGGTGTGCTTTCCGTATGAAAATACCTTTTTCCAGTCGGTTTTTGCTTTAGGTTGTTCGTTGCCGACAGTTACAAAAGGATAGAGGTATTTCATTGTCAGTTCGTCAAGTCCATCTACAAATGCCAATTCGTATATTGTCTGGAACCCGTGATATTTTGCCCTGTATCTGATTATTGAATAAATCTGGTATTCGGTGAGAAAAAGTATTTCGCGAAAATCTTCGGCGGTAGCGGTGTTTAGGTCAAGCGGATTTTCGGCAAGTGTTTCAAGTGCATTGAAAAGTGTTGTGTAATCGAGCTCGTCCTCCGTATTTTCAGCTATTTCTTCCACGATGTCTTGCAGAACAATGGAATTTTCTACTTGCGCGGACATTCCAATAGTACAAAAGATGAATATGATTGCCAAGAAATATTTTTGCATGGCGTTAGAATTCATATTGCACTGATATTTTTGGACTTAACCCTAAAATCTGATGGTATGCGAAGGCAAGGTCGAACGTTGCTCCCGCCACCTTGTATCCCAGACCTGCAGAGTATTCGATAGGTAGCATCGAAATGCCAGCTCGGAACGAGAAATGTTTGCGTAGGTTGTATTCGATTCCCGCCTTGAAAATAGAGGTGTAGCCGTTTATTGATTTTCCGGTCTCAACTGCAAGTAGCAATGCATCGCTGAATAGGTAGGATAGACCTAACTTCATGGTGACAGGCATTTTCAAGTCGTGGTTTTCGAAGAATGAGACGTTCACGGGATTGAAAACATATACGCCGAGCGAGAAATTTTTGACTGGTTGCGAGTAAAGTCCAAGTTCGAAAGTCATGCCGTTGGCTCTGCCGTAATATTCGGCTTGCGACAGGTGCAGATAGTTGATGTTCAGTCCCATGTATAGGTTTGTGAACAATTGCTGCGAGTAGCCTACCGTTGCGCGTGTGTATTGGTAGTACTTGTATCCGTAATGACTAATTCCCACCGATATGTTTCCCGACTTGTGTACTGGCATTTGAAAGGCAAGTGCTCCATAACCAGTCTGCTTCAGCAGGAAGCGGTTTTCGTAGTATATGCCTGCGCTAATGTGTGATAATCTGCAAGTTGCTGCAGGATTGTTGAATGTCGCCCAAGTGTCGCGTATTGTAAGAGATGTGTTTGCCATGCCTGCGCTGCGGGCCCCAGCGTTGTTGGTTTCTATTTGCGCTAAGGAGGATGCCGATATGGCAAGTCCCAGGGCAAGCAATATGACAAACTTGACTTTCATCGTGTTATATTACGCGGTATTCGAATTTGTACTCTTCGAGTTCCTTGTTTGCCTTTACTATTTTTTGCTTCAGGTTTTCTTTGAAGTCAACGAGTTTCTTCGCAATTTCGGCATCGCCAGTTGCGAGCATCTGTGCAGCGAGTATTGCTGCATTTTGTGCTCCGTTTACTGCTACGGTTGCCACAGGGATTCCCGGAGGCATTTGTACTATTGCAAGCAGTGCGTCCATGCCGTCGAAACTTGCGTTTATCGGTACTCCGATGACTGGGATTGGCGTTACTGCTGCGATAACTCCGCAAAGGTGTGCTGCCATTCCTGCACCTGCGATTATTACCTTGATTCCGCGTGGCGCAGCTTCGCGGGCAAATTTTTCCACTTCGTCGGGAGTGCGGTGTGCCGACAGTGCGTTTATTTCAAACGGAATCTTGAATTCGTTGAGTTGGTTTGCCGCCTTTTCCATTACTTTCCAGTCGGAAGCGGAACCCATGATAATGCTGACTATTGGTTTCATACCTTTATAAATTAAAAGAGCCTACCCCCAACAAATTGGTCGGAAGCAGGCATTTTTAAGAAATGTGTCCTTGTTTGAATTATTCGGCAGCAGCTTCTGTTTCGGCTGCATCTTCAGCGGGAGCGTCTTCTGCTGCTTCCTGTGCCTGTTCTGTGTTAGGTTTATCCACCTTCTCGTGAGGAATGGTAAAACTTGCTGCAAGGCAGAATACTGCAAGGCAAATTGCCAAAGTCCAAGTTGCTTTTTCAAGGAAATCGGTGGTTTTCTTGACACCCATAACCTGATTGCCCTGGCTGAAATTAGAAGCCAATCCGCCGCCTTTGCTGTTCTGTACTAACACGACTAATATCAGCAATACTGCGCATATTAGAATCATTACAGAGAAAAAACTGTACATAACTTTTACTTATTTTTTATTAAACGTTTAACATAATCAATTCGGGTCGCAAAGTAAATATTTTTTTCTGGATATTTCAAATATAATTTTTCATAAGTTTCCAACGCCTTTTCGAGATGTCCTTGCTTGATGTATATCTTTGCAAGTTGCTCAGTGAAAAGCTCTTCGTCTTCAATAATTGATTCGGTTGACAACTTATTGTCGCTGTGGTAGTCCTTCTTTGGAACAATCCTTGCCTTGGATTCGATGAACTTGTCAATCAAATTTGCCTTTTTGTCACGCTCATTTTTGCGTTTTTCGATTTGTTCTTCTATGGAAGGTGTTGTCTGGATTTCTGCTGGAGATTCTTCTTTAACAGCAGGTTGTTCTGGCGTATTTTCCTCTGGTATTTCGTCTGTCGTAATGTTTTCGAACTGGATGTTTGCGCTGTTGCCAGTGAAAGTTATGTTGGCGTTTATGCCGAGGGAATGAAGTTGCCTTTCTATGAGTTCGCGTATCTGTGACTGGTCAATGGTGGGATTCGGTGATTCGAAAATTTGAAGATTTGAAGATTCTGGTTCTTCAGTTTCTATGTTTTTGGTTTCTGGTTCTTCTGGTTCGGGATTTGAAGATTCGAAGATTTGAAGATTTGAAGATTCTGGTTCTTCGGTTTCTATGTTTTTGGTTTCAGGTTCTTCAGGTTCGGGATTTGAAGATTCGAAGATTTGAAGATTTGAAGATTCTGGTTCTTCGGTTTCTATGTTTTTGTTTTCAGGTTCTTCGGGTTCGGGATTCTGTGATTCGAAAATTTGAAGATTTGAAGATTTGGGAATCTCAGTGTCTTGGATTTCGGGCTGAGACGCAAGATTTTGCGTCTGTACTAGAGTGGTGTCTTCTGGATTTTCTTCCAATTGAGACGCAATGTCTTGCGTCTGTACAGTGGAGGTGCTCTCTGCGTTTTCTTCGGGTTGAGACGCAATGTTTTGCGTCTGTACTATGGTGTTATTTTCTGCGTTTTCTTCTAGTTGTGAGGCTACAGGATCGTGTTCTTGCTCTATTGCTGTTGCTGCAGCGGCTTTTGCCTTGCGCATTTCTTCTGCTTGACGTAGTATTCTGTCGGCAAGACTTTCCGGCTTGTCGGGTTCAGGATTAGAAGATTCGGGAATCTCAGTGTCTTGGATTTCGGACTGAGACGCAATATTTTGCGTCTGTACAAAGGAGGTGTCCTCGGTGTTTTCTTCTGGTTGAGACGCAATATTTTGCGTCTGTACAAGGGAGGTGGCCTCGGTGTT
>JAGCDJ010000050.1 GCA_017651185.1 Bacteroidales bacterium | reverse complement strand
GGAAATGTGTTGACATTTGTAGGAGTAGGTCAGGCGATAATAACAGCAAGTCAGGCAGGAAACGAAAACTTCAGTCCAGCCGCCGATGTTATGAGGATATTGACCATAACGGAAGCAACGAGGGTAGACCAGACCATAGAATGGAATCAGGCATTGGACTTCAATATCAATGAAGAGTCGGTTGAACTTACCGCAGTGGCATCATCGGGCTTGCCAGTTTCATACACGAGCAGTGATGAAAATATTGCCACCATCAGCGGAAATGTGTTGACATTTGTAGGAGTAGGTCAGGCGATAATAACAGCAAGTCAGGCAGGAAACGAAAACTTCAATCCGGCCGCCGATGTTATGAGGATATTGAATGTATTCAACAATGTAGATGTGTCGGATGCTGAAATTGCAAATGTTTCGGTCTATCCAAACCCTACGGAAGGAGAAATTCATATTGAATCGCAAGTCATAATTGAAACTGTCTCCATATACAATGTTTATGGGCAATTGATAAGCTCAGAAGCGGTAAATGGCAGTTTGTACACAGCAAATATTTCAGATAATGTTGATGGCGTTTATGTTATGCGTATAATGCTTAACGATGGTAAGACAATAACACACAAAGTTGTAAAACAGCAGTAATGGTTGTTTGCAATGTTTAAGGATAAAGAAAGTCCGCTCACAAGGCGGACTTTTTTGTGTATAAATCTTTATTGTAAATCTATTATGCGGTTCCTTGTGATAGGAGAATTTTTGTTTCTGATAGTTTTGCAAAAAAATCATATTTTTTTTGCTTTCTCAAAATGTTAGTTTTATCTTTGCGGTAAATTATTAAACTTTAAAAACATAATAGTATGAAGAAATTAGTTATTGTATTGGCAGTTATTGCAATGGTAATCAGCATGTCATCATGCAAAAAGAATGGCGCTTCAACTCCAACGGATGCAGCAAAGGCTTACTACGAATGCTTGAAGGGTGGCGATTTTAAGGCAGCAGTTAAGAGTACTTATAAGTATAATAAGGAAATGACAGCTGAAGAACAGAAGAAAGCAGACGAAACTGTAGAAGCTTTGGCTGATAAGCTTTCAATGGCAATGTCATTTACTGGCGGTATAAAGGATTTTACTGTTAGCGATGAAGCTATTAACGGCGAAATGGCATCTGTTAAGGTAAAGATCACTTACGGAAACGGTGAATCAGATGAAAAGACCGAACAATTGAAGAAGATCGGTGAAAAGTGGTTCATTTATGACGGTGAAACAATTGAAAATCCTAATGATTTGTTTGGTGGTGACGAAGAAGCTGCTAACGAAGAAGAAGGTGAAGAAGAAGGCGAAGAACTCGCTGATGAAGAATAATCACTAACATTCTTTTTAGTACTATAATTTCTGCATCGAAAGTAATTTCGATGCAGAAATTTTTTAAGAACATAGAAGCAATATTGTTAGTTGAATAATGAGGAAGCCATTTGTATTCGTATTGATACTATTAATTTTCTGCATAGGATGCAATCCTCATGTGGAATTATTAGTAGATGATTCCAGACTTCAGGAAGGCGATATTGCTTTTCGTGGAGGAACGAGCATAGAAAGTAATGTGGTGGAAATTGCCGACAAGAACGGAATATATTCACACTCTGGAATGCTTGTGAAATATGAGGGCAAGTGGAAAATTGTTCACGCTGTTCCGGGAGAGGAAAACGAAACTGGTGGTATCCAGTATCTTAAGATGGATGACTTGGACCTATTTTTCGCTCCTGACCGTGCTTGTGCTGGTTGCTTTGCCCGCTACGATACAACTCCGGAAGTTCTTGAGAAGGTGGCGCAGGAGGCTATCCGTTGGTGGAAAAAGAAAATCCTGTTCGATAACGAATATCTTATGTCCGATACCACAATGCTATACTGTTCCCAACTTGTGCAGTTGTCGTTCGAAAGTCAGGGTATTGATGTTGCACAAGGTCGTTGCCATACATTCCCATTGGCAAAAGAAAAGGTGATTTTCCCGTCCGATATATTGGAAAATCCAAAGATTTCAAGGTATTACATATTGGAAGAAAAACCGAAGAATTAGCATTTTGCATATCGTTGCAAAATAATTCGTATTTTTGGCGTGATTTTAATCTGAAATCATGAAGCGTATATTTGTATCCGTAATAAACGACATGACCAACGACCAGCGTGTAAACCGCGTGTGCAATACATTGTGCGACATGGGTTTCGATGTGGTTGTGCTTTGCCGTAGATTAAAATCTTCTGCTGATTTGGAATCTCGTAGATATAAGATAAAACGTTTTCGCCTGCTGTTCAACAAAGGATTTCTGTTTTATGCATGCTTCAATCTGAGAATCTTTTTTTACATGCTATTCCATCGTTGCGATGTACTTTTATCAAACGATCTTGATACGTTGTTGGGAAATGCATTGGCTTCCAAATTGAAAAGAAAAAAACTCTATTACGATACACACGAACTTTTTACCGAATTACCAGAACTCCAAGACTCCGGTTTCAAGAAGAAAGTGTGGTTGTGGATTGAAAGGAGATACATTCATCGTCCTATTGCGACATATACGGTATGTAATTCGATAGCAAATTATTACAATGAGAAATATGACCTTGATATGAAGGTTGTACGCAATTTGCCTATATCTAAGGAAATACAACCATACGAAAATCGTGAGAACATTCTGTTGTACCAGGGTGCGCTGAATATGGGGCGCGGAATAGAACTTCTGATAGAAATGATGAAGCATTTTCCCGATTATAAGTTGTATATCGCGGGTAAAGGTTATATGGATGCAGAGTTGAAAAAGTTGTCTGCAAAATTGAATCTTACGGATATGGTTGTCTTTACTGGAAATCTTCACTTTGATGAGTTGCACAAACTAACATCGAGGGCAAAAATCGGTTTTTCGGTGGAGCAGGGCGAAAGTTTGAACTACAAGTATGCACTTCCGAACAAGGTTTTCGACTACATACAGGCAGGAACGCCAGTTGTATGCTCCGATTTTCCCGAAATGCGTGCAGTGGTTGAAGGTTATGCAGTTGGCGAGATTTTTGCTGGACATGATGCCGAAAGTCTTGCAAAATTGGTCAAGGATATGCTTGATAATAATGATAAACTAGTTGAATATCATCGGAATTGCATTGAGGCATCAAAGGTTCTGAATTGGGAAAACGAACAGAAAATATTGCGTGGAATATATGAAGGTGAATAGTTTCGTAAAACTTGTTTTGACAACAATTTTTGTTTTGGTAGTGTTGCTATCGTTTGCCCAGTCTGGAGATGCAAATTTTGATAGGGCAGAACAATTATATGCAGAACAAAATTTCAAAAAGGCGGTGGTTTTTTACAAGAAATCTGCCGACGATGGCAATGTTTCTGCGGTTTATGCATTGGCTAACTGCTATTATTACGGTCAGGGCGTCGAGCGAAATGTAAGCACAGCAGTAGAAATGTGGCTCCAATGTGCCGAAAAAGGTCATGCCGAGGCGCAGAATAGGATGGGTGCCTGCTATTATGAGGGTGAGGGAGTAGAAAAAAATTACAAAGAAGCAACCCGTTGGTGGGGATTATCTGCCGAGCAGGGAAATATGTCGGCGCAATATGATTTGGGAATATGCTATTACAACGGGCATGGTGTAGAGCGTAATTTTGAAATGGCGATGGAACTTTGGCATAAATCGGCAGCACAGGGAAATGCTGATGCAATCGGTATGCTGAAAATGTTTGAGTGAAGAATGTCTAAAAGTCTAGCGGCCATGCAGAAGACCTGTCGGAAAGTCTGGCAGAAGAGCAAATGCCCTGCTTTGTGGACCGATTGACCGCAAGATAGCAAGACAGTCAATCAAGAAACTTGAAACTTAGAAACGGGCGAAAGCCCATAGAAATTAGAAACTTTTAAACGGCGAAGCCTAAAATATTGCGAACATCTGTTTTGCTATGAGCAAATAGATAATAAGACCCATAATATCGTTGAATGTCGTGATAAATGGACCTGTTGCGATGGCGGGGTCAACTTTCATCTTCTTGAGTAACAAAGGGATAAGTGTGCCAAGAACGGTTGCAAACACAATTACTGAAAGCAAAGCAACGCTTACCGACAATGTCAGTGCAAAACTGTCGGAAAAGAAGAAGTTGTAGGCGAAAATCAAAGCACCGCATATTAATCCGTTGCATGCGCCTATGCGGAATTCCTTGAACAACTTTTTGCCTGTTGAATGTATGTCGAGGTCGCCGCTGGCAAGACCTTGAACCACGATAGCGGATGATTGTACACCAGCGTTTCCGCCCATTGCGGCGATTAGCGGAAGGAACATTGCCAAAGATGTGTAAGAAGCCATTTCCTCGTCGAATACTCCGATTATTTGTGATGACAAAACACCACCGAGCATACCAATCAGCAACCAAGGAATACGCGATTTGGTCTGCTTCAGCACACTGTCCGAAAAGTTGACATCTTTGGTAATACCAGCGCTCAATTGGTAGTCCTCTTCGGCATTTTCACGGATGACATCAACAACATCATCGATGGTGATTCGCCCCATCAACCTGCCGATGCTGTCGACAACTGGAATTGCCACCAAGTCGTATTTTTCCATGATTTTTGCGACTTCCTCGGCTTTGTCGTCGGTTTTCACCGAAACGGTGTCCTCTTCGAGTATGTTGACAATTTTCTGGTTTGTGGAACTGAACAGCAGTGATTTGAGAGATACAGTACCTTTGAAAATATTGTTGTCGTCAACAACATATAGGTAGTAGATTTCATCTATCAGTTCTGCTTGGTCACGCATTTCGCCGAGTGCCTGCTTCACGGTCAGGTTTTCGTTTATGGCAACGAGTTCCTTCGCCATGATACCACCGGCGGTGTCCTCGTCGTAACTCAACAAGTCAACGATATCGCCTGCTTGGTCAACATCCTTGACGTGCGAAAGAATTTCTTCCTGAACATCATCGTCCAAGTCGCCAAGAATATCGGCAGCATCATCGGATTCCATCTTGTCGATGAGTTGTTCACCAATGACATCGCTTGGTATTGTTTCCAGAAGTTTTTCACGCTCATCGTCCTCGAGTTCAACAAGTACATCGGCCTTGGTCTCGGCATCGAGTAGCATGAAGATGAATGTGCAGTCGTCAAGGTTTATTTCCTCGAAGTATTCGGCGATGTCGGCAGGATGCATTTCCTGAATCATCTCTGTGGCCTTTACCGAGTCTCGGTTCTTTACGACTTCGGTAAGTTCTTCTAAGAATTCTTTTTTTAGTTCGACTGCCATCTTCCGCAAAATTTGTGTGCAAAGATACAATATTATTGACGATTATTGATTTACGATTTACGATTTTTTTATTTGCAATATGGTAGCGGCGCAATGCATTGCGCCACTACATTATATCATGCTTGCCACCATGCACACTGTCATCAGTAATGCATAGTACAGAAATATCCTTGTGTCAAGGTATTGCTTTAGCCCGATGCCGTATAGCGATTTCACAACCGATACAAGCACAACCTTTTCGATAATGTTTCCTACAACGAAGGCAACTGCAACTCCTACAGGTCCAATGAAATTCATTAGGACAAATCCAAGTACAATGTTTACCAAGATGTTTATGGAGGCAGCAGCCAGAATAGGCCTGCTTTGTCTTCTGCCGACAAGAATGCTTTCGGGAAGTATGAACCTGAACATTGCGGCGAAGCAGTAGATGTTAAATATTAATGCACTTTCGTAAAAGTCTTCGTTGAAAACAAGCGGGTAGAGATATTTGCTTGTGATTATTGCTATCATAGCAAGAGGAATACAAAGGTGCATTATGCGTTTATTTTCCCGCTTGATGCTTTCGAGAGCATCGGTTGTATTTTCGTTGTTGGCTATGCGCGAAGAAATTGCTTCCGACAGGGCTGTTACGGGCAATAGTATCAGCGGAAATTCTTTTGCTCCGTAGCGGAATTGTGCGTAAGTACCTTCATCGAACTTGTACGCGACAAGAAAACTGTCAATGTATTGTATTCCTTTTACAATCAGTACACTTAATATAAATGGTGCGGAAAGTTTTAGGAATAGTCCCATGTATTTGCCGGATAGTTTTATTTGCGAGTACTTCAGGATTATTATTGCCAGCCATGCAAACTTTACTGTCGTCGCCAGTAGAAGTCCGTACAGTCCGTAACCAAGGTCGTTGGTGAGTATTACAGGAATGGTGACGGCAAAAATTTGCAATGTAAACACTATTGCCCCGTATGCTGCAATATGCTTTGGCTTGTTTTCGATAAGGTAGATATACTCGACAAGGTTTGCTGGACTTGATAGCACTATATATGCCAAGAGGATTTTCAAATAAGGAATGCGGTTTCCACTGAATCCTACCAATGTTGCAATTTGTGACTGTAGCAGAAAAACAGCAAGTGCTGTAATTAAAGACAATGTTGTGAATATCAGAAATATATTGAAGTATGATTCTGTTTTGTCTTCTTTATTCTCACGTTTCAGTGAAAGCATAGTCTGCAACATTCCGCCTGTCCAGAAGAAGCAAGATGCGCCAGAAATCAGCAGAAACGTCTCGTATGTACCTATCTGGCTGATGCCGATGCTAGTTTTCGACAGGATAATGCCGATTAGAAGCAACGCAACAAAACGGAACAACTGCAGGAATTGCAGTGCTCTTACGTTGTTCAGGTATTTGGATATAAGTTGCACTCTTTATTTGCCAAGTCCTTCGAGGTAGCCAGCCATAATCTTCTGTATGTACTTGCCGATGATGTCGAATTCAAGGTTAACGATAGTGCCCACCTTGAAGCAGTGGAAGTTGGTCACCTGATATGTGTACGGAATTATCGATACGGAAAATGTGTTTGCCTTTGAGTTAACAACGGTTAGACTTACGCCATTTACCGAAACAGAACCTTTTTCGACGGTTATGTTGCCTTTCGACTTGTCGTATTCGAAAGTGTAGTACCAACTACCGCCGTTTTCGGTAACGTCGATGCACTTGGCTGTCTGGTCCACATGTCCCTGAACTAAATGTCCGTCAAGGAGTTTGTCCATGCTCATGCTGCGCTCAATGTTCACTTCGTCGCCAATGTTAAGCAGACCGAGGTTCGACTTGTCGAGGGTTTCCTTCATTGCCGTAACCTTGTAGGTCTTTGTTGGTTTGTCTATTTCTACAACTGTGAGGCATACGCCATTGTGTGCAACGCTTTGGTCGATGCGAAGCTGGTCGCCAAACGAGCAGGTGAAATAAAAATGAATGTTGCTCTGTTCCTTTTCAATTTTGACTAGTTTTGCGGTTTCTTCTACTATTCCTGAAAACATATTCCTTTGTTTTTACTTATAATCAATTTGTTAATTTTTAGCTTGGTGTTCCTTGCGCAGCAAGTCGTTGAGTTCCTTTACAGGATTGAAAGTTATCAGCGGTACTTCTACGAAAATCGTAAGCCAGTCGGCCATAGAACCGTTCCATAGTCCCGGGTGTTCCAAAACCTTGATTGGTTTGCTGTTGTATGTCTTTTCCGATATGAAGCATGTTGATGTGTCAACGAATTTGTTCAAGTCGAATTTCTTGCTTGTGTAATCCTTTGTGTAGCATACGAGGTCAACAGGATTGAAGTGTGTCGATTTGTTGAAATAATCCTTTTGCTGTTCATCGGCAAGGTTAATCTGTGCTTTTTCGACTATCTGCAACGAAACTTTTCCGTCTTTTCTTACAAGGAATGGACCACCGCCAGGTTCCCCAGTGTTCTTTACCATTCCGCATACGCGAATTGGGCGGTTCATGAATTTGACAAGTGTATCGTAAAGATTTCCATCGCGCTCGATGGTGGTGCAGAATGTCTTTTCAAGCAGGTCGGCTATACGGTTGCAGTTGTCTGCCGACTTGTCGCTTTCAAGTCCCTGCATATACGACTTAATGTTTTCTGCGGTTTCTATCAGCACACCGCCGAGAAGTTTCTTGTAAGGCAGAGTTTCGGGCATATAGTCCTGATGTACAATGTTATCGATGTTTTTAATGAAAATTATGTCGGCATCAATTGCATTGAGGTTCTGAAGCAGGGAACCGTGTCCGCCCGGACGGGTGAAAAGTTCGCCTGAATCTGTTTTTACAAGGCTACCATCGTTGTAAATCGCCACAGTGTTGGTGGATTTTTCCTGAAACGAGAATTTTACATCTACATTCAGTTTGTTCTTCTGCAAAATCTTGTCTAACAAGTTTTTAAACATTTCGTAATGTTCTTCCGAAACTGTAAATTCGAGTTTTGCAGGATCGTCCGAATTGTTCATTGCCACGCCTTCGAAAATCTGTTCCTCGAATGCGGTACGCGAAAAACCTGCATATTTGTGAAATTCGACAAGACCTTTGGGCAGACCTGAATAATTCAGAGGTTCGTGAAGTATATGGTCGGAAACTTCCTCAAGATTTTCGGCATCCTTAATGCTGTCTTTCAGCGTGTCGAAAAATGCGAACTTTGATAACGAATCTATTGTTGCCTTTACCGAGTAATCGCCTCCGTCGTGGAGATTTTTCAGGTTCGGCTCGTTGTTGAATGCGATTAGTCGCTTGAACATTCTGGTTGCTGCACCTGATGCTGGCACGAACTTTTCGATGCTGTAATTTTTGCTTCGATTGTCGTAAATGTCAATGTAATGTTGCTGGTTATCAATGACTGTTATGCCATTTTCTGGTGTCGCTGGTGCTGCAATGTCCACAAAATTGCCTTCGCTTTCGAGTAAACTCTTTTGTCGCTTTATTTCGTTTTCGCTTAACATACGCTTTTCTTGTATTTATTTGGGGTGCTAAATTAATAAAAATATTGATGGCTTCATTCGTAATGCTTTATTTTGTATTTTTACGGCAAATTTTTGCATTGATGATTGATGTACAAAAAATAACCAAGTCGTATGGTAGTCTTCAGGTGTTGAAGGGTATCGACTTGCATATTGAAAAATCGGAAATAGTGTCGATACTTGGTGCTAGCGGAGCGGGGAAGACTACTCTGCTTCAGATTGTTGGGACATTGCTCAGGCCCGACTCAGGAAAGGTTATAATCGATGGCATAGACACTTTTTCGCTTGGCGAAAAGAAACTTTCGGCATTCCGCAATTCGCATATTGGCTTTGTATTTCAGTTTCATCAGCTACTTCCCGAATTTACAGCGCTTGAAAATGTATGCATACCGGCTTTCATTGGTGGCAAGGGCAAGAAGGAAACACGTATTCGTGCTTTGGAACTGCTTGAGGCACTTAATGTTCGGGAACGAAGCGATCACAAGCCATCTGAACTGTCGGGTGGAGAAAAGCAGCGTGTTGCCATTGCTCGTGCCTTGATAAACAATCCGTCGGTAGTGCTTGCCGATGAACCATCGGGAAACCTTGATTCGCAAAATGCCCGCGACCTCTATAAAATCATCTTCGACCTGCGCGAAAATTTCAAGCAGACATTTGTGATAGTAACGCACAACGAGGAACATGCCCGCCTGACCGACCGTATGTTCACAATTTCGGATGGAGAGATATATTAATGAGATTCTTTTACGACAATACTATTTCGGGCGACCGTCATATCCTCAGCGAGGAGGAGTCGAACCATTGTGCACGTGTTCTCCGGTTAAAGGTTGGCGATGAAATTTTCATAGCCGATGGAAATGGAAATTTGCATCGTTCTGAGATAGAAACCATTGATAATAAACATACTGCAGTGCGTGTTGTAGAAACTATTGCCGGGTACAATAAGTTGCCGTATAGACTTCATATAGCCATTGCTCCGACAAAAAACATGGACCGCATGGAATGGTTTCTTGAAAAAGCAACTGAGATAGGCATTTCGGAAATCACGCCAATCATTTGCCACAATTCTGAACGCAAGATCGTTAAGACCGACCGCTTGAACCGTATAGTGGAGGCAGCCATGAAGCAGTCGTACAAGGCATATCATCCGATAGTTAACGAAGCCGTGAAGTTTTCGGATTTTGTGAAGAATGATTTTTCGGAGCAGAAGTTTGTGGCACATTGCGAGGATGATGGCAAACGCATTTACCTTGCCGATGTGGTGAAACCGAAAACATCTGTTACTATACTTATTGGTCCCGAAGGCGACTTTTCGCACGACGAAATTGAACTTGCCTTGCAGAATTATGTTCCAGTGACCTTGGGGAATAGTCGTTTGCGTACAGAAACTGCAGCTCTTGTAGCATGTGATATTGTGTCGATAAGGAACCAGATGTTATAATTGCTTGGATAAGCAGACAATAAACCGCATTGCGCTCCGTTATTGAAGCGGATTTTTTATGAAAAAATTAAATATGTCGAATAAGTATTTTGTATATCTTTGCAAGATGTTTAATTGGAAAAGTGTATATTGCCTAATTGTCGGTGCAATCGCTTTATTGTCAGTGTCTTGCGGTGAGTATTCCAAGATTCTGAAAAGCGGTGACAGCGACTTGAAATATCGCAAGGTGTTCGAATACTACGAAGCCGAGGACTACTATAAGGCACTCGGTCTTATCGAGGACATCAAGGCGGTATACAAGGGTACCGACAAGTACGAGACGCTTTGCTTCTATAATGCGTATTGCAATTACAAGCAGAAGGAATATTCTTTGGCAGGTTATCTGTTCAAGGAATATGCAAGGATGTATTCCAATACTGAGCGCACGGAGGAAGCGGAATATATGGCAGCATACTGCTACTACTTGGTTTCTCCAAGCGTATCGCTCGAACAGACATATACCGAGTTGGCTCTCAGGGAACTGGAGGCGTTCAAGGAGAAGTATCCTGAGTCGAAGTTCGGCGAAAAGGTTGACGAGCATATAAAGGATTTGAACTTCAAACTTGAGACAAAGGCGTACAACAATGCTATGCTTTACTACAAGATTAGCGACTACAAGGCAGCAATAGTTGCGTTTCGAAATGTATTGTACGATTATCCGGCTACAACCTATCGCGAAGACATTATGTTCACCATGATCAAGGCATCGTACTCGCTAGCAACGAAAAGTGTGGAGAGCAAGAAATTGGAACGTCACAAAAATACAGTACAGGCGTACTACGCATTTGTGGATAAGTTCCCCAACTCGAAGAAAATCAAAGAGGCAGAAAAATATTTTACAAATTCACAAAATTATATAGAAAGTAAAAATGGATTACAAAAAGACTAAAGCACCAACAAACTGCATTACACGCGACGTGGTCGAAATGGCAGAAAAGACTGGCAATGTTTATGAATCTGTTGTCATCTGCTCGAAGATGGCCGACCAGGTTAATTCCGACATCAGAAGGGAATTGTACAAGAAACTCGAAGAATTTTCGAGCTTCAATGACAATCTGGAGGAAATACACGAGAACCGTGAGCAGATTGAAGTGTCAAAGTATTACGAAAAGTTGCCGAAACCTACAAACATCGCTATCGAGGAATTCATGGACGACAACGTTTACTACACCAACCAGGACATTAACATCAAGAAGGTTGACGCTGAGGAAGAAACAGCACCTGTTGCTGAAGCACCACAGCCCGAAACACAGGAATAGTGTAACATGCTTGGAGGAAAGCACATATTGCTAGGTGTTACCGGAAGTATCGCTGCATATAAGGCAGCGAATATTGTCCGTATGCTTGTTACGCAAGGCGCCGAAGTCAAGATTGTGATGACTCCGCTGGCAAAGCAGTTCATAACTCCGCTTACACTTGCTACACTTGCCAAGAATCCGATATATGTTGATTTCTTCAATCCCGAAAATGGTGAATGGAATTCGCATGTAAGTCTCGGAATGTGGGCCGATGCCTACCTGATTGCTCCTGCAACTGCCAACACTATCGGCAAGATGGCAAACGGAATAGCGGATAATCTTTTGCTCACCTCCTATCTTTCGGCAAAATGCCCAGTGTTTGTTGCTCCGGCAATGGACCTTGACATGTATGCTCATCCCGCCACGCAGCGGAATATTGAAACTCTGAAAAATATCGGAGTTCATTTCATTGATGCCGAAGATGGAGAATTGGCAAGCGGACTTGTAGGCAAGGGTCGATTGGCTGCTCCCGAAAAAATAGTCGAGAGTCTTGATTGTTTTTTCAACGGGCAAAATTCGCTTGCGGGCAAAAAAATCATGGTAACAGCGGGACCTACATACGAAAAAATTGATGCTGTGCGCTTCATAGGCAACTATTCTTCAGGAAAGATGGGGTATGCCATTGCCGAAGAGTGTGCAAACCGTGGGGCAGAGGTAATTTTGGTGTCGGGCCCTGTATCGTTGACGGTGAAGAATCCTTCAATAAGGTTGATAAAGGTGGAATCGGCGCACGAAATGTTCGAAGTTTGCAACAAGGAATATCCCCGTTGCAACGCAGCGGTGTTGTCGGCGGCTGTGGCTGACTTTGCTCCACAAAATGTGTCGGACACAAAAATCAAGCGCAAGGACAATAACCTTGAAATCACGCTCAAACCTACAGAAGATATTGCTGCAAGTCTCGGTAAAATAAAGGAAAACCGCGTGCTTGTGGGGTTTGCACTCGAAAAGGAGAACGAACTTAAAAACGCAATGGGTAAGCTTGAGCGCAAGAACTTCGATTTCATTGTGCTTAACTCAATGAACGACAAAGGGGCAGGATTCAATCATGATACCAACAAGATTACAATCATCAACCGAAGCAAAGAAGTGAAAAACTTCGATTTGAAGTCAAAGGTTATGGTTGCAAAGGACATTGTCGATGAATTAGAAAACCTTTTAAAACCATGATTATGAAAAAGATTCTTTCAGTTGTCGTTGCAATGTTCATTGTGTGTGTCGCTATGGCTCAGGAATTTGAATGCCAGATTCAGATTTCGCATTCACAGCTTCAGGGAACTAACTACGAGAAGATTTTCCAGAGCATGCGCAAGGACTTGTACGAGTTCATCAACAATACGAAGTGGACTAACAATGTGTTCTCGAAAAACGAACGCATTGAGTGCAACATTTCGATAACTGTGGAAAAGGAAGTCGCTTCCGACGAGTATTCGGGAAAGATTCAGGTTACATCGTCGCGACCAGTATATGGTACTTCGTACATGTCGCCTCTTTTTAATTACCTCGACGACAAGTTCCAGTTCAAGTATGTCGAAATGGAACCTATTGAGTTTAATCCCAATGTGTTTACTAGCAATTTGTCGTCTGTAATCGCTTACTACTGCTACATTATGCTTGGTCTCGACTACGACAGTTTCGGTTCGCAGGCGGGAACTACATACTATCAGCTTGCTGAAAAAATTGTGCAGAATGCCCAAAGTGCGCAGGAACCAGGTTGGAAGCAATACGAAAGCACCAAGAACCGCTATTGGCTCACCGAAAATCTGTTGAACGACCAATATTCAGGTTTCCGCGACTTTATGTACACATATCATCGACAAGGGCTTGACAGACTGGCCGACAAACCAAGTGATGCCCGTACATCGGTGGAGGAATCTCTCGAAAGTTTAAGGTCGATGCATCGTCGTCGTCCGGGTTCGTTTTTGATGTCTATTGTAAGCACCGTCAAGAGCGACGAAATCATAAATATATTCTCTGATGGATTCTCCGATGAGAAGGCACGTGTTGCCAACCTGATGAAGGAAATAGACGCTGCCAATTCAAGCAAGTACGACAAGATAACTCGCTCGGAATAATGATTAACAATCTTTCGATTAGAAACTACATCATAATTGAAAAACTCGATATTGACTTCAATTCGGGTTTTTCCGTTATTACTGGCGAAACTGGTTCGGGAAAATCTATGATTATAGGAGCAATTTCGCTGCTTCTGGGCAAACGCGCCGATACCGATGTGCTTTTTTCGAAAGACAAGAAATGTGTCATTGAGGCAACTTTTGATATTAAAAAGCTCGGTTTGAAAGATTTGTTTGCCGAAAACGAAGTCGATTATTCCGATGTGACCATTGTTAGGCGCGAGATTATGCCAGAAGGTAAGTCAAGGGCATTCGTAAACGACATGCCTGTGACACTTACCGTACTTAAAACTCTTACTGACAATTTTCTGGACTTGCATTCCCAGCACGAGAACCTGTCGCTTACAACATTGCCTTACCGCTTGCGCATAGTAGATTCGGCAGCATTAACCTTGCCACTTTTCGAGGAATACAAGCAACAATATGCCGAATGTCAATTGCTCGAAAATCTTCTGAAAAAGAAAAAGGACGAGTTGGCAAAGGCATTGCGCGATATTGACTACTATCGTTTTCAAGCACAAGAAATTGAAAATGCGAAATTGGTTGGCGACGATGAAATGGAGGAACTTGAAACCCGTGCTTCGATGCTTGAGAATGCAGAGGAGATAAAGTCGGCATTGTACGATACTTCAAACCTGTTCGATGCGGGTGAATATTCTGCAAACGCTCTATTGAAGCAGATGCGTGGCAACCTGACAAAAATTGCGAAGAACTTCAAACCTGCCGAGGAACTCGAAAATAGGGTGGGGTCGGCACTCATAGAATTGTCGGACATTAACGATACCATTAGCAAACTCTTGTCGCAGATAGAGGTAAATCCCCAGCAACTGCAACTCACCAACGACCGCATCGATTTGCTCATGGGACTTATGACCAAGCATCGTGTGGCGAACATTGCCGAATTGAAGCAAAAATATCAGGAATACAAAGGTTTTGTTGACAATAGTGGCAATCTCGAAGATGAAATTGCCGACCTTGAAAAGAAATTTTCCGCCAAGGAAAAAGAAGTCGGTGAAATAGCAAAAAAACTTAGTGCAAAGCGCAGTGCGTCGTTTGCCAAAACGCAGAAATACATCAAATCCATGCTTGTTGACTTGGGAATGCCACATGCAGAGTTTGAAATTGCCAACGAGATTATAGAACTTTCGCCCAATGGCATCGACAACATATCTTTCCTTTTCAGTGCCAACAAGTCGGTGCCGGTACAGCCCATTGAAAAAGTCGCATCTGGAGGTGAACTTTCGCGCTTGATGCTAGCGTTGAAGTCGCTTATGGCAGATTCGATGAATATTCCTACCATACTTTTCGATGAGATAGATACTGGAGTTTCTGGTGAAATTGCAGCAAAAATGGGTAAAATAATGCAGCGAATTGCTCAGAATGTGCAGGTTCTTGCCATTACGCATCTTCCGCAAGTGGCTGCAATGGGTGACGAGCATTTCAAGGTTTACAAGACCACCGACGACAAGCGTACCGTATCAAGCATTATGAAACTTAACAACGATGAGCGTGTAACCGAAATCGCCTCTATGATGAGCGGAGAAAAACTCACTCAGGAAGCGTTGGAGAATGCAAAGGTCTTGCTGAATGCGTAGGGACTAGATTCGGCGAAAATAAAAATCAAAAAAGTAATGCCATATAAAAAATAAATCTTATTTTTGCACCGCCTTTCAGGAACGGGGTGTGGCGCAGTTGGTAGCGCGCTACGTTCGGGACGTAGAGGCCGGAAGTTCGAGTCTTCTCACCCCGACAAGGCGGATTTGCAAAAGCAAGTCCGCTTTTTTTTTGTATGTCAGTAATCGATAAAATAAATTTTGTAGACTAGTGCTGTTTGCTTATATTTGCAGATAGGTTGATATAATATGAAGCGTTATACTTTTTGTATATCAGAGCCACGCTTCTCTTAGTTTGTTAATTGTTCGTAAGGCACTACGGGCAGAAACGGTTGCGCACGACACGTACAAGTGATTTGGTAATGAGAAAACTATTTGTTATGCTCGCTTTTGTCCCATTTGCGGTAGGAGCATTCTCACAAACCGACACAACGGCTATATTCCCAAAGGCGGATTCGCTAATAAAACTTGCAGACAGCTTTTATGACGCAAAAAAATACAATGAAGCGCTTGATTTATACAACCGAGTGGCTGAAATGACTAAAGATATTGAAAAAGGAAACAATAATTATTATGCTACTGCATTATACAATTTAGCATGGTTATATTCCGATATGGGAAACTACCAAAATTCTTTGAAATATCATTTGCAAACATTGGAAATAAGGAAAAATGTCGTGGGCGAGAATCATCCGCAATATGCAAAATCATTAAACTGCGTTGGCTATGCATATTTTGATGCCGGTGACAATCAAAATGCTTTAAAATATCAATTGTTGGCACTTGATGCTTTAAGGAAATGCTACGGAGAGAAAAATATACAGTATGCAAATACCTTAACTGAGATAGGAAATATTTATTACGAAATTGCTGACTTCAACAATTCCTTAAAATACCATATTCAAGCATTGGAAACATACGGAGAGGGTCATAAAAATTACACAAAATCACTTAACAATGTGGGTAATGTATATAAAGCAATGGGCGATTATCAAAACGCATTGACATATCTCCTTCGTGCTATGGAAATAAAGAAGAAGACTCTTGGCGAGGAACATCCCGATTATGCGACATCGCTTAATAATGTCGGTTCTGCGTATTACAATATGGGAGATTACCAGAACGCATTAAAATACTATTTGCAAGCACTGGAAATAAGGAGAAAAACTCTTGGCGAGGAACATCCCGACTATACGACATCGCTTAACAATATAGGCATTGTTTATGATGAGTTTGGCGACTATCAGAACGCTTTGAAATATTATTTGAAAGCATTAGACATTAGGAAAAAAGTTCTCGGTGAAGAACATCCCAAATATGCAAATTCACTAATAAATATTGGTGTTACCTATAGCAATATGGGAGATTACCAGAATGCCTTGAAATATGACATGCAAGCATTAGAAATACAGAAAAAAGTTCTCGGTGAAGAACATCCAGACTATGCAGCAGCGCTTAATAATATAGGCTCTATATATACCAGCATGGGCGACAATCATAACGCATTGAAATATGATTTACAGGCATTGAATATATGGGAAAAAGTACTCGGGAAAGAACATCCCGACTATGCAGCAGCACTTAACAATATTGGTCGTGTTTACAATAGTTTGACAGACTACCAGACTTCTTTGAAATATCATCTTCAAGCAATAGAAATTAGAAAGAAAGTTCTCGGTGAGAATCATCCATTGTATGCAACGTCGTTATATAATGCAAGCAGTACATATTATGGAATGGGGGATTTCCAGAATGCCTTGAAATACAGTATGCAAGCTATTGAAATCCAGAAAAAAGTTCTCGGCGAGGAACATCCTGATTATTCATTTGTGCTACATAATGTTGGTATTACATATTTTAAAATGGGTAATATAACTAATGCTATAAAAACAAATAAAAAATCAACAGACATCAATAGGAACAACTTAGCAAAAAACTTTTCGTATATGACCGCTCACGAGCGGGAAGCATACTGGGATTCAAACAACGAATATTTCTCTTATAACATAAAATATATGTACCACTCTCCCAATGATACCATTGCCACAAAAACATCATACGACACAGAACTCATTACCAAAGGTTTGCTATTGGCATCCGAAATAAGCCTAACAAATACTATAATGGAAAGTGGCGATTCTGTATTGATATCAGAATACGAAACAATGAAAACCATGCACTTGCAGTTGAATAAGGAACTTGAAAGGCCTATTGAAGAGCGTGTTTACAATTGCGATTCGTTAGAAAATGAAATACAAAAAATGGAACGCCGCATAATGGAAAAGAGCAAGGAGTTTGGCGATATAACGCATTTCATAAAAATAGATTGGAAAGAAGTTCAAAATTCATTAAAACCCAACGATGTTGCTATAGAATTTTCCAACTTTACCGAGAATGATACGACAAAATTTGTCGCACTTGTGCTTACAAAAGGTATGGAAGCTCCAGTTTGTGTGCCACTTTTCAATAATTACGAAATGCAAAAGTTACAGCGTGGTATATCACCGGCAAAAACTGAGACATCTACCGACGATGAAAACCGTGGAGCAACCACTGTCGCTGCAAACGCCAGGGAATCTACGAATCCACAGGACTATATACTCTGCTTTGGAAACCTTTGGAGAAATATTTCCCCGAAAATCCGCGCATCTACTTTGCGCCGTCGGGTATGTTGCACCAGATTGCCGTTGAATATGCTCCAATAGACCATGAAAAAACAATTTCTGACAAATATGAAATCTATCGAGTATCTTCCACACGTTTCCTTGCAATGGACTACATGCCAAGACCTATGAAAAATTCAGTGCTTTATGGTGGCATATATTACGACAGTGATACAACGACCATGAAACAGGAAAGCAACAGATACTCAACACGTAGCGCGACATCCTACACGTCGTTTGCCGATTTTAACCGCAACGAAGACCGCGGTGCTCTCTCGTATTTGCCTGGTACCAAAACCGAGGTGGAGAACATTATCGGCACCTTGAAGAAAAAGAAAAAAATGACTTCAACGCTCTACGAAGGTTCGCAAGCAAACGAGGAATCTTTCAAGCATTTGTCGGGTAGCGACATTTCCGTATTGCACATTGCAACCCACGGTTTCTTCTTGCCGACTGATGAAAAAATATCTGGTGACCAGTCGCTTGTGCAGTCGGGTCTGTTGTTGTCGGGAGCAAACTATGCTTGGCAGAACCGACCACTCCCCGAAGGAGTTGAGGATGGCATTCTTACTGCCAAGGAAATAAGTTTCATGGACTTGCGTAAAACTGACTTGGTGGTACTTTCTGCTTGTCAGACTGCACTCGGCGAAATTACTGGCGAAGGCGTATTTGGATTGCAACGAGGTTTCAAGAAAGCGGGTGCACGTACCATAATCATGAGTTTATGGCCTGTGGATGACAATGCAACCTTACTTATGATGACCGAATTTTACGCTAACCTCACCAAAGGAATGTCGAAACGAGACGCCTTCCTTGCTGCACAGAACAAGGTAAAGACTACCGCAGGATTCGAGAATCCAAGATATTGGGCAGCGTTTATAATGCTGGACGGAAACGAAAATTGATTTACGAGTTACGAATGACGATTTACGATTTTGGAATATATAAAGAACAATCTGTAGCTCACAATGCATTGTGAGCATCAAATGTTCAGACGCAAGACCTTGCGTCTCAACAATTTCAAACAACGATAAACAATTTTAAACAACCTGAAACTTATAAACATAGAATCTCAGAAACAAAAAATATTATGAAGAAATTACTGCTGATAACACTTATTGCATTCCTTTGCAACCTATTGTTTTCGCAAACAGATGCTACTGCCATATACAACAAGGTAGATTCCATAAAAAAAGTGGGCGACAGTTATTATAGTGCCCAAAAGTACAAAGAAGCGATCGCCTCGTATAGCGAAGCAGCCGAACTCGCCAAAAAAGTTGATAATGGTAATAACAGTTATTATGCCATGGCAATTTACAATTTGGCGTATGCGTATTCAAAAAATGGAGAGCATCAGAAATCACTGAATTGTTTAATCATTGCAAAGGATGTATATGGAAGTCTCAATGGAACGGACAATAGTAAATATGCTGCACTGCTCAGTATGGTTGGACTAGGTTATGAAAACGTAGGCGACCATCAGAACGCTTTGAAATATTTAATTCAAGCATTGGATGCCCGAAAAAAAATCATTGGCATTGAGCACGCCGACTACATTAAGACTCTGAATAATATTATCTCCATTTATAAGGGAATGCAAGATTATCAAAGTACTATCAAATATTATCTGGAAATATTGGAAATCAAGGAGAAAACAGTTGGTAAAAATCATGCAGACTACGCAACTGCCTTGGCAAACATAGCATCTGCATACTATACCATAAAAGACTATCAAGACGCATTGAAATATACCATAAAACTAGGAGAAGTACAAAAAAGCATCCTTGGAGAGAATGATCCGGAATATATAAAGACTGTTTTCAATATATGTATAATGTATTATAAAATTGAAGACTATCCAAACACATTGAAATATGCTCTCCCAATAGAGAACACGTACGACAAGACATCTGCCAAATATGTTGATTACCTTACCATGGTTGCATATTCGTATTATTATTTAGAGGATTACCAGAACTCATTGAAATACAGTGTTCCTGAAATGGAAATGAAGAAAACCTTATACGGCGAAGAGAATAGTAGCTACATATCGGCTCTTATCATGGTTGCCAACGCATATTATGCAACGAAGGACAATGCAAACGCAATGAAATATTTGACTCAACTTGAAGAAATACAAAGGAAAACTGGTGATATGAGTTTTGAATATTCAAAGACAGTCTACAAGATCGGAATGCTGTATTACGACAATGGCGACTACTATAACACCTTGAAATATTTTCTAAAAACGACGGAAGGTGCCGAAGATAATCCTGTCGATTATGCAAAAGCACTTAGTGCTATTGGCGTTGGATATTTTTATATTGGCGACTACTTGACCTCTTTGAAATATCACCAGCAGGCATTGGAAATAAGGAAAGATACTCCCGGCGAGAATACTCCCGACTACATTGAATCACTACAAAACATCGGTGCGGTTTATGAAAAACTTGAAGATTATAAGGAGGGAATGAAATATTATCAGCGGGTGCTGGACTATAATAGGAAAAATAAAGGCGAAAATTCGCTCGAATATGCAAGTTCGCTTAACAATATGGGTAATATAATGATTTTGAAAGAGGATAACGCAAATGCATTAAAATATTACCAGCAGTCGTTGGAAATAAGAAAGAAAATGGGCAGCGAAAATACTATCGACTATGAAAATTCACTGAATAATATCGGAGTTGCTTATATGTATATGGGCGATTACCAGGCAGCTAAGAAATATCTTATACAAGCATCGGAAATGAGTAAAAAGATATATGGGGAGGATCATCCTCAATATGCGAAAACCCTAAAAAATCTTGGCGACAATTATTCCGAAATGGCAGACTACCAGAATGCAATGAAATTTTATGTGCAGTCCGCCGACATTCGTAAACGTTTGCTAGGCGATGACCATCCCGATTATGCCATATCGCTTGCCGGTATCGGTTCTGTGTATCGCGAAATGGCAAACTATCAGGAGGCCTTGAAATATTACACCCAAGCAACGGAAATCAGAAAAAAGTTTTGGGGCGAAAACAGTCCCGATTATGCAAGAGCACTGAGCCGTATGGGTAATCTATACCTTGATATGGAAGATTATAATAATGCCTATAAGTATCATAGCCGTACATTGGAGATAATAGGGAAAACGTACGGGAAGGAGCATCCTTACTATGCAAAAGAACTTAATAATCTCGGTTTGGTTTATAACCATAAATGCGACTACATAACCGCACTAAAATATTTTACACAGGCACTGGAAATAAACAAAAAGATTTATGGAGACGAACATATAAATTGTGCTGCGCCGCTTAACAATATCGGTATTGCGTATAAAGAAATGGGGAACTACAAGAATGCTTTGAAGTATTATACGCAATCGATGGAAATTCGGAAAAAGTATTACGGCGAGAATCATCCAGAATACATGTCTTCACTTAATAATATTGCAATGGTATATAATGGACTGTGCGACTACCAGACTGCCTTGAAATATTATACGCAAGTATTGGATTTCCGTAAAAGGTTTTATGGCGAGAATCATCCCGAATATGCATCTGCGCTCAATAACATCGGTACTGTTTATATGGATATGGATGACTATCGGAATGCCTTGAAATACTATTCTCAGGCAATGGAAATCAGGAAAAAGACACTTGGTGAGGAGCATCCCGACTATGTTGCATCGCTTAATAATGTAGGATTGATATATGATGGCTTGGGCGATTACCAGAATTCTCTGAAATATCTTATGCAGGCATTGGAAGCAAAGAAAAAGATTTATGGCGAGGTGCATTCCGACTATGCTTTGTCGTTGAATAATATAAGCAATACGTATGTTAGCATGAAAGACTATCAGAATGCTTTGAAATATCAAGCGCAAGCATTGGAAATAAGAAGAAAGCTTTTTGGTGAAGAGCATCCCAGCTATGCATTATCGCTTAATAATATTGGCGCTATATATAAGAATTTGAAAGATTACCAAAATTCATTGAAAAGTCTTACGCAGGCATTGGAAACAACAAAAAGAATTTTTGGCGAGAATCATCCCGGATATGCAATGTCGCTATCCAATATCGGCAACACTTATTACCAAATGGGCGACTACAAGAATGCAATAAAGTTCAATAAACTTGCCATCGACAAGCGCAAAAGTCATCTGAGCAGAAACTTTTCGTTCATGACTGCGCACGAGCGCGAAGCATATTGGGATGCCAACAGGAAATATATCCAATCCAACATTATATATATGTCACAGTTGCCAAACGATACAATGGCGACAAAAACATCGTATGATGTAGAACTAATCACAAAAGGTCTTTTGCTCTGTTCTGAAATCAGCGTGACGAACATAATTATGGAAAGTGGCAATAATTCGCTGATTTCCAATTACGAAGCATTGAAAAACATGCAGATGCAACTAAACAAGGAACTTGATAAACCTGTTGCCAAACGTGAATACGACTGCGATTCGCTTGAAAACGAGATAAAGAAAAAAGAGCGGCTGGTTATGGAAAACTGCAAAGAGTTTGGCGATGTGACGCATTTTATAAAAATAGACTGGAAGGAAGTGCAAAAGTCATTGAAAAACAACGATGTCGCAATTGAATTTTCCAATTACAACAAGAAAGATACAATATGGTATGTTGCACTTGTGCTTACAAAGAGCATGGAAGCGCCAGTATGCGTGCCGCTTTTCAATCAATACGAACTGCAAAAGATGATTCGTGGTGTTGCTCCAGCAAGAACTGAGATTCCTGCCGACGACGAAAACCGTGGTGCAGTATCGGTTTCGGCAAAACGACAGGGTGTTTACGAATCGACTGAGTTATACAGGACACTTTGGAAACCTATGGAAAAATATTTCCCCGAAAATCCGCGCATTTATTTTGCGCCATCGGGAATGTTGCATCAGGTAGCCATCGAGTATGCTCCAATTGGTAACGGCAACCTCATATCTGACAAGTATGAGATTTATAGGATATCCTCCACTCGTTTCCTTGCCATGGACTACATTGTAAGGCCTATGACCAATTCGACACTCTACGGAGGTATATACTACGATAGCGACACCACTACCATGAAGCAGGAAAGCAACCGCTACCCGACACGCGGTGCAAACTATACTTCGTTTGCCGCATTCAACAAGGATGAGGAGCATGGAAGTGTAAATTATTTGCCTGGCACAAAGACCGAGGTCGAAGACATTGTGAGCACTCTAAAGTCGAAAGGGAAAATATCAATCACACTATACGAAGGTTCGCAGGCAAACGAAGAATCGTTCAAAGCACTGTCGGGAAAAAACATTTCGACAATTCACATAGCAACCCATGGTTTCTTCCTCCCGACCGACGAAAAATTGCAGGGCGACTTCTCGCTTATACAGTCGGGACTTATGTTGTCGGGAGCGAACTATGCATGGCAAAATTTGCCAATTCCCGAAGGCGTAGAGGATGGAATACTTACTGCCAAGGAAATAAGCCAGATGGATCTTCGCAAGACCGACTTAGTGGTACTTTCGGCTTGTCAGACGGCCTTGGGAGAAATTTCCAGCGAAGGCGTATTCGGTTTGCAGCGTGGTTTCAAGAAAGCAGGCGCCCGCACAATTATCATGAGTTTATGGCCTGTCGACGACAACGCCACAAAACTAATGATGACCGAGTTTTATGCGAACCTTACCAGGGGAATGTCGAAGCGCGAAGCTTTTCTTTCGGCGCAAAAGAAGGTAAAGACAACCGAAGGATTCGGAAATCCGAGGTACTGGGCAGCGTTTATAATGCTGGACGGAAACGAAAAATGATATACGAGTTACGAATGACGATTTACGATTTTTTGAATGAACAATGGATAATCTAAAAACAATTTCAAACACCTTGTATTATCTCAATTTATATATATATCGCATAGAAATTAACATTGCTTTTGTAACTTGCTGTAAGACAATAAATAAAAAATCTGCAAAATCGTTCAAAAAAATTTGTCAGTATTGAATTTATATGTACTTTTGCAGTCCAAAATTTTAAGAAACATAATTTAAAAATTAAAAAGATAACAAAATGATTATTGTACCTGTAAAAGAAGGCGAAAACATCGATAGGGCCTTGAAGAAATTCAAAAGGAAATTTGAAAAGACTGGCGTAGTAAAGGAATTAAGAGCTCGTCAGCAGTTTGACAAGCAGTCTGTTATTAAGCGTCAGCAGAAGCTCCATGCAATTTACGTACAGAAATTGCAGAGCATGCAGGAAAATAATTAAAAATATTTTTGTTTTCATTTTTATTTCTTAAATTTGCTTCTCCGTAAGAAGTGGAGATGGCGAATGGAAATAAAGATGTTCACGGAATATTTGATGCTCGAACGTAGAAGTTCCGAGCATACAGTAAAATCTTACGAAACTGATTTAGTTCAGTTTCGTGATTTTATTTGTGGTAACTCAAACATTCAGTCGTGCACTGAATACTTCACCGATAGGAATGTTAGGCAATGGATGATGAAACTCAAGGAGGATGGAGTTTCGTCGCGTAGCATCAACCGAAAGTTGTCCAGTTTGAAGGCATTTGCTACCTATCTTAAGAAGGTCGGCAAGATAGATTCAAATCCATTGGCAAAGATAGCAAGCCAGAAAACAAGTAAACGTCTCCCCGAGTTCGTTTCCGAATCCGATATGGATAAGGTTACAACGGCTGATTTCTTCCCCGAAGGTTTTGCGGGCAAGCGCGATGAGTTCATGCTTGAACTCTTTTACGCTACGGGGATGCGTCTGTCAGAGTTGATAAATCTTCGACATTTGGATTTTATGCCTGGCGAGCGTCATGTGAAAGTTTTTGGAAAAAGGAGCAAGGAAAGAATAATTCCATTGAACGACTATATTATAAATAGGTATAGCGATTATGTGGAACAGAAAAAACTTCAGGGATTCGATGTCAGTTCGCAGGCGTGGCTTTTGGTCACCGACAAGGGCGCAAAGATGTACGACAAGTTTGTTTACCGCAAGGTGACACACTACCTGGGCGAGGTGACAAGCATAGATAAGAAGAGTCCTCATGTCTTGCGGCATACGTTTGCAACTTTGATGCTTAACAATGGGGCTGACCTGAATGCGATAAAGGAGTTGCTCGGACATGCAAGTTTGTCGGCAACGCAAGTATATACGCACAATACATTTGAGAAATTAAAAACTGTTTATAAACAAGCTCATCCAAGAGCATAAAAAAGAAAGGGTAAAATTATGAACGTAAAAGTACAGTCGGTTCGGTTTGATGCGGACCAAAAGTTATTGGATTATGTAGACAAGAAGGTTGGAAAGTTGTCGCAATATGCTGACAATATTTTGAGTGCTGAAGTCATTTTGCGCCTCGATAATTCTGAAACTAACGAAAACAAGATAGCAGAAATCAGCTTGGACGTACCTAAAATCACCGATCTTTTTGCTAAACGTCAGTGCAAAACTTTTGAGGAAGCCGTTGATTTATCGGTAGATGCGTTAAAAAAACAACTTGTTAAGGAGAAAGGAAAACAACGCGAATAAAAAAAATAAAAAAAATTTTGCCAGTAAAAAATAATCATCTATATTTGCAGTCCCTTTCGAGGGTGTAAAAACGATCTTTAAAAGTGTTGATGATTATTTTTTTAGCCGATGTAGCTCAGCTGGTAGAGCAGCTGATTTGTAATCAGCCGGTCGGCGGTTCGAATCCGTTCATCGGCTCAAAAAAATGGTCTGGGGAGATACCAAAGTGGCCAACTGGAGCAGACTGTAAATCTGTTGTCGTAAGACTTCGGAGGTTCGAATCCTTCTCTCCCCACTACAAGGAAGAGTGCGGGAATAGCTCAGTTGGTAGAGCATCAGCCTTCCAAGCTGAGGGTCGCGAGTTCGAGTCTCGTTTCCCGCTCAAAAGCCAATGTAGCTCAGGGGTAGAGCACTTCCTTGGTAAGGAAGAGGTCATGG
>JAGCDJ010000049.1 GCA_017651185.1 Bacteroidales bacterium | reverse complement strand
GTACAACTGACATTTTAAAGGACATAGTGTAGTCCTTTTGTGTACGCCTAACATACTTACTTTCTTTATTTTCCATTTCGTTACTATTTTTATTGTAACGCTATTTTAGGACGAGACAAATAGATAATACAAAAAATAGGGACGAAAACTCGTCCCTATTTTTGTTTCAATTAATCCGCAATTTACTTGTTGCATTCCTTCTTGCAATCGAAAATTTTGTAAATAATTGCTGCAAGTGCACCGCCAACGAATGGACCTACGATGAAAATCCAGAGGTTGCTGAGTGCAGTTCCGCCTTGGAATACTGCTGGAGCGATTGAACGAGCGGGGTTAACCGATGTTCCAGTGTAGCGGATGCAAACGAGGTGTACGAGAACAAGTGTAAGACCTATTGCAAGTCCTGCTGCATTGCCAGCACCATTCTTTTCGTGAGTAGCAGCAAGCACTACAAATACGAATACGAAGGTGAAGAAGATTTCGGCAATAAGACCGCCCACCATCGAAACGCCTTCCTGCAAGTCGTTTGCGCCAGTTCCTTCCATTCCCGACTCCTTAGTGAGCCAGAACAGGATAACTGAACCGATGAAAGCTCCGATAACCTGGAAAATCATGTACATGCATGCATCCTTCCAGCTCATTCTGCCGCTCAATGCAACACCGAGGGTGATTGCCGGGTTGATGTGGCATCCCGAAATTTTGCCGATTGCGTAAGCCATGCCTATTACAGCGAGACCAAACGCCAATGCTGTTCCAACAACCGATGCAGTGTCAGTGCCGCAGCTGAGGCTAACTGCTGTTCCGCATCCCATAAGAACCAATACCATGGTTCCAA
This sequence comes from Bacteroidales bacterium, assembly GCA_017651185.1. Lineage (GTDB taxonomy): Bacteria > Bacteroidota > Bacteroidia > Bacteroidales > ML635J-15 > Bact-19. The sequence continues at coordinate 117,276 of JAGCDJ010000049.1, read as the reverse complement.
TCATTTCTGCTAAATACTTTTTCATTGTTACAAATTTTAAAACTGCGCAAAGGTAAATTATTTTTGTTATCGGCAGACAAATCAGAAAATTATTCTATGCACTATCGCTTGTGAAAAATTACAATTTTTCTCAAAATCAGCAGAAATACATGTTGTCTTAATAAAATTCATTATATTTGCGAACATGAAAAATTTTTTGAGGTTAATACGGTGGAAGAATATTCTGGTTATCGCGCTGACAATGACAGCAATGCGAATGCTTGTGATTTTTCCTGTGTTCAATGTATATGGCATTGATGTGATGTTTCCCGACTGGGGGTTCTACATGCTGATGCTTGCAACTATGCTCATCGCTGCCGGTGGATATGTTATAAACGACTACTTTGACGTACATATCGACAGCGTAAACCGTTCTAAAAAAATGATTGTAGGAGTGACAATGCCTCGAAGAAAGGCGATCGCCCTGCACTTGTGGCTGAGCATTTTCGGGTTGGGATGTGGAATCGCAGCAACCATTGCCACACATAGGTTCTGGTATGTTTTTATCTTTATAGGTGCTTTTGTCTCGCTATGGATTTATTCGCGCGACCTGAAAAAAACTGCTTTCTGGGGCAACCTGCTAATTGCCATGCTTTCCGGAATCGTACCTTTGCTTGTCGCAATGACTGAATATTTTGCAGTAGCAGATTCAATCTCTTATTGGGATATCTGCCACATAAATGCTGTAAAGATGGCAATGCAGGTAATAATTTTCTTCTCGGCGTTTGCTTTCTTGTTCTCCTTGATGCGCGAAATTGTGAAGGACTGCGAGGATATTGAAGGCGACAAACTTAACGGCGTGCATTCTATTCCTGTGAAGATAGGTTTGAAGAAAACAAATATAATTGTAGCGCTAATCGCTTTAATTTCTGCCTCCGCAGTCGCGTTTTTCTGGTTCTATTACCTGGCGCGTACACGTTTTTTCATGTTCGAATCTGCGCCGGTATTTTATTTGGGAGCCTTTGTATTGTTGCCCACAATCATTTGTGGAGTAATATCGCTGTTTGGCACCGCGAAGCGCAAGTATTCCTTCTTGAGTGCTGCATTAAAATGGATAATGGTAATTGGAATTGCGTTCAGCATAGTGTTCTGTCATATAGTTTTAAGCAATGGAAACATTTGATTCAAAATATAATATTCTGCTTGCTTCGGCAAGTTATCGCCGTCGTGAATTGCTTACTCAGCTCGGCGTTCAATATTCGTTGGTAAAACCATCTCAGGAAGAGGAAGTTGTTCCTGCCGACATTTGGGTGGAGGACGTTTCGGAATTCCTTGCCTGCCAGAAATCCAACTCTTACAAGGATTTACAAGGCAACGACTTGCTTATAACCGCCGATACCACTGTTGTTGTCGATGGCAAGATTTTGGGTAAACCAAAGGACTATTCCGATGCCTTTCAGATGCTAAAGTTGCTCAGTGGCAAGACACACAGCGTAATTACAGGCGTATGTCTCCGTTCTGTCGAAAAGATGGTAAGTTTCAGCGTAAAGACAGAAGTTACATTTTCGAACCTTGACGATGAGGAAATTCGTTTCTACATCGAGAATTTCAAGCCATACGACAAGGCTGGTGCCTACGGAATTCAGGAATGGATTGGCAAAGTGGCTGTCGAAAGCATCAGCGGGTCGTTCTATAATGTTGTGGGATTGCCCGTGCAAAGGTTGTATAGGGAACTGAAGAAATTCTAATTTAGTTTGATTGAAATTGATTCTTTTTATCGCTCTTTTTTTCAGATTCTGAAACAAGTTCAGAATGACAAAAAAGGAGCAGATGCTGTAATCTTTTGCAAAGCATTACGCATTATTGTCATCCATTGAGAAATCGTAAATCCATTTGCATCTTGTCAGTAGAAATCGTAAATCGTACTTCGTAAATCGTAAATATTCCTTATCTTTGTCACCTAAAAATTATTCAAATGAAGAAAATATTTAGCATCTTGATTTTTGCGCTGCTATCGTGCAGCTTGTTCGCCGATGAGGGAATGTGGCTTCCCCTTCTGATTGAAAAATACAACATAGCCGACATGCAGAAAAAGGGTTTCAAACTCACTGCCGAAGATATCTACAGCATCAACCATGCATCGATGAAAGATGCAATCGTGATATTTGGTGGTGGATGTACAGGCGAAATGATTTCGAACGAAGGACTTCTGATTACTAATCACCATTGCGGTTATGGAACAATACAACGTCACAGTTCGGTAGAACACGACTACCTTACCGATGGATTCTGGGCAATGAGTCGCAAGGAAGAACTTGCAAGTCCTGGACTTACAGTGACTTTCCTCGTTAGCATGGAAGATGTTACGGACAAGGTTCTTAATGGTGTAACTTCGGATATGTCTGATGGCGACCGTGCTACAAAAATTCTGGCAAATATCGCCAAGATAAAGGAAGAGTCGGTAAAGGGAACTCACTATCAGGCTCGTATCGAATCGTTCTACAATGGAAACCAATATTTTCTTTTCAAGAACGAAATTTTTGAGGATGTGCGCCTCGTTGGTGCTCCGCCATCAGCAATAGGTAAGTTCGGTGGCGATACCGACAACTGGATGTGGCCTCGTCACACTGGCGACTTCTCGCTGTTCCGCGTGTATTGCGGCAAGGACGGCAAACCGGCAAAGTATTCCGACGACAATATACCTTATACCCCCAAGAAATTCTTCCCGATTTCGCTCAAAGGCGTTCAGGAAGGCGACTTTACAATGGTGTTCGGTTATCCAGGAACTACACAGGAATATCTTCCTGCTGTTGCTGTCGAGCAGGTAATGTACGAATCGGACCCAACCAGAATTGCCATTCGCGACAAGAAACTTGAAGTCATAAAGGCAGGCATGGAAAAGTCGAAACTCACTCGCATTCAGTATTCCAACAAGGCAGCCGGCATTGCCAATGGCTGGAAGAAATGGCAGGGCGAAATAAAGGGTTTGAAACGTCTTGATGCTGTTAGTGTTAAGCGTAATTTTGAAGAAGGTTTCCAGAAATGGGCAAACGACAAACCAGAATACAAGGATTTGCTCAGCGACTATGAAAAAGTTTATGCTGAAATGAAACCGTTGAATCTTGCATATATCTACATAACAGAAGCAGGATTAGGAAGTTATGCAGTGTCGTTTGCTAATCAGATGCGTATGCTTGAATCGTGCAAGGATGCTTCTCCCGAAAACTTGCAGAGTTTGAAGGAAATGGCATTGTCGAAGTCGAAAGGCAACTACAAGGATTATGACGAGCAGGTAGAAATCCGCCTTTTTGCTGAAATGACACGCATTTATATGGAAAATATGCCTGAAAAATATTGGCCTTCAGCATATTCAAATATCGACAAGTATGCTAAGTCGGCATCCGACAAGTACATGGCATTTGCCGAATACTGCTTCTCGAAGTCGTTGTTTGCAAATCAGGAAAAGTTTGACAATTTTGTAAACGGGCTTTCTTCAAAGTCTGCAAAGGCATTGACCGCCGACCCGATATACAGCATCGCAAAGGAAGTCATGGACATGTATAAGAATGAAATCCGCATGGCTCTTATCGATTGCGATGTTCGCATAAAGAAACTTGACCGCATTTACATGAAGGCGCAGATGGAATACGAACCGCAGAAGCGCTTCTTCCCCGATGCAAACTTCACATTGCGCGTTACCTACGGACAGGTTACTCCTTATCAGCCAGCCGATGGAATCGACTACGAATACTTTACAACCCTTGACGGTATAATCGAAAAGGACAATCCAGATATTTACGACTACAAGGTTCCTGCAAGACTGAAAGAATTGTACGAAAAGAAGGACTACGGACGCTATGCCGACAAGGACGGCAAGATGCACGTGGCTTTCACAGCAACCAACCATACAACCGGCGGAAATTCGGGAAGTCCGGTCATAAATGGTAATGGCGAACTCATTGGCGTTAACTTCGACCGTAACTGGGAAGGCACTATGAGCGACATCATGTACGACCCTGAAATGTGCAGAAACATATCTCTTGACATCCGTTACGCCTTGTTCCTTATTGACAAGTTCGCTGGTGCAAGTCATCTGATTGACGAAATGGAAATTAGAAAATAGTTTTGAAGCATGAAAAATTTTGTTTTGTTGGCATTATTGGCAGTTTTGCCGTTTTTTGTATTCGCTCAGCACGATTTTGAAGGGCTAATAGATGTAAAGCATTACACAATAGACCTCGAAATCAGCGATTTTACAGGCAAAACAATTTCTGGAAATACGGTTCTGAATCTGTCCACTACCGAGGAAAATGTTTCGACGATATATCTCTATCTGCTTAATTTGACTGTCGATTCGATAGTGTGCAGCGACTACGGGATTTCATCGTTCGCGTACAACGATTCCATAATAACCGTGAACTTTGAAACCGCACCAGTAGCAGACCAGCCATTCGATTTGAGTGTATATTACCATGGTGTACCGCAGAAAGACCCGTCGGGATGGGGAGGTTTCTATTTTTCTGGCAATTATGCCTTCAATATGGGGTGCGGTTTTCAGGATGTGCCACACAACTACGGCCGTGTATGGTTCCCATGCAACGACAATTTTACCGACAAGGCAAAATACACGACAATCATCACTACTCAATCGGAAAATACCGCCATCTCGAGCGGAGAACTTGTTGATGTGCAAACAGATGAAGAATCGGGCAAAACCACTTATCGCTGGAATCTAACACAGGAAGTTCCTACATATCTGCAATCGGTGGCAGTAGGACCATATTATCACCATCATCATGTATATCATGGCATTTCGCGTGATATTCCAGTTGACATCTATGGTTATCCCACCGACAGCGCAAAAATATCGGAGTCGTTCTACCGCCTCGATACCACATTGCGAGTTTATGAAAATTTGTTCGGTGAATATCCATGGCAACGAATTGGTTACGTACTTGTTAACTTTTCTGCTGGAGCAATGGAGCATGTTGGTAACATTTCAATAGGCAGAACATTTGTGTCGTCTGGTCCTGGTGTTTACGAAACGCTTTATTACCACGAACTTTCGCATCATTGGTTTGGCGACTTGGTAACATGTGCCACTGCCGAGGACATGTGGCTCAACGAGGGGTGGGCAACCTACTGCGAAACTATCTGGAAAGAGTTTGTCTGCGGCGCAGAAGACGGCAGAACTTATCGCCACAACGCCCACTACAAGGTGCTCACAAAAACTTATCGCGACGACGGATATTATCCTTTAACGCCATTCCCGGTTGAAAATACATATTCATCAACGGTTTACGACAAGGGAGCATCTGTTGTTCACACCTTGCGCAACTATTTGGGCGATGAGGTTTTCTTCGAGACAATTAGGGCTTATCTCAACGAATTTTCGTATAAGAATGCGACATCGTACCAATTCCGCGATTTTATAACTCAGCACACAGGAATTGATATGACTCCATTTTTCGATTCGTGGGTTTTCACAAAGGGATTTCCACATTATTCTATTGATTCAACAATAGTTACTCCCAATGGTGGCGATTACGATGTTACAGTTTATGTCCGTCAGAAAATGCTTGAACGCGAGAACTTTACCGATGCCAATAGGATAGAAATTACCTTTATGAAGTCGGACTTTACTACAGAAACAAAAGTTCTTGGATTCTCGGGGGAAACTGGAAATCAAACTTTTACCATTCCGTTTGAACCTGCACTCGTGATGTGCGACTATAACGAGCATACATCAGATGCTACTATTGACCAAGCACTAACATTCAATACCAGTGGCAATTATACTTTCTTAAAGACAGACTGCACGATGTCAGTTTCCGAGATTGAAGGTGATGCTATGGTTCGGGTTACATGCAATTATGTTGCGCCAGACGATTTTGCAGAACCGGTAGAAGGTCTAACGATTGTTCCTGGCAGGTACTGGCTTGTTGAAAGCTTACGCCCCGATGTTTTTTCTGCGCAATTAAAGATTACATATAGTTGCATTGATGCTAGCGGATGGGAAAAACCATATATACAAAGTTCTCTGCGCGATTCCGTTTCGTTGGTATATCGTCGCGACAGGACTGACGACTGGCACATAGTTCCAGCGCAATACAGTTCGGCAATGCAGCGCTTTACAATCGATAATTTTGCCGATGGCGAATATGCGCTTGCATTTCGCAACGGCTATAATGGTATTGAAATGCTTGATAAGTCTTATTTTTCAGTATTTCCAAATCCTACATCGGGAATTTTGCGCGTGTCGTTCGGACAGAATATCAATGGAGAGTTGTCTGTTACGGATATGAATGGCAAGGTGCTGATGCACAAGAAGGTTAAATCTGCCGAGATAGAACTTGACCTTAAGCATCTGCCGGCAGGTACATACGTTGTCGTTGTACGCGACAAGAACGGAATGTCAAGCAGGAAGATAGAGGTCAGATAGCATTATGCATCTATGGTTTCGAGCAGAAAACTGACGGGGCGGAATCCGTCGTTGCAGGAAATCATTGCCGAGTTTGGATTTTTCATCCAGCCATCGTAGAAATTGCCACGACCTGCGGCAAGTTCGCCGACAAACCATTTCATCGAATCCCAAGCGCTTTCGCAAAGACCTTCGGGCTTTTGCCCATCTATGGAAATCCAAACATCGCCTTCGTTGACATCGCAGGTGTGTTCAATCGGATTTTCGTATTTTGCCGAAAGGTCGGGGTAGGAGCATTTGCGGATAACAGTTATTCTTACCTTTTTCATAATTACATGTTGTTTGTTTCAAGGTCAATGCGGTCTTTCTTTGGCAGTTTCTTTACAACTTCGGCATACGAGTGAGCAACGAGCTTGCGAATCATTTCGTCATCGACATCGCGGTTGAACCATATCTGGTTCCAGTATTTTTTGTTCCAATGCCATGCTGGTTCGATTGCCATATATTTGTCGCGCAGTTCGATGGCATATTCGGGTTCACACTTTACGACTGCTAGTTCGGGATTGTCGAGGGCTATGCAAGCAAAAATGTGATTCTTTACGCGGAATACCAGCACGGTTTCATCGAACGGAAAATCTTCGGTTGCCTGTGGGTACGAAAGGCAATGTTCGCGGAATATCTCAATGTCCATTACTTTATGCTTGAATAGTCGGTTAGTGTTACGCTTACTTTTTCGAGGCACTTTTCCTTCGACATGGCGTTGGGGTTGGTGCCGGGAAGCCCTTGCGGGATAGGTTGTCCTATTTCTTCGAACAGCCATACCCAGTAGGGTGGGAAAGTGCCATCTTCGGCCTTGAAGTTCATAGGTGCTTCGCTGAAAATATGTTCTTCGCCGTTTATGTACGAGTTGCGCACAAGTTCGCTGCAATATTGCTCGTCATTGTCGGGCAGGAAATACAGGTCGTATTTACGACCTACAAACTGCTTGGCATTTTCAACATATTTGCTGGCGGTGCTATTGTCCGAAAGACGCATCACATCAAGTTGTGGCAGTGATCCGTCGCTAAGAGTGAAGTCGCACAGGAAAGTGTCGAGAGGGTAGCGGTCAACTCCATGTTTCAGCGTGGCATCGATAATCCACACCTTGTCGTTTTCTACTTCGGCTATTGCGACATGAATATAGTTTATGCCGGTGCTGTCGCCAGTGGCGGCGGCAATTGCCGAACTCATTTCGGTGGTGTCGGCAGCATCAAAGTCGAGCGGTAACCCGACAAAGACAAGGTCGCCAGTTTGCAGTTGTTCGGTAGCGTCCACAGTTTCTGCATTCCGATTGCAACTTGCAAATGCAATGACTACTACGATGGCAAGTTCAAGAATATGTTTGTATAGTTTCATTTAGTGTTTTGCATCAAAATTTTTACAAAAAATGGGAATTTAGACTCTTTTAAGTGTAATAACAGTAATTTCTGCATTTGCTCCGATTCTTGCTGGCAGGGTGCATCCGAGACCAACATTTATGTACATTGTCTGTCCGTTTTCATCGTAGCGCCCATCGGTGTCATTGAATGTCCACGAGGCTGGTGTCCACCCGAAAAGTTTTATTTGGGCGGCGTGCGTGTGTCCGCAAAGGGTGAGCGGAATGTCGGTTTCTCCAAGAACTTCTCCGCGCCTGTGGCTCGGGTCGTGGGTGAGCAGGATTCGGAATCCATTGGTGCCTTGCATTGCTTTTGGCAGGTCGCCCATGTCGATGGTGCGGAAACCTTGGTTCGAGCAGTTTTTGTTGTCAACGCCGATGATGGTTATCTTTTGTCCGTTGCGCTCTATTGTGAAGTTGTCGTTTCGCAGCAAATGCCACCCAAGTGCGTTGCGTTGCAAACTGTCGAGGCGCTCTACTGCATTTTCCCTGCTGAAAGTCGTATCTCTGCGATGCCTATATATTATAAAGTCGTGGTTGCCCAGTATGCTTGCAACTCCATCCTTTGCCTTGATGCTTTTCAGTGTTTCGATGTACGGTTCTGCTTCTTCGACACCGAGACTAACCAAATCGCCAGTGAAGCAAACAAGGTCGGGGTTTTGTGCATTTATGGAATCGACAAACCGTTTTAGTTGTTTGGGACTATCGTCGAATGTAGAAAGATGCAAGTCGCTGATATGTACTATTTTGTAGCCGTCAAATTCGGCAGGAATGTCCTTGTGCGAGTAGTCCCACTTATTGATGTCGAGTTTGAAGCGACCAAAGAAATATCCGTAGGCGAGTACTATCCATGCGAACGCCACAAGTCCGAAGGCAGTCCACCCGAACGGCGCGTATGGCATTGAGTAGTGGAAGCATTTTGCAATAAGCCAAAGGACGAACCATAAAATGTTTGGCACTGCGGTAAAAACAATGCTTATGGCGATAAGAGAAGCGAGCATCATGCCTAACATGTGACTTTTTTGTTATTTTTTGTCCAATTCCTCAAACACGGAGTTGTTACTGACAAATTCGGGAACAATCTTTTTCATCTCGGACACGATTTCCATATCGTTCCTGTCAGGAGCAATTTCGATGAGGTGCTCTATTGGCTTTGCAATTTCGGAATGGTCGTACACGCGGACTTTGGCAACCATAATCTGCTTGTTCTCAGTTGGAATTGTATTTTCCTTGGTAGCAAGCAGTTCCTCGTACAACTTTTCGCCAGGGCGAAGTCCTGTGTATTTTATTTCTATGTCGCTTCCGACCTTGAATCCCGACAGCATGATCATCTTTTCTGCCAACTTTGCAATTTTTACTGGCTGTCCCATGTCGAAAATGAAAATTTCACCGCCCTTGCCCATGTTTCCTGCAATAAGTACAAGTTGGCAGGCCTCGGGTATTGTCATGAAGAAGCGTGTGATTTCGGGGTCGGTGACCGTAATTGGACCTCCTGCTTCTATTTGCTTGCGGAAGCGCGGTATCACTGACCCGTTTGAACCTAACACATTGCCGAAGCGTGTAGTTATGAACTGTGTCCTGACATTCTCAACATTGTTGAGCGATTGCGTATATATTTCGGCAATTCGCTTGCTTGCGCCCATTACGTTGGTAGGATTTACTGCCTTGTCGGTGCTTATCATCACAAACTTGCTAACATTGTTCTTTACGGCGGTGTCGGCAAGAATTTTGGTGCCCATAACATTGGTTATTATTGCCTCGGGCGGATGGTTTTCCATCATCGGGACATGCTTGTAGGCAGCGGCGTGGTACACTATTTCGGGTTTGAACTTGTCGAAAACCTGTTCTACGAGTTTTTTATCCCTCACGTCACCGATTACGACTTCGATTCTGCCAAAGTCGTAGTTTTCGCGTATTTCAAGTTCAATGTCGTACAATGGCGATTCTGCGCAGTCGAAAAGTATTATCAGTTTCGGGTTGAACCGTGTCAACTGCCGTACGATTTCGCTGCCTATTGAACCGGCGGCGCCAGTGACCATTATCACCTTGTCGCTCAGGTTGCGGTTCATGTCGTCGATGTCTATGTGGATTTCAGGTCTTTCGAGCAAGTCCTCAATCTTGAACTTCCTTATCTGGTTTACCGACAGTTCGCCGTTTACCCAAGTTGAAACTTCGGGGATTGTTCGTACTTCCACGTTGTGCGCCAGGCAGATTTCGAGCACAAAGTTCTTGCGTGCTACCGATAGACTGCGTTCGGAGATTATGAGTAGCGAAACGTTGCGTTCCTCTATTATTGCTTCCAAGTCCTTTATGTGGTATATCTTTAATCCGTCAATCTTGTTTCCTGCAACTCTCTTGTGATGCTCAACGAATCCTACGACCCTGTGTTGCGAGCGCCTGTCGCGTTCGATTGCCCTCTTGGTTGTTTGTGCAAGGTTTCCCATGCCATATATAAGTACGTTGGAAGTGCTCTTTTGCTGTCCGTTGTAGTCGAGATATAGGATTTTTACCAGCAACCTCGAAAATATCAGTGTCGATGCGGAAATAAAGGTGTCGATTATGATTATTGACAGTGGGATTAGATACCTGCCGCATATTGGAAGCAGGATGACGTCTGCCAGTACAAGAACGGCGGAACTGCAGGCAATAACTATGAGTATCCTTACTATGTCGTGAGTGCCGGTGAACCTTACCATTCCGGAATATGTCTTTCCGATTAAGAAAGATATTGCCCTTGCTACTATTACAATCACAATTCCTAGTGGTAACGAATTGGTTTCGTTTTCTGGAATATGAAAGTTGAATCTTAGGTAGTATGCAAGCATAATTGACGCGAAGCAGATTATTATGTCAATCAGGAAAACAACCCATCTAGGTGTAATTCTTCGCAGTATGTTTATGTTTGGTGTCATGATTTTTTCAATATTATTACTCTTTGTTTGTCGTTGTAAAGTTCGTTGAATCCGTATGTTTCACATATATATCCAATGCTTTTGCTTTTGTAGAAGCACACATGTGTAGGGTCGTTCTTGTAGTACCATTTGTCGAAGTCGGTGATGTCGGTGACAAATTCTGTCATTATGCCAAGTATTCCGCCTTTGTTCAGTATGCTGCAAATACGTTTAAGTTCGTTTGCCGGACTGAAAAAATGTTCGAAGCATTCGGTTGCAAAAACAAAATCGTATTTCTTTCCCGTATTTATTTCTGGGAAGAAGAACGGGTCGTAGTAGTCGCATTTTAGTCCGTTTCTTTCAGTCAGTTGCGCTAAAACAGGATTTGGACCGCATCCGTAGTCAATGCCCGACATTCCAACTGAAAGGTATTGCATTGCTGGTTCGATTATGCGGTTAAGGAATTGGACATATCCTTCGTTGTCGATGCTGTTCTGATGATACGAATAGCGCGTTTTTTCATCATTGGCATCCAGACGGTCTTTTTCGTCCATATATACAAGTCCACAATTGCCGCAGCGGTGATATGTCCGACCGTTTGCGGAGAAAGAATTTTCGGTTTGTATGTTGCACAGCGGACAGTTCATTGTTATTCCTCGTCGTCGGCAATTTCAACGCGCAGTCCCATGTCCATTATTCCCACCAGATTGTCGGTACGCATGGCTTGGTTGTATTCTATGTGGTAGTGTCCAGCGGTAGCAAATCTGACATTTTTTTTCCATAGTATCTGGTTGTCCCAGATGTCGCCCAGTCCGCTTCCCGTCCATTTGCCATGCTCGTCGGCAAGTTGGCATTCAACAGTATCTACGGCTTTGAAACCACTTGGGGACCATGAGTTTATGAAAAGCCACAGGTTGCTGTATGGGTACTGGTTTGCATGGCGGACATTTATATATATGTCGTGCATGGCGGTTGTGTCGGTAATGTCGAACTCGAAATTAAGCGGTTTCGATGAGTTCCATGTATAGTCCTCTATTTCAACATATTCCTCGTAAACCTTGTTGCTGTCGCACGATGCAAGGACTATTGCTGCTAATGCTATGGTTATGAATAAAATGCAATTTCTCATTCCTGTTCCTTTTTATTGGTGTCCTTTGCTGGTTTAGTGTCTTCGGCAGTCTTTTGCTGACCGTCCTGTGGTTTTCCAGGTTTCCTGTTGTTCTTGTTGCGGTTCTTGTTTTTCTGCTTCGGTTTCTTTGCCTTGTCGAACCTGGTTATGCTTTCGGAGTTGAGTTCATCTGTGTATGAAATCGAGCGCGAACCGGTCTTTTCCATCTCGAATACGTTTTCGGGCAGTATTCCTTTCCTGTTTTGTTCGAGGATGTCCTTTACGGTGTCCACATCTAAAATCTTGATAGTTGGGATGTCGTTGATGCGTACTTCGTAGTACATCTGCTTCTTGAATATGTCGTTCTTGATGTGGTGGGCATCGCCTTCCTTGGTGCGCAAAACAGAAGCGTTTTCGGGGAAGTCCTTGCGAGCATCCAGATAAACGCCGAGTTCGTAGTTGAGGCAGCATTTCAGTTTGCTGCACTGTCCTGCCAACTTCTGTGGATTAAGCGTAAGTTCCTGCAATCGTGCCGAGTTTGTCGATACCGAGTTGAAGTCCGACATCCAGGTAGTGCAGCAAAGTTCGCGACCGCATGGACCTATGCCACCGATTCTGCCTGCTTCCTGCCGTGCGCCTATCTGCTTCATCTCTATGCGGATGTGAAATTCTTCTGCCATTCGCTTGATAAGTTCGCGGAAATCGACGCGCTCTTCGGCTATGTAGTAGAATATTGCCTTGGTCTTGTCGCCTTGGAATTCGGTGTCGCCAATTTTCATCGACAGGTTCAGTTCCTCGGCGAGTTCGCGAGTGCGGAGCATTGTCGGGCGTTCAAGTGCGATTGCTTCCTGCCATTTCTTGATGTCGTTGGCACGTGCCTTGCGGTATATTTTCTTTACCTCGGCCAGTCTGAGGTTCTTTATCTTTTTCATCTGGTAGCAGGCGATTTGCCCGATTGCCGAGACAATTCCGATGTCGTGTCCGGGTGATGATTCGACCGCTACTATGTCGCCTACTTGCAGAGGCAGGTCGAGGTTATTTTCGTAGATGCCCTTTCTGGTGTTCTTGAACCTTACTTCGACATACCTTGATTGTGCCAGCGGGTCGTTTATGTCGGCAAGCCAGTCGTATACGTCGAGCTTATTGCAGCATCCTTTTGCGGAAAACGTGCAATTTGCATCGTCGCAGTTGTCCAAAGGTGTATTTATAATTCTGTCTTCCATGTTATTTGCGTATTATTCTCATTATGTTGAACGCGGTGTCGGCAAAAATTATCTCCGAGTTGCCGTTGCGTTCAATCTGGTAGTATGCTGTGTTTAAAATTGTCATGAAGTCGTTTGCATTGCGCTGGTTGATGAACCTTGCAAATTTTCCCGAGAAATTTTCCTCGTCCTTGGTAAGGTAGGCCGTTTTTCTGTTAACGTTGAATGCAAAGTTTTCCCTTACCATTATAAGGCAGTAGTTGAGGAAACTTTTCTGCCTTTCGCGCGAAAGTTTTGAAATGTTCTTTGCAAATTCTAGTGTCTCAGTTATGTTTTTGGAATAGCAAAGTCTCATCAGCGAAATGAAGTTCTCGAAGTTGAATTCGTTTTCTTCGTCGTGTTCGAGTTGTTGTCTGGCTTCGAGGAAACTGCCGTTGCTAATTTTAACGACATCGTTGGCTTCTTCTTCGCTGATGCCGTATTTTTCAACAAGCGCTTGTTTCAGCGGTTCGTCGGCGATTCCGAGGACTTTTATAGGTTGTGTGCGCGACTGTATTGTCGGCAGAATGTCCTCGCGGTTGTTGCTAACGAGCAGGAACACGGTGTTGTGAGGTGGTTCTTCGAGAATTTTCAGAATCTTGTTGGCGCACTCGGTGTTCATTTTTTCGGGCAGCCAGATTATCATTACCTTGTAGTCCGATTCGTAGGTCTTGAGGCTTATTTTCTTTATTATCGATTCCGATTCGGCTGCATATATCATGCACTGCTTGTTCTCGCTTTGCAGGTTGTTTGTCCAGTCTCGGTAAGAGAAATAAGGACTTTTGTTAACCATTGGTCTCCACAGGTCGATGTAGGTGTCGCTAGTGGCCTTGTTTTGCGAACCTTGTGTGATATATGGGAATACAAAATGCAAATCGGGATGGACGAGTTTCTGGTATTTTAGGCAACTTGGGCAAACGCCGCAACTGTCGTTTTCGCCCTTGTTTTCGCACGAAAGGTACTGGGCGAAAGCTATTGCCAGCGCCATCTTTCCAACGCCTGGTGCGCCGTAAAACAAGTAGCTGTGACTTACGCGGTTTTCTTTGAAGGCCTGCACAAGTTTGCCCTTTATTTCGTCCTGTCCTATGACATCTTTGAATCTCATTCCTAAAAAATCTGAAACAAACTGCAAAAATAAATAAAAATCCAGATTTAAGAGGCATGATTGCGATTAAATTTCTGCAAAGTGATGCGGTTGGTGCGCTTTATCAGGCACTTGCATCGTTTGGTGGGAAAAGTTTCATAAAAGTGGTCGATAGTTAATAACTTGGTTTCTTTTGTAATTCATTTATAATCAATATATTGCTGAAAAATCGCAATTAAGTTATTAACATTCGGTGGGAAAGAATGGGTGATAGTGTTCTAAAGTGGGAAATTATATTTAACTTTGCGCCGAATTTTGAAAATGTAGATTATGTTTGTAGGTGATTACGTAAGCAAGCTGGATAACAAGTGCAGGGTTATTTTCCCTTCGCAGTTGAAGCGGCAGGTTCCCGAAGAGGAGCAGGGGGCTGCGTTCATCCTCAAACGTGATGTTTACGAAAAATGCTTGGTGCTTTATACTATGAGTGAGTGGAACCGTTATACGGAATTTTTGAGGAATAAGCTCAATCCGTTCAATCGTAGGCATGCACTTTTGTTGCGTGAGTTGTATCGCGGCTCTGCCGAGGTTTATCTTGACAACAACAGCCGTTTTTTGATTCCGAAGGCGTTGCTCGAATATATCGGTGATGAGAAGGAGTTGATTTTTGCGGGTCAGGAGGGCAAGGTGGAGATTTGGTGTAAGACTCTTTACATTGAGAGAGCGTTGCGCGGTGAAGATGTTGAGCAACTTACAGAAGAACTTCTTGGCGGTGACGATAAAAAATCGGAGGAAAGCAAATGAGTGAATATCACGTGCCGGTACTGTTGAGGGAGAGCGTTGATGGTCTGAACATCAACCCCGACGGTGTCTATGTTGACGCTACTTTTGGCGGAGGCGGACATTCGGCAGAAATCTTGTCGCGCTTGTCGAACAAGGGAACTCTTGTTTCAATAGACCGAGACAGTGATGCTCACAATAACAAAATAGAAGATAATCGACTGAAACTTGTTTTCGGAAATTATCGTTATCTGCGCAATTATCTTGATTACTACGGTATAGAAAAGGTTGATGGTGTTCTTGCCGACCTTGGCGTTTCTTCGCATCAGTTTGATGTGGCAGAACGTGGTTTTTCGTTCCGTATGGGCGGAAAACTTGATATGCGTATGTCGGAGCAGTCGTCGCGTACTGCCGCCGATGTGCTTAATTCTGCCACCGAGGACGATTTGTTCCGCATTTTCCGCAACTACTGCGATGTGCAGAATGTTGGTCGTCTGGTGAAATCGATATTGCTGCGCCGTGAGACTGAGCAGTTCGGCGACATTGACGATTTTGTTAAGTTCCTTGAACCATTTGCGCCGAAAAACCGTGAGATAAAATATTATGCGCAGATATTTCAGGCGTTGCGTATAGAGGTTAACGATGAAATTGCTTCGCTTGGCGATTTTCTGACAGCCGTTCCGCAGGTGCTTGCAAAGGGAGGTCGATTATCGGTAATTTCCTACCATTCGATGGAGGATAGGTTGGTGAAAAATCTCATCCGTACTGGAAATGTCGACGGTAACGACGAGCGCGATGTGTTTGGCCGTGCCGATTTGTCATTGAAACCGGTAAATAGGCAGGTTATTGTTCCATGCGACGACGAAGTGGAGATGAATCCGCGTGCGAAGTCGGCAAAATTAAGAATAGCAGAAAGGGTTTAGGACATGGATTTCATTAAGGGAGTACGCAGTGTGTTGTCGGGTGAAGTCCTGATGTCGAAGATCACCAAAAGGCGTGTCGCTATTGTGGGGTTGGCGTTTCTTCTTGCCTTGCTGTACGTGGTCAATCATTTTCATGCAATATATATCTATCGTGAGATAAACAAGTCGGAGGAACGCATCGAGAAACTTCGTGCCGAGGGCGTTGCTATACAGTCGGAACTGCTGAAGAAGACAAATCGCCGCAACAGCGTAATGTCGCTTCTGAAGGCAAAGGGCTCGACTCTTGAGGAATCGAAGTGTCCGCCGCACAAAATCATATATAAACCAAATCAGTCTGTACATAGAAAAAAGAAAAAATGAAAAAGAGTAAGAACAATATTACCATCAGGAACTCGTTTGTGTTTCTCGCGCTCTCCATTTTGGTGGCGTTAGTGGTGATAGGCCGTATCATCCAGTTGCAGATAGCAACACCAAGCGAAGACAAGGAGAACGAATATATCAGGACAAAAACAATCAAGCCGAAGCGAGGCAATATATATTCGAGCGACGGTAAGTTGCTGGCAACTTCGGTATGCTACTACGATACCTATCTAGACCTTGCTTGTCAGGGCGTTAGGTCAATGTCTGATTCCTTGTTCGATGCAGAAATCGATTCGTTGAGCATTTGTCTCGCAAATTTGTTTGGCAACAAGACCAAAGATACATATAGGAAAGAAATCAGGGAAGCCAAGAACAAGGGAAGTCGCAGTTACTGCATAAAGAAACGTGTTACTTTCCTGCAGTACGAGGAGATGAAGAAGTTTCCGTTCCTGCGCAGAGGTAAGTATCGTGCAGGTTTCTATTCTACCGAAATATACGAGCGAGAAAAACCTTTTGGCAAGTTGGCTCGTCGTACCATCGGCGAAGCAAGCGAAAAGGGTCATTATGGACTTGAGTTCAGTTACGACAGCATACTTTCAGGAGTTGAGGGCTATGCTGCTTTCCAGAAAGTGTCGAAGGATGTGTGGGTGCCGATTGAAAACTCTGCCGACTATATAAATCCAGTGGACGGCAAGGACCTTATAACGACAATCGATATAAGTTTGCAGGACATTGCCGAAACAGAACTCGAAAGTCAGATGCTTCAGCATTCGGCACAGTATGGCACGGTAGTCGTCATGGAGGTCGCAACCGGAAAGGTTAGGGCAATGGCAAATCTAATGCGCGACTCAAGCAATAATTTCTACGAGAACTTTAATTATGCCGTAGGAAACTTGTCGACTGGCGGTCGTGCTGCCGATCCGGGCTCTACTTTCAAGATAGCATCGGCGATAGTTGCGATGGAGGATGGATACATCACACCCGAAACTATGGTGAAAGTTGGCAATGGTGTAGACACATACTATTCCAAGACAATAAAGGACTCGCATAAACCCGACAGCACTTGGCTTTCGGTACAGAGGATAATAGAGACTTCGTCGAATGTAGGAACAGCACGCTTCGTATACGACAACTACAAGCATCAGCAGCAGAAGTTCGTAGACGGACTCAAGCGCCTGCATCTGAACGAACCTTTGGGAATCGAACTCAAGGGCGAGGCGAAACCTGTAATACACGAACCTGCTGAAGGTCCTAACGGATGGTCGGGAATCTCGTTGCCACAGATGGCATACGGCTATGAAGTTACTATAACGCCTCTTCAGATGCTTGCATTTTACAATGCCATTGCAAACGACGGAAAACTTGTTCGTCCAATGTTTGTCGAAGGACTTTCGTACCGTGGCGAAATGGTGGATCAGTTTGAACCGCATGTAATAGACCAGCAGATTTGTTCGCACAAGACTATTGAGGCGGTAAAGCGTATGCTCGAAGGTGTTGTTCAGAATGGAACTGCAACCAACCTTAAGAATGAGAATTATCCGATTGCAGGAAAAACAGGAACAGCACAGATGAACTATGGCAAAAATGGTCAGAAGGTAACATACCACGCGTCTTTCGTTGGATATTTCCCCGCCGATAAGCCGGAATATTCCTGCATAGTTTCAATTTACAATCCGTCGGAGGGAAGTATTTACGGAAATGTTGTGGCAGGAAACGTGTTCCGAAAAATTGCAGACAAAATCTATTCGATAGACACAAAGGCAGTTGCCGATGAGGTGAACGACGACCCAGTGGCACATATTCCGCATAGCAAGTCGGGAAAGCGTGAGAGTATACAGAGCGTGTGCCAAATATTAGACATACCTACAAATATTGATAATTTCTCGACTGTAAAATGGATAAGGTTCAAGGATTTGGCTGGTGAAAAGGAAAATTTTGCACCGTATTCGCCCGAAAACGGAACCATTATTCCAGATGTCAGGAATATGGGTGCTTCCGATGCTATAGATATTCTTGAAAAAAGCGGTCTCCGCGTTATGATTTCAGGTCGCGGGCGGGTTGTTCAGCAGGTGCCGTCGCAGGGGACTGTGTTTGCAAAAGGTGATTCTATTTATTTGACTTTAAAATAAAAAGACAAGATGGATATAAATGTTTCGTTGAACAAATTGAAAGTGGTAAACTCGGTTGTAAGGCAGTCGGGTTTCGAGAAGATTGAATTTGATTCGCGTAAGGTTGGTGCTGGTGATATGTTCGTGGCAATAGTCGGAACTGCTTCCGATGGTCACGATTACATTGAAACTGCAATTTCAAGGGGCGCAAAGATGATAGTTTGCGAAAAGATGCCCGAAAAACTTCACGATGATGTAAGTTATATTCAGGTGGAATCGTCATCCGAAGCACTTGGAATTTTGGCATCCGACTATTACGGAAATCCTTCAACAAAACTGAAACTCGTAGGTGTTACCGGTACAAACGGCAAGACCACAATTGCAGGAACTTTGTACAACTTAACCCGCAAACTTGGCTACAAGGTTGGTCTTTTCTCGACGGTAAAGGTTATTGTTGATACCGAAGTAATTCCCGCAACCCATACTACTCCCGATCCGCTTCAACTCAACGGATATTTGGCAAAGATGGTTGAATGTGGTTGCGACTACTGCTTTATGGAAGTAAGTTCGCACTCGGTAGTGCAGAACCGTATCGCAGGTTTGGCTTTCGCTGGCGGTATATTCACGAACATTACTCACGACCATCTTGATTTCCACAAGACTTTCGCCGAATACATAAAGGCAAAGCAGGGATTTTTCACCATGTTGCCTGCTGATGCTTTTGCAATTACCAATATCGATGACCGCAACGGTGAAATAATGTACCAGAACTCGAAGGCAAAGAAATACAAATATTCGCTTCTGTCGGGTGCCGACTTCAAGGCAAGAATCGTTGAGGACGGTTTTGCAGGAATGCAACTCGACATCAATGGTAGCGAGGTTTGGGTGAACTTCATCGGAAAGTTCAACGCATACAACCTTTTGGCAGTGTACGGAACAGCAATTTTGCTTGGTTTCGACAAAATGGAAGTTCTGAAGGCAATGAGCGAATTGCATCCTGTCGATGGTCGTTTCGAGATTATACGTTCCAAGGAAGGTGTTACTGCTATTGTAGATTATGCTCATACGCCAGATGCCTTGCAGAATGTGATTTCTACAATCAACGAAATCCGCTGTGGCGAAGGCACGTTGATAACAGTTGTTGGTTGTGGAGGAAACCGCGACAAGACGAAGCGTCCCGAAATGGCAGCAATAGCCGCCGAAATGAGTGACAAGGTCATCCTTACTTCCGACAATCCGCGCAACGAGGAACCCGAAGATATTCTTGACGATATGCAGAAGGGCGTTGAACCGCAGTGGAAGAACAGGGTTCTCAGGATTACAAGTCGCGAAGAGGCAATTCGTACGGCTTGTATGCTTGCCAAGAAGGGCGACATCATACTTGTGGCAGGCAAAGGTCACGAGACTTATCAGGAGATAAAAGGTGTTCGCCACCATTTCGATGACAAGGAAGTTTTAAGTAATGCATTTAATAACTAGTAGATTATGTTTTACCATTTATTTCAGTATTTGCAGGATATAGGAATGCCGGGTGCTGGTGTTTTCCAGTACATTTCGTTTAGGTCTGGCATTTCGATGATAGCGTCGCTTATCATTGCAATATGGTTCGGAAAATGGTTTATCCGTCGCATGAAGAAGTCGGGAAAGACCGAAATCGAGGAGACGCGAACAACCATGAATGATGCGCCAGTCGAAAATTCGCAGAATTGCGACACTTGTGCCAACAATGTCAAGAATTTCAAGAAGAATGTACCGACAATGGGTGGACTTATCATCATTGCGGCAATCGTGATTCCGACCTTGTTGTTTGCGCAGTTGAACAATGTCTATACAATATTGATGCTTGTCACAACCTTGTGGCTCGGTTGTCTTGGCTTCCTCGATGACTACCTGAAGCAGAAGAAGCACAACAAGGACGGTCTTAATGGAAAGTTCAAATTGTTGGGACAGATTTTGCTTGGTTTTGCAGTAGGTGCAATATTGTATTTCTCGCCCGATGCTGTCATTAGGGAAAAGGTCGCTGTGGAAAATCCGCAGGGTTGCGAAGTCGTTGAGGTTGTTGGTAATTCCGACTGCTCGGGCGTAACCGAGTACTCGGATTTGAAGTCCACAAAGACGACAATCCCGTTCTTCAAGAACAACGAACTTGATTATCGTTGGTTTGTAGCATGGGCTGGCGACTATGCCGATGTGCTTGCATGGCTGGTGTTCATCATAATGACAATTCTTGTCGTAGCGGCTGTGTCGAACGGAGCAAACCTTACCGATGGCATGGACGGTCTTGCGACAGGAACTTCGGCTATCATCGGTGCAACGCTCGGTATTCTGGCATACGTTTCTGGTAACCGTGTCGCCGCCGAGTACCTTAATATATTGTATATCCCGAATACTGGTGAATTGATGGTATTCGCTGCCGCATTCATGGGTGCAACCATCGGTTTCTTGTGGTACAACACCTATCCTGCTCAGGTTTTCATGGGCGATACAGGAAGTCTTACGCTCGGTGGTATTATCGCTGTGTTTGCAATTATTATCAAGAAGGAACTTATACTTCCGATACTCTGTGGAATTTTCCTAGTAGAGAGTCTATCTGTTATAATACAGAACCGCTATTGCAAGCATTACCGCAAAAAATATAAACTCCCCAAAGGTGTGCCGGTGCCGGTGGAGAAGCGTCCGTTCAAGATGGCGCCATTGCATCACCATTATCAGAAGAAGGGAATGCCCGAATCCAAGATTGTAGCCAGATTCTGGATCGTGACTTTGTTGTTGGCTATCATTTCAATTGTAACTTTAAAATTAAGATAAGAAAGTGGAAAAAAGAATTGTTGTATTAGGAGCAGGAGAGAGTGGAACTGGCGCAGCTGTGCTGGCCGCAGTAAATGATTTTGATGTATTCGTTTCGGACAAGAGCGAAATTGCAGAAAAGTACAAGGAACTTTTGAAGGACTACAATGTACTTTACGAGGAAAAGCAGCATACCGAGGAGTTGATTCTCAATGCCGACGAAATCATAAAGAGCCCCGGTATCCCCGAGACAGCACCTATGGTTGTTAAGGCCCGTCAGCTTGGTATTCCAGTTATTTCCGAAATAGAATTTGCTGCACGCTATACCAATGCTGTAAAGATTTGTATCACAGGTAGTAACGGAAAGACGACAACCACCATGCTTACATACCATATCTTGAAAAAAGCAGGTCTTAATGTAGGTTTGGCAGGCAATGTAGGACAAAGTTTTGCATATCAGGTTGCAACAAAGGATTACGACTACTATGTAATCGAACTCAGCAGTTTCCAGCTCGACAACATGTACAAGTTCAAGAGTGACTTGTCGGTGCTAATGAACATCACTCCCGACCACTTGGACCGCTACGACCACAAGTTCCAGAACTACATAGATGCAAAATTCCGCATTTTGCAGAATACAACAGCAAAGGATTCCTTCATATATTGTTCAGACGACGAGGTTATTATAAACGAAATTTCGAAGCGAGAAATCCTTGCAACACAACTCGAATTCACCCAGAAAAGGAGAAAGGTGAAAAACGGTGCTATGCTTAGCGAAGATGAAAAGTCTATCGACTATATAAACAACAGCAGCAAGACCTTGACTATGCTTATCGATGACCTTTCGATAAAGGGTAAGCACAATGTATATAACTCGATGGCTGCTGGTATTGTTGCTCAGGTGCTGAACATCCGCAACGAAGTTATCCGCGAGAGCTTGATGGACTTCAAGAATGTGGAACACCGCATGGAGCCAGTGTTGACAATCAGGGGGATAAAGTTCATCAATGACTCAAAGGCAACCAACATAAATTCTGTATGGTACGCGCTCGAATCTGTTACTACGCCAATCGTTTGGATTGTTGGTGGCAAGGACAAGGGCAACGACTATGAAGAGTTGCGCAAACTTGTAGAGGATAAGGTTACTGGAATCGTATGCCTCGGAATCGACAATAGTCCAATACATAAGGCATTCGATAATACAGGTATCCCTATGGTTGATGTTACAAGCATGGAAGATGCTGTCAACGAGGCATACAAGATGGGCAAACCAGGCGATACAGTTTTGCTTTCGCCAGCTTGTGCAAGTTTTGACCTTTTCGACAACTACGAGGATCGTGGCAATAAGTTCAAGATTGCAGTAAGAAACCTATAATTAAAATGATATGAAAAAAATGGAAAATGAGATTTTGGAACCTAAGAAGTCTAAATTAGGCATCATATTTGGGGGAAACCGAGGAATATGGTTGATAATTGTCGCCCTATTCATGTATTCGGTTTTGTCGGTGTATAGTGCTTCTGTGCAGTTGCCCGGTACTAATACCACTCAGCATCTGTTCAAGCATGTGTTTGGACTTTTGATTGGTGCCGTTTGTATTTACTTGATACATAAGATACCTAGCAAATATTTTCGAAAAGTTTCGTTTTTGCTTTATTGGGTGTCGGTAATACTGCTGATAGTCACATGGTTCTTTGCTCCCGAAGTTAATGGCGCAAAGCGTTGGCTTTTCATTGGTCCTATTACCGTTCAGACGTCCGACTTTGCGAAGGTAGCCCTGCTGATGTATCTGGCTAACAAACTGTCGAAAAAGGAAGGTGAGATAACCACTATTGGTGAATTTGCAAAGTCGATATTGTTGCCAATTTTCATAACATGCTTCCTTATAATGCCGTCAAATCTTTCGACTTCGTTGCTTGTTTTGCTTGAGGCAATGGTGCTCTTATTCTTCAGTAGCATAAAGAGGTCTTATTTCTGGGGATTGACAACCATATTTTTAGTGTCAGGAGGATTGCTGTTTGCTGTAATTTTCTATGGAAACATACAGATATGGCGTTTCCCGACGTGGAAGGCAAGGGTTGAATCGTGGGTTGATGGCAATCCTTCAAAGGAGGACCAGGTGCAGGTTAACAATGCCCGTATGGCTGTCGCTTCGGGTGGCATCCTCGGAAGAGGTCCTGGGAACGGTCACGCAAAGGTGAAACTTGCTAATGCTCATTGCGACTACATTTTTGCCAACATAGCAGAAGAGACTGGTTTGGTAGGTTCTATATTGCTTATATGGCTTTACATAATGCTGTTCACTAGGGCGATATCGATTGTAAAGAAATTGAATAAACTTTCCAATTCCGATGGCGAACTCGAGCCTAAATACAAGTTCCGACAATACTTGGTGTTGGGTCTTACCTCAATGATTGTTATTCAGGCATTCTCGAATATGGCCGTATCTACCGACCTCATGCCTGTAACCGGACAGACGCTTCCTTTTGTTAGTTATGGAAACTCGTCATTGGTGTTCATGGGATTTGCTCTTGGTGTGATACTAAGTGTCAGTCGGGAAGTCGAGGATGATAAGGCGCCGATAGCAAAAGAAACTGAAGCAGATGGAGACATTAGTCTTGTCGCCGATGGCAGTGTAGCAGAAGAAACAGATGCTGCTGCAGAAGTAACTGCTGACAGCACGGACGTAAAAGGAGAGGAAGTGCTTGAAATGATTGATGATAACGAATTAAATAACGTAGAAGAAAATGAGCGAAAATAAATTTAAGGTGCTGATTAGCGGTGGCGGTACTGGCGGACATATATTCCCTGCAGTATCAATAGCAAATGCATTGCGCGAAAAATATCCGCAGGTGGAGATTCAGTTCGTAGGTGCTGAAGGCCGTATGGAAATGGAAAAAGTTCCTGCTGCCGGTTACAATATAATTGGCTTGCCTATTATGGGTATGCCTCGCAAGTTGTCTCTGAAATGGTTTAAGTTCATTTCGAGCGTGATCAGGAGCAACAAAAAGGCAAGGAAGATAATCGCCGATTTCCGTCCCGATGTTGCAGTAGGTGTTGGTGGATATGCAAGTTATCCGTCGCTTAATGCCGCATCAAGGGCAGGTGTGCCTTGTTTGCTTCAGGAGCAAAATTCCTATCCAGGTGTAGTGAACAAGAAACTTGCTGGCAAGGTTCGCAAGATTTGTGTTGCTTACGACAACATGGAACGCTTTTTCCCTGCCGAAAAAATTATGAAAACTGGAAATCCTGTTAGACAGGACATCAAAAATATAGAGGCAAAGCGCAACGAAGCTTTCGAATTCTTTGGTCTCGAACAAGGTAAACCTGTCGTTCTTGTCGTGGGTGGTAGTCTTGGAGCAAAGACCATCAACGAAAGCATTGCTGGCGGACTGAAAAAGTTTGCCGATGCTGGCGTACAGCTTATATGGCAGACTGGCAAGGGCTATATAGAGACAGCAAGAGGGATTGTTGGGGCCGAACCTAAAAAGGGTTTGTATGTCAACGATTTCATCTACAAGATGGATTTGGCGTTTGCCGCTGCCGATGTTATCGTTTCGAGGGCTGGAGCAAGTACGATTTCAGAACTTTGCATTGTAGGCAAACCTGTTGTGTTCGTTCCTTCGCCAAATGTTGCCGAAGACCATCAGACCAAGAACGCAATGGCTCTCGTTGACAAGGGTGCTGCCCTTATGGTAAAGGATGTTGATGCTCGCAATGTCCTTGTAGGTAAGGTGCTGGACTTAGTTTCAGATATGACTATGCGTGAAAAACTTTCGCAGAACATCAAGAAACTTGAATTGCTTGATGCAGCAAATGTAATTGCCGAAGAAGTGTATAAACTGGCTTATGAAAAGTAAATTTGCAAACATATATTTTGTAGGTATCGGTGGAATTGGCATGAGCGCAATTGCTCGCTATTTCAACGCTTGCGGTTACAAAGTCGCTGGATACGACCGTACACGTAGCGATGTTTGCGACAAACTCGAAAAAGAGGGAATACAGGTGCATTACGAGGATAACCTCGACTTGATTGGTTCGTGCTACAAGGACAAAGAAACGACACTTGTCATCTATACTCCTGCAATTCCTGCCGACCATACCGAACTTACATTTTTCAGGCAAAATGGATTTCGCGTAATAAAGCGTGCCGAGGCGTTAGGACATCTTTGCGAAGGCAAGAATTGTCTTGCTGTGGCAGGTACTCATGGAAAGACTTCTATTTCGACCATTACCTCGTGCATAATGGCTGGAACAAAGGATAAATGTTCGGCTTTCTTGGGCGGAATATCTAAGAATTTCAACTCAAACCTGCATCTCGAACCTCAAAGCAAGAATGTGGTTGTTGAAGCTGACGAATTTGACCGTTCTTTCCTGCATTTGACACCATCAACTGCGCTCATAAGTCACATCGAAGCCGACCATCTTGACATTTACGGCACTTACGAAAATATGGAAGCCGCTTTTGTGGAGTTTGCAAACGGAAGCACCAAAAAAGGGAACCTTGTGCTTGGTCCCGATATTCCTGAATCTGTTAAGGCAAGGTTGCGTAAGGATTTGAATGTATATTCATACGGTGTTGATAATCCAGATTTTAATTTCTATGCCACAAACATTTCGTATGGAAACGGACTTTGCGTTTTCGACATAAAAACCCCGTTTGGAACTGTTGAGGGCATAAAGTATAGGATTGGCGGTCGTCATAACATCGAAAACGCCGTTGGAGCAACCGCAGTTTCCATGCTTAATGGCGCTTCTGCCGATGATGTTCGCAATGGATTGGAAAATTTTATGGGAGTGCTTCGCCGCTTCGACATACAGTTGCAGACCCCAAAATGTGTATTTATTGATGATTATGCTCACCATCCGGGCGAAATTTCGGCTTTCCTCGGTGCGGTAAAGCAGATTTATCCGCAAAAGAAGATAACAGGCATCTTTCAGCCTCATCTTTACTCGCGGACAAATGATTTCTATATGGACTTTGCAAAAAGTCTTTCTGTCTGCGATACGCTCATACTTTTGCCGATTTATCCTGCTCGCGAACTGCCGATTGAGGGAGTGACTTCATCGCTTATTTACGACAGCTGCAAGGCAAAGGAAAAGTATCTTTGTGAAAAAGCCGACCTTATCGACCTTATTGGCAAACTTAAACCCGAACTTTTGCTTACAATGGGAGCAGGCGACATCGACAGACTTGTGAAACCGATAAAAGAATTTTTGTCAGGAAATGAAAATTAGAAGGGCATATAAGATTATTGTAGGTATAGTGCTGCTGACGGCATATATTGTCACTACAGGCATATATGTTACCCGTAAGTACAAAGAGTTGATGTGCAAAGGCGTGAGCATTGAAATTGACAATTCGTATGCGTTTATAAACAAGGATGTAGTATTGAAGATACTTGACGAAGGTGGCATGGTTCTAGATTCTACGGTAAAATATTCTGAAATTGATTTTGCTGGAATAGAGAGGCTTATAAACGAAAATGTCTATGTTGAGGAAACACAAGCGTACGGAGATTTTAAAGGTGATGTTTTCGTAAAGATAAGACAGCGCGACCCGATGCTAAGGGTGGTTACCGAAGATACTGCATCTTTCTATCTTGATCGAGACAAGAAAGTTATGCCTTTGTGCGATTACTTTTCAGCCGATATGCTAGTTTTGTCGGGACATTTGAGGTCAGATTGCTTTTATTCATCGGATTCTGTTGATAACTATAATGTAAACCATGATAAAAATTCATTAAATATTAATGATATTTGCGATTTCGTTAATTATTTACAGTCCGATGAGCTGTGGCGCAACCAGATAACGCAGGTATATGTAAACGATTCAAACGAACTTGAACTTGTGCCTCGTGTTGGCAACCACATAATACTGCTTGGCGGACTCGATGACTACGAAACAAAGATGGATAAGCTGGAGGCCATGTATAGCGAAGGTTTTGATATTACTGGCTGGAATGCTTATTCTGTTGTTAATTTAAAATTTAAGAATCAGGTAATTTGTAAAAGACGCAATAATGGATGACAGTAAAAAAATAATCGCGGCAATCGACATCGGAACGACAAAGATTGCAACCGTGGTTGCCCAGTGCGGCAATGGCAAGATTGATGTGCTTGGTTTTGGAGCGGCACAGTCTAACGGAATAAAGCACGGTGTGGTGCGAAATGTTGATGATACGGTAAAGGCGATAACTGAATCGCTCAACAAGCTCGGCGAAAACTACGACGCTAATTTCAACGATGTGTATGTAGGAATTGCTGGTCAGTATGTGAAGACAGCCGACAATACCTGTCGCGTACTTGTCAACGGAACAGTGACTCAAAGGCATCTTATCGAACTCAGGGACATGGCAATGAATGTTGTGCGCCCAGGTTCCGAAACCATTGATGCAATATTACTGTCATATACTATTGATGGTCGCATTGTCGAAAATCCTATTGGTATGCAGTGTGAATACCTTGTCGGTAATTTCCATGTCATAACAGGGCAGACCATGATGGTAAACAATATCAAGAAATGCGTCAACATGGCTGGTCTTGATGTGCGCACGGTCTTCCTGGAGCCGTTGGCATCTGCCGAAGCAGTGCTTACCGATGAGGAGAAGCGCAAGGGTGTAGCCCTGATAGACATTGGTGGTGGTACAAGCGACTTGGCTGTTTACAAGAACGGAGAAATTGTCCATACAGCGGTTATTCCTATAGGTGGCGCTACTGTAACTGGTGACATCCGTGATAAGTTCGGAATTACCTACGAGCAGGCCGAAAGCATGAAATGCATGTACGGAAGTGCTGTGCATATTACGGCACCAGATGTCAGCATCGAGGTTAAGACCGCCCGTGTAAACAGTAACATTTATGTGTCGCGCAATGAAATGTCGGAGTTGATACAGGCTCGCATGGAAGAAATCCTAAATGCTGTCAAGTTCCAGATCGAGACTGTTTATGCTGACAATGTTCCTGCTGGCATTGTGATTACTGGTGGCGGTTCGCTAGTCGCAAATCTCAGCCAGCTTGCAAGTTTCATAATGAAGAACAACATCCGGTTGGCTTGCCCGACATCAAATATTTCTGGAACCAAAGCAGACATGCTGAAACGTCCGCAATATTCCACTGTTGTAGGTCTTGTGGTGAAGGGTTACGACTATGAGTTAGGTCTTAGGAAAAAGGAACTTGTGATGAATGAACCGAAACCGGTTCCACAACCTGTTGAACCTAAGCCGGAACCTAAGCCGGAACCAAAACCAGAACCAAAGCCGGAACCGAAACCACAGAAACAGAAGAAGTCTTTGGGTTCGGTGTTTAAGAGCTGGATGGACAAACTTGAGGATGACGAGTAGTATAATTTAAAGCATAAATATATGGACTATAAATATAACGATGAGTTTCAGTGCGTTTCGGCTACAGATGCCGCTGTTCGCTCAACTTCTGCAACACATGTGACTAATGTCGATGATGTTTCGGCAGGAGCAAATAATATCGATGATGTTCATACGATAATAAAGGTAATCGGTGTCGGCGGTGGTGGTAGCAATGCAGTTAACCAGTTGGCTAGGTCGGGCATCGTTGGTGTTGACCTTGTCGTATGCAATACCGACAAGCAGGCATTAAACGACAGTCTTGCTCCTATTAAGATACAACTTGGCAAAAGATTGACTGGTGGACTTGGTGCTGGCAATGACCCGAAGGTAGGCGAAGATGCCGCGAAGGAAGATTTGCCAGAAGTCGAGGAATTGTTTACCGAAACGACAAAGATGGTCTTTGTTACTGCCGGCATGGGTGGCGGAACTGGAACTGGAGCTGCTCCTGTAATTGCAAAGGCGGCAAAGGACAAGGGAATGCTTACCATTGGCGTAGTTACCGTGCCGTTTTCTACCGAAGGCACACAGCGTATAAATCAGGCAAATGAAGGCGTTATGAAGATGCGTCAGTCTGTAGATGCTTTGCTTGTGATTAACGATGACAAACTTATTGAGTTTGATGACTGCTCGTTCTCAAACGCATTCCAGAAAGCAGACGAGGTTGTTGTTACTGCAACAAAGGGTATTGCCGAGATTATAACAAGGCACGGACATGTAAATGTTGACTTTCGCGATGTAAATTCGGTGATGAAGGACAGCGGTGTTGCTCTTCTTGGTTCTGCAGAAGCATCTGGCGAAGACAGGGATATAAAGGCAATTTCCGAAGCTCTCGATTCTCCATTGTTGCACGACAACGATATAAAGGGTGCAAAAAACATATTGCTCAACATTACTACTCCTAAGGGACAAAACGAGTTGACAATGAGGGAATTTGGTCGTATTACCAAGCATCTTCAAAAGGTGGCAGGTCAGGGTACCAATGTTATCTGGGGTACTTGTTACGACGATACTCTTAGTGATTGCATTCGTACGACTGTAATTGCAACAGGATTCAGTTACGAGGAAAAACCAATGGAAACGCCTCCAGAGGTTACATCGATAGAGTTTGGCAAACCTTTGCCGATGAACGATGTTGTGCTTAATCCTGCCGAAATCAGGTCGGCTAGTGAGTTTGCCCACATGAAGGATTTGGATAAACTCAACGAGGACGACTATCTTGAAAGTCTTGAGGCAGAGACCGCACTTGATAGGAGAAACAAGAATAAATAACAAATGTAATTATTAGAATATGAGTATTTTTGAACAGGTAAACGAAGATATAAAGAAGGCGATGCTTGCACGCGAGAAGGAAAAACTCGAAGGTCTGCGTGCGATTAAGGCGGCTTTCTTGTTGGCAAAGACCGATGCAGGCAATGCAGAACTTACTCCTGACAAGGAGATGCAGATAATCCAGAAATTAGTTAAACAGCGCAGGGAAACTGCCGATTTGTACAAGTCGCAGAACCGTCCCGACCTTGCCGACAAGGAATTGGCACAAGCTGATGTTATTGCTGGTTATTTGCCTAAGCAACTTTCAGAGGATGAGGTTAAGGCGGTTGTCGCTGAAATTATCAAGGAAACTGGTGCTAGCACGATAAAGGATATGGGTAAGGTTATGGGTGCCGCAAGTGCAAAACTTGCTGGTCAGACCGACAACAAGACGCTTTCGGGAATCGTGAAGGCATTGTTGGGATAAGTAGTATTAACTTAGGAATTAGAAACCACGAAACATTAATAATTAATTGGCGAATCGTTTCGCGATGAATCGTATTTTTATTTAATTTTGCGAAAAATTTTAAAGCTATGGCAAGTAGAAAAGTATTAAAGAGAGACATTGATTACATGACAAGCGAACTTTTGTCGGATTGCGTATTGTATGTTGATTTGTATCCAGCACAGCCGACAGAACCTGTTACTGAAATCATCAATGGTGTATTGCTCAAGAAGCAGGAAGTATTTTCAAAGATTAACACTCCAACCTCGAAGATGGACAAGAAGGCAGTAAAGGAAAACTACAAGGGTTACATTTCCGAAATGCTTACTACCGTTAACGAAGGTTACGAAAAATTAAGCAAGCTTCCGCGCAAGTAATGCAGCGGATTATAAGTGTCGAAGGTGTCGGCGATGTTGTTGTGTCAAAGCGGCACAATTGCGTGCAGATTCGTTTGACCGTTCATCCCGAAAAGGGCTTGCAAATGTCAATACCTTTCAGGGTCAGTTATGCTGACGCTGAAAGGTTTATTTTTAGTCATCGCGACTGGATTGCCAAAACCATGCAAGCGCAACAGCAAAAAGGTGCTAGGCGAAAATTCACTCCTCAGTCGCATTTTACCTGCCGTAGTACTACACTCAGGTTTGAACCTACCGACAACCAGAAAAAAATCCTTTATGCAAAAGTCAATAACTTTGTTGTGACGGTTTTCTATAATCCCGAACTCGTAGATTTTGAACTCGATGCGGTACAGAATTTCATAAAGAAGGTGTTGCTTGCCTCAATGCGCAAGGAAGCAGAATCCATACTTTATCCTCGCGTTGCGGAGATTTCGCAACGTACTGGGTTGAAATTTAGCAAGGTGTCGGTAGGCACTGCGCATACGCGTTGGGGTACATGCAGTTCGCGCAATGAAATCATTTTGTCGTGCCGTTTGCTGCTGCTTCCCGATTACCTCATTGATTTCATTATACTCCATGAACTTTGCCATATCGCCCACAAGAATCATGGACCAAAGTTCCATGCTCTTCTCGACAAGTTATCGGGTGGCATGGAGGATAAATACGACAAGGAATTAAAGGCGTGGAACGGCAGGATATTGCCGGATATTGAATCCTAGTCCTGAGGTTTGTTAAAAATCCTACTTTTGCAAAGATGCATCTTATTATATAGGTATAGGAATGATGTGTGAATCACTCCGAATCCATATTTGCAACTCCTCCTGAAATTTATGGAACTTGCTTCCTTGAAATATTTGGTAGGGCAGGTGACTTCGGCAATTTCGTAGCCAGCATAGAAAATTTGTGCAAGCATTTGGTTGTCGAAGACAAAATCATCGGAATTCTGGTTATAATTTATTGCACGAAGCACCTTCGCCGAAAAAGCACGGTATCCTGTGTGGTATTCCGACAATTTCTGGTGCATTAGCAGGTTTTGTGTGAATGTCAGCATTCGGTTGAACCAGTACTTGTACAACGGCATGCCGCCTTTGCGGGCTCCGCGACCAAGGATTCTCGAACCAAGCACTACTGGATAAACGTCATTTGCTATTATGTACGACATCGACTCTATCAGTTTTGGCGTGTACTGATAGTCGGGGTGAAGCATGATTACTATGTCGGCACCGAGTTCCAATGCCTTGTTGTAGCACGACTTCTGGTTTCCTCCGTAACCCTTGTTTTTCTCGTGGACAATAATGTTCTTTATGCCAAGCCGTTTGCCGACCTCCACGGTGTTGTCGCGACTGAAATCATCTACCAGAATGACATCATCCACAATGTCGAAAGGAATTTCGTTGTAGGTCTGTTCCAAAGTCTGCTCGGCGTTGTATGCCGGAAGCACAACAACTATTTTCTTATTCTTTATCATTTTCCGCTTTTTTCTTTTTTAAACTTTCGCCCATAGCGATGTATTCCTGACCTTTTTGTGTGTCGCCAAGATTCATGTATGTGTAGCCAAGGTTTGTGTACGACAAGTCGTCATCTGGGTCAAGTTCTATTGCTTTTTCAAGTGCTGGGATTGATTTTGTATAGTTTCCCGAAATTCCGTATGCCACGCCCAAGTCCTTGTAGTATGAAGCTGTCTTTTTAAAGTTGCAGGTTTCTGCCTTTTCGAAACATTGTATCGATGCTTCCATGTTGCCAAGTTCGCGACCATATAGAACCCCAAGAACATAGTATGCTTCGCCGCAGTCGGGCATTACCTTTATCTGTTCTCCTAGCACTTCAAGCAGTTCGGGGACTGTTGATGTTGTGAGCATGTTGCGTAGCATTCCTGGTGTCTGGTTTAGTACGACCTTGATGTTTGTGTTGGCAATGTCGTGATTGGGGTATGATTTGATTATCTTCAAGTAAGAGTCGAGAGCATTGGCAATATCGCCTATTTCGAAATAGGCGTTGCCAAGAAGATTCATTGCATCGGTATAAACCGCGCTAGAACTATGTTTTTTCGAGTTTTTCTTGCCATCGCTTGCGTATATTTCGTTTGACTTTTTCAGGTATTTTATTGCCTCGTTGCATAGCGCATCGTGTAATTCCTTGTCGTTCTCCTTTACTTCCTTCGACTGTGCGCGTTCTAATGTTCGTCCGCCAGCGGCACAGTTACCCTTTGCCGACATTGTTGAGGTCTTTACATCGTGACAGAAAAGTACTGTGTCGTTTTCCCAGTCGGCATTTCGGGTTATGGTTTTCAGCGAGAACAAAAGAAGCACTATTACTCCGATGACGCCAGTAATGTATTTTGCCATTGTGGTGTTTTTAAGGAGTTTTGGCAAAATTTCAGCGAAGAACCATGCTACTATCAGGCAAAATCCGATGGATGAGATGAAAACAAAACGCTCGTTCATCAGTGTGCCGACTGCAAAGAAAATGTTGCATACAGGCGCAAGTGGAATGAGGAAGAACAGAATCGAATATGAGGCGATGTCTTTCTTTTTTATCATGCCGTATAATGCGTAGATTCCTAATCCCAAGTATATTATAAGTGACATAAGAGCAAGTCCGTCGCTTAGTTCTGTCTTTGGAATTTGCCAGGGGTAGTAGTCGTAGGTGAGAGGGTGGGGTATGAACAGTAACTTTATGTACATCAGTAGTGTTACGAATATCGTACCGTACCTTTCTGAGAAATTCATATTGATGAACGGGTCGTTCATGAGTTCCTTGGTTTGTTCCGAATGCTCCAATCCGAGAACCATTCCGCGTACTGCCAAAAAAACTACCGATGCCACAGCAAGCGGAATCATCACCTTGCCGATTTCTTTCCATTTTGCATTGGTGAAATAGTAGAGTGTCAGTGGAACAAGTGCGAGGAACACTATTGCATTTTCCTTCGAGAAAGGACCGCACAGTAGTGCCAGTCCCGACAATACAAGATAGTATAGTTTCTTGCTGTCGATGTATTTTATCGACCACCACAGCGCAGCGAGCGAACCGAGCAGCGTTAGTATTTCATCACGACCTTTAATGTTAGCAACTACTTCTGTATGAATTGGATGGAACGCAAAAAGCAGTGTGGCGATGAATGGAATCGAGAACCACCATGATTTGTCCCTGCGAGGGAACAACCTTACGAGAATGATATATAGAAGCACGACAGTAAGTGCGTAGTATATAGCATTCATGGCGTGGTTTATTGCAGGACAGCCCTGTCCGACCAGTATGCCGTTTTCATCGTGGAAATCCTTGCCGAAAAGTTCTATTTCGAGGGCAAATGTTGCAAGCGACAGCGGACGGTAACGTCCGCCAGCAAGTAATTTCTTCTCCTTTACAATTTGTTCTACTGTGTGCGTGCTATCGTTGAAAACCCAGAAACCAGTAAAGGTGTCGTATTTGAAGATGTCGCCTATCCCCTTAACGCCTTCTTGTGTGAACGAATTGCGGATTAGCACCATCGAATCGTCAAGAGCATAGTCGTTGCGCAAAGCGTTGATATACAATGCAAGCGATACCACTGCGAGAATTATTATCGGGATTATTCCAGCCTTTGCCTTGGGCATTTCAGCTAGCGGTGTTGCTGGCGTAGCGACTGTTTTTGTTTTATTTTCAGTTTTTCCTTTGTATTTTGGTTTTGACATATTCTATATTTATGAGATTTAGATGCAAAGGTACAATTTTTTTTAGTTCGGCGATTTGTTGAATTGATAATGGATAATTAACAATGAATAAATCTATAGGCTCGCAATGCATTGCGAGCCTACAAGAAATAATTTCAAATCGTGCAGACGCAAAATTTTGCGTCTCAATAACCAGAACTAGTCCATGTTTTCTTCTTTATCCGTCCTTTTAAAGATTTTGTACCCAACAAATGCAATTGTAATTGACATTAGCGGAGATATGATGTTGAAGAAGCAATAAGGCAGGTATTCAAGCGTGGAGACTTTCAGTACCATTGACTGTGTCATACCGCAGGAGTTCCATGGAACTAGCACAGAGGTTACTGTTGCCGAGTCTTCGGTAGAACGGCTTAGCAGTCGTCCCTCGAAGCCCTTATCCTTGTACAGTTGCTTGAAAATGTTTCCTGTCAGCACAATGCTGAGGTATTGGTCGCCTGTAGCCATATTTGCGAAAAGACCTGTCGCTACCGTAGATGTTACTATTGAGCGTCTGCCGCTTATGCCACGAGCAAGGGCAGTTGTGATGCTTCTCATCATGCCTCCGCCAGTAAGTGCGCCACCAAATGCTGTCGCGCAGAAAATGAGGAATACCGTGCTGAGCATACCTTTCATGCCGCGTGTCTGCACAAGGTTGCTAAGCGTTTCGTTGCCTGTGTCGAGGGCGGTGCTGTCGTAGTAGCTGCGCATAAGTCCGCGGAAACTGTTTCCATCGCCAATCTGGGCTACTATGTCGGGTTGTGCAAAAAGCATTGTTATGCCGGCAACCAGAGCCGACAAAAACAATATTACGGCTGCGGGCAGCTTCAGAGCAATGATAACAGCCGTGAATAGCGGTATCAGCATAAGCCAAGGGTTGATGACAAAGGTGTTTTGCAGTCCCTCGGCAAAAGATTCTGCTTGTGCGGCGCTTTCTGCCGAGTGATTAAGGCTTACGATGAGAAATATTACCAAGGTTATTACAAACGAAGGTACTGTGGTGATAAGCATGTAGCGTATGTGCTTGAATAGTGGCACTTCGCCAACCGATGAAGCCAGCACTGTGGTGTCGGAAAGCGGAGAAATCTTGTCGCCGAAGTATGCGCCCGAAATTATTGCGCCTGCCGTCCAGCCAACCGAGAATCCGTGAGCAGTGCCGATTCCTAGCAGGGCTATACCGACGGTTGCCACGGTTGTCCACGAACTGCCTGTTATAAGTGATACCAAGGCGCAAATTATGCATGCCATGAATAGGAACAGCGATGGTGTGAGAATCTTCATGCCGTAGTAAATCATTGTCGGCACTATACCGCTCAGCATCCAGCTACCCGATACGGCGCCGATGAGGAAAAGTATGATAACAGCTGTGCCAATGGCTTTTATGTTGTCACCGATGGCACCACTAATATGGTTCCATGGCACTTTGTAACCAATCATTGCTATGGCGATAGCCACGGCAGCTGAGAATAGCAGTGCAGTTTGGCTTGCGCCATCGATTGCGTCGGAGCCGAATTCCTTAATTACTAATATCTGCAACGCCACAAGCACCGCAAAGGGGATGAGGGCGATTGTCCAATGGATGTGAGGGGTAGGGGTTGTTTCGTTCATTGGTGTTTTCAATTATTTCTAGGTAAAATAAAAAGTATTCGAATATTATATTGTTTTCAGTAATTCAGTAACAAAGATACAAAAAAGGATATATTTTCAAATACAATTTGAAATTTTATGTCTATAAAAACAAAATCGGGCGACTACTGCCGCCCGATTTCTATTTTGTAACATGATGCTATTAATGAGTTAGATTTTCTTTAATGTTGTCAATTACTTTTTGACAATCATTACGAATCTCATTCCCTGTGTAGCGTAAAACGACAAATCCTAACCTTTGAAGTTCTCTGTCAATATTCCTATCTCGTTGAGCTTGTGATTCCGTGCGTTCGTGGTAGGTGTGACCATCTGCATATATGCAAATCCTTACATCTCCTTTTTCAATATAGAAATCAGGGATTGTTAAGATATTCTCGGTATCTACTTCCTCAGGAGCATCATAATAAGAACCATCTTTGTTTATCCTTCGCTGAAGTATAGTAGAGAGTCCATTTTTATGCAGTTCCAGAAGCATTTGTCGTTCAAGAGGGCTTTGGCAATTTATTACACAGTTATAGCAGTCTTCACAAGTGCAATCTCTACGACATTTAGTGTATTTGTCTTTAAATTCACGTTCCCACCAATATTCATTTGGTTTTGTATCTTTGAATTTTTTTATTGTTCTTGCGTCGGTTTCACTGCAATTGAAGTTTTTTATTATTGAAGACAACCCAGTCGCTTCATTAATTTCATCACGTAATTTGTCTAGGGCTTCTTCAGCAACTTCTTCTGTGATATACCAATTGTCTCCAATCTTGATGCGTATTTCATATGTTTTTGCATCAATTGATTTAATTGAAATCCTTGGAGATAATAGCCTTCCCATGGTTAATGAATTTATAAGTTTATTCCTCTGCCATCAACAGTTCCAGCATGCTGATTGCTGACTTCGAAACGGGAGTACCAGGACCGTAGATTGCTGCTACGCCTGCATCATAGAGGAACTGGTAGTCTTGTGCTGGGATAACACCACCAGCTGTAACCATAATGTCATCACGACCCAACTTCTTGAGTTCTTCTATCAAGGCAGGAATCAAGGTCTTGTGACCAGCTGCCAACGACGATACACCAACAATGTGAACGTCGTTCTCAACGGCCTGCTTTGCTGCTTCTTCCGGTGTCTGGAACAATGGTCCCATATCGACGTCGAAACCGCAGTCGGCATAACCTGTTGCAACAACCTTTGCACCACGGTCGTGTCCGTCCTGACCCATCTTAACAACCATAATACGTGGTTGACGTCCTTCTCTTCTTGCAAACTCCTTGCAGAGTTCCTTTGCCTTTTCGAATTCGGCGTCATTCTTGGTCTCCGAAGAATATACGCCAGAGATAGTCTTAATCACAGCTTTATGTCTTCCTACTATTTTTTCACATGCATCCGAAATTTCACCCAATGAAGCGCGAACCTTTGCTGCTTCTACAGCAAGTTCGAGCAAGTTGCCTTCGCCAGTTTCAACGCATCTGGTTATTGCATCGAGAGCACGGCGAACATCGTCGTTGTTGCGGTTTGCTCTCAATTCCTGCAATCTTCTTACCTGCTGGTTTCTAACTGCGGTGTTGTCAACTGCGAGAATGTCAATCGGGTCTTCCTTTTCGAGACGGTACTTGTTGATACCAACGATAGTCTGGTTTCCGCTGTCGATACGAGCCTGAGTGCGAGCTGCAGCTTCTTCGATACGCAACTTTGGAATACCGCTGTCGATTGCCTTTGCCATACCGCCAAGTTCTTCAACTTCCTGGATGTGCTTCCAAGCGCGGTGTGCAAGGTCATTGGTCAAGCTCTCAATGTAGTACGAACCAGCCCACGGGTCAATCGAACGGCATACATTGGTTTCTTCCTGAATGTAAATCTGGGTGTTACGAGCGATACGAGCCGAGAAGTCGGTTGGCAATGCAATAGCCTCGTCGAGAGCGTTGGTATGCAACGACTGGGTGTGTCCCAATGCTGCGCCCATAGCTTCGATACAAGTACGTGTAACATTGTTGAATGGATCCTGCTCGGTAAGCGACCAACCTGATGTCTGGCTGTGGGTACGCAATGACAACGATTTCGGATTCTTCGGGTTGAACTGCTTTACAATCTTTGCCCACAGCATACGTGCTGCACGCATCTTTGCAATTTCCATGAAGTGGTTCATGCCGATTGCCCAGAAGAACGACAGACGCGGTGCGAAAGCATCAACGTCGATGCCAGCCTTGATACCTGTACGGAGATATTCAAGACCGTCGGCAAGTGTGTATGCCATTTCAATGTCGTTGGTAGCACCAGCTTCCTGCATGTGGTAGCCCGAAATCGAAATCGAGTTGAACTTAGGCATGAACTTCGAGGTGTATGCGAAGATATCACCGATGATTCTCATTGAGAACTCAGGCGGATATATATAGGTATTACGAACCATGAATTCCTTGAGGATGTCGTTCTGGATTGTACCAGCCATTTCTTCTTGCTTTACACCCTGCTCCAAACCAGCTACGATGTAGAATGCGAGAATCGGCAATACAGCGCCGTTCATAGTCATTGATACCGACATCTTTCCAAGAGGAATCTGGTCGAACAATATCTTCATATCCTCTACCGAGCAGATACTAACACCAGCCTTACCAACATCACCAACAACGCGCGGATGGTCGGCGTCGTAGCCACGGTGGGTTGGGAGGTCGAATGCTACCGAAAGACCTTTCTGACCAGCAGCAAGGTTACGACGGTAAAATGCATTTGATTCTTCAGCGGTGGAGAAACCTGCATACTGACGGATTGTCCAAGGTTTCTGTACATACATGGTCGAGTATGGTCCGCGGAGGAAAGGTGCTACACCTGCAGCGTAGTTCAAATGTTCCATTCCGACAAGGTCGTCGGCGGTATATATGCTCTTAACATTTATTTGTTCGGGGGTTGTCCAAAGCGACTTGTCTGTGCTGTTGTCGCAACATCCGGATGCTTTGCCCGTATATTTTATATCTTTGAAATTCGGTCTCATAGGTCTTCTTATAATTCGTTAATACCTAACATTTTCTGATATTCCTTCAAGGTTTCGAGAACGTTGCACTTTACGTGGATGTAGTTCTTGATTCCCTTTTCTTCGAGTGCTGGACGGCATTCGGGGTCACCTGCTACAACAAGTATTGCCTTGTCGCCGAGGAGTTCTGCAATCTGCGGAACTGCTTCTGCATATTCATCGTCAGCAGAGCAAGCAACAACTATCTGTGCCTTCGATTCCAACGCAGCCTTTGCGCCTTCTTCGATTGTTGCGAAGCGGTTGTTGTCCATAACCTTTATGCCAGCCACTGCGAAGAAGTTCGATGAGAACTGTGCTCTTGCACGGCACATTGCAAGGTTTCCGAATGTAAGCATAAATGCCTTTGGCTCTATGCCGCTGCGGTCGGTTGCAAGACGAAGTGCTTCGAATGCTTCTGCACCACGGTAGGGCTTCAGCGGTTCGGCAACCTTTTCGTGCGAACAGCAGTCAGCTTCCGGCATTACCATTCCCATTATGGTTGGAATATCGCGCGAGACGATTTCCTTTGTGATGTTAGCTTCCGCTCTTTCGTTGAAATTCGGGAACTGGTTGGTTCCAAGCAGGGTTTCGCGGCGAGTTGCGATATTCTTGTCGCGCTTGTCCGAAACAGCCTTGATTTCTGCCTGAACAAAACCTTCCTTGAACTTGGCAACGAATCCGCCACCATCTTCAACGGTCTTGAACAATTCCCAAGCGGAATTTGCTATCGAGTTTGTAAGATTTTCGATGTAGTACGAACCTGCACCTGGGTCAACAACCTTGTCGAAGTGAGATTCTTCCTTCAGGATGGTCTGCACGTTGCGAGCAATACGGTTCGAGAAGTCGGTTGGAACTTCAAACGGGAAGTCGTAAGGCATAACCTCCAAGTAGTCAACACCGGCGATTGCTGCGCTCATTGCCTCGGTAGTGCCACGAAGCATGTTAACGTATGCATCGTAAACTGTCTGGTTCCATTCGCTTGTGGTAGCGTGAATCTTCATTTTCTTTGCGCATTCCGATTCGCATCCGTAGACGTCAACTATGTTTGCCCACAGCATTCTAGCAGCGCGGAACTTTGCAATTTCCATGAAGTAGGTGCTTCCAACTGCAAACGAGAAGAACATCTTCTTTGCAACTTCTTCGGCGGTAAGACCTTCATCGGTGAGGCGTGAAAGGTATTCGCTACCTTCCGACAACGAGAATGCAAGTTCCTGAACCGAAGATGCACCTGCGCAGTTGAATGTGTATCCGTCAACGCAGATAACGCGGATTTTCTTGTAGTCCTTAGCCATCTTCACGCATTCAGCAAGCAACTTGAAAGCCTTGTCCTCGCAGAGGAAACCTTTTGTGGTGAGGTTCTTCAGCGGGTTGAAGTCGAAGTTTGCTATTACATTGTCCTTGTCAATTCCCAACGAATCAACGTATGCAAGGAAATTTTTCAAAGTTTCCGATGTCTTCAGGCAGCAACCGATGAACGAAACAGGGTTCTTTTCGATGTTGATGTCGGCAAGCAGAGTTGCAAAATCTTCCTTGGTCTGGACTTTTGTGTTGTCGATGTAAAAACCGAACGATTCGATACCCTTGGTGAGCAACAACTTTGCTTCCTTGTTTGCTTTAGCGTAGTCTCCATCGCAGCAGCAGATGCCGTGGTGGATGAACCAGTTGTTGTTGCCTTTGGTTCCACGAACAAACGGGAACTCACCGGGCTTCGAGTCCAAATATTTTATGTCATTTAGGTTGTCGGCGCGGTAGTAGGGGCGGACATTGAATCCTTCCTGAGTTTTCCATACGAGTTTCTTCTCGTAGTCGGCGCCTTTTAAGTCCTTGATTATCGCATCCTCCCATTCTTGGGTCGGCACGGGAGGAAATTCTTGAAATAATTTTTCTTCCATTTGTACAGAAATATTTTTAGGGTGCAAAGTTAATACCTTTTTTAATATAGGAATATGTTTAAAAGTTTAAAAAACAAAAAAACAGCAGATGAAAATTTCCTGCTGTTTTCTGAATGTTTTATTGCTAATCAATTTATTCTCCAGTATAATCATATTCATTTTTTATTACATTTATAATTTCGTTACCATTTAACTTTGGTACTACATAATATGCAACATCATAATCTTCACTTCCATCAAGATCACCATCACAAATATCTATTAATAAATTATACGTATCTGGAAGCGAATCAGATCTTGTTAGACTTGTTATAATGCGAACAGGCCACATTAATGGAGTATAGCGAGTATAAACAAGCGAACCTTTTTCAAAATCCAATATTGGAAGCGAAGCATGACACCTGCCAAGCAATGTTTCAAAATCTTCTTGTGAGTTTATTATGTATGGCACTTCTATAGGAGTACAATAAATGGAATCATCATCACAATAAACAGAATGACCATAAACGGATATTCCCCAGTTAACACCATCTCGTATATTTCTAGGCAATTCTATTTCGACGGCTGTAAATTCTACATTTTGACTCGGTTGCACAATTGTATCACTTTGTTGATTTATCAGTGAATCTTCGGTTCTTTGCTGTGATTGCCCTCCATTCGGAACAATCTGTTCTCTTTCGCAACCCATAAATGCCATCACTCCCATTGCTACAACGAGTAGTGATATAAAAATATTCTTTTTCATAATCTTTCCTTTTGTTTAAATATAGTTGTCGCAAATATACGGATTATTTTCTATTGTGCAATGTTTAGCGGATAGAATATCCTTATACTCTTGCCTTCGGGAGTGCAAATCCCGAAGGACGGGGATGTGTTGTATAGTTAACCATACAGGAAAACTCACAAGGATAAAATGGCAAGTTACTATAATCATTATTCTGTATGGAAATGCATAATGTAACGCTATCAAAAGGATAGTATGTTCCGACAATAATAGTT
Organism: Bacteroidales bacterium; assembly: GCA_017651185.1. Classification (GTDB taxonomy): domain Bacteria; phylum Bacteroidota; class Bacteroidia; order Bacteroidales; family ML635J-15; genus Bact-19. The sequence continues at coordinate 75,450 of JAGCDJ010000049.1, read as the reverse complement.
GCATCGGATATAATAAAATCTGCTGGTAATAAGTATGATAAACTATCAATTGTAACAGTGTCTCCAAAATATATTTTTGCATAAGTTGTAAATGTAGATGCTATAGGAACTTCTGTATTAACAATCCTTCCAATAACAGGGGTCTGCTGATTGAAATACACAGTATCTCCGCTTTGCGCACTAACTATTTTTATGTGTGCTGATAGTAATAAAAACACTATCAGATAGCATAATATATATGTTATTTTTTTCATTTTATTAGTTTTTTAAGTCTTTCTTCTTTAAATTTTTAACATCATATCTTACCAAGTTCATTATGACCGATGATGTAGAATCGTAACATTCCCAGCGCACAACACCAATATTTCTTGCCCAGTATGAAACAATTGAATCAAAATGAGATCTGCCAGTATATAGTTCATCTCGAGCATTGCTTATTGTTACAATTCTTTTTACATCATAATATTTGTTAGTTTCCACAACATAAGACTGATAATATTTGTCACACCAAGGCATTGCATTTGTTATGCAGGCATTTTTCCCTTCAGAATCATCAATAGGAGTTGGCATATTGATATAACCAAGCATATATGAACCACGAAAATTTTTTCCATTATTGTTATACGGAAAAGGATATGTGTAAAACCATTCTGGATTCCAACCCAAATCAGTATAATACAGCAAATATCCATGAACTGTCGGTTCAAAAATAAAAGTATCCTTAACATTTACAATTTCGCTTGCATAAACATATTGAAAACGGAATGTTTTTGTAGTAATATCAGAGCCATAATCGGCATTTGTTACCGTCTTAATGGGTTTTGTTATAACAACAAGACTATCAGTTTTATGAGTTGCCGAATCCTCATAAACCCAATAACTACCTTTGTCATAGCAAGTATATTCAAAAAGGTCTTCGTTGGGTTTGAACTTGGCAAAAATTCCTTGACCGCACCCTACAAATGCCAATACACCCATTGCTACAACGAGTATTGATATTAAAATATTCTTTTTCATAATCTTACCTTTCGTTTAAAATATAATTGTCACAAATATACGGATTATTTTATATTGTGCAATGTTTAGCGGATAGAATATCCTTATACTCTTGCCTTCGGGAGTGCAAATCCCGAAGGACTTGGTTTTTGATTTATATGTGCATAAAAAAATCGGGTAGTAGAAACTGCCCGATTTTATTGAAAAACAAATTGTTTCGTTTAGTACAAAATAGTCACAGACCCTGTATAAGCCCTGTCTTTTTCAAGGTTCTCAAGATTTACAACGTACATATAAACACCTGATGGTACATAGTGTCCACGGTAACGACCATCCCATGGTTCGTCAGCACCACGGCCTTCGTACATCAGTTGTCCCCAGCGGTTGTATACATAAATGTATGCTTCGGGGAACATTCCTATGTTTTCGATTATCCAGGTGTCGTTTACACCGTCATCGTTTGGTGTGAATACATTCGGAATCTTGATACATTCGCCTACATGTTCGTACATTGCAAGTGCATTCATGGTTATCTTACAACCGTTGTCGTCTGTTACTGTAACGCTATATGTTCCTTGTACTAGGTCGGTTATGAAATTTGTATTGTTTGGTGAATTAGCCCATGCGTAGGTGTATGGTCCTATACCGCCCGTTACTTCTATTTCGATGCTACCGTCGCGACCACCAGTACAGGATGGCGAAATAATTGTCGGAGTGACCTTAATTTGTTCGGGTTCAAATATGTTTGTGGTGACACTTTCGGAACACTTGTATGCATCGTTTACCTCTACCGTATAAGTGCCGGCGCTCAATCCATCAAAGATAGGACCTTCGCTCATTGTGAAGTTGCCGTAGTGAATCGAGTATTCATATGGCAATGTACCACCAGTTGCTGATACCGAAATACGTCCGCCTCTTCCGCCGTAGCATTGTATGTCGGTAGTTTCTACGGTAAGTGCTATGCGGGTCGGCCATGTTATTGAATAGTTGCTGACATCGATGCATCCGTTTGCATCGGTGAGTGTGAGCGAGTAACTGCCGGCTGCAAGACCGCTTGTGTTGGTTTCGTGTGAACCATTGCTCCACAAGTATGTGTACGGTTGTTCTCCGCCTGTGACGTTGACTGTTATTGTTCCAGTGCGCTGTCCGAAGCATGTCGGATTTGTCTGAGTTGAATTCACAATAATTGGTCGTGGTTCTGTAATTTCGTATGATGCAGTTCCTTGGCATCCCCATGAGTCAGTTATTGTAACAGAGTAGTTTCCTGCCGCTACGTTGAAGTTTGTCTGGTAGGTAGCACCGTTGCTCCAAATGCAACTCGAGAACGGCATTGCTGCTGTTTCGGAAGTTACTGCAAGTATGCCCGTATTGTTTCCGTTACACAATATCGGAGTCTGTTCTTCTATTACTGCAGGTATTATGCCGATATTCCTTATCGTTGTGCTTTGGGCAATTGTACAGTTGTTGCCATCGGTTACAGTTACTGTGTAGTCACCACTTAATATGTTAGTTATTGTTTCGTCGCTGCTTCCGTTTGACCATCTATAATTATACGGGGTTTCTCCTCCTTCGACTGTCACCGACAGGTTGCCGAGTGAAATTCCACATTGTACATCAGTTGGTGTCATAGTTATACGCATTGCGTCTGGTTGACTGATTGCAACCGAAGATGTTGCAGTACATCCTGTTATATTGTCGGTGACCGTTACATTATAGTTGTTCGCATCAAGCGATGAAATGTTTGCCGTAGTTTGGTCTGTATTGGTCCATAGGTATGAGTAAGACCCAGAACCGCCAGTTACGGTTGTGTTAATTCTACCGTTTGCGAAACCATTGCATGTTACATTTGTAGGTGTAATTGTAACGGTAGGATTGTTATTAACGGTGAGGTTGAGGGTGACGATGCTGTCGCAACCGTTTACTGTCTGTAGGTTCAGTACGTATATGCCCGTAGCGCTTTCGTTGAATCCGTTTTCGGTGTAAGTTTCGCCATCACAGATGCTTGCGTCTATTATAGGTCTATATACAGGATTTACAGTGATAGTATGTGTGGTTGGCTGAGCGTTAGTTCCCGTCAGTGCGATTCGTATGATGTTGTCGCCTGGAGTTGTCCATTCAACCTCAATAGTTTCAGTTCCGTTGCCCGATAGTATGGTTCCTCCCTGAACTGTCCAGTTGTAGTAACTGCCTGGAACTATAGTGGAGTATGTAGCTCTGTCGCCTTGGCATACTGGATTTGGACCGTCAATTGGAATGTCGCAGTAGTCGAGGTCAATGAATCCGTTCACAGATGCCTCTTCGCAGGCCTCATTTTGTCCGGTAGTAGTTATTGTGTATCCAATTCTGCCTACACCTGTGACATTTCCTCCGATTGTTATCTGGTTGCCATTTTCTGTGTAGTTGATTCCATAGGCAGGAAGTCCTGTTACAGAAACGCCTGTTGCTCCGCCTCCATATTCAAATGTGAGCTCTTCGATGTCGTGCAGATAGCATCCTTCCAACAAGTCTGCTGTTGCTGGCGTTATTGTAGGAGGCGTAGCAAATGTGATTGTTACGTTATCGGTAACAACTGTTGAAGGACAATGTACGTTTTCGAAATGCCATGTAAGAGTTGCATCGTATGGATATGTTGTGCCTGAGTATGTTACAGTTGCCACTGGCGAACTCATGTCGCTTATGCTGACGTTTGGAGGCAATGGGTTTGTCCATCCGCCAATCCATTCCGAGCTTGGCCACGAAGCATCGAGAGTGTATTCGGTACCGCATACGTTGGCATCATCGCCAGCAAAAATTTCGGTGACGTCGTTGTAGAGTTCAAGGTTGTACATCTGATTCATTTCTGCGGAACATCCGTTCGGTACGGAAATTGACGTTATTGTCAGTAGGGTGGTTCCGCTTATTGTGTGCGATGCCTGATATGGTGTTGTTACAGAGAAATTTTGTGTTGATTCTGCTGTCGATAATGTATATGTTACTGTAGCGCCAGATGGCGATGAATTTATCGTGAAGTTTGTTGTGCTTCCTTCGCAAACAGGTGCTATTCCTACGACATCAACAGTAGGAGCTGGATTTATTGTGACATTTGCTTCTGCAGATTCTATTCCGCAGTCAGTTACTGCATATACGGTATAAACTCCTGAATATGTTGGATTAACATTCGTCAATGTCAATGTCTGTGAGTTGGAATTACCAATTTCGGTATCGTTGTGTCTCCACTGGTATGCTAAACTGCAGAGGAGAGTTTCGTCAATGTTTGCACTTAATGTTACTGTTTCGCCTTCGCATGCTACCACGTCTTCAATAGTAAATGGTTGAAGTCCCGGTTTTACGGTAACTGTGTCGAGTACAACCTTTACTATACCGCAGCATGATGTGGATAGTTCGGCGCGTATTATTGCCTGTTGTATTTGTTCAGTTGTATTGTTGAATTCGATTTCCACGCACTGACCTGTTGTTACGCTTGTGATAGCCGCTACCGATGAGGTTACGTCCCAGTTTATTACAATTGACGGGTCTAGTGTTACGTTTGACAGGCAATATTCGTGTACGCTTGTGCAGCAAATTGTATCATCGCCTTCAATCTCAATTTGCGGAATAACTGGTGCCGCCTGAATCATGTTAATGAAGTTGGTGTAGTTGCCCGATGCTCCTGCTGGTGTCTTTAGCCCAGTGGTAGAATACGTAACTACAGTTCCGCTTGCACCGCTTGATGGGGTTGCTCCAGAACCGAACGAGGTGTATGTTATTCCACTCATTGCGATTTGTATTCCAGTACAACTTCCGATTGGGTGTTCGTCCGAACCAGCAACTATTTCTGCTTGACCTTCAAGGTCGAAGTTGTATCCTGTGGTTGCAGAAGACTGAAGCCCTGCATTTGTAACGCTTGCAATCTTATATGCCACGCCGTTTGCGCCCTGTCCGCCTTGACCGCCGCGACCTCCGGCACCGCCATTGCCGCCGCGACCTCCGTCACCACCATATACATCTCCTGCGCATGTAAGAGAGCAGTGACTTCCACTGCCGCCAGCACTGCCAGCACCGCCAGCACCACCAGCACCGCCTGTGCCACCTGCGCCACCTGTGCCACCTGTGCCAGTGGAGATATTACAGTCGGTAATGGTTCCTACTGGTGTATTATATAGGTACAATCCGAATGCTGAGCCGCCGCCGAATCCGCCGAATCCGCCATATCCGCCGCCGCCGCCGCCGCCGCGACCTCCTGCACCTCCTGCACCGTGAGATGTGCTAAATGCAAGGTTTGAACATTCGGAACTACCGCCAGAACCACCGGCGCCGCCGCCGCCACCGCCACCACCGACTCCACCTTGTCCGGATATGTTCGGTTTAAAGTATTCGTCGAAGTCGCTAGCGATTATGCTTCTTGTCGTGCCAGTCGTGCCTGTTATTCCTGCTGAACCTGCGCTACCTGCACTTCCGTCCCCTCCATCATCAGCATCGCACCAACTACCTGCATCTCCTGCAGAACCGTTTGAACCACCGCTTCCGCCTTTACCGTTTGAGGAGTTATAGTTGGATGCGTTGCTTCCTGAACTACCGCTAGAAGTTGCTCCGTTGCCTCCTTGCTGTGTGCCAGATCCTCCATGTGTATTTCCGTTGGCTGCTTCACCAGGATTTCCTGCTATACCCTGTTTTCCGTTTCCTGCGGTACCTGGATTCAGTTGACATCTTGTAAGTTCATAGTTTGTGCAGTTGTTGAGGTGAATAGCATAGTTTGATACGCCATAGTTGGTTGCGACAACCACCAGTTCGTCAGAGGGTGAAAGGTTGGGTGTAAATCTATAAACTAGACCGTTGGCAGGTTTGCATGTCGAGTTGTATGTGCATGCTACTGCCGATGCTACATCAGTCGGGTTCGACCAGTCTGATGATACGCTGACGTATTTTGTTGAACCTGTCTGTCCGTCGCGTACTCCAACACGCGGTGTGTGCGTTACGTCGGGACATGGGTTTATGTTGCCGTATCGTATTTCTATTACGTTGGTATTTTCGTAAAGTTTTATCTGGAAGTTTTCTGTGTATGAAGATGTTCTGCAACTTGATGTGTAGGGCGAAAGGTTAAACCATTCTATTGTAAGGACTCCGCCAGTGTAATTGTAATATATTTCTGCTCCGTTGTCCCTGTATGGCGGATAAAGGTCGTGCAAAAATGCAAGTATCGAACTCGTGTTTGGCGCCGACAATGTTGACGATGGAGCATCTCCGAAGTTTATGAATCCGTTGGAGCAGACGTACAATTCCGTTCCGCTGAAATATGTTGTTCCGCAAAGCGTGAAATCGAAAGGAAGGGTTATCGGTAGAGAGGCATCATCGCCGAACGAACCGATGAGGTTTGATGAAGTGTGCGGAATGTTTGAGTATGCGGCTGTTGCCGTTTCGAATGTCCATCCGCTGCAGCTATACGTAGTTGCTACTATGCTTCCACTAGGCAAGTCGTTTCGTGCGTCTTCTGTTTCGATGGTGATGTCCTGCAGACGGAATCCACTAACTGCGTCGCCTTGTATTGCTACTACTGCTGGAGCATTTGCGCTACCTAGTACGTTTGTGTTGGTCCTACGGATTGTCGTTGCGCCGGCAGTCGATTTTTTCTTGTTGAAGTTGTCGAAATAGCCACCTTCGATGGTGACGTTGCTGACGAGGTCAAGAGGATAGTCGATTTCGTAGATTCCTTCGGCCATCCTGATTATTGCTCCCGAACATTCCGACATGGTAAGTGCTGATACAATGTCTGTCGGGTCGGATGGTGTCATACCGCTTCCGCTTCCGTTGACATCAACGTATACTACGTTGCAGTCGTTCATTGAACTTGCATCAATTACATCTACCGACATGCTTGTCTCACCAGTACATCCGAGGTCGGTGTTGACGGTTACAGAATATGTGGTCGATGATGTTGGCGCCACGTTGATTTCCGGACTGTCGCCGTCACCGCTGCTCCATGTATAATGGCAGTTGTCGCAGTTGGATACCACTGTGGACAATGTCACGTCGTTGTTTGCGCATAACCTTACGTATCCGGGTTGTATTGCTACTGTTGGGCTTGGATGGGCGACAACGTCGACGTTGTTGAGGTCGTAGCAAGTGTTGGTTTCGTTTGTGCTTGTCTGCGGGTTATATACCGTAGTAACGTTTGTTACTGTAACGAAATATCTTGTGGAAGAAGTAGGAGAATCGTTAGTATTTGGAGTATTTGCTCCTGTCGACCATGAGTATGAGTTAGCATTGTTTGCAGTAACTGAAAGCTGGATATTTTCGCCTGCGCAAATTTCAGAAGGAGTTGCACTTATTGCCGTGATGTTAGGTTTTCCAGTTACAATCACGTAAGTGTAGAAAGAGTTTGTACGGCTTGGCGTTGAAATTTGCAGTTCGTACCAGCCGGTCATTGCGGTGGTGACATTTGTCCTAGATACTGCGGTTCCTGTTCCAATCAGTGTTCCTGTTGCATTTTGGTTTGCTCCGTTGAAGTACCACCTGTAGTCTGTTGCGTTGTTTATGTTTGAGCAGGAAAGGTTTAATGTAGAACCTTCACACAATGGTGAATTAGATGTCACGTTTGCTATGATGTTGCAGTCGGTAGTCGCCTGACCGTTAAGCCAGTTTTGGTGTTGTGAGTTGAAGATTATTGTCCCTGCCTGTTTGGAGTAGTTGGTTATAAGGAAAATATACCATTGTCCCGATTGTGCGTTTGGAATGTAGCACCATTCTGTATCTTCGGTTGTATAACTGCAGTCTATAATGTTTCCGTCAGGGTATCCACCCATATTTCCGGAATGGTTGCCGTTGTCTGGACGGTGGCTTCCATTGCTTGTGCTTGTGTTAAGTCCTCCGGTACATCTTGTGCGGACAAGTTCCTCTGCGCTTGCTGCGGTGAATGGTCCCCAGCATACGAAGTCGATGTCGTATCCGTTGCTATGCTCCATGTATATTAACAGGTCGCCTGGGTTGTCGATTCGCATGTAGAACCATGCTGGTGAGGGAGTTGTGTAGCAGCAAGCGATGTTTTCTCCACCGCTACTGAAATCAGTTGCTTGCGTGCTGCTTGTACCTGCGGGGAACGAGTATGAACCTTCGTCGGTACAGAATGCAAGTGCTTCATTACAGAAGTCGGCACTTACTCCGCTTCTCAACTGCTTTAAGGTGTTTTCGCTGTAGAAATGTACGTCTGCACCCGATGCTTTCAGTGAGGCGTATTCCTCGCGTTCGTCCGCTGTCATTTCACCGATGGGGATTGCCCTTAAAACTTCCAGACGCTCGTAGTCAATTTTCGATTGCGAAATCGACAAAAGCGGCAGGACAAGTCCTATGGCGCATAGTATGAAATTCCTCATTGCTATATGATTTTTGTTATGAAAAGTTCGCATATATCACGTTTTTATATTTGTAACATTCTAATAATTAATATGTTATAAAACTTTATTCTATCGAATATTCGGCATATATAACGACCGCAATTTAAGTATTTTTTAATATATGTGCAAGTTCTTTTTAGCAATTTTGACATTTTTGTTAAACTGTTTATTTTTAATGCTAACGTAAGTCGTTGAAAAAGGTTTCCTCGATAAAATTGAAAAAAAATGCATAGAACAGATGTTTTGTAAAATTATAATTTTATTGAGTTGGTTTATAGGTGATTACATCTTAAATGTCGTTTTTTGAAAAAATACTGAAATAAAAAATTGTATTGAAGAAAAAAGTAGTATCTTTGCAGTCCCAATTTTTGGGGCAAATTGAAGTAAAATAAAATTAAATAAAAAAGATAAGAAAAAGTATGGCACATCATCAGTCAGCTAAGAAGAAAATCAGACAGATTGAAGCAAGGAGATTGCACAACAAGTTTTATGCACGTACAACTCGTAATGCAGTTCGCGCATTGAGAGCTATGTCGGTTAAGTCCGAGGCAGAGGCAATGCTTCCGAAGGTTTCAAAGATGTTGGACAAGTTGGCAAAGAAGAATGTCATTCACGACAACAAGGCAGCAAACCTTAAGTCTTCTTTGGCAAAGCACGTCAATCAGTTAGCATAATAGCATTGACGGATTTTTAAATTTTGCTGTTTCGCTTTCAGTGAAGCAGTTTTTTTGTTTGTAGACCTATGAACGAGCACAAAAGCATAAAGAATTGGGCGGAAGATGAGCGTCCGCGTGAAAAACTGATTAATCTTGGACCAAAGTCGTTGACGCAGGCGGAACTGCTTGCAATACTCATCAGTTCGGGCAACAAACGAAAAAGTGCACTCGACATTGCTCGTGAAATTCTTGCCGACTGCGACAACAAGATTGACAATCTTTGCAAACTATCATATAGCGACTTGCTGAAATATGAGGCAATAGGCGAGGCTAAAGCGGTGACTATCGCAGCAGCAGTGGAACTTGGTCGCCGGCGAGAGAATATTGTGGCAGAGCAACTTCATAGTAGTCAAGACATATTTGCTGCAATTGCGCCGAAAGTTATTGATGAAAGTCGTGAACTTGCATACGTCATCTATCTTAACAACTCGAACAGAATTATAAAGGTGGCAAATGTCGGGGTTGGTGGAATCGATAAAACTTTGGTTGACATTAGGATTGTAATAGGTGAGGCCTTGCGTTTGAATGCGGTTGCGTTGGCTCTTGTCCATAATCATCCATCGGGTAATATGTTGCCTAGCAAGGAAGACGATGCTTTGACGCGTTCAATGTATGATGCTTGTTCGCTGATGAACATCAGGTTTGTCGACCATGTGATAATAAGTGGCAATGGTCAGGACTATTACAGTTACCACGATAAGGGAAGGGTATAGGAGACTATGTGTTTGTTTCTATGGCTGACGCCGTTTCGGGGTTTCTAAGTTTCTTGTGTTTTGAATGGATTCGCAAAGACTTGCGTCTTATATATTGTATCCAAAATTGCTTAAATCCCTGTCGTTGTTGCGCCAATCCTTTTCGACCTTTACGAATGTTTCGAGGAAAACCTTTTTGCCAAAGAATTTTTCGATGTCGATTCGCGCCTGCGTGCCGACCTTCTTTATCGCAGCGCCCTTGTTGCCAATGATGATGCCCTTTTGCGACTGACGTTCTACAATTATTACTGATTTTATGCGTATTATATCGGGATTTTCCTTGAATTCCTCAATGGCAACTTCGCATGAGTAAGGTATTTCCTTCTGGTAGTTGAGCAAGATTTTTTCGCGTATGATTTCCGAAACAATGAAGCGTTCGGTCTTGTCGGTGAGCTGGTCTTTGGGGAACCAAGCAGGACCTTCTGGCAGAAGCGAGACTATTTCGTTGAAAACGGTGTCGAGGTTAGTGCCGTTGAGAGCCGAAATTTCAAAAATCTTTGCATTTGGCAGGCGACTTTCCCAGAAAAGACGCAAGTTTTCAATTTCTTCGGTGCTTGCAAGGTCAATCTTGTTTATGAGGCAGAGCACAGGAATTTTCACTTTGCTGAGTTTTTCAATGTATTCAGCATTCTTTTCGGCGGATTCAACCACGTCGGTAACATATAGGAATACGTCGGCGTCATCGAACGAAAGCGAGACGAAGTCCATCATCTTTTCCTGCAACTTGTAGTTGGGCTTTATGATTCCGGGGGTGTCGCTATATACAATCTGGAAGTCTTCGCCGTTGACTATGCCTAGAATGCGGTGGCGTGTAGTCTGCGATTTAGATGTGATTATCGAAATGCGTTCGCCGACAAGGGCGTTCATGAGTGTCGACTTTCCGACATTCGGGTTGCCAATTATGTTTACAAAACCTGACCTATGCATTGCAATGTTTTTTGAGTGCAAAGATAAGAAAGTTTCTGGTTCATAATTTATTTATATGTTTCTAAGCTTAACTTCGTTGAGGGTTTCGCCGTTCTATGGGTTTGCGCCCGTTTCTGGGTTTCTGGGCGCGCAAGGTCCTGCGTTTATCACCATTCTGCTCTTTTTAGTCAGCAAATTTCTCTACGATTTCAAGAAGTTGGCTGCGATTTATTGGTTTGGAGATAAAGTCGTTGAATAGCAGATATTCTGATTTCTCAAGGGTCTTTACCGCTGAAGATGCGATAATTTTTGTGTCTGGTTTTGTTGCCTTGATGCGTCTTGATGTTTCAATACCATCCATGCCTGGCATTTTTATGTCCATGATAATAAGATTGTAGTCCGATGAATTTGCCATTTCTACTGCACGATATCCGCTTTCGGCATATTCTACGGCATATCCTTCGCGTCCAAGAATTGCATTCAGCAACTTGAAATTTATAGGTTCGTCATCGACAACTAGTATTGAACCGTTGTTCATCGGATTAGTGTTTGTACATTGCAAAATTATATTTTTTTCAGGATTGCGAAAAATAAAAGTTGAATTTTGTAGGATGTGCATTGTCGGAAAAGTTGTACTTTTGTTAGTTCGTTATCGCACGGTTATGAATGAACTTTCGCAGATGATAATCTCAAAACTGCCCTATGGCGATGGTTTTCGGTTTGTTGACGAAATTACTTTTGTCGACGATAATCGGATTGTCGGGAACTATACATTTAAGGCAGATGCACCATATTACAAATGGCATTTCAAGCATCGTCCAGTAACTCCTGGTGTACTGCTGATTGAGTGCATGGGACAGATTGGAATGGCCAGTCACATCATATTTCTGGAAAAATTGTACGATAGCAATGCCGAAGTGACGCCCGTTATGCAGAATATGGAGATTTCTTTTTTGACGGAAGTTCTTCCTGGTGATAAACTTGAGGTCGAGGCGCATAAGATATATTATAGGAATGGAGTTCTAAAGTCGAGCATATGTCTGAGGAACACCAAAGGCGAGGAATGTCTTATTGGTTCTGGACAAGTAAAACTTTTGAAAAATGGATAATAGGGTCGTAGTAACCGGAATAGGCGTAGTAAGTCCGATTGGGTCGAATATTGACGAGTTCCTGATGAATTTGCGTGAGGGCAAATCTGGTGTAACTTATTCCAAGGAACTAGAAGACAAGAATTTTGTTTGTCGTGTTGCGGGGATCCCAAAGTATGATGGTCATAATGATGAATTTATGAGCAAATATTTCCCCCTTGAATGTGACAAGGCAATAAAATATGCTGTTTCGGCTGCGATTGATGCGTGGAAGGATGCTCGCCTTGAAATTCCTGACTTGTACTCCGACCATTCAAACGATAATGTAGGTGTCGTTGCTGGAAGTGTCTGTGCAGGACATAATTTCTTCATAGATAGGAAGGAATTGATAGACGGAGGTTTGACAAAAAAACTTGGAAGTTGGTATCCAGTGAATGCAATGCATAGCGGAGTTGCTGCTTTTTTGTCATATATTTTTGCTGCGTCGAGTTCTGTCGAGTATGTTTCGTCGGCCTGTGCAACGGGAAGCGAGGCGATTGTGAGGGCGTATGAACGGATAAAGTATGGTGATGCAGAAATCATGCTTGCTGGTGGTTGTGACGCAGACTCTCCTTATTTATGGGCGGGCTTCGATACTATGAGGTTGTTGTGCAGAAATAGCAATGATGAACCTACTAAAGCAAATCGTCAGTTAAGTGCTCTTGCAAAAGGGTTCGCGCCTGCCGCTGGCGCGGGAATGCTGGTTCTTGAGGAATATGGTCATGCGATAGCAAGGGGTGCAAAAATATATGCAGAGATATTAGGTGGTCATATAAATGCTGGTGGACAGCGTGGCGGAGGTAGTATGACGTTGCCAAATTCGAGGAGGGTTGTCGATTGCATACGAATTGCTCTTGAGAAGTCGGGCATCGAAGCGCATGAGATAGATTACATAAATGGTCATCTTACAAGTACTATGGCCGATGTGATTGAAGTTAAAAATTGGTGCAATGCGCTTTCGTTGAAAGGAAAGTTCCCTTATTTGAACTCAACAAAGTCGCTTATTGGGCATACCATAGGCGCTGCGGGTGCAATTGAGGCCATTGCAACAATATTGCAGATGAACGGCAGGTTTATCCACGCATCATTGAATAGTCGTCCGTTGCATCCAGAAATAGAAGAAATTTACGATCCGGATATGATACCAGAAAACAGGATTGATGATGTGGATATAAGATACGCAGTAAAGGCAAACTTTGGTTTTGGTGATGTTAATGCATGTTTTGTTCTGAAGAACCTTGATTTGTAGTTTGGTTTTCCTCCTGCCTATTCAAATGTTTCGTAGTCGCGTACATCTCTGTTGACTATGCTGCCTGCTGGAATTATTGCATTTTTGCCAATCTTGTGATGAGGAAGGATTACACTGCCAGCGGCTATATAGGCGTATTCGCCAATTTCGCACGGACCGATTATCGAGCATAGTGGACTTATATTGATAAAATTCCCCAGTTTGACTTTATGTCCGATTACAGCGTTTGCATGTATCATGCACGATTTTCCAATTTCAAAGTCGTAGGATATGCTAACACCAGGGTGAATTATGTTGGCACCGCCTTCGGGAATGTCGGAAAATAGATTTACGGAGTTATATCTTATTATATTTTGCGGTTTTCCGCCAAGTGAGGTTATATGGTTGAATACACGTTCCCTTAACCTTGGCTGTCCGATGGCAACACAGAAGTCTGGATTTTTGCTAATAGCGGCAATTAGTTCTTCCTCGGTCTTCAGTACGGGATATATTCCGAAAAGTAGATCCTCACATTCCTTGTTTGCATCGAAAAAAGATACTTTTTCTCTATTCTCAACATTGCGTATTTCAGAAACCCCTTTGCCGTTTGCCGTTACATAAAATGCCAATGTCTCTTTTCCTGCCGAACCTGCTCCTGCTATAATCATATCTTGTCGTTTTGTGAAGTTATAAAATTCGTTCTAATGAAATCCATTTGTTCCTCCTTGCTCATGCTTATGAATTCGGAAATATGCATAAACTTCATTTTTTCTATTGTCCTGCGTTTTACATTGAATTTTTCTGGAATAAGTCCAAACATTCCCTCGTCTATTTTAATTTCAGGTTGGTTTGAAGTTATTTCAAACACTTTTTGCATAAATTCAATGCGTGTATATGGAATTATTTCGTTCATGTAGTTGACCGATTTCTTTTTCTCCAGTATATGTTTTACATGATTTGTTAAGCACAAAAGTGCATTTTTGTTGTTTTTGCATACTGGATTTTTTCCGTAATGAATATTCTTGCTGTAGAATATTGCAAGTTCTTTAAGTTCCTGTTCGGATAGTTCTTCAAGCGAAAAACCTTCAGTACTTACATTATTGAAGAAGATGTAAATGTCTTTTCTGTTGCAAAAGTCAACAATTTCGGGAATGTCGAAACGATTTTCCTTCATAGGGCAAACAGATATGCTTGCGAGGCTGTTGTTCTTTTGACAGATATAATTGAAGAACTCAATGTTTTCCAAAGTTTTTTCAATTTTTGCCCCAGTTCGGATTTTTTCATAGTGTGCAGGATTTAGAGTGTCGATTGACAGACCTATCTGGAAATTTCCACGCAGAAGTATCTCTTTTATCTTGTCGTTAAGGATTGTGCCGTTTGTCTGCACGCGGATTTTGCATTCAGGGTTGAATTCGATTATAGTTTCCCATATTTTGGGGTAAATGTCGCTCAAAAATGGTTCCCCGCCGAGAAATTTTGTTTCTGTCAGATGCGGAATGAATGGCTTTAGCTGGTCTATGAAATCCTCGCTGTCGTATGGTGCGGTGACGCGTATGCCGTTGTTGTGCGCAGATGAAAATTTTGCGTTGCACATTTCGCATTTGAGGTTGCAGGTGTTGTCGAGTTCGAAAATCATTTCGGATGGCAGGTCGCCCTTATCGGGGAAAATATCAGCAAAACGTGCGCCTGTCGACATATAATCTCCGCTTGCAATCATATCTTTGCAAAACTGGCAGCCATGCGAAAAATCGGTGTCAGAAAGATACTTTTGTAAAGATTTTCGTTTTTCCCCGTGAATTATCTCCTCAATAGAGTTTTCTGGAAATTTCCCGAGCACAAAATTGCGGTTGAAGCAGCAAGCGGTTACAATTCCGTCGAAACCGAAATATAAACTACGCATAGGAATATGGCATACGGTAGAATCGCAACCAAGTTGCCTTTGCTGGTTGTAATCGACTAACTTTTCGCGAAAATCGGAGTCTGCTATATTGCTGGCAATTTGCCTTTTGTATCGCAGATTGTTTTTCCAACGTAGCAAGTTGCGCATTACAGTTCCGTATGTACTTTGTGCTTTTGACATTAACCGCAAAACTTTTCTGTACAAAAATACTCATTCTCGCGTTAGTTTTATGTTTAAAACAAAGAAAAAATTTTCTGTTTCAATACTAATTGGTAATTTTGCCTTATGAATGAAGTCGCGCTTTCAATATTTATCTTTACCTGCAATCACGAGCAGTTTGTTGCCAAGTGCATAGAATCTGTGCTGGAGCAGAAATGCACCTATAATTATAAAGTGTATGTATTTGACGACTGCTCATCCGACTCTACGGTGGAGGTTGTTAAGCGGTTGCAAGCGGAACATTCCGACAAAATTTTCATTTCTGTAAATGAGAAAAATTCGGGCGTATTGCATTCGGTGCAGAAGGCATTGCAAATGAATTGTTATGCGAAATATTTTGTTTTCCTTGATGGCGACGACTATTGGTGCTATGATGGCAAATTGCAGGCACAAATCGATTTCCTTGAGAAAAATCCTGAATATTCCGCCTGCTTCCATGATGCAGAAATTCACCAGATGAATGTGGATGTGGATGCCGAATTCGCGAAAAAAACCAAAATAGGTTGGAAAACCTATTCGCAAATGAACAAGTATTATCCCGACTTTGAACCGCAAATGCTGATTACTAGGACAATAATTCCTACATCCTCTCTTGTTTGCAGGTGGAAGAATCTGGAAAACTTCATGCACGACTACAAGTTTAAGGAATTTTCGTTCAGTTGGGCACTCGAACTGGAACTGATAAAAAACTCCAAGTTCAAGTATTTCAACGAGTGCTGGTCGGTTTACAACGACCATGCTGGCGGAATTTCAAAGCGTGGCAGTCTTTTTGACTTCAAGCGCAACAACATCAATATTTTAGAATCGTTGCTCGACGATGATTTCTACAGATTTTACGCGCCAGAAATATACCAGACAATCTGCTCGGAGTTCCGCATGATGATAAAAAGCGATGAGGGATTAAGGTTAGGAAAGCGTGAATACAAAAACTTGCTGTCGGAATACAGGCGCTATCAAAAGAGGGAAATCAAGTCCGATCGCAAGCAATTCCTACATGATTACGAATATTTTGTAAAGACGAAAGGTGTTTCGTCTCAACGAACCTAAAAACTCAGAAACGGCGTAAACCATAAAAACTAAGAACCCGCGAAGCGTAGAAACCATGAATAAGTTCGTATTTGCCGTCTGTGGTGCCAAAAACTACATTTCCCAGCTCGCCTTTTCAATAGAAAGGTTGAAAAGATTTACGCATAACGAGATTATTGTGGTTACCGACAGCCGCAGAAACGAGATTCCTATTTCTCACGAAAATATCATTGACATCGCAACACCAAGCGAATACAACGACCACGAAGCAAGCATCTTCTTAAAAACTTCGTTGCATAAGATTCTTCCACACGGACATACATATTGCTATTTGGACAGCGATGTGGTTTGCCAATCCGAAAAGGTTGATGAGATTTTCAACAATTATTCAGTACCTATAACATTTGCAAACGATAATGCTCCGCTAGAGTATTTTAGTCCGCACGCAATGACCTGTAAATGCCTCGAAAATCATGCACATCGCGGAGAAATCATTACAAAATTTAAGCATGAAATCGCAAAACGCATTGGTAATTTCAATTTTGACGATGAAGGCATTAGCCAAGACAGAAAAGAACTAGTTGATTTGTTTGCCCAAACCAAACACAGTTTTTGGGGTGCAAGCAGATATTTTTTCTTACGTTATCTGCCATTTGTAAGGTCATTTAATTTGGGCAAGTTTGTTTTCAACAAGTCGGAAATGTGCTGGAGAAACGAAAGGGGTGAGGTTATTGAATTGGATTTCCGCTACTACAAACGGCATATTCTTCCAAAACTTGGAGAAAATCCTGCCGAATGGACGAACTTTGAACTCGATACCCCTCATTGCAATCACCTTTCCTCATACATTTCCGAAACCTACGGCATAAATATTCCTGGCGACTGGCAGCATTGGAACGGCGGAGTTTTCCTGTTTGATGATTCTTCGGCAGAATTTCTGGACTACTGGCACGAAAAGACCATTGCCGAATTTGAAAATCCATATACCAAGACTCGCGACCAAGGCACATTGGCATTGACGGCATGGAAATTCGGATTACAAAACCACCCTACCCTACCTATTGAATATAACTGGATAGCCGAATTTGCCGACAGGAACATAGATTATGATGCCAATAAAGGTTACACTCGCGATGGCTTCAAGACCATTTCACATCCTATACTAATGCACATCTACCACCATTGGGGCGATGAGGGATGGAATATATGGAAAAGTTTGGATAGGTAGATATATACTATTAATCAAACTAATAGGGTAGAAAATCGCCCCTTTTTTTAGTCATATTCAGTGGCTAAATTTTATTGTGAAAGTTTTTTGTAAAAAGATTAGACGATTCAGAAAAATGTTGTACTTTTGCGCCCGCAGTTCGGGTAACTGCGAGTTTTAGTTTATTTATTAAAAATTAATGTTTTATGTCAGTAAAAGTAAGACTTTCAAGGCACGGTCGTAAGGCAAGAGCATTCTACCACATCGTCGTTGCCGACAGCAGATCACCACGTGATGGTAGATTTATTGAAAAACTCGGAACCTACAATCCGATGACAAATCCTGCAACAATCGAATTGAACTTCGATTCTGCATTGGCATGGCTCCAGAAGGGCGCACAGCCAACCGAAACCGTAAGGCGCATTCTTTCGTACAAGGGTGTTTTGATGAAGAAACACTTGCTCGAAGGCGTTAAGAAGGGTGCTTTCAACGAAGCAGAAGCAGAAAGACGTTTCAATGCATGGATGGACGAAAAGAACATCAAGGTTAGCAACAAGAGAAGCGAACTCGCAGCAGCTAAGAAGGCTGACGAAAAGGCTAGACTTGAAGCAGAAACCAAGGTTAAGGAACAAAGAGCAGAAGCTATCGCAAAGAAGCGTGCTGAAGCAATGGCTGCTCTCGAGGCAGAAGCAAAGGCAGCAGCTGCTGAGGCTGAAGGTGCAGACGAAACTGCAGAAGCTCCAGCTGAAACTCCAGCAGAATAAGCTATGCTGTTTGACAACAAGGAACTCGTCGAGATTGCGCAAGTTGCAAAGACATACGGACTTAATGGTCATGTCAGCATAAAGTTCAACAGCAGTTTCTCCGAGGACTTGTTCGATGAAGAAATACCGGTATTCCTACTTATTGAAGGGATACCGGTTCCTTTTTTTGTAGAGGGCTACAAAAATTCGGGTGGATATGTTGCCACAAAGTTTAGATACATAGATGCTGCCGAAACTGCCGAAAAATATGTGGGTTGTAAGGTGCTAGTCTTTGCCGATGATGTGCAGGACGATGAGGAATACGATGAGGAAATGGACCTCATTGGCTACAAGGTTTTCGATGCACATCACGGATATGTGGGCGAAATCGTGGATTTCAACCTGATTCCAGGAAATCCAGTTTTTGAAACCGACTTCAACGGTAAGACAATAATAATTCCATACACAGAGGAAATTGTCGTTGACATTAACGACGACAAGCAGGAAGTTTACATAAATGCTCCCGAAGGACTTATAGAGTTGTATTTGGAGTAGTCACCAAAAACATTTTGTGGATAGGTTTTTAATGTTTACTTTTGCAAACATTAAAAACATTTGTAATGAATAGGGAAGATATTATAGAAGTCCTTGGTGCTGTGTGCTATCCCGAAACGGGTAAACCGCTCGAAGCCGAAGGCATGATTGGTGACATTGAAATTGATGGAAAAGAAATAAATGTAACTCTTTTGTTCACAAAGGCGACCGATCCGTTCCTGGCATCAATTAGGCGCGATGTGAAAGATGCTTTGGAGGCTCATTTCGGTGATGTAGTGGTAAACATAACCACAAAGGTAAAGCCGAAGGAGGTAAAAGCAAAACCCGCTGAATGTGGCGTTGGCAAGGTAAAGAACATCATTGCCGTTGCAGGTGGCAAGGGTGGTGTAGGAAAGTCGACTGTTGCCGTAAACCTTGCAATTTCGTTGGCGCAGAAAGGTTACAAGGTTGGTTTGCTTGATGCTGATATTTTTGGTCCGAGCGTTCCAAAGATGTTCAATACAGAGGATGCCCAGCCAATGGCCGAAGCCGATGCCGAAGGTCGCGAAATCATTATGCCTGTTGAGCAGTACGGAATAAAATTGCTTTCGGTAGGTTACTTTGTTGCTCCTGGTAGTGCTGCAATCTGGCGCGGTCCTATGGCGGCAGGCGTTATGAGGCAGTTCATACAGAATACTAAGTGGGGTGAACTTGACTACTTGCTTTTCGATATGCCTCCAGGAACAGGCGACATACATCTTACTTTGGTTCAGACGGTTCCAGTTACTGGCGTTGTAGTCGTTTGTACACCGCAGCAGGTGGCAATAGCCGATGCACGCAAGGCGGTTTCGTTGTTCCGCACAAAGGACATAAATGTGCCGATTCTTGGTATTGTCGAGAATATGTCATGGTTTACACCAGCCGAATTGCCTGAAAACAAGTATTATTTGTTTGGCAAGGACGGTGGCGTAGAACTCGCCAAGGCAATGGACACCGAATTGCTCGGACAAATTCCTATCGTGAAGTCTATCTGCGACAGTGGCGACAATGGTATGCCGGCATCAATGGAGTTTGCAAGCATAGTAGGAAAGTTGTTTGCACAGCTTGCAGGAAATTTGGTTAAGGCAGTGGAAAAGCGCAATGCTACCTTGCCTCCGACAAAAATGGTTGAAACAAAGTAGTATTCACATAAATAATTTTCAATATGGAAGAAATAGTAAAGAAAATCCAAGCATCTATTGACGAGATAAAGCCGTTTCTTCAGCAGGATGGCGGTGACATTGAACTTATTGAAGTAACTCCGGATTTTACCGTAAAGGTAAGGTTGCAAGGTGCTTGCGGTTCGTGCCCTTATCGTATCCAGACCTTGAAACTTGGTGTAGAGGACAAACTCAAGACCGATGTTCCGCAGGTTAAGGAAGTTGTGGCTATATAATTTCAGCTGGACAAAATTATAAAACGGCGAGAATGATTTTCATTCCCGCCGTTTGTTTTTTGCTAATCAATCTATATACTACTTGCGGATAATCGGAGCATCATACAAGTCGTATTCTTTCATTACTTCATTGTAATCCATAGTATTAACGCTGCCAGCCGATTTTGTTACCAAAGCTGTTCTCGGGATCTTGATTATTCTATAGGTGTTGGTGAAGTTATTTGACCAAGTGTAGCCATTGCCGGCATCGGCAGTGAAAGCGAAGATACCATTGTCGGTAAATGCGTACTCGAAAAGTTCATTGCCATTAATAAGCGGTAGTGGCATCCACAAATCATCGCCAGAAACGTTTGCGATTTTCATGTAAACCAAAACTGCATCCGATTGCGAAAACTGACCTTTGAGTTCAGTATAACTTTGTGTTGATTGCTGTTTGCCTGTAGCATCATTGAATGCAACGCTGGCTTCGTAAATTGTGCTTTGTGTAACAACTTTTGTGCATCCCGAAGCTAAGAACATTGCCACAATCACACCAACAATAAAAAATACACTTTTTTTCATTTTACATCATGCCGAGTTATATACCATGCGGCTCCGTCGGTTTTAAATTAATAATTCGTTTGACGGTGCAAAAGTGTTGTAATTACACGAATGTAATGTGGTGCTTGTAATCTGATGCCTCAAAAACGATATTTGAGGGTGGCAATTTGTAATTTGCAATTTACGAATGACAAGTGGCTAATTGATTTTTCCGATTCTTACATCGAATTCATCCTTGCGGTTTTCCGATACGTAAAATGGCTTCGACATTCCTGCAAGATAAATTTCGTTGCCTTGAATCTTGTGTATCTTGTCGAGGTTTACAATCTGGTTCTTGTTGATTTGCATGAAGTTGCCCGAAAGTTGCTCGAGTATTGCGTCGAAAGTGCTGTAAACGGAATCGGTCTTAGTTGTGCCGGAATAGTGGATTACCTTTATTCTTGAATCTCCGCCTTCTGGAATTTCAAACACTTGAGATGCTATGTATGAAATTGATGTTGCCTTGATTTTCAAGTTGTTGAGGTTAAGCAGTTGTTTCGATTGCTCTTCCTTTTCGTTTACAACAATGTGCATTTCCTTTGAAACGGACAACTGCTGCTCAAGTGCATTTAGTCGCGATTCCATGTCGGATAATCGGCGAGAAAGCGCTTCGTCGCTGTTGCTGTCATTCTTTTTGCCCCTTACGAAATCCCTTATGGTTGGGAATGTTACCGCTATAAAGAATATTGAAAGCGTGAAAAATAATAGAACTAACGAAATGTTTAGAATAGTATCGAACATAACTTTTTTGTTTGCAAAAATAAGCAAAATCGCATGATTGCAATTAGCAAAAAACGCGCTTGTAATTACAAATAAGTTATGTTTCGTGACTTATTATCCTCTGGATACAAAAACAAGGAAGGAATACTATCTAAACGATAATATTCCTTCCTTGCATATTTAGGTTTAGCTAATGACCGCTTTTTTATTCAAGATTAGTTGCCCATATGGTCGCTAACATCTATCTCCCAGTCTTCGTGATCCTCGCGGAAAATGTAATCGTATTTCTTTCCATCGGGTACTGCTATTGACAAATAGTCGAATTTTGAGAAATGAATTTTTTTGTTGTCGGCCTCAAAAACTGTAGGTTTTTTCTGACCTGCCTGTGCTGCAAGACCAGCTATTTTAATCCATTCGTAATTCTTTTTGTCCCAACCGTATATACCTATATTCAATGTCTGTTGCGTCGAATTGTTAACCATTCTTATGTTTTCGCTTGCTCCTCTTGGAAGTTTCTTTGAGGTAAACACATAAGCGCCTGAGGCATCATGATGTGGCAGTGGTTGTTGTGTCATATCTGCACCTTTGGTGTAAACTAGAACTTCGATTTTACTCAAACCTTTATCCACCTTGAAATCGTACTTGCTAGCATCCTTTGTCACTACGGCGTAGTAGCGGTACATTCCCAAATCAGTGAATTTCTTGCCAAAGTTAGCATCTGCGTCAAAGCCAGGAAGTGTTTCATTTCCAAGACTCTCCCATTTTTGTGTCAAAGGAGAATGTACGAAAACCTCGAATTGTATTGATTTGTACTTAGAATAGTTGACAATCTTGAAATTGAATCCAACGACTTTGGAACCATTACCAAATTTGTCGGAAACCTTGCGGGCATCAATCATCAATGCCGAATTGTCGCTAAACGCTGGCATTTCATAATTGCAATCAATTACAGGTTTTTCATCTTGAGCATAAACCCCGTTTAAAAAGAACATTGCCAATATGCAAAAAGCAATAATTCTCATCGTTCTCATTTCGCATAAGCCGAGTTATATCCCATCCGGCACCATCGGTTTTTATTAGTAATACTTTAATTATAGGCAGTGCAAATTTACAATATTTTTTTTATGTAATATATTTGTGTCAGATTTGCATAGTTATTTAATATTTGTAACAATACCAACCTGTCTTATTTTCTCCATTATAGTTGGGGTCTGCATTATGAAGATCTATTGTATATTCCGTACAGTTCTTGTAAATTCCAGAAACATCTTCAACTTCATCTTCAACTACAACGACACCTGACTCATAATATTTGCACTGGCAATACTTATGGCATGATGACATACCTAATAGTCCCGCAATAACAAAAATTCCAAATAATATTTTTTTCATTTCCTTTTTCACCTGTTATATCCCATCGGCCCGTCGGTTTTTAGTTTACAACAAAATTTACGGACGCAAAAGTCAGCAAATAAGGAATATAGAAATTCATTGACGAAAACAAGTCGTCAATTTGTGTAAAAATTATTGGAAAAAATGTAATTATGTGGATATAAATGTTGTCAAAAACGGGATTTTAGATGCTGAAACAAGTTCAGTATGACAAATCCCGTTTTTATTTCTTTACTATTCTTGCGTCCAATTCAGGTTTCCGTCCTTCCGACACATAAAACGGCTTGGAAACATTTTTCAAATATATTTCTTCGCCCTGTACCTTATGTATATAGTCGAGGTTGATTATCTGGTTCTTGTTGATTTGCAGGAAGTTGCCTGCAAGTTGTTCGAGGATGGAGTCGAAACTGCTGTAGACAGAATCGGTTTTATGCTGGTCGGCATAATGTATTATCTTGATTCTTGAATCGCCTGAGCCCGATTGTTCGAATGTCTGTGACGAGATATGTGTTATGGATGAGGCGTTTACCTTCAAGTTACTTACGTTCAGAAGTTGTTTGCCCGATGTGTCCTTGTCGCTGAAAACTATGTGTGTCTCCTTCTGCTGCAAGGCGGCAAGTTGCTGTTCAAGCGTTTCGACTTTCGCTTCGAGTTCGGCAACGCGTATTTTCATTGTCTTTTCCTCTGCCCGTGCCTTGCGGCTGAACATTAATTTAAGGTCGGGAATGGTTACGCTCAGCAGGCATACTATTACAATTGTCCCGATTACGCTGAATAATACTGTCAGAAAGATTTCCATAGTTCAATTTTTGCTTGCAAATGTAAGTAAATTACCAACAGGTTCGTTACAGAAAATTGCCTATTCTCTACAACTTTATCCTTGTTTTCTGCATGGATGTTTCTTACAAATGCAAACAAAAGCGACTTACTTGGTTGTCGCAGCAATCCTGAAACCAACCCAAGGCGATGGCATTGAAGTTTCCTTGTCTGCCCAGTTGTTGCCCATTGCCGAGCCATCGGATGTCATTTCCGAAACATTGCCAATGGTCATGGCTTTATTATCGTATGGACCAAGTCCTTCGCCAGTGCGTTTTACCTCTTCTTTGCATTGTGTTGCAAAAGTTTTCCATTCTGTTTCGGTAGGCAGACGGAACTCTATGTTTTGATACTTGTGATTTTTCGTGCCGTTGTAATTTTCTGTCAGCCATTTGCAAAATTCTTCTGCCGATTTCTTGTCGATATTTACCACTGGATATGAGAAATATGCTGGATGCGCGTGGTATAGTTCTACAAAAGGTTCATAATAAGCATATTTGTTGCGCCATTTTAAAGTGTCTGGATAACATGCAGCATACAACTCCTTCTTGCCGTTGTTTTTCAGGTCGGAAATGAACTGCATATACATTTCGTTGCTCACATCGTACTTCGACACATAAACATTGTCGGAAATCTTTACCAGTGACTTTTCAATGTCCTTTACCTTGACATTCTGTGCCGAAATCGACATTGTCGCAAAAACCAAAATGGTTAAAACAAAAACTCTCATTATATAATTTTTTAGGATATCATACGATAAACGACAAATGTCGGTTTTTATTGTGTATGGGGACAAATGTCGGAAATGTAATTGATTTGTCAAAGTTTGATAAAATTCTTAATAAGTACAAACGGATTGTGCAGTCGGTAATGTTCGGTTGTTTTTTTGCATTTGGCATCATTTTAGATATTTTGCTGACATTATTGAAAATAATGTTTAATTTTGCGAATGAAATTAGTCGATAACAATGGAAAGGACAAAAGTCATAGAGAACATAAAGCAGGTTGCGATGAAAGCATTGCCACCAAGCAGTTCCTTGATTCTGTATGGTTCAAGGGCAAGGGGCGATTACAAGGATGACAGCGACTGGGACTTGCTTATATTGCTCGACAAACCGGAATTGTCTGACAGTGATTATGACAATGTGTCTTTCCCTTTTACTTTGCTAGGTTGGAATATCGGAGAACTTATCAGTCCGCAGATGTACACCAAAAAGGAATGGGATTCAATTTCATTTCTGCCTTTCTACAAAAATGTTGAACGTGACAAAATCGTATTGGTATGAGTTTGAGCGATGAAGAACGAAAGACGACTGTGCGTCTGCAAATGGAGAAAGCGCATAAAAACTTTGAGCAGATAGAGTTGCTATCAAAAGCAGGTTATTGGGACAATGTCGTCAACCGTCTTTATTATTCATTGTTTCATGCAGTTTCTGCATTGCTTATTCGTGACGGGTATAGTGTATCCACACATCGTGGTGCTGCAGGCACATTTGGAATGCATTATGTAACAACAGGGATTTTTTCCATTGAAGAGGGTAAACATTATTCTCATCTTCAGGGCTTGCGGGAGAAGTCGGATTATAACTGTGCGTATAACGCAGAAGAAAAGGAAATTGCTCCGATGATTGAACCTACCCGACTTATGATTGAGAAAATTGAAAAGTATATAGAAGGATAAGGCAAAAATCAACACTAACGATTTACAGCAGTCGCCATTTGACGGTTGCTGATTTTTTATATTGCCACCTAACATTAATTGTATATATTTGCAAACACGAAAACGAAACACAATGAAAGGTATAATTTTAGCAGGTGGTGCTGGAACTCGTCTGCACCCGATGACAATAAGCATTTCGAAGCAAATAATTCCAGTTTACGACAAGCCGATGATTTACTATCCGCTTTCGACGTTGATGCTGGCAGGAATACGCGAAGTTTTGATAATCTCTACTCCTCAGGACATCGGTCTGTACGAAAAGTTGTTCGGTGACGGCTCGCAACTCGGAATGGACATACAATACAAGATTCAACCTTCGCCGGATGGACTTGCCCAGGCATTCATACTCGGAGAAGAATTCATTGGCGACGATAAGGTTTGCCTCGTGCTCGGCGACAATATTTTCTATGGACAGAGTTTCGGTCAGCAGTTGACCGATGCTGCAAAAATAGAGGATGGTGCAATAATTTTCGGTTACTATGTAAACGACCCGGAACGCTACGGTGTTGCTGAATTCGATAAGGATGGCAAGGTGATTTCCATCGAGGAAAAACCAGAGCATCCAAAGTCAAACTACGCTGTAACAGGACTTTACTTCTACTCGAACGATGTGGTTGCAAAGGCAAAGAGTTTGAAACCGTCGAAGCGTGGCGAACTCGAAATCACCGACCTCAACAACTTGTACCTCAAGGAAGACCGCTTGCAAATCAAACTTTTGGGACGTGGTTTTGCATGGCTCGACACTGGCACGCCTGACAGTCTGCTGCAGGCATCAAACTTCATTGAGACAATAGAGCATCGTCAGGGCTTGAAGGCATCGTGCATCGAGGAGATTGCATATCGTAAAGGTTTCATAAACAAGGAACAACTTGCAGTTCTCGCCGAAAAACTTTCGAAGAGCAACTACGGAAAATATTTGTTGAGGATTGTAAACGAAAAATAGCAGAAATGACTGTAACTGATACCTTTATAAAGGATTTGAAGATTATCGAGCCGAAAGTTTTTGGCGACCAGAGGGGCTACTTCTTCGAAACTTGGAAAAAATCCGACTTTGAGGCGGCTGGAATCAACTTTATACCAGTGCAGCAGAACGAATCCAGTTCGACATACGGCGTTGTGCGCGGATTGCATTTCCAGTTGAATCCATATTCGCAGGCAAAACTTGTACGTTGCGTTGTCGGTAAGGTTCTCGATGTGGCAGTAGATGTGCGCAAGGGATCTCCAACTTTTGGCAAGCATTTTTCGGTGGAACTATCCGAGGAAAACAAGCGCCAGTTCTTTATCCCGCGCGGATTTGCACATGGATTTTCGGTGCTGTCGGACTATGCAGTGTTCTCCTACCTTTGCGATAATGTGTACAATAAGGAAAGCGAAGGCGGAATCATCTTCAACGACCCCGAACTAGGTATCGACTGGAAAATTCCGCAGGACAAAATGATACTCTCCGACAAAGATACAAAACACCCTGCTTTGAAAAATGCAATTCTAAACTTCTGACAATGAAAAGAATACTCGTCATAGGTTGCAACGGTCAACTTGGTAGCAAGATTCGTGATAACCATGAAATAGTTACAAATGCTGAATTTGAATACGTTGATATTGACAAACTTGATATATCAAACCTTGAAACTACAACTAACTTTTTCGGAAGTCAGCATTTTGATGTTGTAATAAACTGTGCAGCATATACCGCTGTGGAAAAGGCGGAGGATGACCTCGAGAATGCAAACTTGGCAAATGCCATTGCTCCGCGCAATCTTGCACAGTGCTCCAAAAAGTTTGGTTTCAAACTGATACATGTATCTACCGACTATGTTTTCGATGGCAAGGCAAATACTCCATACTGCGAGGATGCGCCAACAAATCCACAGTCGGCATACGGCAGGACAAAGCTTGATGGCGAGAAGAACATAGCAGCTGAGAACTGTGATGCAGTCATCGTGCGCACGGCTTGGCTGTATAGTGAATATGGCAACAACTATGTGAAAACCATGATTCGTCTCGGTAGCGAAGGCAAGATAAAAGGCGTTGTGTTTGACCAGGTTGGCACTCCTACCTATGCTGGTGACCTCGCAAAGGCATTGCTGAAAATTACAGACTTGTACCTCAACAAAAACGAATGGCACGGCGGAATTTATCATTTTACCAACCGTGGCGTATGCTCTTGGTACGATTTCACCATGCACATTTTCAGATTGACAAAGATTGATGCCAATGTAAAGCCGTTGCTGACAAGCGAATATCCAACTAAGGCAACCCGTCCGACCTATAGCGTGCTGAATACCAGAAAGATTTCGGAAACTTTCGGCATAGAAATACCATATTGGACAGATTCTCTCCGCGAAATGCTTGATAGATACAGCAAACTTAATGGATAAAACTAAGGCATATTGTATTCTTTTATTGATAGCATTTGCTTTTTCATCCTGTAGCAATAGCTTGCAGTACAAGCAGGTAAACGAAGATTTCAGCAATGTGGAATCTACTGCCGACAAAAGTCATATCGACAGCATACTGAACCAGTTGCCAAAATACTCGGAGATTTGCGGCAATATGCGTCACAACAAGACTAAGTTTGACGAAAGTCTGTTGATGGATGTCAGGTCGGTTGACCTTTACCAAAACTCGAAGGAAACTGCTTTGGCAATGGGAATGTTTGTCGCTGACCTTGGGTATGCAAGATATTTCGAGAGGGTGCAGATTTGCACCGATATTCTGGATGCGACAAAAGTGCTTGCGGAGAAATTGGCAGTCGAGAGCGATGTTTTTTCGGAATATGTGCCAAAGATCGAGGAAAATCTTAACGATGAACAGGTAATTTTTTCCCTAGTCGATAGTATTTTGAATGCTGATGCCGTTGTGCCTGCCGAAAACGAAAAGTATGGAGTTTCGGCAATGTTTATCAGCGGGTTCTGGCTCGAAACAAGTCATCTTGGACTGGCGCAGGAGACCGAACAAAACGAGGAGAATCTTACTTCAGTTGAAAAGCATTTCAATGTGCTGCATCAGATAAATGCCTTGCTATCGCAGTTGTCCGATACCGACATTGTGGAGTCGATTAAGACTGATTTCAAGAGAATTGAGGACAAAGGTACTAGTTCTGCGACATTGTCTGAGGATGTGGAGAAGGTGAGGTCAAAGTTCGTAAAACTGATATAAAAGGGCAATGGGAAATTGTATTAACATTGCAAAGTTGTTTCTGTCAGGGCAAAGGGACGGATTTTGTTAATAACGAATGGGGTGCTGCTGTTTTCCGTTGATAAGTGCAGGTTTATCCAAGCATGGAAAATAGTAATTTTGCACTCGAAAAAAAATGATTTATGGCACAGGAAAAAGATACAGCAAAGAAAGGAAAGAAGCGAGGAAACGAGGTCTTGGAAGAACTGAACACACTTTTGGGCAAGGTTCCGCCTCAGTCGCCAGAATTGGAGAAGGCAGTATTGGGGGCAATTCTGATACAGTCGAGTGCGATATATGATATTATGAATATTATTAAGCCCGAGAGTTTTTATATTCCGGCGCACCAGACCATATTTGCCACAATGATATCCCTCATGCAGGCGCAGAAACCTATTGATGCAATAACCTTGTCGGAGGACCTTCGCATCAAAGGGCTGCTCGAAGATGTTGGGGGCTTGCCGTACATTTTGGAACTTACCGAACTTATAGGTACGGCGGCACATTTGGAATATCACGCGAGGATAGTGCAGCAGAAGTACATTCAGCGTGAACTTATAAAGGCGTCTACCGAGATACAGAAGTTGTCGTATGACGAGACAAAGGATGTAGATGAACTTATAACTTTTGCAGAAGGCGAAATATTCAAGATATCGGAAGGTACCATTAAGAAGGATTTGGTGAAGATTGATTCTTTGATGGAACCGGCAAAGAATGCTATCGACAAGGCGGCGAAGAACAAGGGTCAATTGCGAGGTGTGCCTTCTGGTTTTACCGATCTCGACAGACTTACTTCGGGCTGGCAGCCATCGGACCTTGTAATTATAGCGGCACGTCCTTCTATGGGTAAGACTGCGTTCGTTCTCTCGATGGCAAGGAATATGGCTGTTGAGCATCACAAGACAGTGGTATTCTTTTCACTTGAAATGTCATCTATACAACTGGTAAACCGTCTTATTGCTGCTGAAATAGAAGTGTCGGGCGAAGCAATTAGGAATGGTGAGTTG
This sequence comes from Bacteroidales bacterium, assembly GCA_017651185.1. Taxonomy (GTDB): domain Bacteria; phylum Bacteroidota; class Bacteroidia; order Bacteroidales; family ML635J-15; genus Bact-19. The sequence goes on along the minus strand of JAGCDJ010000049.1, from coordinate 45,883 downwards.
AGCGAAGAGGACTGGCATTGTTTCGATTCGAAACTTGAGCGTCTAGGGTCTGCTCCTCTATATATTGACGATACGCCTGCAATGTCGGTGTTTGAACTGCGTTCTAAGTGCCGCCGTCAGAAAAACAGCAAGGAAGGACTTGATATAATAATTATCGACTATTTGCAACTTATGACGTCGGGATTGGACAACAAGGGAAGCCGTGAACAGGAAGTTAGTTCTATATCGCGGTCGCTCAAGGCAATAGCAAAGGAACTGAATGTGCCGATAATTGCCCTGTCTCAGTTGAACCGTAGCGTTGAAACCAGAACTAATGACAAGCGTCCGCAACTATCCGACCTGCGTGAGTCGGGAGCAATAGAGCAGGATGCCGATATTGTAGGGTTCATTCACCGTCCCGAATACTACGGGCTCAAGGTCGACAGCGAAGGTCATTCGACGATTGGTTTGGCAACTGTCATCGTCGCTAAGCACCGTAACGGAGCAGTTGACGATGTGAATCTGCGATTTGTCAAGGAACTTGCAAAGTTCAAGGACCTGGAGGACAGCATAAGCGAGTTGCCTCCGTCTTCAGATACCGAATATCAGATACATGGTTCGAAGATGAACAGTCAGGATTTTGGAAACAGCATGCAGTCAATGAATGAAGGTGCAAGTTTCGTCGGAGACAATAGTTTCGAGAATACAACGCCTGAAGGATTTGCAAAGTCGGGCGGAACTATTGACGAACCACCATTTTAATTTTAGCAGATAAGATATGGAAAATCATAAGGAAGAAAGACAGCATAATTTCGACCGCAACTATTTGGATATGGCGGCGATATGGGCAAAGAACTCGTATTGCAAGCGCCGTCAGGTTGGGGCCTTGCTAGTGAAGAACAGAATGATAATTTCGGATGGATTCAACGGAACACCATCTGGATTCGAGAATCAGTGCGAGGATGAGAACAATACGACAAAACCGTATGTGCTTCACGCTGAGGCAAATGCTATAACCAAAGTGGCAAAGTCGGGAAATAGTAGCGAGGGCGCAACGCTTTACATAACAACTGCACCATGTATAGAATGTGCCAAACTCATAATACAGTCGGGGATAGTGCGCGTGGTGTATGCCGAGGAATACCGCAAGTCCGAAGGAATAGAACTTTTGAAGAGAGCAGGCATTGAAGTCATAAATTTTAATGGCGATGAAATATAATAATTCGAAGTTCGCTATTTTGATTCCGCTGATAGTTGCGGTTTCTGTTGTTGTAGGAATGTTTATTTCTATGCTTTTCAGGCAGGATGCTGGAGGGTCTGTTTATTCGAACGGAAAAATCCAGGATGTGATGAACCTAATTGACACATATTATGTGGATGATATAAATAGTGATAGTATTGAAGATATTATGATTTCCGATTTCCTGCATAACCTTGACCCGCATTCGTCGTACATGACAGCCAAGGAGACTGCAGATGTTGAAACCGAACTAACAGGCAACTTTGTCGGAATAGGAATCAGGTTTTATGTATTGCACGATACGGTGATGGTTACCAATATTATACCTGGCGGTGCATCGGAAAAGGCAGGTTTGATGGCTGGAGACAGGATTATCGATGTCGACGGCAGACCGATGTCGGGTATTGGCATAACTAACGACAGTGTTCGTGGGCGCATCTTGGGCGAAGAGGGCAAAAAGGTAAAACTGAAGATTTTGCGCGATGGCAACATGATGGATTTTGAAATTCGTCGTGCCCCTGTGGAGGTTGAAAGCGTATATTATTCAAAACTTAACGATATAGGTTACATAAAGGTGACTTCGTTCAACAGCAATACGGTTGAGCAGTTTGATGATGCACTGAGAATGCTTATGTTTTTGAAAATTAAGTCGTTGGTTGTTGATCTTCGCGACAATAGCGGTGGTTTTATGCATGCTGCGCAGGGTATTCTCGACAATTTCTTTGCCGAAAAGAAATTGCTTGTCTACACCGAAGGTGCAAATTCAAAGCGCGAAGAAGTTTATTCGTCTGGACACAATGGCGTATGTGCAGGTTATCCGCTTGTTGTACTAGTAAACGAAAGTTCTGCTTCGGCATCGGAAATTACTGCCGGTGTGATTCAGGACTACGACATTGGTACGGTAATTGGTAATGTTACTTTTGGAAAAGGTCTTGTGCAACGTATGTTCAACTTGTCCGATGGTTCATCGGTAAGACTTACTGTGTCAAGGTATTATCTGCCGTCTGGACGATGCGTACAACGCAGTTACAGCGATGGTTACATATCGTATCTCGAAAAATACTATTCCAGTTACGGAAAGAACAAGCAGAGCGTCGACAGCACTAAGGTGTTCTATACTCTGAACAAGAAGCGCAAGGTGTACGAGGGTGATGGTCTTATGCCTGACATTGCTGTCGAACACGACACTTCGTATGTTTCAGATATGCTTATAGCAATAGGTCGTACAAATGTAATAAGCGATTTCTGCGTTGAGTATTTTGACAGAAATCGCGCAAAGATGTCGGGTGTTTCGTCGGTAAAAAGTATGGATGCATTTCTTGATAACGACAAAATGTTCAGCAAGTTTCTCGATAGACTTCAGTCCGACAGCATATCCTATACGCAGTTCGACCTTACACGTTCGCGCAAGTATTTGAATATGATATTGAGGTATCAGATTGCATCCTATTGCCTAGACCTGAATGCCGCCAATACTATTCTTCTTGAGGACGACCCCTATATGGATAAGGCAAAGGAAGTGCTTGCAAGGTAGCAAAAACCTAAATCCGAAATCGTAAACCTAAAATCTAAAATTAGATTATCTTTGCGCCATGGATTTTAAAATTTTACATAAAGACGAAAAAACCAATGCCCGTCGTGGCGTTATAACCACCGACCATGGCGAAATACAGACGCCAATTTTTATGCCGGTTGGCACATGTGGTACTGTTAAAGGTGTTCATACATACGAGATTAAGAATGAAATTAATGCCCAGATAATCCTCGGTAATACCTATCATTTGTATTTGCGTCCTGGAATTGATATTATCAATAGGGCAGGCGGACTGCACAAGTTCAATGGTTGGGACAGACCGATCCTTACCGATAGTGGTGGCTTTCAGGTGTTTTCTATGGCCGATTGCCGCAAACTCACCGACGACGGTGCAATCTTCAGAAGTCACATAGACGGTTCGAAGCATATTTTTACGCCGGAGCGTGTTGTTGACATTCAGCGCAACATAGGAGCCGACATAATGATGGCATTCGACGAGTGTACTCCATATCCTTGCGACTACAAGTATGCTGCAAAGTCGTTGAAACTTACAAATTCGTGGCTTTCTCGCGGATGGAAGCATTTCAACGAGACCGAAGGTCTTTACGGTTATCGCCAGGCGTTTTTCCCGATAGTGCAGGGTTCAACCTATGAGGATTTGCGCGTGGAATCGGCAAAGTATGTGGCCGATATAGGTGCGGAAGGAAATGCCATAGGTGGTCTTTCTGTTGGCGAACCAACGCAGCAGATGTACGATATGATTGATATTGTGAATGAGCATTTGCCTCAGGACAAACCTCGTTACCTTATGGGCGTTGGAACTCCTGTCAACATTCTCGAAGGAATCGCACGCGGAATTGATATGTTCGATTGCGTAATGCCGACACGCAATGCCCGCAATGGTATGCTTTTCACTATGGAAGGCACGATGAACATGCGCAACGAGAAATGGAAGGACGACTTTTCTCCGCTTGACGAAAATGGTACAACATTGGTGGATTCGTTCTACTCGAAGGCATACTTGCGTCACCTTGTGATTGCTGGCGAAATGCTTGCCGCACAAATCGCAAGTATTCATAACCTCGGTTTCTATCTGCATCTTGTTGACCTCGCACGTGAACATATTGCCGATGGTACTTTTGCCGAATGGAAGAAAATGATGGTTGAAAAACTTGGAAGGAGACTGTAGTTGAAGAAACTTGATTGGTATATTCTACGGAAATTCATGGGCACGTTCTTCCTTGCCCTTTCCCTCATAGTCCTTGTGGCTGTGGTGTTCGACATTTCCGAGAAGATTGACAATTTCATTGACCGCGGAGCAAGCGTCCCCGACATCATTGTCAAGTATTACCTTAACTTCATTCCTAATTTTGCCAATCTGTTCAGTTCCCTTTTCGTGTTTATCTCGGTGATATTCTTCACTTCAAAGATGGCAGGAAAGTCTGAGTTCATCGCTGTGTTTGCAAGCGGTATAAGCAAGGTGCGGCTGCTTTATCCATATTTTATCGGTTGTGTGATAATAACGGCGTTTTCGTTCATACTTGGCAACTATATTATTCCCGACTGCAACAAGGAGCGACTCGCTTTCGAGGAGATGTATGTTGCGAAAGGTGGGCAGAAGGTAAGTTCATTCAATATTCATAGGCAACTCGAACCGGGTGTCTATTTCTACATCGAGAGTTTCAACCGTGAACATGGTGTAGGATTGCGGCTATCGCTTGAAAAATTTGAGGGCGTGACTTTGAGGTCGAAACTAACTGCCGACATGATGCAGTGGGACGAAAAAAATCAATTGTGGAAGGTCAAGGACTATTGCCTGCGTACCTTTGACGACGGAAAGGAAAGCATAGAGACTGGCGCGGTGATGGATACTGCAATACGCATCACGCCCGAAGACTTCTTTAAGAAGAACACCACAGTAGAGGCATTGAACGACAAGGAGTTGCGCGCATATATTGCAGAGCAGAAACTGTCGGGTACATCGGCGGTGATTTCCAGTGAGATAGAACTATACAGCCGTATGGCAACACCTTTTTCTACGTTTGTGCTTACGATAATCGGGTTTGCCTTGTCTGTTAAGAAACGTCGTGGCGGAATGGGTGTTAATATTGGAATCGGAATGCTTTTAAGTTTTTCATATATTCTGTTCCAGCGATTTTCCACGACTTTTGCATTGGGTGGATTGTTGAGTCCCATGCTCGCAGTTTGGGTTCCGAACATAATTTTCGCGTTGATTGCGATTGCGGTCTTTATTACAGCGGCAAAGTGATTATGAGGAAATTGTTACCCTTGTTTTTCCTGCTTATTCTCTGCCAATATGCGTTGGCACAAAGGACGCATAGCATCGAGATGAAACTTTATGGAGGTTCTACTATCCCGCATAGGGCTGGCATGGAGTCGTTGCTGCATACTACTGCAGGTGGAGAACTGAACTATTACTTTTGCACGCATTCCGATAATTTCTACGATGTGAAATATCGTTTTCCTCAGCATGGTTTCGGTGTAAGTTACAATTACCTTGGAAGTCCGAAAGTTTTAGGTTCGGCGTGGTCGGCATATTCGTTTATGGACTTTGACCTTTTTTCGAGGGAGCATTTCAGGTTGGGTTTGCGTGTGAATGCTGGGCTTGCCTATCTTACTCGCAGGTATGACCGAGTTAATAATCCTGAAAATTTGGCCATAAGTACTCCGATTTGCTTTTATTTTAGTGCAGGACTTGACGTTGCATTTAGGTTGCCGTATGGTTTTGAGTTGAAACTTATGCCTATGTTTATGCACTATTCAAACGGGGCGGTACTCAAACCAAATCTCGGCCTTAATCAGGGCGTTATATCCATTGCTTTGTCAAAGGACATAGCGCAGCGTGATTATACGAAGGAGCGTCGCGACTATGCCGAAGGACTTTCGCCTCATGAAGCATGGATATTTGGTACTTGTGCTACAGCCGATGAGTATTCGGTTGGCTACGAGGGCAGGGGCGGAGGTTTTATATGCAGTACGGTTGCTGCGGGTTACTGCTATCAATATGGTAAGATTGGCAAGGTTGGCGCATCGTTCGACATGTTCTACAACGAAAACATGAAATACTATTATTTCAACGATCAGAGGGGGCTAACATTGTGGTACGACAAGTTTTCGGAGATTGTGAAGTTTGGCATTGCCGCAGGACATCAACTTGTGTACCGCAGGTTTGAACTTGTGTCGTATGTAGGCGTATACGTTTACAACAAGGCGTGGGCATACGACTGGGTTTATTTCCGGATGGGAGCGAAATATTATATGACCGATTTCATGTTCCTCAACCTTTCGCTTAAGGCGCATGGTTTCAAGGCGCGTTATATTGAGTGCGGAGTAGGATTCTCGTGCCGAAGGTGGAAGAGAAGCAGGTTACAGGAATATTTTTCCGAACACATCCAGTAGTTGGGCGTAAATCTTCGAATCGGTAAGGAACTCGTGTTCCGTAATGCTGAAGTTTTGTATGATGCGCTCGGCGAGGTAGCATACGCCTCCGACAATCAGTGCGCCCTTTATGCCGCCAAACACGAAACCAGCCAGTTTATTAAGCCAGTTTAAACTTATGGCGTCGGCAAATTTGTTCAGCAGTTTCGACAGAAGTATTACCAGCAGTATTACGCCGAGGAAAATGGCAGCAAAACTGATAACCTCGATGTATTTGGGGTCGAACCATCCTTTTTCGAGTATCCAGTCCGACAGCCATCCCGAGAAGTTTACGGCAATGAACAGACCAACAAGCACTGCTGCTATCCCAGCCGCTTCCTTTATAAGTCCGCAGATAAGCCCTTTAATTGCGAAAAACAATATTACTATTATGATTAGAATGTCAGCGGCACACATATCAGTATATTTTTTGCTAAAATACAGGGAAATGAGAGAACTATATTGTAATAAATTGGTTATTTCTCAACAATGGGCTTTTGATAAAGGGAAAATAATTTTAATTGTTGTATTTATGAATTATGAAAATACCCATATATAATTCCTGCCTTCGCTGCACCTAACGCTTCTGTAAGTTTTTCCATGCTGGCTTCCTTTATGCCGCTGATGGTCTTAAATTCGTTGAGCAGGATGGTTTTTGTTTTCGGACCTATGCCCTTTATGTCGTCAAGTTCGCTCTTGAGGAAATTGTCGGAGCGCTTTTTGCGATGGAAGGTTATGCCGAAGCGGTGCGCCTCGTCGCGGGCTTGCTGTATTATTTTCAGTGATTCCGAATTCTTGTCAAGATAGAGCGGAATGTCATCGCCTGGGAAAAAAATTTCTTCGAGACGTTTTGCAATGCCTATTATAGTAACCTTACCTATTAAATCTAATTTTTCAAGACTTCGCACAGCAAACGAAAGTTGCACTTTCCCTCCATCGACCACAATAAGTTGTGGCAATGGTTCGCCTTCATCGAGCAGACGTCGGTAGCGCCGGTAGATGATTTCTTCCATCGATGCAAAGTCGTTTGCTCCAACCACTGTCTTTATGTTGAAATGCCTGTAATCCTTTTTCGATGGTTTGGCATTCTTGAATACCACGCACGATGCAACGGGGTTTGTTCCTTGTATGTTGGAGTTGTCGAAGCACTCGATATGGACTGGCAGTTCATTCATTTTTAGGTCCGATTTCAGGGTTTCCAACTTGCGCAATGTATTCTTTTCGGGGTCTTTGCCTTCTATCTGCTTGTGCTTTTCAAGCATGAAGAACTTTGCATTACGGTTGGCTAGTTCCATTATTTTCCCCTTGTCGCCTTTCTGCGGGTACTCGAATTTTATGCCGTCTATCGGAAAGTCGATTTCGAATGGCAGGAGTATTGTCTTCGCATCGCTGCCGAGTTCTTCGCGGATGTTGATGATGGCGTATGCAAGCATGTCGGCATCGGTTTCCTCGATTCTCTTTTTTATCTCTACCGAGTGCGAAGCGATGATTGTTCCGTTGCGGATTCGCAGGTAACTTATGTAGCACGAGTTTATGTCCTTTGCAAAACCGAATGCTTCAACGTTGGTTATGTTTGTGTTGACTATTGTGGATTTGCTGCGGTAGTTTTCGAGCATATCGAGTTTTTGCTTCAGTTTTGCCGCTTCCTCGAATTCGAGTTTTGTCGCATGTGCCTGCATTTTTTCTTTAAGGTAGTTTTGTACGAGTTGTAGGTCACCGCGTAGTATTTTCCTGATGTCGGCAAACATTTCCGTGTATGTATCCCTATCCACCTTGCCTATGCATGGACCTTGGCAGTTGCCGATATGGTAGTCGAGGCAGATGTCGAATTTCCCGTCCTTGATTCCCTGTGCTGTTATGTTGTGCTTGCACGAGCGTACTGGGTAGAGTTGCTGTATAAGCGTAAGCAGGGTCTTTATTGTGTATACGGAAGAGAATGGACCAAAGTATTCTCCGTTGTCGGTCTTTTGCCTAGTGTATAGTATTCTTGGAAATTCCTCGTTTGTAATGCAGACCCACGGATAGGTTTTGTCGTCCTTGAGCAGTATGTTGTATTTGGGCTGCAGTCGCTTTATCAGAACGTTTTCGAGGAGCAGAGCGTCGCTTTCGCTGTCAACTACGGTAAATTCTATGTCGCGTATCTGGCTGACAAGGATTTGTGTCTTGCGGTTTAGGTTGTTAGAAAGGAAATACGAACTTACGCGGTTCTTCAAGTTTTTTGCCTTGCCAACGTATATTATCGTGCCGTTCTTGTCGAAGTATCTGTATACGCCTGGCGCTTTTGGCAATGCCCTGACGATTTCGGCTACATGTTCGGTAGCGTTCATTGCTTTTTATTTTGCAGTCGCAAGCGGGTCGTTGTAAAGTATGTTGTTCCAGTTTGCGTATCCGTTTGTGGATTTCCAGTTGTCAAGGTATATGCCAGTCCAGTCCGCTGTGTCGGGCGATGTTTCGTCACCATCACCATTTGTGTCGCCCTTGTGCTCGTCGTCCTTTATAGAGGTGAAGAACACGCCAGGTCCGTCATGGTTTATAAGGCATCCTTCGCCCGACATGACCGTCAGTGAGGAGTGTTCGGTAAACTTTATGACGACGTTGTCGCCTAATGTCAGTGTTTGGCTCCTGTCTATTTGCAGGATTGGGGCGGTCACTACGAATGCAACTTCGTCCTCGAGCCAACTGATGTCGGATGAGACATTGCTTCCCGAAACAAAAATTCCGTTGCATTTGTTTGCTGTACCTTCGTTAGAGAAAGAGTTCGAGTTGTCTATGCTCATTTCGGCGTTAATGGTGACGGGGACTTTGTTTCCGTAGAATTTGCAGTTGCTAATTTTTGTATCCTTGCTTGCATTCGAAGCGTTTAGTGCGCCTACATAGATGTTGTTCAGCAGGTTGCCTGAATTGTATGCGAATGTGCAGTTGTTGAAAGTTGCAGTCGCTTCTGACGATACGTCGACAGTTGCTGGGTTTGCATTGTCGCGGCCGCCATATAGGAACAAGCAGTTTTCGAACGATGAGTTCTGCGAACCATTAAGGTTGATGTATCCCCAGTCGCCAGCGGCGGGAATAGTGTTGTCGCCGTCCTTGTTTGTGTCGTCACCGTGGTTGTCATCCTTCACCGATGTGAAAACTATTGGTTTTGCGCTAGTGCCGTTGGCGACTATGTTGCCTTTGCTCTTGATGATAATGTTGCCACCCGACATTATCTTTATCGTTGTGCCTGGTTCTATTGTCAGTACGTCACTGATATACAAGTTGTCCTTTTCTATTATGTAGGTCTTATCGCTTTCCCATGTGGTTGCCGATGTTATGTCGGTGCTTATGGTCTCTGTCGATGACTTGGTAGTGTCGATGTCGCACGATGAGAAAGTAGTTATACCTATTAATAATATAATAAGGGTCAGGGTAGGAATTATTCGCAGTTTCATTTCGTTAAATTTATGATTACAATGCAAAGATAATACTATTTGGCAAAAGCATGGAACGAAGAAAAAATTAAATTTGAGGTAATTGTTGATAATATTTTTTTGACAATTAAGTACGAATTTGTAATCAGACCATTATGTGATTTTTTGCTTGTGTTGATAAGTTTTTAGTTGCTCACAAAAATTATTTTAAAAAAAATAAAAAAGTTATATTGTTGGTAAGAAAAAATGTTCTACCTTTGCAGTCCAAATTTTGTAAATGTAAATTAGAGTAAAATTATTAAAAATAAATAGGTTATATGCCAACGATACAGCAATTAGTAAGAAAAGGCAGATATGTTGCAGCCGACAAGAGTAAATCGCCTGCACTAGATTCGTGCCCACAGAGAAGAGGTGTTTGTACTAGAGTGTACACAACAACACCTAAAAAACCTAATTCAGCAATGCGTAAGGTTGCTAGGGTTAGATTAACTAACGGTAAGGAAGTCAACGCTTACATTCCAGGCGAAGGTCACAACTTGCAGGAACACTCGATCGTAATGGTTCGTGGTGGCAGGGTAAAGGATTTGCCAGGTGTAAGATATCACATCGTAAGAGGCGGTTTGGATGCTGCCGGCGTTGATGGACGTACACAGAGACGTTCCAAGTACGGAACCAAGAGACCGAAAGCAAAAGCTGCTGCAAAGAAATAATTAGTAGTATAAAGATAAATAGAGATGAGAAAATCTAAGCCAAGAAAAAGAACGATTCTTCCGGATCCCAAGTATAATGATGTTCGCGTAACTCGTTTTGTAAACGATATGATGTGGGACGGAAAGAAATCCACTTCATTTAAGATTTTTTATGAATGCATGGACCTTATCGGAAAGAAGATGAAGGACAGCGAAGAGACTCCATTGGAAATATGGAAGAAAGCTCTCGACAACATCACTCCATCCGTAGAGGTTAAGAGCCGTAGAATAGGTGGTGCTACATTCCAGGTTCCTACCGAAATACGTGCCGACAGAAAGATTTCTATCAGCCACAAGTGGATGTTGTCATTCGCTCGCAAGCGCGCTGGCAAGTCAATGGCCGACAAACTTTCTGCTGAAATTCTCGCTGCTTACAACTGCGAAGGTTCTGCTTTCAAGAAGAAAGAAGATACCCACAGAATGGCAGAAGCTAACAAGGCGTTCTCTCACTTCAAATTTTAGTTTTACTGACCGCACAAAATGAACGCTACGCTTGTAAATACTAGAAACATCGGCATAATGGCTCACATAGACGCAGGTAAGACTACGACTACTGAGCGCATTTTGTATTATACCGGTGTCAACTACAAGCTTGGCGAAGTCCACGAAGGCACTGCCACAATGGACTGGATGGCACAGGAGCAGGAGCGTGGCATAACCATCACTTCGGCAGCAACGACAGCTTTCTGGAAAACAAATGATAATGATTACAAAATCAACATCATTGATACTCCGGGACACGTTGATTTCACTGTCGAGGTCGAAAGGTCGCTGCGCGTGCTCGATGGTGCTGTTGCAGTATTCTGTGCGGTAGGAGGTGTGGAGCCACAGAGCGAAACTGTCTGGCATCAGGCAAACAAGTACAATGTTCCGCGTCTTGCTTTCGTCAACAAGATGGACAGGACAGGAGCAGACTTCATTGGCGTTCTCCAGCAGATTGAAAAGAAACTCGGTGCTAACCCAGTTGCAATGCAGTTGCCGATAGGCGACGGCGATTCTTTCTCTGGAATCGTTGACTTGCTCGAAAACAAGGCATACGAATGGGACGAAGAATCGTTGGGCGTAAAGTTCAACGAAATCGCAATCCCCGAAGCCATGAAGTCGGAAGTGGAAGAGTACCGCGAAAAATTATTGGAAACAATCGTTGAGTTCGATGACGAACTCATGGAAAAGTTCCTTGACGACAGAAACAGCGTATCGGTTGCCGACATAAAGAAGGTACTGCGCAAGGCTGTTATCGAGGAAAAATGCGTTCCAGTATTTTGCGGTTCCGCATTCAAGAACAAAGGTATTCAATTATTGCTTGATGCAATATGCGAATATCTTCCTTCTCCACTCGATGTCAAAGCTATCAGCGGACATCATCCAAAGACCGAGGAAATCATCAGCCGCCATGCTGATGCCGAAGGTCCTCTTGCAGCAATGTGCTTCAAGATAATGGCAAACTCCTTTGTCGGAAAACTTTCATACCTTAGAATATATAGTGGTTCAATAAAGACCGGCGACATGGTTTACAATGTTCGTACTGGTCGCAAGGAAAGGGTTACAAGAATATTCCAGATGCATTCCAACAAGCAGAATCAGATAGAGTCGGTTGAGGCCGGCGACATCTGCGCAGTAGTTGGACTGAAGGATGTTTTCACTGGCGATACCCTTTGCGATGAAAGGAAACCGATAGTCTTGGAGAGGATGAAATTCCCTGAACCTGTGATCTCGATAGCCATCGAAGCACAGTCGCAGGCGGACATAGAGAAGCTGAACATAGCACTTGAAAAGTTGTCGGAAGAAGATCCGACTTTTGCCGTTAGAATAGACGAGATGTCGGGACAGATGCTCATCAGCGGAATGGGCGAGCTTCATCTTGAAATTATCATCGACCGTCTCGTTCGCGAGTTCGGTCTGAAGATAATTCAGGGCAAACAGCAGGTAAACTACAAGGAAGAGTTTATCGGCAGCGTGCAGCACAATGTGGTGTTCAAGAAGCAGACAGGTGGAAAAGGAAAGTTTGCCGACATTACCGTCAACATCGGTGCGGCAGATTCGGACGAGAGCGGATTCGAATTCGTCAACAAACTCAAAGGCGACAAGTTGCCTGCTGAGTATGTCAAGGGCGTAGAAACCGGATTCAAGGAGGCGATGTCGAATGGTCCGCTACTCGGTTATCCTGTCCACAACATGAAGGTAGAGCTTATCGATGCTTCGTTCCACCCGGTTGACAGCGACGAGTTGTCGTTCAAGATTGCTGCAGGCGTTTGCTTCAAGGAAGCATCAAAGATGCTCAAGACCGTATTGCTCGAACCTATAATGAAGATAGAGATCCTTACTCCAGACGAATATCTTGGCGACATCAGTGCAGACCTTAACAGAAGAAGAGCTGTAATCGAAGGTATGGATACCAAGGGTATGCACAGGGTGTTGAAGGCCAAGGTTCCGCTGGCAGAACAATTCGGATACATCACGGCATTGCGTACATTGAGCTCAGGCAGAGCAATATTCAGCATGGAGTTCTCTTCGTACGAGAAAGTGCCTACAGATATACAACAGAAATTAATAGACAATAGAAAATTTATTTTTTAATTATAGTAATTAAGTATGAATCAGAAAATTAGAATTAAGCTGAAATCTTACGACCACAACTTGGTTGACAAGTCGGCAGAAAAGATTCTGAAAACGGTAAAAACAACCGGAGCAGTTGTAAGAGGTCCTATTCCTCTGCCAACTCACAAGCGTATTTTTACTGTCAACCGTTCGACATTCGTAAACAAGAAGTCGAGAGAACAGTTCGAACTCAGTTCGTACAAGCGTTTGCTCGATATCTATAGTACGACATCGAAGACGATTGATGCGTTGATGAAATTGGAATTGCCCAGTGGCGTAGATGTGGAAATTAAAGCAAGTTAGTAATTTTAAAAAAGTATTGAAATGCAAGGAATTATTGGTAAAAAAGTAGGTATGACTTCCATTTTCAGTGTTGAGGGAAAGAACATTCCATGCACTGTTATCGAGGCAGGACCTTGCGTTGTAACCCAGTTGAAGACTGTAGAAAAGGACGGTTACGAGGCAGTTCAGTTGGCATTCGATGAAAAAAAGGAAAAACGTACGACCAAAGCAATGAAAGGTCATTTCGCAAAGGCAGGAACAACTCCCAAGAAGCATTTGGTTGAGTTCAAGGATTTCGGCAAGGAAGTGGCTTTAGGTGAAGTAGTAGATGTAAATATCTTCATCGAAGGTGAATTTTGTGACGTTAGTGGAACTTCCAAAGGTAAGGGATTCCAGGGTGTAGTAAAGAGACACGGTTTCGGCGGTGTAAACGATAAGACACACGGTCAGCACAACCGCTTGAGAGCTCCTGGTTCTTTGGGCGCATGTTCTACTCCTTCCAGAGTATTCAAGGGAATGCGTATGGGTGGCCGTATGGGAGGTGACTCCGTAAAGGTTACAAGTTTGAGAGTGTTGAAGGTTATTCCGGAAAGCAATCTTCTGATTGTTAAAGGTTCTGTTCCGGGTGCCAAAGGTTCATATTTAATAATTGAAAGATAATGGAAGTAGCAGTATATAATAAATCTGGAGAAAACACCGGACGCAAAGTAGAATTGAAGGATTCCATTTTTGCAATCGAACCCAACGACCATGTCATTTACCTTGACTGCAAGCAGTACATGGCAAACAATCGTCAGGGAACACACTCATCGTTGCACAGAGGAATAGTTTCCGGTAGTACAAAGAAGTTGAAAAAGCAGAAAGGTACTGGTACCGCTCGTTTCGGTAGCATCAAGAACCCATTGTTCAGAGGCGGAGGTAGAGTATTCGGTCCAGAACCAAGAGTTTACAACTTCAAACTCAACAAGAAGGTTAAAAGATTGGCAAGAAAGTCGGCATTAACTTACAAGATGCAGGACAACAATATCTATGTACTTGATAATCTGAATTTTGACGAAATTAAAACTAAGAATATCGTCAATTTGAAAAATAATTTCAAATTTGATAATAAAAAAGTTTTAATTGTTATGTCGGAATCAAATAAAAATGTATATTTGTCCGCACGAAATTTGCAAGATGTTAATGTCGTAACTGCTAGTGAATTAACTACATACGATATTATGTGGGCTTCGATTCTCATGGTTGAAGAGAAGTCAATTTGCGTTTTTGAGAATAGTTTATCGTAACGGGATAAGAAAATGGAAGTATTATTTAGACCGATATTGACCGAAAAGATGACGAAGTTGGGTGAAAAGCTCAACCGTTACGGTTTTATCGTAGATAAGAGAGCAGACAAACTGCAGATTAAGGAAGCTGTAGAGAAAATGTATGATGTGAAGGTTGACTCAGTAAACACCATGCGTTACTCTGGCAAGTTGAAAGTTCGCTACACAAAGAGCGGCGTACAGCGCGGCAGATCGAACTCCTACAAGAAGGCAGTTATCACGCTCGTAGAAGGAAATGTTATTGATTTTTATAGCAATATTTAGTAATAAGTAAAGTAAGAGATGGCTTTAAGAAAATTAAATCCGACAACACCGGGTCAAAGATTCAAGGTTATCAGCGCGTTTGACGAAATCACACGCTCAAAGCCAGAAAAATCTTTGTTGGTACCATTAAGAAAATCCGGGGGAAGAAACAATCAGGGAAAGATGACCATGCGCTACATTGGTGGTGGTCACAAGAGACAGTACCGTTTGATTGATTTCAAGAGAGAGAGAGACGGCATGAAGGCAACGGTAAAGGCAATCGAATACGATCCAAACCGTTCGGCCCGTATAGCCTTAGTTGCGTATGAAGATGGCGAGAAGAGATACATCATCGCTCCAAACGGACTCCAGGTTGGACAGGTTCTCGAATCGGGCAAGAATGTTGCACCAGAATTGGGCAACACTTTGTTCATGGAAGATATTCCACTGGGAACAATCGTTCACAACATTGAGTTGAGACCGGGACAGGGTGCAGTTATCGCCAGAAGCGCAGGCTCGTATGCCCAGTTAGTGTCAAGAGAAGGCAAGTACGCTATCGTAAGAATGCCTTCGGGTGAAGTTAGAAAGATCCTCGTTACCTGCAAGGCAACCATAGGAAGTGTTTCGAATGCTGACCACGCTCTCGAGAGCGACGGTAAGGCAGGTCGTTCACGTTGGTTCGGTCGCCGTCCGCACAACCGTGGTGTCGTAATGAACCCAGTTGATCACCCAATGGGTGGTGGTGAAGGTAGAGCTTCTGGAGGTCACCCACGTTCGAGAAAGGGATTGCTTGCTAAGGGTTATAAGACTCGCAGCACTAAGAAGGAATCCAATAAGTATATTGTTGAAAGAAGGAAAAAGTAATCAGGTATGAGTAGATCACTTAAAAAAGGACCGTTCATTGACTTCAACCTTGAGAAGAAAGTCACAGCAATGGAAGCTAGCGGTAAGAAGACAGCCATCAAGACATGGGCAAGAGCATCTGTTATTCCACCTGAGTTTGTAGGTCATACATTCGCTGTTCACAACGGAAACAAGTTCATCCCCGTTTATGTAACAGAAAACATGGTAGGTCACAAGCTGGGCGAATTCGCTCCAACAAGAACATTCCGTGGTCACGGTGGTAAGAAAAACAAATAAAAGTAAAAGGTTATGGGCGCACGTAAAAGATTAAAAGCTAATAGCATAAAAGAAGCAAGAAAGCAAAAGAGCTTCGCCATCCTTCGTAATTGTCCGACTTCACCTATCAAGATGAGGCTTGTGGCAGACCAAATCAGAGGAGTTGAAGTTGAAAAAGCTTTGAATATTTTGAAGTACTCCTCTAAGGTTGCATCACGCGACATCGAAAAACTTTTGATGTCTGCAATCGCAAACTGGCAGGCTAAGAACGAAAACGCTAAGATGGAAGACGCTGGTCTCGTTGTAAAGGAGATCTATGTTGACTCCGGCAGAGTGTTGAAGAGAATCAAGCCCGCTCCACAAGGAAGAGGATATCGTATTAGAAAACGTTCTAATCACGTTACTTTAGTGGTAGGTAGCAAAGAAAAAGAATTAGTAAACGAAGAAAACGCATAATTTCATGGGACAAAAATGTAATCCAATAAGCAATAGATTAGGCATAATCAAAGGTTGGGATTCTAACTGGTACGGTGGAAAGAAGTATGCTGACAAACTTGCTGAAGACGCAGTAATTCGCAAATATTTGAATACGCGTTTAGATAAGGCATCCGTCTCGAAGATTACAATCGAAAGATCTTTGAAGATGATAACCATTACCATAAGCACGGCTCGTCCTGGCTTCGTAATCGGTAAGGATGGCGATGAAGTTAACAAGCTTCGCGAAGAATTGAAGAAGATAACAAACAAGGACGTACAGATCAACATTTACGAGATCAAACGTCCCGAACTTGAAGCAGAATTGGTTGCCAATACTCTCGCTCGTCAACTCGAAGGTAAGATGGCTTACAGAAGAGCTGTAAAGATGGCTATCGCATCAACAATGAGAATGGGTGCAGAAGGTATTAAGATTCAGATCTCAGGTCGTTTGAACGGCGCTGAAATGGCTCGTTCCGAAATGTACAAGGAAGGAAGAACTCCTCTCCACACCTTGAGAGCTGACATCGACTACGCTTTGGCAGAAGCTATTACCAAGACCGGTCTTCTCGGTATTAAGGTATGGATCTGCAGAGGCGAAGTATACGGAAAGAGAGACCTCTCTCCAAATTTCGGCAAGAAAGTTCAGGCTCCAAGAGGAGGCAGCATGAATCCAAGTGGTAATAAAAGACAAAGAAGAACAACAAAGTAAAATCAGAAAGCTATGTTACAACCGAAAAGAACAAAGTTTAGGAAAGAGCAAAAGGGCAAAATGAAAGGTAATGCCCAGCGCGGCAACCAGATAGCTTTCGGTTCCTTTGGAATCAAAGCTATGGAGATGTGTCTCCTTACAGGTCGCCAGATTGAGGCAGCCCGTGTAGCTGTTACAAGAAAGATGCAAAGACAAGGACAGATTTGGATCCGAATTTTCCCGGACAAGCCGATTACCAGTAAACCAGCCGAAGTTCGTATGGGTAAAGGTAAGGGTGCTCCCGAAGGATTCGTAGCCAGAGTTACTCCTGGAAGAATTTTATTTGAAGCAGAAGGTATTCCTTTTGACCTCGCAAAAGAAGCCTTGAGATTAGCCGCTCAAAAACTTCCAATCAAAACAAAATTTGTCGTTCGTCGCGATTATGATTTTAACGAATAATACTACAGACAATGGAAAATAAAGAAATAGTAGGATTGACAACAAAGGAAATCGTTGAGAAGATCGCAACGGAAAAGTTTAATCTTAACAAGATGAGACTTAACCACGCAGTTTCTCCATTGGAAAATCCTCAGCGATTGAAGGAAGTGAGAAGAACCATCGCAAGGCTTAACACTGAGCTTCGCAAAAGAGAATTAACATCTAATAAATAAGGGCAGCCATGGAAGAAAGAAACTTAAGAAAAGAACGTATAGGTGTAGTCGTTAGCAATAAGATGGAGAAATCTATCGTTGTTGCTGTAAAGCGCAAAGAAAAACACCCGAAATACGGTAAGTTTGTGAATAAGACCAAGAAGTTTGTTGCTCATGATGAAGAAAACAAATGCGACATAGGAGATACCGTTCTCATTATGGAAACTCGTCCGTTGAGCAAGAACAAAAGGTGGAGATTAGTTAATATAATTGAAAAAGTTAAATAGTCATGATACAACAGGAAACCAGATTAAATGTTGCAGACAACAGCGGCGCAAAGGAAGTGTTGTGCATCCGTGTACTCGGTGGTACTGGAAAGAAGTACGCAACCATCGGCGATAAGATCGTCGTTACTGTAAAGAGCGCATTGCCAGGTGGCGACCTCAAGAAGGGTGCCGTTTCAAAGGCTGTTGTCGTTAGAGTGAAAAAGGAAATCAGACGTCCGGACGGATCATACATCAGATTCGACGACAATGCTTGCGTTTTATTGACAGCTGCAGGCGAACTTAAGGGAACCCGTATTTTCGGTCCGGTAGCTCGTGAGTTGCGCGAAAAGCAGTATATGAAAATTGTATCATTGGCACCAGAAGTTTTATAAATCGAAATTATCATGACTCAGAAATTGCACATAAAGAAAGGGGATACCGTCTACGTAAATGCAGGCGAATCCAAGGGTCAGCAGGGCAGAGTTCTTGAAATCTTGAAGAAGAAGAACCGTGCTATCGTTGAAGGTGTTAACTTGATATCAAAGCATCAGAAGCCAAATGCTGCACACCCGCAAGGTGGTATTATTAAACAGGAAGCAGGAATTCATATTTCGAACCTAATGCTTGTAGATCCTAAGACTGGAAAACCTACAAGAATCGGCCGCAAGAAAAACGAAGAAGGCAAGTTGGTTCGTTATGCTAAAAAATCTGGAGAGGAGATTAAGTAATGGATAAATTCGTTCCGACATTAAAGAAGAAATATCAGGAAGAAATAGTTTCTGCCCTGATGCAGGAATTCGGTTACAAGACCGTAATGCAGGTTCCAAGATTGGAAAAGATTGTTATTAACGAAGGTTTGGGCCAGGCAATCTCCGACAAGAAGTTGATCGACATCGCTATCGACGAGTTGACTAACATCACAGGTCAGAAAGCAGTTCCTACAACTTCAAAGAAGGATATATCAAACTTCAAGCTGCGTAAGAAAATGCAGATTGGTGTTAGAGTAACCTTGAGAAGAGACAGAATGTATGAATTCCTCGAGAGACTCGTAGCAATAGCATTGCCACGTATCAGAGATTTCCGTGGTGTAAACTACAAGTTCGACGGAAAAGGTAACTATACATTAGGTGTAAACGAACAGATCATTTTCCCAGAGATCGACATTGACAAGATCAACAGGATTATGGGTATGGATATTACCTTTGTAACATCGGCTAAGACCGACGAAGAAGGTTATGCACTTCTGAAACAATTTGGAGTTCCATTTAAGAATCTTAAAAAGAATTAATTAGTATGGCAAAAGAATCAATGAAAGCTCGCGAGGTTAAGAGACTCGCATTAGTAGAAAAATACGCTGCTAAGAGAGCACAGTACAAGGCAGAAGGTAACTTCGAAGCTTTGCATAAGCTTCCGAAGAACTCGAACAAGATTAGACTGCACAACCGTTGCAGCCAGTCGGGTCGTCCGAAAGGATACCTGCGTCAGTTCGGAATCAGCCGTATCGCTTTCCGCGAAATGGCATCTGCCGGATTAATTCCAGGTGTAAAGAAGGCTAGTTGGTAATAAATTTTTTAATTAAATATTTTTGAATAATGACTGATCCAATTGCAGATTATTTGACCAGAATTAGAAATGCCGTAATGGCAGGACATAAGATTGTCGAAGTTCCTGGTTCTAACCTTAAGAGGGAAATCACAAAGGTGCTTTTCGAAAAAGGTTACATTTTGAATTACAAGTTCGAGGATATCGGTTATCAGGGAAATATTAAGATCGCT
This sequence comes from Bacteroidales bacterium, assembly GCA_017651185.1. Classification (GTDB taxonomy): domain Bacteria; phylum Bacteroidota; class Bacteroidia; order Bacteroidales; family ML635J-15; genus Bact-19. The sequence goes on along the minus strand of JAGCDJ010000049.1, from coordinate 26,113 downwards.
CTTAAGTATCATCCCGTAACGAAGGTATCTGCGATAAAGAAGTTAGAGAGAATTAGTAGGCCGGGTTTGAGAAAGTATGTTGATACCACCTCGATACCTAGAGTATTGAACGGTTTGGGTATAGCTATCCTTTCGACAAACAAGGGCGTCATGACCGACAAGGAAGCTCGTCAGGAGAATGTTGGTGGTGAAGTATTGTGTTACGTTTATTAAAAAATTAAGAAGATGTCTCGAATAGGAAAATTGCCGATTTCGGTACCCGCAGGCGTTACGGTGAAAATAAGTGACGACAACGTTGTTACTGTTAAGGGTCCCTTGGGTGAATTGTCACAGAAGGTTGATCCGAACATCGAAGTTAAGTTCGAAGATGGTCATATCACTTTCGCAAGACCGAACGATGAAAAAGAAAACAGAGCTAAGCACGGTTTGTACAGAGCTTTGGTAAACAATATGGTAAAGGGAGTTTCTGAAGGTTTCAAGACCGAACAGGAGTTTGTAGGTGTTGGTTATAAGGCCGAAGCTCAGGGACAGATAATTGAAATGTCTCTCGGTTACTCACACGCAATCCTCTTTGAAGTTCCAAAGGAAATCAAGGTTGAATGCAAGACCGAAAAGCGTGGTAACTCTACTCTCACCATGACAAGCATCGACAAACAGTTGTTGGGACAGGTTGCAGCTAAGATTCGTTCGCTGCGTCCACCTGAGCCATACAAGGGTAAGGGTATCAAGTTTGTTGACGAAGAGTTGCGTAGAAAAGCTGGTAAGTCAGCTAAGGTTTAATCTTAAAATTTTAAAGATATGGCTTTTTCGAAAATAGAAAGAAGACTCAAGATAAAACGCAGAATCCGTAGAAACATATTCGGAACTGCTGAAAAACCAAGAATGTCAGTATTCCGTAGCAACCGTCAGATAAGCGTGCAGATAATTGACGACCTCGCTGCTAATACCCTTGTTTCTGCAACATCAAAGTGCAAGGAAATCGAAGGCGTAAAGGCAACCAAGTCGCAGAAGGCCGCAATGGTTGGCAAGAAGGTTGCCCAGCTCGCTCTGGAAAAAGGAATCAAGGAAGTGGTTTTTGATAGAAATGGTTACTTGTATCACGGCAAGGTAAAAGCTTTGGCTGACGGTGCAAGAGAAGGTGGACTTAAACTATAATAAAGATATGTTGAATAACGCTAAGAAAGTAAAGACCAGTGATCTGGAATTAAAAGATAGATTGGTTAGCATCCAGAGGGTTACCAAGGTTACCAAGGGTGGACGTACATTCAGCTTCTCGGCAATTGTTGTTGTCGGAAACGAAGACGGAATCGTAGGTTACGGTTTGGGTAAGGCCAGCGAAGTAACAACAGCTATCCAGAAGGGTGTTGAAGATGCCAAGAAGAATTTGATTAAGGTTCCTGTACACAAGGGAACAGTTCCTCACGAGCAGTCTGCTAAGTTCGGCGGTGCAAGAGTATGGATCAAACCTGCTGCATCGGGAACAGGTGTTAAGGCTGGTGGTGCTATGCGTGCCGTATTCGAAAGTGTTGGAATAACCGACGTATTGGCAAAGTCAAAGGGTTCTTCGAATCCTCACAACTTGGTAAAGGCAACAGTTGCTGCATTGCTCGAAATGCGCGATGCTAACGAAGTTGCATATCAGAGACAGGTGAACTTGGACAAAGTGTTTAACGGATAAAAATTATTTGTCATGAAGATTAGAGTAACGCAAATTAAAAGTATGATTGGCAGCACCCAGCGTCAGAAGAATACTCTCGCCGCTTTGGGAATTAAGAAGATGCACAATCCTGTTGAACATGAAGCCACTCCGCAAATTCTCGGTATGGTTGAAAAAGTTCGTCATTTAGTAAGTGTTGAAGAAGTTAAATAATTTTTAAAGAAGATTTATTATGGATTTAAGTTGCTTAAAACCGGCAGAAGGTTCAATAAAAGATTGTAAGAGAATTGGCCGTGGACAAGGCTCGGGAAAAGGCGGAACCTCTACCAGAGGACATAAGGGCGCTAAGCAGAGATCCGGTTACAAGAACAAAATCGGTTTCGAAGGCGGTCAGATGCCTATCCAGAGAACTTCACCAAAATTCGGATTTAAGAATAGAAACAGAATCGAATATAAAGGTATCAATGTTTCAACAATTCAGTCTCTCGTAGAAAAGAGAAACCTTGAAGTAGTTGACATCGAAGCTCTTATTAATAATGGTCTTGTTTCTAAGCGTGATCTCGTAAAGATCCTCGGAAACGGTGAATTAACTTCCAAGGTAACAGTCAAGGCACATGCTTTCTCGAAAGCTGCTGCAGAAAAGATTGAAGCTGTTGGAGGTACAATTGAAAAAATTTAATTTAGTATGAAAAGATTTTTTAGTACGATTAAGAATATATTCAAGATTGAGGATCTCCGCTCAAGGATACTCCTCACTCTTGGGTTCATTCTTATTTACAGACTTGGAGCACATATCGTTCTTCCGGGTGTAAACCCGAACGCTTTGTCGGCCTTGTCGAAGCAGACTGCAGAAGGTGTTCTCAGCCTGCTTGATATGTTTTCTGGTGGTGCTTTCTCCAACGCATCTATTTTTGCGCTCGGAATCATGCCGTACATTTCGGCAAGCATCGTAGTTCAACTTCTCGGTATTGCAGTTCCGTATTTCCAGAGACTGCAGAGGGAAGGTGAAAGCGGTAGAAAGAAAATCAACCAGATAACAAGGTTCTTGACAATCGCAATCCTTCTCATCCAGGCTCCATCGTACATTGCAAACCTGCGTATACAACTGGCTCAGACTCCAGGTGCAGTAATAGATGGCGGTTTGTTCTTCACAATCTCGTCTACTATTATCCTTACTGCAGGAACAATGTTCATCTTGTGGCTCGGTGAAAGGATTACCGACAAGGGTATTGGAAACGGTATCTCTTTGCTCATCATGGTCGGTATCATAGCAAGGCTTCCATACGCACTGGCTGGTGAATTTGTAGCTCGTTTCGAGCAGGCCGGTGGCGGACTCCTTGTTCTGCTTATCGAACTTGTTGTTCTCTTCATTGTATTCGTGCTTGCAATAGCATTGGTACAGGCAGTACGCAAGATTCCTGTACAGTATGCAAAGCGTGTTGTAGGAAACAAGCAGTACGGCGGTGTAAGACAGTATATACCTCTTAAGGTTAATGCTGCAGGTGTTATGCCTATCATTTTCGCACAAGCTCTTATGTTCCTTCCAATTATGTTTGCAGGTTTCAGTTCAGAAGGTGGTGGATTCATCGCTGCATTCGCTGACTATACTGGATTCTGGTATAACTTTACTTTTGCTGTCTTGATTATAGTCTTCACGTATTTCTATACTGCTGTGACTATCAATCCAAGGCAAATGGCAGAAGACATGAAGAAGAACGGCGGTTTTATCCCAGGTGTAAAACCAGGCAACAAGACAGTTGAATTCTTGGATGACATCATGTCCAAGATAACATTGCCAGGTTCTATATTCTTGGCTATTATCGCAATACTTCCTGCTTTCGCAAGACTGCTTGGCGTAAACAGCCAGTTCGCACAGTTCTACGGAGGTACTTCGTTGCTGATTATGGTCGGTGTAATACTTGACACGCTTCAGCAGATTGAAAGCCACTTGTTGATGCGTCATTACGACGGATTGACAAAGTCGGGAAGAATTAAAGGCAGAGGCTCTGTTTCTGCAATGTAACGATCTTTGATGATTTTTATAAAGTCTGACGACGAGGTTGAGTTGGTACGCAGAAGTTCTCTGCTAGTATCTAAAACCCACGCAATGCTCGCGGCTGAAATTGCGCCGGGCGTATCGACCTCGAAATTGGACAAATTGGCAAAGGAATTTATTCTGGACAACGGTGGAGTTCCAGGTTTCCTCAACTATAACGGTTTTCCAAACACATTGTGTGTTTCGGTAAACGATGTTGTGGTGCATGGAATCCCATCAAATCTGGAATTAAAGGATGGGGATATTGTTTCCGTTGATTGTGGAGTGCTGATGAATGGCTTTTACGGAGATTCCTGCTATACTTTCGAGGTCGGTGAAGCCGAGCCGGCAGTAAGGGCATTGTTGGTGTGTACAAAGGAATGCCTTTATAAAGGAATCGAACAGGCAGTAGCGGGGAATAGGATAGGAGATATTGGAAATGCCGTACAGAAGCATGCAGAGTCCCACGGATATTCGGTTGTCGAGGAGTTGGTTGGTCATGGAGTTGGCCGATTTCTGCATGAGGATCCAAACGTGCCTAACGAAGGAAGGGCGGGCAAGGGTCTGAAACTGAAGGAAAGAATGACCATAGCTATCGAACCGGTTATTAACATGGGAAAACGAGGAATCGTGCAGGAGAGAGACGGATGGACAATAAGAACCAGAGATGGGAAACCATCTGCTCATTTTGAGCATACTGTGGTTGTAAAAAATGGTAAGGCAGATATTTTATCTGATTTTAGTTTAATTGAAGAAGTTTTAAAGAAAAAGAAGAATTAGTTTTTGTATGGCAAAACAACTTTCTATAGAATTGGACGGAACGATTATCGAGGCGTTGTCCAATGCAATGTTCAGGGTCGAGCTGGAAGGCGGACATATAATTACTGCCCACATATCTGGCAAGATGAGAATGCATTACATAAGGATATTGCCGGGTGATAAGGTCAGGTTGGAAATGTCGCCTTACGATTTAACTAAAGGTAGAATAACTTTTAGATACAAATAAAAACATTATAGAGATGAAAGTAAGAACGTCTGTAAAAAAGAGAAGTGATGATTGCATAATCGTCAGAAGAAAAGGAAGAGTTTATGTGATTTGCAAAAAGAATCCTAAATTCAACCAACGTCAGGGTTAATATTAATTGTTTATAAATAAAATTAAAGAAATAGAATATGGCAAGAATAGCAGGTGTAGATGTTCCGAATAACAAGCGTGGCGTAATTGCGCTTACCTACATCTTTGGAATTGGCCGCAGCAGGTCGGCGACGATTCTTCAGGAAGCCGGTGTTGACGAAGACATCAAGGCAAAGGATTGGAACGATGAACAAATTGCAGCAATCCGTCAGGCAGTAGGAAAATACCGTCTTGAAGGTGAATTGCGTTCAGAAATTCAACTTAATATCAAGCGTTTGCAAGATATTGGATGCTACAGAGGAATCCGTCATCGTCTTGGTCTGCCGTTGAGAGGTCAGAAGACTAAGAACAACGCAAGAACACGTAGAGGTAAAAAGAAAACTATTGCCAACAAAAAGAAATAAGTAAATTATGGCTAAGAAAGCAAGAGTAACAAAGAAGCGTGTAGTAAAAGTAGAGGCAACTGGCCTTGCACACGTTCATACTTCGTTCAACAACATCATTGTTACGTTGACCAATAACGAAGGACAGGTTATATCATGGTCTTCTTCAGGAAAGAATGGTTTCCGCGGAAGTAAGAAGAACACCCCGTATGCTGGACAGATGGCAGCAGAAGACTGCGGTAAGGTAGCATACGACTTGGGTCTCAGAAAAGTTAAGGCTTACGTAAAGGGACCGGGTGCAGGTAGAGAATCCGCAGTAAGATCGTTGCACAACATGGGCATCGAAGTTACCGAAATCATCGATGTGACTCCATTGCCACACAACGGTTGCAGACCTCCAAAGAGAAGAAGAGTTTAATTATTTGGTTTTAGTGTTATTTTTAAAAGAAAAGAAAAATGGCAAGATATACAGGACCGCAAACTAAAATTGCAAGGAAATTTGGTGAACCAATATTTGGTCCAGATAAGGTGTTGGAAAGAAGAAACTTCCCTCCAGGACAGCACGGATTGAACAAGAAGAGAAAAAAAGTATCGGAATACGGTACACAGTTGCGCGAAAAGCAGAAAGCTAAATATACATACGGCGTTCTCGAAAGACAGTTCCGCAACCTCTTCAAGAAGGCAAGCAGTTCAAAGGGCGTAACTGGTGTTGTTCTTCTGCAGTTGCTCGAATCGAGACTCGACAATGTTGTCTTCAGACTTGGTATTGCTCCAACAAGAGTATCAGCTCGTCAGCTCGTTTCGCACCGTCACATTATGGTTAACGGCGAAATGTGCAACATCCCTTCATTCTCGGTAAAGCCAGGTGACATCATTTCGGTACGCGAAAGATCAAAGTCCCTCGAAATTATCACCAACAGCTTGAGTGGTTTCAACCATAGCAAGTATCCTTGGATGGAGTGGGACGAAAATTCAATGTCGGGCAAGTTCATGTCAGTTCCCGAAAGAGAAGACATACCCGAAAACATCAGAGAACAGTTAATAGTCGAATTGTATTCAAAATAAAAGGTAAGTAGATGTCAATTTTAGCGTTTCAAAAACCAGATAAGGTAGTAATGCTTGAAGCTACCGATTTCTACGGAAAGTTCGAGTTCAGACCACTTGAACCGGGCTATGGTATGACAATCGGAAATGCGTTGAGGAGAATACTGCTTTCATCGCTTGAAGGTTTTGCAATTTCATCCGTGAAGATAGAGGGTGTTGACCACGAATTTTCGACAATACCCGGAGTTATGGAAGATGTCACCGAGATAATTCTTCAGCTTAAGCAAGTCCGTTTCAAGCAGCAGATCGAAGATGTTAATCACGAAAACGTATCTGTTGTAATATCAGGACAGCAAGAGTTTAGAGCTGGTGATATAGGTAAGTTCCTTTCGGGTTTCAAGATTTTGAATCCTGATTTGTTGATATGCAGGATGGAACCTTCCGTAACCCTCAAGATGGATTTGTCTGTCATTAAGGGTAGAGGATATGTTCAGCCGGACGAAAACAGAACTCTCGACGATACTATCGGCGTTATTCCAATCGGTTCTATTTTTACACCGATTATTAACGTTAAGTACTATGTTGAGAACATGCGTGTTGAGCAGAGAACCGACTACGACAAGCTGATTATCGAAATCCAGACCGATGGTTCGATTCACCCGAAGGATGCTTTGAAGGAAGCCGCTAAAATTCTTATTCACCATTTTATGCTCTTCTCAGACGAAAAGATTACTTTGGATACGGATGAAAAGCATGAAAAGGATGAATTCGACGAGGAAGTTCTCCGCATGAGACAGTTGCTCAAGTCAAGACTCGTTGACCTTGACCTTTCTGTTCGTGCGCTTAATTGCTTGAAGGCTGCCGAAATCGAAACCTTGGGCGACTTGGTTCAGTACAACAAGTCAGACTTGCTGAAGTTCAGAAATTTCGGCAAGAAGTCGCTTACCGAACTTGAAGCTCTTCTCGATATGAAGAACCTAAGCTTCGGAATGGATACATCAAAATTTAAGTTGGATAAGGAATAATACTTTTAGAAAATGAGACATAATAAGAAAGTAAATCATTTAGGAAGAAAAAGTGCTCACAGACAAGCTTTGTTGTCTAATATGGCATCTTCTCTGATTCTGCATAAGCGTATATTCACAACCGTAGCAAAGGCAAAGGCCTTGAGAGTTTATGTTGAACCGTTGATTACAAAGGCAAAGGAAGACTCGACTCACAATCGCAGAGTTGTTTTTAGCTACCTCGAAAACAAGGAAGCCATAACCGAACTTTTCCGCAATGTAATTGTTAAGGTTGGTGACAGACCAGGTGGATATACCCGTATATTGAGAACAGGAAACCGTTTGGGTGATAACGCTGAAATGTGTATGATGGAACTTGTTGACTACAACGAGAACATGCTCGGTGCAAAGGAAACAAAGAAGAAAGTTCGTCGTTCACGCAAGAAAGCTGCTACAACCGACGAGGTTGCTCCTGCTCAGGAAGAAAAGAAAGAAGAATAAGATTTTTGATAATCGAAAAATGGAGATATTCTGTATCTCCATTTTTTGTGTGTAAATACATAAAGTAAAATTATGGGACAAATAGCAAACATACATGCAAGGCAAATCCTTGATTCTAGAGGTAATCCGACTGTAGAGGTCGAAGTGTATACAACCGCTGGTGCTGTAGGCCGTGCCGCTGTGCCGAGTGGTGCTTCAACAGGTGTTCACGAAATGCTCGAACTTCGCGACGGCGACAAGAGCCGTTTTATGGGCAAAGGCGTTATGCAAGCCGTACGTAACGTGCAGACTACTATTGCCGAGGGTTTGCAGGGAATGTATGTCGATGACCAGTTGGCAATTGATCGCGCAATGATAAACCTCGATGGAACTGCAAACAAGTCGGGACTTGGCGCAAATGCAATATTGGCAGTTTCGATGGCGTGCGCACAGGCTGCCGCTCAGGAACACGGAATGCCACTTTTCAGCTACATTGGCGGACTTGGTGCAAGGACTTTGCCTATTCCGATGATGAATATCCTCAACGGTGGTGCTCATGCCGACAACAAGATTGATATACAGGAATTCATGATTATGCCAGTGGGCGCTCCTACTTTCAGCGAGGCACTGAGGATGGGAACAGAGGTTTTCCATAACTTGAAGTCGGTATTGTCGGCATCTAAGTACTCTACCAATGTTGGTGACGAAGGCGGTTTTGCTCCGAACCTTGGCTCGAATGAGGAAGCTGTAGAGTATGTGATTAAGGCCATTGAAAAGGCTGGATACAAGCCTGGTGAAGAGATTTATATCGCTCTTGATGCTGCTGCAAGCGAGTTTTACGATGCAGAAAAGAAATTGTATGTTTTCGGTTCAAATGGTAAGACATACACATCAGAGCAACTAGTGGATTACTGGAAGGAATGGACATCCAAGTATCCAGTGATTTCGATTGAGGACGGCCTTGCAGAAGACGACTGGAACGGATGGAAACTCCTTACCGACACTATTGGCGACCGTGTTCAACTTGTGGGTGATGATTTGTTTGTTACAAATCCAGTTCGTCTTGCAAAAGGAATTGGTGGTGGCGTGGCAAATTCGATTTTGGTTAAGTTGAACCAGATTGGCACCTTGACGGAAACCATGCAGACAATAAATCTTGCCCAGCAGAATTCTTACACCACTATAATCAGCCATCGTTCCGGTGAAACCGAAGATACCTTTATTGCCGATTTGGCAGTGGCTGTAAATTCTGGCTTGATAAAGACCGGTTCTGCTTCGCGTACCGACCGTATTGCCAAGTATAACCAGTTGCTTCGTATCGAGGAACAGCTTGGCGAAAATGCTAATTATCTTGGCAGAAACTTCAAGTTTGCAAGGGGATAATCAAATGAAAGTTGCTATATCAAAAAGCGCAGATGTTCTCTGCGCTTTTTTTTATCTTAACATTCTTTCCAATTTTGCTTTCCAGCGTTCCCAATGGGGCATTTCCTTTGACAGAAGCGAGTAGAATTCCTTGGTGTGGTTTCTGTGTACAAGATGGCACATTTCGTGAGTTATAACATATTCGATGCAGCCTCTAGGCGCACAAATAAGTCTTGGATTCAGATAGATTGTGCCATTTGTTGTGCAGTATCCCCAGCGTTTTTCCATCTTTCGGATTTTTAGATTTTCGGGTTTGGCATCGTATGCAGAGAATTTCTCAATGATTGGTTTTGCATATTCTGCAAATTTTATTTCTGCCCTACAGCGATACCATTTTTGCATAATAGTTCCTGCATCTTCTTTCGTCTTGCATTCTATTTCAATGATATTGTTCTGGTAATGTACGGCATTCTTGTCGGAACATTTTATCCGTAACATATATTGTCTTCCAAGATATAGATGCGACTCTCCATTGACATATCTGCGTTCTTCCGTTGGGATGCCAAACGACTCGAAATGGCGTTGCTGCTTTAGAATCCAAGCGGCTCTCTTGTGGACTTTCTCCCTGACTTTCTCCAATGTGGCATCATACGGAACTTTCAATATTACAGAACCATCCGGATTCACTAGGATTCCGAGAGTTTTTCGTTGCGCGTATTCAATGCTGTATTCAATAACAGTAGAACCGTATGTTATGCTGTCGGTGGTTACTTTATCCATATCTTTGCCACATCTACGCAACCATCAATAATCACATCCATATCGTCAAAGGAGAAGGCAAGGTTGTATTTCCTCTTGATGTTGTCTATTAGGTCGTCTTCGAGTTCGATTTTCATTTTGCCAATAGTGTCGCCCTTTGTCTGCCAGTCAACCAATACAGAACCGTCAACGATAACAGTTTTTTGAATAATGTTGTCGAAAGCCTTGGCGGTTTCAAGTGCCATGTCCCTGATTGGCATTTCGGGGAATAATCGCTTGTAGTTTTCCAATGCAATGCCGAAGTATGCTTTGGCTGTGTTATTGTGTTCAAGTTCTGCTGGCAGTTCGCTGTCGGTGTGGTTGAGAACATCCTCCTTGTACTGCATCATCTTTTCAAGGTATTCGTTATCGCTTATGCGTCCCTGCTCGTATGCTTCGATTGCCTCCTTGATGAGTTGTGAGAATTTTTTGTAGAATGCAGGGTCGGAATCCATGTTCTCGGCGATGTACTTTGATGTTCGGGTGGCTATGGTGTCGGCTTTTGCTGCTGTTCCAATTATATTGTCCACTTCTTTCTGAAAATCTTCCTTGTCGAATATGTTTACCAAATTCGTTATGACTTTTACCGCATCGCTTTCGACGTGGTGATTGATTAGTTTTTCAATCCTTGCTTCGTATTTCTTGTAGTCAATAGTGTCGGAATAGCGCAATTGGACAGCGTTTCGCAGTTTGCAGAACATATTCAGGTCGTCCTTGTATAGTTTTATCTTTTTCTCATCGGTCTGCTCGTGAAATTCCATTGTCGAAAGTGCCAACTGAAGCGTGGACGAGAATGCGGAAAGTCTGTCGTAGAATTCGTGGCGGCGGTCTTCAAGGCGAAGCGATTGCGCGTATGCCTCCAAGTCGCGTTTGTTTGGAATTCCTTTGAACATATCCCAAAGGTCTGAATGTCGTTGCGGAAGTTCAGCAATCTTGTCGCCAACAGGTACAAGTGTATCGGTAAATGCCTTTGCCTCGTCTTCATCATATTCGGAATATAGGTCAATAGCGTTGCTTAAGTTCTGCAGAACGCCATAGTAGTCGATTATATATCCGTAGTCTTTGCCTTCGCAAGTGCGGTTAACGCGGGCAACGGCTTGTAGCAATGTGTGACCGGCAAGGTGTCGGTCTAGGTACATTACAGTGACCTTTGGCTCATCGAATCCTGTTAGAAGTTTGTCAACTACTATCATAATTTCAGGATTATCCTGCTTTTGGAATCTTGAAATAAGGTTCTCCTGATACTTTTGCGGTGTTCCGTGTTCGTCCATCATTCGTTTCCAGAATTCCTTGACTTCGTGGGCGGTTTCGCCGTATGCCATTTCCTCGCCTTCGCGGTCGTCGGGGGCAGTGATTAGCACTTCGGAAGTAACTTTTCCTATTTCATCCAGGTATTTTTTGTATAGGATGGCTACTTTTTTCTTAGGTGTGACGAGCATCGCCTTGAATCCTGTATTTTTCCAATTGTCGGCATAGTGCTTTGATATGTCGATGGCAATGGAAAATATACGCTGTTCGGTCTGGTTGAGAATGTCGGTGCGCGAAAACTTTTTCTTCAGGTCAACAGACTGATATTCTGTCAAATCCTCGCACACGCGGTCGAAGAAACTGTCGATAGGTCCTTCGCTTACCGACTGCGGTACAATTCGCCCTTCGTAGAGCAGTGGAACAACAGCCTTGTCTTCTACGGCCTGCTTGACGGTATAAACCGGCTTTATGATTCCACCGAAAGTGCGGGCGGTATTCTTTTCCTTTTTCATCAGTGGTGTTCCTGTAAAGGCTATTTTGCAGGCATTGGGGAGCACGCGGTTCATTTGTATTGCAAGTTCCTTGTATTGTGATCGGTGTGCTTCGTCTATCAGGATGAAGGTATTAGGGTCGGAGAGAGGATGCTTGATTTTCTTTATTGCTGTGGCAAACTTGTTTATTACGGTTGTAATTACCGCATCGGTGTCGTCCTCAAGCAGTTCTACAAGTCGGGTGCCTGTGTTGGCGTTCTCGACAACCTTCCCGCATTTACGGAAAGTTTTGGTTATCTGGCTGTCCAGGTCGGTGCGGTCGGTTACCAATACTATGCGCGGATTGGGGATTTCAAGAGCAATCTTTTGTGCAAGCATTACCATTGTGAGCGATTTTCCGCTGCCTTGTGTATGCCATACCACGCCGCCGTTGCGATGTCCGGATTCGAAGGTCTTTACTCGCTCCAAGGTTTGGTTTACTGTGAAATATTGCTGGTAGCGGGCAAGTTTCTTCACGCCTGCATCGTAAATTGTGAAATGGTATATGAGTTCCAGCAGGCGTTCGGGACGGCACAGGTTGTAAATGTATTCGTCCTGCAGGGTTATTTCACGCACTTTTTTTGCGTTGGAGTTTATGATGTCGAATAGCAGTTTGTGGTATGATATGTCGGCGTCGTTGTTGATGAACAATTCATGCCATTTGCACCAGAACTGTGCGGCAGTTGCAGTTGTTCCGTATGCACCGAAACTATTGCCTATTGCTAGAAGAATTGCGCTATAAACATACAGGTTTCTTATTCCGTCCTCTTTCTGGTTGCGCAGGTGCTGCGATATGGCTTGTTCTTCGGCGCCCTTTATGTCGGGGCGTTTGCATTCGATGACTACCAGCGGTATGCCGTTGACAAACAGAACAATGTCGGGACGATATGTGTCGGTAGAGCCAGTTCGTGCTACTGCAAATTCCTCGGTAACGTGATAGACATTGTTTTCGGGATTCTGCCAGTCGATGTAGCGCATAGTGTAACTTTTCTTGTCGCCGTCGATGCTTTGCTCGAAGGCCTTGCCGAGTGTGAGAATGTTATATACGCTCTCGTTTGCGCTTAAGTATCCGTCATCCATAGGGATGTAGCGAAGTGCAATCACTCCGTTTTCGATGTTCTGTTCCGAAAAGCGAGCCTCGCTGCGGCTACCTATGCGTATGGAGTTAAGTTTGCGCAGTTGCAGTCGCAGTACATCTTCGAGCAGTACATTGGAAGTCTTGCCGTCGCGCATTTCCATTGCCTCCTCTGGCGACAGGTACTGGTATCCCATTTTTTCCAGCAGTTCCAATGCCGGTTGCTGGCTTATATCGTTTTCCTTGAATGATATTCGGTTCATAGTTTGAAAAACTTTAAATTTCTCTTGGCGATTATATTTTTTTGTTGTTACTTTGCATCGGAATCGTAAGGTTCTTTTGGATTGGGGTGTCCCCGGTCGGAAAAGGGTTGTCATTATATGGCGACTCTTTTTTGTTTGGAAAAATTTTCATTCCGTAAAGCTTTCCTTCTTTCTGATAAATGTTGTCCTTTATTATGTCGTATGCAAGGTTTACGGCATTTTCGTCAAGAACATATCTTGTGATAGGATATGCTACTAGATCTGCTATTTGCAGTCCGACGAGGTCTTCCGATTTTCGTCGCATTTCAAATTCCTTGAAATAATTTCGAATGCGTGCGGAATTAACCCAGTAAGTTCCTAAGTCCAATACCTTATTATAATAGTTCAATAATGTCTTGTCTTCTTTTTTGCCACGGCATTCAACTGTTGTTGTAAGATGTATGTTGTTTGTTGCTAGACTGTCAAGATAAAAAACGGTTCTTTCCATAATATATGATAATGACTGTCCATATACATCGTTTAAGCGTCCGTATTGTCTGATGTATGGTTCTTTTAGAATTGAACAGCACACTATGACATATACTTTTTCTCCCAATATGCTGTTTATTTTTTCGTAGAAGCGTTGTTTCGCTTCCAAATTGAAAAGTACTTCGAATCCGTTCTGGCATTTGCGGATGTCTCTCGAATGTAGTATAATCTTTCTGTCGCCCCAAAACTCTTTCTTTAGTGCGGTAATCTTGTCGGTGATAATGTCAAGTTGTTCTTGCGAAACAATTATGCCGCATAGTGTAAAAATAGGGAATGAAGGGTCGAAACTTGATAAGTTTTGGTCTCCGCACTCATCTATAAACAGATAATATTGCTTTTGCGATTCTGTGTTTGTCGGTAAGGGCATGGTTTATTTCTTCTTTTTGTTTTCCAAAGCTTTCTTTTCCTCGCTTTTTAGGCGTCGTTCGACTTTCTTTACATCTTCGGCAGGAGGAAGGTTTTCGGGAACTATGCCGCGTTCCAGAAGCATTTTCCTTACAGCCAGATTATTGTCAACATGCTCTTTGGTGATGGCTGGTTCGCCTTGCAAGTCTTTTGACTGTACGTTCACATTGGTCATTTCTGCGGCAAAATCCTTTGCCTTTATGCTTATTGTCGGCAGAAAATCGGCAACTGGACGGTTTTCGGGAACGCCCATTCTTGTTTTCATCTGTTGTGTGGTTAGACGGAACAAGGCCTGGTCGCCTTTTGAACGGATAATGGCAAAGCCTTTGTCGTTTACGCCTCTTTCGTAGAGTATGCCCGAAAGTTTTTTCTCTGTTTCCTGAAGTTTAGTCCTTGCTTTTACTCGCTCGGTTTCCAGAAGTCGTTGTTCGATGAGTTCTGCCCTGCGTGTTTGAACGGCGAAATAAGTTTGTGCGAAAGCGATTTGTGGTTTGCGCGGGTCTCCATTTTGTGCAATCAAATAGCAGGCGTAGCGGGTTAAGAGAATGTCATCTATCTCTTTTTCAGCGCCAGAGCCTATTGGAACCATCTTCCTGACGTCAGGAAAATGGTCGGCAACATTATGACCCACTTGGCTGCATGATTCTTTTGCCTTTTCAATAACTTTGGAAAAATTTTCCCATTTTGCATATCCCAGTAAGTGTTGCAAATCTCTTGCACTCCAACATTCTATGTCTTCCACTGTTGCGGCAGCATTTTCGAACTGCTCGAATAAGGTTTGGATTTCTTCGGATTTCATAATTGGAGTGGTTAATGGTAATTATGAGTGATTAATGAATAATGATTAATGGTTAATGACTTGAGGGACACACGTGGAGGTGGGGAGTTCCGCGCAGTAGGTTTCGGTGGTTTGCAAGAGTTCTTGTAGTTTGATTTGGGTTATCATAAGGATGTGGTTATAAGGTTTGGATTTTTTTCGATTTTCCTAATGACCTCTTTTCTACAACTTTTCTACGCCAGTATCTGTTTCATTTTTTGAACCATCACTATAATAATCAATCTGTCTTGTTTTGATTTTGTTCGTCTGTTTGTAAATTGTAATTGGAAAAATTTGACGGTTTTTGCACAATTTACATTCTTTACTTATGATTATTTTATATTCGTTGTAGATAGGAGCATTTTCAATAACCCGTTTAACTATATGGCGAACAGTTGTGTCGTCAGGCTCTTTTGGTAACGACCATTTCTTCTTGTTTTTTTGTTCAGTCTTCTTGGAAATAGTATGTTGAGTACTGTATTTTTTGTTTAATTCAGAATTGATGGTACTTTTAAGACATGCCATGTTCGCCTTTCCACTAATGTCCAGTTCACCTTTTATTTTGTTTTCGTACTCTTCAGATAGAGTAATCTTGTCTTCATACTCTATTGAAGTTTCAAATTCGCGATCTTCACTAGCATGTATGGTTATTTCTGTTCTCCACGAATCTTCAAATACATGATTGTTGTTGATTTTATCTATGGATACAAATGAATATGTAATAATTGGTAAAATAAACAATTTCCTCTCTGTGAATAAAATATGGTTGTTTAAATTTGAATTGGAGTCTTTATCATAAATAACATATTGTTTAAAGACCTCATCTGGCAACTTTGTTATATCACGTTTATCTAAATATGATGAAAAGCCAATATTAACAGCTTTACCTATATCTTCAGAAGAAGCTTCTCCCGTAAGCATAATGGCTTTTGTCTCAGGAGACATCTTTTTAATTTCCATAAATAATTCTGTCCCTTTTATTTCAGGCATCACCTGATCAATTACAGCCACTTTGATAATGTTATGCTGCACTATTTCTATTACGTCATTTCTGTTGCTTAACGGCAAGCTGGCAAGACCATATTTGGCTTGGATCAATTCTGCTGCCGATTGGGCAAAATCAGGATTATCATCTATTACTATGACTTCAGGTTCAACGTTATTTTTACTCATTGCTGTTTAATTTAATAGTTTGAAATACTGTGTTGTTCTCAATAGTTGTTGCTAAAACACCTTTGTTTTTTATGGAAAGTAAATTATTTACAATCATAATTCCTGTACCCTTATGATTCTCTTTAGATGAATATCCTTGTGTTTTTAAATCTTTCAATGATGGGGTGTTTTCGCAAGTATTACTAATGCATATAGTGCGTTCAATGTTATTAAAGACCATACTGATCTCAGTATTGTTTGGTGCGGCTTGTATGGCATTTTCAAGCAACGGGAGGATAATTGATATTATGTAATGATTGTTGTGAGATAAGAACTTATCAGGGATAGTATCGGTTTTTAATGGTTTTAAAATTTTGTTATTACGTTCCGCATAGACATTATACGCACATTCAATAGTTTGTTTTAATGAATCTATTATATTATTATGGCTGTCTCTAAATGACAAACTTTCCCTATAGGTTTCAACAATACACTTGCATAATTGTATAGAATTATTTATTTTTTCCAAATGAGCAGTGTTAATACCTTTTGTGCTTTTTAATAATTCAATGTTTGCTTCTATTGTTGCGAACGGTGTTGCAAAAAAATGATTTAAATCGCGAATAATATCAAAATCAACTGTCTTTTTGTCATATAATCTATCCCATAATAATAACATTGCTTTTTGAATATCATCAATTTTTTTATTTAAATCGTGGATTTCATTGGTCGTTATCTCGTTAGTATCATCGGATTTATTCTTGCTTTCTTTAATATTAACAAGATTGGAAATACGTTGTTCTAAATGGCCAATTAATGCAAACAAGTCCTCTCTGAGCGATTTTTCATAAGGTTTTTGAAATGAAGATAAATTATTAAATTCATGTTGGTAATATAATAATGCGTGGTTTAGTTCGCTAATTTTTCGTCTTGTTTTGCTTGTGAATGCAATAAAAACTATAAGCACTATTGTTGATAATAGTGCAACTATTGCACTAAAAACACCTAACGATTCAACAGAATAAAGATTATTGAAATCAATATTTTCTAAATTTGTAAAATCTATTGTCACATTGATGATAAAAGGGACAAGTGTGATACACAATATAGGTATTAGACTCCACTTGTAGGATTTTTGCTTTTGCAATCTATCATTGAACACTAAAACTAAAATAGATGACAACAAAACAATTACATCTAATATTTTCCATAATATTACAGCTACATTATTACTAAATATATTTATAGCAGGAACAAATACGAAAGTAGCAATAAGCCCACAAAAGAAAAAAGCTAAGCCAGTTCCTTTTTCTTCTTTGTTTACTTTGTCGTTTGTTGAAATCCAAGAAATTATATACAACATGGTATATAATAAAACTAAAAACACGAACAAAGCCCAATTTAATACTTTAACCGTCATAATTATTATTTTAATGATTAACAATTCGTTTCTTCCCCGTCAACAGCACCTGCATCAACCCCTTCTTCTGCTCCTGCATGGCCGCCAGTTTTTGTTTATGTATCTCGATTTCTTTGTCAATTTCAACGAAGAAATCAGCAACTGCAGTTTGTTCTTCTTTTGAAGGTATTGAGACCTTCACTTGACAGAAATCAGGATATTTGCAGTTTAAGGTATCGCTTACCAAACCTTGAGAATGTGTCCAAAAGCTGTAAACTATCCGCGGTTGCTGAATAAGCATTGCTATAAATCTCACATCAATGCTTTTTTTAGGTGTAACAATCGTATAGGCAGGACTCACAATGCCTTCCAATTCTGACAAAGCACTTCTGCCTTGCCACATTCTCATTGTATTATAACCAATGTCGTTTTGACAAATGCGTTTGTATTTCGATTTGTCTTCGTTTGAAATATCTCTCTTGTCTGATTCTGATTGATAAATCACGCCTTTGTCACCAGTAATTGATAGTAAAGGTAGGTTGTCGCAGTTTGTCTCATTCCGTTCATCGAACACCTCTCCCAATCTCACTTCCTTCCACTCCCCACCAAACCCTTTCAGTCGCTTCTTCCCCGTGAGCAGCTGCTGCATAAGGCCACGCTTGCGCAGGGTGAGTTTCTCTATAAGGGCGGTCTGCTTGGCGATGGCGGTGTCCCAAAGATTAATAACACTCGCAATAGCTTCTTGTTCGACTTTTGTTGGTATTAATAAGTTGACTTTAGAAAGGTCTTCTTGTCCAAGGTTGTACCTTATGGCTCCATTTCCTAAAGCAGAAATCTGATTTCTTATGTATGATGGTTGAAAGCAATATTGTTTGAACCTTGGATTAAGAATATTTGCGTCTATATCATGAGCACGGATAACAAATCCACCAAATACAGCATCTTCATTATCTAAATACACTGTTGAACAACCAACTTCCTCTCTCGTTTCAGAAGTTCTATTGAATAAGACATCGCCAAATGATACGAGAAATTCATTCTTTGTTTTTTCGTTTATGGCGACTCTGCCACGCAAGATCTTGCCTGTTATATATTCGTTGTTTAATACGTCCATTGTATTAACAAAGCGTACACCTTCTCCATAAGAATCTTTTCCTGCATTTACTCCATTTTTGAAAGTGAATATTTCCCCCAACCTCTTCACTTCCCAATCTTCGGGAATGATGCCGAGGGGCGAGGGCTTGTATCCAGAGGGGATATGTATGGTTTGTTTAGTCATTGTTTTTCTTTATTTTAGAATTAAAATCATGATAAATTTTCTTATATCTTGATTCTATTATGTCGTAATTTTGTAATGCTCTAATATTCTTGTCGCATTTTTGAATATCATTTAAATTGTCATAATCTTTGATGTCGCTTCCTGTAATATTGTCATTTGCTAATTCTAAATTTGTTAATAATTTATCAACGTTAATAGGTTTGTCTAACTGCATTGTTAGTAGTAAAGATGTCATAAAATAGTAGAATGCTTGTGTGTAATTTCTCATATCGAAAGTTTGTACTCCAAACATCATTGTTATTAAATGTCGAGACTCTTTGTTTTGTTGCTCAATAGTTTTTTCTTGTACTCTAAATTTTTCTTTCAAAGTACTTAACTTTTCTAATTGTCTTTTTATTTCAAGGCCATTATATATTTGCCAGCCAACAACTAAAGTAACAACAATCGCAAGCAGTGCAACAATAACTCCCACAAAGGAATCGAGGCTAACCACTTTAAAACCGCCAGCATTGCAGCACCATAAAACAATCATGGTAACTGATATGGCTAATGATAAGTATGCGCATATATGTGCAAAACTAAATTTTTTGCTTTTCTTGTTTTTCATAACATTTCCTTTCCTTTTTCAGTTACATACCAGTGTCCCGACTTGTCGGAGCCTTCACGGACAATCATCATATTTATTCTCAATCGTTTAATGGCTCGTCTGACTGTTGGTTCAGAAATTTTTAGTTTTGTTTGTAATTCAATGTAGGTTATATCATTATTATGAACCATTTCATCTAAAATCCTTAATTCATTTCTAGTCCATTTTACACCGTCATTTACACCGTCATTTACACCGTCATTTACACCGTCATTTACAGTATCATTTACATGGTCATTTATATGGTCATCGTCTGTTGCAATGTTCTTATTACCAGTAATTTTTACACCGTCATTTACACCTTCATTTACAGGACCGTTTACAGGGTCATTTACAGGGCCATTTTCGCCAAACAAACCTTTGCGTCGAGTGATGTAAACCGACATTCCACCCATCTCTTCTTTGTAAACGGGTGCTTCAAGTCCGTTTGCCACAAACTCGTCTTTGATTTTGCCAATGCCGCGTCCCCACGATTCGATGAAGCCTGCCAAATAGAATGCTCGGGCAATCAGACGGTTGCGAGGACACGAACTATGTGCGCCCATAAACTGCTCGAAGGTAATGCCGTCGGGAAGTCCGCCCGAGTTCCATAGCCATATCATGTCGTTATATACTCGCATCTGTGTCGAGTAGCCCGGATATTCCTTGTGTATAATGGCGTTGAAGATGATTTCGCGTAGTGCGTCTTCGGGAATTTCCAGCGGTTCAATCCGTTGCAGACCTTCGTAGTGTATGGGTCGAATCAGATATTTGCTGTCGAGGATTTCCATCACCTTGTCGGCCATCTGTATGATGTTGCCGCTGATTATGTCCTGGTTCCGCAAGTCAACATCGTTGTGGAAACGCCCGATTTTGAACTCGATGCAGGTAAAAAACTTCGATGGACGCTTGCCGAACAGCAGAATGGCAGCGTTGCGCAGACCACCGTCATCGTCCATAAGGTCGAGGTTGCGCAGTATGGTTTCCGTGGAATCGTCGGCGGCACTGTCGGGAAGTCTGCCTGCCTTAATGCCCTTGCGTACGAAATATGCGACAGCTTCGTCGTCAATGTGTTCCAGTTTCGCACCTTCGCATACAATCTCGTCCCACGAGCGTCCCATCTTCTTCAGTATGAACTGCTGTAGCGCAGCACCTTTCAGTTCCTGCTTGGTAGCACCGGAGCGGTAATAGAAAATGCCTTTGTACGAAATCGGCACATTGCTCGGGCTTACAATCAGTTCCAAGTATTCCTTGCCGTCTTTCTTATGCAGGTTGACATCTACCACTATGCCAAGGAAAGCGACAATCTTGTTAGGAATGTCTTCCATCTGGCGGTGCGAGTCGGTCAGTCCGTAAATGGTCTTGTCGTCGTCAATACCTATAAAAATTTTGCCACCCTGCGCATTGGCGAATCCACACACCCATTTTAGGTATTCGTCGCTCCAGCTGCGCTTGTATTCTATGTTTTGGCTCTCGTCGTTCATAAGTTCTAATATCCTAATTCTTTCAAATATTCCTTCATTTTGCCTTGCACTTCTGCCAGTTCGGTTTCCAACTGCTCAATCTCCTTTTGTACGGCAGGGATGTCGATTTCGGCTTCTTCCTCGTAGGTGTCCACATAGCGCGGAATGTTGAGGTTGTAGTCGTTCTCGCGGATTTCGTCTGGTGTGGCAATGTAGGCGTATTTGTCTTCCACAACGCCCTGCTGCAGTTCGCCGTTTGCAAACTTGCGGTAAATACCAACAATGTGCTCGATGTCCTGCGGACGAAGCTTGTTCTGGTTCTTGCCGTTCTCGTACTCGCGGCTAGCATCGATGAAAAGCACATTCTCCGAGTTGCGTCCTTTGCGGAAGATGGCGATTGCGGCAGGAATGCCGGTGCCGTAGAACAGGTTGGCTGGCAAACCTATTACTGCTTCAAGCGTGTGCTCGTTTTCGAGGATGTACTGGCGAATTTTGCCTTCGCTTCCGCCTCGGAAAAGCACTCCGTGAGGTATTATTACGCCGACCTTGCCGCCATTGTCGTCGGCAACTTCGAGCATGTGGCTTATGAATGCCCAGTCGCCTTTGCTCTTGGGCGGAATGCCACGCCAGAAGCGGTTGTACGGGTCGGCGGCGGCTTCTTCGGCACCCCATTTGTCGAGGCTGAATGGTGGGTTTGCAACAACGGTGTCGAACTTCATAAGCCTGTCGCTTGCTTTTAGTTTTGGGTTGCGCAAAGTGTCCCCCCAGCGGATTACGGCATTGTCGAATCCGTGCAGGAACATGTTCATCATTGCCAGCGCCCATGTGCTGCCGTTCACTTCCTGTCCGTACAGCGAGAAGTTGTTGTTGCCGACTTCCTTACCTGCTTTAATCAGCAATGAACCTGAACCGCAGGTGACATCGCAGATTCGTGCGCCAGGATTGCTCTTGGTAAGTTTTGCCAGCAGTGTGGAAACCTCGGCAGGCGTGAAGAAGTCGCCAGCCTTTTTGCCGGCTTCCCCTGCAAATGTTGATACAAGGTACATGTATGCGTCGCCGATGATGTCGTTGTTCTCCAAATGCGACTCGTCCAAGTCAACACCCTGAAAATCCTGCAAAAGGTTTCTCAACCGTGCGTTTTTCTCTTTCGTCTCGCCCAAATTGGCACTATTAAAGCTGATGTTGCGGAAAATGCTGCTGCCGTCCTCGCTGCTCATCTTCTCGCGGTTGGCTTCCTCGAGGTCGGCCAATGCTTCGTCAATCAGTTCGCCAATGTTGGTTAAGTTGCGGTGTTCGTAAAGAAAATCGAACGAACTTTTTTCCGGTACGACAAAACGCTCGTGACGCATTGCTCGCTCGGCGCGTTCCTTGTCGCCCTCGTATTTTATGAGGTAATCGTTAAGTTTCGATTTATATACATCGCTTACATACTTAAGGAACAGCATTGTAAGTATGTAGTCCTTGTATTGGCTGGGGTCGATTACGCCGCGGAAAGTGTCGCAAGCCTTCCAAACCGTGCGGTTGATGTCCTCTTGGGTGATTTTCTTTATATCCATATTGTCTATTTGTTTATTTCGTTGATTAATAATTGGTTTATTATGTTTGTGCGTTTTTCTGCAATTGCATCTAATAAATGGGCTTCTTGTTTCTGCAGTTCTGAAATTTCTACAACTTTCTTCTGGGTGTTATGGTCGGGGATTGGAATTTCAATGTTTTCCAAGGTCGATTTGTGTATAAGTGGGGTGGAACTGCCAATCTGAGAAGCCTTTATTTCGTTTACGATGTTCGGCAGGTTCAAGTACCAGCATAGATATTCGGAAGAAATTGAATCGCTGTGCAGCCTTATTGTATATAGTGTAGTCGAAGCCACCGCCTTGATGTCAAGGTTGAATATCTTGCAAAGATACGTTGTGCCTTTTCCTGCAAAGAGCAGGTCTCCTCTGCGAAGCATGTTGCTCTCCATTCTTGGCTTGTATTCTACCATTGCTGAAATTTTTTCAGGAGAATCCATCATGATGTCCTTCATCTGCAGGTATGATATTGTGCCTGTAGGAGAGGAGTTTAGGAAAATTCCTGAGCGTATTTCTGCTATGTCTTTAAGTTTTGTCATTGCTTTAGTATCTTAAATACTTTAAAATTTTTATGATGCAAAGATAAGTGATGTTTTTAATATTGCAAAAAAAATCAAGTATTTTTTTTACTAATTTTTTATTTGCGTATTATATTTAAAATAGGTATGGATATCATCTCTTCAATTATTTGAATCCTTAAATTTTTAAATCTTTAAATCCAATAATCCTTGACCATGCTTTTCCGCCATTCCGACACCCTATGTCAGTTCTGCCAATACGGAAATTGCCATTTTGTCAGTTTTTTGCGAGTGGCACATTTTTCGTTAATGTCATGCCGTAAAATTTTAAATTGTCTAACAAAAAAATTTAAAGATATCATGGAAAAGATAGGAAGACCAATGGCAGGCAAAGTCCTGATTAAACCGGAAGCAGCAGAACAGAAGACAGTTGGCGGAATCATTATCCCCGATTCAGCACAGGAAAAACCACAGAAAGGCAAAATCATCGCAGTAGGAAACCAGAAGAAGGACGAACCCATTGAGGTTAAGGCTGGTGATGTAGTACTTTACGGAAAGTACAGCGGTACTGAGTTGAAAATCAATGGCGAAAGTTATCTGATTATGAATCAGACCGATATTTTATTAGTAGTTGAAGAATAATTTTTGAAAGGATACAATCATGGCAAAAGAGATAAAATTCAATATCGAATCGAGAGACTTGTTGAAGAAGGGTGTTGACACTTTGGCAGACGCTGTAAAGGTAACACTTGGTCCTAAGGGCAGAAACGTAGTAATTGACAAGAAGTTCGGTGCTCCGCACATCACCAAGGACGGCGTCAGCGTAGCAAAGGAAATCGAAATTAAGGACCCGTTCATGAACATGGGTGCTCAGATGGTTAAGGAAGTTGCTTCGAAGACCAACGACGATGCTGGCGACGGAACAACCACCGCTACCGTTCTTGCTCAGGCAATCGTTAGCGAAGGCTTGAAGAATGTAACCGCAGGCGCAAATCCAATGGACTTGAAGCGCGGTATTGACAAGGCTGTTGCTGCAGTTGTGGCAGAACTCAAGAAGATGAGCCAGAATGTTGGTGACGACAACAAGAAAATCGAGCAGGTTGCAACAATTTCGGCAAACAACGAATTGGCAATCGGTAAGGACATTGCACTCGCAATGGAAAAGGTAAAGAAGGAAGGCGTTATCACAATCGAAGAAGCAAAGGGTATCACAACCGAGGTTAAGGTTGTTGAAGGTATGCAGTTCGACCGTGGTTACATTTCACCGTATTTTATCACCGACAGCGAGAAGATGCAGACCGTAATGGATAATCCTTACATCCTCATCACCGACAAGAAGATTTCGTCGATGAAGGACTTGCTGCCAGTTCTCGAACCAATCGCACAGGAAGGAAAGGCATTGCTTATCATCGCTGAGGATGTTGAAAGCGAAGCTTTGGCAACTTTGATTGTTAACCGCTTGAGAGGCACTTTGAAGATTGCTGCTGTTAAGGCTCCGGGATTCGGCGACAGAAGAAAAGAAATGTTGCAGGATATAGCAATCCTTACCGGTGGTGAAGTTATCACCGAAGAACGCGGTTTGAAGCTCGAAAATGCC
The DNA here is from genome assembly GCA_017651185.1 of Bacteroidales bacterium. Lineage (GTDB taxonomy): Bacteria > Bacteroidota > Bacteroidia > Bacteroidales > ML635J-15 > Bact-19. The sequence continues at coordinate 1,745 of JAGCDJ010000049.1, read as the reverse complement.
AACATTACAATGCTCGGTCGTGCCGACAAGGTTACAATCGACAAGGAAAATACAACTATCGTTGACGGTTGCGGACAGAAAGACCAGATTGCAGCAAGAGTTGCACAGATTAAGAAGCAGATTGAACTCACAACCAGCGACTACGACCGTGAAAAGTTGCAGGAACGCCTTGCTAAGTTGTCGGGTGGTGTAGCAGTAATCTATGTTGGTGGTACTACCGAAGTAGAAATGAAGGAAAAGAAGGATCGCTACGAAGACGCTTTGTCGGCTACCCGTGCAGCAGTTGCCGAAGGTATCATCCCTGGTGGTGGTGTTGCTTACATACGTGCTATCCAGCGCATCAGCGACCTTAAGGGTGACAACGACGAGGAAAACCTCGGTATTGCAATCGTACTCCGCGCATTGGAAGAACCTCTGCGTCGCATTGTTGAGAACGCAGGTAAGGAAGGTTCGGTTGTCGTTCAGAAGGTTAAGGAAGGCAAGGACGATTTTGGTTACAATGCTCGTATCGACAAGTACGAAAACTTGTACGAGGCTGGCGTTATCGACCCGACCAAGGTCGCACGTATCGCTTTGGAGAACGCAGCTAGCATCGCAGGCATGTTGCTGACAACCGAATGCGTAATCGCCGACATCCCTGAAGAAAATCCGGCTCCTATGGGTGGTGGTGCCAACCCGATGGGTGGAATGGGCATGATGTAAAAGCTCATAATATAATTTTCAAGTTAATACTAGGCAAAGGCAATCGTAAGGTTGCCTTTGTTTTTTTGTCTTTATTTTACAAAAACCTATTATCTTTGCCTATGATAATAATGTATGAATATGAAAATTAGAATAGTAATTTTAATTCCGCTGGCAGTTCTGTTGCTATGCGGTGGTTGTGGTAATAGTCAAGATAATATTGAAATAAACTACATATCGTACAATATTCGATATGGTACAGCCAACGATGGCAACAATTCATGGGATATTCGCAAGCCTGCAACCAAGGAAATGATAGAACGCGAGCAACCCGATGTGTTTGGTTTGCAGGAGGCGCTCATTGGTCAGTTGCAGTACATAGACAATAATTTCCCAGAATACAGCAGGGTAGGAGTAGGTCGTGACGATGGCAAGGAAGAAGGCGAATTTATGGCAATTTACTATCGCAACGACAAGTTTGAATTGCTTGAAAATGGCAATTTCTGGCTGTCGGAAACACCAGATAGCTGTTCGATGGGTTGGGATGCTGCATGTAGGCGCATTGTAACATGGGCGAAACTTAAGGTTGCTGATGTGGATAAGGAGTTTTATGTTTTCAATACCCATCTCGACCATGTTGGTAAAGTCGCACGAGAACAGTCTATTTTATTGATTACAAAGAAAATTGCCGAAATTGTAAAGGATGATAAAATACCAGTATTCCTTTCTGGTGACTTTAATTCTGATGTGAATTCCAGTATTTTCGATCCGCTAAAGGCCGAAATGAAGGATAGTCGTGCGATTCTTCCAGAGTCAGAATGGACGACTACATATAATAATTTTGGCAACGGTGGCGATGCTATGATAGACTACATCTTTTACAAGAATGCAGAAGTGTTGGATTTCAAGACTTTGAATGGAGATTACGGAAAACCGTACATTTCAGACCATTATCCGGTGATGGCGACGATGAAGATTTAAGGATTTGATGATTTGAAAGATTTGAAAATTTGATTTGTAGAAGTCGTTGCTTGCAACTCTACAGACTTTCAACTTTCAACTTT
>JAGCDJ010000048.1 GCA_017651185.1 Bacteroidales bacterium | reverse complement strand
CGTTCTGAAGTCTGGCCGAGAAACTGATGTTCTGTGCGGAAACCGAAAATCCGACAGCCAACAATAATAATATGGTAAAAACTGACTTTTTCACGGTTATCTGTTTTTAAATAGTGCAATGAGCGGTTTCACATAGTCGCCGTCGGTACGGATTACAGCCTTATCGACCTTTGCCTTTGTGAGGATTAGGTCGGCGGCTTCGTTCTTTTGCTTCCACCAGCGGTCGTATTCCTGGCGGGTTTTCTGCGATGCAGTGTCGATCCATCTCTTTTCACCGCTTTCCATGTCGCGGAAGTAGGCAAGACCGACATTCGGCAGACTTTCCTCAAACGGGTCGTAAACCTTCAGTGCGGCAATGTCGTGCTTCGATGCGGCAATTTTCAGCGATTCGGAGAAGTCGGGCGACATGAAGTCGGAGATTATGAATGCTGCGCTACGCTTCTTTATGGCGTTGGTCAGGAACTTCAGTGCCTCGTTGATGTTGGTCTGCGAACTTTCGGGCTTGAAGTCGAGCAATTCAAGGATTATCCTCAGTATGTGCTTCTTGCCTTTCTGTGGCGGGATGAACTTTTCAACCTTGTCGGAAAAGAATATTACGCCAATCTTATCGTTGTTCTCTATTGCAGAGAACGAAAGCACGGCGGCGATTTCGGCTATGAGGTCCTTCTTCTGCTTTGCGCGTGTGCCGAAGTCCTCCGAACCGCTAACATCGATGAGAAGCATCACGGTAAGTTCGCGCTCTTCCTCAAACACCTTTATGTACGGCTGGTTGAACCTTGCCGTCACATGCCAGTCGATGTCCTTTATCGGGTCGCCGTACTGGTATCCGCGCACTTCACTGAAAGTCATACCCTTGCCCTTGAATGCCGAGTGGTATTCGCCTGCAAAGATATGGTTGGAGAGCATTCGGCTCTTTATTTCAATCTTGCGAACTTTCTTCAGTAGTTCCGATGAATCCATAATTTATTCCTTTACATTTTTATTGATGATGTTCCTCGTTTTTGAGATGTTGTGCGCAACATCTCTACTACGGAACATCAACTCTGTTGAGGATTTCGCTGATGATTTCTTCGGTTGAGATGTTTTCGGCTTCGGCTTCGTAGGTGAGTCCGATACGATGGTTGAGAATGTCGTGGCAAACTGCGCGGACATCTTCGGGGATTACATATCCTCTGCGCTTGATGAAAGCGTATGCCTTTGCAGCCTTGGCAAGGTTAATAGATGCACGTGGCGAACCTCCGTAGGCAATCATACTCTTGAGTTTGTCGAGCTGGTAGCGCTCCGGGAAACGGGTTGCAAATACTATGTCGAGGATGTAGCGTTCAATCTTTTCATCGAGGTAAACATCTGCTACAACTTCGCGGGCCTTTACGATGTCTTCTGTCTTCAGTACTGGGTTTACCTGTACTTTCTGCTTTGCAAGGTTCGAACGGATGACAAGTCTTTCCTCCTCGAATTCGGGGTAGTCGATTTTTACCTTCAGCATAAAACGGTCAACCTGAGCTTCGGGCAGAGGGTAGGTTCCTTCCTGCTCAATTGGGTTCTGAGTTGCCATTACGAGGAAAGGATTGTCCATCTTGTAGGTTTTGTCGCCGATGGTAACCTGGCGTTCCTGCATTGCCTCGAGCAGAGCCGACTGAACCTTTGCTGGTGCACGGTTAATTTCGTCGGCGAGGATGAAGTTTGCGAAAACCGGACCTTTCTTTACGATAAAGTCCTCGTTCTTCTGACTGTAAATCATAGTACCGATAAGGTCGGCAGGCAGTAGGTCGGGGGTGAACTGCACACGCGAGAACTTTGCATCGATTGCTGTTGCAAGCGTGTTGATTGCCAATGTCTTTGCCAAACCGGGAACACCTTCGAGAAGGATATGTCCGTCGGAAAGTAAACCGATAAGCAGACCTTCAACCAAGTGTTTCTGACCAACGATAGTCTTCGACATCTCCATGTTTACGATGTCGATGAATGAACTTTCTCTCTGAACTCTTTCGTTCAGTTCTCTTATGTCAATTTCCATAATCTGAAACTTTTATTCGTTATTATTCCTTGTTTCTAATCATTACCGAGGCCGACAGGCATACTATTGCCGACGACATCATCATAATTATGTCCTTCATTGTGCCTTTCGACAGAATGCTTAATACAACGCAAGCAACACCCAGTCCGAGTGCTACGCAGTTGAGTATGAGTGCCGGTAAATTCTGTTTCTTTTTGTCCATATTCTTTTTTTAGTTTTTGCAGTTGCAAATTTATGTTATTATGCAATTATATAAAACTAAAATTGAATTAGATAAATGTTTAAATAGTGTTAAAAGGGGATTCGAGAATTTGAAAATTCGATAATTTGATAATTTGAAGATTTCCAGTCGAGTCGTGGCGCGCCGCGACTGTACAATGTTGAAAATTTGGTGGGTTCAAGGATTGTAAACGCAATGCTTTGCGTCGGTGTTCTATGATTCAAAGTTTAATGTCATCGCTGTTTCGTGTTGAGTCGTGGTGCGCCTGTAGCGCACTGAGCTTGTCGAAGAGAGCGTAGTCGAAGGGAAGGGCATAATGAAAACTATCAAATATTCAAATATGGACGAATAATATCTGCTAACTCGTTCATCCATACGTCAGACCTAGGTCTGCTATTGTCAACAAAATGGTTTGTGTGCAATAGGATATGTTTTTTATCAGCACTCTCATGTACATTTATAAAATTTCCTTTGCTGAAATCGTTATTTGTCCGGAACAAAGGCATCCTCTTTTTCGTTTCTTCATTATATTTGGAATATGTGTCTTCGGATACGATAATACCTTTGTATTCGTAGTTTAATACACCTCCATCAAAATTATGAATAATTGGTATGTCATTATACCAATCAATATAGTGGTATATTGCCATAATTACAACAGGGAAGTTCCTAAAGAATGGTTGTGCTAAAATACCATTGGAAGATAATCTAGTTTCAATTGATTTTTTTGTGTCATCATTTTTTCTGCTTTTTGGCATACAATTGCTACTTAATTCTGTAATAAAGCAATAATCATAGAAATTGAGTTGTTCTCCTTTTTTGACTTGTAAATCTTTAGGAAGTATCTTATTGATAAATTTTTGATAAGCACACCAGGTTAAACTTGTTCCTTTATTGTTCAGACTGATATCTGTATTTTTATTGTCTTTCAATAAGAGTTGTCCTTTGTATGGTTGGCGAGGATGGTATGCTGACCAGTTCCAATGAGCATCGAACCAGTTTTTTACATCTGGATGTCTCATGTCTCTCCATGTCCTAAAATTTTCCTTGATTCCATATATATATGCAGGATCTGTTTTTTCCATTCCCCATTCTTTTGCAATAATAAGTATTTTAGAAGCAGGGTTTCCTTGTCCGATAAATTTTTCATATTCGTTGCAAGTATAGTTTTTAGAGAATAATTCATTAAAACTATCAGGATAAATTTTATTATTTTCCATAGCCTTTTTTTGTTCGTAAAGTTACTGATTTTTATAATACAAACAAGCAAAGTCGGTGTTCAATGATTCAAGATTCAATTGTTGCCTGTTTCCTGTTGTGGCGCGCTGTGATTGTACAATGTTTATAAATTAGCATCATAGTTCATTGTCTTCAATTATTTCCTCTTTGTGCAACATGGGCAACGTGCTCTTAAGGTACAACAGCTCGAACTCGTAGTACATTGCCAAAAGTTCGCGACCGAGTTTGTGCAGGCATTTAATCATCCGTTCCGTAGCATAGTAGCGCTGATATGAATAATCTGGTTTGGTAATTTCCAATACTCTGTACAGTGGCAATGTCTTTTCCAGAAGCGGCAATGCCTTATCGTATTCGTTGCGCTCCATATACATATATGCCAAATTATCCATTGGGGCGGCAATCTCATCAAGGTACATCGGTATTATATAGTCTGGGGTTGTGTCCGACTGCATTCCCAACTCCTCAAAATATTCGCGAACAATTTCGGCAAAAACTTTTTGGCGGTTGCCCGTCAGCATTTCCTCCTCCTCCGAATAAGCAAATTTCAAATAGTCAATGCTGTCAGCGTTTTCGTTAAATTCAACAAGTTCCTTGTAGTATTCAAATTCTTTGTCGCTGTCTATGGAATGATACTCGGGATTTTCGTTTTGGTTGTTATTGTTCATTTCTTAAAGTCTTTTGTATATTTGGTATTTCATTGTCTATATTTTTGTCCCAATATGAAAGTTGGTGGCAATACACAATATATGCATTGCCAAATAAGTCGGAACGAAGTATTTCATATTTCTTAATTGCATTTGCATACGGACCACAGGCGATAATCACAACCTTAAACTGATTGAAAAAATTCGTTCTTCGCATCCAATCAAATCTGTCCCTAATGCTGTCTTCTATCTTTTTGTGTTCAGGTTTCTTTAGTCCTGAATCATTAGGACGACAAATGTCGTTCAATTCCGTAATGAAACAGTCGTTGAAAAAGTCTATATAATCGGATTTCTTGTATTCTTTACCGTTGCAAGCCCTTATCTTGTCTATTAGTCGTTGATAGTAATAGTAGGTTGCGCTTGGTCTGCCAATTTCTTTGTTCTTGGATTGCTTCTTGTTTTCCAATTTGTAATATGGATTTATAGGGTGGAAGTTTCCATGCTCAAAGTCGTATGGTTCTATACCTGATTTAAAACCAAAACCATGTCCTTCAAAACTCTTTTTCCATTGATTGAAATTTGGTGCATAAAATTTTTTCCAATTATCACTGCCTTCTTCTGCGGTACACTCTTTTCCTACAATTAAAATCTTGGCATCAGGGTTTCCATAACCGATAAATGGTTTAAGATTCATTTTCTCAAGGTCATTGAGTAGCTGTTCTAATCTTTTGTACATAATTATTGTTGTTAAGTTATTTATATTAATATGTTTGTGAACTTACTTATATAATTCATTTATCTTCTCTGCATCGTATTTCATCCAATCTACCAATCTTTGCGGTGCCAATACCTTGACTTCTGCTCCCATTGAGCGCAATTCCTGAATGAAGTCGAATGTTGTGGCAATCTTCAGTTCGAATATTGAATATCCGTCATTTTTGCCAAATGTGCTTTCTAGAACGGTTTCAATTTCCTTTTGTGAATGGTGTAAAGGCAAAGAACGCAGGTACATTGCTCGGAATGATGTCGCCCAGATACGCACAATTTCTGGTTTTTCGTTCATAATTACGCCATAATAGTCGCGGAAATACTTTTCTGCATCAAAATTGTGCGGTATAGAATATTTCCTGTCGGTAATGTTCATTTCCGAGAACCTGTCGAGGGCAAACACACGCAAATCGTCGTGTACATTTGTCCTTGCCAGCACATACCAGCGTCTCTTGAATGATTTTAAACAATATGGTTCCATTTCGAACTGCGATTTTGTCTCGCTAAAATAACTTTGGTATGTGACAGATAATGCGCGATTGGTTTTAATGGCATTCACAATCGGACTCAGATAGTTGTTTCCCGACGGCATCTGCTCTATAAGTATTTGCTTCCTTATGTCTTTACATTCCATAACGAAGTTGCTCAGCGATATTGTTTCTACAAGCCATTTTTCGAATGAGGCATCTTTCAGGTTGGTAATAATCTCGTACTTGTTGTTTGAGCGGTTGCACTTGATTTCCACGCCGAAAATGCTTTCGATTGCTCGCAAATCGCGGTAGAATGTCCGCTCTGGAATATGGTTTTCATGATTGTTGTTCAGGTACGAAAGGCTCCATTTGCGGTCAATTTCTTCCTTAGTGATTGGTCCCGACGAATATAGTGTGTTAACCAACCATACATATCGCTGAAATTGTACTATAGGTGTCATATTTGATGATTTTATCTGCAAAAATACATTATTTTCTTTTATAATCAAGCTTTTTCTGGTTTTTGTCGTTTCGCTTTAATGAGTCGGTTTATTTGTCTAAAATATGTGATGTAAATTCGTAGCAAGGTGTAAACAATAACTCCAATCCAAAACAAGACAATGTAAGTTGTTGATAACCTGCGATACCATTCGTAAATTGCACAAAATGCGAGACCGCCGAATACAATTGCATACAAAATTATGAATAGTCCTGATTTTCCAATTATTTTCCGCCACCTCGATGTGTATCGTTTCCATTTTAGGTGTACAATGCCTTCCGCCAATGGGTCAATCCTGTCCAGTCGCGATATTCCCTTGCAGAATTTGCTGAAAAGAGCATCGGTGTATTTGTTGCGTACTCGGTTTTCTGCATCGAATATGTGTTTCCACGATTCCGATGCCAATTGAACCTCCAATGATTCCAGTTGGTTAAGCAGAGTCTTTTTGTCATCGGCAAAGACGATGTCCCTAATTTCGTCGATATTATTGATTACTGCGGCATCTATAGAGTTTAGCATAGCGGCGTCTTCCAACTCCTGCTTGTGTTCCTCTGCTTTTTCCTTGCCACGGTGGTAAGTGCGATGTTCGCTCTGGTCTAATCCCAACGATTCTGCGATTCTGTTTCCTACGGCATTTGCTCCTAGTCGTCCAAGTTGTCTTCCGAATCCTGTTTTAAAACTTCCCATTGCCTAATATGTTTTAGTTTTCGGGTGCAAAAGAATATGCACAAACTGACAACATTAGGCCGAAGCTGAAATTTTTTCGTAATGCTCGCTTTGAAAAAATCTCGTTGTGAAACAAAAAAAGTATTATCTTTGCGGTCTCAAAATTGGCTGGCCTGATAGTTCAATGGATAGAATGGCGGTTTCCTAAACCGTAGATTCGGGTTCGATTCCCGGTCGGGCTACGAAAACTCGTTGGCAATCAACGAGTTTTTGTTTTTGTAAAACAATTATACGCTGAATTCGTAGTCGGGGTCGTACCAGCCGGTGTCTTCTTTCAGAAGATCGTATTCTTCGCCGGTTTCAAGGTTTGTGACATGGATAATGCCGGCTACTTCGTCGTAGTCGAACTTGTATTTGGAGTTCTTTGTGTTCTTATTGTCCATATTGCATTTTTTTCGTGTCGCAAAAATACAATTATATTTACGATTTATGAATGGCGATTTTACGATTTTAGTTAAATTGGGAATGTCGTGTTTCAAGTGTGCTTGTATTTGTGTGTTAAAAAACATCGGATTTGTAAATTGTCTTACGAAATATTTTTACTATTTTTGCCGTCGCAAAAGGTTAAGGGAAGCGTGTGAGATTCACGCACAGTACCCGCTGCTGTAAGTCCCTTGTATGGACTGCGTAACATGTCACTGTAATCCTCACGGTTATGGGAAGGCACGCAGTTCGGGACGAGTCAGAAGACCTGCCTGTTGCAGTCAAAATTAATGGCTTTCGGGAGATAGAGCCTGACAAATACACACTTGTTTTTCCCGTAACTATGCGTTTTGACAGTCAAAGTTCTTTATTTATTAATTTTTAAATTTTTAAGTTTATGAAAAAGACTGTACTAATGGTCGCAGCACTTTTATGTGCATTTGCTTGCTTTTCGCAAGTTGTTGATTTCGAGAATTTGACTCTCGAAAATGAAAATTCGTCGTGGATTGGCGCAGATGGAACTGGTCATTTCACAAGTTCGTATCTTACATTGTATAACGATTATGACAACGGTTCATGGCAGGGTTTTGCCTATACAAATGGCACTGATACTGAAACAAATTATTATACCAACCTTTCGAGTTGTGTTGGTCATGGTGCTGGCAATTCGACAACCTATGTAACTGGTTATATAGGATTAGACTGGATGGGTGGCACATACGATCCTATTCCTATGGGAATGAGAATAAACACTGAAAATGCAGGCAATTTTGCAAATCGTGGTGCTTATTTTTGCATGCCAGTTCTTCTGAAGAAGTATGTTGACAACAGTTATGCTTCTCATAACTATTATTTCAAACTTAAAGCATCTGCATACGCAAACGGCACTTTGCTTGGTGAACGCGAAATTGTTATGGCCGACTTTACCGAAGGTCACTCATATAAGATGGATGACTGGACATTCGTTGACCTTTCGTGGATTAATGGTGCCGACAGTTTGAATTTTATTGCATTAAGCAACGACGATGCTGGTGGTTATGGAATTAATACTCCTGCTTATTTCTGCATGGATAACTTCGGAGCTCAGGATCCTAATTATATTAACTATACTGATGTCGTTGATTTCGAGGAGTTGACTCTCGAACCTAATTCATATTGGAATGGTTCTGATGAATCAGGTAAATTTATAAGTTCGTATCTTACATTGTATAATGGTTATATGTACTTTGATGAAGAAACATACGGTTATGAATTTGAATACTGGGATGGATTCGTTTATACAAATACAACTGATGTAGATACATATGATTACAGCAATATTTCAGCAATAGTTGGTCATGGTAATAATAATTCTTCGAATTATGTTACTTCATATATTGGTGCCATGTCAGGAATAAAAATTGATACAGAACATTCTGGTAGTTTTGAAAATCGTGGCGCATATTTCTGTTTGCCAACATATGTGTCCAAGTATGTTGACGATGCTAATGTGTCTTTTGCAGAAAACCACTATTATTACTCTATCAAGATTACAGCATTCGCAGCTGGTACTGAGATTGCAAATCGAGAAATCGTAATGGCTGATTTCAGAGAAGATGCAAACTACAAGATGGATGAATGGACTTATGTTGACCTTTCGTGGATTGCAAATGCTGATAGTTTGTATTTTTCGGCTCTTAGCAACGATGCAAACCAATATGGTTTGTTAGTTCCAACATATTTCTGCATGGATGACTTCGGTATTCAGGCTCCGCAGGTTTTCATTGGACAAACTATTGCAGAATCCTTGTCAATCGACGCATATTTCGATGCAGCAGGTATGCTCAACCTCAATTGCGAAAGCCGTATAAATGATGTTTATGTATATGATATGGCCGGTCGTCTTGTTAAGACCGTTTATGTAAACGACAATAATGTTTCAATGCCTTTCGATGTAGTAAACGGAATGTACATCATTTCTGCTCGCACCGAAAAGGGTATGGCTACATGTAAAGTTATTAATAATAGGTAATGTTTGTACAGAAGATTTTTGATGGCGGGCGAAAGTCCGCCACTCAAAAATTGAATTTTTTTGAAATATGAGAAATTTATTGGTTATCGTTTGCGTATTGCTTGCAGTCTCTGTTAGTGCACAAGGCTTGTCCAATCCGTTGGCAATGCACAAGGATTCGTCGGCATTTGTTGGCTGGGCTACTTCGGCAGAAATAGTACGTGGGTATGTGAAGATTTCGGATACTACTTTTACTTATACCGACAATGCTTTGGGCATAACATCAAACCATGCATTTTATGGCACTATAGATAACTGCCTCGGCAAAGCAAACGGACAATATATTAGTTTGGGAGATGGCGGTTACATTACATTGCAGTTCGATAGCCCTATTGTAAATGGTGTTGGACACGATTTTGCTGTTTTCGAGAATGCATTAATTCCGAATGCTGTTCCCAATCAGGATTCTATAGTTTTCTACGAATTGGCGTTTGTGGAAGTCAGCAGCAACGGAGTCGATTTCGTTCGTTTCCCTGCTGTTTCCCATGTGCAGACAGATGAACAAGTTGGTCCATTTGGTTATGAAAATTCAAATTTGCTTACAAATTTAGCAGGTGTTTTCCCTGTTTTCTACGGTTATCCTTTCGATTTGGAGGAACTTGCCAACGAACCGAACCTTGATGTAAACAATATTACTCATGTTAGGCTTATTGACGTTGTAGGCTCTATCGATCCTCAATACGGCACTTACGATTCGGAAGGTAATATTATCAACGATCCGTATCCGACACCTTTCCATTCATGCGGTTTCGACCTTGATGCTGTAGGTGTGATTCATTCGTTGAATTCTGTCCAAGAGAATATTTCTGTTGATGCAAATGCATATCCAAATCCTGCATCCGATTTTGTGAACTTGTCGGCAGATAGGGATTTTTCGGTTGAAATATATAATGTGATGGGGCAGAAAGTGTTGTGCAGTTCGGAAAAAAGCACTTTCTTTGCAATGGATATTTCTGGATTCAAATCAGGAATATATTTCGTGGCTTTTGTGTTTGACGACTGCCGCACGGTAAAAAAGATTGAAGTTATGCAATGATTTTTTTGCAGAAAAAAATAGGTTCAATAGTAAAGGAAGACAGGTGCTGTAATATACAGGCAGTTGTCTTTCTTCTGTTTTTTATGCTGTCGGCGAATTTTGTCTTCTCGCAGTCCGATACGGTTACTCTGCCCGATGTTGAGATTATCGAGCATCGCGAAATGCTTGAAACTGGCACTTCTGTCGTAAAACTTGACAAGATGATTCTCAAGGTCAAGGAGTTGAGTTCACTTTCTGAAGTCCTGTCAGAAAATACTTCAGTATTTGTAAAAACATACGGACGAGGTTCGCTTTCGACGGCTTCGTTCAGAGGTACAACGGCTTCGCACACAAAGGTTTCGTGGAATAATGTGAGCCTTAGTTCTCCAATGCTCGGTATGGTTGACATGTCGCTGGTGCCGATGTCGATTGCCGACGAGGTAAATGTTTTCTGTGGCTCCGCATCAATGCAGAAGTCGGAAACGGCGATTGGCGGAGTTGTCGAGATAAATACAAAACCCATGTGGGATAGGGGAGTGTCGGCAAAGATTGTTTCATCGGTAGCAAGTTTCCATACTTTCGACAATATGGCGCAGGTGCGTGCAGGAACGGAAAAGTTTCAGTCGGTTACAAAGTTCTACGACACCCGTTCGCGCAACGACTTCAAGTTCAAGAACAGCGACATTGCTGGCGGTGGCATTCAGAAGCGCGAAAATGCCGATTACCGTATGATGGGCGCAATTCAGGAATTGTATTTCCGCACCACCGAAAGGTCGTTCCTTGCATTTAAGTTCTGGTGGCAAAACTACGACCGTGGCGTGCCTGGACTTACGACCAACGAAAGTGGTTTGCTGAACAACAAGAACCGTCAGGATGGAAATAGTTTTGTATCATCGCTGTCTTACAGGTTTTACACCGATAAGTCGAAACTTGAGGTTTCGATAGGCGACAATTACCAGTTGCAGAACTATATGTCGCAGAGTTATATAGGAGGTGTAGGCTATTACAAGGTCATCGATTCCGACACAAAGGCGAATTCGCTTTACACCACTGCAAATTATTCATATTCCTTCAACGACCGTCTGGAATTGTCGGCTCGTATTAAATACAACTTCCACACTGTGGCTTCAAATGATGCGGTAATACAAAACGGCTACGATACTGTCCGCCACGACTACGGAGCATTGGTTTCGCTTTTTGGCGAGCCGTTCAAACGATTCCGCTGCGGTGTTACATTGCGACAGGATTTCTATGATAAAAGCGTATGTCCGTTCTTGCCATCGCTTTTCCTTGAGTACAATTTCCGCTATCGCTGGTTCATAAGGTCATCTTTATCGAAGAACTATTCAGTGCCCACACTCAACGATTTGTTTTATGTGCCTGGCGGAAATCCTGACCTTGTGCCAGAAACGGCGTATGTTGCCGACATTTCATTTGGAAAGAAGTATAATAGTCTTGACGGGCGTTTCGCAATTTCGGCAGAAGCAGGAGCAAATTACAGTCATGTGAAAAACTGGATAATGTGGTGCCCGACAAACCGTGGCTACTGGCAACCTATAAACCTTGAAAAGGTTGTTGCATACGGTGCCGACGCAAAGTTGAACACTTCATTCGAATTTCACGATTCGTGCCTGATTTCGCTTACGGCAAACTATGCCTACACTCATTCTACAAACCTTTCGACACCGCGTAGCGAAAACGATATGTCAATTGGCAAGCAGTTGGCATACATACCTTTGCATTCGGCAAACATTTTCGGGCGGATTTCGGCATACGGATTCTATTTCTATTACCAATGGAACTATTTTAGCGAAAGGTTTACCACATCGGCAGAAGAAACTGGTGTTTTGGTGTCGATTTATCCCTATTTTATGAGCGATATTGGTTTGGGCAAGGAATTTGTGATTTCCGATTTTGCCATAGATTTGAATTTCAAGATTAACAATCTTTTCAACGAATCGTACCGTTCGGTATTGTGGCAACCGATGCCAAGAATTAATTTTGCATTCCAAATTAGCGTTAGTTATAGATGATGAATTTAAGAAGGATATTGAAAAACAGAATTTATGTGGTGGCGTTGCGCAAAACGTCTCCACAGATTATCCATTATCAATTGTCCATTCTTTTATTTGCATTCCTATTGTCATTTCCCTCCTGCATGAAGGACGACCTTGCGCCTATAACCCAATTCAGCACGTCTCACGATGGCGTTTTTATTCCCTGCGAGGGAAATTTTATGTACGGAAATGCCTCCCTTTCATACTACGACAAGAATACCAAAACTGTTGAGAACCAAGTTTTTTATCGTGCAAACGGAATTCCAATCGGTGATGTCTTGCAAAGCGTTACCATCAGCGATTCGCTTGCATATCTCGTCGTAAACAACAGCGGAAAGATATACGTGGTAAACAAGAATACATTCATGTATGTCAACAAGATAACTGAACTTGTGTCACCTCGCTATATTCGTTTTATAACACCATCGAAGGCCTATGTTTCCGATATGTATTCTCGTAGCATTTATGTTGTTAATCCGCATACCTGTATGGTTGACAAAACCATAAATATCGATGACGGCAGTGGCGAATATTTCCGTCATTCTTCGGAACAAATGATTGTGTACGATTCGCTTGTATTTGTAAATAGTTGGTCGTACGATGACAAGATTCTTGTCATAAATGCCAATACCGACGAACTTGTGTCGCAGATAGAGGTTCTTAAGCAACCGCATCGCATGGTTTTGGACCGCAATGGAAAGTTGTGGATACTTTGCGATGGTGGATACCAAGGTTCCGATTATAGCGGTACGCCCGGACTTGTGAAGGTTGATGTTGCTACGCAGACTGTTGAGCGTATTTTTGAGTTCCCAATCGGTGATTATCCATCAGAAATAGCAATGAATGGTGCTGGCGATACCATTTATTACTGCAACAACCACATTTATCGTTTCCAGATTGATTCTGACGACATAACTTCAGATGTCTTTTTTGAAAATCCGCGTGGTCGCTTGTACTATGGTCTTGGCGTTGACCCTGTGAATTCGGATGTATATGTTGCCGATGCAATTGATTATATGCAGTCGGGCGTAGTTTATCGGTTGAATGCTGCAGGTGAGGAAATTGACAACTTCAAAGTCGGCATAATTCCGAACGGATTTTGCTTCAAATAGCAACATAAAGTTTTGACTCAAGTTTTTGATAATGTCGGAAATATGTCCATATAATGGTACTTTCCTTTCGTCCGACTACACTTGTATAATATTTCTCAAAACAAGCAATTCATTGTTGCTTTTTTTACTATTTTTGCAGTCGCAAAAGGTTAAGGGAAGCGTGTGAGATTCACGCACAGTACCCGCTGCTGTAAGTTCTTTTATGGATTTGCGAATTTATGCCACTGTAACACTCACGGTTATGGGAAGGCTCGCAAATTGGAACAAGTCAGAAGACCTGCCTTATGCATTCAAGTGAATGGCTTTCGGGAGTTAGAGCCTAGATGATTCGATTTTTCCGAAATCCCATTCATTGTTATGCAGTTGCATAAACTTTATGTATTGTTGATTGTTAATGTATATGTTATGGTCATTGATTTTTGCAGGAAAATTGAATCACAACAACAAGTAGTGGCATCGCTCGGAGTAAGCCATGCCTATGGATTATGGAAATCATCGAAACCAATTGCTAATCTTATTGCGTTTCTAATCTGCATATTTTTTAGCGCGAATACTCGGTTCTAAAAATTCATAATATACCCTATCGTCATCTATGTTTTTACGACTTCGGCGATTAGCTGAAGTATATGGGTTATATCCAAAACATGCGTTGTTTGCCAGTTTTGTAAAACTGTGCTTATTGATTATAAAATTAACAAAATGATTATTGCTATTAGCAACATATTTAAATTCACGGCACAAGCATCGGGTAATATCCGTGTTGGTTTTGTCGTGCTAATGTTTTGCATAATATTCTGCATAAATGCAAATTCGCAAGTAACAGTTCCAATGCCAGTCGTTACAATTGAAAACAGTCCTGCCTGTGGCGAAACTGCAAATCTGACGGCAAGCCTTTCGAATAATGCTACAATTCCTAACGGCTATATCTGCCAATGGTTTACTGATGCTGAATGTACAAACGAAATCACAAGCGGATATTCAGGCACAAACAGGGAGCATCTTGAAATAACCTCCTCCAACGGTTTGTCAATATATTGTCGCTTGCGAGCAACCTTAACTGCAACTTTTGTCACCGATTTCCCCTACACGGGTTCCGAACAAGTTTATAACTTCCCAGCAGGTTATCAATCGTTTACAATGGAGGTTTGGGGTGCGCAAGGTGGAGGTCGCCAAATTAATGGTCGTGGTGGCGATGGAGGAAAAGGCGGATATTCGGTTGGCACATTGAATTCGAGTTCTGGCATTACAAGCATTTATGTGTATGTCGGTGGCACTGGCAGTTGCAGTCCCGACGACGGAGGCATAGCATACGGCGGTTGGAATGGTGGCGGAACATCTTGGGCGTCACCACGTACTATTATAGGTCTGAACAGTCCTGCTGCCGGTGGTGGTGGCGGAACGGATATTCGCATAAACGGCAACACCTTATATAATCGTATTATTGTCGCTGGTGGTGGTGGCGGCGGCGGTGAAGACATTGGCGATGGTACTGACATATTTGGTGGTGTCCACGGCTACGGCGGAGGCTTGGAAGGCGGCGAACAAAGAGGCGGATACAATAATAATACAAGTCCTGAACACGGCGGTTCGCAGACCGAAGCAGGACTTGGCGGTGCTTTTGGTCTTGGAGCAAACACCCGTTGCGATGGTGGCGGCGGTGGTGGCGGCTGGTACGGTGGCGGAACCTATAAAGGAACCCAAACCATGCCGACATCAAATGATTCCGATGATTCTGGTCGTGGCGGTGGCGGTTCTGGATATGTATATACATCTTCTACAGCAAGCAATTACCCAAGCGGATGTCGGCTGAATAGTTCTTTGTATCTTACTAACGCACAGACAATTGCGGGCAACACTTCTTTCCCTGCTGTCAGCGGTGGCAACGAAACTGGTCACGAAGGTGACGGATATGCGCGAATCACAACCGTATATTATCCAATAGGAACAGCGGGAAGTATTACACTTTCGTGCTGTAATTCTGCCGATGCACCGAGACTAAACCATATTTCAGGTGCAGAGGAACAGCACTTGTGCGGTTCGCAACGCATAGAAGACATTATATATACTTACGGAGGCACAGCAACTGGCATTGTCGTAAACGGAAATTTGCCCAATGGCGTTACATACAATACGGTAGGACAAACCTTGACAATCAGCGGTACACCCGAAGAAACTGGCACTTTCACTTTTTCGGTAAGCACAACAAGTACATCTTCATTATGCGCCAACGAAACACACAACTTGTCAATCTCAATAAACGAAAATCCTTCTGTTTCAATAAATGCTGAAACAACGGCAATTTGCAATGGTTCAAATGTTGTAATGAATTCAAATCCAAGTAATTTCAATTCATATTCATGGACTTGTGCAAGTTCTAGCAATGGAACAGCAGGAATGCCGTCAGCAACAAATAGTGCATCATTGACAGTTAGTCCAACGGTTTCGCAAGGAAGCGCAGATGTAGTTTATAATCTGGTTGTTACCGATGCAAATAATTGTAATGCGAGTGCTACCCAAACAATTTCTGTGTCGCAAACGCCGTCGGCGGTAATTACACCGACTGCCAATTCGCATTGTATAGCACCTTTCAATGGGTCAATAACTGTAGTCAATTTTTCTGGAGGAGTTGCAAATTCTACATATACGGTCAGTGTTAACGGTCAAAATATTCAAACAACCACTGGAAATGCTTTGTCATTCAATTCGCTCGAAGCAGGTTCATATACTGTTCGCATTACGAACGAATCAACTTCGATAGACTGCTATTACGAGGAAACCGTAACGATTGCCGACAATTCAGCAAATCCAATTGTAACAATATCTGGCTCTAATACAGTTTGTTATGGAACAAACACAATGCTTAGTGCCGATGTTTCGGGCGGACTGACACCATATACCTATTTGTGGTCGGATAATTCAACAAACCAAACGTTTACAACGCCTAATTTGACAGAACCAGCCCAATATTCAGTTATTGTTACCGATGGAAACAACTGTTCTGCATCGGCTTCAGCAAATGTCACGATTGGAAGCACACCAGAAATTTCCATGTCAGCAACGGATTCCGAAATTTGTCTTGGCGAAAGCGCTTCTTTGCAGGTTTCAATTAGCAATGCTGGTTCAGGATATTCGGTACAATGGTCTGCTACACCTTTGACTGGTTCTGGACTAACGGCAACATCGGGCGAAAATATTTCGTTGACACCTACGGCAATAGGAACATACAAATATAAGGCAACACTTACGTCGTACTCTTGTGGGAATGGACTGCCATTTGTTGTTTCTGACAGTTCTATGTTGATTGTAAGCGCGGTACCTGTGCCGACAATTACAAATAATAGTGGAACTACAGAACTTACTTGCTCAGTGAATACAATTTCAGTTACAGCCAATGGTGGTACTACATATAATTGGTCAAATTCGGTACAGACTGCCAATAACTCATTTGAAACTGCTGGAACTTATTATGTGACTGTAACTAATGCAAATGGTTGTAGTGCAACATCATCAATATCCATAACCCAGGCCGAAGAATTTTCCGCATCAGTTTCATCAATTGGAACAATATCGTGTTATGGAGGAACAACATCGGCAAGCGTAATGGCAAGTGGCGGAAAACCATCATACAGTTATATTTGGAGCAATGGTCAGACAAGACCTACGGCAAATGGACTTTCTGCAGGTTCATATACAGTGACAGTTAGCGATTATGGCGGATGTACGGCAGTTTTGCCAATCAATATAACGCAACCGATGGAACTCAACTCGTCAATCGTCGCTCACGATGTGCAATGCGGTGTTGCACAGGGATCTCTCAATGTGACTGTCTCGGGCGGAACCCAACCATATAACTATACATGGTCGAATGGCGTGACCACAGCCGAAAATCTTGGTATAGCTGTTGGTTCATACGGAGTTACAGTAGTTGATGCAAATGGATGTACTGCAAGTTCAGCGGCTCAAATTTCAAGGCAGGGAATATTGCTTGTTACAGCAACGGTTTCACAACAGATCAGTTGCCATGGTTTCAACGATGGTGCAGTTGCTGCGCAATGTCCCAATGCAGCAGAACCTCTCATCTATTCTTGGAATATAGGCAATATGTCATCCGAACTATACAATCAGTATGAAGGCACATACATGGTTACCGTTACCGATGCTTGGGGATGCACTGGACAGGCAGTTGTAAATCTTGTATCTCCTCCCGAAATAGATGTGCAGACGGCTGCAGTTTCTCCGAGATGTCACAATACAGTTGATGGCAAGATTACAGTTGCAGCATTTGGTGGGGTTGCTCCTTATGATTATATATGGAATACATCTTCTTTCGGTAACGAACTTGCAAATTTGGGCGCGGGCACGTATTCGCTCACGGTGTCGGATGCGGCAGGTTGCTCAGTAGTAAAGAATATAAGTCTTGATGCTCCCGAAGCTATATCAATGGATGTAGAGGTACAAAATGCAAACTGCTATGGTGACAAAAACGGACGTATAGAGGTTACAGCACAAGGCGGTTCTGAACCTTATAGTTATTCTATAAATGGACACGAACCTGTATTTTCTGGTGAGTTCAGCAATATAATGGCAGGTAATTATTCTATTGTTGTATTCGATGATAATGGTTGTAATGAAAAAAAGGAAGTGTTTGTTATGCAACCCGAAATTATTGTTGTTGATGCCGAAGTGGAAAATCCATTTTGTATCGAAAGTCGAACCGGAAAGATTAATTTGATGGCAACAGGAGGTACGGAACCTTATTCATATTATTGGAATGGCAATATGTCGGATAGTTCATCCTTGTTGAATATTCCATCGGGGAGATATATGTTGCGTGTTGTAGATTCAAATAATTGCTGGTCGAACGAAGTTGGTGTCGTACTGACAGATGTAAATGTTCCATGTCTGCATATCCCCAATGTATTTACTCCAAATGGCGATGGTATTAACGATAATTGGCTAATTGAGAACATAGAAATGTTTCCTGATGCAGAAGTGAAGGTTTTCAATCGTTGGGGACAGCTTTTGTTTACTTCGAAAGGATATGCCGAACCTTGGGATGGCAGTTACAGGGGGCATTTCGTCCCAGCGGGAACTTATATTTATATCGTTGACTTGTTCAACGACGAAGACACATACAATGGAATGGTAACAATACTTTATTGATTGAGTAAAAAGTTGATTATTATTTGTTTATAATTTATATTTATGGTTAAGGTTGTTTGCAGAAAATTAAAATTCGGTTGGCAGGTAGTGGAAATTTTACAAACCAACCGTACTTTTGGATTTTGGAAGTCTTCGAAGTCGTTTGCAAATCTTTTGGTATTATTGACTTGCATATTCTTCAGTGCAAACACGCGAGCTCAAATACCAATACCAAACATTACATTGACAAACATCCCAGTATGTGGAGAAACGGCAAACCTTACAGCAAGTTTGCCAAGTGGTACTGCCGTGCCGTCTGGATTCGTTTACCAGTGGTTCTCGGATGCTGAATGTACAAGTGAAATTACTGCTGGTCGTTCCGGTTCATACAATGAAAACCTAACAGTTCCTATTTCCAGCGGCATGACAATATATTGCCGTTTGCGTAAAACAACAACTGAAACCGAGACAAGAAACTTTTCATACACAGGGGCACAACAGATATATACCATTCCTACTGGCTATACTTCGTTTACATTCCAAGTTTGGGGAGCGCAAGGCGGCGGTCGTCAAGATTGTGGTGACGGAGGCTATGGTGGCAAAGGCGGATATTCGGTAGGAACATTAAATGTGTCATCTGGTGTTTCGAGCATTTATGTCTATGTTGGCGGAATGGGTAGTTGCGGTCCGAGCAGTCGTGGTATTGCCGCCGGTGGTTGGAATGGAGGTGGGTCATCTTGGAGAGGTGCCAATGCTGCGGCAGGTGGCGGTGGCGGTACTGATATTCGTTTGAACGGCAATACTTTATACAATCGTATCATTGTCGCTGGCGGCGGCGGCGGGGGCGGCGAAGACTCTGGTGATGGCGTTGGTTATGGAGGAGGTTTGCAAGGCGGAGACGAAGCCAGTGGACACAATAGTGCTAACCCCGAGCACGGTGGAACACAGACAGAAGCAGGGAAAGGCGGTGCTTTCGGACTTGGAGCCAATACCCGTTGCGATGGCGGTGGTGGTGGCGGCGGTTGGTACGGTGGAGGTACCAACAAAGGCCAACTCGCATTGCCAACATCTGATGATTCTTCTGACGCCGGTGGTGGCGCAGGTGGTTCTGGATATGTATATACGTCAGCCACAGCAAGCAATTACCCAAGTGGATGCCTGTTGAATTCTTCGTTGTATCTTACAAGTGCCCAGACAATTGCTGGCAATACCTCTTTCCCAGCAACAGGTGGTGGCACCGAAACAGGTCACGGTGGCAACGGTTATGCGCGTATTACAACCACATACTATCCTACTGGAACGGCAGGAGCAATAGTATTGTCGTGCTACGAATCAGGCGACCTGCCGACTTGCATACCTATGTGCGGAACGCATGTAATATATTGCTCTGCTACTTCGGGTAATGACTTGAACATTGGCACGAGCACCCAGCCAGTAGCTAGTATAACGAGGGCGCTCGCTCTAGCATATAACCCAGATGCTACATCCGAAAATCCTTCGATTATCCGTATGGCAAGTGGTGAATATACGACGACTAGTACAGTAAATATGATAGATAATGTAATAATTGATGGCGGTTGGACTGCAAATACTTCTACTGGAGTTTGGACAAAAGGAACAGGCGAAACAAAACTGAAAGGCACTTTTGGAACGACAATTAGCGGTGAGGCAAATCATAGGGTTGCTCTTAAATCGGATGGAAATACAAATTGGAAACTTCAAGACTTGACCGTTGATGTTACTGGTTATAATAGTAGTGGAGGTTCCGACTATCATTCAACATCATACAAGGGCAATTCTGTTTATGGTTTATATATGTATGGAGCAAGTACAGGCGATGAACTTATAAGGGTTAAGATAAAGGTCGGTGACGGAGGAAAAGGAGGAACGAATAATATAACATTTACTACAACTAATCTCAATGGTGGCAATGGAAATGCTCTTGGAGAAACAGAAGAGTGTAATAGTGCAAAACCAGCTGGTGGAACACCTGCGAGTGTTGACAATACAAGAAAAGGTGGTGCAGGTGGCGCAGGAGGTTTTGGTGGAGACTGGGGACATAGAGGGACTAGTGGTTCTGCTGGTAGTAATGCTTCAACCACAAGTGGTACAAATGGACGTGGAGGTGCTGGAGGTGCTGGTGCAGAAGAAACAAATGCAAACCCACCTGGTAGTCCTGGTAATAATGGCACTAATGGCAAAGATGGAAACGGTTATACAACGAGTACTCCTCCTGCTGCTATTTCGTTTGGTGAATATTTTGTTCCCCGTGCATTGGGTAGAACTGGCAAATCAGGAAACGGCGGCGGCGGCGGT
>JAGCDJ010000047.1 GCA_017651185.1 Bacteroidales bacterium | reverse complement strand
GCCTACATACGGACCTCACGATTTCTACTGGATTGAATACACTGGTCCTGATGGCGATCCTCGTTTCTGTAAGGATACTGCTGGTCCTTGGACTATAACATTCCTAGAGGAACCGGTAGCAGATATCACTAGAGACTCAATCACATTCTGCGGTTATGACGGACAACTTACTGTAAATTTCAATGGAGTAGGTGAAGGTCGTTGGTCTTCAAATACTTCGGCAAGCATACTAACTTTCGATGATCGTTCGGATCCGAATACATTTATACATACCATCGTTCAAAACGATACTACTGCAAATCCGTACTACGAAGTTTACTGGTCGGTACAGAACACTGAGTATTGTACATCCAAGGATACTGCAAAGGTGGTATTTGCACCAGTACCGTCAGATTCAATCAGGATAATTCCTCCAAAATGCTTCGGTGGTTCGGCAATCATCACTGCACACGATGAAACTCTGCCAACTTACGAATGGGATTTTGGCAATGGTTATATTGATACTATATACACTAACAATGCTTCTGGTGAATACCGTGCGTTTATCCACTGGGAAGACAGGGAAGAAACACATATAGTGGGACTTAATACTAAAAACTGGTGGGGTTGTACGTCGAATACCGGACGCGCTATCGTTGAAGAACCTCAACTTCCTAAGTACAACTACACGGTGATAGGTGATACTTGTGCACTTGGCAGAGGTGGTGTTGAATTCCTTGACACAGTAGGATACTTCACGTTCTTCTGGATCGATACGACTGTTGGTCCCGAAATAACAGATCCTAATATGGGTTATTCAATAACTGGACACGGAAATCATGTATATAACCTGCCTACAGGTACTTACACTTATCGTTCCGACTACCAGTCGTTCAATACAGACTACTTCCAGTATTACTATCAGTACTTCGGCGATGTATACTGCCACGACTTCCCAGAGATTGAAATCGGTACAATCGGTATGATTGAGGCAGCATTTGCAGTATCGGCTGACGTAATTGGCAACTTGGTAGCACCTAATGCAGAGGCAACTTTCATCAACTCTACCAACTACGACAACGTTGCCAAGAGGTGCGAATGGCACTTTGGTGATGGCGAGGTAGAAAGGAACTGCGATGAACTCGTACCTCATACCTATGTTGAACCAGGATGCTACGAACCTTACCTTATTGTAATGAATAGGGATATTCCAGAATGCCGCGATACTGCATATCTTGACGAATGCGTATTCGTTGACAAGGAAAGCAAGCTCGAGTACCCGAACATTTTCTCGCCGAATGGTGATGGTGTAAACGATTTCTTCCAGGTTAAAGCACAAACATTGAAGTCATTCCACGGAAGGATACTTAACCGTTACGGCAGACTGGTATTCGAATGGACTGACTGGGAAAACGAAGATGCAGGTTGGGACGGTCGTCTGAATGGTTCCACCAAGGCAACTCCTGGCGTTTACTACTACATAATCGAAGCCGAAGGCATGGATGGTGTTGAGTACAAGAAGGAAGGAACTTTGCATCTGGTAAGATAACCTAAGAATTAAATCTTCATAAAAAAGGGGAACGCACAATTGTCGTTCCTCTTTTTATTGTTTTTAATTAGAAAATGTATGCAGCGGATTATGCGTAATTTTAGGTTCCTTGCTAAAAATTGACGTTTTTTGAAGCGATTTTCGGAACTAATATTTATTAATTGAGATTTTTTTGCTAAAAGAAAAGTTAAGTTGTTTGTAATCAGCGGTATATAAGTTCAATTTTTTTTACATTTTCAGGCAACGAAAATGACTTTTAAATTGTCATATAGGTGTAATGGGTGATAACGAGGAACTGATAAGGAAGTGTCAGCAAAAGTCACGAAGGGCTTTTGAAGAGCTTTACAAAAAGTTCTCGCCATTCGTTTACGGAATTTGCTTGAGATATGCAAAGGATAGGGACGAAGCCCAGGACATTCTTCAGGATTGCTTCATAAAGGTTATGGAGAGGATTGGAGAATTTAAGTTCCAAGGTTCTTTTGATGGCTGGTTGCAAAGGATGGCGGTCAACGAATCGCTCAACCATCTGAAGCTTATGTGGAATTCGGTACAGGAAATCGCCGATGACGATACCACCGAAGACGAAAGCGCGGATATAGTTTCAGATATGTCGGCAAAAGAACTGGTTGAAGCGATATCGAAACTGCCCGATGGTTACAGGACTATTTTCAACATGTATGTGGTCGAGGGCTATCAGCATAACGAAATCGCCGAAATCCTTAATATCAAGGAGGCGACAAGTCGCTCGCAACTGAAGAAAGCAAGAGAACAATTGATATTAATAATTAGTAATGACTACAAAAGGTGATGAACGAATTTGACAAGATATTGAAACAGAAACTGCAGGGATATACCGAAACTCCTCCACCAGAGGTTTTCGAGAATATCAGCAGAAATATTCCGAAACGAACAGTATCGGAATTCATGTCGGCATACAAGTACCATATTGTTGCTGCGGTTGCTACTTTGGGAATCTCCGTGGCACTTACGTTTGCATATCTGTCGCCAGATGCTGAAACTGATACCCACACACCTAATAATACTATTGTTGAAAACGTTACTCCTGATGCTCCTGAAACTAATGAACTGAACAATATTCCGAATCCAGAATCAAAAGTTACTGATGCCGTTGACAATACTGTGACTTTTACATCGGATGGTCCAGAAAAAATTGCGCAACCAGAAAACAAGACTTTCGTACTTAACTTAAATGATACATCAATTTGCGGCAACGAACTTTTGATAGAAGGACTTGATAACAACAATGTTAAGGTTTCGGATGGATTGTCGGTGACAAAGGTGGCATCAGGAGTTATGCTTCATGGAAATACATACGGTGGGCATACAATAGAACTGCCAAATGGACGTAAGGTGAAGATTACTTTTGTCGAACAGGAGAAACCTGTGGCAAAGGTCTCGAAAACTAACCTATGCTATGGTGAAAAATTGCAGGTAGAGGTGTCGGGAACAAACTCGTTTACATGGGATAATGAAGGATATTCTGCAAAGAAGGTCAGCGCTGGAAAATACGAGTTGTCGGGACTACACACCGGCTCGAACCCTATAACTATAAAGACAAGCGGAAGTTGCTCGTCAAAAGTTACTTTCGATGTAAATGTTGCTGAAAAGTTGAATTACTCGGTAAGCACAAAACCTAACTATTGTTCGGGTAAAAATGGAGAACTAACAGTTAAGTCTGACGGTAAAATGAATTACTGCAGGATTAACGGTTCTGAAATGTCGCGGAATGGAATCTTTACAGGCCTGAATGCAGGCATATATATGCTGGAAATAAACTATGCAAACTCGTGCGTGGCATACGATACGGTACTTGTCAGGGACAAGACCAATCTAAACGCCTTCTTCGAGACATCGCGCGATGCATTTGCCGAAAAGAAATACAATTTTAGGAATTATACTCGTCTGGATGATTCTGGAAATACGCAGAATGTTGATTTTGAATGGCTCGTGAACGGTGTAGTGATAACTACAGATTATAATTTTGAGTATGAATTTAGAAGCAGTGGAAATTATGTAGTTGAACTTGTTGCCCGCACTGGCGACTGCGAAAGCAGGTATTCGGAAACCATAGGCGTAACATCGAGTGATTTCAGGATTCCGAATGTATTTACTCCAAATGGTGATGGAATAGGAGACGAGTTTACAATAATGTATAATGGCACCTTGCTCGACTATGACCTTTCAATATATACTAAAGCAGGACAGTTGGTTTTCCATAGCCAGCAGCTTGACAATTGCTGGAATGGCAAGGTAAGTGGCAACAATGATGCATCTGAAGGCGTATATTTCTATGTGATTACTGCCACAGGGGAAAACAACGAAAAGTTAACACAGAAGGGAACAGTACAATTGATTCGACGATAGTTCCGTATTTTGTGAGCATAATGAAAAAGGACTGTCCGAAGGCAGTCCTTTTCTTTTGTATGTGTTATGAAAACTTATAAGCTCCAGTAGGTCAAATCTTTGATTTTTCCTCTCATTACGCCCTTTACATCAACAAGGATTCCGTTTTCGGCAGAAATTCCCTTGAAGTAGTCTTCGGTGAGTTCCATGTACGGACGGTGGTTTACTGCAACTATGATAGCATCGTACTTGCCTGTCGGTTCCTTCGACATGTCAACGCCATATTCCTTCATAACCTCGTCGTGGTCGGCGTATGCATCAACAACATCGCAGTTTACGCGGAAATACTTCAACTCGTTTATAATGTCGATTATACGTGAATTTCTGATGTCGGTGACATTCTCCTTGAAGGTCATACCCATTATGAGAACTCTCGACTTTGTGATTTCCTTGCCGGCATTGATAATCATCTTCACAACCTTGTCGGCGATGCGAGTTCCCATGCTGTCGTTGAGTGCACGGCCCGAATTAATCATACTTGCATGATAACCGAGCTGTTTTGCCTTGTGAAGCAGATAGTACGGGTCAACGCCAATGCAGTGTCCACCAACAAGTCCTGGTGAGAATTTCAGGAAGTTCCACTTTGTTCCAGCAGCTTCCAATACCTCGTATGTGTTGATTCCCATGATGTCGAATATGATTGACAATTCGTTCATGAGTGCAATGTTGATGTCGCGCTGTGTGTTTTCGATAATCTTTGCAGCTTCGGCAACCTTGATTGCGCTAGCGCGGTGTACGCCTGCCTTTATTATTATTTCGTATACCTTTGCGATGTTTTCGGCAGCTTCGGGGTCACAGCCAGAGGTGATTTTCTTTATCTGTGTGAGCGAATGTGCCTTGTCACCAGGGTTAATTCTTTCTGGTGAGAATCCAACCTTGAAATCCTGCATAAACTTCAGGCCCGACATCTTTTCGAGAATAGGAACGCAGTCTTCTTCGGTGCAACCTGGATATACGGTTGATTCGTATACTACATAGTCGCCTTTCTTCAAAGCCTTGCCAACTGATTCAGATGCCTTTATTACTGGTGTAAGGTCTGGAAGTTTGTGCTCGTCGATTGGTGTTGGCACAGCAACGATGAAAAAGTTGCACTGCTTCAAGTCGTCGGCATTGGATGTGAAAGTGATATTGCATCCGTCAAATGCTGATTTGTCGAGTTCGTTGCTCGGGTCGATATGGTTGTTCATCATAGCAACTCTTTCGGGTTTTACGTCGAAACCAACGACATTTATATGTTTTGAAAATTCAAGAGCTATCGGCAGTCCTACATAACCAAGACCAATAACCGACAGTTTTGCCTGCTTGTTGACTAGTGCTTCGTAAATATTATTCATAAGGTTAAATTTTAGTTACATTATTTGATTTTTGACATAAAAGGATGTTCGCAATCCTTCATTGTGTTGACTATCTCTGCATTTCTAATGTAGTGAACCATTTCGATGCTCGGCTTTGCGTTTTGGATTCCAAAGCCATTGCCAGCAAGGATGTTCTTGTAGCTTTCAGTATGCAAATCGGTGAATCCACCAGTAAATTCTAATTCATCGCCAGCAATCTGAATAGAGCGGTAGGTAGTCTGTCCCTTTGCCTTTATTTCATCGGGCAGATATTCGCTGTCGACGCTCAGGAACCATCTAACGCGGGCTTTTTGTAATTCAAGGTAACCCGATACAACATGGTCGTCGCGGTGGTGTACTACCAATTCCTTTTTTGCACCGAATATGTACTGAAGCATATCGAAGAAATGTATGCCTATGTTGGTTGCAAGTCCGCCCGACTTCGACACATCGCCCTTCCACGAGTAGTGGAACCATTTTCCACGCGAGGTTATGTATGTTAGGTCGACATCGTAAACCTTGTTGGGGTCGCCAGCTTCTATTTTCTTTTTCAGTTCGATGATTGCCGGATGCAGACGAAGTTGCAGGATGTTGTAGATTCTATGTCCAGTTTCCTTTTCGAGTTCTGCAAGGGCATCAATGTTCCACGGATTTAAAACCAATGGTTTTTCGCAGATAGCATTTGCACCGTTTAGCAATGCCATTCTGATGTGAGCATCGTGTAAGTAGTTTGGCGTGCAGATGCTGAAAAAGTCTATTTTTTTGCCTTGTCCATGCTGAATCTTGTATATATGGCGTTCAAAACGTTCTGGTTCGGTGAAGAAATCGGCTTTAGGGAAAAACGAGTCGATGATTCCTACGCTATCGCTCTTATCGAGTGCTACGAGCAGGTTGTTGCCAGTTTCTTTTATTGCTTTCAGGTGGCGCGGAGCTATGTATCCGCCGACTCCGATTATTGCAAAATTTGTCATTTTATTCTAGTTACCTTATTATTTTCAAGTTTATATTCTTGTCCACTTTCGGGGCAGATAGCATGTCCGTTGCTATCGAAATTGAGTTTGCATCCATATTCGCTGACCCAACCCATCTGTCGTGCAGGATTGCCAACGACGAGGGCGTAGTCGGGAATATTCTTTGTAACAACAGCACCTGCGCCTATCAATGCGTATCTGCCGATGTCGTGACCGCAAACAACGGTAGCGTTTGCGCCTATGCTTGCGCCTTGCATTACCAATGTGCGGCGGTAGCAGTCTTTACGACTGACTGCGCTACGCGGATTTATAACATTCGTAAAGACCATCGATGGACCGAGAAAAACATCGTCCTCGCAGATTACGCCTGTGTAAATCGACACGTTGTTCTGGACTTTTACATTTCTGCCCAAAGTTACATCGGGCGATACTACTACATTTTGTCCTATGTTACAGCTTTCGCCAATGGTACAATTGGACATTACATGGGAAAAATGCCAGATTTTGGTACCTTTTCCTATCGTGCAGCCGTCGTCGATGACTGCAGTTTCGTGTGCAAAATATTCGTTCATACAAAAGTGCAAAAATAATTTTTTTTGTTTATAGGTGTATGATTTTTTTACTTAGACGAGATTTTTCTTATTTTCCCGTTATCGGGGCAGTTTTTTACGAGCGTCTGCATTGTTTTGCCGTTCAGTGGATGAACAAAATCAGGTTCAATTTCCTGCATTGGCAACAAAACGAAAAGTCGCTGACAGATAAGGGGATGTGGAACGATTAGTTTTTCAGTATCAATGATTTCATCATTAAAAAATAGTATGTCGATGTCCATTGTGCGTCCTTCGTAGCCGTGTCCGGAGCGGGTGCGTTTTAGTTCGGCTTCGATTTGTAATGCGGTAGAAAGTGTTTCTTCTGCAGAAAGATAAGTGCGTACTTTTGCGACAATATTTGTGAAATATTTTGCGTGCTTGAAACCCCACGGTTCCGACAGATATACCGATGAAATCTTTTCTACTTTGCCAATTCGTTCGCCAATAAGTTTGACTGCACTTTGCAGGTTTGCAATGCGGTCACCAAGGTTTCCGCCAATGCCAAGGAAAACGATGTTTTCTTTATTCTGTGCAGTTGTTGCAGATGTCGATTCCATTTCGTTGGGTAAAGACTTGTTTTACAAAATTACGGAATTTTTCCGAGTTGCGTATTTCGGCGAGACTTTGACTTGAAATGTTGCCGAATTCGTGGTCGGCATCCTTGTCGAAACAGCAGGGAACAACTCGACCATCGAAGCAAATTGTTGTGCCAAAAATTAAGCGTTTGCAATGGTTTTCCTGCGATTTTTTCAGTTTGAATTTCCCATTGCTTATGTTGTAGCGTGAATATTTTTGGTCATTCGGCAAGAATTCTATTTGCGATTCATCGTAAATCTGAGCGGTTTTAAGTGTTATCTTGTCGATGCGGTACTTTTTCTCCAATTTTTGCAAGTAGGGAATTTCGTGCTCGTTGTGCGAAAAGACAAGGAATTGCAGTTCAATGTAAGGACGCTCATTTGCAGGTAGTTGAGATAGTTTTTCAAGTCCGTCAAATACATTTTGTACTTTTCCGCCAACGCGGTATTTGGTGTAAGTTTCGTCGGTAAGTCCGTCAAGCGAAACAATAATGTGGTCGGGGCGGGCATTGCGTATGAGGTCTATGTTTTGTGCGAGCAGTTGTCCGTTTGTCGAGAACATTGTATGTATGCGGTTCTGTCGTGCAAAAGAAATCATTTCGCCAAGTTGCTGGAACATGAGTGGTTCTCCCTGAAAATGCAACATTATGTTGGTGAGAGTATGGCGGTTTTCAAGGATGAATTTTTTGTAAAGTTCCATGTCGGCGGTTCCGCGGGGGCGTTTCAGCATTCCTTTTCCCGACGGACACATTTTGCAGGCAAGGTTGCAGATGTTGGTGGGCTCGTAGTTTGCAAAACTTGGTGGCGGAACTTCCGTGCTGAAATTGCCGTGCTTTGCCTTGCGGTAGAACTTTTGCAGACGAAGAATATTCAAAACCTTCGACAACGAGATGTACCGTATATTTTTCAACCTTAGCATGGTGCAAAGTTAATTGATAATGTATAATTGACAATGTGCAATGTATAATTGACAGAGAAACCATTTCAAACAAATTCAAACATATAAAACTCCGTACTTTCCAAACTTTTTCCTATCTTCACGGCACTAAAAATGCCATTTAGATGATAACCGAAACTACTGATATAGAAACTGTTGCTATCCACGTTGTGGGCAACAAGGCCGAGGATACAGGCTATGGGTTGTCGAAATCGACAATAGAGCTTGACGATGAAATCAAGGAAATCATGATGGATTATTTTCTGTCATCTTTCAAGGCTGGCGAGCTGTATAACTTTTACCACGATAGCGAATTGTCGTACAACGAGGTATGCGACTATGTAGCCAAGATTTTCGATGATAGTTCGCAACTTTTTGAGCAGTCGGTCAACCTTACAAAGCACTTGTACGAAAAGAGTTCGCATCCTAACATCAAGTCGGGCGAATTTTATGTGGTGCTTTTCCACGACTGCCAGATTGAAGGCGAAAAGGTTGATGCTGTGGGACTTTTCAAGTCCGAAAACAAGGATCCGTTCCTGAAAGTTAAGCGCGATGGTGATAATTTCCGCATCGAGTGCGACCGTGGCATCAATCCGCGAAAGATGGACAAGGGCTGTATGGTGTTCAACTACGAGCGCGAAAACGGTTTTGTAGTCAAGGTAATCGACAATACCAACCACACCGAGGCGCATTATTGGACCGACGATTTCCTGCACATCAGGCAGAGGCAGGACAAGTATTTCAATACTCACAATGTGATGTCGATGTACAAGAACTTTGTCACCAAGGAGTTGCCGCAGCAGTTTGAAGTGTCGAAAGCCGACCAGGCCGATTTGCTCAACCGCTCGGTAAAGTTTTTCAAGGAGAACGAAAACTTTGAGATGCAGAACTTTGAAGATTCGGTGATTCGTCAGCCAGAAGTCATTGAGCAATTCAAAAGTTTCAAGGACACATTTTCGCGCGAAAACGATTTTGAGATTCCCGACAGTTTTGATATTTCCGATTCGGCGGTAAAGAAGCAGAGCCGTGCCTTCAAGAGCGTAATCAAGTTGGATAAGAACTTCCATATTTATGTTCACGGCAACCGCAACCTGATTGAACAAGGCGAGGACGAAAAAGGAAAGTTTTACAAGGTATATTACAAGGAGGAAGAATAAGGTTTTTTCATAACTTTGCACAAAATAAATTTGCTTTGCCAGACATTATCGACACATATAAGACCATAACTTCTAATTCAGAGGGCTTCTATTCCGAGAAGGGCAGCAAGTTCATATCGCTTGCATTTCCAGTGCGCAGTGAGGCGGATGTTAAGGAAAACCTTCAAGTGGTGAAGAAGAAGTACTTTGATGCCCGTCATCACGTGTATGCGTTTGTGCTTGGCGACAGAGGCGAGACTTTCCGTTGCAGCGATGATGGCGAACCCTCCAATAGTTCTGGCATGCCTGTGCTGGGGCAGTTGCGTTCGTTTGGACTTACTTATACTATGATTGTGGTTGTGAGATATTTTGGTGGAACAAAGCTGGGAATCCCTGGACTTATAAATGCCTATCGCACTGCTGCCGCCGATGCGTTGAACAATGCAACAATTGTGGAGGAGACTATAGATGCATCGTATTCGCTGGCGTTTACCTACGATGATGTAAATTTCGTGATGAAATGCCTCAAGGATTTCGATGCGAAGATTGTTGCACAATATTTTACAGAGGATTGCCGTTTAGATTTTATGGTAAAGTTGTCGGCGGAAGTTCCGCTTATCGAGGCTCTGTCGAAGAATTACAAGGTCGTTATAAACAAAATGGATAATGTATAATTGACAATTGATAATTGATAATCTGTAGAGGCGCAATGCTTTGCGCCCGCATAGATATAAAAACAAAAAGGAAAATGGGTAGAAAATTATCACGGTTTTTTATTCGCGGGTGGAATGTGGTGGAAGCCCCAGAGATGACCAAGGCATTGGTTATCATGGCTCCGCACACCAGCATGATTGATTTTATTCATGGCAAACTATATTTTTCGAGTTGTGGCTACAAACCGAAATTTCTGATGAAAGCAGAAATGTTCAAATGGCCGTTGTCTCCAATTTTGCGTGCTTTGGGAGCTGTTCCTATCGATCGTAGCAAGAAGGTGGGACAGATTCGTCAGGTTGTGGAGGCGTATGAGAATAACGACAACTTCATTTTGGTGATGTGTCCCGAAGGCACGCGAAAGAAGGTAAAGAACTGGAAGCGCGGTTTCATAAAGATGGCCAAGAACGCCAATGTGCCTGTGTATTGCGGTTTTATCGACTATAAGACACATTCGATGGGCATTAAGTGCGAACTTGACATGTCGGGTGAAGATAAGGAGATTATGAACCGTGCGAAAGCGGTTTATGCCGAAATGGAAGGTCGTAACAAAGGTTGTTTTGATGCAAGTCCCGATGAAAATTAGTCTGTTACAATTAGATACGGTGTGGAAGGACAAGCATGCCAACCTTGATGTGATTTCACAAAAAATCAATGAAAATCAAGGTTCCGACATTTATGTGCTTCCCGAAATGTTTGCCACAGGTTTCTGCAACGAGGTTGACGAACTCGGCGAAACCATTTATGGACAAACGGTTGACGAAATGAAGTTGTTGGCAGCAAAATACCATGCAGCAGTTTGCGGGTCGCTTATCTTGCGCGATGGTGGAAAATATTACAATTCTTTCCTTTTTGTAAAGCCGGATGGTGAAATCTTGCGTTACGACAAGCGGCACTTGTTCCGATTTGGTGGCGAAGCCGATATGTTTTCGCAGGGTGAAAATCGCGTAGTAGTTGAATATAAGGGTTATAGGATATTGTTGCAGGTGTGCTACGACTTGCGTTTTCCGGTGTGGAGCCGCAATCGCAACGACTACGACATGATTTTTTATGTTGCAAACTGGCCCGACAGCCGTCGTAAAGTTTTTGATACCTTGCTAAAGGCAAGAGCTATTGAAAATCAAGCGTATGTGGTTGGTGTAAACCGCGTTGGCGATGATGGTATGGGTTTGCACTACGACGGCGGAAGCTGTATAATCGATTTCAAGGGCGAGTATGTTGGACGCTGTCCCGACAACGAGGAGTTTGTCCTTACTGAAAAACTTGATATAGATGCGTTACGGCAGTTCCGAGAGAAATTTCCCGCATGGAGCGATGCCGATGAGTTTTCTGTTTAGAAATAAACTTATGAGGGAATTTTCTATTAGAAAAATATAATTTTGTTAAAGAGTTTTGCATAGTATGACAATCAAAATCATTAACATTAAAACTAATAAAATTATGAAAAAGTGCATTTTAGGTTTAATAATAATAGTAGTAATAGTAATTTTTCAAAGTTGTACTCTAGGACCACGAAGAGTAAATTGTTCTGCTTTCCCCGAATGGTTTTGCCAGTATGCACCATACGCAGAAGGCTCTCTTATAAGATACACAAATGGTACAGATACAATGCAGTTCGATATTAAATCTATTTACAAAGGCAAAGAATACAAAAATGATGTTGGGTGTAAATGTCAATGTAGCAATTATTTTACTGCAGAAGGCTTGACAAATGATAGCATAAAACTTTATATCCTGATTAGTCTTAGCGAAACATCTTTTGGTTATGGAATTAGTTGTAATATTTCCGATGATGCATCATACATAGGTTCAAAATGTGACAAAAATCCATTTAAGGAGAAAAACTTTGCAGAATATGATGATACATTAAGACTTGACAACCAATACAACAAACGTTTCTCTGATATGGTTATCGTAAAGGGCAAAGGTCTTGCCGAATTTTACGACAAGGAGAACAATTGCACTTGGAGATTGGTGGAGTAATACGAATTAGAAGATGTGTTTATGCATAAATTCAAAAAAATATTACTCTTCTTTATCATAGTCATTATGGCTATTAATTTATATTCCCAGGAAGCAAAAAAATCAAGTTTTGGCATTCAATACACACTTTCCTACGATTTCTATGTATATAACAAAAATAGAAAACCCGATTACATTATTGATGTTTTGCATCATGCGCCTGCATTTTCTTATCGAATTAAAAATCATAACTTATATATAGGTCCGTTGCTCTCTCACGTTTTTCAACCTAAGCCTATAGGAAGTGAAAAATATGATAATAAGGCTTTCGGCTTACATTTCGGTTACAGATATTATTCGAATGAACTTCTTCGCAACTTCAGAATCTTTGGGCAGTTCCATTTCTCAATCTTTTGGGTTGAATACCGTCATCATCAACTTGGATTGCCAGGAGGTGTAACAGAAACCGAAATTAGGGTAAACAATACAGCATCATTCGGAGTCGATTACGAAGCAATTCCTAATTTGCATATATATGCAGGAACTGGATTCGGGTCGTATGATGGCTTCTTTCTAATATTGGAAAGAGTCAATTTAAGCGAATACATTGGTATCAAATATGAATTTTGATATGTCTATTCCGATTTTATTTCGCTGACCTTATAAAACTTGCTAGTCGGGAAATTTATATTACTTTTGCGCTCAAATTTTAAGAACTATGGCACGAATAATATTTTTACTTGTAATATTTGCTCTTATCGTTGTAATTGTAGTGTATGTTGTCAAGGCGATAAAAATGAATAACAAGGAAGAAAAGCATACGCCAATACAGCGCACAAAGGAGCGTACCAACTATTCAGTTGCCGATGAACTTCTCAAGTTGCAGAACCTCAAGGAGGAAGGCATTATTACCGAGAAGGAATTCGAGGAGATGAAGAAAAAGTTGATGGAATAATACAAACATTTCAGCTATATCATAATATATTGTTGCATCCATAGCGTGATGCTAATTTTTTGTTGTAACATTCAAATAAAAAAATGGAATTAAGAAATATAGGAATAGCAGCGCACATTGATGCTGGCAAGACAACGGTATCGGAACGAATACTTTATTTTACTGGAGTAAACCGCAAATTGGGTGAAACACACGACGGTCAGGCAACGATGGACTTCATGAAGCAGGAGCAGGAGCGTGGTATCACAATCGCTTCGGCAGCAATCACCTGCACATGGAACAATCATCAGATAAACTTGATTGACACCCCGGGACATGTTGACTTTACCGTTGAGGTTGAGCGTTCTCTGCGTGTAATCGATGGAATGATAGCGGTTTTCTGTGCTGTTGGTGGCGTTGAGCCGCAGAGCGAAACCGTGTGGAATCAGGCCGAGCGTTACCGTGTGCCACGCATTGCGTTTGTAAACAAGATGGACCGCACAGGCGCAAATTTAGCCGAGGTTGTCATGCAGATGAACAAGTACCTTGATGCTAATGCGTTGCCATTGCAAGTGCCTATGGGTTCCGAAGATTCCTTCGCTGGTGTAATCGACATCGTGCGCAACATTGCATACACTTTTGCCGATGGCAAGCGCTTCGAGAATCCTATTCCTGCCGAATATGCAGCACAGGTTGAGGAAGCACGTACCTTCATGATTGAAAAGCTTGCCGATGGCGACAACGAAATCATGGAAATGTATTTCGACGGCAAGGAAATTCCAGAGGAAAAACTGAAAAAGGCAATTCGCGAGCAGACATTGAAGCTTTTGGTAACGCCTGTTTTCTGCGGTGCGGCATACAAAAATATTGGTATCCAGCTGTTGCTTGATGCAGTTGTTGACTATTTGCCATCGCCTATTGATGTTGGTTCGGTAATCGGCACCGACTTGCACGACAGCGAAAAGACTCACAGCCGCAAGCCTTTCGACAGCGAAAAGTTCTCGGCATTGGCTTTCAAGTTGATAAACGACCCGTATGTAGGTCAGCAGACTTTCATAAGAATCTTTTCGGGCAAGCTCACAAGCGGAATGTCGGTTTACAATTCTTCGAAGCGCAAGCCAGAACGCATTGGTCGTATTTTCCGCATCAAGGCCAAGGAACGCCAAGAAATTACCGAAGCAGGTGCTGGCGAAATTGTTGCTTTGGTCGGTATGAAATACACCAAGACTGGCGACACCTTGTGCGACCAGGAATTCCCGTTGTACTTGGAATCCATTCACATTCCCGAACCTGTAATCCAGTTGAAGGTACAGCCGTCAAATCAGAAGGACAAGGACAAATTGAGCGAAGCACTTGGTCGTCTGGTAAACGAGGACCCGTCTTTCCATGCAAAGTACAACGAGGAAACCGAGGAAACGGTAATTTCGGGCATGGGCGAGTTGCATCTTGAAATTATGGTTGACCGCCTTAGAACTGAATTTAAGGTTCCTGTCGAGGTTGGTGAGCCTGCTGTTGCATTCAGGGAAACAATTACCGCTCCTGTGGAGACCATGTACAAGCATGTAAAGCAGACTGGCGGTCACGGTCAGTATGCACATACGATTATGCGTATGGAACCGAATCCTGGCAAGGGCTACGAGTTTGTCGATGTGGTTAAGGGCGGCAACATTCCTGGCGAGTACATTCCATCGGTTGACAAGGGCGTTTGCAACATTATGGAGCGCGGTATCTTGTCGGGATTCCCTGTTGTCGATGTCAAGGTTACGCTTCTTGATGGTTCGTACCATCCAGTTGACTCGTCCGACATGGCATTCCAGCTTTGCGCTGAGTTGTGCTTCAAGAGCGGATTTATGAAGGCAAGTCCTATTCTGCTCGAACCGGTGATGAAGGTGGAGGTCAATACTCCTGACGATTACATTGGTGATGTTGTTGGAAATCTCAACCGCCGTCGTGGAAAGATAGAAGCGATGAGGCGCTACCGCAAGGGTTCGCAGAAGATAGTAGGACTTGTACCGCTTATGGAAATGTTTGGATATGCAACCCAGTTGCGCAACATAACATCAGGTCGTGCAAACTATTCGATGGAGTTCTACCAGTACATGGAAATGCCGATGAACATACAGACGGAAGTGCTGAAGAAGTTGAACGAGAAGAAAGGATAGGCATGAGGCTGCGCCCGTTTCAATGGCTTCGCCGTTTCTCGCTTCGCTGTTTGAATGTTTCACGTTTCTATGGCTTCGCCGTTTGAATGTTCCATGTTTGAATGCCTATGGCGTTTCTAATTGTTTCTAGGTTTCTGTGGCTTCGCCGTTTCTCGCTGCGCTGTTTGAATGTTTCACGTTTCAATGGCTAATGCCGTTTGAAGATTCAATTGTAGAGACGTTGCGTGCAACGTCTAGAAATATTTCCGATGTGATTAGTGCGTATAATGTGTTGTGGATTAGTGCAATATGCAAATTATTCATTTTGAATAATGCAAATTGAATAATAGAATTTTTTATCATCTTTTTTCGTCTATTACGCCAATTTTCAATGATTAATTTTTGTCAAAATCGGATTTTTTTGTAATTTTATAGTCGGTTTCTAATTTTGATAACTATATGGAAGACAAGATAATAATATATCAAACATCTGACGGTCAGACACAATTGGATGTCAGACTTGAGAAGGAAACAGTATGGCTAACTCAGGCTCAAATGGCAGAATTATTTCAGACGGATAGAACTTCAATTGTTCGTCACATTAATAACATATATAAATCAGAAGAGTTAGACCCAAAATCAACCTGTGCAAAAATTGCACAAGTTCAAACAGAAGGCAAAAGACAAGTTACCCGATTAATACCATATTTCGATTTGGATATGATTATATCTGTCGGGTATAGAGTAAATTCGAAGCGTGGTGTCCAATTCCGCCAGTGGGCTAATCGTGTATTGAAGCAATATCTCATCAAAGGCTACGCGGTTAACGAGCGCATTCGTAAAGAACAGATTTCAGAACTGCGTCAATTAGTACAAGTTGTAGGACGAACCCTACAGAGCAAAGAGATTGCCGACACTGTTGAAAGTCAAGACTTACTAAATGTGGTTGTTGACTACACATACGCTCTCGAAACCCTTGACAACTACGACTACCAGCGATTGAACATAGAAAAGACAACAACCGACGAGCCATTTCACGTTACCTACGAAAATGCGATGAGAGAAATCAACATGCTGAAGCAGAAATTTGGACATTCGGCATTGTTCGGCAACGAAAAGGACGGTTCGTTCAAAAGCTCCATCGGTCAGATTTACCAGACTTTCGATGGCGAAGATTTATATCCGTCGGTTGAGGAAAAAGCAGCAATGCTACTTTATTTGGTTACCAAAAACCATTCGTTTAGCGACGGAAACAAACGTATTGCAGCCACATTGTTCCTATGGTTTCTCAATGGCAACCATATACTTTATAATCCCGATGGAAGCAAGCGCATTGCAGATAACACCCTTGTCGCCCTTACGCTTATGATTGCCGAAAGCAAGACGGAAGAAAAGGACATTATGGTAAAAGTCGTTGTAAATCTCATTAACAAGAATAATTTGTAAATTAACAAATTATCCTAATTATTCATTTTGAATAATGGAAAAATCATTATTTTCCATACCTCCCCAGCGCCTCCTTCAACGCCTTAATATGCCTATCGATAAGCGATTGTGGGGAGAGGATGGTGATAGAATCGGCGTATGAAAGGAGAAGATGCTCTAGTTCGGGATTGTTGTCGTTGGTTTCTTGCAGCAGCCTTTTAAATATCTTTTATATTTTTGAAATCAATTCATCAGTAGGAAGTTCCATACGGCTGAAGGCAAACCATTTTTTCCCTAAGTCCTTTAGTGACGCACCTATATGATATACTGTATCATCAATACAAAGGAAACGGTCGTGTGAATGGTCAAAAATACTCACATCAATGGCTGGATATTGTGAGTTGTGGCGCACAATATCCAATTTCAATTGCTGTGTAATACGCTGGGTGTAAATGGTTGCAGCAACACCGGCATTACGCTTGTCGAGCAATGTCAATACGGTTTCGTCGATGTAATTGTCAAAAAGTACTATGCGTTTTGTTGCGGTCTTTATAATCTGACAGGTCAAGGAATAAGCATCGAAGATTTCTCCATCGAAGAAAATTCCGTGCCTCTTTTGTATGCTACTGTCATCCAATCGCTTGAACACCTCTTCAAGTTTACGGTCGGTTTCTGACTGATGGACAGCCAGTTCCAACTGATGATGCTCAATGATTTCCAATCGTTGGAATATCTGTGCGTTTGATGCAATGAAATGACGCATAGCTGTAAAAGCTCGCATAATGCTGATATTTGTTTCAATGGCTAGTGGAGACCGCAATACGCTGCTTAACATCGCAATACCATTTTCGGTGAATGCGAATGGTAAGTATTTGATATTCATCCCTCTTTTGTTCAAGGTCGCAATTTGCGACCTTGAACGATTCTCATCAATAAATATATTCGTATGGGTTGATTTTATAAATTCCGCTTCTTCTTTTGTAAGCTAAAACATAAAATCCTCTGGAAATCGTTCAATATTACGGCGTACCTGTTCATTAAGTCGCTTAGTTTCAACTCCGTACAACCTTGCCAAGTCGTGGTCAAGCATAACTTGTCTATCCCTTAATACAATGATGAGATTTTCCACACATTCAATCGGTTGCGCTTGACATTGTTCCTTTTTTGTTATTCCGTCTTTCTTTGCCATAGGTTACTTTCCCAATGTAGTCTATATCTGTATATGAGATTTAGGATAGCAAAATTACTAATTTTTTCAACATAAATGAAACCCAGAAACGGCATTGGCATTAAAAATAGTCTAATTTATTTCTTTACATAATAAGTGGATTTCTTTACCACATCCACCATATCTTCCTATAGCTATTTGATAATATTTTCCTGCTGTTGATTCTTTTTGAAAAAGGACTATAATAATTTTACAAATCTACTTAATAAAGAGTATCTTTGTGACTTATAATTTTTGTAATTGTAAAATTACAAGTGACAATAACACAGAATATACTATGACACAAAACTACAAGGAAGAATTAAGTCAACATGTTGAAAATATATTTAAGCAATACATAACACCTGGAGTACATATTTGTGATTTGGCTACGGGTGGAGGCAAATCGTATACAATAGGTAAACTTACTTGTGAATACTATCCAGAGCACTTTGATAGAATTATTATTCTATGTGTTCAAAATAAATTAGTATCCGCAATGAACCAAGAAATAGAGAAGTTCATTTCTTCTCCTCAAAGCAAAATTAAACCAAATGACAAACTTGTTGTCGAAAATAATTCAGAAGTAATTAAAAAAGCAATAAATGATTCCTCATTCTCATCTTTGCTTGAAGACATTAATAAACAAATAGACGAGCTAAAAGGAGATGCTGGTTCTCTATCAATTTTAAAATATAGTTACAATTGGATTAAGAAAACATATGATGGCCTAATCGGATTGATAAAAATAGCGGATTCAAATAATAATGAATATATCAACCAGCAGATAGATGAGGGGGAAGCCAATTTACGAAAAGCTGTTCGAATTTTCTTTGATAATTACACAAATTATGTGGAAAAATCAAAAAAGATTAAGCATGTTTCAAAAAATCAGATTCTTCGTAAATTTCCCAATTTAAGAAAAGTTTACCCTCAGGTAGATTATAAAGATAAAAAAGTTCTCTTAATGACTGTACACAAAGCTATGTATGGTATTGACCCTATTTTATCTGACAAAATAAAGTTACCTGATTTTTCTGACAAATCCAAGATGGGCAGTGGACAAAAGGGAAAAACATTGATATTATTTGATGAATCTGACCAAGCTGCAATTGCTATAAGGAATGTAATAATTGAACAATCAATTGAAAATGACGGTGGACCAAAACGATTTGCCAAAGGATATAATGGTTTTTTACAATATAAATCATTGTTGGAAAGTCCCGAGCACACATCTGATTCTTATTATGGAAAGGCGTTGGAAGAATGCGTAAATAGAGCAAAATCTGATATTATTAGGAATTGGAAACGGAAATTTAATGATACTATTCCATACAAGAGTATTTTTATTGATAATAT
Source organism: Bacteroidales bacterium (assembly GCA_017651185.1). GTDB lineage: Bacteria > Bacteroidota > Bacteroidia > Bacteroidales > ML635J-15 > Bact-19. Next base: position 37,577 of record JAGCDJ010000047.1, on the reverse strand, counting down.
CAAAGAAATAGAAGAATTTAGAAGAGGTGTTTTTTTCTCTGGTCCTGTAAGATTGAATGTCGCTCAAAGTAATGACAAAACCAACTCATATATATGCTACAAAACTGGCAACAGGCATTTGAATTTAATTCATAGCAACAATAAGGATGATTTAAAATCTAATTATTCTTATGTAATAACTCTTGATGATTTTTTGTCATTAGTTACCCAAAATATCAAATTAGTAAAATCGCGCTTTAGTAGTGTCATATCCGATACATTCGGGAAAAACAAGGAAAAATTTAAAGAAGAAATAAACAAAACCGCAAATAATAACATAGATAGTATCAATTATTTAGGATACCCTACCCTTGAAAGAGAAATTCATACTTTTTTTTCAAGATTTGAATCTGCATCTGAATATCAATTTGAACAACAGCAAACGGAATTCATGACTAACCCTAAAAACCTAATAAAGACCAAAGGCGATAATCCTATTAAGTTACCTGACTACTCTATTTATACACAAGGTGTCCAATTGTTTCAGGAAGAAATAGACGAAAAAGATAATCAACACCGTATAAGATTATCAAGTCGAGAAATCTCCAATACTCCTGAAAAAATAATCCTTATTCTTACCCATTTTAACAATACTTCCGTTGTTCTTTGTTCTGCAACTGCATCATGCAGATCTGTGGTAAGTAATTTTGACATTGCATATTTGAAACAAACAATGGGTGAGAGATTCCAATTTTTATCTGATAGACAAAAAAATCTATTTGACGAATTGGTTGCAAATACATACCCTTCTAATCATAAAATAAAAGTTATTCCTATTGAACATTATGAATTTAGTGACAAAAGAGAAAATCATCTTGAATTGCCACAAAAATACAAAGAGATGTTTTCAAAAGAGGCGCAAAAAGAAGGGCTTGACAATAAATGGCTACATATTACATTGAGGGAACTTAGAAAATACGACACAAAATCAGATTCTATTCATTTCCAATTATATCGTCTCTTTCAATTTATTGAATCATACTATTGGTTTATAAACCAAAAAGATGTACATAGTATGATATTCTTCCAAAATAGGACTGGCGATAAGGACAGAATCCAATTCCAAACATTAAGTTGCCTAATAGATGGCACATATAAGGAAATGCCATCTATTTTAGACAACGAACTACCCAGTGATTGGAATAATAACCACATAAAAATTTCTAAAGACTGGGATGAAGTAGAGAACGAGATCCTATCAAAACTCAGCAAGGACAAAAATGCAAAAATTATGCTGATTTCTGCTTATGGAAGTTTCAAGGCAGGAACTAATATGCAATATGAAATTCCAGACGAGTTAGACTATATTTCTGGAGATAATTGGAAAGAAGAAGGCAAAAAATTAAAAAAAGATTGGGATGCTGTTTACCTACAATCACCAACCGCATATCTTATGATGAATGAAGACGGAAACGAATTGAGTTTTGAAAAAGGCTTATATAATGCAATGCTGGTTTTGATGATGCTGTACGAAAGAGATTGCTTGTCAAAATTAGATGTTGCAAAATGGTTATATCAGGCTCTTACTAATTCGTTTTATTTCAGCGAAAAACAAGACAGAGGCATTTATAAGGATAAGTCAGCATGGGCACAAACAATTATAGAACAGGCTGTTGGGCGATTGTGCAGAACACGAAACAAACCGCACATCACTTACTTGTTATATGACGAAACAATGATAAACCTTTTGAATTCTGATTCTATAAACCTAAATAAATCCTTGACAAAAGAATTTAAAGCATTAGCAGAATCCATAAAGGAACATTCTAATAATAATGAAGAGGTTCCTTATGAAGAAGTCCTTCTTTGCAATAAAGCAAATCATGCACAAGACCTACTTAATAATATGCGAACCTTAGCATTGCATTATACCCCACATAAAGGATTTGAAGACGAAGATGCCGATGACGAAGATACAGAAAATGGTATTCCTTATCGGATTCAAGTTGCCCAGATAATGAATCAAAGTTACAAACAAATGATTATCAAAAAACCTGTGATAAAAAGTTTGGACGATTTAACCGATGAAGATAAATATCTAACTTTTGCTTCAAAATGTTATGGGGAATGGAATAATCGAGATGATGATGGTGGCTACAATTTTTCTTATGACAAACAGCGCAAAAAGATTTGTCCTACACCTAAAAATTATAATGCCAATATACAAACATATAATGTTTCTCCTTCTGATGTACGGCTAGACATTCTTATGAAAAATGATATAATACGACAACATTTTGAAAGAAATGGCTACGCCACAGACTGGAAATTAGACGGGCTTATTCTTCACCCTCAAATATTAAGAACCGATTACTCTGGAGAAATTGGAGAAGAAGCCTTTAAAGCTTTAGTATTTCGTTATACAAACTGTTCTGAAACAGAATTAAAACACTTGGAGGGAAAGGATTACGAACTTGCAGATTTCGTTATTTGCAATTCAGATGGCAGTTACAGAATCGCTTTTGATGTAAAGAATATGAATCCTAAAGTTGATCATAACGATAGAAATGGAGATATACCGACTACAGAAAAACGCAAAATAAAAAAAGACAGACTAAAATGTGAATTGATTACAGTCAACATTCTTCAAATAAAAGAACCTCTTATGGATGAAACGACTGAAATTGGCGGACTTATTTACGAGAATGGCGAGATTATACCCCAAGGAATAGAAACATTACAAATGCTTATTAATGCGTAAAAAAATATGAAATTAAATATAGAAGATATTATCCGATGGCCACTTACAACTAATAAGATTGAAGTAACTTACAATAAAGAGAAGTTCTTCTCTAAATATGCCATTGTTTCCTATTATAGTCTTGATAGCGAATACAAGAACCTTGCATACGAGCAATTAGCCGAAATGCCTTTTATTTCTGTCTGTGGAATAAAAGCAAAGTGGGATGACATAGCATTTCCTTGTATAAGATTTTTTATAATGGTTAACAGGAATGATGCTCCCAATATTTTAAAAAGTCTCAGGTCTTATGATAACATTCATTCTCGAATAGATGATTTGGAAGATTATAAAACAAGCCAGCAACAACGCATTATATCCTCGATTGCAATCAATTCTTTAGGGAAAATGAAAGCCGACAAGATGATGTACAACAATGGTTCGCTTTTGATATGTGATGATAAAAATTTCTTAATTCCACGAAGTCGAAAAGAATTGGTCTGCCTAAAAATAGAGGTAAATGAATATATGAATCTTGTTGCGAAAACAACATCTTTCTCAAATCCCAAAAGTATTGAAGAATTAAAAAAGAAAAGAACTTGTGTATTTCAAACAAGTGAAGACATAGATGGTCAGTGGTGGTCGGGGATTGCTGTAAAACCTATTATTCTAAAAAATTACAATAGCAATCTTGATCTTGAAAATCTATATGTACAAAAGAAGAGATTTCCGGACAAACACAACATTGTTCCATATTGGCCTTATAATCCAGAAGATTATATTCATGGTCGCTTATTTGCATTGTTTCAAGTTGTAGAGTCTGTAAATACTAAATATTCTTCGATGATGACCATAAATTTCGTTAATCATGAAATAAAAATCTTCGATGCATATAGGACAGACAAAAATATTTTATCATTTTTAACTAATTATCTTGCAGGGAAAAGAATATATTTTGAGAATCCATTTAAAAACAAAGAATCAGAAGAACTTATTTCCCAAATGAAAAAGGAATTTCTATCAATAATGGATGACAAAATAGATTTTTCTAAAAAGCAAAGTGCAAACGATTTAATTATCAAATTATGCGAACCTCAAGACGAATCTTTTGCTGATACCAATTATACGCAATATATGAATAGAGTAGCATATAGCGGAAAAGCAATGCAACATAAAGTATTTTACAACAATGAAAAGGACGATTCTATAACCAAATCAGAAGCAAGAAGAATACTAATAGAACTTTTAGTAAAAGATTGTCTTATCAATAGGCAAATGCCAGAAAACTTATGTCATTTTATAACTGATTGGACTTTTTACAGATATAAGATACATGATGGTAGCATTATTGGTGCTTCTCTGAAATTAAAAGATAGTAATAAAATTGAAATCAAAGATTATGGTTTTTCTCCGAATGATTTGTTAGATTTTGAAACATTTGCTTTAGAAAATCTACATTATGTTAACAATGAAAAAATTCGTGGAGCAAGAGACTATATGGCGTTAAAGAAAAACGGAAATACATATCTTATTATTGATACGGATGAAATTCCTATTCTTGATGTAAATTTGATAGATGAAGCATACGATGATATTGTTAATAATAATGCTCCATTATCTTTGTTCAAAAGGAAAAAAGATGCCCATAAATACTTAAGAGGGTATATTGGCTTTCATTTGTGGGAATCTGAAGGAATGGATAAAGAACATCCAATATCATATTCATATATATCTGGTGTTAATAGTGAAAATATGCAAATTATGAGAAGCACTAAAATGGACAGAATGCCAAGAGTTCGTAAAATTTTTATTCTTAATAATAGAAATCAAGACACAATAGATTCAGATATTAATGAAATAGTAAATATGCTAAAATTTGGATTCGGGAGATGGAATGAATTAATGACATATCCTTTCCCTTTTAAATTTTTACAGGAACATTTAGACAATGCTTGTGAAATAGCATTTAGTAAACATTGGAGCGAAATAACAATTCAATAATATTCGAATGAACTAAATCTCATCATTTTGTATTACATTTGCAAAGCTATAAAATGTTCCCTGACTTTTTCCAAACATTGCATGGAAAAGTGGATGTAGTACAAATTGTGAACTCACTGCGTTCACAATCGGCAGAAGATAAAATCAACATTTTGAAATGGCGGTGTAAATTTGTAATGGCAAATGGAGAAGTATTCTTCTCAATCCATCAACCCATAATTCCATATCGGGATGATATTGACGCAATTCCAATTTTATTAAATGGTAATTTATAAAAATCATATTTTTTATAAAAATTCACTTTATAATTTTGTCGCATCGGTAACATTGCATATATTTGCGCAGAATTTATTAAATGGCATTTAATAAATTTGTGAAATTTTGTAAATTAGAATTTTAAATTATTGCCATATAATATAGGTAAGATGGATAAGAATATTTTGAGACAGGTACTGGCAGACAACGCTAAACTAATTGGCAGACTTGATGTTATGCCAAGGGAATATAATGTCGAGACTGACAAAAACTATATATTTACTGGCGTCCGCCGGGCTGGAAAATCGTATATGCAATATGCGTTGATAAAAAAATTGCTTTCGGAAGGATATGGTATGAACGATATTCTATATATGAATTTTGAGGATGAGCGAATCGACAGTTTCACTATGGCCGACTTCAACTTGCTGCTCGAGTGCCATCAGGAACTTTATGCCTGCCGTCCACATATTTTCCTCGACGAAATGCAGAATATCGAAGGATGGGAAAAATTCGCCCGCCGTATGGCCGACAGCAAATACCATATATGCCTAACAGGAAGCAACGCCAAAATGCTAAGCAAGGAAATAATGACCACACTCGGCGGCAGATTTCTCCAGAAGGACATATATCCTTTCAGTTTCAGGGAATATCTTGACGCATTGAACATTCCATACGGCAATATCAATCTTCTCGACACCGACTCGCGCGCATCATTCTTCCGCCATTACAACGAATATCTTACCAATGGAGGTATGCCCGAAACCGTCAATATGAATATAAAGCGCGAATACCTAAGCAGCACTTACCAGAAGATATACCTGAACGACATTGCCACGCGCAACGGCATCAACAATATGAATGCTCTGCGACTGCTGGTGAAAAAAATCGCAGAAAGCGTGGGACAGCCCTTGTCGTATAACCGCTTGAGCCATATATTGTCGTCGTTCAACGGAAAAATCTCGGTTCCTACTGTTCAAAGCTATGTATCGTATGCCGAAGATGCCTGGCTATTGCTTAGGCTGAGGAATATTACTGGCTCGCTGTCAGAAAAGGAAAGTGCCTGCAAGTATTATTTCATCGACAACGGTTTCCTGAATCTCTTTTTGCTAAACGGAGAAACATCGTTGCTTGAAAATCTGGTGGCCTTGGAGTTGTTCCGGCGTTTTGGACACGATTCGGAACACGATACCGTATATTTCTACAATTCGGGCGTAGAGATTGATTTTTATGTTCCTGAAAAGGAATGGGCTATACAGGTTTCGTACTCACTTTCGGACATCGACACCCGCAAACGCGAAACAACAGCCTTGGAAAAGATTACAAAAGTTCTGCCATGCCGTCGGAGGACTATAATCACATACGATTCGGAAGAAAGCATTGTAGATTCAAAAGGCGATATAGATGTTGTTCCATGCTGGAAATGGCTACTTGAAGAATGAAGGTCCAGAATTAATATTTCTTGTTTTTATTAAATGTAACTTTATAAAAAATGCATCTTTTATTAAATCTGGCTTTATAAAACCCCTAATACATCAGCCCAAAATTCCATATCGGGATGATATTGCCGGAGCCGAAATAAGCAGTGTGGAAAATTGCACTACAATAGTGCAAAAATTTCAAAAAATTGCACTGCTATAGTGCAATTTTGATTTAGTTGTTCGTATCTTATTGATTGTTAATGTGTTTGTTTTATATTTTGCCACGAACACCTAAAAATTGCAGTTCGTGGCAGATTATAGCTTTAAAATTAAGGTAAATATTTGTTAATCAATGGATTTTGCTGTGAACGATAGTTTATCTCTCTAATCCCACTCGACAAAAATGCGTATATACGCAAAAATTTCGAATGGGATTTGTTTTCTGTGAATCCGAAAAATATTCCTTTGCCCGTATGTGCAGGAAAATGTGTATTTTTGCAAAAAATTATACATAAAATATTTTATGCTTGAAATCTGGAAATCACACGAGTTGAAGGTCGTTGGAACTAATGGCGACAAGTTGCTGTTCGATGCTGCCGAGCATGGCACCCTCGAAGTGGAAAACATTGACCTCGTGAAAAAATACGAAATTGGCGAAACCGAAAGCATTTTCCTGTACAACGGTCCCGACGGCAAGGTCCATGGTTGCATGGGTAGTCCGTTTGTCGGAATAGGCGAGTTCGGAAGCCTAACCTGCGTCGCCAACACCAAGTACGGTTCGTTTCTCGACTGGGGAATCGAAAAGGACCTATTCTGTCCCTTCAAGGAGCAGAAGGTCGATTTGAAGGTTGACGAGGACTATATAGTTTATGTTTATCTCGATGAGGATACCAACCGCGCCGTAGCAAGCACAAAGTACGAAAAGTACATCGATGAGAGCCAGCGTCCGCAGGTGGAGGAAAACCAGAAGGTCCACGCAATGGTGGCAAGGCGCACAAGTCTTGGCTACAACCTTATTGTCGAGAACAAGTATTCTGGAATTTTGTATTCAAATGAGGTGTTTACCGAACTGCATCCTGGCGATGAGGTGAATGTAATTGTGAAGAAAGTTCGCGATGACAACAAGTTGGATCTCCGCATGTTCCGCAACGACCACGAGGACATCGACAATTTTGAAAACAAGATATTAGCCTACCTGAAAAAGCACAAGGGCGAGATGAAAATCTGTGACAACAGCAGCCCCGAGCTTATCTACAAGACCTTCGGCATTTCGAAAAAGAACTTCAAGAAGGCCTTGGGTGCTTTGTACAGGAAAAGATTGGTGGAAATAGGAGAAAATGGAGTGAAATTAATAGGAAACCTGTAGCATCGCAATGCATTGCGATGTTAAAATATTGTATTTTAGCAATGACATACAACATAACAGACGAACAATTAAACGAAATAGTTAAGCGTGCGGTTCAAAAGGCATTGGAAGAACTGCAGGTTGCACCCGTGGTGAGTGAACCTGTTCCCGAATATGGCAAGGAATCCACGAAAGTAACCATTTCGCAAGCTGATGCCGACCTTGCCGAAAGGACAATGGAGACAATGGCTCAGAACCTTGAGACACAAAACAATCCAAAGGTTGGTATTTTCTGGTATTCGCCAGTCAACAAAAGTCTGTTCGGTGTCATCGCAATTGACAAGGATTCTTATTCAAAGCCGAATGCTGGCGGAGGACTGATTACCTGCAAGGAACTTCACGAAGATGTATGGAAACGAGAATTCAAAAATAAAATAAACGAAGCAGGATATTACAAAGGGGATTATAGGCAAACACCGCGCGGAAGTGTCTTTTATAGTCCAGATGAAGATAAATTCTATATAATGGTTGGCAGCTGGATAAACGAAAATCCCGAGGCCATTGACCTTATCATAGACAGGTATGATCTAAATAATTGTAATGTAGAAGTAAAAATTTCAATACATTGGGAAATTGGAATGGGATGGGAAAACAGATGAAAGATAGTTAATTAATTGTTGCAATATGGATGCAGAAAAGATAGATTTGTCCGTAGTCGTTTCCGTCTACAACGAGGAGCAGGGAATTGCCGATTTTTACAATGTATTGTCTGCTGAGTTGTCGAAACTTAGTTGCAACTACGAGATCTTGTTTGTAAACGACGGCAGTGCCGATGGAACTCTTGATTTGCTGAAAGGCTTCGCCTCTGCCGACAAGACGGTGAGGGTGATAAACTTTTCGCGTAACTATGGGCACGAGTCGGCAATGATTGCAGGCATCGACTATAGCAAGGGTGATTCCATAATATGTATGGACAGCGACTTGCAGCATCCTCCGCAGAAGATTGCCGAGATGCTTCGTATGAAAGATAATGGTTTTGACATAATAAGTATGGTAAGGGCGGAGCGTAAGGATGTTGGCGCATTGCACAAGATGAACTCGAGGCTGTTCTACAGACTGGCAAATAGTGTCTCGTCGGTGAAGTTGCCCGAAAATGCATCCGACTTTTTTCTTATTTCACGACCAGTTGCCGATGTGTTAAAGACCGATTTTAGGGAACGTACCCGCTTTTTGAGAGGCATAATACAGATGGTCGGCTTTTCGCACACTACACTTGAATATGTTGCACCAGAGCGCATTGCAGGGAAGAGTAAATATTCGTTCTGGAAACTGATGAAACTTTCCTTCTCTGCAATATCCTCATTGTCGAACATTCCGTTACGCATAAGTCTCCTTATGGGAATTCTATTCGGAATATTAAGCCTTGTGCTTATCATTTATTCCATAGTAATGCGGTTTATGGAAACTCCTGTTTCGGGATACACAACCCTCATTGTCTTCTTGTGCGCTTTTGCGTGCATATTGTTCTTTGTGCTAGGCATCATTGGCATGTATATAGGTTACATATTCGACGAAGTAAAGCAGCGTCCGGTTTATATTGTCAAGGAAATTATTGAGGAATGAAAAATATAAAGTTAACGAAGGACCAGGGAATATTGTTGTTTTTGTTCGCAATTACAATAATAATAACACTTGTGCCATTCTTTAATGTAGGATTCACAACAGACGATGACTTTCAGTATTATATAACAAGTCTCAGAGGCACAGATTTTTGGTGGCAGGACGCCAAATGCTATGCAAACAATGCTGGAAGGTTCTATTTTTTGCTGGTAAAACCAATATACTATATTCCGTACCTAGTTGACAATTTCTACTACACCAAAATAGTCCAGTATGTTACTCTGCTTGTATCATACGGATTGTTTGCATATTTTACGTATCGCATATTCAAGTCAAAGAATCTCAGTTTGATAGTATTCCTGTTCTTGTTGTCCAATACAATGCTAACTTCATTCGAGGCATATCCAACAGCATCGTATCCGTTCTATTTTACATTCAGTTTGATACTATGTTTGACATCTATGCTGTTGTTTTTCAGGTACAGGGACACAGGGTGTTACGGTTATGCAATATTTGGTGGGGTGCTTTACTTTGTTACATTGGTGTTTTATGAAACCTATATTGTATTCATCTCGTTTTTCTGCCTTTACATATTCATCAGGAATGTAAATAAGTATGGGTTCAAATTTGTATGGAAAGAAAAAACACTCTACAAGGAACTTTTGCCGTACTTGTCGGCAATTGTATTGTATGTGGTGCTTTACTTTGGGTGGAGAGCGGTCGTAGCATCAAATTCGGTAGAAAATTTTTACGAAGGTTCTTCTTTCGCAGATAGTTTTAGTTTGTCGAACTATTGCAATTTGTTGTGGAAAATGACCTCGTTTTGTTTTCCATTCCAGTCGTGTATGAGGTTGCGGGGAGTTTTGGGATATGATACCTTAATGACAGACGGCGTATTCAAGAACCTATGGTTTATAATGTCAAATTCAGACCTTATATTGTTTGTTAACGCAATTTTCCAATCGACGTTATTCATATTAGTAGTTAAAAATGTTGATTTGAAATTATTTAGGAAAAGGAAAATACTGTTGGCGATGCTCATTGCTGTCGTAATAGCCCTGCTTTCCCATTCTATTCTAGGCATTGCTAGTAAATATAATTCTGGGGACTGGATTGCGTCAAGCAATTGCTATGTTTCAACGTTTTACTCATATTTTGCGATAATGCTGTTTATGGCATTGGTGGCAATTTTAATCCTTAAACTGGTCGAAAGAACTCAAATAGTTAAGAGAATATTATATGTTGCCATGTTTGTCTTTGTTTTTCTAAGTTCTATTGTTGTCGGTTTCGCGAATTCGCGTATGAGCAATAGTATGGCGGTAATATGTAACTATTTAAAGGTGATGGATTATGCCATGGAGCAAAATGTTTTTGACAGAATTGAAGAAAACTCCATCATATATTTTGATGTAGACGAATACCATATAACTTATTTGTATAGATACATAAAATTCAGGCAGGACCGTAAATTTATTTGGGAGAATTCTCCTGATGGACTAGAAGAGGTATTTGTGGAACATCCTGATGCCCAATTATATTATGTCAGATTTGAGAAAACAGAAGAACAATCGGAAGTGTTATTTTCTGTTTCAAAGATTCGTATGCAAGGTTTGGACAAGGGAAATGTTGATATTGGAAAGTTTGATGCGGTTTCGTCGGATTTGTTCTACTATTCGCCATCGAAGCAGTTCGTTTTGATGTATGAGTCGAGAGATTTTGGCACGACTTTGTTTGATGACAGGTATGTTTGCATTTCACAAAAGGGATTAAATGTGGCAAGGATAATTAGGACTGGCGATGGTATGTTTACTGGGATAAACATGACAGGGAATTTCAATCCGCGTAAGTTTTGTATCAGCAATATGTCGTATGACGCTGAAATGGAGATAGATAAGTCGATAGAAACTACCACGGTAGGTGAATGCGCTGAAAGGATACGTTCGGATGAAGGGCGTATGGAAGAATTGGTTTTGAAGTCCGATAGTACTTCGCTTTCATTGGACGATTTGATTCTTTTTGAGGCCGAAAGTGAATGTTATAAGGAATATATTGTTTCCAAATATTTGAAAACTATTAATAATACGCCGTATTGGAGAAAAGATATTGAAGAAAAAGCAGCAATAAGTGGTTTCCCAGTAGAGGAAATGGTGTATAGGGATGCTGTTTGGATGTATGAGAATTATGATAAACGAAAAATAGACGAGGTCAATGCCTTGTTAATAAAGAAATAAAATCTAAAATCGAGTTATGGGAAACATTGTAGCAATAGTAGGAAGACCGAATGTTGGAAAATCGACATTCTTCAACAGATTGATAGAACGCCGCGAGGCGATAGTGAACGACGAAAGCGGTGTAACACGCGACCGCCTTTACGGACATTGCTTCTGGAACGGGAAGACATTCTCCGTTGTCGATACCGGCGGATATGTGGAAAATTCGACAGATGTGTTCGAACGCGAGATTTCGAAGCAGGTGCTTATCGCTATCGAGGAAGCCGATGCAGTAATGTTTATGGTTGATGTTGACATGGGTCTTACCGACCTTGATGTTGCCGTTGCCGACATTCTCCGTTCATCCAAGAAGCCAGTTTTCCTAGTGGTGAACAAGGTTGATTCGAACAAGAAGATTGTCAACAGCTACGAGTTCTACAATCTTGGTCTTGGCGAGTTGTATTGCATTTCGGCTATAACCGGCACTGGCACTGGCGAATTGCTTGATGCTGTTGTCAAGGCATTGCCCGACAAACCCAACGTTGAGGAACTTGACCTTCCGCGCATTACCATTGTAGGACGCCCGAATGTTGGCAAGTCGTCGCTTACCAATGTGCTGATTGGCGAGGAGAGGAACATTGTTACCAATGTTGCTGGCACTACGCGCGATTCCATAAACACCCGCTACAACAAGTACGGCTACGACTTTATGCTTGTCGATACGGCTGGTGTGCGCCGCAAGAGCAAGGTTTCCGAAGATTTGGAATTCTACTCGGTTATGCGTTCCATTCGCGCCATCGAAAATTCCGATGTCTGCCTGCTGATGATTGATGCCGAACAGGGTTGGGAGTCGCAGGACCAGAACATACTCAACCTTATCCGCAAGAACAAGAAGGGCATTGTGATTCTTGTAAACAAGTGGGACTTAATCGAAAAGGACAGCAACACGCTGAAGGAGTACCGCGAGTTCATACAGGACAGGATTGCTCCGTTCAATGATATTCCAATACTTTTCATCTCAGCGCTCACCAAGCAGCGCATAAGCGATGTGCTCAGCACTGCAATGCAGGTTTACGAAAACCGCATTCAGCGCATACCTACTGGCAAACTCAACGAGGTTATGCTCGACGCAATCGAGAATTTCCCACCGCCAGCAACCAAGGGCAAGTACATAAAGATAAAGTATGTAACCCAGTTACCAACGCCAACGCCAGTTTTTGCATTTTTTGCAAATCTGCCGCAGTACATCAAGGAGCCTTACAAGCGTTTCCTGGAAAACAAGCTCCGCGAAAACTTCAACCTTACAGGTGTGCCGATAGTGTTGGTATTCAGGGATAAGTAGGCATAGTTTTGGGTTGTCAAAACATTCATTGTCACGTCCATAGTAAAGGCGTGCCATGATGCGTTTTAGAAACGGGCGAGGCCACTGGAGAAACTTAGAAACGGCGAAGTCATAGAAACCGTGCCAGCGAAAAATCCCATTGACTACGCCGAGCTAAAGGTTCGTGACCATTCGTGGTATTTGTGGTAAAAAACTATTAGAGCACTGCGAGAACACCTATTGGTTACGCCGAGCTAAATGTTCGTGCTATTCGTGTAATTCGTGTAATTCGTGGTTTTCCAGGGAAAAAATCCCCCCAAAAACTTTTTATTTCACTTTTATTTTTATTTTTGCGAACTTAAAATTAATAGGTAGTTTTTTGTATATGAATAACATATTGAATATAAATACTTTAAGTTACAGAAACGAATCTGCATTCGTAAATCGTAAATTTTTATTATCTTTGTCCGTGAATATTTAACCGCTGTAAATGCAAACGAAAATCATCAATAACATAAAAAAAGAATAGCTAATTTGAATATCATTTAAGAAGAGTTAAATTTATGAAGGAAGGTGCCATAAATACCATTCCATTTTATTCTGCTGAACAATGTAATATGAAAATACAATTGTCTGATATAATGGTGTCGAACAAAATCCTGTCGGATGCGGGGACAATGTTTTATAAGGAGTTAATCTCGGCATTGTCGGCTTCTGAAAAGGTGACTGTAGATATGACTGGTGTAAATTCGATACCTTCTGTATTTTTGAATGTATCAATAGGTCGCCTGATAGATGAAATGGGTATTGGTGCATTAAGAAACAATGTGGCATTTACTATGATAACAAAGCAGCAGGCATTACGCCTAAAAGAATATATAGAGAAGTATTCTGCTAAAATGGCAGTATGTTAATAAACTTTGAACATTAAACATTAAATTCGCTTATCATGAAAAACATCGCATATATGAAAAATTTTACAACCTTCAGCTCAGCGAAGCCAACCTTCAGCTCAGCGAAGCTAATTGTCAATTATCCATTATCCATTGTCCATTGTAAATTATCCATTGTCAATTGTGCATTGTTAATTCTTTGCTGCTTGCTCTTTGGCGGTAAGGCAATAGGACAAACAACCATTGTTTCCAGTAGTTTTGAAAGCAATACCGATGGCTGGACAATTACTGCTGATAATTCAAGCTATACCTGGGCGATAAAAACTGGTACTGGAAACTCCAGTTATAACACTGCAGGAACAGGATCGTATAATGTGGGGGCTTATACCAATAGCCGCATTAATACTTACACCTATTTGAGTTGTAACACCGATCTCTCTGCTTATACAACCTTAAAAATTAGTTTTCAGTACATCAACCCGAGTTGGTCTGGTGATATTGATTATATTTATGTGCAATATTCTACAGATGGCACAAATTACTCTAATTTGACTAGTTATACAAGTGGGGTATCATCTTGGACAACAGTGAGCAATTTGACAATTCCCAACGGCACCAAATACATAAGATTTGCTGCATGGGGGGATTATGGTTATGGCGTTGGTATTGATGCTGTTACTATTACAGGAACACCTCTACCAATATACAACGTTACCTTCTCCAATGCAGACTTGGGAAGTAACACTTGGTATACGGGTGAGAGCCGTTCGGTCTCTGTTAGGGTGACCAATAGCGGTACGGCCACGATGAATGCAAGCGATAACGTGAATTTCGCATACAACTTTTATGAGAGCACTTTCCAACCGCCGGAGCCACATCGTTTCTCTGGTGGTTATGGAACTTTGGCTCCCAGTGAATCTAGGGATTTTAACTTTACTATATCCGCTCCGACCACTCCGGGTACATATCATATCGCTTTCGATGCGGTAAAAGAAGGTTGTTTTTGGTTTAGAAATGGTTCGTCGGCTGGTGGAAATTGCGGCTATTGCTCAAACAACAGCATTCAGTTGGAGAGAACAGTTACTGTTGTTCTACCGACTCCTGTAGTCACACAGGTTACTCCTTTTCCTCAGTGTAGCATTGCGGATGCCGTACTTACTGCAAGTTTGTCTAATGATGAATCAGTGCCTAGCGGATATGCATTCTATTGGTACTCCAACTCTGGATGCACCGAAGAAATCACAAGTGGAGTATCAGGAACTAACAATAATACATTGACTTATCCGTTAGACGCCAATACAACCGTATATTGCCGTCTCGAAAAAAGAGTGGCGGCGACAAACCCCATTCCACAGACGTTCAGTTATTCTGCCAATAATATGTACACTTATACTGTTCCTGATGGTGCCACCTCATTGCAGTTGGAAGTGTGGGGCGCTCAAGGAGGTTCCTATAGTTCTACATATTCTGGCGGCAAAGGCGGATACGCTGTGGGTACACTGAATAATCCTAGCGGTACTTTGTATGTTGTTGTTGGTGGACAAGGTACTTCCGTTTCCAGTTCAACGACAGGTGGTACTGGTGGTTATAATGGCGGAGGAAAAGGCGGAAATGGGTCAAGTGCTTCGTATGGTATAGCTGGTTCTGGTGGCGGTGGTGCAACACATATAGCTACAGCAACTGGTCTTTTAAATTCATTGTCGTCAAATACTTCTGCAGTATTATTGGTTGCTGGTGGTGGCGGTGGTGCTAGTGGAGCTTCGATGTGTGGAAGTGATGATATAAATACTAGTACCTTGTATTCAGGTGGTGCTGCTGGTGTTGATGGTGGCAAGGGATCTTGTAGTTATAATGGATACGGAGGTACAGCTGGCACAACTTCTGCAGGAGGAACTGGTGGTGGTGTTACCACAAGTTCTTCAACTAGTTCAGACCGTACTTATTATCCAGGAGGAGGTGGTGGTGCTGGTGCTGGCTACTATGGTGGCGGCGGTGGTGGCGGCGGTTCTACGTCTTTGACCAATTATAGAGGAACCGCAGGTAGTAATGGCGGTTTCGGATATGGCGGAAATGGTGGAAATTCTGCAAGTTCTGCTTATGCATACTTTGGTGGTGGCGGCGGTTCCGGTGCTGGTGGAGCAAGTTATGTCAGTGCTTCGCTCCAAAATGCCATGCCATATAATGGTAATGCAACGTTTGCATCCACATCTGGTTCTACAGAAACAGGTCACGAAGGCAACGGATACGCAAAGATTACGGCATTCATTCCTACTATAGTGACTGAAAATTCAAGTTCAGTAGCATCGTATGAAATAGAATGCATACCATGTACCCCCCCGTCAGGCACATACGCCATCAATGGTTCGGACAATGTATCGCTCGCTACCAATCAGACCGCAACTCTGAATGTGGACAATACGACAGGATACACTATTTCTTGGACGTCAGACGAACCTTCCATCGTAACGGTGGCAGGCAATGGCAACGAGGCTACCATTACCGGTCTTAGTTTGGGAACCACATACGTGAGGGCTATTATCACGCCTGATGATGTCAGCATCTGCCCCAAAGATGTTGTTTATACAATAACGGTCAATCCTACAATTTCATTCGATGTTACTACCACTTGCAACGGAACACCATCTATGCAACCCGAATCGCAAACCGTTACTTCCGGCACCAATGTTACTGTGCCGTGGAGCGGAATTGAATGTGATGGCAGTACATTTTTAGAATGGAATACGAATAGTAATGGAGAGGGTACGCGTTATACCAACGGAAGCAGCGTGACAGTGACATCCGACATCACCCTATATGCCATTTTCAAACCCAACCATACCCTCACCGTCATTTGTAATAACGAGGCTGGCGGCTCGGTAAGCCCTACTAGTGGTACCTATTATGAGGGACAACAAGACATAAGCATTTCCGCCACCCCAGCTAGTGGCTATTACTTTGCTGGCTGGACATTGGTGGGTGCAGGCAGTAGTCTCTCTGGCACCCTCGAAAATCCTACAACACTCACTATGGGTACGGCAGATGCAACGGTGATTGCCAATTTCTATTTGATAGAACCATCGGGCGGATCAAACTCCGGCTGCGGCACAAAAATCATCTATGTTTCAACTGCCGGCAACGATAATACTGGCAACGGCTCTTCCACCGCACCGGTAGCAACCCTTTCCAAAGCACTTACTTTGGCTACGGGCGGCACGGCTTCAAATCCTGCAATCATCCGCATGGCAAGTGGCACATATAATATTAATGCTCCCGTGGCTCTCATCAGCAATGTGGTTATCGATGGACAATGGACAGCCAACACCACTACCGGTGTTTGGACAAAGGGCACGACGGTGACCCAAATTAACCGTACGACCACCAGCCCCGAGGGCGGTACTTCACAGCCACGTCTTGTGGCTATCGTAGGTAGTAGCATTAGCTATTTCAAACTGCAGGATATTAAGGTGACCACGGCCAATGCACCTGCCTATTCTACTATCGCTGGCAACAATTATGGTATTTCTACATACGCAGTGCATTTGAACGGTTGCTCCAACTACGAATTTGTTCGATGCCAGTTGCTTCCGGGTGCGGCAAGTGCAGGCAAGGCTGGAACACCTGGCGGTAATGGAACTGCGGCCACTTCAACCTCTGCCGTGGGCACAGGCGACCAACAAAGCGGCGCCGCTGGCAGCAATGCAGCATATTCTGATAACACTTATGGTGGTAAAGGCGGTACTGGTTCTACTGGAACTAATTATTCCACTGGTGATATTGGTTGTTGTTCTGGACATAATGGAGGTGGCGGTGGTACCGGAGGTGCCGGCAAAAGTGGTAAACCAGGAACTGCAGGAACAAATGTAGTGATAGCAAATACAGATTATTCGATATATTTCACTCCAAAGAAAGCTACTGATGGAGGTGATGGTACCGGCGGCGGCGGCGGCGGTAAAGGAGGCACCGGCGGGACTGCTGCTTGTTCGCAAGTTGGAGTTTTTGGAGCTTGTTTGAACAAAACAACTTCTTCAGGTGGTGCTGGTGGTAGCGGCGGCGCTGGCGGTAGTGGTGCCTTTGGTGGCACGGGCGGCTACGGCGGCGGTTCATCATTCGGCGTATATCACTACGGAAGCACTGACTTAGGTACGTTCACGAATTGTTATATCGTATCTGGTGATGGTGGTACTGGTGGCACTGGTGGTGCTGGTGGCACTGGTGGTAGCGGTAAAACGGGATATAGTGGTTCTAGTGGCTCTGCTTGTAGTTATGTTTGTGGTGGAGACTTTTCAGGTGGTACTGGTGGCACTGGTGGCACTGGCGGTAAAGGCGGTAACGGTGGTAAAGGCGGTAACGGCGCCGACGGCGTGTCCTACAAGATTGCCGTGGTCACCAGCGGTGCCAATGGTGGTCTGCAAACAGGTAGTAGTGTTATCTCCACTTCCTCTAATTATGGAACACAACCTTCCAACTACGTCACTTCTATCGACTACGGCACATCCTCCAAGATAGGCTGCACCAACTCGCAGATAAGGGTAACAAAGACCAGCGGCACCTTCGTCAGCGGCAATATCGTCAACGACAAGACACCGAATAGCAGCACATCTTCGGGGAACACTGCTGTGATGGCCTTCCCGTTGGGTCTTAACAATAAGGCACTCACCAACGGCACGCAATACAACCCCTATATTTTCATCACCTACGAGCGTGAACTGGGCGAAATCATCGGTGCGAATAGCATCTGCTACGGAACTGATCAAGACTCCATCTACACCTATAGTGGGGACATCAACGATGGCGATGAACTTACTTGGTATCTGGTTTCATCCGATGGTAACACTTTGTACGACTCATACACTGTTTTGGCAGCAGATGGTACAACAAACACTTTCAAAATTAACGCACACAGTCTCGGACTTGCTGCGGGTACTTACTATGTCAAGTTTGTAATCAAGAGCAAATGCTGCGGTCTCTCTACACCGCTATGGAAAGAAGTGACCATATTGGAACTTCCCGAGGAACCTACGAACCTTGCCATTGACGGCATCGGTTCCAGTACAGCCACAGCTACATGGGATGATAACGGCGAAAGCAGTTGGGAATGGAGCATCGACGGCAGTTCTTGGGAGACCGTCAATACCAGCTATGTGAACCTTTCTGGTCTCACCTCAGGTACGGAATACATGTTCTATGTAAAGGCCGGCAACGTCAACTGCGAAAGCGAGGTGGTTACAATAACTTTCACTACTAAATACGCCATCTCTGTTTCAGCAAGTCCGACTCAAGGCGGAGATATTACGCACACGGGTGGCACTTGGATTGATAATATTGGTATTTACGATGGAGGTGACAACTGCTCGCTGACCGCCACAGCCGCTACGGGCTATAGTTTCGTCAACTGGACGGAGAACGGCAGTGAAGTGAGTAGCGCGACCTCATATTCATTCACCGTCAATGCAGACCACGACTTGGTGGCTAACTTCGCCCAGAACAACTACACACTGACCATCCACTATCAGTATGGCGATGGCACTCAGGCATCTCCCGACTACAGCAATACCGAGATGCACTATAATGACATCTACAGTGTTGCTTCTCCCGACATCGATGGTTACACTCCAGACCAAGCTACTGTTAGCGGCACAATGCCAGACGACAACGTTGAGGTGACGGTTACCTATAATATTAACAGCCACGACTTGACCATCGTTTACGAATATGAAGACCACAGTCCAGCCTACGAGACCTACACGGCAACGCTGAACTACGGCGCATCATACGACGTAGCATCTCCAGCCATCACGGGTTACACCCCGAGTCAGGCAACGGTTAGCGGCAACATGCCCGACAACGATGTTACGGTAACTGTGACTTATACAATCAGCAGTTACACCATCACCGTTTCTGCCAATAATGCGGAATACGGAACTGTAAGCGGTGGCGGTACATACAATTATGGCGCATCCTGCACACTTACTGCAACGCCTAATCCTAATCCTAGCTATTGCTTCAAGAACTGGACAGAAGGCGGTTCTGTTGTGTCCACTGATGCTAGCTACACCTTTAATGTTACAGGTAATCGTACCTTGATGGCTAACTTTGTACGGAGTCTTGCTGTAAACGATATAGCCGACATCAATGAATGTTTAGGTGCAGATCGGTATTTTGACGCTACACCGGTCGCAGGTAGCGGAACCTACACTTACAACTGGCAGAAGTATAACGGTTCAAGTTGGGAAACCATACCTAGCGCATCTGATAATCCAACTTACATTCCGCCATCAAATTCTGTTGGCACAACGGACTACAAAGTTACAATACATGATGAACACGGTTGTAGTAGCGATGAAGTGAAGGAATTCAGTGCCACCGTCAACGCACCAAGTGCCGAAGGCTTGACATCCTACGACTACATCTGGCGCGGTGGTTCAACCGATTGGAATACTTCTTCCAACTGGTACATGTATAGTGCTGGAACCTATTCAGTTGCAACTGGTGAAATGCCAGCAACTGCAAAAAACTACTACATAGGTACAGGCGACTGCTTGCCATCAGACCAGTGGCCAAGCATGAGCGACGATGCAATTGTAGGCAATGTGAAAATCAAATCTGGTTCTGTTACCGTTCCTAGTGGTGTAACCTTGAGGATTGCAGGTTCTGTAAGCGGAGCTATCACGGCAGAGGACGGAAGTACAATCGAACTTGTAGGTAGCAACGACCAGACTTTCAGAGATGCACAGAACTTCTATAATGTAACATTCAACAAAGACGGTGCAAACGAGATAACTACCACTGGTGGAATTACTATCAACGGTACAGCAACCTTCACAAAGGGTATTGTTAACGGTAATCTAATCTTCGGTAGCGGTGCAACAACAACGGGAGCAAACCTCAATAGTTATGTCGATGGTACAGTAACCAAGAATGGCGGAGCAACCGACTTCGTTTTCCCGACAGGAAACAGCGGAGTGCTTGGTACAGTAAAGGCTACTGGTGCTGGAACAACATCGGTATCCTTTAGCAATGCTGCTACAACCGGTGGCATTTCCGACTTGCCACGCTGGTGGAACGGAAACGACATGTGCGGGGAGCCTCGTTTCAACCATGTAAGCAACTTCGAGTACTGGGAGATAAGTAATGCAAGCCAGCTTACAAATGTAACACTTACTTCGATTGGCACGTCCGATGTACATTTCAACTCACAATCTGCAGAATATGAAGCAGGTTACATATCGGTAGCCGTTCGTCACAACAACTGTTGGGATAATCTAGGCGGTACTGCTTATGTAAGTGCAGCTCACGACACATTGTATGTCAGCGGAGCAACAATACCCGCTAATGGTCGTTCCAGTGGCAAGGAGGTAACTTTCGGTTCTACAGACCAAAGCACCTTGCTTCCAATCGAACTCCTTTCGTTCTCGGCAATCTGCGACGGCAAGTCATCGCTCGTAGAATGGACAACCGCTACCGAGCGCAACAACGACTACTTCGTACTTGAACGTTCGGACGATGCAGTTGACTTCATAGAAATTGCACGTGTGGCAGGTGCTGGAAACTCGCTCGAACAACTCGACTACACCTACACCGACTACGGCGTTCATGGTGGCGACAACTACTACCGCCTCACTCAGGTTGACTACGACGGCACACGCACGGTTTCGGAAGTTATCGTTGCTAACTGCATCGAAGAAACCGAAGGTGAACCCGATGTTCAGGCATATCCTAACCCGTTCAGCGGCGACCTTACCGTAATTCTAGACAACTTCGGTGACCGTCCTGCACAAATCGAGGTTTACGACATGCTTGGCAAGTTGGTTTACATCGAAAAGGCCGCTTCACCGCAGAACAGCTATGAGACAATATTGAATCTTAGCAATCTCGCTCCTGCTGCTTACACGATAAGAGTTAGCACAGCAGACTTTGTAATCAACAGGCAGGTTGTAAAAAATTAATTAATGACATTTATAATCTGTAGGGGCGCAATTCATTGCGCCCCTATTTGTTTCATGAGAAAAATACAATGAAACAATTGTTGAGCACAGCGAAAAACAGTATTCGTGTTAATCAGTGCAATTCGTGGTTCCGCCCATCCAATTAAACCACATGACAGCGTAATGGAATGTTTCAAAAGTGTTCCCCTATTTTTTTTACTGCTTGCGGCAAAGAAAATTTTTTATATTTGCATTTTGAAATGTATGCAATGAGGTTAGTTGCTTTTCATATTATATTGCTGTTGATGCTGTGCGGACTTACCGCCTGGTCACAGGGAATGTCGTTCTACAACGACTACCTTGGCAATATATGGGTGTTCGACAATGACAACACAAAGCAGATTGACCACCAGCCACCTAAATCGTATGGCGTAGGCAACAATTCTTTCGTTTACGTAGACAATTCGGGCGGACTGAAAATCTACCACAATCATTTCCTGCACAGCGCAAGTAGTTTCGTGTCGAACTATATTGTAACCGACAACCTTATTTCGTTCAGCATGAACACCCAGCTCAAGGTTTTCGACGACGGGAATTTTTCTACCCTATGTGCAAGCGCGGCAAAATATTGGGCAAGCGACGACATTGTGGTGTGGTACGACGATATGCAGCACATGCTGATGTGCTACTGGAACGGCAAGAAATATACCTTGGACGATGTGCTATCTACTGGAGAACCATCGTTTGTGAGTGTTGGCAAAAACATTGCTGTGTACATTGATGTAAATGGCGATTTAAATGCTTTCTATATCGGTGAAATAGAGCAGATTATTTATAGCAAAAACCTTGGTCAGATAGCACTTGGGCGTGACATTGTCGCTTATGTTGATGTAAGTACCGGTAGTTTCCATGCATTCTATAAAAACGAATTCGTTGACCTTGAAGACTTTGTCCCAAAGACATTTGTGTGTGGCGACGGATTTGTGGCCTATGTTGATGCTTCATCATACCTGAAAGTTTTCGAGGGTTTCAAGACCCGCACAATTTCGTTCGACGAACCGGATTTCTACGAAGTTGAGGACGGAATAATGGTGTTCGGCGTACAGAACTATTTCAAAGCATACGTTGACGGCAAGATATATACTCTTGAAAGTTTTATTCCCGAAAAATACCAGATAAACAACAGGTCTGTCGCCTACCTCGACCAGATGGGCAATTTGAAGTATTTCGACGGAAACAAGACCGAAACTATTTCATACGAGAAGGTTACCGACTTTGAACTCACTGGCGATGCCGTCAGATATTCCTTCGGTGTGAAGTCGGAAAACATTTACTACGAGGGGAAAACCTACAAAAACGACTGATATGTTTGTCGATTCCAAGTTGGTGAAGGACATGGCGGGAGCGGTTGGCTTCGATGCCTGTGGTATCAGCAATGCGGAAGTTGACAACGACACTATTTCGGCACTAAAATCATGGCTTGCAGCGGAACGCAATGCTGGAATGTCGTATATGGAACGCAACATTGACGTGCGTAGCGACTTGGGGTTGCTTGTCGAAGGTGCCAAGTCGGTGATTTCGGTGCTGTACTCCTACAATACAGATGAAAAACCAGACCGTGATGACATCAGGATTGCAAAATACGCTCTTGGTCGCGACTACCACTATGTAATAAAGGAAAAGTTGACCAGTATGCTCGACGAGATAAAAAAAGTATGTCCGCAGGCAGATGGTCGTGCGTTTGTCGATTCGGCACCTTTGTTCGAAAGGTATTTTGCACAGAAATCGGGACTTGGTTTCTTTGGGAAAAACAGGTGCATAATCAATCCAAAGTTTGGTTCGTTTGTGTTCATCGGTGAACTTGTTGTAAATTTTGAGAGCGACTACGACCAACCGCTAAACCAGCAGTGCCTTGGATGCAATGCCTGCATAAAGTCGTGTCCCACAAAGGCGCTTTCGTTCGATGGCTTAAATGCGAACAAGTGCATTTCGTACCAAACTATCGAAAAGAAGGATGGCATTGACGATGATGTGAGACAGGCAAAGGGCAATCGTATATTTGGTTGCGACGCGTGCCAGGATTGTTGCCCGCACAACTTTTCTGTTCCAAAGAAAAGCGGTATCGTCCTGCCCGAAATCAAGACGTTTTCTCCCGAAGAATTGGAAACCATGAGCAATCACCAGTTCCAGAAAAAGTTTGCAAATACTGCACTACTCAGGGCAGGACGAAAGAAGATTTTGGAGAATGTAAAGTGAATTTCAAACGATTTCAAACAATTTCAAACAACTTCAAACAACTTCAAACAACTTCAAACAACTTCAAACAACTTCAAACAACTTCAAACAACTTCAAACAACTTCAAACATAGAAACAGCGTCAGCGAGAACGGCGAAGCCCTCAACGAAGTTAAACGCCGAAGGCATAGAAACATAGAAACGGGCGTCAGCCCACAGAAACCTTTTTAATAGTTCCAGCTATATACAATCGTATCGCCTTGTTCGCAGATGTATTTTCTGCTTTTGTAGTCCGAAGTTCCTTTGCGTACAAGGTAGCGGTTTATTGTAATCTCATCGCCAGCGACAATGTTGCAAACAAAATTTTCGTTGACATCAAGTCCTTCAAACGAATAGTAATCCGACGAGCAACATTCGGAGCATAGCGGGTTGATTCCTTGCACCAAAATCCTTGCAACATCATTTTCGTCGCCGATGTGAGTTCCGTAGGCGTTGCGAATCTTGAAATTTATGTACCCCGCTTTGGGAATTGTGAGGTTCTTTTCGTATTCGGAGGCAGTTTCTTCGGGCATAAAGTCAGTAATATTCGAATGATAACCTTCCTTTGATAGGCGCAGACTGTATTCGCCTGCCGCAACTGGTTCAAATTCCAGACTATAGTTGCCTTGGGCATCGGTAACTGTTGACATATATTTCTCGAATGTGCCGGAATAGCTGCCCGAAGTTATTTTCGTCAGATACAAATCAACCGTCACATTGGCAACCGCTTCGCCAGTTGACATGTCGGTAATTTTGCCGTAAATGTGGTTTTCTGCCTTCTTGCATGAACTTGTACCAATTGCAAATGTGCTGAAAATCAAAGCAATGAAAAAAATAATTTTTATTCTGTTCATTTTCTTTGTTGTTAGTCCGATAAGTATTATTTTCGTTGTCAAAAATAACAAAAAAAATTTTTCTATGGAAGTTTTAGGTAATCTTGAGCCAAAAAAAGTTTGGCAGTATTTTGAACAGATAACGAAAATTCCACGTCCCTCGAAGAAAGAGGAGAAAATGGTGGAATTCCTGATGAAGTTTGCAAAGGACAACAACCTCGAAGCACGTCGCGACAAAGTTGGCAATGTAGTAATCCGTAAACCAGCAACAAAGGGCATGGAAAATCGCAAGTCGGTGATATTGCAGTCGCACATGGATATGGTATGCGAAAAGCTCCGCAGTGTTAACATCGACTTCGACAACGAAGGTATCACTCCTTACATCGATGGCGAATGGGTAAAGGCAAAAGGTACAACCCTTGGTGCTGACGATGGCATTGGCTGTGCTGCCGAAATGGCTATCCTTACCGACGACAGCGTTGAGCATGGACCAATCGAGTGCTTGTTCACAATCGACGAGGAAACTGGTCTTACTGGTGCTTTTGCTCTCGAAGCCGGATTCTTCGATTCCGAAATTCTTCTCAACCTCGATTCCGAGGACGAAGGCGAAATGTTTATCGGTTGCGCAGGTGGTATCGATACTGTTGCAGATTTCGCATACAAGAAGGAAGCAGTTCCCGAGCACCACGTTGCATATATGTTCCTGATTAACGGACTTGCAGGTGGACATAGCGGCGACGAAATCAACAAGGGACTTGGCAACTCCAACAAGATTGCAAACCGTTTCTTGCAGAAGATTACAAGCAAGTATTTTGCTCGTCTTGCTCACTTCGACGGTGGCAACAAGCGCAACGCCATTCCACGTGAGGCAGAATTTACATTTACCGTTAAGGCAGATTATGCCGAAGATGTAAGAAAGGAATTTGCAAAGTTCAAGGAAGACATCATCAAGGAAATAAAGATAACTGAGCCGAACATCAATATGGAGCTTAACGAAGTGGCTTTGCCGGCTTTCGTAATCGACGAGGAAACTCAGCGCAACCTTGTTATGGCAGTTTCGGCTTGTCCTCACGGAGTACATGCTTGGAGCCCTGCAATCAAGGGTTTGGTTGAGACATCCACCAACCTTGCATCGGTTAAGTTCTTCGATGACAAGATTCAGGTTACAACTAGTCAGCGCAGTTCGCTCGAATCAGGCAAGGAAGACATCAACACAATGGTACGCAATGTGTTCCTGCTTGCAGGCGCAAAGGTTGAGTCGGGCGACGGATACCCAGGTTGGGCACCTAACACCGATTCGGAAATACTGAAGATTGTGGTTGCATCTTACGAAAGGCTGTTTGGAAAGACTCCGATTGTTCGTGCAATTCACGCAGGCCTGGAATGCGGTTTGTTCCTCGAGAAGTATCCGAACCTCGACATGGTTTCGTTCGGACCAACTCTCCGCGGTGTTCATACTCCCGACGAGAAGGTCGAAATCAAGACCGTGGACATGTGGTACAGGCATCTGCTTGATGTACTGAAGAACATTCCTGTGAAATAGGAAAAATATATAGTGGAAGGTGAGAAATCGCCTTTCACTTTTTGAAATATAACATATTGAATTTGACGGATTTGTCGTTTGCACAATAACGACCAAAATTTTTTAATGCAAACAATTCTAATCCGCAATGTTCGCGCTTTTGGCGTGAACCGTTTGCGTTTATTGTTTGCTATGCTTTGGTCGGCTGATTGGGCGGTAATCGCAAAATAAAAACGGTTCAACGCCTTTTTTGTTTTGCAGGTCCGTCGGGGAATAGGATGGCAGAACAAATTCACATAGGGAAACTTATACGCGCCAAGCTCGATGAGCAAGGCAGGAAGGCATCGTGGTTGGCAAAGCAGGTCAACTGTACGCGCTTTAACATGTACAAGGTTTTCCAACGCGAGTGGATTGACAAAACTGCTGCTTGAAATCTCGGAGGCATTGGACTACAATTTCTTCGAGTGTTATGCGAAGCATTTTGAGGAGAGAAAATCGGAATCAGAAAAAATAACTACTTGATAGATGTAATTTAATGATTATTCGCAATTTTCATAAAAAGGAGATTACTTGCTTCGCTGCGTGGACTTCGGCTCCGCACAAGCGAACTCACACTACATGTACCTTAGTCGGTTCGTTCAGCTTCACTTGCTTCGCTGCGTGAGCTGAAGGTTGTGGAATGACTCCCAGTAGTCATTTCGGAAGGTATAATGAACCAGCGATACTGAATGGGGAGCTGTGTGAATTAACCTGTCCGAAATCTCCTGCCTGTTCATTATTATATGGTAATTGCAGATAATCAATTATAATTTTCTAAACCAAAGTGAAACCCCTCTGGGGTTATTCCGTTATTTGTTGTTTTTTATTGATATGCAACCTCTAACGAGGTAGCACCATGCATATATATGTCTGTACCCTTGCCCATAGGGCATACATATTAATAAACCTAACTAAAACCATACTTTTACCCCATCGGGGTTTCACGGGTCAGGTATTCTGTGTAAAAATATTCCACAAATTGTGGAAATTTATTATTTACATTGATTGTTTGGTTAAAGTGCTTTATTCGTATTTTTAAAATTGATTTTTATACTTTATTTTTTTTTATTTAAAACCGACGGGTCGATGGGATATAACCGGCGAAAAAGAAAATGAGTGATGAAGTAAAATGTTGTTGGTGTAGGGAAAAACCAGTTGTATATAGACCGTGGCTATGGTCTCAACGTGGTTTTTGTTCTCCAAGATGTGAAGCAGAATATGCAATTGCACATCCTGAATATGGGCGATTAACATTCCCCAAATAGCAGATTGTAATAACTTTCAGAAGTTATACAAATCTGCGAAACATACAAAAACCGAATGCATCGTAACTGGTACATTCGGTTTTTTATTAGTTGCACAAGTATTTTTTTTATGACAAACTTTTATTGAAAGAGAAGCATCGGATTTTTTTGCTATCTTTGCAAGTCCAAAAAAGAAATTTATCATAACGATGGAAGAAATAATCACAAAATTACCTTACAAGGTAGCCGACATGTCTCTAGCAGAATGGGGACGCAAGGAAATTGAAATGGCAGAAAAGGAAATGCCAGGATTGATGAGCATACGCCGCAAATACGCAGCAGAAAAACCATTGAAAGGCGCAAGAATTTCAGGCTCGTTGCACATGACTATACAGACTGCCGTACTTATCGAAACTTTGGTTGAACTTGGTGCAGATGTACGTTGGGCAAGCTGCAACATATTCTCAACCCAAGACCATGCAGCAGCAGCAATAGCAAAGGCAGGTGTTCCTGTTTTCGCATGGAAGGGCGAAACCCTTGAAGAATACTGGTGGTGCACATTGCAGGCATTGTCGTTCCCTGGCGGACTCGGACCGAACCTGATAGTTGACGATGGTGGCGATGCTACTTTGTTGGTTCACAAAGGTTATGCTGCCGAAAACGATGCAAAGACTTTGGATTTTGTTCCATCATGCCACGAAGAAAAGGCAATTCAGGAAACATTGAAGGCAATGCTGGTTGCCGACAACCAGAAATGGCACCGTACAATTGCCGAACTCAAGGGCGTTTCGGAAGAAACAACCACTGGTGTTCACCGTTTGTATCAAATGATGGCAAAGGGAGAACTTTTGATACCTGCAATTAACGTTAACGACTCGGTTACAAAGTCGAAATTCGATAACCTCTACGGATGCCGCGAATCGTTGGCAGATGGTATCAAGCGTGCTACCGATGTGATGATAGCAGGAAAGACTGTTGTTGTTCTCGGTTACGGTGATGTTGGAAAGGGTTGCGCCCGCTCGATGCACACCTACGGTGCAAGGGTTCTTATTACCGAAATTGACCCTATATGCGCACTGCAGGCAGCAATGGAAGGATACGAAGTGACAACAATGGAAGAAGCCGTTAAGGAAGGTAACATTTTCGTTACAACAACTGGCAACTGCGATGTAGTTACTCTCGAACACATGAAACAGATGAAAGACCAGGCAATAGTTTGCAACATTGGTCACTTCGATAACGAAATTCAGGTTGACCGCCTCGAAAATTGCCCAGGCGTTGTAAAGACCAACATCAAGCCACAGGTTGACAAGTACACTTTCCCAACTGGAAATTCAATTTTCCTGCTTGCTGAAGGCCGTCTCGTAAACCTCGGTTGCGCAACAGGTCACTCATCTTTTGTAATGAGCAACTCGTTCTCAAACCAGACTTTGGCTCAGCTCGACCTCTGGAAGAACAACTACAAGGTTGACGTTTACCGTTTGCCGAAGTACTTGGATGAAGAAGTTGCCCGTCTCCACCTCGACCAGCTTGGCGTTAAGCTCACAAAACTCACACAAAAGCAGGCCGACTATATCGGAGTACCAGTAGAAGGACCATTCAAAGCAGACCACTATAGATATTAAAAGGCAAAAGTCTTACGGTCTAACAGAAGACCTGTCGGACAGACAACAAAGACCGTTAGACAGCAAGACTGATAAACAAAAATAAAATAACTATGAGACTATTATTAATTAGCAACTCAACGAATGCCGGAGAAGCATATCTTGACTACCCGAAGCACAACATCCACGACTTTCTCGGTGAAAAGTGCGTGAAATGCCTGTTTATCCCTTACGCAGGTGTTACAGTAACATGGGACGACTACGAGAAAAAGGTGAAGAACCGCTTCAACGAAGTGGGCCACGACATCGTTTCTATCCATCATTTCGATGACCCAGTTAAGGCAGTAGAAGATGCCGATTGCATAGTCATTGGTGGCGGAAACACATGGAAACTTCTTCACGACATGCATGCAAACAAGCTTATTGAACCGATACGCAAGAAAGTTCTTAGCGGAACTCCTTACATTGGATGGAGCGCTGGTTCAAATGTAACATGCCCTACACTTATGACAACCAACGACATGCCAATCATCGACCCATTGGGATTCGATGCATTGAACCTCATTCCGTTCCAGATTAACCCTCACTACCTCGACAAGAAGGTCGAAGGTCACGGAGGCGAATCACGTGAAGACAGAATTTTAGAGTTCATCGAGGTAAACCGTGAGGTTTATGTTGCTGGACTTCGCGAGGGCTGCATGTTTGTTGTCGAAGGCGACAAGATGAAAATCATCGGGCAGCGCAACTTACGTCTTTTCAAGTATGGCGAAGAAACCCGCGAAATCGAACCGACCGCAGATTTTACATTCCTGTTGAAGAAATAAGACGCTGAAAACTATTTGTCGAAAGCGAGTGCTGTAAATTATAGTACTCGCTTTCTTTTTAACAAGTCAGTTTAGTTGAAATTTTTGCTGATAATATATTGCTGATAATCAATGTGCTAATCGCAATTTTTGATTTTTTAATGTTTTTGTGCAAAATCACAAATATATTTCTTTTTCAATGGTTTGAATTGGTATAAAATTTATATATTCTGCGATTTATATTGGATTGAAGTGCAATTTTCGCATTAAAAATGTAATTTTTTGCTTGTATGTATAGAAAAATGGATATATCTTTGTTCCCGATTTCGCACATACATATTATGTGAAATATTCTAGTTCGACATTTAAAATAAAAGGGAATCCAAAAGATTCCCTTTTGTTATTTTGGAATGTTCATCCGGTTACTTCTTCATTGCTTCCTCCACTGATACTGCTACCGCAACGGTTGCGCCAACCATCGGGTTATTGCCCATACCGAGGAATCCCATCATCTCGACATGTGCCGGAACTGACGATGATCCTGCAAACTGAGCATCGGAGTGCATACGTCCCATAGTGTCGGTCATACCGTATGAAGCAGGACCTGCTGCCATGTTGTCGGGATGAAGTGTACGACCTGTTCCTCCGCCCGAAGCTACCGAGAAATATTTCTTGCCAGCAAGTATCCTTTCCTTCTTGTATGTTCCTGCAACAGGGTGCTGGAAACGAGTCGGGTTGGTTGAGTTACCAGTAATTGATACATCAACGTCTTCTTTCCACATTATTGCAACACCTTCGCGAACATCATCGGCGCCATAGCAGTTGACTTTTGCACGTGGTCCATTGGAATATGCCTTGCGACGTACTTCCTTCAGTTCGCCAGTGTAGTAGTCGAACTCGGTCTGCACGTATGTGAAACCGTTGATGCGCGAAATTATCATTGCAGCATCCTTTCCAAGTCCGTTGAGGATAACGCGGAGCGGATTCTTGCGTACCTTGTTTGCCATTTCGGCAATCTTTATTGCACCTTCGGCGGCTGCAAACGACTCATGACCTGCCAAGAAGGCAAAGCACTGGGTTTCTTCGCTCAGCAGACGGGCTGCCAAGTTACCATGTCCACGACCAACCTTGCGGTCGTCGGCTACAGAACCTTTTATGCAGAATGCCTGCAGACCTTCTCCTATTGCCTCAGCAGCTTCGGCAGCTGTCTTGCAGCCTTTCTTAATTGCTATCGCAGCACCAACAACGTAAGCCCACTTTGCGTTCTCAAAGCAAATGTTCTGTGTCTGTTCACACTCTAGGTATGGGTCGATTCCGTACTGGTCGCATATCTTATTTGCTTCTTCAATTGAAGCTATGCCGTATGAATTGAGAACCTTGGTAATATTCTCCATGCGGCGTTCTTGACTTTCAAATTTTATATCTCGTATCATAATTTTGAAATTGATAATTAATAATTGATAATGGATAATTTGAATTGATAATGGATAATTGACAATTGACAATTGATGATATTGGTGAGTTTTTATGCTTTACTAATCATTGCATATTGATTTTTTAATAGTATTAATGATTGATGTTAGAATTTTGATTAACTCACGACAATCATTTATCAGGGAATCAAATTGTTCTTTACAAATATAATCTGTTTCAAACAAAATTTCAAGCCAGTATTCAGTTTCTCCAGCTTCTTTTAGCGCAATAGTCATCTTATTGCCAAAATCTTTATTGCTTGAGCCTTTTATTGCTTCTTTAGCATTTGCTCCGATGCTGGTTCCACTTTTTAATATTTGCTTGGACAAAATGTACTCATGTTTCTCACTTTGCAAAGATTGGCATAAGCGTACAATGTTGACAGCAAATGCTTTGCTCTTGTTAAGGATTACATTTTCCTTTCGCTGATAACCTATATTCCCATTATTGTCCATTATACATTGTCCATTGTTAATTGCTATTCGATTCTCGGATCAATGAATTTTACTGCGCCCTGTTCCTTTGAGAAACGACCATAACTAGCAGTTGCCTTCTTGAGAGCTTCGTTTGCATCGGTACCTTTCTTAATGAGGTCCATCATAACGCCGAGGCGAACAAATTCGTAACCGCAAACTTCATCATCTTCGTCGAGAGCAATCTTTGTTACATAACCTTCTGCCATTTCGAGGTAGCGGACACCTTTTTCCTTTGTTGCAAACATAGTTGCAATCTGCGAACGAAGGCCTTTGCCCAAATCCTCGAGACCAGCACCAATTACAAGTCCTCCTTCGGAGAATGCCGACTGAGTACGTCCGTAAACAATCTGTAGGAAAAGTTCACGCATTGCGGTGTTGATAGCATCGCAAACAAGGTCGGTATTGAGTGCCTCGAGCAAAGTCTTTCCAACAAGGATTTCACCAGCCATAGCTGCCGAGTGGGTCATTCCCGAGCATCCGATAGTTTCAACCAATGCTTCCTCGATAATACCATCCTTTACATTAAGTGTGAGTTTGCAGGCACCTTGCTGTGGTGCACACCAGCCGATGCCGTGTGTCAAACCTGATATGTCCTTTACTTCCTTGACCTTTACCCATTTGCCTTCTTCGGGAATGGGAGCCGGACCGTGGTTCGGACCTTTTTTCACGCAGCACATGTGCTGCACTTCGTGTGAATAAATCATAAATCGTAATATTTTAAATGTTAGCAGTTTGAGTTACATCGTAAAAAATAGTCTTCCGACTATTGCAAAAATATGTAAAAGTTAGAAACAAAATGTTGTATAGCAGGATTTCGAATACCTATTTTTTAACAACCGATGTTAATGGAAAAATCTTGGTTTCTAGTTATTCGTGGTACACCCTTCAACATACGATGTTTCATAAGTTTGCCTCTCTGTGGTTTGGGCTGTTAAACAAAAATTCTATATTTGCAGTCATAAAAAACTGATATTATGCTTGAATACTTAAAAAATATTCTGCTTGGTTCGCTTTTGTTGATATGCATGACGGCATCTAATGTGCATGCGACACATGTGTTCGGTACTGCTAAGGAATATGCAAACAGCGAACTTATATTCTATCGCTACCAGGATAGAATTACATACATGAAGGAAGAGGTTTTCCGCTTGAAAATAGATGAAGAAGGGAAATTCGAGGCAAATTTCGGAATAGATAGGATTACATATATTTTTGCCGAATTTGGCGTGTATTATGTGTATTTTTATGCAGAACCCAATGGCAACTACGAAATTATGCTGCCGGAGTATGTCGAAAGGACCGATGGAGAACTTTTTAATTCCTATTTCGAACCAACCGAAATGCAACTAGGAATAAAGGGCATGAAGGAAAGTGACCTCAACTACCTTATAATGGACTTTGACTACTATTTCAATCGCTACTACGATCTGAAGATGGACGAATTGTACATCAAAGGATTAAAGACGGATGTAGATACATTTATAAATAATATTAATGCGCGTTACAAAAAGTACGACAACCAATATTTCCAACAGTACCGTCGCTACAGGATAGCAGCCCTCAAGGAAATGGTCACAAAGCGCGAATACGAATCGGCATTGGTTTATTCGTACTACTCGAACAAGGACATTTTGTACGATAATCCGGCATACATGGACCTTTTCAATTCGATTTACCACAACTATTTCGACAACTACCTTGTTTCGCCGGGCGGTGCTGACCTATATCGAGTTATTACATACGGACATAGCATCTCGTTGCTACATAAACTTATAGGTTCTAACCCAAAGCACAAGCGCAAGCAGTTCCGCGAACTTGTCATGCTAAAGGGACTTAACGATGCATTTGCCAACGACAACCTGCAATGGTTGCCATTGCTGCTGACCCTTGACTCGTTATACATTACCACCGAATATCCTATTCATCAGCAGATTGCTCAAAATATCGCCGACAATTCGCTTACAATGGCAAAAGGCACTGTAGCATTGCCTTTCGAGCTGCCCGATACAATGGGAAACATGATGACGCTTGACGATTTCCGTGGCAAATACCTATACTTGCAATTTGCCAACACGCAGACATACTCGTCGGCAGCAGAATTCGATGTTCTGAAGCGAGTTTACAACCGCTACAAAGGTCTTTGCATTTTTGTAACTATACTTACCGATGCCGACAAGGAAAAAGCGAAGAAATTCATTGCAGAGCATTCACTAAACTGGACATTCCTATTCTCCGAAATAAATGGCAAGGTAATTTCTGACTACAAGGTGCGAGCATATCCTACCTACTACCTGATTGACCCACAAGGTATGCTTTTGATGTCGCCAGCGCCTTCGCCTGCTGAAAATTTTGAAAAATACCTTTTCAAGATAATTGAAAACCAGAAGAAGAAAAAATAACTACTGTCTCGTCAATTGCTTGTATTTCGTCAGTTTTATCATATAGTCCACCATGTCATCTGCAAGTTGACTATGTGCCTGCTGCAACAGGGCTTGCGCCTCGAGCACTTCCGACATGCTTACCATTCCAGCGTTGTAGTTGTCGGTGCTGAGGTTTAGGTTTTCAGTGGCGGTTTCGGCAGTTTGTTGTGACAAAAGCACTTGTGCATACGATTCGCTGAGATCGTTCCAAGCCATTTGCATCTGCAGGAGCATCTGCTCGTCAAGGTCACGGCGTTGGTTTTCGGCTTTGGTGCAGTTGAGTTCCTGTTTCTTTATTTCATAGGATTTTTCCCACCAGTCTGAAATTGGAATCGAAAGAGTTGCGAAAACCAGTCCGTTGGTCTTGAACTTGTCCATGAGCGTGTTGCAAGTATAACCTGCACCTACGGCAATTTGCGGTAATGCCTCACCAACAATCAATTTCTTTTTCAGTCGTTCGGCATCGGTACTCAGGTCTAGTAATTGATACTCAATACGACCTTTGACTGCTTCTGTGTGGTTGACATGGTAGATGTTTGGATTAGGGATTTCGCCTATGCTGTCGGAAAGCACCAAGTTTTCATCGTATGGAATTCCAATGTGCTGGCACAAAGCCGATTTTGCAAGACGGATGCCGTTATTTAGCTTCATTTCGTTCGACTTCATCTCCGACTGCTTCAAGGTCACTTTCAGCATATCGTTCTTGTGGATTACGCCTGCATTTACAGCGCCAGATGCATCGCGGTAAAGCGTGTCGAGAAGCTGGTTTACAGAAGCGATAATCTTTTTCTTTTCCTGCAACGAAATGATTGTCCAATAAAGTTCCACGGTCTTTAGATCGGCTTCGTCGCGAGCGATTTCGGTCTGCAACTTTGCCGCTTCAACGCCAAGTCCCGCCAATTTGTTGCCGTTTACAATTCGTCCGCCTACAAAAACAGGTTGCACAGCCATTACTCCGCCAACAATTCCATCGTCGAGGCCTTTTACATTTATTTCGCCATTTAGATATGGACCATAAACATTGTAAAGTGTTGTGAATACATTGTTCATCGCCAGGTTGCCAAAATCTATGTCAACATTGTTCATGTCCATATCGAGCAACGGGTCGGTTGCCTTGAACGCTCCACCCTTAATGCTTACCTGCGGGAAATATTTTGTGAAAACACCTTTTTTGGTAAGTTCAGTCGCCTTTATGTCGAGTTCAGCGTTCTTTATCTTGGCGTTGTTTTCGATGGCGAGGCGTTTGCACTCATCAAGCGAAAGGTATTGCACAGCCACTTTGGTATTGTCGGTGGCGGTTGTCGTGAACTCATTTTGTGCCAACATAGTGAGGCAGAACAACAATGCGGATAATATGGCGGTCAATCGTTTCATTCTCCTTTGCGTTTGTAGATTTGCCAGTATGCCACTGGAAGTACGGTTACTATCAGTGGTAACGAGAAAATTGTGCCGAAGCAGATGACCACGCCCATAGGCATCCACAGCGAAGTTGCTGCTATTATCATAGGGATAACGCCAAGGGCTGTTGTTGCCGAGGTGAGGAAAATCGGTCGCATACGGCGCTTGCCGGCTTCGTAGGCGGCTTCCTTGGCTGTCTTGTGCCCATCGCGGCGAAGCGATTCGGCATATTCAAACATGATGATTGCATTACGCACAATTACACCTATAAGGCTCACAATTCCAAGCACTGCCGTAATGCTGAAGTCGAGTCCGAACATCCAAAGTCCAGTAAACGCACCGAATATGCATATCAAACTCGATGCAATTGAAAGCACAGCCATATCGATTTTTGCAAAATGGTAGAGCAGGAAGATGAATAACACTAGCACGGCAGCAATAATTGAAACTACAATCTGCGGAATCATTGAGTTGTTGGCTCCTGTAAGTCCTCCATATTCAACTTTTATGCCTTCGGGCATAGTAGGCTTTATGTTGTTATCGACAAATTTGGTAACTTGCTTCATGCTTACAGGCTGACTGCATCCGTATTTTAGGTCGCAACCAACGGTTATGGTGCGAATGCTGTTGTAGCGTGTAATCGACGACTTTCGCCATTCGGGTTCTATTTCGGCAACCTGACGAAGAGGCACCCACACACTTGGCATTGCTGTGGGGACAAGCATATTTTCAAGCGTCCGAATTTTGCTGGTGTCGGAAACCTGCGAATAAAGCACCACGGGAATCTTGTAGTCGCCTTCCCATACCGATGTAAGCGTTTGCCCTCCCAGTGCTCCCGACAGGAATATCGAAAGCATGCTCTGGGTTATACCGAGTTGCGATGCTTCGTCGGGTTTGAGGCGGATTTTTACATTAGGGGTAGATTCGTCGTAGTCGGAATGCACCCAGGTAACTTCGGGCAAGGTGTTCATGTAGGCTTTCAGCGTATCCGCCAAGGCTTCCATCTGCTGCAGGTTGTCGCCACGGAAGCGCACCTCGATAGGATTTTTCACTGCCTGATAGTCCATCTGCTTGAAGCGTACATACGCATTCGGGAAATAGTTCTCGTATTTTTCTCCGTATTCCTTAAGAATTTCGAGAGTTGCCTTTTCGCTTATGGTGTTCACGATGAACTGTGCGTAGCTTTTCTTTCCCATCTGCGGGGCGTATGTGGCATGGAATCGTGGCGATGCGCAGCCTACAAACGATGTTACAGCTTTTACGCGACTGTCGGCATTGAGGATTCTTTGCAAGCTGTCAACCACTTCGGCGGTTTGAGTCAGACTGCTGCCTTCGGTAAGATGGATTTCGACGGCAAAGCAGTCGCGGTCGGCCTTCGGAAGCATCTGTATGTTCATTCTGGTAAACAGGAAAATACCGATAGCAAATGTCACGAAGAATATGAGAATCACTGTCTTGGGGAAGCGGAAGCAAAGGTTCAGCAGTTTTTCAAACGAGTTTTGCAAAAGGTCGAAAAACTTGTTTTGCGCTCTTTCGAATGCGTTCACATTGTCGTCCTTCTTCCGTATGAATTTGGTACACAAGTATGGAGTAATCCACACGGCATAAAGAAGCGAAATAAGCAGTGCGAACGAGATTGTCCACGGGAAGAGTTTCACGAAGTCGCCAAGAGGTCCGTTGATAATCTTGGTCATCGGGAAGAACATTGCGCAGATGGCTATGGTGGCGAGCAGGGTGGGAACGAACAGTTCCTTTGTGCTTACCGATGCCGAGAACCACCG
>JAGCDJ010000046.1 GCA_017651185.1 Bacteroidales bacterium | reverse complement strand
ACATGCGTCTCTTCATACTCGCGTACAACTGACATTTTAAAGGACATAGTGTAGTCCTTTTGTGTACGCCTAACATACTTACTTTCTTTATTTTCCATTTCGTTACTATTTTTATTGTAACGCTATTTTAGGACGAGACATTTTAGAGAATAAAAAAGTTCCGCCGATTGGCGGAACTTTTTTTGTTTTAAATAAAGACAACGTATTATCAATTATCCATTATAAATTTTAATTGTAAATTGCCTCTATTTCCTTCATTATCCTTTTTGCCAACGCATCGGCTTTGTCGATAGTGTTACTTTCGGAGTAGATGCGGATTATCGGTTCAGTGTTGGATTTGCGCAGGTGTACCCATTCCTTTGTTTCGGGGAATTCAATCTTTACACCATCAATCGTTGACACTGGATTTCCAGCATATTTTGCTGCCATAGTCTTCAAAATATTGTCAACATTGATTTTTTCGTTTAACTGGATTTTGTTCTTCGAGATTGAATATTCAGGGAAAGTACGGCGCAATTCGCTAACCTTCATTTTCTTTTCAGCCATAAGTGATAGGAACAATGCA
This sequence comes from Bacteroidales bacterium, assembly GCA_017651185.1. Lineage (GTDB taxonomy): Bacteria > Bacteroidota > Bacteroidia > Bacteroidales > ML635J-15 > Bact-19. Next base: position 18,022 of record JAGCDJ010000046.1, on the reverse strand, counting down.
ATTCCTACAAGTGCATCGCGACCATAATGTACCTCGGGATAAATTACTCCGCCATTGCCTTCGCCACCTATTACAGCGTTTGTTTCCTTCATCTTTGTGACTACATTGACCTCGCCTACTGCGGCTGCATTGTACGCACAACCATACTTTTCGGTTACATCGCGCAAGGCACGGGTAGATGACATGTTGGAAACAGTATTGCCAGGAGTTTTCGACAAAATATAGTCGGCAACCGAAACCAAAGTGTATTCCTCGCCAAACATCTGTCCATCCTCGCAAATGATTGCAAGTCTATCGACATCGGGGTCAACTACAAAACCAACATTCGCATTCTGCTTTGGCATTTCCGAGGCAATCTGTGTGAGATTCTCAGGTATAGGTTCTGGCGTATGCGCAAAATGTCCGTTTGCTTCGCAGTTCAGTTCCACAATGTTGTTCACGCCAAGTTTCTTCAAGAGTTTTGGCAATACGATTCCACCAACGGAATTAACGCAGTCGATTACAACCTTGAAATTAGCAGATTTGATTGCATCAAGGTTGAGAACCTTCATCTTCAAAACCATGTCGATGTGCTTGTCCTCGTAGTTTGCAATCTTTGTTTCCTTGCCTATGTGGTCTATGTCGTTGTATGTAAAATCTTCCGATTCGGCAATTGCAAGCACATCCTTGCCTTCCTTGTCGGTAAGAAATTCACCGTGGCAGTTGAGGAGTTTCAGTGCATTCCACTGCTTGGGGTTATGGCTGGCGGTGATTATGATTCCACCGTCGGCTTTTTCCATTATTACAGCCATTTCGGTGGTAGGCGTGGTTGCCATTCCTATGTTTACGACCTCGAAACCGAGCGAAACCAATGTCGAAACTACAATGTTCTCCACCATCTGACCTGAAAGGCGAGCATCGCGACCGACAACAATCTTGTTGCTGCCTAGATTTTGCTTGCGGTTCCAGATACCGTATGCAGTAGTAAACTTTACTATGTCAATTGGGGTTAAGTTTTCTGAAATTTGTCCGCCAATAGTTCCGCGGATACCTGATATTGATTTAATTAGTGTCATGTCCTTAAAGTTTGATTTGTGCAAATGTAGTGAAGTTTTTCCGTAGCGTCCATCAAAAAGAAGTGCGAATTCCCATTTTTATCAACAGCATGGGTGAAATAACAATAAATTTATTTTGCGCCATTTTACTGTATTCATTGGTTGCCGTGTCGAATAATATCTTAATTTTGCCACTGCATAATATTCAGGTATGGATACGATTCAGCTACAGATTGACGAACATAACAGGCAAATTATAAAGCATAACATTGAGCGCAACAAGCTTATTGTCGAAAATAAACTCGGAACCGATATGCTTGTTCCTGAATACCAACTGGATTCGAACGGAAAGTTTATTAGCGTAAATATAAAATTCGCCGAAATGCTCGGTTATTCATCAGAAGCAGAAATAATGTCGGAGATAAATACTGGCAAATACTTGATTCTCAAATCCGACCTGCTGTCAATGTTCGCCAACAACGACTACATTATCGACAAACCCCTGTGCCTGCGCACAAAAACCGGTTCGTACCTCAACCTTATGGAATCAATGATAAGGATTGAAGAAAAAGGTCAGACGAGATATGTAGGAATTATGAAGTACCGCGATTCGTATGGTCGGCAAAAGCAAGGCAACGCTTTGTTCTGGAATACAGTGAACCAACTGTACGGAAACATAAAGTCGGGAGTATTGATATGCGACAGCAACACCATATTGATGTACGAAAATTCAGCAATGCGACAAATCATTGGACTTGACGACATAGAAGAACTGCCAAGTTTGTACATCGAGAACTACATTGAGCCGAAAGACCGCAAAAAAATCAAATCGTTGATTGACAAACTTTTCCGCACCGAAATGCAAACACAGCAGATCGGCTTTTCGTTGATGAAAAAAAACGAAGAATATATCAGCGTAACAGCATATTTCTCGATAATAGATTTCGAAGACCAAAAATTTTGCGTAACGATAGTAACTCCTGTAAACGAAAAGGATAACATCGAAGAAAAAGCAAACAATACCATACGTCCTTTCCGTGAAACACTTGATGCATTGTCGGAACTATGTCTGCTTGTAACTCCCGAAGGCGATATTTGCGACATTAACAACGCCGCCGTCAAGATGTGGGGCTGGAACTACAAATCATACCTCAGCAAGTCCCTCTTTTCGCTTGGCAAGTTCAGCAAGCATGAAACAGAACGCAACATCGGCAATTTGTGCAACGAAGACGGCGTAAGCGAATACCTGTTTCTTGCCCAGAATACAATTTGGGGCGACATACCGTTCACCGCCAAAGTTTTCTATGCCACATCAAACGATGCAAGGCACATCGCCATTGTAATGGAAAACAGGCGTGAGATACAGCAGATAATGGACAACCTTAGCATAGAATACCGCAACAACCTGGCATTGTTCGAAAACTCGCTTTGCGGAATAATCCAAATGCAAAACGGAGAAATCGTAAAGGTAAACAGCAGAGCATACTCGCTGCTAAAAATAAACAACGACATCCGCGGACGACATATAACCGACATACTAAAAGTTACCAAGCGGAAAAAACGTAGCATTGTAGTGACCGCGCCCAACCGCAAGGAGGAGATTTTCGACTACGAGGTAATATCCGAAGACAATAGGGTTGTCCTTGAAATGCACATCTACGATATCGACAAGGAAAATTCGCTATGCTACTTCACTCCGAAAAATGTGCGGAAATCAAACTCATTAATGCGTGATGCCGTGTCCCGCTACAAGTTCATTGTCGAGCAGTCGCCATGCGGTGTGCTTATCGGCGACAAACACGGCAACATAATAGATGTCAGCGACCGCTTCTGCGAAATGATAAAAATGCCTCCGCGCGAAATTCTTGGCAAGAACATCGTTGCGCTTTTTACGGCTAACAGCGTTTCCAGCAAGCCGTTAGATTATACTCATGTGGATGAAGGTGAAATAATAAACGCCGAGCGTGAACTAAAATGCGGAGATGGAACGGTAAAGGTTGTCGAAATGTACTCGAGCGCCATATCATCCGACATGTATCAGGCTGTGATTCTTGACATTACTTCCAGAAAAATTTACGAGAACCAAATGCTCGGCTACCGCAAGAGAATACAGGACATGGACTTGCAAAAGGCTCATTTCAAGAAGATGTCGAAAGATGTGACCGTGATTTTCGGGGCAAATGCTGAGATAAAGGATGTATTTGTGGGTGAAAAGTTCCCGTTTTTTGAATATTCCAAGAGCGAAAACGAGTTTACCGAAAGGTTCATAAGCTACATGACGCGCAAGGAATACGACATGATTATAAGGCAATGCGTTGCCCGAATAATCGAAGGTGAAAGTAGCGAAAATAAAAATGTTGAAGTCGCAATCGGTGGAATACCATACGAGTTTGAACTTAGATTCTCGCCAATCGAAAACGATGCCTTGATGGTAGTTTCCGATGTAACCGACAGAAACCGCACCATAAGGGAACTTAACACAGCGCTGAAAAAAGCCGAAGAAAGCGAAAAACTTCAGTCGGTATTCCTAAGCAATCTTTCACACGAACTTCGTACCCCGATGAACGGAATAATAGGTTTTACCGACCTGCTGCTCGAAAACGAAAAAGATCCCGAAAAGCAGGAATACCTAAAAATAATCCTCGACTCATCGAACCAACTGCACAATGTACTTTCGGACATTATTGAGATGTCGAAACTCGAAGCAGGTACGGTACAGGCGAAATCTGAAATTTTCGGTCTGAAGAAGATTATAACCGACATTTGTGCATCAATGCAATCGGACCGACTGATAGCTGAAAACAATGTCCAGATTGTAAACCTTGCACAGAAACACGAAGAAGTGCTTATCATTTCCGACAATGTAAAGTTGAGACAGATAATCATCAACCTCATGAACAACGCCATAAAGTTTACCAAAAACGGAAAGGTGGAAATCGACTACAGCGTTGACAACGAAAAGGTTTGCATCACTGTCCGCGACAATGGCGTTGGAATATCAAAGGAAGACATAAACAACATTTTCGACAGGTTCTACCAGACAAAGAATGTGGAACTCGCAACAAAAGGTTCGGGACTTGGACTTGCAATAGTCAAGTCGTACATCGATATACTTCATGGAAAAATTAGCGTTGAATCGGAAGTAGGCGAAGGTTCCTGCTTCTATGTTGAACTGCCAAGTCGTTACTAATATGAGAAGAAAATTTTTTGTTATTGTGTTTTTTGTGCTGGCATTCGTGACAGCATTCGCACAATCTGATGAATACGGTATACCCCAGATAAAAAACTTTGGTCCGGCCGACTATCGCCAGGAAAGCCAGAATTTCTGCGTGGTGCAGGACAAGAACTCGCTTATGTATTTCGGAAATACCAATGGCGTTATGGAATACGATGGCGAGCACTGGACCATTGTAAAGGTACCAGGGCGTCCCAAAATAGCAGTAAACGAAAACAACGACATTTTCTACGGCGGCTACAATACATTCGGAAAGGTTGTCTACAAGGACGGACACCTAAGTTTGGAGGAATATTCAAACAACCTCGACTGCACATTCGGACAGATCGTCAAGGTTGTAACATGCAGCGATGCCGTTTACTTTGCATCAAGCGACAAACTTTTCATGTACGCCAACTCCACTGTAAAGAAAATAATCGACAACAAGCCATTCCGCCTAATCGAACTGAACGGTTCGGCATACGTGCAAAAAAGATTTTCACCGCTACAACGTCTCAACCACGGGAAACTTGAAACCGACGAACTTTGCACGGCAGTCGATTCCATCGATGTCGCCGACCTTATAATGGCAAAGGACGACCATATTATTGTGCGCGACGGACAAAGGACATGCTTCTTCTCATATTCCAAAGCCAATGGACTGAAATATTTTCACACGGAGTTCAACAGATACATAAACAAAAACGAATATTCGAAAATGGCAGTTCTCCGCGACGGAACATTTGTCGTAGGAACAAAGTTAGGTGGCATAGTGGCGTTTGATGAAGAAGGAAAGGCACGATTCATGGCTAACACATCCAACGGACTGAAAGACAATTCAATAAACGACCTATACATTGACAACCAGAACAAAATCTGGATTGCCACCGAAAACGGAATCAGTCTTCTTGAAACCAACTCCGGACTTTCGATTTTCAATGCTTCAAGCGGACTAAGGGGCGCAGTGCTTTCGGTCATACGCTTCAATGAAACACTATATGTAGGAACTACAGTAGGTCTGTTCAAGCATTACCGGCTGGAAACACCAGGAGGCGTGATGTACGGATTCCGAAGTATCAGGGGCGTTTACGAAAACTGCTGGCAACTATGCATTTACGACAACCATTTGTATGCTGTGACATCGGGAGGACTTTTCGACATTGAGGAAGGAAATGCCGAAAAGGTTATGGATGGCTCGTTAATCTCAATGATGCCCATAACTATTGGAGAAGACGAATATGTACTGCTTGGCGGACATTCGGGAATCATATTCACAACCATATCGGAAGGGAAAATCGAGAAAATCGGCAACTTGAAGAACATGACACATACCGTACGTACCATAGCAACCGACACCGACGGCAATGTATGGCTTGGCACCGACCGAGACGGACTATATAGGTTTTCGATAGGCGATTCGCTTAACCTCGATGCTATGGTTTCGAGTTATGGAGCATCGGACGGACTGCCACCCGACTTCGACTGGGTGGATGTATACTCGACAACACGACTTGGACCAGTATTCTCAACATCGCTGGGACTTTACCGCTACGACAAGAAGCAGGAAAAGTTCGCCAAGGACACTACATGCTTCTGCATTGGCACCGACTGTTCATCTGTGTTTGGGATTATCCGCGAGGATTCGAACGGAAATATATGGTACAACTGCTCGTTGGCTGATGCCTACGAACGCGAATGCGGCATAATACGTTTCGATTACGACGGAAGTTATGTGCGCGAAACTTCCGCTTTCGGACAAATGCGCGAATCGGTAGTGGAAACTATCTTCCCCGAAAATGCCGACGTAGTATGGTTCGGCACTTCCGATGCTTTGATAAAGTACCACAGGAACAAGAACTTGCAAATCACGAACGACAGTGCATTTGTGTGCATGATAAGAACAGTTGCCGTTGCCAACGACTCAATAATTTATGCATTCGACCATGATTATCAAGAAGATGCTGCCCTAGTGCACGAGATAAAGTACCTTGACAGAAAAATTAGGTTCGAAGTCTCAGGTCTCGCCTACAATACCTTCGGCAACACCGAATACCAGTTTATGCTCGAAGGATTAGACGACGGATGGTCGGAATGGACAACCGATTCGTACAAGGAATACATAAGTCTTTCGGAAGGCAAATACAAATTTATGGTACGCTCACGCAACGGATACGGACAACTAAGCAATATTGCCGAGTTCAACTTCGAAGTTACTCCGCCATATTACAGGTCGACATTAGCATACATATTGTATTTCCTTTGCTTTATTGTCATAACCATGCTTATTGTAGCATGGAGGAACATCGTCCACACACGCGAAAAATACCGCCTCGAAAAACTTGTAGAACGACGTACAAACGACCTTGTATTGCAGAAGGAACAGACCGAACGACTGGTAAAGAAACTTTTGCCACAGAATACTGTTACCGAACTTCAGCAGACAGGAAACGCTACTTCGAAGAAATACGACATGGTAACCGTCCTTTTTTCCGACATACAAGGTTTTACAAAAATCGCCGCATCGACCAATCCAGAAGAACTTATCAAGTACCTTAACGAACTATTTGTATCTTTCGACAATATCATATCAAAGTACAACATTGAGAAAATCAAGACTATAGGCGACGCCTACATGTGTGCAGGCGGTATGCCTAACCGCGATGCTACAAATCCTGTAGAGGTTGTACTTGCTGGTATGGAGATGCAAAGGGCGCTGGACGAACTCAACAAGAAACACGACCTTAAGATGAAAATGCGTGTTGGTATCCATACAGGACCTGTCGTAGCTGGTGTTGTAGGTGCACAAAAGATAGAATACGACATTTGGGGCGACACTGTCAACATTGCAAGCCGCATGGAATCGCACGGAGAGGTCGGAAAGGTCAACATATCGGAAGAGACATACCGCCATGTAAAGGAGTTTTTCAAATGTGAACCGCGAGGCAGAATGGACGTGAAGAACAAGGGCGAAATGGAAATGTACTTCGTGAACGGAATCCTTGAGGAACTTTCGGAAAACGGTGACAGCAAAACACCAAACCATCTGTTCAATGTCCGAAAGTTGGGACTTAACTTCTTTATCATTCAGGAAGAAATCCTCAACCAGATGCAACGTGACCTGCCCAAGAACCTGTACTACCACAACATAAAGCACACTACTGACGCCATATACCGTGTTACCGACATAGGTACCAAGGAAAACGTATCGGAAGAAGATTTGTTGTTGCTACGTTGCGCCGCACTTTTCCACGACAGCGGATTCCTGATAAGTTACGACAGCAACGAGGAATATGGCGCCGACATTGCACGCCAGCACTTGGGTCCTTACAAGTTCTCACGAGAACAAATCGACAAGATAAGGGGAATAATAATCGCTACGAAAGTTCCACAAAATCCGCACAACCTGCTCGAGGAAATCATGTGCGATGCCGATCTTGACTATCTCGGTCGTCCCGATTTCATTCCAATATCACAGAACCTTTTCCGTGAACTTTTCGAAAGAGGCAGAATCGACTCGATAGAGCAGTGGAACAAGATGCAATACAAATTTATCACCGAACACCACTACTTCACCGAAACCGCCAAACGCAGTGGCGAACCTGGCAAACAACAGGTTCTCAGGGAACTAAAGGAACTAATTTGACAAACATCTTTCAATTCCTATGCTATTTCAAACAGTACTGACGCAAGACCTTGCGTCTCAACAGAGAAACTTAGAATATTCGAGAACCTTGTTTCGGCTACTGCTCAACACATCGCCGTGCATCGCAGCACAGGTAGGCATTGAAACTTAGAAACTTTTTTGCTCCATCCTCTACTACGGTTTCACCTTTATCTTTTCCCCCACTTTAACCTTCTTATTCTTAGAGAAATGATTTATCTGGCGAAGTTTCTTAACGCTAATCTTATATCTCTTTGCAATTTTCTTTAGTGTATCCCCCTTCTTGACCGTATATGTTCCCGAACTGGTCGAAACTACAGTAGTTGATGTATTTATAGTTGTTGCCGGCTTATTTGTCGTGTTAGTAGTAGGTTTGGAAGACACAACCGTCGTATTAGGTTTCTTTGATGAGTTGCTTGATGGGGAAGACGATGATGATGATGAAACCGACGTTGCTGGCTTCTTGCTACTGTTAGACGAAGTACTACCACTGGACGTTGTTGTACTTCCACTTCCCGACGATGTATTGCTGCTTGATGCCACCGTACTTCCTCCTCCCGACGATGCTTTTGGAGTGCGTGCCTGTATTTTGGCAAGTTCTGATGCAGTAATGTAGACATCAGTCCCGTAACTGCGACCACCATTCCAATAAGAAGAATAATCGGGATTGCTTACAAAGTCGATACTCGTGTCGAATTTACGGTTGGTTAGACTATGCTTGAAAAGCCATGAATATAGGTTGTGATATCTGAAATAGTTTATTAAACTATGACCTCCTCTTTCTAGTCTGCTGTATTTAAGCAAATTGGTACTTCCACATGTCTTCATTGCTTCTACAACCCTGTCGGAGCAGGATACGGACGTAGTTTCGTCATCTTCGGCGTGAATTATCCACGTTGGCACCTTGTTAAGTCCGCAAGGAGTCTTAGCATCGCAACCGCCACAAATACCAACACATGCGGCAACTTCATCGGGATATTTATTTACATAGTTGAGTGTTCCCCAGCCACCCATGCTCATGCCTATTACATAAAATCTGTTGTGGTCGAATGCATAATGCGCTTTTAGAAATTCGTATACTTTGTGTAGTTTCACCGAACCCCAGCCCTCATTTCCTTTTGCATTAGGTTCCACAATCAAGGCGGGCTGCCCCCTTAGTATTTCAAAACCCTCTTGTATCGATGTTATTGAACCATACCTGTAACCATCAAGACCTATGCTCATGCTTCGCCCGTGCAAAAACATTACCACTGGCATATTAGTGCTGCTTACCGGATCATATCCTGCTGGTTCGTAAATGGCGAAATTATACATGTCCGACATTAAGTCGTTGAAGTACTCTATTTTTTGTGATTTTGCTACAAATGGTGCAACCGCCATTACTATTAAAATCAAAATCCGTTTCATCATGACTTGTTTTATTTTGTTCTTCTTCCCTGTATTCATCGTTGCAAAATTAGTACAAAATATCATTATTCCTATAATTATTAACGAAAGACAACCATAAACATAGGCACGACATTTTAATTATCGTTCAACCGAATCTTTCAAACCACCATAAACGACCTCAAACTATTTCATTTTTTTTAATTCCTTAATCGTATTTTACATTATTTTTGTGCGTTTTTATAACTAACACAAATTTTCGCAAGATGGAAGAAAAGAAGGATTCACTGAACTTTATCGAACAAATCATAGAGAACGATTTGTCATCAGGAAAAGTAACAAGCACATACACTCGTTTTCCCCCAGAGCCAAACGGCTACCTGCACATCGGACACGCAAAGTCCATCTGCCTCAATTTCGGCATCAAGAACCAGTACCACGGCAAGTGCAACCTGCGTTTCGACGATACAAACCCGTCGAAGGAAGACGTTGAATATGTAAACTCCATCATAGCCGACATCAAGTGGCTCGGCTTCGAGTACGACAAGTTGCTCTACACATCCGACTATTTCGACCAACTTTACGAATGGGCAAAAATGCTTATCCGCGAAGGCAAGGCATACGTCGATGAGCAAACTCCCGACCAGATTGCCGAACAGCGCACAAATCCTACCATACCCGGAATCGAAAGTCCGTTCCGCAACCGTCCAGCCGAGGAAAGTTTGAAACGCCTCGAAGAAATGAACGCAGGTATACACGAGGAAGGCTCGATGGTTCTCCGCGCAAAGGTTGATATGAACTCGCCTAATATGCACATGCGTGACCCGATAATGTACCGCATCATCCGCCGTCCGCACGACCGCACTGGCGACAAGTGGAACATCTACCCGATGTACGACTACGCACACGGACAAAGCGACTACATCGAAGGCATCACCCACTCCATCTGCACCTTGGAATTCGAAGTTCACCGTCCGCTATACGACTGGTTCCTCGACCAGATTGACAAGACCGGCAAACGCCCACAACAGATTGAATTTGCACGACTGAACCTCTCGTATACGGTAATGAGCAAGCGCAAACTCCTCGAACTCGTAAACAACAAGTATGTAAGCGGTTGGGACGATCCGCGAATGCCTACCGTAAGCGGTTTGCGCCGCCGTGGTTACACACCCGAATCTATCCGCACTTTCGCCGAGAAAATCGGTGTTGCAAAGCGCGAAAACATGATTGACGTAAGTCTTCTCGAATACTGCATCCGCGAAGACCTCAACAAGCGCGACTATAGAATATTGGCAGTCCTCGACCCGCTGAAGGTTGTCATTACCAACTACCCCGAAGGTCAGACCGAAAAACTCGAGGCACAAAACAATCCTGAAGACGAGAACGCAGGAACACGCCAACTTACCTTCGGACGCGAAATCTACATCGAGCGCGAAGACTTTATGGAAGATGCTCCAAACAAGTTCTTCCGTCTGAAACCAGGAGGAGAAGTTCGTTTGAGATATGCATATTTCATCAAGTGCAACGAAGTTATAAAGGATGCCAACGGCAACATCACCGAACTGCACTGCACCTACGACCCCGAAAGCCGCGGTGGTAAATCGCCAGACGGACGCAAGGTAAAAGGCACAATCCACTGGGTAAACTGCGACACCTGCGTAGATGCAGAAGTTCGTTTGTACGACCGCCTGTTCACCAAGGAAAATCCCGATGACCTTGCCGAAGGCGAAACCTACCTCACCTATCTGAATCCGGATTCGTTGAAGGTTGTCACCGCAAAGGTCGAGGAATACATAAAGGAGACCAAGGAAACCAGCTTCCAGTTCGAACGCAAGGGCTACTTCTGCTTCGACAAGGACTCAACTCCAGAGAAGCCTGTATTCAACCGCACCGTTACACTGAAGGATTCGTGGGCTAAAATTGCTGAGAATGACAAAAAGTAGGACGGCATTATTCCCCGGTTCGTTCGATCCTATCACCGTAGGTCACGAATCGATAATACGGCGCGCACTGCCGATGTTCGACAAGATAATTGTTGGCGTCGGCATCAACTCCGAAAAGTCGGCTATGCTTTCGAGCGAAAAGCGTGTGGAACTGATAAAAAAGGTATTCGCCAACGAGCCTAAGGTGGAAGTCGTAACCTATTCGGGACTGACAGTTGACTTCTGCAAGGCTCACGATATCAGTTTCATACTGCGCGGACTGCGCACTTCCGCCGACTTCGAGTTTGAGCGCTCGATAGGACATGCCAACCAGCTTCTCGACAAGAACATCGAGACCATATTCATGCTCACTCTGCCCGAACACACCTTCATATCATCCAGCATTGTCCGCGATATTGCCAAGCACAATGGTGATATTTCGGCTTTTTTGCCAAAGGCAATAGGAAGAGAAGATTTCTAAAAATGCAGAATACTTTACTTGTGATACTATAAATATATAAATCAGTAAGTTATACAAAGTTTTTTCGTTAGAATCGGAGATTTTATTTGCACAAATCGGAGATTTTTCAGTAACAAATCGCAGATTTTTTTGAAACAAATCGGAGATTTTTATTACCTTTGTGGCAAATAAAAATACGGCTATGATTAGGCGGGAACAAAGTGACATATTGATTAGCAGAATCGAAGAACCACGACATACAATACAGGTTGTCGCTGGACCTCGGCAAGTCGGCAAGACCACAATGGTAAAGCAAGTGCTGGAAGAAATTTCAATACCATCATTGTTTTTCAACGCTGATGCTGTCAATCCCGATGACAACGGATGGATTTCGGACAGATGGAACGAAGCCCGTGCAAGAATTGCCTACACAGGCATAAAGGAGTTTCTGATTGTTTTCGATGAAATTCACAAAATAAGCAACTGGAGCGAACAAGTAAAGAAAGAATGGGATGCCGACACTCGCAACGATTTGAACATAAAGGTCATATTGTTAGGTTCCTCGCGATTGCTATTAAAAAAAGGTCTTACCGAATCACTGGCAGGAAGGTTTGAGATGATACCGCTGGGACATTGGTCGTACAAGGAAATGCACGATTCTTTCGGCTGGGACATCAACAAGTATGTTTACTTTGGCGGATACCCAGGGAGTGCGGTATATGTTAACGATGAAAAGCGCTGGCGCAGATATATGCGCGATTCGATTGTCGCTCCAGCCATTGAAAAGGATGTCTTGCTGACAACTTATATATATAAACCAGCCCTCATGCATCAAGTGTTTCATTTGGGATGCAGTTACTCAGGAGAATTGCTGTCGTACAACAAAATGCTTGGCACTCTACAGGATGCTGGCAACGCAACTACACTTGTCAACTATCTGGAAGTTCTTGGCGAAAGCAAGCTGATTACCGGGTTGCAAAAGTATTCGGTTGACAAATCGCGCAAATACAGGTCAATACCAAAGTTACAAGTGTACAACAATGCCCTGCTCACAGTAATGACCGATGGCATGACATACGAAAAGGCCTTCACCCATCCTGAAATATGGGGTCGCTGGGTAGAATCCGCTGTTGGCAGTTATCTGCTCGACAAGGCTGGAGAACTCGAATTTCAATTGTATTACTGGCGTGAAAACAATGAAGAAGTTGACTTTGTAATAACTCGCGGTGAAAGCATCGTCGCAATAGAAGTAAAAAGTGGCAGAAGGCAGCAAAACTCGGGTCTATCTACTTTTGGAAATATGTACCATCCTAAATTTTCGCTTGTTGTCGGTGGCGACCACATGCCATTGGACGAGTTTTTTTCTGGAAATTTAGAAAACTTGCTGTAAGTTCCGAGCGATTTTCAAAAACAATAACAGAGCAAGTCGTTAAGGTTGATACACAGACTATCAACCTTTGCTTTTTGGAAAAATACTATTACCAAATGTTAATATTTTGTTAAAATAAAATTTGTCATACAACGAAATTGTACTTTTGATTGTCATATAGATGAACGCAAAAAATTACAGCAATGAGAAGGATAATATTAGCCATATTGCTTTTGATAGGATCAAATATATGCTTCGCAACTGATATACTTATTTCGGATGTGCCAGAAACAGAAGCATTCCAGATTGACTGCGAAAGTTCGTCATCGGAAGCAACCACCACGACATATTTCTTCGACGACGGTGGCAACAATTACTATTATTCAAACGTAAGTTATATAAGGGACATACAATCAACAAACGGCAGCATTATAAGCGTAAAGTTTGTAAATTTCAACCTTGCCAACGGCACCTTGCTTACCATAAAGGATGCCGTTACGCGCGAAGTCCTTGTCGCCAACGCCACTGGAACCTCGCTCAACGGACAAACCATTACTTCGCACCACGGTAAACTGCGCTTTATATGGACAGCAGGTGCGATAAGAGGACAGGGTTTCAAAGCAAAGGTTTGGTGCGGAAGTCCCTGCCAGCAATTCACTACAAACATTACTGTTGACATTGAACCGACAAGCACCGAAACCGGCCTATACTACGATGTATGCCAGAATGCGCCTGTTACATTCACTGCAAACAATGTCTTCTTAAATAACAACCAGGAATACAATCAAAGCGATGACAACCTTACCTACAACTGGCTAATTTTCAGTCAAAACGACACTTCGCGTTTCAATGATGCTGGTCGTACATTCAGCCATTCTTTTACCGAAAGCGGGGGCTACTATGTTTTGTGCGATGCCATCGATAGCCGTGGATGCGCAAATCACGAGGTAAATTCCGTGAGGGTGCGTGTTTCCATTGCTCCGACTTGGGAAAATGTTCATTTTAGTCCCGACACTATATGTTCTGGTACGGAGGTTACGTTTACTGGCTCTCCGCACGTGGAACCGTGGCGCGACGAGACCCCAAATGTTGTTGGTGGAGCAACTTTCCTTCCCGATGGTAACGGACAGTGCTACAACACTTCCGTAAATTTCGACTCATTTGACGAGGGAGCAATCATTAATTCTGCAAGTGACATCGACCGTATCTACATAAACATTGAACATTCGTTCTTAGGCGACCTTGCCATAATGCTGGAATGTCCCAATGGACAGCAATGTCTGCTGAAAGCATTTAACCGTGGTAACAGTTACCAAGACGGTCCAATAGTTTCAAATCTAAACTGGCAAAATACAGGCGGTACGTATAATATTGGTTCTCAACGAGGCGGTGGAGCCCATCTTGGGCTTGCTCACGATAATGGTTCTTGCAATGATGACCCTGGATATGGGTTTCCGTACTATTTCTATCCTGACGGTGATGAACCTTTCGGTGAGTATTCGAATTATCGTCCAACAATAGTTTCTGTTAACCGAGGCGACTATGCCGATTCTTTGCTTTGTCCAGAACAAGTTTATTATAATTGTCTTGCATACGGCGAAGAACATCGTTACGGACCATACGAAAATATGACATCGCTTATCGGATGTCCGCTTAATGGCGAGTGGAGATTATATGTATGCGATATGTGGGCAATTGATAACGGATGGATATTTGAGTGGGGCATTTATTTCAATGAGGAGGTATTCCCTGCCGACTTATGGGAATTTGAAAACACATATTCCGAGGATGGTTTCTTTTGGGAATGGGGTACAGACCGACCTCATTATCCGTGGATGACCTATGAAAGTACAGGTCCTACTAATAACGGTAACATCCCATCGGGCAGCGAAATGTATAGTACTGTAGTAACAAAGGCTGGCACCCAGCGTGACAATGATGAAAATCCAAGCCTTACTATAGTTGACCGTCCACAAAACACCGACCCAGACAATCCTGCACTTATCCCATACACATTTTCGGTTACCGACAATTTCGGTTGCACCTACGATACTACAGTAACCGTCTATGTTTTGCCAGCAGGCGACCCTTCGTGCTGTATAACTCCAGTACCCGAAATATCAGTATCGGACACAATGCCCTGTACCAACAGCGTAACACTCACGGCAAGCGATTTCGACCTTCTGGGAAATACTGGAGAATGGACATACAGAGGTCCGGGTACGGCAACCTTCGGAGACATAAACCAGCCGCAGACAGAAGTTTCGGTCAATGTTTACGGCGACTATACTTTCACTTGGCACGAGTACTATTTGGGCAATCTCGGATGCTCGGGTGAGGCAAGCATAAATGTAAATTTCGCCCAGCAGATGGATGCAACTCTTTCAAGTGTGGACAACTGCTGCCACTCTGCATCTCCGATTGTTCTCAATGCTCCCGACTTTGGAACACTTACCTGCAGTCCGTACACTCCGGCATTCAATGCCGATGCACGCACTTTCACGCCAAACCTTGCGCTCCCTGACGAATATACCATAACCAACACCATCGCAAATCAACGCTGTGCAAGTCCTGCCGAAAGTTCGGTTACATTCCAAATTTACGATGAAATCACAGTATCGAACCGCACAGAAATCTGCACATCATCGGAAAACGGAACTGTCGAAATAAGATTCAATGTAAATGGTTTATCCGAATCTGACGTTCCGCCGACATATTCCATCACAGGCAGTTACAGTTCAAATGGTTCGGCAACGATAAACGTCGAAGAAACCGACAGAAACCTGCCTCAATACATTTTGTCGGCACAAGGACCTATTGAATATTCGCTTTTGGTTTCCGACGAACACGGCTGCAGCAATGTAAATGTTCAGGGCAACTATGAGTGCGACTGTCCCAACTATGCAGGTACGTTTGTTGACTACAATGCCAAGATTATGTGTACTGGCGAAGCATACTGGCTACAGCGCGGACATACCGAAAACCACGGTCATAATGGCAATCAGGTCGATACTGCCCGCAATGCCGTCTTCTCCTATATTATATGCACAAATCCGAACGACATACAAAACACTTTTGTTACAGAATTGCCAGGCTCTACCGAAGCCATATATCTTTCCACCATTAGCGGACAAAACAATCAGCAATATTACCTTGTCGCGGTTGTTGGTTTCGGATCGGGACTTAACGCTTGGGGTAACGGATGCCGCTCCGTATCGCAGCCTGTGCCACTTATGTGGAAGGCTTCGCCTATAGTGACAGCCATAGATGCCGACACTTGCGGATTTGTTATTCAACTCAAAGGTTCGGAACCAGCAAACGATATGCACGGATACTGGACTGCAACTCCTCCCGATGGCGTTACCAACTACACTTTTACAACGATTGAAGGAACTACAAACACCGACTACAACGCAAAAGTGCTTTCAAGCCATTACGGACAAATAACATACACTTGGCACATAGTAAACGCAGAATGTACAGACTCTGCATCGGCTATTTACAATTTCCGCAGAATTCCAAGTCCGAACGCTGGTCCCGACATAACGGTTTGCGGTGTTTCTGCTGAAATAACAGGCGCAAATCCAACATCACCCGCCATCGATGGTTCAACCTTGCAATGGTCAGGACACGGAGTTGTAATAAATAACGCAAGCACAACACATCCGACGGTCAATGCCAACGGAAGCGGAACCTATTCGATACTGCTTATCGAACGCAACGGCGAATGTGCTGGTAGCGACTATACCAACATCACCTTCATCAACATTCCATCGCCAGCCACCACAGCCAATGTAGATACCGTCTGCGGTCACGTCGGCGAACTGCAAGTTTACAACGCCAACCCAGCAAATGAAGGCAGATGGACTGCCTACGACACTAATGGCAACGTACTTCCCGTTGTATCATACAGCGACTACAACAATTCCACTGGTATTAACAGCGACCGTTATACGCATTGCTTTGTTACCGTACCTATACCCGACGATGTCAGCGAAGTTGAATATGTGTTCCGTTGGACCGAACGTATCACCGACCCGCGTATTCCTGAAGATGCTGGTTGTATGGGCGAAGCCGAAAAACATCTGGTTTTCAGAAAAATGCCTGCGATAAGCGTCCATCAGTGCAACTCCACTGGCAACAGCGTTACGGTTTGCGGAAACTCCGTTGAACTCTGTGCCGAGACCTCAGCATCTGACGGTTTTTCCGACTATATATGGATGTGCAAGCAGGTAGCAGGAACATTTGCCGATTCATCGCAAACCAGCACGACCTTTACCCTTGACCCGTCCATCCAAATAGCAAGATTCATGGATGCAGACATTTACTTCATAGGTCGCAATTCATCATGTACATCCATAGACACAATGCACGTAAGATTCTTGCAAAAGCCAGTCGCCAATGCAGGTCTCGACCATGTTGCCTGTGGAAACTCATACACTCTGAATGGCGTGTGGGGTTTGCCACCTGCCAACAACTACACACCAGTCTGCCAATGGACTGTTGGCGAAAAACCAAATCCGCAAGCACAGGTAACTTGGGAGAACAATTCGCAAAACAACATATACGGAACCGTACAAGTAAGCGACAACGGCATCTATACTTTCATTGTCAGGGAGATTAATACTGCTGGAGACGCAGAAACTTGCTTCGACCGCGACACAGTTACCATAGAATTTATGGAGGTACCTAATGTCAGGGCAGGCGATGATTTCAATGTCTGTGGTCTTGACTTCCAATTAAATGCTATTAGTTCTCATGTCGATGGAGATAACATTTCTGGCACATGGATGAGCTTAACGGGTGGCACTGATGCTTTTACAGATTGCACCGACCCGCATACAACAGGTCACTATTCGGCTTACGGTGAAGCAACATTCCTCTGGACTGAAACAAATCATCCGCACATTCAGACAGAAAACGAAGAGACCTGTTCTGCATCTGATGAAGTTGTTGTAACTTTCTACGAAGTT
>JAGCDJ010000045.1 GCA_017651185.1 Bacteroidales bacterium | reverse complement strand
TTGCAGCTAGGCGAAGTGACGGAAATGGAGAACACTGTAAGTTCATTGTCGGATGTGTTCATGCACCTATTATCCGGAATGCTGACCAATCCTATCATGGCAATTGCTAACGCCAACTACATAGCCATTTTGTTCTGGGCTATCATTATCGGTGCCGCTCTAAAGAAGTTGGCTAGCAGTACAACCATCGATATGGTTCACGATTTTGCAAATGTAATTTCAAAAGTGGTAAAGTGGATTATAGAGTTTGCTCCGTTCGGTATTCTCGGTCTGGTTTTCACAACAGTGTCCGAAAATGGTCTCGATGTTTTTACAACATACGGCCATCTGCTATTGCTCTTGGTTGGATGTATGTTTGTAAATGCGCTGATTTTCAATCCGCTAATTTCGTTTGCCTTGTTGCATAAGAACCCTTATCCCTTGTTGTTTAGATGCTTGAAGGATAGCGGACTTAATGCTTTTTTCACACGGTCGTCTGCCGCCAATATTCCAATCAACATGGCACTATGCAAGAAACTTGAACTTGACGAGGAGTTCTATTCGGTAAGCATTCCGCTTGGGGCAACCATAAACATGAACGGTGCCGCCGTGACAATTACCGTCTTTTCGCTTGCTGTTGCTCATACTTTGGGCGTTGAGGTCAGCTTTGCTTCTGCTATATTCTTGGGACTTGTCGCTACCCTTGGCGCTTGTGGTGCATCGGGCGTGGCTGGTGGTTCGCTGCTGCTAATCCCTATGGCTTGTTCGTTTTTCGGTATAGGCAACGATATTGCCATGCAGGCAGTTGCTATTGGCTTTATTGTAGGGGTTGTGCAGGACTCGGTCGAGACTGCCTTTAATTCGAGCAGCGATGTTTTTTTTACCGCCACAGCCGAATATTACGATAGGAAAAAGGCGGCTAAATGAATTTGTTTTTGATTTATTTTTGCACTTTCAAAAATGCTTTATATGGAACAAGAAATGAAGTTTTGTCAAAGTTGCGGAATGCCGCTGAACAATGAAGTGATAGGCACAAATGCCGACGGAAGCAAGAACGAGGACTACTGCATGTACTGCTACAAGGACGGCAAGTTCACAAACGATTGCACTATGGACGAGATGATTGAGTTCTGTTCGCAGTTTGTCGATGAGGTCAATAAGAACATGCCCAAACCGATGACCAAGGAGGAGTACAAGCAAATGATGCGTCAGTATTTCCCAATGCTAAAACGATGGAAAAAATAATGATAGCATACTGCGGCTTGGATTGCAATAAATGTGACGCTTACATAGCGACAAAGAACAACGACCAAGCCCTGCGCGAGAAAACCGCAAAACTTTGGAGCAAACTGAACAATATTCCGATTTTGCCCGAACAGATTAACTGCGAAGGTTGTCGCGGAGATGGCATCAAAACCATATACTGCGAAAATCTATGCCAGATTCGCCAGTGTGCGATGAAAAAAGGTATGGAGACTTGTGGAGATTGCCCCGAACTTGATAAATGTCAGACAGTTGGAGTAATAATAGAGAATAATACTGATGCTCTGAATAACCTCAAAAACGCAAAGTAGAAAATATAATGAAAACCGAAATTAATCCTCAGGAAACCAAACGGGCATTCGCCTTTGAGATGTGGTTGAACGCACCCATGCCGATGGTAACGTTGGTAAAAACTATGAATGTCAGCCGACTGATGAAACTCAGCAAAAAGACTGGCGTAAAGTTCAATACGCTGATGTGCTGGAGCATTGGCAAGGCGGCGATGGAGACAGAGGAATTGTTTTTGTTGCCCGAAAACGGAAAACTTTTCCGTTACGACAGCATTGCCATAAATGTGGTTGTGAGAAACAGCAAGGGAGGCATCAACTCCTGCGATATTCCTTACTCTGCCGACTTGCAGCAGTTCAACCGCGATTACTTGGAGTTGACCACCAAGGTGGCAAAGGAATGCCAAAGCAGTTTCCTCGATGGCTATATGATTGTCGGCACATCGGCCATGATACAGACCGAACTCGACTGCATTCTCAACCAGTACACCGACAAATTCCTAAATCCTATGGTTATGTGGGGCAAGTACCGCAAGGGATTTTTCAAGACCATTTTGCCCGTGTCTTTCCAGTTTCACCATGTGCAGATGGATGGGGGAGATGCTGCGAGATTTTTGGAGAGGTTGCAGAAGAAGATTAACACAATTTGAATATGAAAAATATAATATCAATTTTCTCAGTGGCGATACTTCTTTTCGCTGTTGCTTCATGCAAAAACGAACCTCAAGTTGAAGGACATTATACTTATCAGCATGGCTGGAACTACGACATCGATGAGGGTCATGTCGATGTGCACGAAACAGGCACCATGGACTTTTATCAAGATGGTACTGCCCTCGACTCTGCCCGTCAGGTTTACGAAGTGACACTAAAGGACGGTGGTAAGACAAAATGGGTTTTCAACTATGTAAGTCCGAGCCTTTGGCATGTCGAAGGCGAGGATTTCTATTTTGCCGGCGTAGATGAGACTTTCCGCATGGAGTTGGTGGAAAATACTACCGATGGTTGCGACAAAGACTATTCAGCCGAATTGGCTCAACGCATGATTGAGAGCGTAAGCAGTGGCATTGCCCGCGAAATCAAATTCCATCTCGCGAGTTTGACAGAAAAGGAACTCGTATGGAGTTACACCTATTCCGATGGGCACACCGATACTTGGGAGTTTTATCGCTAATGTCAACTATTCTGGAAATTATTTATAATAAAGTTTCTTAATGGAAAAATACGGATTTGTGCCAACTAGCGAAACCTATATAGACGAAAACCAATATCTGGTCAAGTACAAATCGATTAGGATTATGAGTTTGGAACTGAGAAAAAATCAATGAATATGAAAGCCAGGCTTTTAATTTTGTTATTGGCATTTTTCACTTGCTGCGTTCTGCAAACATCCTGCACTACCAATAGCAACCTTGCTCAAAAAAGTGAAGTTGAAGCCTTGTCGAACAAAATCTGGTCTTATAGCCTCACTCATCCCGATGGCTTTACCATCGACATTCGTACAATGACCGAGCCCGCCGAAGGTATTGCCGTTTCGTATTCCGCCACGCAGGGAAGTCACTCGCGCAAAAATCTAAATCGCGTTGTAAGACACGCAATTAGGCACGATGGCTACGTAGGTGGCTGGTTCGACACAACCGACAGCCTATATTATTTCGACAGCACACGACTTTTCCCCGAAGATTCGCTCGATGCAGCCATAAAGTTCGGAGCAAAGAACAAGGAGAAGGCGATATATAGCATAAAAGATGGGAAAGAAATTAAGTTAAAATAATTGACATTTTTTTATTTGCACTAAGTGTTGTTTTGCCATTTTGTCCAGTCTCTTTTGGAGATGCTAATAATAGGCCTTAATCCTTGACAAAACGTGCGGTAACATGCCTTAAGTCAACGACATTACAAAACAAATTAAGCAGCATTGCAGAAAGACAATCTTTTTGCTTGCACATTAAAATTCTTTTTGTATGTTTGCACTTAACAAAGAAAATATCAAAAAATGTACAGAAAATCAATTTTCAAGGCGTTAGTGGCGTTGATGGTCATCATGCTTGGAGCAAATTTCAACGCAGAGGCGCAGTCGGGCAGTCTGTCAATCCCCAAGCCCGATGCAAACGGTCAGATTGTAACATTCAACAGAGATGGCAAAGAAGTTGGCAAGTGGAATCCCGCCACGCTCGAATTTACAATGAACGATGGTGCAGTCTATAAACTCGATGCGAACACAGGTAAATTTACCGACAGCCAAGGTACTCCGAAAGGCTCTGTTAGTGCAGACGGTACTGTCGAAGCACCCAACTTCGGCACCATTCAAGTTAAACAAGATGGTACAAACTTTTTCTACGTATGGCGCAACGAAGAGAAATTGGGAGCCGTGCTTGGTGCAATTGGAGAAGTCTATTACAGAGACCGCCGCTTAGGCGACAATGGTTCTGTCACCGATAAAACCATAAGTCCTCTACTGATAGCATACGCGTACTTCGGCTTAGTGTTCACACAAGATGATTTCGATAAAAAAGCCCAAAAGTCAGAAGAGATAAAGGAATCACAGTCCAAACTATCTGCATATACATATACACCGTTTCCATCCTCATCATCTTCTTCCTCATCATCTTCTTCTTCATCATCAACCGACCCAAAAGATAAGAAAATCAGTGTTGAGAAAGGTTCTCACGATGTAGGCTACGTTGACGGCCACGGCAACGTTTACGACCGTTACGAGAACAAAATCGGCAAACTTCCCGAGGGGAATGGCGACATTCTAGATGCTTCGGGCCGCAAAATCGGTGAAATATGGAGCGGTGAAATCAAACAAGGCAGCACAGTTGTCTGCAAGGTAGAGCGCAACACCCTTTACACGAAATCGAGGAAATCGAGCAGTTACATTATTATGGGCGACTGCGACGGTGATCGTGTTACTTGCCGTAATAACCGCGACGAAGACCAAAACTCGTTTAATGAAATCGGCAGATGTTACAGCAATCATCCTGAATGGAACGCAGCATTAATCTTCTGCGACTTCTTCTTCTAAAAATTCCTATTCTCACCACAATTTGCACATTTTTTTGAATAGGAGTTGACACAAGTTTTCCGCCGCGATGGAGAATTGCTTTCTTTATCGCGGCGGAATGTATTTTATAAAGTCAAATCCGAAAATCGAATACTAATACTTCTCCACAAAATCCCTTACCAACCTAAAAATTGGCTCGTAGGTATCGAACTTCATGGTCTCGTAGGTGTCGAATACAGTGTGGTAATACTTGAAGGCATCGCCTTCCTCGTTTTCGAAAAGAATGCACGGAACATTGTGTTCGGCAAACGAATAGTGGTCGCTGTTGCCAGCCAGTTCGCCACGATTCAGGCTCTTGAAGTAGTGCTTTTCGCCATTGATTTGCTCAAACAGGGCAAATCCACGGTCTGAATTGGTCTCTACATACTGCACGGGATTATTGTCGCCAATCATATCAAGGTTGAAGACAAACTTTATTTGTTCCAGCGGCACACTGGGGTGCGTTACATACCATTCCGAACCGTGCAGACCCGATTCCTCGGCTGCAAATGCAACGAAATACATGTCGTATTCGGGACGATTCTTTGAGTAATATGCGGCGAGTGTCACGATGGCGGCTGTGCCCGAGGCATTGTCGTTGGCACCAGCATAGTAAACTTTTTTGCCGAGGTTACCCAGATGGTCGTAGTGAGCAGTGAAGATGAAGCAGCTGTCGTGCTTGCGACCTTCAACCTTTGCAACGACATTGAAGCACTCGTAATCCTTCAAGAAAGTGTTGTCGATGTTGGCGGTAATGGTCTTGGCATCCTTCGGGAAATCCGATGTCGCCCAAATGATAGGCTTGTCAATCACCTTTTCGCCGTATGCCTTGTAGAATTTAAGTATCGGAGGCCAAGTCTGTATCAAACCGGCATTTGTGCAAGCACCGGGAATTTGCAGGTTCTTGAAATCCTTGCCATGCGTATAGGAAAACCAGAAGTCGCATACAACAAAGCAGTCCTTGTTCTCGGGTTTTGCAAGGTCGCTGTACATCTTTTCCGCATCGAAATTGGTGGTATCGACAAAGTAGAGGTTGTAGGTGCCATGTACACCCGGTGAGTACTCGCGCATTACAAAATCAACGCCCGGAGTTTGCTTGCGACCGTCAACCGACAATTCCATATTTCCGACGTAGGTGTTTATGTCCAACTTGAACGGCTGGCAAACTACTTCATCGGCACCAGCCTTGGCAAACTCCTTTTCCAGATATTTCCCAGCCTTGTTCGAACCGCCTTTCGCGTATCCGCGTCCTTGGTATTTTGCAGAACTTAATTCTTTGATAATCTGTTTGTAATAAACTAAATCCTGTGCGTTTACAGATGACATTCCAACAAAAGCACAGACCCACAATAAAATAATCAACCTTTTCATTTTATTTAATTTTGAATTTGGAAACAAAGATATAATGGATAAAGAGACTTTGAACTTAATATTAAGTTAATGTAAAGTGGCAGAATCACTAAAAGGGAAAGATGGGTATTTTAGGTTTAAAACGATTATATTATTTCCTTTTCTTTTCTAATATCGTCCAGTACTTTTCCTTTATACGAGAAATATTTTGCACCTTGATATGCTCCAGAGTTATTGCGATGATCTTCTGGCATAAAGGTTCCAACGAATGGAGAGAGTTTATAAATGCGTCCTTCATATTCAATAGAATCATCTGAAGCAACTTTTACGATAAGTCCTGTAGGATCAAATGTAATCTGTTCGCCAATTTTAATGCCGCACATAGAAAATTTAAAACGAGCACGCTTCACTTCTCGTTTCTGGTGTTCCTTGTGTTCGTTTTCCTCAATAGGTTTGTTGTCTTCGTAAAGAGTTACTTCTGCATCATCTATTGCGCTAGCAATGTCACGGAAAATATCAAGAGCCATTTGTGGTGCGACATTGAAAAACTCACGATTTTGGCGAATACGAAGATCTGTAAGACGGTCAATAGTTTTGTGTACAAGTTTTTCCACCTCGTTATATTTAGTGGTTTTCATTGTAGCAAAAATTTCGAAAGGCATTGGGACTGCTGTATTATCCAATTCCTTTGACCGCACATCCACAGGACGACTACTTTTGCCAATTTTTACCCAATCCTCACGAAAACTGGGATTTGTCAGTATATAAACATAACCGGGTTCTTTATTCATTTTTAGTTGTAATTAATTCTACGATGCAAATTTAATTAAATCTTCTTCATTTTATCACTAGATATTCCATATTTGAAAATTTTGTTAGGTGATAATCGTGAAAAAAATCGCCCCCTCCTGTAATAATTCCGTACTTTTGTTGTCTAACATGATGAACGTTGCAACGCAAACGATTAAAATTAAAAGAATCATGAACAACGACAAAGAACATAAGTTTGAACTTCTGGTACGACAGCACAAGCGGACCATCTACACGGTATGCTATATGTTTTCGACCAACAAGGACGAAATCGACGACCTGTTCCAGGAAATCCTAATCAGGCTTTGGAACGGCTTCGACCAATATGAAGGCCGTAGCAGCGCAGAAACTTGGATTTACCGCGTGGCGCTCAACACAGCCATCAACCAGGACAAAAAGGAGCGCCGTCGTCCCGAGACCGTTCCGCTGACAGTGAACATCGACCCCTACGAGGCCGATAATCCTCAAACTCAGCAAATCCGCATCCTCTACGACCGCATCTCGCGCCTCGACCTCATCGACCGAAGCCTTATCCTGCTTTGGCTCGAAGGCATCAGCTACGATGAAATTGGAGCAATAATCGGCATCTCGCCCAACAATGTTGGCGTAAAGCTAGCTCGTATCAAGGAAAAACTGGTAAAAATGTCGTAAAAAATGAAAGGAAATCATCATGGAAAATCAAGAAATCAATAATCAGAACGAACTCGACCAGCTGAAAGCGCAGTACGAAGAACTGAAACAGCGTTTCGAACAGCAGGAAATCGTCAACGAGCGGCTAATGAAGTCCACCATCAAGGACAACGCCAACTACTTCTCTCGATACAGGAAGACGGTCATGATAGCCTATCCTATCATTGCGGTTCTAGGCTTTGTCTACTTTACATTTTTAGGGGAACTACTGCCATTCGGACTTTCATTTCTGCTGCTGATGGTATTTTCGATAGTATTCGAACTTTGGCTTACACGGAATGTGAAACGGCAGGCTATGGAAAATGCCGACTTGCTGACACTTTCGAAGAATATGCAGAAACTGAAATCTGGATATGCTGTCTATACGGTTTTTATTATGGCACTTGGCTTTATGTTTGTCCTTGTACATATTCTAAAAAACAATGGCTATCTGACAAGTGCAATTGCCGAATATAATATGGTGCCGAATTATAATGCAATATGGTCTATTTGCTTTGTAGGACTGCTACTTCTGACTTTTGCAATCCTGGCTTATCGCAATTTTGTCGGCCATTGCAACGATGTAATCCGACAAATCGGTTCCTACGACGGCAAACCTACAGCCAAGAGCCCTCGCACTTTCCTGCTTTTCCTCGGCTGTATGATTGCTGTGTTTGGCATCGGAATTTTACTTGTCCACTTTGCTCTACGTCCTACCGCTTATACCCGAGCAGAAAACGACTTCACTACCGAAGGTAAACTGGAATTTTGGGAAGTTTATGCCGACACGATAGTTTATGAAAAGGATGTCCCTGCTTTAATGGAAAGTTGGCAAAATAGTGATTCTCTCGTCGTTATGAAAGGTATGCGACAGACAGCAGAAGATAATCAGCCAGACTTGCGCCTTTATGCGTTGAAAAAAAGCGGCAATGGTCCGGCCATCAGTTCCGAAGTTTTAGGAGGAAAACCATTGGTACAGAGAGTTGAGTTTTCTACATCCACTCCGAAAGCAGGTGAAGATGTGCCAATTATTGTCCAAATGATGCCGGAAGCAAGTGCGCTTTGGTCTGAGTTTACCGACAATGTCAAAGGTCATAATGTAGCGCTTTCGATGGAAGGTGAAGTGGTGCAGGAGTGGTATGTCAATTGCCAAATTAGTAATGGCCAATTTTTCTTCATCAAAAATTGGTCTTCGGATGACGAACTTGAGGAATACTGCAAGAAATTGTTACGACAGTAGGCTCTTTGTGGAGTTGAAAAAGTAAGCAAAAAGGTAAATTTTATTCAAGACACGGCTTTCGAGCTGTGTCTTGAATGTTTTATTTCTTTTTGATTTTCAGCCTCTTAAAAAATAATTTGAAAATTTTTCAAAAAATGTTTTGGTTTATAATATAAACTACTTTATCTTTGTGGTGTCGTTTATAACGAAAAGTGCACTTAAAGTTTTTTAATTAAAAGGTAAAATTAACATTAAAATTTAAAA
This sequence comes from Bacteroidales bacterium, assembly GCA_017651185.1. Classification (GTDB taxonomy): domain Bacteria; phylum Bacteroidota; class Bacteroidia; order Bacteroidales; family ML635J-15; genus Bact-19. Next base: position 11,322 of record JAGCDJ010000045.1, on the reverse strand, counting down.
CAATGGAAAAGACTAATGAAAACAAAGAGATGACGGCACAGGAAAGCCTCTCTCTAATTAACGAAGTACTCAACAAGAGCCGCAAATCAATTCTTCGCAACAATGGAAAACATTTCATCCTCTGGGGCGTTTTGCTAACCGTCTTGTCGCTCGGAATTTATGAACTATGGCACATCACCGGCAATCCAATCTGGAACTTGCTGTGGTTTGCAATGCCTATAATAGGTATTCCTTTGGTAAAACTTATCAGCCGTAAGGATGATGCAATCCCGCAAAATGTTATCAGCAAGCAGATTAGCAAAGTTTGGCTTGCCTACTGCGTGTTTGTGACTTCAATCTTTGTGATTTCTATCTTCACAGGACTAATTGAACTGTCGCTGGTAATTGTTTTGTTGCTCGGTTTTGCCGAATGTATTTCGGGAATCATGCTGAAGAACTGGCCTATTATCATTAGCGGTTTTATACTTGGCGTAGGTGGTGCTTTTGCAGCAGCATTGATGCCTACGGCAGCAGAACAATTGCTCCTTTTCACCATCGGTGGCGTGATTCTTGTGGTTACTGGACTTATTATCAAAATTCAATACAGATAGACTATGTTTCCCAAATTAGACCCACTTCTCCACTCCGAACTGCGGTTGGCTGTGATGTCGATTCTTGCCGAAGTTGAAAGCGCCGAATTCAGCTATCTCAAGAAGCAGACCGACTCTACTGCAGGAAACCTGAGCGTGCAAATCGACAAGCTTAGCGCAGCAGGATACATTACGGTGGAAAAAGGATTCAAGGGCAAAATGCCCTGCACCACCTGCAAAATCACTCCCGAAGGCATAGAGGCGTTCAAGAACTATGTCACCGCTCTAAAAGAGTATATCTCGTAGAACAATTGTATTTTTCTAATTTATTCAAGACACGGCTTTCGGGCTGTGTCTTTTTGTGCTTGGTTATTATAGTTTCACTATTTTCATAGTGTTAGTCCATACATTAGTGCGAAGCTGGCACAAATAGATTCCTGGAGGGAATCCAGATAGATCCATTTCTTCATAGTGACTACCTGTCTGTCCACAAATTTTTTGCTGTAGCAAAACACGTCCAGTCATATCGGTAATAGTGAAGGTTGCTGTTGTGTTCTCAGGTATAGGACACCATACCATAACCCTGTCGCTGACAGGATTCGGAGATACCAGCATCTGACTTTCTGCCTTATGGGTTTCCACGCCCAATGCATCATCCAAGCCCGCATACTCGTTCAACATTGCTAAATTATAGCGTGCTACATCCGCCAAATATGCGTAATTATTTGAATCGGCTACATCGCAGTCTGTGTGATATGACAATGAAAATGTGTACTCCATTGCGAATACAGCCCTGAATCCCGATTGGTAATATGCATAGCTGTCACTACATGCTGCATTCGCATTTTCCGACATTGGCGGCACTACGGGGGTGATGTTTGTATATTGTGCACATATTTCAGCGGCACGACTGACAATATCTTGAGCATTTGGATACCAATGCAACATTAGGCGCCAATTGTCATCGGGTTGGTAGCTCACCATATCGTTGTTCAGCATCACAGCAATCTTATCTCCTTCGTCATAGCGTTTCTGGGCGTCGTAGTAACTGCCGAACAATCCCAATTCTTCACCGTCAAAAGCCATAAAGTGCACATTTCGGTGAAAGCGAAGCCCATTTTCGTGGCAAATACGTGCAATCTCAATCATCACAGCTACACCAGAAGCATTGTCATCGGCTCCTGGGGCATTTTCTTGTGGCATATAGGTCTCGTGGTCATACGAGATGGCATCCAAATGGGCGCCTATCAATACCAGCGAGTCATCTATGGCATTCACTGCTGGCAGAACTCCACGGACATTGTAGAAGGTCTGATCGTATGCGCCAGTCAGCCAATAATCCCCCGATTTGTGAAAGCTATTCAACTCTGCCATGACTCCATATTTCTGAAGGCGCTGAACCAAATATTCTGACACCTGCTGATTGTCACCATCACGCAAGGCAAAACGGCTGCCGAAATTTTGCAGATCGGTGACCGTCCTAAGCAGACTATCTGCATTTATCTGCGACAGCAAGTTCTCTATATGAATATCATTTTGCGCATGAAGACTGCCTTCTCCTATGGCACAAATCATACACACGATAATCAATAATCGTTTTACAATATTTTCCAGGTTATTCATATCAGAAAGATTTTATAAGAGCAAAAATATTGTTTTTTTTAATTGAGCTTTTATTTTGACGGAAACTTTTTGCCAATTCAATAATTATGTATAGTTTTGTTGTATAATTGTAAAAAAACACAACCATGAAGAAATTTAATTTTTATTTTGCACTAATGTGCATTGCAAGTTTCGTATTTATGACTGCTTGCGGAAACGGAACCAAGAGTGACAATACCGAAAGAACTGAGGAAAATGTCGAGCAGAAGGTAGAAACAACTGAGGCTACCGTTCCGGAAACAACTCCAACCGAGGTGTCGATTACCTTCGATGACTTCTCGGCACAACTGAAGGATATTTGTGGTGTAGCACCAATTGTCAATGACAAGATGACCAAAATTCTTGTGCGGAAAGAGAGTGAGAATGAATATTTTATGTCATCGCCAGTTGCTGCCGACATTGATGGGGAAGCAGTACAGCGCGAATATTTCAATTCATTCGCAAAGGTAGCCGACGGAAATAAGATTTATGGTTTCAACATGAATGGATCGCGCGGCAACGATACATTTAAGGACTACGATGAATATGTAAAGTTTATCAAGGCAAACGGATGCTATGCAAAGGCCAACTACGGTTACGACTACAACGGCAAGCAGGTCAATGTATATTGCTCGGTTTCGTTTGGCGACTTCGGTCTGAATGTTACCATTAAGTAGTCTGGTACGGACTAACTAGTATTATTGTAAAAACATTAGGACACGGCTTTCGGTCGTGTCTTTTTTGTTTTCTTATTTTTCGTAATATTGCACCACAAAATTATCGAGTATGAAAAAAGTGCTTATTATCTGCGGAAGTCCGCGCAAGGATGGCAACAGCGATATTTTAGCGCAACAGTTTGCCAAGGGTGCCGAAGAGGCAGGTCATAGTGTAGAAACCATTTATATTCGCGACCTCAAACTTGGGTACTGCATCGGTTGCATGAGTTGCATTAAAACTGGCAAATGTTTCCAGCAGGACGATGCCAACAGCATTCATCCCAAGATGCTTAATGCAGATGTGATATGTTTCTCATCGCCAGTGTATTATTATTCCGTTTCGGCTCAGTTGAAGACTTTTATCGACCGCATGAATCCATTGTACGGACGCATGAAGGACAAGGATTTCTATTATATGATAACCGCTGCCGAGGACGACAATGCGCAAATCGGTCGTGCTTTTGATGCAATGGAAGGTTTTGCCGACTGCTTCGACAATATCCGTCGTTGTGGACGCGTGTATGGCGGTGGTGCAGGCGACAAGGGTACAATCCGCGAAACATCGGCATTTAACGAAGCATACGAAATGGGAAAAAACATTTGAGATGAATTGGACAATTATCATTATCGAAACGGTAGTTCTGACTATTGCCTTCACCGCAATGATACTAATTCCGCTGGTGAAGAATCCGGTATGGTGGATTGCCGACTATCCTGAGGATATTCAAGAAGAATATTTCAAGACACATGAGCGTATCCCTTCAAAGTTCTTCACGCCAACGGTACTGCTGAAAAAAGGCATGGCTCTGCTTATCGCACTAGGATTATTGCTTGTAGTAGTTTGGTTGGCAGGTGCTTACAATTTCTGGTCTGCCTTGGCTGTCGGCTATGGAATGTGGCTGTTTATCGACTGGTACGACTGTTTCTTCTTGGACTGGGTGTTGTTTGCCAACATGAAATCTGTCCGTCTGCCTGGCACTGAGGACATGGACAAAGCATATCATCAGAAAAAATACCATTTTGTGCAGTCTTGTTGGGGCATGCTCATCGGTCTCATCCCATGTCTTGTCGGAGCAGGTCTGTATGGATGGTTATTTTGTTAATTAACAGATACTAGAGTTTTGCAAACCATTTCAAACCTAGAAACAAAAAACGCTGACGTCATGCTGAACTTGTTTCAGCATCTGGTCCGCGTTTTTTAGAAACGACGCAGCCATTCAAACATTTTATGTATTTTTGCCATCGTATTATTCTTGAAAGACTATGAATGGTTCGATGCTTGAACTTTTTTCCAAAAACGGGGAACTCGTTCCCAAGGACGTAACACCTTGGCAATCCTTTTCTGGCAAAGGGATGAAATTTTGGTTGCAGTCGTACGACTGGAATGGTTGTGCCTGTGTTTCACATCTCACGATGAGGGCTTTCTTCGGTACGATGAAGATGGATACGCTGATATGTACGCCCTACGCCAAGGATATGCCGCTTCTCTCTTACGACCTTATATCCGCTTTGTGGAAACGCACCTTGCTTGTAGAAACATACGACACTTTGGTGGAACCTGTTGATTTGTCGGCAATGTTGGCGGTAAAGGAAAAATATAGTGACTTGAAGGACAAGCAGATGAAACCAGCATGGTACGATGATCTAAAACTTCCGCCAACCCTCAGTAAAGTGGGGAACGAGTCGAGATTGTCGGCATTGGCGACAGAGATGATTTCATCATATCTGGACATTTTTGCTTCTGCTCGCGACGTTGACCGTTCCGCCAAGATCGCCAAAAACAGAACATACGTGGATGGTCTCATCAACGATGGCCCCACATTCAGGGTTGTCAGCAAGATGATTGGAACAGAATCCGCCAAAATACTCTTTCATCGCTTCCTTTTCGGGACGGAGTGAATTGGTTGTGGATTTTTTCGTAATTTTGTTGCATGAAATTAGCAAAGCAAACCCTTATTATTTTTTGCGTGCTCTCTTGTTGTATAACCTTGCATGCAGGAAACTTATCCGATTCTCTACCATTGGGAAAAAACGGATGGTTTACGTATGCACCTTATGGGAAGTCGCTTCTGAGTGATACCCATCCCAATTTTGTGCGATTTGAGGTTGTGGAAAATACCAACCACCCAACCTTCGATTTTACTCATAGCGGCAAGAAGTTTCGCCCCAGCACCGAGGGCAACGACAACCGCAGAAGCAAGGTGCTTATGCGTTCAACTCCTAATCGTTCGGCATTATCCATACAGGTGAGTTCTTTAAATTGATTTGGATACAATACTTTTTGTTATACTTCCTTCAACTCCTCCTCCAACACATCATATACATACGCTGGACTTTGGAAATATAGGCCTGTATTAAGATTGTTAAGGGCTGCAAAAGTTTGGGAATTATAAACAACATCCATAGCTTCGCGCATCGTAAGGGAACGCTCTTCCATCAGCCGAGCAATGAGTTGACTGGTCAGTGTTTCAACCATAAATGTTTCTTTTCCGTTCATATCGCCTGTAACAAATTGATTGCCTTTTGCGTGGCAAATAAATACTGGATTGTAACCGTATGAAATTTTATCTCTTCAAGGAACTGCTCTTCGGAAATGATTCCTTCCTCAACACGACGAATCTGATAGCCGACTACATCATCGGCAATAGGACCTTTTACAATGTCGTATTCGTGTATCTGCTGTCGAGAACGGTTCCTGCGATTGCTCAATACAAATCTAGCCCAATCAAGCGAATAATCATCAAAGCGAAGAACCTTCAGCGTTTTTAAAGCTTCTTCATCGATAAAATACTTATAGACAAGAACTTCTCCCATTCCAAATTGTTCAAACTTTTGTTCTGCCTGACGATGTGCCACTTGTTTGTCGGGTGTAAGATAAAACCCCAAGCCGAAGTCTTTTCCTACACGACTTTGAGCAATGTCAATATTATTAATAACCGCATTTGTACCGTGGTATAGAATCATGCCAAAGTTCCTCCCATACGCTGGCAGTAGGCAGTCAAGTCTTCTACCGTGTTATCAAAAGAATAGGTATGCTCTACATCATAGAATTTATCCACAAAGTCAAGGCCTTTATACTGTTGCAAATATCTATATGCCTGTTGTGTGGTAATATGATGTGCTGCGGCAAATTCCGTTATCAATGCCACAATATAATTTATCCTATCTATGACAGACTTACTCATTGTTATTTAGTTCGGTACAAAAGTACATATTTTTTAGGAAACATAGCTAAAATAATCCGCAGTTATTCACAATAAGATAATTTATAAAGATTTTTATTAGAGAAACATATAAATATCAAACTTTTTATGTAAGTTTGCCATCGCTTTGGAAGGAGTCGCCGTGATAGTCATGCAGCCCTCAATAAGCGCAAAATGACTTTTATGGACTGGCTAACTCTTATAATCGCAGGAGGCTGCGAAATGGGCTTCACCTTCTGCCTCGGCAAATCAAAATGTGCTATTGGAAACGACTGGTGGCTATGGATTATCGGCTTTGTATTGCTATATGTATTGAGCGCGGTACTACTCGCCAAAGCCACCCAAACAATATCTATCGGCATTGCATATACAGTATGGACTGGAATCGGTGCAGTAGGTGCTGTGTTACTTTCAATATTCTATTTCCACGAACCAGCCACATTCTGGAAAGTGTTCTTCCTTTGCACCCTTATAATCTCCATTGTAGGACTTAAAATTGTAGAATAATATGAATTTCAGAGCAATGCGCCGCAACAGGCAGCAACTTACACACGAAGAATGCCAGAAGATTCTTGACAAATCGACTTCAGGTGTCCTTTCGCTCATCGGTGACGGCGGCTATCCTTACGGAGTACCAATGAGTTATGTCTATCACAACGGCAAAATATTTTTCCACTCGGCAACAACAGGACACAAAATTGATGCAATCGGCACCGAGGAAAAATGCTCATTTACGATAATTGCCCAAGACGATGTACACAACGAGGAATATACCACCTACTTCCGCAGCGTGATTGTGTTTGGCAGAATACATATAATCGAGGATGAAGCCGAGAAACTTGCTGCCCTGCGGTCGTTAGGCGAGCGTTACAATCCAAACGACAATGCCGGACTACAGCGCGAAATCGACAAGGGGTTCAGCCATCTCCATATTCTGCGCCTCGACATCGAGCACATCAGTGGTAAGGAATCAATAGAACTAATCAAAGCAAAAAAACAATGAACATCGAGGAAGTAAGAGCATTTGCATTGGGCATCTGTCCCGAGGTTACCGAGGAGCTGTTTGCAGATGAGTGGATTTCGTGGCGCATTGGCGGCAAGTGGTTTATGCTTATGCAACTCGATGCACCAGAACCGCGCGTAGCCGTGAAACTGCCACCCGAAACAGGTCTGGAACTGCGAGACCAATATTCAGGTGTGCGTCCTGCCTACCACATGAACAAAACTCACTGGAACGACTTGTATCTAAACGAATTAAGCGATGACTTTGTGAAAGAGCAAATAACTGCTTCGTATAAGTTGGTAAGGTCAAAGTTACCAAAGAAAAATTTCGGGATGACAAAAAAACAGAAAGCTTATGAAACCAAAAATACAAATTGAACTTGTTGACAAGAAAGGTTCGTGCAACTGCCATCGTGGACACAAAATCGGTGACATCTGGGACTTTGACACCCAGCGCGGTGAGATTTGTCCGATGGCTATGCATGTGCTGTTTCCGTACATCGACATTCTACGCTATGGCGGTACGCTGCCACGCATGACCGACAATTCCATTTGCGTCTGCTGTCCCGATGCCGATGTAATTAATATCTTTAAGATTACAAAGATGGAATAAGACAAGAATATACTTCTCTGTAAAGGGTTTTCGTGACCTTTGCGGCGGTTTTTGTTTTGCTACATCACCCTTTCGGCTGCAAACTCTTTCGGTATTCCGACGGGGTCTTGCCGAGGTGTTTCTTGCAATAGCGGCAGAAGTACGACAGGGTGTTGAAGTTCATCATGTCGGCAATTTGCGTAAGCGATAGGCGCTCGTCGTCGAGGTACTTTTTTATAATTGGTACGGTATGGCGGTTGATGTAGCTGCTAACGCTGTGACCTGTGACGCGCTTGACGGTTGCCGAAAGGTACTTTGGCGACACATTCAGTCGTTCGGCATAGTAGTTTACCTCGCGCTCGGTGCGGTTTATACCCGTCGAAAGCATATCCATCAATTGCTTCACAATGTTGGCTGTGCGGTCACTGTGCGGAGCTGTAGTATCGCGCTGTGCGTGCGGCTCGAAGATGTCGTACATCATCGTAAGGCAGAGGCTGCCCATAAGTTCGCGGTAAAACAGCAGATGACGGTCGCCTAGTCGGTCGCGCAGACGATGAAAATCGGCCAGCATAATTGATGCCTGCTCATCGGTAAGTGGAATTACCGGGTTTTGGTTCAGGCTTATACTGCCGCCTATGCTGTAGTTGTTCGATGGTAGCAGGTTTTGGAGAAACTTGTTGTCGGCAGCAAACCACTCGACCTGCATGTCGGGATGCGCAGCCAGATTTTTCACACGGTCGGGCATTGGAACAACTACCAAATCATTCTTCACAATATGGTAGCATCGTTCGTTGAACACAAAACTCCCCTCCCCAGCCGTGCAAAGCAGGTGCATACAGGTATGAGCCAGTTCAGGTGCATTCATCCCGTAAAAGTCCGTTGAATATAGAAAGTCAATCTTCACGAGGCGAAGTTACAGATTATTTTTTATTCTCCCCAAAACATTTGTGCAAAAAGTGAAAATTGTAGTGCTTTTTGTGAAATAGTGGTTCCGTGGATTTGCTGTTTTTTTGCATCGTAAAACAAAACAAAAGAGTTATGCAAGAAGAAAGAGTTGACCCAAGGTTATCGACAGCCGAAGAACTTGCCGAAGGCGTTCGTCAGGCTCAGACATTATTCAAGTTGAACCACACTATGCCATATACCGACGAGTACAATGCGCTCGCCAAGGAACTGTTTGGACACGATGTATTTGCTTACGGTGGCTTCGTAATGCCCGGACTCACAGGTGTTTGCTTCGACCGCGTACGACTGGGCAAAGGTGTAATGATAATGAACAACTGCCTTATGATGGCTCGCGGAGGCATCACAATCGACGACGGTGCAATGATTGCCGCCAATGCGCAGCTAATTTCCAACAACCACGACCTCCACGACCGTATGATGCTGACTTGCAAGCCAGTACACATCTGCGAAAACGCTTGGATTGGCGCAGGAGCCACCATATTGCCGGGTGTTACAGTTGGCAAAAACGCCGTGGTAGCCGCAGGTGCAGTGGTTACAAAGGATGTTGCCGAAAATACCATCGTAGGCGGGAATCCAGCAAAATTCATCAAGAACATAGGAGAATAAATTATGAAAACCTTGAATGTAATGCTATTATTATTGGTACTCGCTACCAGCTGCAACGCACAGAACAAACAAGAAGTTAAACCACAAAATCATAACAATATGAGCAAATCAATCGTCATTTTCTTCTCACATGCTGGCGACAACTACAGCGTGGGAAACATCGAGGTTGGCAATACAAAAATTGTAGCCGACTACATATCGGAAATCGCTGGTGCTGAGCAATTTGAAATAGTCACTCACAAATACGACGGCATGGCCTACACGCCACTTATCGAACTAGCCAAGAAAGAGGCTGCCAACGGCGAATTGCCGCCATACGAAGGCACCGCACCCGACCTTTCGCAGTACGACACCGTATTTATCGGTGGTCCCGTGTGGTGGGGAACCTATCCGCAGGTGATGTTCACACTTTTCCGCGATATAAATCTTGACGGCAAAACCGTCATCCCATTCACAACCCACGAAGGCAGCGGCTTGGCATCTTGTGTCGATGATGTGAAAAAAGCTTTTCCAAAGGCAAGTGTACAAAAAGGCTTCAGCATCTACGGACACGAAGTGCGCACAGGCAAGGCAAAAGTTGAGAAATGGTTAAAAGGTCTTGGCTATTAACAATTTAAATTCAAATTCTATGCAATACATAACATTAAACAACGGCGTAAAAATGCCGCAGTTGGGCTACGGGGCTCTTGAGTTTGCCTCTGATCGTGACCAGCGAAAACATCCTGCTTTCATCCTTGTGCCACAATATACCACATGGACAGTCGGCGAAGGTGCTGTCAATTCCGACGAGGTAGAGATGACCATCCTCCTGCTGCAATATGTATGCAAAGAGTATAAAGTTGACCAAAAACGACTATACACAACTGGCCAATCAATGGGTGGCATGATGTCGTTCTATTTCAACATCGCCCATCCTGACCTATTCGCTGCTTCGCTGTTTGTCAGCTGTCAATGGGACACATCGAAGATGAAGGACTTCGGCAAGCGCAAGTTCTTCTACATAGTGGCTGGCGGTGACGAAAAGGCATCGGGAGGCATGAGAGAACTGACGGAAGTGCTGAAAAAACAAAACGCCCATATCGACTCTGCTTCGTGGAGCGCCAAGTTGCCCTCAGCAGAGCAGGAACGTCTGGCAAAAGCTTTGATAGCCAATGGTGGCAGCATCAATTTCATTTGCTTCGAGAAAGGTTCGGTACTCCCAGAATCAGGAAAGGGCATGGAACACATGGCCTCTTTCGACTATGGATACAAGATTGCCGCCGTCCGGGACTGGCTGTTTGAGCAAAGCAGGTAATCAATCACTCCCCTGACATACATCCCTGTTGAAAGTAAGCCTTCATAACGCTTATTGTTTTGCAAAACGCTTTTTCATGATGGCAAACATGTCCTTGTATCGTAAGCCTATCATCGCCATCAGGCCGCGTTGCATAAGGGCGAAACAGGCGATGAACACAAAGGGGCCGAAGGTGTAGTCGTACCATGCACCGAGGTGGTTCGCGGCGACGTAGGTGATGATGCCGATGCCTGAGATGAGCTCAATCTCTGCCGTCACCATCCCCGGTGAATAAGGCTTGTCCAATTTGAGAAGTTTGATGCCCGCAATGTGGATGATTCCCTCGAATATGCAAAACGAGGCCATTGCAATGGCAAAAATCGGATAGACATCGCCAAAGAAGAACGGAACCAGGGTGATGGTGAAGATAAACACTGATGTTATCAAGCGACTGCCTAACAGAGTCTCTCGCTCTATGTCCATCTGTAGCAGTTTACCGGAGATGAGCTCGAGGAATCCGCCGGGGTAACGACCTTCTTCCCACTCGTGCAGGATGCACAGGAACGAAATCCATACTGCAAACTGCTGGATAGCCATCAGGTTATCCATAAACATAGCCACCAAGGTAATGAGCAGCATGGCAATCACGGTGTAAATTTCCAATGCGTAGTGTTTCATGAATTTCCACATAATCATATTACTTTAAAGAGTTTGCTAATTTAGTGCTTAAAGAATCCAAACGCCGACTGCTCTG
>JAGCDJ010000044.1 GCA_017651185.1 Bacteroidales bacterium | reverse complement strand
GCCTACATACGGACCTCACGATTTCTACTGGATTGAATACACTGGTCCTGATGGCGATCCTCGTTTCTGTAAGGATACTGCTGGTCCTTGGACTATAACATTCCTAGAGGAACCGGTAGCAGATATCACTAGAGACTCAATTATATTCTGCGGTTATGACGGACAACTTACTGTAAATTTCAATGGAGTAGGTGAAGGTCTCTGGGCTACCAACGCTTCGTCAAGCAATCTTATCTTCGACGACCGCACCGACCCCAATACAATAGTTCATGCATCTATTCTTGGCGAAAATCCATTCGGGTTATACTACGAAGTTTACTGGATGGTACAAAATACAGAATATTGCACCGATGTGGATACTATAATGGTTGCGTTTGCAATGCCTCCATCGGATTCCATAAAGGTAATTCCGCCTAAATGCTTCGGCGAACCTGCTATACTTACTGCCTACGAGGACACGCTTGCAGTCTATGACTGGGACTTCGGCAACGGCTATATAGATTCTATCCAGACCAATGTGGCAGCGGGCGAATACCGAGCATTCGTACATTGGGAAAATAGGGAAACATCCCACACCGTTGGACTTACGGCAACCAACTCGTGGGGCTGCCAGTCAAGCATTGGCATTGCAATAGTGGAGGAACCAATTCTGCCAGAATACAATTACCGTATTATTAGCGACACCTGTGCACTTGGCAAGGGTGGCATCGAATTCCTTGATACTACAGGATTGTTTGCGTTCTTCTGGATAGACACCACAGGTACAACGATAAGCGATCCAAATACCGACTATGCAATTACCAACTTACATGTATATGACCTGCCTGCTGGTTTTTATAAATATCATGCATATTATCAAACATTTAATACTGAAAATATAAGTATCTACAGACAATATTTTGGTGACGAATATTGTCGAGATATAGTAGAGTTCGAGGTTGGTACAATAGGTATGATTGATGCCGCAATTGCTGTATCTGCCGATGTGGCATTATCAGAATTGACTGCACCAAATGCAGAAGTAATTTTTGTCAACTCGACCAACTACGACAATGTCAGCAAAAAGTGCGAATGGCATTTCGGAGATGAAAGTATTGAAAATACTTGCGATGAACTTGTACAACATACATACACCGAACCTGGTTGCTACGAACCATACCTAGTTGTAATGAATAGGGATATATCAGAATGCCGCGACACTGCCTTCCTAGACGAGTGCGTATTTGTCGACAAGAAGAGCAAACTTGAAGTTCCTAACATATTCTCACCTAACGGGGATGATATCAATGACTACTTCCAAGTAAAAGCAGAGTCTCTGAAATCGTTCAACGGAATAATCATGAATCGCAACGGAAACATAGTATTCGAGTGGAGCGACTGGAAGAGCGAAGATGCTGGATGGGATGGACGCATAAACGGTTCTACAAAGGCCACACCTGGCGTATACTTTTACATCATAGAAGCCGAAGGACAAGATGGCACACCATATAGTGAAGAAGGATCATTGAATCTAGTAAGATAATGAACTGCACAACAAGCAAGCAACAAAATGTATAAACATATACGATTTTAAAGACTTTAAGGGCAAAAATCATTTTGTATCCTGCTCATACCACACACATTGTCGTAATATACAATGCATTACATAAAATTGAAGGGTAAAAAAACAACAACTTATTTTTCAAATTAAAAAAACAGATTTTTTTAAGACAATTCAAATTAAAGAGTTAAATTTGCACCCTCAAATTGTAATGTTATTTTTAAGAACAGATTATGTCAAACAAGGAGAAAACTACACAGCAAGAAGGTATGCAGAATGTTGAATCTGCATTGAACCGTACAGAAAACTGGTTCGAAAAAAATCAGAAAATAATTATCATAATTTTCGCTGCTATCGTTGTAATAGCATTGGGAATCATCGCTTACATGAAGTTTGTACGCGAACCTAAGAACCGCGAAGCAATGACCGAATTATACAAGGCTGAATTTGCATTTGCACAGGACAGTTTCAATCTTGCACTCAACGGAATCGATGGCGAATACAGCGGTTTTGCTGCAATCGTTGAAGATTATGGCAGAACTCCTTCGGGAAACGCTGCTCGCTACTACGCTGGTGTATGCTGCATGAGACTTGGTGAATTCGAAGATGCTATTTCTTACCTTGAAGGTTTCGACAGCGACGATCCAATGATTGGTCCTATGGCAGTTGCTCTTGTCGGCGACGCTCACATGGAACTCGGTGACAATGAAAAGGCTGCTAAGAACTATGTAAAGGCTGCTGACAAAGCCAACAACGACTACCTCACACCGCTCTTCCTCATCAAGGCTGGTAACACCTACGAACTTATGGGCGAATACCAGAAGGCTCTTGACACATACACAAGAGTACAGGAAGAATATTACAATGTACTTGAACGCAACGACAAGACAAACATCGAAAAGTACATCAAGCGCGCAGAAATGCATCTTAACAAGTAAATCACATTATCTTTCATATTTTTTGTCAGGGGGACTTGTCCCCCATTTTTTTAATATAAGACTATGGCTAGCGAACTCAAAAACCTATCAATCTACACAGAAACTGGAATAGCAAAGCAAAATCCAGAACATCCATATAGAATCGGCATTGCTGTCTCGGAATGGAACCAGGAAATTACAGCCAACCTCGCTGCTGGGGCAATCGAAACACTAAAGAAATACGGATACAGCGATTCCGACATAGTTTTGCGTAGTGTACCAGGAAGTTTCGAATTGCCACTCGGTGCAATATATCTCATCGAAAACCAAGAATGCGATGCCGTCATTTGCCTCGGCTGCGTAATTCAAGGCGACACCAAGCACTTCGACTATGTTTGCTCAGGTGTAACCCAAGGCATCATGGATGTGAATACCAGATATGCATCACCAGTCGCTTTCGGATTGCTTACCACCAACAACCAGCAGCAGGCAATCGACCGTGCAGGTGGACGACTTGGCAACAAAGGTGTTGAAGCAGCTGCAGCAGCATTGAAAATGCTAACCCTGAAAAATGAAGTCAGATAAAATAAAGATTGCCCTGCTTATTCTGCTGTCGGCAACTACATTGCTTTCGTGCATCCCACAGAAAAAATGGGAAAAGGCGACCATAATATTCAACGACGGCACAGAAAAAGAGGGTTTTGTATATGTTTCAACTCTTTCATACTACAATTTCTTCAGAGCAAAATATGCACTTGAAGAACGCAGGATAATCTATCCGCCTGATTCAGTAAAATCGGTAACCAACGGCAAATTCAGATACCAATCGTTACTCTTCGACGAAGAACGGTTCGGAATGGAATCATGTGAATTTGTCAAGCATATTGCAGGCAACAAAATATATGTAGGAGTTAGTAAGGTCAGAATGAAAACCTGCGCCTGCAAGACTTCTGGAGGTTATTTCAAGGCGTATTTCCTTGTGCATGGCGAACAATACGAAAAAATTGAAATCGACCTAAAACACCGCATTATAAACATTAATCTGCTTAACAAGTTCATTGAGGACCAAGGATTCACATTCAAGATTCCACAAAACACTACATTGGAGGAACTTATTGCTCAAATTGTTGAGCAGGGAATATAAAAAAAGGCGGATAGTATCCGCCTTTAGTAATCATACCTTCTTGTATTACAAATTCTTTTTAATGTCCTCTACAAGTTTCTTATACTCCCCGTCTGTAAGTTTTACCCGGGTATTCGACAAGAGCATATCACCTTCCTTGCTAATAGGAATAAGATGAATATGAGTGTGCGGCACTTCGAGACCAAGCACCATAAGACCTATGCGCTCGCACTCGATTGTTTTTTCCAAAGCAGCAGCAACCTTCTTTGCAAAAAGCAGGATCTCCGACAATACCTCGTCCGAATTGCGGAAGATATAGTCCTTCTCCTCCTTTGGCACTACCAATGTATGACCTTTCTTCAATGGATTTATGTCGAGGAAAGCAATGAATTTATCATTCTCAGCTACCTTGTAGCAAGGAATTTCTCCGTTAATTATCTTTGTGAATAACGTAGCCATAACAATTTAAATTGAAATGTTAACAATCTCGAAAGACACAATTCCATTAGGCACCTGAATATCAACGACTTCACCAACCTTTTTGCCAAGCAAACCCTTTGCTATAGGCGTTGAAACGGAAATCTTCTTTGCCTTGAGATCAGCCTCAGATTCGGAAACTATGGTGTATTCCATTTCTTGGTTGGTCTTTACATTTCTAAGCTTTACCTTGTTAAGAATTTGGACAGCATTTGTATTTATTTGTGATGGATCTATAATGCGTGCATTCCTAATAGTTTCCTGCAACTTGCTAATTTTCATTTCGAGAAGACCCTGTGCTTCCTTTGCTGCATCATACTCGGCATTCTCCGACAAGTCACCTTTGTCGCGAGCTTCGGCAATCTGCTTCGAGATATTAGGTCTCTCAACGTTCACCATCCTATCCAATTCATCTTTCAGTTTCTTAAGACCTTCTTCGGTCAAATATGAAATATTAGACATAACTATTTAATTATTAAAATTTTACAAATAAAAAGAAATCCCTTTTCTCCATCGGGATTTCCAATGCAAAGGTAATAAAATTTTGCTTTGGAAAATCAATTTTAATCGGAAAGCCCATTTTGAAAATGGGCTTTCCGATAATAACTATTAACTAAAAACGTTTCTACATTGTAACACGAAGACCGAATGTATGAACTCCGCCAAGTATGTTCGTAAACCTGTACGAGTAGTCAACACCGAGAACTGGTCTTGTGCTTACCGAAGTAGTATTCAAACCATACTTTGTTCCTTCTTCCTTCTTCTTCAAAGGAGCCTGCACTGTTATACCTACAGAAGGACCTGAGAATACCGTTGTGCAATTTGCTACAGAATACAAACCTTTCTCATAAGTGTAACCTGCACGGATGAACAAATATTCCATGAACGAATATTCAACACCGAGATGGAACTGGTCCTTTGTGAATGAGTTGGACGTAAAGTTAAGCGCGATTGCCAGATTGTGGTTTGAATATACAGTTTCTTCCTCCTCGTCAATCTTTGCAGCCAACTTGATATGATACGAGAAACCAATCTTAATCAATGACGGAAGTTCGAATTCCTGACTTCTGTTTTCTACGCTCATGCTTGTTCCTGTTGGAGACAAACCAACAAACGACATACCATCACCAGTATATTTCATAGTTGTACCGACATTCTTCATGGTAATACCGAAATGGAGATTATCACGCTTCCTATTACCAGCCTTATCCTTGCCGAAACCTGTTATATACTGAATACCAGCATCGATTGCAAATCCGTTAGCGCTAAGGTTATCAATATGTTCGTTTATCATTTTTACCGTGATACCTCCATATATACTATTGGAGAACTCACGGGCATACGACAAACCAATAACTGTATAACCAGGTTTGAACGTACCGAAACCGCCCTCTGGCATATCTTCGGTTGTTCTAATGATTTCGCCCCAGCTGAGCATATCTACCATCGCACCAAGCACGCTATTTTCTCCAACCCTTATGGCCAAAGCGGCAGCGTTCACCTGTATGCCTGCACCAGCGAGATACTGTGAATTATTGAAACCAACTTCCAACTTCTTGGTAAATGCCATACCTGCAACATTGAGGTGCATACTTTCGTATCCAGTTACACATGCCACATTAGCATCTCCAAAGCCCGAACTTCTTGCCCACGGATTGATCAGCAGCTGTGAAGCACCACTCTGACCAGCCCTCTGCCAGTTTCCGGCAAATAAATCTGTACTAATTAATCCAAATACCGTAATTAGTATTATTGTTACCAAATATATTCTTTTCATATCGAGCTATTATTTTAGAAGTTATTCAAATCAGTTGGACGAAGTGCTCCGAACCATTTAACGACTTTCTCGCCAATTCCAGGAGCTTTAACATGAATCAGATATACACCACTTGAGATAACAATGTTAGCCGAGTTCGTAAGATCCCATTCTATGAATGTTGTCTCAGTATCCTTGTCGAATCGTCTTACCATTGTACCATTAATATTGTATATTGAGATTGTACATGTCTTAGGTAGATTGGTTATCCTTACCTTGTTGTCAAGCTGGTTCGACTCGTAGTAGGATGAACCATAGTATGGATTAGGAACAACCCTTATCAGGTCGAGAGCATTTTCAGCTGTTTCCTGGTCGTCGTGGATCGTCTTGATATCGGAGGTCGAGAACTTGAACAAAGGAGCATTGTCGTTTTCTGCATTGCTGATTGCCATTTCATTCTTTGCAACGAAATAAGGCATCGATGTTCTAATCTTGATTGTTACATCGGTAGCGAGGAAATCGTATCTGCTGTTATGCATTGGAATAGCACACCACATTGCGCCCTTCCATGCCTCGTTGAGTGCAGTTACAGACTTTGTCGACTCGTACTTGAGGAGTTTCTGGTAGATATAGTTGCACTCGTCGTATGCCGGCGAATTTGACGATGAAGGATCGCCATTTGCACCAGACTCAAGTTCGTTAGCCATAACATAGATGTAATGCTTTCCACCAAGTATCGGATTATAGTGGTTATCAGCATAATTTGAAGTAGGATTCCAAATCATATCTGCACCGTTTTCACCTGTCATCCATGAATCTTCACCAAACATCATGTTAAGACGTTCACCTGTTACAACGTTAATAGCATAACCTGGGAACCAACCCATGCCATGAGTACCGTCATTCAAAGGATTACCTTCCTTGTCAACCGACGGAGATTTTCTTAAACCATATTTATATGCACCACCAATGCTATTGTAGTTTTCGATAGGAGAAACTTCCTTGTCAAAACCGCAATCATCGGTTGTCCATTCGTTTTCTGCCATTTCGATAACACAGCAACGTGTCCACTTCGACTTGTCGCTTGTTATAACAATATCAACAGAAGCAGGCATGTGGCGCGAATAAATTTGCATTGCCGACCTTGCACCATTTGGAATCAAACCGTACTTGCCTGTGTTAACAAATGCAGCGCAACCCCACTTGCCACCACAAATCTTCTCAAAGTTCTGGTTGGGGTCTACAGCAGTACTGTTTCTCTGACCAATATAATCCTGCAAATTGTCGTCATACTGGCATTCTTCATGGTTAGCATACCTTAATGTACCTGTCTTTATCCAGTTAGTCCATTTCAAAGTCTGGTTTTCCTGATATGAATCATCATCCTGAACAAACATCAACCACTGCTTTGAATCATCGGCAAATGTTATGCTTGATGAAATAATACCGTTGTTATTCGGGTTCATATTTTCATCACCTGCACCAAATTCCTGTGATATAGCAATCGAGAATCCCCAGTTCATAAACAACTGTTCGTTAGAATATCCTATCTGCACTGCAGATTCAGACCTTACGCTGTCACCCATAGAGTTGTATACTACGAAATCAAACGGAGTATATCTTCTTTCGTCAAGGAAAGTAGTTGTTGCACCAGCAATACCTATTGAATTAGACTTTGTTACGTTAAACTTAACATAGTATGTATCATCGATTACGTTCAGCGGGTCAATAATCTTTACATTGATAGGGCCCTTGCCGTTTTCGTATGTTCTCTCAGTGATTTTCCACGGAGAACCAGACATAATGTCCTCGAGGCAATCGCTCTTCAACTCAAGTTCGTTGTTGCCGTTACCAAAACCTTCAAGCATTGTGATTTCAGGACCATATCCGTATTCGCCTTGAATTATAGTACCACCAACACTTGAAATATGTGGAGTTACAGAATAAATCTTAATATTGTTACGACCAGCAAGATAAGGAGTCTTCTGACCCTTGAATGTACTTTCGTCATTCTGGTCGTACTTCATTGTCGGGTTGTATGAGTAAGCAATTGCGCTATAGTAATACTCCCTGTTGTTGATAAGACGAGAATCACCAGTAGCGAAGAAGTCCTTCTCGAGAACAAATGTATGAGTTATACCAGCATTTTCGCCGTTTACCTCGAGAACAGGAACATTAGCTTCCAAGTCATCTGACCAAGTATAGTTGACAAGTTTAGTAACATTATCCTTTATATCGCACTGGAAAACCTGACGTGCCTTGTCGCCATCGTACCTGTTGGTCATTGAAACAGAAGCATCCTTGAACTGGAATACCTGATAGCCCTGGAAATAATAGTACTGGTCGCATGGATCAACCAAAGAATCTCCGCAGAACAATGAAGGATCCTTTTCTGCATAACCTTCAAGGTAGTTGTTTGAACTTGTTCTGTTGTATATGTGGAATATAAGTTTTCTATCAAGTTCAATGATATTAAGTTCAGGAGCATCAGGACCATCGAGAACGCGGAAGCAGTTTTCAAAAAGTATCTGTGCCTTATCATCAGCAACCTTTACAGCATCTACTGAAGCGTATGCACCACCTGCCGTTGCTCTTGCCCAAACCGCACCTATTGTAATATCATTTACCTGTCCAGGTGTCAATGTAAAAGGACCAGCTGCCTGAATCAAACGTCTGTCATCAGCAGGGTTAGATTCTGTTTCTTCTGTCCAGTTTTCTCTTACGATACCATCCTGACCCCAACCGCATATATCAGTTGTTCCAGGGAACATGAAGTTAGTTGGCTGTGATGGGTCAGCACCTAGTGCTGCAGAATATCCGTCACCACCATACAGAAGAGGAGTATTGTCCTTCCAATAACCAGTCATGTAGTTATAATATTCTACTGCAGTCTGCGGGTCGGTCTTGTTCGGATTACCTCCAGTAGTATTGTTGAAGTAAATGAAACGTCTCATACCCCAACGTTCGTTATCAACAGTACCATCACCAAAGTTCAAACCGTTAATGTTACCATTCTTAAAATCACCTACATTACAATCAAGAATCTTCTTTCCAGAAACTTCAACATAACTTGTCGAGTTATCCATACCATCGGGATCCTGATATGGACCTTCGAAGAAGTCGATACCAATTGCAGGAGGTTGAGAACCATAACCCTTTGTACCGCTGTAATCCTGGTCGTCTTCGTCACCGTTGTAGAAGAAGCCTAGACCGCGCTGTACGTCACAACCTACATAGTCATCATAACCGTTACCCAAGTCACCGTCGACGAATACACCAAAATATGTATTATATAAGGTATATGTAGAACGGTTGATAATTCTATAGTTGTAGAAAGTCATATCGTTCAAAGCATCGTTTGTCTGGAAAGCAAATGCCTGTGCCCTGAATTCGAATCCAATAGCGGCACCTCCAGTTTCAGTGTGGATATTACCCTTATCGTTGTAAACCCACCACATTGTGTAGTCACCGAATAGACGTGCTGCCTGACCACGAGGTCTCAAGCAGTCCGGGTCTTCGGTAATACCTTCGTTTGCAAACTCGAAATATGGGAAATCACCTTTATTGCAGTCGTAATATCCGTCACCATCCATATCGTAGAAAGGTGCAAGGTTATAGTCATAACCTCCATCAGGACCGTGAGCCGGCCATTCGCGGATGATTTCAGGAATCGAATATTCGGGGTCAGGATCGCATTCAGGATTTATACTGCAATTGTACCAATCCCTGAAATCCTTTACCTGCTGCTTTGAAACACAGAAATGCTTGTCATACTGACGGCAGATATCTGATGATACAGATGCAATTTCTGCTCCAGATATAATCAGTGGGCCAGGCCAATAGTCGATACCAACCTGACGGTAACGCTGAGCAGCAAGTTTCAACTGACCGTTAGCATCCTTACCGCCGACCCAGATAGCCGAGCAATACAATGCATGGACACCGCCATCTCTAGGAACTTCATATTTTGCTTTTCCCTGAAGGTCCCACCACATGTCACCTCCAGTATGCACCCTGGCAACAACATTGTTCAATTTCAAATCGGTAGAGGTTCTTGCCGATTCGCATCCGCCTGATGCCTTTGCAATCGGGGTAACATTGACTGTTCCCAACCACTTGTCGGCAAGAGCATAATTTGAACAAAGACCAAGTATTACTACAAATACTATTTTATTTAATCTTTTCATATCGTGATATTTGTATTTTCTTTAATAATTTAGAATGAGAAACTAACACCTAATCTTACAGTTGTCGGCAACATGTAATAACCCGGTGAGTTGATATACATTGCATAGAAGTTCCTGAATGCTTCTTCGTCGGTCTGCGAAGCGATAAGAGTCTGGTAATCTGCATAGTTCAAATAACCATCGTCGCCTGCATTACCTGTGTACGAATATACATACATAGGAGTCTTGGAGTTCAACAGGTTGTTAACTTCCAACGATATCCTAAGGAATCCGAACTTTTCCTTAGATCCTTCATCCTTTGCCTTTGCAAGCTTAATTCTGATATCTCTTGAAACGCTCATATCAACCTTTGTTCTCCATGGTTTTGTTGCACCGTTCAACGAACCAACGATAACACCGTTTGATGGTTCAGTTCTCTTTGTATATGGTGTACCAGAACCAGTAACTATAGTGAAGTTAACACCAGTATTTGCAAGTATGTGTTTACCATTAATCTTCGGTCCATTGTAAGGAGTTCCGTCTGCCTTGCCACCGAAACGGTAGTCAAATACAATCTGGAAATTGTGACGCTGGTCAACATCCAAAGGAAGAATGGTTCTCAAGTTAGGATTATCGGACTTAACGATTGATGCGCCCGAATCGTAGCTAGAACCAGTACCCTTTGCCCACTGCAAAGTATAGTTGGCTCTCAACGTAACGTTACCAGTTCTTCTAAGGTCGTATGCCAAGGTGAAACCTCTTACTGTACCAAAGTCGATGTTACCCAATGTATAGTATGTTATAGGATAAGCGCCATATACTGATATTGTCTGCAACTTGTCACGCATTTCACGATAGAATGCCGAAAGTTTAATAGACGATGTATTACCGAGTTTCTGTTGGAAACCAAGTTCGTAGTCGATGGTCTTTTCAGTCTTAAGGTCTGGGTTGTTCAATGTCGAAGTACCGAGTTGCCTAATATACATATATTCAATCGGGCTAAGCTGTCCACCTGCCTGCGGACGCTGTGAAAGAATATCGTAGTGAGCGAAGAACAAAGCGTCTTCGGAAATCGGGAACGAGAATGCGATACGAGGCATTACAACAACCTGTGGCTGGTAGTCCTTGAATGCCGAAGCATTGAGTTCTTCATTTGGATCAACAAGGTATGGAGAAATACCGTTAGCACCCTGTATAGAGTTCGGGTTGTCGATTTCAAGACCGCTAGCATTATACCATGTGCTTCCTACACGGTAACCTGTAATTTCGGTAGGATTGTTGATATCGTTGACATAAACAACTGCCTCGTCTGGAATATTGCCAGGATGATTGGTCGAATTAATAAGGTCAACCTGCTTGTCGCCTACGGTGTAAGCATTATGCAAAGTATACTGGTCCTTCAATACACTCTGGTTTGCATCGTAGCGGTCGATACGGAGACCTATATTAAATATAAGATCCTTGAAAGCGAACTTGTCCTGAATATAACCTGCCATATAAGTAGGTTCGAAAGGAGCAATAGGTCTGTCGAGGAAACCGTCGCCATCAGCATCCTTTGTGAAGAAGTCCTCGAAAGTAGGTTTGTAGTTCAACTTGTTGCCTGCATAGTCGTAACCATAGTATGATACGTAACTTGAACCTTGGTTGAACAATTCGTCTGCGCTGAACCAGTTGATGTCAAATGTGCTCGGATCGTATGAATCGATGTTAATCCAATCGGTGCCGTCAACAGCAAGACCGAGGGATTCACGCAAGTGCTTGTCGAATCTCTTTTGTGTCGATGCATTGTAAATTCTCGGATAGTCGATAGTATCAAGGAACATTCCATTGTCATCTCTATAAACAATAGGTTGAGTCTTGTCAATTTCCTCTATGTGACTATTAGTAAGACTTCTAGCCAATCCCCACAAACTGAAAGCAGAAATGCCAAAGTATGAGTCGCTTCTCTGTTCGAACTCGAAACCAAGACTGATTTCATGTCCGCCAAGGTCGGCTGCTGCATTTGCAGAAACTCTCAACTGAGTTGCATCTGACTTTGAGTATGAACCGTAAGGAACGCCAGGAACCTGCCACATTCCATAGATCGAAGAAGGTCCATCGCCGTTGAGCAAACCGCCATACATCTGAATATACTGGGTATACATTGTAGAGAAACTGCTTCCCATATAATCATAGAACTGATTTGTATAGTTTGCAAGTGCAGGATTTAAACTTCCACCAGTGAATTCATCTACCTGATAATAGAAAGTTTCCATGCAGTTTCCTATCAAACCTGTAACTGAATCCTGATTCCATGAATAATACTTGTTAGGAGAAATGTCATATTTTCCAACATATCCGTAATCGAAGTAATTATCCCAGTGATTTACGTCACCTGACTGTGAATGAACCTTTGTGTAGTCCACCTGAATGGTATAGTACGGATTTCTGAGGAATGCCCTCTTTTCTGATTCTTCATCCTCCTTTTCTCTGAACTTCTGTGTCAAACGACCATACATACGGTAGCTTCCATATTTCTGGCGTCCATTGTTTTCTGAGTTGAACAAAGAATTTGACCTAGAATAAATTCTAGCGTCAGCAAGATAAATATTAGTACCGAAAGTAATGTCCAAGTCTCTAATTGGAGCAATATCAATCTTTGCTGCAATATTCAAGTTCATGTTTCTTGCATTGGATCTTCTTCTCTTGTTGTAGAACGAATCGTCCTTAAGGTAAAGCGTGTTCTGGTAAACAACTGCACCGTTTTCCGACTCAACAAGACGGAGCGGGTTGGCTGTCATATCTTCCTTTACCTCGTCGTATGCTCTCCACTCGCCCACTGCTGATGGACTACCGTCGAGGATATACGAACCTTCGGCCGATACCATGAAGCCCATGATTGTTCTCTTGCGGTTAGTCTCAGCATCGGTCTTTGTCCAGATTGGACCTGACAATGTAAGACCAGCAAGGTTGTATCCGTAACCTTCAACTGAGCAAAGGATTTCGGCGCCGCCCCAGAATTCGGAAGCAGGACCCTTTGTGGTCAAACTGATGATACCACCAGTAGCATCACCGTACTGAGCGGGAACACCACCAGTGATAACCGATACCTGCTCGATTGCTGACTTTGGAACGCTGCTAGAACCACGAACCTTGACACCATCTACATAGTAGACAACGTCTTCGGAACGCGAACCTCTAATACTACCTACTGAACCATCTTCTGAATAAACACCACCGACAGTTGCTGCAACAGCATCAGCCGAACGTGCGTTCATTCTCGAAATATCCTCCGATGTCATAGTACCACCCGACTGAGTCTGGTCCTTCTGGATAAGAGGCACCTTATATTCAATAACTTCAACCTCAGCAAGCATTTCTGCTTCGGGTTTCAACTTGAAGTTCTGGAAAGTAATCTGACCAGCAGTAATCTGAACGTTAGAGTACTTAACCGTACCATAACCTATATATGATGCCGAAACATCATACTTACCGGCCTTGATTGGCTTGATACTGAACCTACCGTCAAAATCGGTCATACCTCCAGTAACGACATTTCCGTTCTCCTCAATGGAAACATTGGCGAACGGAACTGGTTCGTTGGTCGATGCATCGATGACTGTACCGTTCAAGGTACCCACCTGAGCATACAACCCTGCACTTGCTAAGAGTGCCAAAATCAACAATTGTATTCTTCGTAACATAATAAAATTTTACTTACTTACTACTTATATCTTCCCCAATAAAATGGGGCTTCAAAATTACTACACATTTTCTTTTCTTAACAACTTTTTTGCTTTTTTTTTCTTAAAAATTAACAATAAAAACACAATGCATTATTAATCAATACGTTATCTCTTATTATTTTTGTTAGCAATTCTTTTGGATTTCTTCATGCGCTTATAAACTTTTTTTCGACTGGCAACATCCTTGCCTGCCCCGCTTACCTTCTTGTGGTAGTTTTTCAGCATCTTTTTACGTTCCTTCTCGGCAAGTTTATCCTTCTTGGCATCATCCTTGGCTTTTTGCTTCTCAAGTTTCATTACAAGACGTTCCTCGGGTGTCGGTTTTTCATCCTTGCGCTTTACCTTCCTCGACTTTATATCGCGTTCAATGCTATACGACTGCATCTTGTGCTGCTGCTTCTGCGCCTTATGCGCCCGTTTCTCCGACTCGCGCTGGTTTTGCCTATGCAGTTCGTTCTTCTTCCTCTCGTTTGCACGGCGATTCTGCTCAATGCGTCTTTCCTCTTGTCGATCAACGGCTTCGGCATTCCTGTCCTTCTTGCCGGAATAGTTAACCTGCGCGGTTGAATAAATCGGGATAAAATTTATCGCAATTATTAATAAGGTAAAAACAATTTTAACTAATTTTGCCATCGTCATAAATTCAATATGCTTATGAAAACGATGACAAAGATAATAATTATTTCAATCATAACGCTTGCCATAGGAGTTATTCCTGCATGCGACAACGAGGAATATGTACCTTATGTTTATGTAAATGTCCAGTTGTATCCTGACATGCCTTCACACATGGCACTGAAAACTCCAGGCAACTACCTATATGTAGATGGTCAAGGATACAAGGGAATCGTAGTGGCTTGCACCGCTCCCGACGAATGGGTTGCCTACGACCGTGCATGTCCGCATCACCCAAAGACAAAGGATGCAATCCTAAGTGTAGATTCAACAGGGCTATTCCTAGAATGCCCTATATGCGGTTCAAAATTCAACGTTAACGATGGAAACGTTGTAAGCGGTCCATCAAAATACACTCCGCTTCAATACACCACCGACTATCAGGGTTCGGTGCTATACATATATAATTCGTACTATTAGGATTCAAGAAATTCAAGGATTTGAAGATTTGAAGATTTGAAGAATCAAGGATTTGAAGATTCTTGATTTTTAATCAAACCATCAATCATACTCGTACAGGATATCTGCATCGTCGTCCAGATGACCTATGACACGGAACTCCGTGCGACGGTTTTTCTGCCTTCCCACTGGATTGTCGGAACCATCGGGATTGGAGTTGGGTGCAATAGGCATCGATTCACCATATCCCCTTGCAACTAGTCGTTCGGGATTTATACCTTTTTGTATCAGATAGTTTACTACCGACTGAGCCCTGTTCTGCGACAAGGTCATGTTGCTTTGGTCTGTTCCGACGCTGTCGGTGTGCGAACTGATTTCAACGATAATCTTGGGATAGGCATTGAGTATTTTCAGAATTGTCGTATCTATGACTATCTTCGATTCCTCGCGCAGATTGTATTTCGCAAAGTCGTAGTAAATATTCTCCACGACAAATGCACGCGTAGGCAATGTATTTATTATTATCGGATCAAGATGCAGAGTGTCGGAATGGATAATGTTGTAGGTTGTAAATTCGAGTCGCTTTTCCTTGTTGTCGTAGTCCTTCACGCTGATATAATAGTTGAAGTCGCGTTCGAGGTTGAAGAAATACAAACTATCTCCAGTAGTGGTCGACTTCAGGAAATGATTCTTGCCTTCGCTGTCGGTCATATAAAGGTCAACCCTATAGTCGTGCAACACTTCCGCCTTGTCGGAACTTTCAATCATTTTCCAGTCCAATGACCTTGTCGTTTCATATTCGCGCTCAATGCTTCGGTAGAATGCGGAGTCGGTAATTCCTATGACTTTCCCGTCAACCGCCACAACAATGTGGCCGCGGTAAATGAACTCGTATATGTCGTCGCAGCAGTTCTTGTTGCGAAGCGAGTATCCACCGTCGCGGTTCGACGACAGGAATCCCTTTCGGCGGCTTTCGTCAATGGTGTAGTACAGGTCGTCGTAACTTGAATTTATAGGTTTGCCAATATTTTGGACTTTGTCGAAACTCTTGCCCTCGCCAGTGGTCCTATATATGTCGAAGCCGCCATGACCAGGCAATCCGTCAGAACTATAGTACAATGTGCGCGTGGTGATGTCGTAGTATGGTGTAATTTCATCGCCAACGGTATTTACCAGCTTGCCGCAGTTCTTGGGTTCCTTCCAGCCCTTGTCTTTCGAGTTAAAGAACGAGAACCAAATGTCGAGACCGCCGCGCCCGCCCTCTCGGTCGGAAACAAAGTACAGCACATCGGTGTTTTGCCGCGACACCCCGAGCGAAGGCATTGTTGTCGTACTACCACTTGCATTTATCATGTCGGGAAGTCTCTCGGGAGTCTGCCAAACACCCTTGACAAACTTCGACATGTATATTTCACATATCCGTTTGCCGTCTTCATCCTTCTGGCACCTTGAGAAAAAGAATCTCTGCCTGTCTGCCGACAACGCTCCGTTGCTGACATCATAGTCCCATCCATTGAACACGGTGTCGAATTCGCCGACGAAACTCCATTCGAGTTCAGGATCTTCCTTTGCGATGTAGAACTTACGTGTTGGAAGAGTGTCAATGTTGGAATTATAGTATGTGATTTCATTTTCACGCGAAGAACCGAATATCAAGAAGTTGTCTCCATAAGGCATCGGAGATGTGTTTATGTGCCTACTATTTACCGACGAGTCAATGTGGTGAACCAATATGTTTCTATCGATTGCGCAGGAAGCTATGCTGTCCATTTCTTCGGCAAGCGATTTTGCAAATTTCACATACTCGCGCAGGGATTTGTCCGATTTTGCCTTGGCGGCAAACTGCTCGTACGATTTCTTTGCCTCATCGTAATTACCCATGATATGCAGGCATTTTGCCGAATAGAAAAGTTCAATTAAATTTACCTTGGTATCGTTTAAGTATGTCTTCCTGAAATACTTCTGCGCTTCGGTATAGTTCTTTTCCTGCCAATACAGGTAGGCAAGTGACTTCTGCACCTTTGCGTTTTCGGGATAATTGTCGTCAATCTTCTGGTAGTTGTCGGTAGCTGTGAAAATGTCGCCGGAATATAGCGCGTTCTTTGCTGTTTTCATCAGTTTTCCTTTCGACGGAATCTTTTCACTATGGGAATTTTGCGCAAACATACTGCATGGCAATGTCATTGCAAACGCAATTACTAACGCCATCTGGCATACCTTTATTATTATGTTCATTTTTCCCGTTTTCATGTCAGAATCTGTCGCAAGGCAATGTTATATAGTTTTTCTTTTCAAATTTGAGCTTGTATATCAGCGAAATCTCAAATGCTCCGCGAGCATTTGTCGCCTGCATAAGTTTCGAGAGGTTGATGTCGTAGCTTGCGCCGACGGTGATTCCATAGAATGTCAGTCCTGCCGTGAGCATTGTGGCGTCGATGTTTGAGAACGAAGTTCTTGCACTTGCTCCGAAAAATACGGATGTGATTACCTTGGTCGGAATTGCACGTTCTGCCAATGCACCGAAGAGCATTTCTTCGGTTTTCTTGTTGAATGTAGTCAACAGATGCGGCGTTACCGACCAGAAACCGTTGCACAAAATCCTTACACCCCCGCTCAGCAGCATACGCGGCGTTAGTTTGCTGTTGGTATTGCAGTATGTTTCCTGCGGAGCGTTAAGATGAAGCACTGATATTCCCACGATGGGTTCCACCTTTTGAAATTTGCCGCAATAAGCAACACCTGCGTGCATGTCGAAGTAACCAAGCGACATATCCATGTCGGTAACATTGTTTGGCAAGTCAACATCAAACAGTCCTGTGTCGGGATTGTACTGACTTGGAAGTGTTATTCCGTCGAGGGTAAAGTATTTGTTGACATATCCGCCTTGCAGTCCCAGCGAGAGCAAGTTTCTCTTGTTGATTTTCAGCAAGTACGACAGCGAGAGCATGAACTTGTTGGCTGTGAGTTTTGTTCCGCCCGACTTGTCGTGCAGGAACATGAAACCAACGCCCAAACCCGACTTGCCCCTGAAGCGGAATGGTGCGTCAACCGATACCGAAACCGTTTGGTATGGTACGCCTACTGCGCTCCACTGCGTACGATAGTTGTTGGACAGACGAATGTCTTCGTCGAAAAGACCAGTTGATGCAGGATTGAAAACTAGCGGAGTGGCATAGTACTGCGTAAAATGTATATCCTGTCCGAAACACGAAAAGCTGCAGACAAGCATCGCTAGCAGAACTATTATTATATATAAGGTATTTCTTATCATAAATGCCACATTTTACAAGGGCAAAGATACGAATTTATTTTAATTATAAATTATTTTTTCATTTTTTTTATTTTTCAAAAAATGTTTACCTTTGCACAAAATATTGTGACATTATGAAATTCATATTCAAATATGCATTATTTCTGCTTCTAATTATACTGCAAAATGCAGTTATGGCGCAGTTGTCCGTTTCGATAACGGGGACCTTCAATGGATGCTCGCCGCAGAACCTTAGTTTCGGATGCAATGTGTCGGGAGCAGTTGGCGAAATATACTATTCATGGTCGTCGGGAAACGGCGACGTTTCGGTGCTTGCAGAGCCAACGTTTTCCTACCTTTCGCCTGGACGATACAATATCTCGGTTACTGTGACAAATGGCGGACAAACCGCCACCGACAGCCACGAAATCGTAATTTTCAACGGACCTACAGCAACGTTCAACGACAGTAGCATTGTCGGATGTGTACCCAAGAGCCATGTATTCCGTAGCAGTGCAACCGAGGGCGATGCCGAAATAACAAGTTGGCTTTGGTACTTTGGCGACGGCATTTCGGCACAGGGACGCAACAGGGCGCACACATACACATCGCCCGGAATATATACGGTAGCACTTGAAGTTACCGATGCCAACGGCTGCCGCGACGAATACCACTCGCAGATGATGACACTTTCGAAACAACCAAGCGTGTCCATTTCCGCCAACGATGCACAATGGTGCGTAGCACCGCACGATGTAAATTTCTCGTCGGAAATATCGACCGATGGTGGACTTGGCGGGACTTACACGGCGAGCTGGGATTTTGGCGATGGAGAAACCGGCGAAGGCGACAATCCTACACATACTTATACGCAGACAGGAAATTTCGATGTTTCGCTCGTAGCCACCGACTCATACGGCTGCACTACACGAGTAACCGAAAACAATATGGTGGCGATTGGAAACCTGTCGGCAAATTGCACCGTGCCCGAAGAGGTATGCGTAAATTCCAATGTCCTGTATAAAAGCGATGTCGTTGATGTAGAATGCCTCTGGGATTTCGGCGATGGAACTCCTATGCAGTATGGACCCGAAATTTTTCATGCCTATTCACAACCTGGCACATATTCGGTGTCCTTTACCGTCGACCCAAACGGACAATGCAGGCAGACTAGAATTTTCAATGTAAATGCAGTAAGCGTAAGTGCATCGTTCTATACCGAACCCGACGATTTGTTCTCTTGCGATTATCCTTTCGTGGTAAGGTTTATTAGCACTTCAATTGGCGAAAACCTTACATATCAGTACAACTTCGGCGATTTCTACATTGGATCTGATGAGATTTCGGAACATACATATTCGGACAACGGCAGATATACGCCAACGCTTACTGTAACATCGCCTGGCGGATGCGTGTCGAGATATACAGGACAGGAAATTGTTGTCAACCATCCCGATGCGTCGCTTCACTCCACAGTCGCTGGCGGATGCACACCTGCAACTGTAGGGTTTTACAATGATTCCGAATACACAAGCAATTCGGCAATAGTAGATTTCTTCTGGGATTTCGGTGATGGCACAACAGTCCATACAACAGAGCCATCGGTACAACATGAATATTCCGACTTTGGCACCTTTTATCCAACACTAACAATCACCGACACCTCGGGGTGTACAGCCACCAGCATACTACGAGAAAGACAGGAAGGCAGCATAGTTACAGGCACGCAAATTTCTCCCGAACAATTCGGAGTTACGGATGCCATGCACAACTTTATCCCCGGCGATACTATTTGCCCTCAGGACACTGTATATCTTTACAATTCGATGAGCGGAAATTCTTCTGAGTACGACTATTTCTTTGTAATGAACTCTGGAGGTATGTCATGGGAGGTAAATTCCGGCAGAAATGGCTACAAACCGTATTCGTTCAAGGTTGATACTGGATGGAACAAAGTAAGTTTCAAGGTAGAGTACCGCAACTGCCAGTCGCCATTACAACTTTGGGACAGCATTTATGTGAAACCGCCCATTGTCCATCTAGCATCGTACTCCGACTGCTCCGCACCATTTGCATATTCGTTCAAATTAACCGAAAATCTTGGTGCAGAAGACTGGGACTGGTATATATGGAATACAGGTAACGGCAACATATATATGAACGTACATCATTCACATGTCGATTCTATTTCGGTTGTATTTCCAGAATATGGCAACTACCATTGTAAACTTACCGCCCACAGCGATGGTTCTGACTGCGAATTCGTGCAGGAAGTAATATGCGACATTATGCCACCAACTTTTAACTGGGAAATTTCGACCGACACACTATGCCTTGGAAACAGACTTACCGCCGTGATACTTAATGCTCCTGCCTTTGCCGAAGTAGCGTTCGACTGGGAAGGCAGAGGATTGCCAATCAATGCGCTCGAATGGATTCAAATCAATGGAATCACCGACTCGCGCCATACTTACGACAGCGGTGGCGACTACGAAGTGATAGCTTATGCCCGACAGCATGACGGTTGCATTTCTGTGTTCACTAAGCAAGTGTATGTGGTCGACCCACAGTCAAACATATATCCGACAAATCTTGTCGTAGGTTGCAACCCTGCCACATTCGAGTTCCATAATATTACCAACACTGACGACCCTATTTATTCGGCAATATGGAATTTCGGAGATGGAACAGGAAGCATATCGGGCGAAAATGTCACTCACACCTTTAATGGAACTGGCACTTACGATGTTTCCTTGAATATTACCACACGGCATGGTTGCCAGTTTTCGGCAACCTTCCGCAACAGGGTGAAAGTCCTCAATTTTCCATATGCCGATGTCGATTTTACGCCCAACGTATGCCTTGGCACGGCACAGACATTTGTATCGGACGAATCGGACAATTCCATTTGGCACGAATGGGATTTTGGCGACGGAACAACGATTGCCGGAACAAACAGCACTGTTACTCACCTATACGGACAAACCGGCATTTACTCGCTTACACATATTGTGTCGGTTCGTGGCGATGGCGGTGAGGTATGCAGCGATACCGTACCATACGAGGATTATATCAGTATCGAACGGATAGTTTCAGCAGACTTCACAATCGACAGTTCGGCATACAACTGCTACCCTGTAAGTCCAACAATACATACGGCAATAGTGACAGAACCCGATTTCACCAACGTCCGCTACAACTGGGACATGGGCAATGGCGACATAGTGCATGTGGCAAATCCGCAATACTTATATACCGCTCCAGGCAACTATACTATCGGGCTTGAGATATCTACTAGTGGCGGATGCTCTGCTTCAATATCGCGCAGCGTGGCAATCACTGGTCCTGAGGCAAATATTTCGTTGAGCGACACTATAGTATGCGCTGGTGGCGAAGTACATTTTGCCATTACGGACACTGCCAACATAGAAAGTTTCATGTGGGTTGTAGGTGGAGGATACAACTATTATACAGAAGAAGTTACACATCAGTACGAATACGTGCCGCAATCGGGATATTTCCCAGTAACACTGTCTATTCGCAATGGTAACTGCATGATTGACCTGACCGAACAGGTTTATGTCTTTAGACTTAAATCGGAACTTTTCCTTACTGATGCCGAGGGAGACATAATTGGCGAAGGTGCATGTTCGCCTCTGACTGGAGTTTTGGGATATTCTTCATCAAATGAAGCAGATGCAAGGTGGTATGTAAACGGATTGCCACTTGACAACGATACGGTATTGTGGACAAACACATCGCCGCTGATGGATTCGGTAAATATTGTCTCGCTGACAACTGTTGATTCACACGGTTGCACAGATAGCATTTCGCGCGAATACTTGGTATATAAAGTTCCAAATTTGCAAGTTTGTGACGACACATTGATATGCAGCGGTGGACAGGCACATCTTTCGGCATACGGTGGCAACACATATTATTGGCTGTCTCCCATCGACGACAGCGCACAAAATCAAATTGTCAGTCCCAACGAGGCAACCGTTTACCATGTTTATGCGTTTAGTGAAAAAATGTGTATGTCGTCAGATTCGGTCATGGTTGAAATTTTTCAGAATTTTGAAGCGGGAATCGACAGCCAATCGTTTACCATAAACATTGGTGATACGGCTGTTGCTGTGGTTTTAGCCGACAATGCTTTGAACTGCTATGTTTCGCCCGAAGAATATTCTTTTACAGGAAATTGCGATTCGATAAGGTTTTTCCCGATAGAAAATTCTAATTTTGTGATTGTATTGAAGGATACACTTGGCTGCTCGGAGATAAGTTTTGACATTCATGTAGATGTCGACATAAAACTTACCCTTGATGTGCCTGGTGCATTCACTCCGCATAGTGGCGACGAGAACAGCACTATATATGTGCGAGGACTTGGCATAAAGGAGTTGCGGCAGTTCCGCATTTTCAACCGCTGGGGCGAAGAGGTTTTCTTCTCCAATGACATGCATACTGGCTGGGACGGCACTGTTGGCGGAAAAATACAGAATATGGATACATATTCCTATTATGTGGAAGCAGAAATGTACGACGGAAGTGTAAGGACGAAAAAAGGAAACATAATGCTGATTAAATAAAAGTTGAAAATTGATGTTTAGGAAAGTCTGCACATTGACAATATTGATTTTGCTTTCGGCATTTGCCGCAAAAGCACAACTTTCCGTAACCATCATAGGAGAAACATTCAGCGGATGTTCTCCGCAAAATCTTACTTTCGGTTGTACAATTACTGGAGCAGGGTCCAATGTTACTTATTCGTGGACATCGGGCAACGGCGACGTGTCGCATCTGGCGACGCCTACATTTTCATACCTCGAAGGCGGAACATATACCATTTCGGTAACAGTAACAAGCGGTGACGCTACTGCAAGCGACAGTCACGAGATTGTGATTTTCCAGTCGCCCGAAGCGCGTTTCAACGAAACACCGCTTACCGGTTGCACTCCATTTGATGTTTCACTCAATGACATGTCAACACAAGGCGATGCACCTATTACAAGTTGGCTGTGGTACTGGGGCGACGGACAGACATCGACAGGACAGAACGTATCGCACACCTACCTTAATTCAGGCATACTTACGGTATCGCTTCGCGTTACCGACGGCAACGGATGCATTGGCGAGCATTATGCGCAGATAGTTAACGTGTCGTCTGCGCCAACATTGTCGGTGACAGCAGAAATAGACCAATGGTGCGAACCTCCTTTGCAAGTGCCGTTCCATTCGGAAGTAACAACAGCACCTAATGTTTCGTCAGGTTATACATTGACATGGAATTTCGGTGACGGACAAACGGCCACAGGAGAGAACCTGGGACATACCTACTATTCTCACGGACATTTCGATGTAAGTGTTACCGCTACAGACAGTTATGGATGTTCGACAACAATGTTTTATCCCGAGATGATTTCCATTGCACCGATAGTTCCACGCTTCGATGCTCCTTCGGTTGTGTGCAAGAAGGTTTCTGCTGCCTTCCGCTCGCTTATGCCACGAACCAACTGCCTCTGGAATTTTGGCGACGGCACACCTGTTTCACGCGACCCAACCGCATATCATGCATATGCTGAAGCAGGTACATATACAGTCACATTTACCGCCGACCCAGGTGGTCCCTGCGAGCGTTCCGAATCATTCGAAGTAACAGTGCAGTACGTCGAAGCATCGTTTGTTGTAGACGGAACTTTCTCCTGCGATTATCCATATACGGTACAGTTTACAAATACCTCTGAAGGAGACGATGTGTCGTACAGGTACGATGTTGGGCTTGGAACATACAACATGAGGTCTGAAGAAAATCCAGAAGTAATATACACTCAGAATGGTATATATGAAACCACACTGACTGCCTATACAAGCGCTGGTTGCTACGATACTTTTGATGGACCGACAATAATCGTAAATCACCCCGAAGGCAACCTGGAGGCGAATAGTTGCGGCGGATGCGTACCGACAACCGTACAATTTGCCCACCACGTAGTATATACCGAAAACAGTGAAATCGTTGACTTCTTCTGGGATTTTGGTGACGGCACAACTCAACACACCACTTATACGCCTGTAAACCATACATATACCGAACAAGGCACATACACCCCGACGCTTACTATAACTGATATTAATGGATGTACCGACACTCGTCCGCTGAACTCATTCGGAAGTGGATGCGATACAATAGAAATAGGCATACAAATTCCTCCCGAAGATTTTGGCGCAATGGATATTGGACACAACTACATAAACCGCGACACCGTATGTCCACAGGATTTGTACCTTTTCTATAATTCAATGTACGAAAGTTCGGACAGCATTGATTTTACGATGCTTGTTAGTACAAATACGCATGGTGCCAGTCATGATGCGAACGCCATGTACAACGAATTCGCCTTTGATGTTGACACCGGCTGGAACTATGTCGGCATACAAACAGAATACATGCACTGCCAATCCAGTGCATACTGGTGGGACCGAGTATATGTGCTACCACCAATTCTGCATTTTGGGCAATATTCGCATTGCTCGGCACCTTTTGACTACACTTACACAATTTTCGACAACCGAGGAGCACAGTATTGGGAATGGATTATATTAAATGAGTCCGACACTCTATACTATATTCCCCATTCAATATCGCCGGTACTTCATTATACATACCCCGACTATGGTTCATACTCATGCATACTTATAGGTCATAACGACAATTCAGGATGTACATTTTATGAGGTACAGTCTAACAATATAAGCGTACTTCCGTTTGAATGGCACCTGGAATACGACACCGTATGCATGGGAAGAAGTTCGTCAGTTGATATTGATGATTACTCTACAGAATACATTGAAATTGCCTATAACTGGGGAGTTAACGATGTTCCGATAGATGAACTGGAATGGTTCGAAATTCGCACCAACATTTCCCATCCCCATACGTTCCACGATGCAGGAGAGCGCACTGTAACAGTCTATCTTCGCCAAAGCGACGGCTGCATTTCAATTTTTACCAAACCGATATATGTTGTCGACCCAGCATCCACATTGCCGCCTCCGATGATTGCATGCGCCCCAGTAACAGTCGAATTAGAGTGCATACTTACAAATACCAACGACCCGATTAGCGATGTGCAGTGGAATTTTGGCAACGACGACATCGCTCATGGAAACCCAATAGAGCACGAATACATCGATACAGGATTCTTCTCGGTGCATTATATGGTAACCACGCGACATGGCTGTACCGACCGACAATCGTTTGAGAACCAAATACATGCCATTGCTATTCCTGACCTCGCCGTCGATTTCGACGACAGCATCTGCAATACCGACTTGGTTATTTTTTCGTCAAATGTCAACAACACCGACTTCAACTACGACTGGAACTTTGGCGACGGTCAAATATGGGACAATAGCGGTCCTGTTGTTTCGCACAACTATCCGCAACCTGGCAGGTATCCTATTTCGCTGAAAGTTACCGGAGGCATTGGCTGTACCGACTTCATCGAATATCCCGATGGAGTGCTTGTCGAAAGTCTTGAAGCCGGCCTCCTGCCACCTATCCAAAGTTTCAACTGCTACCCTGCCCAACCTACATTTTCTGTATCGGCAAGAGCATTGCCCGAAGGAACTACTCCTTCGTATCACTGGAATATGGGAAACGGCGACAACCTTTATGTAGAAAATCCCGAATACCTTTACAATGTTCCCGGCTATTATACAGTTTCACTCGAGATAACAACCCCCGCAGGATGCCGTGCAGTGAATAATGCAAATGTCTCGGTAAACGGACCATACGCCGAAATATATATCAGCGACACTGCCATTTGCGCAGGCGACAATGTTAATTTCCGGATGCTTAATGCCCAAAATGTGCAGTCCTTCCAATGGGTAGTTGGAGGCGGATACAACTATACAACACCAACCGTTACGCATACTTACGACTATGTTCCGCAATCAGGATATTTCCCTGTGGTACTGAGTGTTAGTAGCGGAGAGTGCAATATCGACATAACCGAAATGATATATGTTTACGAAGTTGATGCTCGTTTCGGACTATATGCCGACAGTGTAGAAATAACGGCTGGCTTATGCGAGCCATTGTCGGCAACATTGATAAACCAGTCGTCTGAGGACGCACAATTTAGATGGTACCAGAACGGACACAGACTTGGGGCATCGGAAGAGGAAGTCCCTGTTTACTGGACAAATCCATCATACAACGACTCTACATTTGTAGTTTCACTTGCCGTAACCAACGAGCATCACTGCTACGACAGCGTTTCGCACGAATATGTACTTTTCCCAAGTCCGCACCCAATAACAAATAAGGACACGGTAATCTGCCTTGGCGAAGAAATCACTCTCTGGGTTATGGGAGGAAACACATGTCACTGGGACGAACCGATTAACAATAACCTGCCAGCACAGACGGTTATACCGAATGAAAACACAACCTACCGTGTAGAGGTATTTTCGGAAAATATGTGCTCAGCGACCGACTCCGTGCATGTAGATGTGATTGCGCCAGTTGAAGCAGAAGTCGATCCGAATTACGCCGATATAAACATTGGCGATACGGTTGTTGCGGTAATTCTTTCCGAAAGCGACCTAAATTGCCGTTGGTTTCCACTTGACAGCGTGGTTTCAATAGGTTGCGACACGTTGTTTTTCTTCCCGAACAGAAGCACCGACTATATTGTTTGGCTCAGCGATTCGCTTGGTTGCTACGAAAAGAGTTTCGACATACACATAGATGTAGATATGCGCTTTTCGCTCGATGTGCCGGGCGCTTTCACTCCGCTCAGCGAAGGTGATGGCAACAACATTGTATATGTACGTGGACTTGGCATAAAGCGACTACTGCAATTCCGCATTTTCAACCGCTGGGGCGAAGAAGTTTTCTTCTCCGACGACCTAAACAGGGGCTGGGATGGTACACTCAAAGGCAAAGTACAAAACATCGACACATATTCATACTACGTGGAAGCCGAAATGTACGATGGCAGCATAAGGACGAAAAAGGGAAATCTTATGCTAATAAAATAATTTTGTGTATTTAATGTGTTTTTTTTTGTACATAATTTAATTAATTATTTTTGCGGCATAAACATAAAAATAAATTCAGTATGAAAACTAACATGAAACTTTCGGTAATATTAATAGGAATTGCACTTGTGTTTTCCATTACATCATGCGAGCGTATTAAATTTGAACCAGAAGAAAGCCCAATTGGCAGTTCAAGAACCACTCTGCAGGATTACGAAACCGATGGCGGAGACTTTGTGTTCCTGAAGTCGTTGATAGGTATGGAAGTTAGTGCATATAACGAATATTTGACAGCAAACGGCTATGAGGAATGTGAATACAGTAACAACCTTAGTGCGAAATATACAGATACAAGGGTTGACAGCATTTCAAAATATTTATTTGTACATTTTGGATATGACGATAGGGTCCCTAATGTAGAAATGAAATTAGAAAGCAGTGACATTGATACATTGTCGGCAATTTTTAAGAAATGGCTTTTAGAAATAATGCACTCCAATTCATATCTATTGTTGGTCAGGGAAAGTTATTCTATGAGAAATGGTAATAATGGATATCAATATGTTGATACACCCGAACAACTCTTGGAGGCATTGGAATCGATTGACCCATCTTCTGACGATTTTATTTTTTCGTTCTCAGCAAATGACAGTCAGGCATACAAATATAGTTTGCATTTGAGATACGGGCAATGGAATCCATCGGTTTATATGCAGATTATCAACGAGCGTGTAAACAATCCGCTTCCTGAAGTCCAGACCGTAAACCTTACCGATGAATATTTGGACAAGGACATTCTCATTGCAAAAGTTGATTATATGTCATTCGAGTACGGCGGTTTCTATTCTATGAATGTTACAAACAAGCAGAACGAAGGGAACGAAATTCCTTTCCTTGCAGAATATATGTCTCCCAGCGATTTCGGTTACATAAAACTATACTATCGCGACGAAACAAACCTGCTAATGGACGGTTCAATTATATGGGCTGGATGCGGTGCACTTAATTTTCCAGAAACATTTGTAAAAGGCAATTCATCGAGTACATACGTCCCTGAATACACAACGAAACGCAGTCTGCCATTTCCGAACGACAGAATTTCGTACATAGGTGCTGATGGAAGTTACGTACAGGATGTTGATGAGTCGGATAACGATTTGGGCTATATCTGGCAGACATTGTCCGAACAAGAAGAGTTTATGTCGTATTATGAACAGACAACAAAGAAGGTTGCGGCATTTCTATATCAGCCAAGTGTTGGAGTTGGTGACCCATACGATGCTTATTATTTAGTTTTTGTGGAAAGGTAGAAAGGATACTCGCTATTCCTTAATTCTCATTTCGTACAATTTCATGTATTTTAGGAAGGTTGTAACTGCATTTATCGCCGAAATCACCAGTCCGCGATAACCGTAGAATATGCCTTTGCGGAAAAAATAGTCCCTGTTGAATGTATGCAATGACTTGAAAATCGCTGCAACGACGCTTGTTTTCTTGCCTGCCTCATACTTTTGCTGCGCAGCAAGCGAGGAATAACTTTCCATCTTTGCAATTAGCGAACTGATATTGTCGGAAGTATAATGCTTTATTGCATCCTTGATGTAAACCTTCTCGGTGTCGGGCAAAATTTCGATGCCCTCGTGAACCATATTTTCGTTGAAGCGGGTATATTTCCGATTGAAGATTCGCCATACATAGTCGGGATACCAACCGCAACATTTCATGCAGCGTCCATTGTAGTAGTTGAGTCGCGACAAAGCAACAACGGTATTATCATTAAGCTGCATGGAATTTATCTTGCCAACAACATCGGGCATAAGCACCTCATCGGAATCAATGCTCAATACCCAATCATTGGTAGCATGGCTCACCGCTATGTTCTTCATTTTGCCGAAGCCATAGAAATTCGGTTCGCTGTAAACCTTTACATTTTGAAAACCACCAGCAATTTCAAGGGTTCGGTCGGTGCTACCGTTATCAAGCAGAACAACTTCGCCAAACTCACGAAGCGACTCAAGGCATTCAGCGAGTGTCTTCTCGGCATTCTTTACGAGTATAACTGCGCTTATGTTGGCGGTGTTCTGCATTAACATGGAACTTTACGCGTTTCTAAACTTTATAGCGGCAGTCTTGTCGAGTTTGCTTTCGGCATATTCCTTTGTCACAGTAAATGTCTTCTTGTTTTCAGATGGCATTTCGAACATGGCTTCAAGCATTATCGACTCGCATATCGAACGCAATCCACGAGCACCAAGTTTGAATGAAATTGCCTG
>JAGCDJ010000043.1 GCA_017651185.1 Bacteroidales bacterium | reverse complement strand
GTTGCAGGCACAATGCCTGCAGAAGATGTTGTAGTAAATGTTATCTACAATGTAAACAACTACAACTTGACAATACACTATGTATATGCCGACAACTCACCTGCCGAAGATGACTACACTGCAATATTGGCTTTCGGTGCTGAATATTCGGTAGAATCTCCTGAAATCATTGGTTACACTCCAAATCTAGCAATTGTTTCTGGCACAATGCCTGCAGAAGATGTTGTAGTAAATGTTATCTACAATGTCAACAGCTACAACTTGACAATACATTATGTATATGCCGACAACACAACTGCCGCCAATGACTACACCGCAACAGTTGCATACGGTTCACCATATTCGGTAGAATCTCCTGAAATCATTGGTTACACTCCAAACCAAGCAATTGTTGCAGGCACAATGCCTGCAGAAGATGTTGTAGTAAATGTTATCTACAATGTCAACAGCTACAACTTGACAATACACTACGTATATGCCGACAACACACCTGCCGAAGATGACTACACCGCAATATTGGCTTTCGGTGATGAATATTCGGTAGAATCTCCTGAAATCATTGGTTTCACTCCAAACTTAGCAATTGTTTCTGGCACAATGCCTGCAGAAGATGTTGTAGTAAATGTTATCTACAATGTAAACAGCTACAATTTGACAATACACTATGTATATGCCGACAACTCACCTGCTGAAGATGACTACACCGCAATATTGGCATTCGGTGCTGAATACTCGGTAGAGTCACCAGAAATCACAGGTTACACTCCAAACCTAGCAATTGTTTCAGGTACAATGCAAGCAGAGAATGTTGAAGTAACTGTTACCTACAATATCAACAGCTACACATTGACAATACATTATCTATACGAAGATGATAGCGAAGCAGCACCAGAATACACTGCAACAATTGAATACGGTGCAGAATACTCGGTAGAGTCACCTGCAATTGAGGGGTTCACTGCTGACGTGCCAATAGTTACAGGCACAATGCCAGCCGAAAATGTTGAAGTAATAGTTCTGTATAGACCAATACACTACACAATAACAGTTGAGGTTGATGGTGTTTACTTTGAAGATGTACTTATCACTTATAACGGAGAAATAGTTACTGCTCCTGTTATAGTAGAACATGGTGCAACTCCATCATTTGTAATCGATGGAAGAATGACAACCAACGGAGATTTCAGTAATATTGAAAGTATTACTGTTGATGGCGAAGAAGTATACCTTCCGGAAATTTATCCACTTATTACTTACACCTACACATTCGAACCTGTAATGGCAAACCACACTCTTGTTGTAACTTTCGCTTTTGTAAGTTCGGATGATTTGATTGATGACAGTTCAATGTCAATCTACCCGAATCCGAACAACGGTATGTTCAGCATCGACTTCAGCAACATTGAGGGTGATGCAATCTACCAGATTATCAATGCAAACGGTGCAGTTGTTGAAACTCGCGACATCAACGTTATGAGCGGTGAAACAATGAACTTCAACCACGACCTCCGCCCAGGTACTTACTTTGTAAGAATCATCAGCGGCGACAAGGTTTATGTTGAGCAGATTGTTGTTGAATAGTCAATCAATAGCGAATACAAAAGACTGCCTTCGGGCAGTCTTTTTTTTATTCAGGCAACCGAATATCAGTTGACAATTTTTTATTTAACTTTGCGCAAAATTAAAATTTACGGTCATGGAAGGAAAACTTTACCTATATAACACTCTTTCGAGAATGAAGGAGGTATTCAAACCGATAAAACCGCCATTCGTTGGAATGTATGTTTGCGGTCCAACAGTTTACGGCGATGCACATTTAGGACACGCCCGTCCGGCAATTACTTTCGACCTATTGTTCCGTACACTCACGGCTTTGGGATACAAGGTTCGCTATGTGCGCAACATTACCGATGTCGGTCACCTCGAACACGATGCCGACGAAGGCGAAGACAAGATTGCAAAGAAAGCACGTCTCGAACAGCTTGAACCAATGGAAGTTGCACAATACTACACCAACCGCTACCATCATGCAATGGAAAAGCTGAACGTGCTTCCGCCAAGCATCGAACCACACGCATCGGGACATATTCCAGAACAGATAAAGTTCGTGGAGAAAATCCTTGAAGCAGGTTACGCCTACGTAAGCGAAGGTTCGGTTTACTTCGACGTGGAAAAGTACAACAAGGATTTCCACTACGGCAAACTGTCGGGACGCAACATCGAGGAACTTCTTGAAACCACCCGTGAACTTGACGGTCAGACCGAAAAACGTCGCAGCATCGACTTCGCACTGTGGAAAAAGGCCGCACCCGAACACATCATGCGCTGGGAATCGCCTTGGAGCGACGGTTTCCCCGGCTGGCACATGGAATGCTCGGCTATGGGAACAAAATACTTGGGCGAAGAATTCGACATCCACGGCGGCGGCATGGACCTTATGTTCCCGCACCACGAATGCGAAATCGCACAATCGACAGCCGCACTTGGACACGAGTCGGTCCACTACTGGGTTCACAACAACATGATTACCATCAACGGACAGAAGATGGGCAAGTCGCTTGGAAACTTCATCACACTTGATGAGTTTTTCAACGGCACATCGCACAAGAACGCTGATGGCAAGGAACTTATAGAGAAGCCTTACTCGCCAATGAC
This sequence comes from Bacteroidales bacterium, assembly GCA_017651185.1. GTDB lineage: Bacteria > Bacteroidota > Bacteroidia > Bacteroidales > ML635J-15 > Bact-19. The sequence goes on along the minus strand of JAGCDJ010000043.1, from coordinate 80,568 downwards.
AATTCGCTTCTTCATACTTCAGGCTCACTACCGCGGAACACTCGATTTCTCGAATGAAGCACTGCAGTCGGCAGAAAAGGGCTTGGCAAGATTGATGGAAGCATACGCTCGTCTCGAAAAACTCACGCCATCGGATGCTACAACGGTTGATGTCAAGGACTTGCGTAAGAAGTGCGAAGAAGCCATCCTCGACGACCTCAACACACCTATCGTCATTTCGCACTTGTTTGAGGCTGCAAAAGCAATAAACACCGTAGCCGATGGCAAGGGTACAATCTCGAAGGAAGACCTTGAGGAACTGCGCAGTACGTTCAAGCTGTTTGTAGAGGACATTCTCGGTCTGCAGGTTGCCGACAGTGGCGACAATGGAAAACTGGAATCCTACAAGAAAGCCGTGGATTTGCTGTTGAACATCCGTCTCGAAGCAAAGCAGAACAAGGACTGGGCAACCAGCGACAAGATTCGCAACGAACTCACCGCCTTGGGATTCAACATCAAGGACAAGAAAGACGGTTTCGAGTGGGATTTGTAATAAATTGACTATCAAAACACAAAAAAGTTTTCAAAAAACAGCAAAAAACCTATTTTATTTTAGGGAAAAATAAAATAACTTTGCAGATTGAAAATTTGGTTGAAAATGGTTGAAGCAGAACATAGAGCACAACTTGAAAAACTAAGTTCCAACGTGGACATGGTTGTGTCGTATTGCAATTCGCTCATCGAAATAAACGCCAGATTGACAAAAGAGAACGAGAACTTGAATAATGAACTTAACATAAAGAAAGAAAGATTAATTGAAATAGAAAAAAGATACAATGACCTGAAGCTGGCACAAGCATTTAGCAGTCCGTCACTGGAAGGCAACAGGGAGGCCAAGCAGAAGATCAACAAAATAATACGGGAAATAGAAAACTGCATTACTCTTTTAAAAAAGTAGTTAGAATACAATGGAATACAACGACAACTTAACGATATCTACCATAACCCTGAACATCGACGGCAGGAGTTACAAACTCAATATTTCCAAAGGCGACAAGAGGAAAGAAGAACTTCTGAGAAAGTCTGCTGAAGTTATGAACTCGTTAATTGAACACAAAAGAAAAACATCTGCGGGAATCCTTACAGACGACCGCGATATCGTTGTGCTTGCACTATTGAACTTTGTATATAAAACTTTGAGCAACGAAATCAACGCCTCCAAGAAAAACGAAGAGTTGGAGAACTCTATTATAGAACTGAAGAACTTGAATTTTAAGCTGGAAGAAATTATCGAATCATTCAACAACCTTAACAAAGAGTAAACGTTCTTTAAAATATTATCGTGGTTTAATATCGCCCGTATAAGTCTTTAAGAGGCTGAAAAACTTAACAAATTAAACACAATTGGAGCAACTCTCTGATTATGTACGACAGGCCTTATGGTTCTAATGAACCAGTTGCTCTGCAACCGTTGGAAGCCGGAAGTAGTTTGGAGGCTCCGCCCATTCATATCTAGGGTTTTTTTCACAGTTAAAGACTTTGCGGGTTTTTTGTTTTATTTTTAATTATATATATATGGATTTAATTATTGGAATCATTATCGGAGTAGTCGCATTCGCAGTAGGCGCAGTATTATCGTTTTTCCTTTGGGACCACATACTTGTCAAGAAAAAGAACAAGATTGTGAGCGAAGCAAAGACCGAAGCCGAAGTCATTAAGAAGGAAAAGGAACTCGCCGCAAAAGAAAAATTCCTGCAACTAAAAGCCGAAAACGACAGGAACTTCAACGAAAAGAACCAGAAGATTGCAGCAGCCGAAAATAGAATCAAGCAAAAGGAAGCCAGCATAACTGCCAAAATGGAGGAAATGCAACGTGCAAAGAAAGAAAACGACACCCTCCGCGAAAACCTGAACAAACAAATCGAACTTGCAGAAAAGAAAGCAGAAGAACTCGACAAGACACATAAGGCACAGGTTGAAAAACTTGAAAGTCTTTCGGGAATCTCATCGGAACAAGCAAAGAAGGAACTCATCGAATCGATGCAGGAAAATGCTAAGGCAGAAGCAATTACACTCATAAACGACATAATTGACGAAGCAAAGATGACCGCCAACAAGGAAGCCAAACGCATCATCCTTGAAACTATACAACGTGTCGCAACCGAAACCGCAATAGAAAATGCAGTAACAGTATTCCATATCGAAAGCGATGAACTCAAGGGGCGTATCATCGGCCGCGAAGGACGTAACATCAGGGCGTTGGAAGCAGCAACTGGCGTTGAAATCGTTGTTGACGACACTCCGGAAGCAATACTTCTTTCCGCATTCGACCCAGTAAGACGTGAAATTGCAAGATTGTCATTGCATCAACTTGTTACCGACGGCAGAATACACCCTGCACGCATCGAAGAAGTTGTAAACAAGACTACAAAACAGATTGAGGAAGAAATCATCGAAGTTGGTAAGCGCACATCGATAGACCTTGGCGTACACAACTTGCATCCCGAACTTATCCGCCTCATCGGTAAGATGAAATACCGCTCATCGTACGGACAAAACCTGCTGCAGCACTCACGCGAAGTCGCAAACCTCTGTGCAATTATGGCAGCAGAACTCGGTCTTAACACAAAACTTGCAAAACGCGCAGGTCTGCTTCACGACATCGGCAAGGTTTCGGACGAAGAACCGGAACTTCCACACGCAATTTACGGTATGAAACTGGCAGAAAAGTACAAGGAAAAACCAGAAGTTTGCAATGCTATAGGTGCTCACCACGATGAAACAGAAATGACAAGTCTCATCGCTCCGATAGTACAGATATGCGATGCTATTTCGGGTGCTCGTCCTGGTGCTCGCCGCGAAATAGTTGAATCATACATCAAGCGTCTGAAAGACCTTGAAAACCTTGCACTCTCCTACCCGAGCGTTGTTAAGACATACGCAATTCAGGCAGGACGTGAACTTAGAGTTATCGTTGGAAGCGAAAAGATTACAGATGCTGAATCGGAACAATTGAGCATCGAAATCGCAAGACGCGTTCAGGACGAAATGACATACCCCGGACAGGTGAAGATTACTGTTATCAGGGAAACAAGGTCGGTAAACTATGCAAAGTAAAGGTATACTACACGATTCAAAGGTATTGGTAACTGGTGGAGCTGGCTTCATCGGTTCCAATATTATTGAACGATTGCTGACACAAAACAACAAGATAGTCTGCCTCGACAACTTTTCTACAGGCAAGCGCGAGAATATTGAACCGTTTCTTTCAGACAGCAACTTCACGCTCATCAAAGGCGACATCCGCAACCTCGAAACCTGCCGCAAGTGCTGCGAAGGAATTGAAATCGTACTTCACGAGGCAGCCCTCGGTTCTGTACCCCGTAGCATAAACGACCCAATAACTACCAACGAGGTTAACATTGGCGGATTCCTCAACATGATTGTAGCAGCAAGAGATGCAAAGGTCAAACGCTTCGTATATGCCGCAAGTTCATCAACCTACGGCGACTCCAAGACCTTGCCAAAAGTTGAAGACAACATTGGCAAACCATTGTCGCCATACGCAATAACAAAGTACGTTGACGAACTTTATGCAAGCATCTTCGGCAAACTTTACGGCATGAGCACAATTGGTTTGAGATATTTCAATGTATTTGGCAAACGTCAAGATCCCGAAAGTGCGTATGCTGCTGTTTTCCCGAAATTCATAAAGGCACTCATAAAACATAATTCTCCAGTAATATATGGAGATGGGGAGCAATCAAGAGATTTCACTTACATTGACAATGTAATACAGGCAAACGAATTGGCGGCGACAACCACAAATCCAGAAGCAGAAAATACGGTTTTCAACGTTGCCTACGGCGAAAGCAATTCGCTCAACGACCTTACTGCCGAAATCGTAGAAAGTTTGTCGGCATTCGACCCAGAGATTGCAAATGTCAAGGTTGAGCACGGAGCAGTAAGACTTGGCGACATCCGCGACTCGCTTGCTTCAATAGAGAAAGCAAAACGGATTTTGGGATACAATCCACAATTCGATGTCCACGAAGGACTGAAACATGCAATAAAATGGTATTACGAATACTTGAAATAAAAAAGTCCCAAATTGGGACTTTTTTGTTTTATAGAATTAATTCTTCTTTATAACCGTTGTTGCTCCAGAACCTGACGAACCAGAAGACGAACTTGTGGATATTGTGGTAGAACCACTCTTTCCACTCGAAGAACCCGTCTTTGTAGCAGTACTTCCAGAACTTGAACTGCTACCTGACTTACCGAAAACAGTACGCAACAAACTCGATGTCTGTGCCGACGTATTTGTACGTATTACCTTCTCCTCCTTCGCCATTATCTTGAAAATACCAGCCACTGCCCTTTCGGTAACATACTGCGTAAGGTCTACATTTACCTGCGAACCACCAGTAAGAGCCATTACAGCGTTGTACTTTGTTGCTAACGGTGTCCAGTATGATGCCAACTTTATCTTTTCGTTCGACTTTGCAACCACCGACGATACCTTTGTCGTAATGGCAGAGGTCGTTGTCTTCTTCATATATTCTGTAGCAGCATCATCGTTACCGAGGATTATGCCGAGTGCATCATTTATAGTCATCTGCGTAATTGCCGTCATGAATATTTCCTTTACGCCAGATGCAGCATCTTCGGCAGAACGATTCAACTTTTCGGTGAACTGATTCACCTGATTGCCAAAACCTACTTGCTTCAGTTTTTCCTCAACCTTCTGCAAGGCAGGCGGAAATGGAATCTTTACCTCTCCATTCTGGAAGAAACCATTAGTAACACCGAGTTTTGCCAACGAATTGTTTGCACTCGTCTGCAACAACTCCTTCACCGCTTTACCCAATTCGGTTTGCGACATTGAATTAAGCGAAGAACCTCCAGTTGTTGAAAGCAACATGTCGCAACCGCAGAAGCATGCTGCCAACATTAATATAACTATTACCCTTTTCATTATCTGTAATTTTTAATTTATAAACTATTCTTCATTTACTTTACTCTTTGCTGCGCGGAAATGCTTCCAGAGGAAGAATCCAACACAAGACGCCACCGTTATCGCACCTCCTATTGAATAGGAAATCGCCTTGCCCAATCCGAAACCTTCCTTTTCGGCAATGAAAATGAAAGTCGAGCAAACCATTGTCATAAACAAGGCAGGAATCAAAGTTATCCAATAGAATTTACCCTTGATTGCCAGATAAACCGTTATTGCCCACAAGGTGAACACCGACAAAACCTGATTTGCCCAAGCGAAATATCGCCAGATGACATCGAAACCTTGTGGTGACGCAAGACTGTAAATCAAAATTCCAGCCGTCACTGCAAACATTGGAACAGCAATAATCAGTCTGTTTCGTATCGGCTTCTGGTCGGAATGCATGAAATCGGCGATTATCAGTCGCGCCGAACGCAAAGCGGTATCACCTGATGTTACAGCGGCACTAATCACGCCAAGTATTGTTATCACAGCAATCACAGGAGCAAACCAAGTCTCAGCAATAAGTCCTACCATAGCAGGACCACTCTTGCCTGTCGTGTCTATTCCACTTTCGGGCGAGAAGAAATATGCAGCGGCAGCAGCCCAAATCAATGCCACGATGCCTTCGGTAATCATTGCACCATAGAAAATCGGACGTCCCTGCTTCTCGTTTACCATACAGCGAGCCATAAGTGGCGACTGCGTAGCATGGAAACCAGAAATAGCACCGCAAGCAATTGATATGAACATCATCGGGAAAATCGGGTTGGTGTCGGCTTGCGGATGACGGTTCTCAAGTCCGTCCCACAATTCTGGAATTGCCGGCTGATAGCAAATGAACGCCACGACAATAGCAACAGCCATTCCAAGCAACAAAATACCGAAAATCGGATATATGCGTCCAATGACTTTGTCGATTGGTAACAATGTAGCAATCAGGTAGTAAACCAAAATTATTCCCACCCAGATGTAAATGTTCCAATCGGGAGTGAAATGCGTATTGAGCAGAGTTGCAGGCGTATTTACAAAGACAACACCAACGAGAATCATCAGTATCACCATGAAACCACGCATAAACTGCTTTACACCATTGCCAAGATAATCGCCGTGGATTTCGGGAAGGCTACAACCCTTGTTGCGCAGCGAAATCATTCCGGCAAAGAAATCATGCACCGCACCGGCAAAAATGCTTCCCAACACTATCCATAGAAAAGATGCCGTACCGAACTTTGCGCCCATAATTGCACCGCAAATTGGTCCAACACCTGCAATGTTCAGGAACTGTATCATAAATATTCGCCATGGCTTCATGGGAATATAGTCCACTCCATCGGCCATGCTGACGGCAGGTGTCACTCGGTTCTTGTCGATTCCGAAAATACGCTCGGCGAGTTTTCCATAAAGGAAATACCCGAGAATCAGAACCGCGATTGCTACAAAAAAGGTTATCATAACTTATTTTTTACGGAAATTTACAGTTGAATTTGCCTGAGCCGCCGGCATCACAATCATATCGTTGATGCAGACATGTGCAGGACGTGTAACGATGTAGAGGATAAAGTCGGCAATGTCCTCGGCGTAGAGCGGAGTAAGTCCATCGTATGTATGGTCGGCACGTTCCTTGTCGCCATGGAAGCGAACAGTGGAAAACTCGGTATTTACCATGCCTGGAGAAACCTGCGAAACCTTCACTCCGTATGGAAGCATATCGATACGCATACCTTTTGTTAGGGCATCTACAGCGTGCTTTGTAGCGCAATACACGTTGCCGTTTGCATAAACTTCCTTACCTGCAATAGAATCAATGTTGATGATGTGTCCCGACTTGCGTTCAATCATCATTGGCGAAACTTTGCGTGTGAGGTAAAGCAGACCTTTCACGTTGGTGTCAATCATCTTTTCCCAGTCTTCCAAATCTCCGCTCTGTATTGGATCGAGGCCAGATGCAAGACCAGCATTATTTACAAGCACATCTATGTTTTTCCACTCTGCTGGCAACGAATCAATAGCATCGCACACCTGTTTGTTGTCGCGAATATCAAAATTCAATGTATAAACCTTTGAATCGGTTGAATTTTCTATTTCCTTTTTCAATTCCAGAAGCCTCTCGTTTCGCCGTCCGGTAATTATTACATTATATCCGTTTCTTGCTAATATTTCGGCAGTTGCCTTTCCAATTCCGGCAGTTGCGCCCGATACCAATGCTATATTTTTCATTACAAAATCGTTTTTTAGAAATTAAGGTGTAAAGATAGATAAAATTTTGTCGGTATTACCACTTTTAACTCTTAACTTTTCGCTCCTAACTAATTTTCTTCCACCTCAAATATCTCAAACCTGCTCTTTTCCTTCCAGTATTTCTCTATCGCAAGGCGGCGAATCTCGCTCCAGTAAACATCCGATTCCAAACCGTGCTTCTGTATCAAAGCCATCACGTCGGAGGCAATTTCGCGCTTCACATCATCCTTTACCTTGAAAAGCAACTTGCGTCCATTGTAAGTCACAACTGCAGAAGGAGAAACATCACCACTAGCGGAAATTGTTATCGCACCGTAGCCCAAGGTTGTCCCCGCTCCTATCTGCAAGCCATCGTTGAGGCAACTAATGGGCGGTTCGGCACCTGCATTTGAAACAATCGAAACCTCATCGAGACCGACATGCAAATATTCGAGTATGCGCAACCCCATTTTTGCACCAATTATTGAATAAATGCCTAAATGAGAATGCATTTCGGATGTAAGCAATACCAATTTGTACTCGGTGTAACCGTATTTTGCCAAGATTTGTTCCGACAAGGGCGCCACATCAGCCGAAAGCATAGAGCCACTACGTGGCATCTCGGTAATTATCACGCCTTTTTCGGTTTCAACTGCGTTCAAAACCCGTGTGGCAATAACATCGAAATAGGCATCCTGCTTTGGTCGCAAAATTGAAAAATTCTGCCCGCCAGCCGATTCCTCAAACAATTCGGGATAAAGTATGTAGAACGGAAGCAAGTCGTCGCAAAACCTAACCGATGAAAACTTTTGTCCCTCATAATAACTTGCAAATGTCCGTGCATACGGGGTTGCAATTTCAGGCAAAAATGACAAAAAGTCGTCTGGATACAGCACATTTCCTGCGTCAAGCACCTTGAGTTTCAATCCCGACGCCACAACCTTGTCGAATGCAGACTTGTCAAGATTATAGTTGAAACCACACGGCAAACGCTTGTCGTTGGTGCGAGTAGTCCACACGATGTATGTAAGTTTCGACACAACATCGGGATGCTTTTCCACAAGGTCCGCAAGATTCGTCAGCGGTCCCATGGCAACATATATCACAGGTTTGCGACTGTTGGCTATTGCATCGTAAAGGGCATTTTCCCTAACTTTTGGACCCGAGCAAAGATGCTCTTTCCAAAAGTCCATAGCATCGGAACAATCCTTCTTGTACGACTTGGGATTCAAGCCTTTGCCGAGCATTATGCCCTCGTGGTGAAACACCTCCAATAGTGACGAAAGGCATTTTGCAGAATTTTCGGCATCAAGCACACCACCAACCGACTGCACAGCATTTATATTGAAGTCGCGCGATGCCATGAAATAGGTCAACGCACGAAAATCGTCCATACCGCAGTCGGTATCAATCACCACATTGTACTTTGCCCGCTGATGCGCAAATGCATCAACCGCAGGCAGTGCCATGAGAAGCATCAATATGAAAAAAAAATTACGCATTCAACAACAATTTGACACTACCCGGCACAAAGCACCTTACATATTACAAATATTACTTGCTATCCTTCAACCACTTGCAGTTGTTAAATTCAGGCATTGCGAGACACTTATCCTCCATTGCCCGCATTTCGGTCTGGGCTTCAGGTGTCTTGTCATCGTACCCCAACATGTGCAGAACGGCGTGTATTATCACCCTAAAAATTTCTGTATCTTCGGTGCCGTATGACTTTGCATTCTCAGCAACCCTATCAACACTGATATACACTTCTCCAGAAATTTTGTTTCCCTCACTATTGTCAAAAGTAATAACATCGGTATAGTAGTCATGCTTCAGAAATTCATTGTTCATCTTCAGCAAATACTCATCCGAACAAAAAACATACTCTATCTTTCCTACGGATTTCTTGTGAGATTCGATAACATCCTTTATCCACTTCTTGAGAGCAATATATTTTACTCTCGGTTTCTCCACATCTTCACAGAAAAATTCAATTGCCATAATCAATTATCCTTTAAATTCTTTAAATATTCCTTGTATTTGTTCTTATAATAGTCCTTTAACTTCAAGTTAGACACCTGAAGCAACTCGTTGAACCTAAGTTCGCTTTCCTTTTCCTCGAACGCCTTGTCGGGATTGCTCAGCTTGTATTCCTTTGCCTCGGTCGACCTGCGTTTTTGCTCGGTTTCGCGCTCGTTCTGACTATTTTCGGCCTGCAGCAAGCGTGTAATTATCTGTTCCTGTCGATTTACAGTCTGCTGTGTGACATTGCGGTTCACCAAATCCTTGATGTTCTGCTCAATCATCTTGTTTGCTTCCTTCAGATATTTTGCAGCGTCGGGACTAAGTTCTCCGTTCACCATGTCGTTGAGCATCTTCTGCATCATCTCCTGCTGCATGAGCATCTTTGCCAGTTGTTCGCCATTCTGCCCCTGCTGACCGCCATTCTTTTTCATCTCGTCGAGCATCTGCTGCATCTGTTGCTTCATCTGCTGCTGCATGTCGCGCATCTGCCCCATTTGCTTCTGCTGCGGCTGTCCATTTCCCTTGTTCTTGCACTTGTTGCAACTCGAACTCGAATTGCCTTGCATCTGCATCTGCTGCTGTTGCATCTGGTCGAGGACTTCCGAAAGAAGCAAAGCGAGGTTGTTTGCCGAAGTAAGCACCTTCTGCTGTGATGTCTGCGCCTGATATTTCTGGGTATTTCCAAGATAATCCATAACCGATGCAAGTTCCTTGCGGATGTTCATCACTTCGGACGAAACCATCGTGGACAAACCTGGAATCCGCGACGACAACGCATTCAAAGAATCACGTATTATATTGAAATTGTCGGTTATATTCTTCTGGCGCACAACATATTCCTTGTACTGAGGCGATTTGTACGACAATGGTTTCATACCAGTCATAATATCTTCCTGGTCAAACGAGAACGTCAACACATTTTCAAGCAACTGCTTTATGTCGTCCATGTTCTCCTCGTTCTCCTCCATCTCCATCTGCGCCATCATCGAGTTCATCTTCTGCGACAACTGCTGCATCTTCTGCGAACTGCTCTTCTGCTTGTCCGATGCCTTGTTGTTCTTGTTGTCCTCCAAATCTTCGCCCGCCTGCCGCATTTCGTTTGATATTTCATCCATATCGTTCTTGAAATCCTGCAACGGCATAGGTTCCTTCAGGTCGGAATTTTTATCCAACGTCTTTTCATATTCCTCCTTCAACTTGTCGAACTGCTCGTTCAATTCCGACTGTTCCTTTTTCAGTTCGTCCTGCGACTTGCTCTTTTCCTTGGTCTCCTCGGCGAGTTTCTTCTCCTTTTCGGCAAGACTTTCCATCTGGTCGGCAATGCTCTTTACGCGCTCCTCGACTTCCGACCGCTTAAGCAGTTCGAGAGTATTGTCCATATTCTGCTCCATCTCCTCGACCGACATCTTAAATTCTTCGGACTTTTTGAAAAATTCGTTCTTGTCGAAATTCTCCATAAGTTTCTTCATCTCCTCAATCATCTGACGCATCTCGTCGGTCATGAGACTTTCCATTAAGCTGTTTATTTCGGCCTGCTTCTTCAGAAGCTCCTCGCTCTTGGAGAATTGTTCCTTGTACTGCTGAAGCTGGTTCTGCTCTTCCTTTATCTGCTCCATCAAACTTTCGAGCTGGTCCTCCTTGTCAAGAATGTCCTGCATAATCTGCGAACGGTCGTATGGCGAAAGGTTTTCGTTGACAAGTTTGCGCTTCAGTTCATCGATGCTTTTCTTAATGTCCTCGCTGATTTTCTTTGCCTCGTCAATCTTGTTTTCTGTATCGTTGTTGGTCTCTTCGCTCATGTCCTGCAAGTCCTGTGCCGACGGGATATTATACTCCATCACCTTCGACTTTGCAGTCTTTGGACCACTATAGCCATCATTGTCGGCAACTTCGAAATAATAGGTAATCCTATTGCCCGTATGTTCGAGAGTCGAAAAATCAACCGCATGATAGAAATCCTGTGAACTAAGACGCTGCGAGAACTGCACCGGCGACTTTAAAATTTCGGTTTCGCCATCGAAACAATGGAAAGTCAGGCGCGAAAAACCATAGTCGTCGTCAATCGCCCCCTTGAAATAAACAATTGCTGGATTTGTACTGTCCTTGCTCTCCACCACCGAAATTGACGGATACAAGTCAGGAACGACGCGAATTTTATACTTTATGTCAACAACTTCGCTGAAATATTCGTTTGCAACAAAAAGCGAATATTCGCTGCTTGTGGTAATTCTTTTTTTAAAGGTGTATTCGTTGCCTTCCTTTTCGGAACTCAGGACAATGCTGTCCATGACTATTGCAAGCGAATCGAGGTTTGCCGTACCAAATGTCCACTTTACGCTTGAACCAATCGGCACTTCTATGTCACCCGAATTTTTTATTTCCACAGCATCAAGGCCTGTATATGACATTGGCACAACATTTACCTTGAAATCGAGAATTATCGGTGCAGGCATTACACTGACCTCATAATCCTTTGATTCCACATCCTGAGCCGTGAAATAGAACTTGAACGAATTGTTCAGCGTCTTGAAGTCGTACTTGAATGTCGCAGCCGACTGCTTTTCCATGTAGAACGAGTTACCACCGAAATTTATCATCACATGCTCGGGCACATACTGACCTTCGACACGCAGATTCACTGTGAAATCGTCGCCTTGCCTTACCTGCAAGGTGTCGTTTTCGAGAATGAACGAAAATGGTGCCGGCATCTCGAAATGCTCATCATATTTCACAATTCGTTCCGTTCCCTCGGTGACAATAGCCGGCTTGAACGAAATTATCAGCACGAACACAAGAACAACTGGTGCCAAATACACCAGATACTTGACATTCTTCTTTATCTTGATTGCCGATAGGAATGGTATTGGCGAAAGTTTCTCAATTCTCTGCGAGATACTTGCATAAATAAGGTCACGAGTCTCTGTGTTTTCGTCCAGCAAAGATTTGAGTTCCAACGTATTCTGCAACTTATCCGACACTTCTGGGAAATGTTTTCCAAGAATACGGCTTGCCTCGGCATACGAAATGCGCTTGCCAATTTTCATCAACTTCAGCAAGGGCCACAATATCATTGTGAAGAATACGATGGCATACAAAGTTATCGAACTGATAAACAATGCCGTACGGAAAGCAGAAGAAAACCTGCCGTAATATTCGGCAATAATGACTATAAGATACCACAATCCAGAAATGGCAAGTGCAAGTATAACACCCTTTACCATCTTGTTCAGATAGTACTTCCTGATAAACTTATCAAGTTTGGTAATCAATATGTTATAGCCATTTTCCATTTCAATTTCAAACCAAGCAAAAATAGTAAAAAAAGTAAGCCGATAGAAAATTTCTATTGGTTTTCTATTTTTATTAGGAAAGTTTTAAGTATTTATGACCATATTCTATCTTACGTATACCAACCGTCAATTAATTGGATATCAAATAGCCCTCACAAGCAGTCCCGCCAAATCCCAGTATTCCCTCAAATTTAAAGTAGCGGCGCAATTATTGCGCCGCTACGTATTAATCAATGTCAAATTATCAATTAACGCTTTATGTCCATTTCCCTTATCAGGTTCTGAGCATTAGCGTACTTGTCGATGATGAACAATGCATACCTTACATCCAAGCAGATGCATCTTTGCAGATTCTCCTCGAAGTCGATGTCACCCGACATTGCCTCGCTGTTGCCATCAAAAGCAAGACCGATGAGTTCGCCATTACCGTTGATTACAGGACTACCAGAATTACCACCAGTAATATCGTTGTTGGTAATGAAACATGTTGGAACTTCGCCGTTCTTGTTTACATAGTTGCCAAAATTCTTGTCTTTGTAAAGTTGTTTCAACTTTTCGGGAACAATAAATTCGTAACTATTAGGATTTTCCTTTTCCATTACACCCTTCAAGGTTGTATAGTAATCGTAGAAAACACCATCACGCGGTTCGTAACTCTTTACATTGCCGTAGGTCATCCTTATGGTCGAATTAGCATCTGGTGCAAAATTCTTGTCAGGATTCATGGCGAGCACACCTTCGATGAAAACACGATTATTGCGTTCAAGGTCAACAGAAAGGTCGTTGTACTCATTGTAAACTTTTCTATATACGTCAATTATGTCGTTACCCATCTGCAATATCGGGTCCTTTGTGAATGCTGATTCTGACGGTTTGTCAAGGAAAGCATTGAACTTGGCTTCCGTCGAGAATATTGATTTTGCAAATGCATCACCTACATACTTTTCGACATCACCTTTGTACTTGTTCTGTATCGTCTTGAAGAATTCAGGATAGTACTTTGCATCCATTTCATCGTATACCTTGCGGAACAATGCCTTCATCAATGCGCATTCAGTTTCGGGATCATAATCTTTGTAGAATGCCTTTGCCGGTTCCCTGAAATCGCTAACCTGCGAATTTATTTCTGCCAAGTCCTTTGATGCCAATGCCGAAGTCAACGACCTGCAACCGAACGCATAATATGGCAATTCAGAACCAAGAAGTCCTTCGGTAATATACATTCTTGCTTCTGCCTGACCTCTTCTCGACTGGTAAATCTTTTGGAGAGCATTCAAAGCATCGCGGTACTTTGATTCGCCCTTCTTATCAGTCCATTTGCAAAGGTCTGCTTCAATGTCCTTCTTGATTCCCATGGTGTTAAGATGTGCAAGCGCCTTGTTCTGTTCGTTTGAATACTTCCAGTAGTTGGAGCATGAAGCATATTTAGATGCATACTGAATCTTTACCTTCGGATCAGCATTCATCTTTTCACGCAATACATTTACTTTCACATCCCTGATTTCGTAACGCAATTTGTTTGTAACCTGCATAACTTCCTCAAGTCCGTATGATGTTACATAGCGGTTTGTTGTTCCTGGGAAACCCATAACCATTGCGAAGTCGCCATCCTCGATTCCCTTTGCACTTACAGGCAAGAAATGTTTCGGTTTCAGCGGAACATTTTTCTTGGAATATTGTGCCGGAGTACCATCGGGTGCAGTGTAAATCCTGAACATTGAGAAGTCTGCAGTATGGCGAGGCCACATCCAGTTGTCGGTATCACCACCAAACTTACCCATCGATGAAGGAGGTGCACCTACAAGACGAACATCCTGATAAGTAACATATACCAACAGGAAATATTGGTTTCCACCAAACATATCTTTTACCTGTGCCTTGTAGTTTGTTCCCTCTACGGCCTTGTCAGTTATTGCCTTTGACGCCTTCTTCAATGCAATACTGCGGTCGCGTTCTGTCATGTCCTTAGTGAACGACTTTTCTACTTCGGCAGTAACATCTTCTATTCTAACGAGTATTGATGCAGTAATGCCTGGATTCGACAATTCTTCTTCCTTCGAATAAGCCCAGAAACCATCCTTCAGGTAGTCGTGCTCAACAGTCGAATGAGTCTGTATCATAGAATATCCGCAGTGGTGATTTGTAAACATAAGTCCTTCGCCCGAAACAATTTCGCCAGTGCAGAAGTGCCAGAACGGAGAACCTTCTCTTCCCAAACCTACGACAGCATCCTTGATGCAACCTTGATTTACACTATAAATATCTTCAGGTGTCAACTTGAAACCCTGCTTCTTCATATCGTCGTAGTTCTTGCCAATCATCGACAAAAGCCACATTCCTTCATCTGCCCTTGCTGTCATTCCAAAAGCAAGAACAAATACAAATAAAATTGCTGTAAATCTTCTCATAAACATATACTAATTACATTTTGAACATTTCTTGTTATAATTCTCCAATCCTTCGTTCAAGAAGGTAATAAATTCCTCTGCGTTAGTGTTATACGACATCGGTTTTGTAAGTACCTGTCCTTCAGGACTTACAACAACATAGTACGGTTGCGTATTGCACTGGAAATTAACAATCTGCAAGTCAGCATTCACTTCACCGAGCGTCTTTTTCAACTTACCATCGTTTGAAGACGTAAACTGTTCCTCAACAGGCACTTCAACCGATTTTTCATCTACATACAAGGCAGTCATTACAAACTCGTTGTTGAACTTTTCGGCAATAGTCTTGTTTGCCCAAATCTCTGCCTGCATCTTCTTGCAGTTTGCGCACGAATGGCCTGTGAAATAAAGTATTACCGGCTTACCTTGCGACTTAGCACAATCGAATGCCTGCTTGTAGTCGAAATATGCGTTCACACCGTAGGCTGTATGCATTGATTCAGAATACTTTGGCGTTCCGCACAATGCACCTTCTGAAGCAGCCCCACCATTGTCAGCAAGATTGAAATTCTGCGTGGTCATTGGCGGAAGAAGTCCAGATACCGACGACAAGTTAGCACCAAACATTCCTGGGAACAAGTAAAGTGCGAAAACAAAGAATGCCGAAGCCAAAATCATACGGAAGAAACCTACAGTCTTAACCTCGCTGTCCATTTTGAAACGAATCTTACCAAGAAGGTAAAGACCGCACAAAACGCTTATTACAATCCATATTGCGATGTAGAGTTCGCGGCTCATTATGTCGAGGTGATAGTTCTGGTCGATGTTGGAGAAATACTTGAGCGAGAATGCCAAGAGGCAGAAACCCATGACAACCTTCACCGAGTTCATCCATCCGCCCGACTTCGGCAACTTCTTGAGCCAGTTTGGAGCGATTGCCAATATTGTGAACGGTAAAGCAAAACCAAGACCGAAGCCCAACATACCGATTGTAGGTTCGAGCACATTACCGCTTGCCGCCTTTACCAACAAAGCACCAACTATAGGACCTGTACAACTGAAACTTACGATTACAGTAGTAAGCGCAAGGAAGAACGATGCAAAAATTCCTCCCTTGTCAACCTGCTTGTCACTCTTGTTTGCAAGCGATGTTGGGAGAATGATTTCGAACAGGCCAAACAAAGATGCTGCAAATGCTACAAACAGCACAAAGAAAATCAAATTTGGAATCCAATGCGTGCTAAGTACGGTTGTCAGTCCTGCGCCAGCGTTTGTGAGGGAAACTATCACACCTATAATAGTATATAGTACTGTTATTGATATTCCGAAAATCAATGCCTTGAGGATTGAATTGAACTTGCTGGAATCTCCCTGCATGAAGAAACTGATTGTCATTGGAATCATCGGGAACACGCAAGGTGTCAAAATTCCAAGTATACCAAAAAGCAGAGAAAGGAAGAAGAACGCCCACATGGAACTGTCTTCGGATTGTTCCTCAACAAATTCATTCTGTGAAATAATGCGTGGAGTTCCGCCCTTGTCGGATTTTTGCTCAACGACTTCCGCTTGTGCAGAATCGGTTGCAGTCTCCTCTCCCGGCTCAACCTCTGCTACTTCTGTTGTTTTTTCTTCAGTAGTCGCTGGTTCTGCTGAAGTTTTTTCTGGTTCGACTGTTTCTTTCTTTGGCAAGTCTATTTTAAAGTTTGCATCGGCATTTACAGGAAGGCACTGTCCGTCCTCGAAGCATGCCTGACCACTAAGTTCTGCCTTAACGGAGAACGAAGCATCTGTCAAAACCTCAATTTTCTGCTTGAATGTCGCCTTTTGGGTGAAATACTTGACATTAACCATGAAGACATCATCATATTCCGATGTCGGCGCTGGCGATTCGGTTGTTTGACCTACTGTTTTGTACTTGTCCGACTTCGTGAAACTAATCACAAGAGGCATAGGTCCGCCAGCATCGAAATGCTGCGAATAGAGGTGCCATTTGTCCTCTATTGTAGCCGTCATTACAAGATTGTACTCCTTATCGGAAATCTTTTCTGTAGAGAATTTCCACTTTACAGGTTCGGCCATCTGCGCGAAAGCCATTGTCAGGGCAAACAATGCCGTGACTGTCAATATTAATTTACGCAAAAGGTTCATAAACACTTTATATTTGATGAGTTGCAAAAATACAAAAAAACATTCGGACTTGCAACAAAAAAGGATGTTTACATATTTAAAGTTTGTCGCTAAATTTTCAGAACAAACCAGTAACCATGTTGCCCAGGATATGCATGTATCTCTTAAACTGCCTTGAATTCATTCCGTTACCTGTCTTTCCTATTTCATCAGACAACCTAGATGCTTCCTGACTATACTTCTCAAATTCATCCATAGAATCACTATTGCCCGACATTACATCACGCAAAGCACCGACAGATAAATTCACAAACTTTTCGTATTCATCAAGCAATGCATCAATTTCTGCTTCATCCGCCGACATCGACTTGTCGCTAATTTCCGCACCACCATCATCAAACAGGAATCTATTGAATGCATCTACAAACACATCGAGCATCCCGCCACCATCAATGGTATCGTGACGTTCGTAATGCCAGTTATATGAAGAATCTGCCGCACCCAATTCGTTGAAAAAGGCAGAAAAAGAATCCACAATATCATCAACAAACGAACTGCCGTCATCATAATCATTGTCATTCAAATCCTCGTATGGCTCTACATAAAAATCATAGTAACCATCCTGAACTGGGGATGACTTTGATGCAAAATATCTCAAATTGTCGCGATACACACGGTAATCCTTCTTAGAAATCATATCTTCTATCTTCGTGAACCGCTTCTGCTGCGCATCATTCATGTACATTCCATACAAAACATTTGCGATTTTTGCCGCAAGTTCCATATCCTTGGTTTTCACGGCATTTTCAAAGCAATCCAAATAAAGGTCAACATCTCCGCCATCTTCCACAGCGACATAATCACACTTAATCGAAGAAACTGGCGATGCATAAACATTTGCCAACGAAACTAATGATGCCAGCACCACAATACAATATAAACACAACTTTTTCATACTCATCATGTCTAAAAAACAAGAACAAATTTAACTAACTTATGCAAATCTCATGCATAATATTTAGTTAAAACTTTTCAAACGATACCATAAAGAAGTTATCTTTGCGACATGAAACTCCTTGTGCTAAATTACGAATACCCTCCTCTTGGCGGCGGTGCTGGCATAATCTCGAAGAATATTGCCGAAGGTCTTGCTACACTTGGTCACGAAGTAACGGTACTAACAACCTACTACGAAGGTACAGAGGAGGATAGCACTGAAAATGGAGTTCGTGTGCTACGACTAAAATCTAAGCGAAAAGATGTTTTTCAGTCCAACATACGCGAAATGCTGTCGTGGATGATTTGTGCCAAGCGTTTTCTAAAAAAACACCTGCAAGTCGGCAAATACGACCTCTGCTTTGCAAACTTTGCCCTGCCATGCGGAGAAGTGGCGTACAGCATGAAGGAAATGTTTCATCTGCCTTATGTAATAGTTTCGCACGGGCACGACATTCCGTGGTTCTTCCCCGAACAGATGATGTGGTATCATGCCGCCTGCTATCATTGGATTCGCAAGATTTGCATGCAATCGAAGCGCAACTATGTGCAGTCTGACGAAATGTTAAGCAACATAAATGCATTCCTCGGTGGAACTACCGCCAAGAACAAACTGATATTCAACGGATGGAACCGCGACAAGTTCTTCCCCGACGAAAGCAAACGCGCCAAAAAGTTCACAATACTGTTTGCCGGCAGGTTAGTATTGCAAAAAGATCCAATGACCTTCCTCAAGGCAATCAGCATTGCAAAAAAAAGTATTCCCGACTTTGAAGTTCATATAGTTGGTGACGGAAAAATGCGCAAGAAGATGGAAGATTTTGTAAGGCAAAACGGACTTGGAGGCATTGTGGTTTTCAAGAACTGGCTTACGAAACCCGAAATCATTGCCGAATACCAGTCGGCATCGCTCACGGTTATGCCATCGCTTGCCGAAGGCATGAGCATGGCAATGCTAGAAGCACTTGCATGCGGGCAGTACATAATCGCCACAAAGGTAAGCAACAACGAAAAACTGATTACAGCCGGCATAAACGGCGATTTCATCGAAAAAAAGGACTACAAGACGCTTGCCGACAAGATTATCGACTTCCACGGCAACAAATTCCTGCAAAACTACATAGTCCCCGCCGAACATTTCAATAGCATTGCAGAGCAATTCGACTGGAAAAACATCGTCAAGCAATACGACGAAGACCTAAGAAACTGCTTGTAAAGGTTCTTTATTTCAAACCCTTTTTCATATTAAAGTCAACTGTTTTCGGCAATTTCACCGATGACTTTACTGCCTGCAATATTTCACCAAGTTTCAACAGGTTGTTTTCATGAGATATGTCAATCAAGAAACGGCAGAAACCTTTGCTTCTCAACTTCGACACATTATGCGTCCACGATACTGCTTTCCTGTCGGAAACGACCGTGATACCTGATTCGACAGAACAATCGTAGACCGACTGACTATCATCCGAAAAATGCTTTGCCGCAATCGGCTGACGCGAATAGAACAAATCGGGATGGAAGTAAATTGGCACAATGCCTCCCCTATCCCTGCCAGAAATCAAATTTGGGTAATCGCTTTCGGCAGGATAACAGTAATAGCGCACCTTCTCCGACTTTACAAAGTTAACGGCAATGTCGTTCATCAGATACACATTCTCGTTTGCTGCGACAATGCTATCCTCTGGAATTAACGGCAACTGCGAAATATTTGAAATCACAAACCTTGCAAATCCAGATGCGTGAAGCCGATTCAACATTTTGCGCCATTCGCCAAGCGAAAGTTCCGAAATAAACTTTGGCAATTCAACAAAAACCTTCTGCTTGGTCTCCTTTGGTACTGAGGATGAAAGCAAAGTTTCCAAGTCCGACAACTTCAACTTTGCAAAAATGGCATCGTAGGAGTTCGGATTAATCTTCTTTAAAATGCCAATATCAGATACTCGCAGGAAAAGATGCAAATCTCCGCCCTTAGATCCAACAATAGCAAACGAACGCCTCATATTTTCTATCCGCTGTGGTGACGGAAAACTAATGCGCTTCGATACTGGTCTCTTGAATTTCGAGGAGAAAGGTAAATTCGAAAAACCCACCAGATAAATGTCCTGTCCAACCGAATAGCCCTGGGTATTGCAGAATATGCGATACCGTCCATTTTCATGATCAATCTTACCTATTTTAATGAATTCCGCATCGGTATCAGATGCATTTCGGCATCTCAACTTTGCCTTTTCGGTGATTTTTACATCTGATTCAACAATAATACACTCACTGTCAATGCTTTGAATTTTACCGACATAAACTCCTGTTTCCGACCTACCTGAAATTGAATGAACCACATCGTGTCCCATAAACCACAAGGTTTTCTCCCGAGCAAAGTCTGATGCCAGCAGTTCCTTCGCCTCATCTATCCTCGAATGGTCATCGATTGCCATCCTGTACGCCCTCGCAACATTGTAAACATAGTCGGGAGTCTTCATCCTGCCCTCAACCTTGAGGGATGAAACGTGCATTCTAGCAAATTCCGGAATAAGGTCAATAAGTTGAAAATCCTTCATGCTGAAAAGCGGAATGTTTCCGTTGTCAGTCTTGAAATTCCTACGGCAAACCTGCGTACAAAGTCCTCTATTGGCCGAATTTCCACCGAGATAACTACTGAAAAGGCATTGTCCCGAAACCGAATAGCACAAAGCGCCATGCACAAAAACCTCGGTTTCGACATCCACCGACTGCATAAGTTGCGACAATTCGTGCATAGTAAGTTCACGAGCGAGCACTACGCGTGTGAAACCACAGTATTTCATATAGTTGCACGATTCGGAATTATGTACCGACATCTGCGTACTGGCGTGCAACTGCAAATCTGGGAAGAACCGACCCACAATGTTAGCAACTGCCAAATCCTGAACTATCAGCGCATCGGGACGGCACTGCGACAAAGCCGACAAGGTTTCAATAAGTTCCGCCAACTCGACATTCTTTATCAGCGTATTAACCGTAACATACACCTTGCGCCCACGCGAATGCGCCTCGGCAACTACATTCTGCAAGTCGGCATACGAAAAATTGCGAGCACGATTGCGGGCATTGAATTTTTTCAACCCAAGATAAACCGCATCGGCACCGCCTTCCATAGCAGCGAAGAACGATTCAATCGTCCCCGATGGCAAAAGTAATTCCGGTTTGAAGATTGGAGAAGGCATGTATAATAGTTTCTAATTTCTATGGGCTACTTGTGCTGAGCTCGCCGAAGTACGCCCGTTTCTATGTTTTTGGTTGGGATTTGAGACGCAATATTTTGCGTCTTTACATATTTTTATTTTAATGTAGGTTCGCAATGCATTGCGAACCTACAGATTGTCAATTATCAATTATTAATTGTTAATTCCTTTTACGTATTCATCTATCGCCTTGGCAGCAGTCTTGCCTGCACCCATTGCAAGGATAACCGTAGCAGCACCGCTTACTGCATCTCCGCCTGCAAAAACGCCCTTGCGCGAGGTTGCGCCATTGTCATCGGCAACAATGCAATCCCAGCGATTTGTATCAAGTCCCGGTGTGGTTGACGAAATCAGCGGATTTGGCGATGTTCCAATTGACATAATAACCATATCGGAATCAATAATGAATTCTGAATCAGGAATTACAACAGGACGGCGTCTGCCCGAATCATCGGGTTCACCGAGTTGCATACGCACGCACTTTATCGCCTTTACCCACGAATTTTCGTCACCGAGAATCTCGACAGGATTGCAAAGCAGGTCGAAAATAACGCCTTCTTCCTTTGCGTGGTGCACCTCTTCTGCCCTTGCCGGCAATTCCTCCTCGGAACGACGATAAACGACATGTACTTCAGCACCAAGTCGCAACGCTGTACGCGCAGCATCCATTGCTACATTTCCACCACCTACAACAGTAACTTTCCGTCCTACATAATTTGGCGTCTCGTATCCTTCCTTGTATGCGAAAAGCAGATTATTACGAGTCAAAAATTCATTTGCAGACACAACGCCGCAAAGATTTTCGCCCGGAATCTTCATAAAGTTTGGCAATCCTGCACCAGAACCAATGAAAACAGCATCGAAATGTTCCTTATCCATAAGATCATCAATCGAAACGGAGCGACCTATAATAACATTCTTCTCGAACTTGGCACCGAGTTTCAGCAGATTGTCAACTTCGTGCTTTACAACTGTGTTCTTTGGCAAACGGAAAGAAGGAATACCATAAACAAGTACGCCACCATATTCGTGCAATGCCTCGAAAATAGTAACATCATAACCCATAGTCAGGAGTTCCTTTGCACAGGTAAGTCCCGAAGGTCCGCTACCGATAATAGCCACCTTGTGACCATTCTTTTCTACCTTTACGCCAAAATCAAAGTTATTTTCGCGTGCCCAGTCACCAACAAACCTTTCCAGTTTGCCGATTGCAATAGGTTCGCCCTTTATTCCGAGAATACACTTGCCTTCGCACTGAGTTTCCTGCGGACATACACGACCGCAGACAGCGGGCAATGCCGAATCCTCGTTGATAATCTTTGCTGCTGCCGCGAAATCGCCTTCAGCAACCTTTCCTATGAAATCTGGAATCTTGATTGACACAGGGCATCCCGAAACGCACATCGGTTTCTTGCACCTACGGCAACGCTGTGCCTCCTGCATTGCCTCCTCAGCATTGTAGCCAAGGCAAACCTCATCGAAATTGGTTGCACGAACCTTTGCATCCTGTTCGCGTACAGGAACTCGCTTGCTGGCATCGCGCGGTTCATCTATAACGCCACCAATATGGCAAACATGACCTTCTGCTTTTTCCTCTGCTTCGAGTTGTTTGTGTCCTTCTACATTATTGTACATCGCCTGGCGCTTCATTGCCTCCTCGAAGTCAACCAATGATGCATCGAATTCCGGACCATCAACGCAGGTGAACTTGGTCTTTCCGCCAACCGAAACACGGCAGGCACCGCACATTCCCGTACCATCGACCATAAGCGAATTGAGGCTGACAGTACACTTTATGCCAAGTTCGGTGCAAAGTTTCGACACAAACTTCATCATTATCATAGGACCAATCGAAACAACCTCATCGTACTTGCGACCAGATTCTACCAATTTTCTGAGCATATCGGTTACAAGTCCCTTATGTTCTGTTGTTCCGTCCTCGGTAACACAATACAGGTTGCCAGCCATAGACTTCAATTCGTCAACATAAATAAGCAACGACTCTGTCTTTGCGCCAATAATCACATCGCAATCAACGCCTTGCTCGTGCATCCACTTAACCTGCGGGAAAATCGGCGCAATACCTACGCCACCGCCAATGAATGCAACCTTGTAGTCCTTAAGTTTATCCTTCGGTATATGCACAAGTTCCGACGGACGACCGAGCGGACCTACCACATCGCAGAAGCAATCACCAACATTGTATGTCGCCATTTGCTTTGTTGATTTGCCAACCACCTTGAATACTATTGTAACGGTTCCTGCCTTCGCATCGTTATCGCTGACTGTCAAAGGTATTCGTTCTCCCTTTTCGTCCATCTTAACAATCAGGAACTGACCGGGCAATGCCGATTCTGCAATTCTTGGTGCCAGCACATCAAACAACACCATGTCGTCTGTAATATCAACTTTTCTTAAAATTTTATACATATACCTTATTTTTAGTTTCTTGTTTCTATATTTCTGGTTTCTAATTTGAAAATTCGAAGATTTGATGATTTGAAGATTTGAAGATTTGATGATTCAAAAAATCGTAAACCGTACTTCGTAAATCGGAAATCCATCTTACCTTCTCAATTCAAAATTAGCACCTAGATAAACTTTCCTTACCTGCGGGTCGTTACTTAAATCTTCTGCTGTTCCGCTCTTTAATATTCCGCCCTCGAAAAGCAGATACGCACGGTCGGTAATTGCCAATGTCTCATGAACATTATGGTCAGTGATAAGCACACCTATATTCCTGTTTTTCAAGTGCATGACTATGGTCTGAATATCATCGACAGCAATCGGATCAACGCCAGCAAATGGTTCATCCAGCAGAATAAATTTAGGGTCTATTGCCAATGCCCGCGCTATTTCGGTACGCCTGCGCTCTCCGCCCGACAACTGGAAACCCTTACTCTTACGAATATGCTTCAAGCTGAACTCATCAAGCAACTGCTCGGTCATTTCATTTCGTGCCTTGCGATTAAGGTCTCGACGGAATTCCAAAATAGACTTTATATTGTCCTCGACCGACAATTTTTGGAAAACAGACTCTTCCTGCGCAAGATAACCTATTCCCAAACGAGCACGCTTATAAATAGGAAGTTTTGTTATTTCTTTATCATCAAGGAAAATGCGACCGCTATTCGGCTTTATCAGTCCGACTATCATATAAAAAGTGGTAGTTTTTCCTGCGCCATTAGGGCCAAGCAAACCAACTATTTCGCCCTGGTTGACTTCCACATCAACCCCCTTTACTACGGTTCGCTTTCCGTACTGCTTGACCAACTGTTCCGTAAAAAGCCGCATCTGTTCAAAATTTCGGTACGCAAAAATACAAAGAATAATTGAATTTCTAAATAACCACCCTAATAATTTGAAATTTTCCATAAAAACTGTAAAATTACAATGCAAAATCCCTGATTGACAAACAATCACAAACAGCATTGACAACTATGATTTTGAGAGCAAAAACTATTCGAAATTCAATTTATCAACAAAATGCAAATACATAATACAGCATACAAAAAAAAATATTAATTTTGCACCCGTTTTAAAGGAATTATAAATTTAAATTTACTGTTAGATGAGTAAAGTAAAGTATGTTTACACCTTTGGTGGAAAGACAGCCGAAGGTAAAGCCGACATGAAAAACTTGTTGGGCGGCAAAGGTGCCAACCTTGCCGAAATGTGTTTGCTGGGACTTCCTGTTCCCGCTGGTTTGACAATCACAACCGAATGTTGTACAGCTTACTACGCAAACAATTGCAAGCTCCCCGACACATTGATGGAAGATGTATGGGAAGGAATGAAGAATGTTGAAAACATCATGGGCATGAAATATGGCGACACCGAAAATCCTCTTTTGGTATCGTGCCGTTCGGGCGCTCGCAGCTCAATGCCTGGTATGATGGACACAGTATTGAATATTGGTCTGTGCTCAAAGACTATCCCTGGCCTCATTAAGAAGACCAACAACCCGCGTTTCGTATACGACTCATACCGTCGTCTCATTATGATGTACGCTGATGTCGTTATGGAAAAGGCCGAAGGCATTGAACCTGCTGACGGCAAGGGCATCCGCAAGATCCTCGACGATATGCTCGACGAATTCAAGCACAACAAGGGATACAAGTCAGATACAGAAATCACCGCTGACGAACTCAAGCAACTTGCTGAAGAATTCAAGGCAAAGGTTAAAGAAGTTCTCGGAACCGAATTCCCGGATGACGCTCGCGCACAGATGGAAGGCGGTATCAAGGCCGTTTTCAAGTCATGGAACGGAAAGAAGGCTATCTCTTACCGTCGTATCGAAGGTATTCCAGATGACTGGGGTACAGCAGTAAACGTTCAGGCAATGGTATTCGGCAACATGGGCGACAATTCTGCAACAGGTGTTGCTTTCACACGTAACCCAGCTACCGGCGACAACCAGTTCTACGGCGAATGGCTTATCAACGCTCAGGGCGAAGACGTTGTTGCAGGTATCCGCACCCCGAACCCACTGAACGATGACACAAAGAACGAACAGAACAAGCACATGAAGTCGATGCAGGAACTTATGCCTCAGACTTACAAGGAACTCTGCGACATCCGCGACATCCTCGAAAAGAGCTTCCACGATATGCTTGACATTGAATTCACAATTCAGGACGGAAAACTCTATATGCTCCAGTGCCGTGTTGGCAAGAGAACAGGTGTTGCAGCTCTTACAATGGCTCTCGATATGCTCCACGAAGGTCTTATCGACGAGAAGGAAGTTGTAATGCGCCTCACTCCTGCTCAGCTTGACGAACTTCTCCACCCGATTCTCGATGCTGAAGACGAAAAGAAGCACACCGTAATCGCAAAGGGTCTTCCTGCTGGTCCTGGTGGTGCAGTTGGAAAGATTGCCCTCACAAGCGAAAAGGCAATGGAATACAACAATGCAAAGATTAAATGCATCCTCGTAAGAGAAGAAACCAACCCTGAAGACGTTGAAGGTATGCGTGCTGCTGACGGTATCCTTACCGCTCGCGGTGGTATGACTTCACACGCTGCTCTTGTTGCTCGTGGATGGGGTAAGTGCTGCATCGTAGGTTGCGAAGATGTTAAGATCGACTTCAAGAAGAACGAAGTTCACATTGGCGACAAGTCCTTCAAGGAAGGTGACCTCCTCAGCTTAAACGGTTCGAAGGGTTGGGTTTACGCCGAAGAAATAAAGATGATCGACGCTACCGAAAATCCTCTCTTCCAGGAATTCATGAAGCTCGTTGACAAATACAGAACTATGGGTGTTCGCACCAATGCCGACAATCCAGAAGATGCACAGAACGCTATCAACTTCGGCGCTGAAGGTATCGGTCTGTTCCGTATCGAGCACATGTTCTACGGAAAGAACAGCGAAAAGCCGTTGGAAAAGCTCCGCAACATGATTCTTTCGAACACAACCGCAGAACGCGTTGCTGCTCTCAACGAACTCGAACCTTACATTAAGGAAGCCGCAAAGGGCACACTGAAGGTTATGAACGGCAAACCGTTGACATTCAGACTTATGGACCCGCCTCTGCACGAATTTGTACCTCATACCGAAGAAAAGCAGCGTGAAGTTGCAAAGGAACGCGGTATGGACTTGGCAGAACTCAAGGAACGCATCGAAGCATTGCACGAAGTTAATCCGATGATGGGTCTGCGTGGTGTTCGTCTTGGTATCGTTTACCCGGAAATCACCGAAACACAGTTCCGCGCTTTGTTCGAAGCAACTGCAGAACTTATGAAGGAAGGTTTCGATCCACATCTGGAAATCATGGTTCCATTGACAATCAATGTTAAGGAATTGAAGCACCAGAAGGAAATCGCCAACAGAGTTAAGGCAGAAGTAGAAAAGAAGATGGGTGTTAC
Organism: Bacteroidales bacterium; assembly: GCA_017651185.1. Classification (GTDB taxonomy): domain Bacteria; phylum Bacteroidota; class Bacteroidia; order Bacteroidales; family ML635J-15; genus Bact-19. The sequence continues at coordinate 53,462 of JAGCDJ010000043.1, read as the reverse complement.
AATCAATTATATGTATGGTACAATGATTGAAATCCCACGTGCTACCTTGGTTGCTGACCAGATTGCAGAAGTTGCAGAATTCTTCTCATTCGGAACCAACGACCTCACCCAGATGACTTTAGGCTTCTCGCGTGACGACGTTAACGAAATCGTTCACAACTACGTTGACAACAAGATTATACCAGCCGACCCATTCAACACTTTGGATCAGGAAGGCGTTGGTCAGCTTGTAAAGCTCGGCGTTGAACGCGGTCGTTCAACTCGCGAAAAACTGAAAGTTGGTGTTTGCGGCGAACACGGTGGTGACCCAGCATCTGTTGAATTCTTCTACAAGGCAGGTATGACCTATGTATCATGCTCACCATTCAGAGTTCCAGTTGCTCGTCTTGCTGCTGCACAAGCTGCAATCAAGAACTGCAAATGCTCTTGCAAGTAATTGAATTACAAGAATAATTGAAAATAGGGACAGGTTACTGTCCCTATTTTTTTATAGGTATTGAGAAGCAAGACCTTCCTCTCAACAGCCCCCCCTGCAAAGACGTGCCAAAGCGCGTATTGATAGAAGTCACAAAAAAAGCCGCTATTACACGGCAATAAAAAACGGCAGCAGTTTCACTGCCGAAACCAACCAAAATAAGGAACGCTAACTATTGTTCCTCTTCCACTTCTGGAAACTCCGGTTCAACAAAGTAGTCTGGCTTTTCGGCCTTCATGAAGGACATAACTTCGTCGTAGGCCTGCGCAAACTTATAGAAATCTTCCTTGTACAGGAAAATCTTATGCTTCTCGAAACTGCCGTCCTGAATACGCCTGCTTTCAGTCATCACAAGATAGTAGTCACCATTTGCAGTTGCCTTTACATCAAAGAAATACGTCCTCTTTCCAATCTTTACCGAAGTGGAATTAACAATCCTTCTATCTTTCTCGATTGAATCCATAATTAAAATTTTGTCGGGACAAATTTAGACAAATAACTTGATAATGCAAATTTAATATTAAAAATTAACAAGAAAAAGTGAAATTAATACTCAAAAAAGATTATGCACACTTTAATAAAATAACTAAATTTGCGCAAATAATTTTGCATAAACGATGATTAGCAGGAGATTGGTTAGAATAAAGGCGGTTCAGACCTATTACGCTTTTGTTCAAGGGAATTACGACGGTTCGCTAGAGAAAGTCTGGGAAGCTCTAGAAATGAGCATTGAAAAGTCATACGAACTTTTTGTGGAAACATTCTGCCTTATGGTGGCAATTGCCGACCACGCCGAATATAAGATTGAATTCAACCGCAACAAGTTGCTTCCTACAGAAGAAGACCTGAACCCCAACCGCAAATTCGTAGACAACCGAATTATACAGGCGTTCCGTACCGAACCAACCATAAAGAAATACATGGAGAATGCCAGCACCAACTGGTCGGAACACTACGAATTCGTACGCAACATCTTCAACAAGATGGCAAATTCAGAGTTCTACAAGAACTACATGGAAGACGAAAATCGCAGTTTAAAGCAGGATACCGACTTGATTTGCAAGATTATAAACAAATATCTCGTAGACAACGAAGACCTCGATGAAATACTCGAAACCGAAAGCATCTACTGGAACGACGACATCGAATTTGCTTTAAGCAACCTTATACAGACAATAAAGAAACTTAACGACGACAACATCGACAAGTTCCGTCTACCACCAACATTCAAAAACGATGAAGACCGTGAATTTGCGTACACACTCATAAAAAGTACCTGCCTGTACCGTCAGAAATTCGATGAACTAATCGAAAAGAACCTGCAAAAATGGGAACTTCAGCGTATCGCATTCATGGACAGGGTGATTCTACATCTTGCACTCTGCGAAATGACACAATTCCCAGAACTTCCGTTTAGAGTTACAATAAACGAATACATTGAAATCGCCAAGGGATACAGCACCGAAAAGAGCGGCACATTCATTAATGGCATCCTCGACAGAATATACAACCAGAGCAAGGATGACAACACGCTTAACAAAATAGGCATGGGACTTCTATAAACACATAAAAAAAATGAAAAGTCGCGCCATGGCACGACTCATAAAGAAAGAAACAATGAAAACAAGAAAAATATCAATAATACTAATCGTCATAATGGCACTTGCCACAATATCGTGCAAGGAAACCCCGAAGACGGGCGGTGGCGAATACGGAATCGACAACCCAATTTCTGCCGACAATGTGGACGATAGCACAAAGAATAGCGACGGGATGCCCAAGATGGTATTCTCCGAAACCGAATACAACTTTGGCACAGTTATCCAAGGTGAAAAAGTGACTCATAAGTTCAAATTCACAAATACAGGTGAAGGCAATCTTGTAATTTCAAGTGTAAAGCCATCGTGCGGATGCACCTCGCCAAAATGGACGCGTGAGCCAGTAAAACCAGGCGAAGAGGGATATGTGGAACTAACTTTCGACAGTTCCAACAAAACTGGAATACAAAACAAGAATGTGCGCATCTCTGCCAATACCGACCCCAACGAACATGTGCTATATATCAGGTGCGATGTCGTAACAAAATAGTTAACTAACTTAATATCATTTATATGCAAAACATCTTATTAATTTTATTACAGGACGCAGCTCAGGCAGCTCCAAAGTCGAACATCTGGATGAATGTAATCTTCTGGGTATTGCTAATCGCAGTAATCTATTTCTTCATGATTAGACCAGCATCGAAGCGCAACAAGGAAGCACAAAAGTTCAAAGAAAGCTTGAAAAAAGGCAGCAAGGTAATAACCGCAGGCGGTGTTTACGGAATCATCGATGAAATTAGCGACACATACGTACTTCTCGAAATTGCCAACGGTGTGAAAATAAAGATTGACAAAAACTCAATCGTAAGTTTCACCGAAGCAGAAAACCAGAACAACGATACTGCAGAGAAAAAGTAATTCTTTCATAATTACATCGAATGACAGAACAGCAGGAACCAAATAAGAAAGGGAATCCCGTTGTAAAGGTGGTCAATAACAGAAATTTTCTGGTATTCCTTGTTTTTGTTGTCCTGTCATTCTTCCTTTGGTTCCTCAATTATCTCAACAAGAACCTCACCAGCGATATAACCATAAAGTACAAGTTCAAAAACATTCCCAAGACAATAAGCAACGAGAGTTCTCACAGCGGAGAACTTTTTGTGACAGCATCGGGACAAGGATACAACCTTTTCCAGGAAAGTTTCAAGACAAGGAACATTCCGCTGAACATTGACCTCGAAACAAAAGCACAAGACAATCGTCCATTGCTGAAATATGCAAGCAGCAAGGGCAAGGCCTACGTCATAACCAACGACCTCAGACCGCTCATCAGGAAAAAAGTAGGTGAAAAAATAAATCTCGGCGACATAAAACCAGACACAATCTTCTTCGACATAATAAATGTAAAGGAGAAAAAAGTTCCTGTTGACATCTCAAACATTTCATATAACCTTATTGACGGACAAAAAATTACAAAAACTATGATTGTCCCCGATTCAGTAACAATCATAGGCAAAACCTCAAGCATCGACAGCATATTTTCAATCGGTGTCGAGGACGAAAACCTTGGTTTGTTGAAAGCAAAAAAGCAATACAATCTTGTCCTTGACATACCCGACGGCATAAGTTCCTCACAATCAATCGCAAGCATTTCGTACGAAATAGGAATGTTCACTCGGGCAAGCAAACGCATAAAGATAAAGCCAGTCAACTTTCCACCAGAATACTCTTACACAATTCTGCCACAATATGTTGACGTAAACTACCTTGTACAAATTTCGCACTACAACGATGTGCAGGAATACAATTTCACAGCCACTGCCGACTACCAAAACGCCAAGGACAACATTATAGAAATCAAAGTTCAGTCCAACGACGGTAAAATACAAATACAAAGAAACTCACCCGAAACCTGCAGCTTTATACTCGAAAAAAAATGATTAGCATCGGCATAACAGGAATCATAGGTTCGGGAAAATCCATGCTAAGTCAGGTTTTCCGCTCAATGGACATACCAGTATATGATGCTGACACCCAAGCCAAACTTCTAATGAACACTAACTTGCAGATAAAAGAATCGCTAGTTAGATGCTTCGGAAAAAAAACATACGCAAACGGAACAATCAACAAGGATTATCTCAGGGAAATAGTTTTCGGAAACGAAGAAAACAGAAAAACTGTAAACTCAATAGTGCATCCTGCTGTAAAGCAAGATTTCATTGAATGGAGAAATGCACAGAATTCCAACATAGTAGCAATTGAATCAGCAATAATATTCGAAGCAAAACTTGAAGACATTCTCGACAAGATACTTTTTGTGGAAGCACCTGAAGAAATCCTCGTAAAGAGAATTTGCCTGCGAGACAAAGTTTCGGAAGAAACTGCACTACAAAAAATAAGAATGCAAAGGAAGAATTCAGGTCGCGAAAAGTGCAACGCAATTTTCATAAATGACAGGAACCATTCATTGATAGAACAAACTGAAACTTTTATTAACAATCTAAAATACTGACAACTATGGGAAAATGGAAATGGATACTTGGTGGCTTGACATGGGTTCTAACAGGTCCTATTGGTGGACTGATTGGTTTCTTCATCGGTTCGGCAATTGATGGACTAAGTGACTCTTCGGATAACGGACAGGCAAGACCTAGCAATAGAACAAGGCACACAGAAAAGGGCGACTTCATGGTGGTACTGCTTACACTCTCGGCAGCAGTAATGAAAGCCGACAACATTGTAAAAAAGAGCGAACTGGAATATGTAAAGGCATTCCTTGTCCAGAATTTTGGCAAGGAAAAGACGCTAAAGGCATTGCAATTGCTAAAACCAATGCTGAATGCAGAAATTCCGCTTGATGATGTCTGCCGACAGATAAGGTACAACATGAACAACTCGCTGAAACTACAACTTCTGCACTATCTTTTCGGAATAGCAAATGCCGACAACGAAATTGTAAAGGAAGAACTTGACGTCATAAAGCGAATAGCAACAGGAATCGGCATCAGCGAATACGATTACAACTCCATAAAGTCGATGTTCATTGTTGTAGGCAGAGATTCTGACTACGAAATCCTTGGTATCACAAAGGATGCTACAAACGAAGAAGTTAAGAAGGCATACAAGAAGATGGCTATGAAGCACCATCCCGACAAGGTTGCAGGCATGGGCGAAGAAGTCACACGCAAGGCAACAGAGAAATTCCAGGCAATTAACGAGGCATACGAACGAATCAAGAAGGAAAGAAATATGGTGTAAAGCCTACTTTTTCTTCTTTGCATTCTTACGAACACCGATATCCTTACGCGCACGCTCAACAGTTTTGCTTGTGCGCAGTCGTTCGGCATTGTCCACATCAACAGTTGCTTCATCCTCATCAAATTCAGAATCGCCTTTCTTGCGCTTGCTTGCATTCGGATTTACGCCCTCTGGTGTCTCGTATTTAATATTGTCAACCACAAAATTGCAACCCGCAAAAGAATCTTCGTGAAATATTACATCCTTGACATTTCCTACTCGTCCCGTCCTGCAAATGACATCCTTCAGTGCCTTGCACTCGGCAAACGCATTGGCTGCAACGATTGTCTTTATTCTCGAATCCATAACCTTAACGAATATTGCACCTTCGAGACTACGGCAAGCCATGAAAGCGCCCTCGCCTACACTACGTACCTGGTCATGTATGAATATATTTTTCAGTGCCCAACAATTAGCAAACGCCTCCTTACCAATCTTCTTCAACGAGTTCGGAAGTCTGACTCCCGCCAACGACTTGCATCCTTCGAAAGCATACGAACCAATCTCCACCACACCTTCGGGAATTACCGCCGACATCAGTCCGCTTGCCCTGAAACAACCATTGCTAATTACTTGAACCTTTGACGGGAAATGAAAATTGCGCAGATTGCTACAATTACGGAAACAATCTGGACCAATTCGTTTAATATCGCTAGAAATACTTAAATTTGAAAGGTTTACACACCAGCGAAAGGCACTGCTGTCAATAAACTCAATGCCAGACGGAATCATTACGCTTGTTATGTTGCGGCATCCATAGAAAGCCCTTGCACCAACCCTTTTTACAGGATAAACTTTGCCCTCAATCTGTATTTTGTTGACAATATCAATCTTAGTTGGCGTTTCGTCATTATAGTTTACATCGACGTACAGCGACTTTAAATCTTCTTCGAACGCATACCTGACGCCATTAAACCTTACATGAAGAGAATCAATAATTACCAGTCCCATGGGAATCCCCTCCTGCGCCATTGCATTACACAGCAAAAGCGACATAAACAATATAAACGAGAAACGCTTCATCACCCAAATTTTTAGGCAAAGTTAAGAAACATAATGAAAAAAACATAATGCTAACTGACATTTTGCCTCTCAGAGTTCAATACCAAACATTGTGCTGTTGACAAAAAAAAGTTAGACCGCCTACTAACAAATAATATATAGGTATCTTTGTCAAAAAAATATTTTATTAGAAATGAGACATTTAGATTTTGACACATTGCATCTGTTCAGCGTGGATTCGTTGAAAAAAGCTGGAGTGCCAGAAAAAGATGCAGAAATAATAGCGGATGTGCTTCTCGAAGCCGACAAGTTCGGAATCGATTCGCACGGAATCAACAGATTGAAACCCATATACCTAGATAGAATCAAGGCTGGAATCGTAAATCCAGTTACCAAGGTTGACATTCTGCGCGAAAGTCCAACAACCGCCCTACTCGATGCCAATAACGGTATGGGACATGTGGTTTCGAAACAGGCAATGCAGATGGCTATCGACAAGGCAAAGAAATTCGGCATGGGTATGGTGGCCGTTCGCAATAGTTCGCACTATGGAATCGCTGGTTACTACGGACTTATGGCAGCACGAGAAGGCATGATTGGTCTCACCGGCACAAACGCCCGTCCATCCATCGCTCCTACTTTCGGTGTTGAAAACATGCTCGGCACAAACCCTCTGACATTCGTAATCCCAACCGATGAAGAATTTCCGTTCTTCCTCGACTGCGCAACATCGGTAAGCCAGCGCGGAAAATTCGAATACTACGCAAAAGTCGGCAAAGACCTGCCAAAAGGCTGGTGCATCGACCGCGAAGGCAATTCCAAGACCAATTCGGTTGAAGTCCTCGAAGATCTTGTAAAAGGTCGTGCCGCTCTTGCTCCGCTCGGTGGTATAGGAGAAGAAACCGCAGGATACAAGGGCTACGGATATGCAACAGTTGTGGAAATTTTGTCGTCGGCATTGCAATGCGGTGGCTACATGAAGGCACTTACCGGACTTGACGAGAACGGCAACAAGAAGCCATACCGCCTTGGACATTTCTTCATTGCAATAAACGTTGAAACATTCCAGGATTTGGACGTTTTCAAGAAAAATGCAGGAAACTTGCTCCGCGACCTCCGCAATTCACAGAAGATGCCAGGACACGACAGAATCTATACTGCAGGCGAAAAAGAATACGAAAACTTCCTCAAACGCCGCGAAAACGGAGTTCCTATTCCGGATTCACTTTGGGAAGAAATGATTGGCGTAACAAAGGACTACAAACTCGACAAGTTCTACAGATTGTTCGGCTTGGAATAAATGAATTTTTAAAGCATTAAATAAAAAAAGCACCATAATTGGTGCTTTTTTGTTTTATATTACCGTACCATACAACTCATATTCCGAAGCATCGTCAATCTTCACATACACGAAATCGCCGACCTTATATTTGTCGGAATACGGGAAAAGCACCTCGTTGTCAACTTCCACCGAGTCGAACTCGGTACGACCGACAAACATATCGTCTTCAATATAGTCTATTAGCACGCGGAAAGTCTTTCCGACCTTAGCCATATTTGACTGCAGAGAAATTTCCTGCTGCAATTCCATAATCCTATTGGCGCGTTCGTCCTTGACTTCCGGCGGGACAACATCCTCAAATTCACTTGCGGCAGCAGTACCGTCCTCTTCCGAATATGTAAACACGCCAAGTCGGTCGAATTTCTGCTCCTTCACAAACTCAAGCAATTCCTCGAACTCGGCATCGCCCTCGTTTGGAAAACCGACAAGCATTGTGGTGCGGATTACAGCATTTGGAATAGTCTTGCGAATCTTATCAAGCAGTGCGATTGTCTGTTTTTTGTCTCCACCGCGGTGCATACCTGCAAGAACCTTGTCGGAAATATGCTGCAAAGGAATGTCAATGTACTTACAAACCTTTGGATTGTCGCGGATGACATCGAGCAAACGTTCCGGGAACAGGAACGGGTAAAGGTAATGAAGACGAATCCACTCCACCCCATCTATCTTTGACAGACGCTCCACAAGATCGGGCAACATAAAACGATGTTCCACATCGTAGCCATAGTAGCACAAGTCCTGCGCAATGAGAATCAACTCCTTGACACCGCTTTTTGCAAGATTTTCGGTTTCGGCAATAATGTCGTCCATGCTACGCGACACATACTTGCCCTTGAACAGCGGAATAGCACAGAAAGCGCAGTTGCGCACGCAACCTTCCGAAATCTTCAAATAGGCATAATGTCCTGCCGAACTCGACACGCGCGAATTTGCCTTGTCCTCATCGGGTTTCTTGCCGAGGAAAGCAAGAAGTTCGTCAATCTTGTAGTTGCCGCACATAAAGTCAACCTCGTGCAGTTCGGCCTTTAAGTCATCGTAGTAGCGAGCCGAGAGGCATCCAAACACGACAATCTTTTTCAGTTTTGTGCTACCCTTGTCGCCAGCAAGTTTCAGAATTGCATTTATCGACTCCTCCTTGGCATCGTTTATAAAACCGCAGGTATTCACAAACGCAATTTCCGCATCTCTGCATTCTGCATCAAACACAACCTCGTAGCCGTTTGCCACAAGTTGGGCGGCAAGTTTCTCCGAATCGACAAGATTCTTCGAACAGCCCATCGTTACAATATTGACTTTTGCCATAGATGAAAATTTTATGCAAAGATAGGGAAAAGCATTTTATATTTCTTAACCATTCTTTTAGTAATTTGCAACTTGACTATTTATTTCAACAAATAACTTTGCTCCAAAAATATAAGAACAAGATTATTTATGACAGCAAGCACAAACGGAATCAAATACTACTTTTCGCTTCTGTTCAAAATGACAAACAGAAGGATTAAGGATTTCGGAATAAATCCTGTCGTTGGATACATTTTGCTTCTGGCAATATTTGTTCTGCTATCGGAACTTCTGTTCTATAAATCAGAGTTTTGGGCTCCATACATTATCGTTTTTGTTTGTGCCATTATGCAACTGGAATTATCGCGCTCGGATAGACTTGATTTCCTGCATATTGTGTTTAACAATAAGACAAAAAGAAAAATAAGGATTGTTGAAAATTTGCTAGTCTATATCCCTTTTGCAATAATACTTGCTGTAAAACTTCAATTTGTTGTATTGTCCGCCTTGCTGGCAATTTCCATTATATTGGCATTCGTTTCGTTAAAATCCAGGATGAATTTTACCATACCCACTCCTTTCTCAAAAAGACCGTTTGAATTTGCCGTTGGGTTCAGAAAGACTTTTTGGATTTTCCCATTGCTATATGCGCTGGTTGTTATTGCAATATGTGTCAGCAATTTGAATCTTGGATTGATTTCGATGGTTTTGCTATTTGCCTTTATGTCAAGTTATTATATAAAACCAGAAAACGAATATTATGTATGGATTTTTGCTGAAACACCAAAGACATTTATAAGGCGAAAAGTTTTTAATGCTGTGAAAAACGCAACCTGCATGACACTTCCCGTCATAATCTTAATGCTTGCTTTCTTTTATGCCGACTTTTTACTGATATTGTTGTCGTTCTTGGTTGGCATTACTTTCCTTACGACGGTCATACTTGCCAAATATTCCACATACCCTGATGAAATAGGTATTCCAGAAGGAATAGCAACTGTATTAGTTTTACTCTTCCCTCCTATAGCATTGGGTGTTGTACCATTTTTCTATTTTCGTTCAATTGACAGCCTAAAAAGATTTTTAAATGATTAGAATTGCAGGATTATATAAGAGTTACGGGTCCAAGGAAGTCCTTAAAAACATAAACATAGAGTTCTCCAGTGGAAAAATATATGGAATTATAGGTGAAAATGGTGCAGGGAAAACAACATTATTCCGTTGCATTGCTGGTTTGGAAAATTATCGGGGCGAAATTTATTCAGATTTAAAACCTTTGAAAGATCATTTGGGATTGCTCTTTTCCGACCCGTTCTTTTTCCCCAAAATTACAGGACGCGAATATGTAAGGCTGCTGTGCAATGCACGAGGAAAGGAAGTGCCGGACATTGATGCCTCAAATATTTTTGATTTACCATTAAACCAATATGTTTCAACTTATTCCACAGGAATGAAAAAGAAACTGGCTCTTATGGCAATTCTTGTGCAAGGAAACGAATGTTTCATTCTTGATGAGCCTTTTAATGGCATCGACATTAACGGCAGCATTATGTTGACCGAAATATTATTGAGACTAAAGCAGTCAAACAAGATAGTAATTTTGTCGTCACACATTTTTTCCACTTTGAGTGACACCTGCGATGAAATCCATATTCTGCGGAATGGTGATTTTACGGAAGTAGTTGAGCGAGAATACTTTGACCGTCTAGAAAGTCAAATGAGGCAGGCTGCTGTAATTGAAAGAATTGGAAAATTGGAACTGAAATAATTTTGACGATTGCTTATTACACTTGCATAAAAAGCACTTGCCACCAGTCCTCGAATGCAAACAAAATCGTCTATGTAGAGAAAATTATTTAATAAAAATCGTCTGTGCAGAGAAAAAAAATAGCAATATTTTTTCTATGTAAAGAAAATTTTATACCTTTGCATCGTACAAATACAATTCACTAAACGACTGATTTTATGGAAAATGTATATAGAATATCGGCTCAACTTATCGAAAAAACATCTACAGACATTATCAGATATATGTTCGATAGGATACAATGGGAAGACAGACTGATTGGCATAAAGGGTGCGCGGGGTGTCGGAAAAACCACGATAATGCTCCAATACATCAAACTGAAAATCGCCGACAGACGCAAAGCCCTATATGTGTCGCTTGACAACATCTGGTTTACTGCGCACACATTGGTCGAACTTGCCGACTACCATAATGCACATGGTGGCGAACACCTTTTCCTTGACGAGGTGCATCGGTATCCCAACTGGTCGATAGAAGTGAAAAACATATACGACTCGTATCCTGATATGCACATTGTGTTCACTGGCTCGTCGCTGCTCGAAATCGACAATTCCATAGCCGACCTGTCGCGGAGATGCGTAATCTACGAAATGCACGGACTGTCGTTCAGAGAGTTCCTGAACTTTGAAGGCGAGCATTTCGACAAGGTGTATTCGCTGTCAGAAATCATAAAGTCGCACTACGACATCGCAGCGCAGATTACAGCCAAAAGCAAAGTGCTTCCTAAATTCGAGAAGTACTTGAAGCGGGGCTACTATCCGTACTACAGGGGAAGTTCGGAAATAACATACCTCACAAAAGTTCAGCAGGTTGTAAATACCATTATAGACAACGACATTCCCGCAGTCACCGAAATAGAGTACGCCTCACTGAAAAAAGCCAAGCAACTGCTTGTGATTCTGGCAGAAACGGTTCCATATACGCTCAACATCCAGTCGCTATGCACAATGATGCAAATTGGCAGAAACCAACTTATGCGGCTGTTCGACCTTCTCGACCGGGCAGGCGTAATACGCATGATATACTCGGAAGACAAAGGTCTTAAACAACTTGTGAAACCCGAAAAGATTGTGTTCGGCAACACAAACATAATGGATGCCCTATCGGAAAATGTTGAGACAGGCACGGTACGGGAAACTTTCTTTGCCAACCAACTTTCCCTCGAAAATCGCATTGCCATGCCACAAAAAGGCGACTTTCTTGTAAATTCCGACTATGTATTCGAGGTTGGCGGACACGGAAAGGGATACAAGCAGATAAGCGGAGTTAAGGGCAGTTTTGTGGTGGCAGACGGAATCGAAATCGGCATAGACAATAAGATTCCTTTATGGCTGTTTGGGATGATGTACTAAAAGCACTATTCGGTCACACAGACGGGGTAATGAACACTCGCCACGAACCCTTGCCATCCTTCTCGACATATCCCTTGTTTTGCAATGATTGTAACATTTTCTGGATTGCAGAACGATTTATTCCTATTTCTTCTTGCAAATAAGCGAATGTAGCTTGCGGTTCAATTTGCAACTCACGAAGTATTTTTGCATAACTAGGTGTACGAAATACTATGCGCTCGCCATCGTACCACCAAATATTTTCATTCTTCTCGGTAACAAACAACACATCATTTTCAAATTCTCGCACAATCAAATTTACCATATACTTATAAAATGGACGGATGGATTTTAACGATGCGTGCGCACCATCATACGGCGCTTTGCCTACAATCAAATCCGCCTGATGCAATGCTTCCAAATAATCTTGCTTCAACCTACTACGCACAACTACCATCGGATAACCATGACGAGACAAAATATAATTGAACAACAACCGAGCGATACGACCGTTGCCATCTTCAAACGGGTGAATGCGTATGTAGCGATAGTGAAACAAAATCGCCAATTCCACTGGAGACAATTTGCCTTCCAATTCTGCGTTGTTGTACCAATCGACAAGATCGGCCATCAAAACTGGGGTTTCCTCAGGTGAAGCATATTCAAACCTATCGCCATAACGGGTAATTACACTATTGGGGCGCGTTTTATATTGTCCTGCGTGTATGGTATAACTAGTTTGCTCGCCTCCTGGAAGATTACGATAAACCGTATAGTCTTCGCGAAGCAAAGTACGATGCAATGTACGAATAAAGTTCTGCGTAAGTGGCACATTCTTAATAGTCGACTCTTCTTCCATCATCTTGAGCGTAACATTGCTCGCTGTCATATCCTGAACATCCTTCACATCGGCTTCGCCAATGACTTTGCCAAAAAGCAAAAGGATTTCAGTCTGTCCGTAAGTGAGCGTATTGCCTTCAATATGATTCGAGTTGTAATTGAAATCAATAGTAAACCTCCGTCTCAATCTATTCAAGTCGTTTTCTGATAATGGCTGTATTTTTTGCCATTTTTCAAATGCCTCTTGCAATTTCTTATCTTCCATAGTTATACATTTACCACTATTTTCGGTGGTAACATTACCACCAAATCAGCAACAAAAATACAATTAATTTTTATTATGCAAGAATTTTATGGATAGTTTTTCATCCCTCAAATTTTAACCATTCTTTTAGGAATTAGCAATCTATACAATTATAGCATTGAGTAATTTTGCGGAAAATTTAAAATTCGTACACTAATGAAGAAATATTGTATCGGCATTTTGGCCTTAAATGTTTTGATTATGTTATCATCGTGCAACAATGAGACAAAAACAAACGGGGACGAACCTCTGAAATACCCCGAAACAAAGAAGTGCGATACCATCGACAATTATTTCGGAACGGCAGTATCCGACCCGTACAGATGGCTCGAAGACGATTTCTCAGAAGAAACCGCCAACTGGGTAAAAGCGCAGAACGAAGTCACAAACAACTACTTGTCGAAGATTCCGTATCGCGAAAACATGAAGAACCGCCTGAAGGACATTATGAACTACCCTAAGGAAAGCGCGCCATCGAAAAAAGGCGACCGCTATTTCTTCTACCGCAACGACGGACTTCAGAACCAGAGCGTTCTGTACTACAAAAACTCTCTTGATGGTGAAGCTGTAGAACTCCTCGACCCCAACAAACTGTCGGATGACGGCACTGTAGCACTCTCGAATCTCGGCATTTCCGATGACGGCAACTACCTCGGTTACGCAATTTCGCGCAACGGTAGCGACTGGGAAGAGATTTTTGTAAAGAACATCGAAACCGGTGAAACCCTCAACGACCACCTTATGTGGGTTAAGTTCACCAGCATAGCTTGGAAGGATGACGGATTCTTCTACAGCCGTTTCCCGGAACCCAAGAACGAACTTTCAGGCGTAAACGAAAACGGTCAGCTTTACTACCACAAAGTAGGAACAGAACAAAAAGACGACCAACTTGCATACGAAGACAAGACAAATCCAGATGTCAGCTTTACCGCCGAAGTAATCAACAAGCGCTACCTTGTCATCTACGGAAGCGAATCAACATCGGGCAACTGCCTATACTACAAGGATCTTGACAAGGCAAATTCAGATTTTGTAAAGTTGGTTGACAACTTCGAAAACGACTACGGCGTAATTGACGAAATCGATGGCAACTTCATCGTTATGACCAACTATTTCGCACCGGAATACAAGGTTATCAAGATTTTCCTTGACAACCCGACACAGGCCAAGTGGCTCGACCTTATTCCAAAGTCTGATGCAGGCGTTCTCGCAGGCGTAAGCCACATCGGCAAGAAGTTGATTGCCAACTACACCAAGGATGCTCACACCGTAATCCGTATCTTCGACGAGGAGGGGCATTTCATCAGCAACCTCGACAACGACATTATTGGAACAATCGGTGGATTTAGCGGTGACCCAGAAGATACAGAAACCTTCTACACTGTAACATCTTACACAACTCCGTCGCTCATCTACAAATACGACATTACCAATAACAAATCTGAACTCTATAAGAAATCGGAAATCAGTTTCAATTCGGATGAATATGTTACCGAGCAAAAGTTCTACAACTCGAAGGACGGAACAAAGATTCCTATTTTTCTCACTCACAAGAAAGACATTGTACTTGACGGTTCCAACCCAACCCTACTCTACGGTTACGGAGGATTCAATATTTCGCTCACTCCAAGTTTCAGCGCCACACGCATAGCATGGCTCGAACAAGGCGGAGTTTACGCAGTTGCTAACATCCGTGGCGGTGGCGAATACGGCAAGGAATGGCACGAAGCAGGAACCAAGCTGCAGAAGCAGAATGTATTCGATGACTTCATCGCTGCAGCTGAATTCCTTATCAACGAGAAATACACTAGCAAGGAAAGACTTGCAATCCAAGGCGGTTCGAACGGCGGTCTGCTTGTAGGAGCAGTTGTAAACCAGCGTCCCGACCTATTTGCTGTTGCAATTCCGCAGGTTGGCGTAATGGATATGCTTCGCTACCATAAGTTCACCATCGGCAGATACTGGGCAATAGACTACGGCACAAGCGAAGACAACAAGGAAATGTTCGAATACCTATATAAATATTCACCATTGCACTCTGTAAAGGATGGTGTAGATTACCCTGCAATCCTTGTCACTACAGCAGACCACGACGACAGAGTTGTTCCCGCACATTCGTTCAAGTATGCAGCAACCTTGCAGAACAGCAACATCGGCAACAAACCGCACCTCATCCGCATCGAAAGCAATGCAGGTCACGGAAGTGGCAAGCCACTTGACAAGGCTATCGACGAGGTGGTTGACATCTACTCGTTCATTTTCTACAACTTGGGAATAGAACCTAAGTACTAATCAATACCATAATAAGAAGAAAAATGCCAGATTTCTCTGGCATTTTTTGTTTTATGACATATACAATCAAATAATATTAATCACAAGCAGATTAACTTCGTTGAGATGAATGTACTGAAACAAGTTCAGAATTACAATTGTCAAGAATAAAAGTATAATCAAACCTGCTGTGCCTCACGGAAAACCTTTCGCTGCGAATATAGGAATATAGCAGCAAGTGCAGCTCCCATTACATCGGAGACCGTACAAGAAGCCCAAATTCCCGAAAGGCCTTCTCCTCCAAAATACTCATACACATACGGCATAAGATAGCACATTGGGAGAAGGAATATAAGCTGTCGCGATAGACTTGTAACTATTGCAATCCATGGTTTGTCTATTGACTGAAAAAAGTTTGAATTTACGATTGTGAAGCCAATTAGCGGAAACATCACCATAATGTAGCACATTGCCGGAATGGCGATTTCTATCAAACTGGGATCATCGGTAAACGCACGCACCATATACCTTGGAATCAAACAACCCAAAACACTTCCCACCAAACCAATAAACACACAAACCTTCATTGTTAGCTTGTAAACAGCCTTCAGCCGGTCGGGATGACCTGCGCCATAATTGTAGCCAGCAATCGGCTGCATACCCTGACAAACGCCCAGAATCAGCATGACCATCAGCATTCCAAAGGTATTCACAATACCGTATGCACCAACTGCGAAATCGCCACCATAACGCAAAAGTTGAGCATTAAGCAAAGCGACAACACCAGCAGCTGTTAGGTTCATAAGGAAAGGACTCAAGCCAATCATGGTAATGTTCCTTATTATGTAGCCCTTTACTGCCCAACAATGCGACTTAAAGCGTATGAACGAGCGTGGATTCACAAAGTGCAATACCGAAATTATGCCAGTAGTTGCCATTGAGATTGTTGTAGCCCATGCAGCACCGGCTATCCCCCATTTGAACACAAAAATGAATATCGGATCTAGAATAACATTGAGAATAGCGCCTCCAGCAAGGATGAACATCGACTTCATTGGATAGCCTGATGCACGAATCAAACCAGTAAGATTAAAAGTAAGAGTAGTGAAAAACATACCGGGAAGAACAATGTACAGATATTCACGCGCATACGAAATTGTGTCGTCAGTTGCGCCAAACAACATCAGGATGTCGTCCATGAAAATGTAATTAAACGACAAGAAAAAAGCACCCAGCACAAAAGTGAATATCGTACTGTTACCAAGAATCTTCTCCGCCCAGTTTACGTCCTTCTTTCCAAGCACAATGGACATTCGTGCTGATGAACCCACGCCTACCAGCGCGCCAAAAGCATGAATAAGGTTCATTATAGGCATTGTTATCGCCAAACCTGCAATCGCCAGAGGTCCAACACCCTGTCCTATGAATATCCTGTCGGCAATGTTGTACAGCGATGCAATCACCTGACTTATTACTGCGGGAAGAGCATATATCCACAACAACTGACGGATATCTCTGGTTTCTAATTCTTTAGTCTTGTCTATCTGTTCCAATTCCGATACTTTTTTGAGGGTGCAAAATTACTATTTTATCACCAAACAAAATGCTTTTGCCGACAATAAAAAGTTATTGGTAAGTTTTGTAAAAAGAACTAACTTTGCTTTCAAATCATAACAACTTTTAGTTAGATGGCATACACAAGACAATCACGACATATAATACGATTTATAATAACCGCCATCGTTGTTGCTGTTCTCATATTTGCACATTGCGGTTGTGAAAAAATTGACCTGTCGAACATCGACACACAATGCTACTACATAGGCGAATGCGATGACAGCACCTTAATATTAAAGTTCGAGAATGTAAGTAAAGACAAAGTAACCGGTTTGCGCTACAAAGTAGAGAACTCACCCATCGCAAAGGAAGAAAACCTTTCGATTACATCAGGCAGGAAAAAGTGCACAATTAACATAAACGGCATCGACATTCCAGTAAAAGTAATTCCTGAAACGATTGTAAATGACAGCATTACTGGAGAATACATTGTCGGGAAAGAACATAAGAAATTCCAATTCTACAAGTACAAATCACCGAAATTCAATCAATTTGAAGCTCAATTCCAAACAGAAAAATACAAAGTCTCCGTAACAAAAGATATAGTTTACGGCAATGCCAAAGGTTTCTGGAGCTACAATCCCGACAGGAATGTCACTTTCGCAGAAGCTTATACCGAAAAACTTGGCGACTTGCTAAAATACAACCTTTCGCCTCGCGACATCGACCTGAAAATGGACATATATCTGCCTCAGGACGACACAAGCAAACTGCGACCATTATTAATGCTCATACACGGCGGAGCATTTTTCAACGGCGACAAGGCATCGGAAGCATACATAAAATGGAGCAGACATTTTGCCGCAATGGGATTCGTGGTTGCCTCCATAAACTATCGCATGGGATTCCTGCCAAGTGCCGACCAGATAGACTGCGCAGGCTATCGCGCAGCACAAGATGCTCACGCAGCAATGCGTTATTTGGTACACAACGCCGCAAAATACCGCATCAACACCGACTGGATATTTGCAGGCGGAACAAGCGCTGGCGCAATAACAGCACTCAACCTCGCCTTTATGCGCAACAATAGCCGACCGCAATCAACAAAAGGAAGCCTGTTCAAAAGCGACTTAGGCGACATAGAATCGGTATCACCGCAATACACCGAAAAATTCAGCATAAAGGCTGTGGCGAATATGTGGGGCGCTGTTCACGACATCAATATGATTGCGAACGCCAAAACTTCCATTATTTCATTCCACGGCGATGCCGACAATATTGTCCCCTACGGCTACGATTACCCGTTCAACGATGTACTTGACCCGATAAAGATAGCACTCCGCAACGACAACAGCGCAAATGCAAAATCGGTCAAAAGCATTTTCTCTCTGCCTCTCAATAAGGCTCTCACAAACAAAATGTATGGTTCGTCGCTAGTTGACAAGATGGCAAAGGCAAAAGGAAACAGAAGCAAACTATTCACCTACCCCGGTGGCGGACATAGTCTGCATGTCGACAAGAACAACAATCTCGTACCATACTTCTATTTCATACAGGATTCTGTAACAGCTTTTTTTGTTGAGGAACTTATTCCCGCACCAATCAGCATAGAACGAGACAAGTCCGACAAACTATGCTACAGGATAAAAGGTGGAAACATTGCACAAATATACTGGAAAGCCGAAAACGGGATAATACTTGAAAGCAACAAAAAGCAGGCAAGAATTGTATTTCTGCCATCGCAAAACAATAAAAAAATTATCGTTTCTGGACGATATAACAACGGCATAGGATTCAGCAAAGAAGTATCGTACTAACAATCAGCAGATTGTATTAGAACGCAATTGTAACAACGACAGAAAGAAATTACTACTTTTGCACTACTAAAAATTTATAAAAGAAATGAGAAAGACATTAGCATTTTTGGCAAGTGCATTATTCGTAGCACTTATGGCTGTTTCCTGCAACAACACGCCAACAGAGACAACCGATGACGCAATCGATTCATTAATCGAAGAAGCAGTCGTAGAAGAAGAATCAGCAGAAGACAAGGCCCTAACCGATGGCGTATGGGTAAACGACGACTGGGGTAGCAAGACAACCTACCAGTTCTCAGAAGATGGCATCTGCACCGTCATAAGACCTGATGTTTTTGACGGAGGAACAGATACCATAAAGTGGAACTACACCCTCGATGGCGAAACAATGAAGCTCGAACAGAAGGGCGACGATTTCAGCATGTCGAAGGAAATTAATGTTTCGATTAAGGGCAACAAGCTCACAATCACCGAAGCAGGTGTTCCAATGGAATACAAATGGCAGGCAGAATAAAAAGCATAAAACAAATTTACAAGGAAGACTTCTATTTGGAAGTCTTCTTTTTTTGTGCCAATAGCAGACAAAAAAATTAAAAACAAAAAAAAAATTATTTGTCCTTTTCAAAAAAGCAATAACTTTGCGAAAGTAAAAATTTTAAATTTAACAACTAAAATGAAAAAGACATTAGTATTTATGGCAAGTGCTTTATTCGTAGCACTTATGGCTGTTTCCTGCAACGACAAACCAGCAGAAGCAGAAGAAGATCAGAACGCAGAAGCAACTGTAGAAGAAGTTGAAGAAGCTCCAGCAGCAGAAGCAACAGCAGCTCCAGCAGCAACTAACAACGTTGTTAACTTCGACGAGTACCTCGACGAATACGAAAAGTTCGTAAAGAGCTACGAAGAATTCGTTGACAATGGTGGTATCGACAAGGCAAAGGAAGTAAAGACCAATGCTGAAGCAGCTAAGGCCAAGATTAAAGAAGACAATCTTAACGATGCTCAGTTGAACCGCTTCAAAGCTTTGAACAAGAGAATGGAAGATGCTTCTGTAAAACTTGCTCAAAAAACTGCTGAAGGCGCAAAGGATGCTGTTAACGCAGGCAAGGACGCAGCTAACAAGCTCGGAATTGGCAAGAAGAACTAATAGTCTAGGATTATTAAACAAAAAAAGACTGGCATTCGCCAGTCTTTTTTTTGCACCATACGTCTAGTTCCAAAATAACATTACAATATGGGCAGAAAAATGTTAGACTACACAAGCGACCTACACAATGGTCGTTATAATATCCGACAAACAACAATCAACATAGGTTATGTTTTGAATATCAAACAATCTATATAGTCTTTAAAATTTACATTCATCCGCATATAATCAGTGCAGAACATCATAGTGCTAAAACAAAAAAGCCGCCTCGTAGGGCGGCTCTATAAAATGCTTTTTTTAATTATCCTATGAAAGTAATGTCCTCAAAGTAAACTTCGCCTTCCTGGATTGTAATCGAGTAAGATGGAGATGAGAAAACTTTTTCTTTAACAGCTCCTGTTGCATCCTGAATCTGGTTTGCCTTGAAGTCAACAGGAACGATGTCAACACTTACTGCATTGAAGTTAACTGCTGGCAATTCTATAGAATACTTACCGCCTGATACTTCTGCTTCGTACTGAAGAGTACTATATGAATAAGTAGGATCAGTTGTCTGCGGATGGCAAAGGTCTTCAGCGTCGATTCTGAAGATAATCTTTGTGCCGTTAGGTGCATCACCTGGATTTGCTGCTGTAAGGTCAAGGTTTGCCTTAACTGTTCCAGATATTGTGATGGTCTTCAAAGGTTCTGTTTCATAGTCATTCTTGTTGCATGATGACAAAACGAATGCTCCTATAAGAGCGATTGCGATAATTGAAAATATTTTCTTCATAATTATTATTTTTTATAGTTAAACTTTATTTTTCTTAAAAATGGAACATCATAAACAATGAACCTGTTGAAGCATTTCTAAATGCAATACTACCGTCGTTTGCTGCCTTAGGCATAGTTTCAACTTCTCTTTCTGTACCAGTCCAACGTTCAACAGTTGTTGTTCCGTAAGTGTCGTATCCAGTGTAGAGACCGAGTCTGAATTCACCACCAATCGATATCTTAGGTGCGATGAAATATTCAACGCCAACAACGCCACTGAGGATTACACCGTATGAACGGTCACCGCTGCGAGAAAGAACTCGTGTACCGCCAGAAGTTGTTGTTCCAGCAGCAAAGTCATACCAGAAAGGAGCTGAGAATTCGGTTGTGATAAGGTTACCATAGTTGTAGGTAGCTTTGGTTTTTGTGTAGTTGAAAGCAATTCCACCACCATAGAATCCCTGAACGCGACCCTTACCTCTGTAGAAGAGATAGTCAGCACCAATGCCTAAATCAGTTTCAGTGCTCTTCATAATATCGGTAACGGTTACCTTAGGATCTGGAATCTGCTGGTTCATCATGACATTTTCACGATTGGTTTCGTTGTAAACGCCAATGAGCAAACCTGCGCGGATGGCAGTCTTGTCTGTAAGGTAGTACTTTCCAAAAAGAATTGGAGTAGTACGAACGAGAGTGTGTGTGAATGTTCCAAAGTTCGTGCTGTTACCAGCATGACCATTGAACAAGTTTCCAAAATAGTTGACCATCGGGAGAGCATTGATTCCGAGTGCAAAATCACCTGCTACCGGCAGGATATATTCTCCACGCTTCGACATCATGTTGACTTCTCCGTTTTTGTCATTTTCCTGGGCAAACATGTTTACTGTAAACACAAGTGCCACCAACAAAATCGAAAATTTCCTCATAGTGAATAAATTTTAATTAAAATCGATGCAAAATTAAAGACATACTTACCTATTGCGAACATGAAACCAAAATATTTATTAACACCATCCTGTTTGGAATGGCGAGAATTTATCAATAATAGGATTTGTCTATTTTACCCTCTGTATACCTTCTAGGCCAGACGGTTCCCTACTCTAACCGGTGAATTGAGCGGCAACTTTATATTAGCAAGTCGGTCATCGCTTGTAAAAAGAATTACGCTTGAACCCATTTCAAAATAACCCACTTCCTCACCTTTATTTATATGTATGCTATTTTCATATATTCGCTTGGACGCAACACCTTTCTTAATGTTGGTCTGCAGACCACTGTCGAACGACAATTTTGTCTTGCCTACGAACAACGCACCGACAAGAATCATATAGAAATTACCAAACTCCGACTGACCATGAATTACTATTCGCTCGTTACGGCAATAGACGCGGTCCTTTTTGTAAACGACTTTTGGTTTTACTGGTCGCAATGTGCCAGGCAAATAACTTATATCGGTGATTTCCATGTCGAAACTAGCATGTACACGATGGTAGTTTGCAGGCGAAAGGTACAATACAGCATACGAAGCAATGTCGCCATACTCGTCGCAAATGAGGTCATCGACATAGTAATGTTTAAACTTAACGTATATCTTATTGTCGCCAGAGATTTTTCCAAAGTCAAAAATAAAGCCATCGACAGGAGAGACAAGTCCTTCGCCTACAGGCCTTGAACCTTCCTTGAGGTTGCGTGTAAAAAAAGAATTGAAGGTCTTGAACCCATTGGGCGGAACTACATATTCCAAAAGATCAATCTTGTATCTCTTTTTCCATAGTTTGATAACACCTTTGATAAACCACTTAGGTTTTTTGGCATTGGATAGTTTTCCTGCCATACGCGAGAAAAAGTTGCGGTAGTTCTGCTTTTGTGGTTTAGGTGCTGGCATGGTCTATTTATTATTATAGGTGTTCATTGTGCGCTCAATGCCAATTAACGGAAAGTCCTTTATGGCATTTACTGCCACTTCGACACGCGACTTGAGGTTTTCGCTTTCGTCCTTTGTCCATTCACCTAGCACAAAGTCTATTTGTCCGCCACGCGAAAATTCGTTTCCGATGCCGAACCTCAGTCGTGCATATTCACTTGTGCCGATAGTGTCCTGAATGTTCTGCAATCCGTTGTGTCCGCCGCTGCTTCCCTTGGGTTTTATTCGGATAGTGCCGAATGGAAGAGCCAGGTCATCAACTATGACAAATACATTTTCGACAGGGATTTTCTCCTGATTCATATAGTACCTTACAGCATTACCACTGAGGTTCATATATGTCGTGGGTTTTATGAGAATGAGCGTACGTCCTTTTATGCTCGTTTCGGCACGATAGGCATAGCGCTTGTCAAAAAAAGCGATGCCCGCGCTTTCTGCGAAAGCGTCGAGCACCGTATATCCAATATTGTGCCTTGTATTCTTGTATTCTGCTCCGGGATTTCCTAACCCGACGATGAGATACTTCACAATTCAGATATTGAAATTTGTGGCTTATTCAGCAGCACCTTCTGCAGGAGCTTCGCCACCTTCTTCAGAACCTTCGTCGCTAGATGCACCACGAGCAATCATTACAGATGCGATAAGAGTGCTACCATTTTCGGTAAATTCGAGCTTGTCTGACTTAAGGTCCTTAATTCTGATGGTTTCGCCAAGTTTCAAGTCTTCGATGTTGACTTCGTATACGTTAGGAATGTCTTCCATCATACCCTTGATAGCGATCTTCTTGAGACTGTGTTTCAACTTACCACCGGCCTTTACACCTGCTGAGTTACCAACGAGCTTCAAAGGAATGCGGACCTTTACTGGCTTTGCAGGGTCAACTTCGTAGAAGTCGATGTGGATAACCTGGTCTGAAATCGGGTCAAACTGGATTTCCTTGAGCAAAGTGATTCTCTTCTTTCCGTCGAGGTCGAGGTCTGCAAACATTACATCAGGAGTGAAGATAAGGTTGCGAACATCAGCACTTGCAACTGTGAAGTGAACGGTCTCTTCGATGCCGTAAACTACGCACGGAATGTTGTTGCTTCTCTTGATTTGCTTTGCGGCCTTCTTGCCGAACTCGGTACGTACTGTACCTTTCAATTCAAAATGTTTCATTACTTTTATAAAATTATTTATGTACTACTCAGCCACGCACTCGCGGTCCCATCGCACAGTTAAACAAAATCGGGCGCAAAATTACAACATTTTTTGGGAATGGCAAAATAAAAAGATGTGGATTTTCTAATGGAATACATATATTCAAACAATTACACTTATATGTTTCGAAATCCTACTTGATGATTTACAAAAAGCCTTCGTGCCTATTAGCCTTTTTTACAACATTCCATTGTTGGTAAAAAATAAGAATAGCTTAACGCACTTATATATTATAAGTATTACCTTTGTCAATTATTTAATTTTAGGATTCTTATGAAGATTGTAATCCCAATGGCAGGTATGGGCACGCGCATGCGTCCGCATACACTCACAGTTCCAAAGCCACTTATCGTGTTGGCTGGCAAAACTATAGTACAGCGTTTGGTTGAAGGAATCGCACAGATTTGCGAGGAACCAATTGATGAAATTGCTTTTGTAATCGGAAATTTCGGCAAGAAGGTAGAAGATGAACTTTGCAATATCGCACGCAGTGTTGGTGCTGCTCCGAAGATATATTACCAGAAAGAAGCTCTTGGTACCGCACATGCAATTTGGTGCGCATCAGAATCGCTCGACGACAAGGTTGTTGTGGCTTTTGCCGACACATTGTTCTTCGCCAACTTTAAGATTTCTGCCGATGCCGACAGCATCATCTGGGTGCAGAAGGTTGAACATCCCGAAGCATACGGAGTGGTAACAACCGATGCCAACGGTGTTATTTCCGGTTTCGAGGAAAAACCAAAGCAGTTTGTTTCCGACCTCGCCATAATAGGTATTTACTACTTCAAGTCTGGCGAAACATTGCAGAAGGAACTCCAGTACCTCATCGACAACGACATTCGCAAGAGTGGAGAATTCCAGTTTACAACGGCATTGGAAAACATGCGTGCCAAAGGTTTAAAATTCGTTCCTGCACAAGTTGACGAGTGGCTCGACTGCGGAAACAAGAACATCACCGTGGCAACCCACCAGCGCGTGCTTGCCCGCGACAAGAGTTCCGAACTGCTTGCAAAGTCGGCAGTAGTCGAAAATTCGACAATTATTCCACCTTGCCACATAGAGGACAATGTAAAGATTGCTAATTCGGTGATTGGTCCATACGTTTCGGTAGGAAAAGGCACTGCAATTTGCGGAAGTGTAATCTGCAATTCGGTGATTCAGGAAGCCACAACAATCGAAAACATGAACATCCACGACTCGATGGTTGGCAGCCATACAAAACTTTCGGGCAAGTCGTACGACCTTAGCATTGGCGACTACAACACCTTAGAACTCAAGTAGAATGTTGAATTTTCGCAAAATATTGCTTCTCTTGGCGCTGATATCGTCGGTATCGGTGTGCTATCCGCAGAAAAAAGTCCAGAAATCGGACAAAAAGGCCTCAAACGAAAAGGCTTTCGACTTCAATTTCAGCTTTTACTTCCTTGAGGGCAACAAGAATAAGAATCTTGGCGACTACGATGCCGCCATTCGCAACTACACGCGTGCACTAACAATTGACAACACCCAACCTGCTGCATATTACGAGATTGCAACAATCCTGTTCGCCACCGGCGACTATCAGGCAGCACAGACCTACGCCGAAAAAGCAGTGCAGTACGACAAGACCAACAACATTGCCTACATCGACATGCTGATTTACACCTACGAGTACAGCAATCAGCACGAAAAGACCATTCCTCTCTACCGCAAGCTCATAGCATCGAACCCGAACGACATCGAAAATTACTACGAACTGGCAAAGGTCTACCAGAGCCTGAACAAACCAAAGGATGCCATAAAGGTTCTCGATGAAGCCGAAAAGCAGTTCGGAATCACCGACATTATTTCTGTACAGAAAGAAATGATGTACGAAAAGATGGGCAACATGAACAAATCGTTCGAGGAGATGAAAAAATTGCGCGATGCCTATCCTACAAATCTTCGCTACAAGGCCATGCTTGCCGAGGCATACTTCCAAAACAAGAAGTTAGACTTGGCAAAGGTGGAGTTTTCCGAACTCGAAAAGATGAACATAGACGAAGGTCTTGTATATCTGTCGCTTGCCGAATACCACAGAGCAACCGATGCACAGTACTACAACTATTTTGCAATGCTAGAAAAAGCGTTCAACTGCGAGGATGAAAGTCTCACATACGAACTCAAAATGCAGATACTTAACCAGTTGCTTCCAATTGCTAGGAACGATGATTACATAAAAGTACAGATAAAAAGATTGGCATCGATAGTCGAAAGGCAATACCCAAGCGACATTGCATTGAGCGCACTCAAGGCCGACATTGCAATGATGAACAACGACTACAAGTCGGTACAGCAAAATTTGTCGGACATAGTGGCAGAGGACAAGTCTTCGTTTGAGATTTGGGAACACCTGATGAACATTGACTATCATTTGCAGGACTACGACAAACTCTACGAACACAGCAAGGAAGCATCGGAACTGTTCCCCAATGTGCTTTCGGTTTACCAGTTCTATGTCGTTGCGGCTTATCTGAAAAAGGAATTCCGCGAAGTCGTCAAAGCAGTGGACTATGCATCAATGCTATCCGTTGACAACCAGCAGGTAATGATTGACTTGCTGAGCATGCAGGGCGATGCTTACCACGCACTGAAGGAATACCACAAAGCCGATTCGGTTTACGATTATATTTTGTTCAAGGATGCCGATTTCGAGTCGGTGCTCAACAATTACAGCTATAACCTTGCCGTGCGTGGCGAAAAACTCGACAAGGCATTGGAAATGAGTACGCATCTCGTTGAAATAAACCCGTCAAGTCCCACTTTTATAGACACTCACGCGTGGGTGCTTTACAAGAACGGCAAGTTGGACGAGGCATTGAAGTTTATGGACGATGCCATAGCAAAGGATGTTTCCAATGCTGTTTACTACGACCATCGTGGCGACATAAAGTTTAGTCTTGGCAAGAAGGACGAGGCTTTGGCAGACTGGGAAAAGGCTTTGGAACTCGACCCTGAGAACAGTGAAATAGAAGAAAAAGTAAAGAAAAAATCGTTGAAATAAATTGGCAAGAAGGAATTTGATATTGGTGTTGGTGCTGTCGGTATGCTTGTGGGCGTGCAGGACTGCTAATGTTGGAACTAACGAAAAGAAAGAGAATTTACGTTCTGCCAAAATTATAGAGAATGTAACCGCCAATGCCCCTACATACGCTAAGGCAACATACAAATTTTCGTGCGAATATTCGTTAAATGGAGGATCGCCCGACTCGTTTAGCGGCAATCTGCGCGTCTGCCGCGATAGCCTCCTGTGGATAAGTTTGCGTTCGTTCAATATCGAAGGTTTCAGAGTGCTTGTTTCAAGTGATTCGGTAAAGGTGTTAAACCGTCTAAAAAACGAATATTACCTTGAAGATATTTCCGCACTTGTGAACTTTGCAAATGTTGACCTTTCGTACAACGACCTGCAGTCGATACTGCTAAATGAATTTTTCCGCTATCAGTCGGACAACGATGTCGACAAGGAGGATGATTATAATTCTTGCGTCGATTCTGTGTACTATTGCGTTTCGAGAGTTTCTCAGAAAAAGCAAAAACGACCGAACGGCAATTATGCTGAGAGACGCGGCTCTGTTATTCAGACTATGAAAGTTATACCTGGGACATTCAAGGTTAAGAACTTGTATCTCGAAGACTTGGAGGACGGACGAAACGCCTTTGTGGAATATGACAAGTTTACCAAATACGCTGACCTGCTATTCCCGCAAAACATGAACATATATGTTGAATATGGCAATGTAAACGCAACAATGAAATTCACAATAAGCGATTTTACAATTGACGATGAACTGACATTCCCGTTCAAGATTCCAACCAAATACACTAAAATTGAACTTAATGAAAAGAATCGTTAGAATATTATTCCTAGCATCCGTAATGCTTGCGCTTGCATTTGGTTCATTCGCACAGACCAAGGCAGAACTTGAAAAGAAGAAGAAGAAGACTATCAACGAAATAAACTATACCAACAAACTACTCGAGGAAACACGCAAGAACCAAAAGGAATCGGAAAATAACCTTGCCCTGCTTGGCAGTCAGATTTCGTCGCGTAAGGAACTTATTTCCGACATAAACATGGAAATTAAACTTGTATCGGAAAAAATCAAGGAAACCGAATCGATAATAGCGATGATGACCGAGGATCTGGACAATCTAAAATCATCGTATGCTAAGATGCTACAAGTTGCTTGGAAAAACCAGAATAAGAACAACGAAATAATGTTTTTGCTGTCGTCGAAAGATTTCAACCAATCGTACCTGCGACTGAAATACATGCAGCAGATGGCCGACTATCGTAAACGACAACTTATTGCAATAAACGCAATAAAGGCATTCCTTGAAAGACAGAAGGAAAAACTTTTGGCACAAAAGGCAGAACATCAAAAACTCCTCGACGAGGAAAAAGTTGAAGCAAAAAATCTTGAAAACGCAAAAAAACAGCAGGAAAACGCTCTTGCCAAACTGAAAGGCAAAGAAGCAGACCTAAAGAAACAACTAGCCGAAAAGAACAAGCAAAAACAGCAGTTGCAGGCAGCCATCGAAAAGTTGATTGCCGAGGAAGTAAAGAAGTCGTCGGCATCTAAGGGCAAGGCAAATACGGGCAAATACGAACTGACGCCTGAAGAAAAAATTGTAAGCGACAATTTTGGCAGCAATGTAGGCAAACTTCCGTGGCCAGTACAGCGTGGAGTTATCGTATCGAGATTCGGCAAACAGCCGCATCCTGTGATTTCTGGCGTTGAAATCGACAATAAAGGTATAGACATTTCCACAACAACCGGTTCCGATGCACGCGCTGTGTTCGATGGTGAAGTTAGAAAAGTATTCTCTATTCCCGGAACGCAGAACGCTGTGATAATCAGGCATGGCGAATACCTAAGCGTTTACACGCATCTCGACAAGGTTTATGTTTCGGTTGGCGACAAGGTAAAGGCAAAACAAGCAATCGGAAAAATTTACACCGACGATTCGGAGAACAAGACAGTGTTGCATCTGGAAATATGGAAGGGCAGTGCTACACTGAACCCCGCCAACTGGCTGGCAAAATAAAAACGACACAACAATACATATAAAAAGTAAGCGGGAATGAAATCATTCCCGCTTATTTTTTCATTATGTCTAAATATATATTTACCTTAAGTATTCGCCAATAACACACGCCGCCGACCTTGCATCGTTAATGACATCGTTGATTGTCATTGGTCGCTTGCACGAACCTGCAACAAACAGTCCCTTCTCGGAGGTTTCGTTGTCGCAAAGATGCGGAGTTGCCGTCTTGACGAAACCATACTCGCCCCCTATTCCGCACTTGCAACCAAGCGACTTTGTTCCAGACGATGCTTCCATACCAACCATCAGTACAAGCAAGTCGGTGGTCATCTTCAGAGGAACACCGAGCAAAGTGTCTTCCGCCTTTATCTGTATCTTACGGTCGAAAGTGGATGATGCCTCAGAAATACGTCCACGCACATAGCGGATGTCATACTTTTCCTGAGATTCACGGTAAAGTTCCTCGAAATGCTGTCCCCACATGCGCAAGTCCATATAGAAAATGTATATTTCGGCTTCGGGAAGCATCTTACGCACTTCTATTGCCTGTTTTACAGCCGTCACACAGCAAACCTTGGAGCAATAGCGGTTGCCAGACTTTTCGTCACGCGAACCTACACACTGCAGGAAAACAATACGCTTCGGTGCTTCGTTTATCGAGTTCACAATCTGGTTGTACCTTATCATTCTTTCCATATCTATGGAAGTAACTACGCCCTTGTATATGCCATATCCAAGTTCTTCCTTGCGCGTAGCGTCAAAGGTCTGGTAACCAGTTGTGATAAGCACTGCATCAACAAAATAGTTCTTTCCTGACGCGTCAACTATCTTCCATTCCGAATCGTTTCTTACAACATCAACGACTTCGGTATTAAGCATCAACTTTATATTCTCATTTATAAGTTTCGAATTCAAACTGTCGGCAATATCGGTAGCACTTGAAAAATCGGGGAACAGATATGCCTTGTCGAGTATGTTGGATAATGCTGTCGATGACTTTTCGAATAACAGCACCTCATGGTTTCTTGCAAGCATCGATGCACTTTCAATACCGGCAGGTCCGGCTCCTATTATAGCAATCTTACTCATATCTAATATTTTACATTACACTTTTAAATTCATTGGTTTTTCGGGCGAAGGAAGGATTTCTCCATTTGCACCGCGATATTTTTCGTTTGGCTTGTACGGAATGCCTATCTTGTCGAGCAGATTTTCAACCTGTACCTGATGCAACTGCATTCCGAGTTTCCACGGGTCGTAGCCGAGCAACATTCCCGCCATTTCCTCGTAGGTTAGCACTGGAATACCATATCCGTCCTTGTCGTAAGTCTTGTTTTCCATCTCGGCTATCGTATATTGCCATTTGTCCATAAACATAGCGCAACCGGGACAGTTAGCGACAATGAAATCAGGCTCAAACGGTTCCATCGACTCGAACTTTTTCTTGGTGTTAGCCACAGAATAGCCACGGTTTTCCTGCAACAGATAGTGACGGAATCCAAATCCACAGCAATGACGGCGCTCAGGATAATCAACAACCTCGCCACCCCACGCTTCTATCATTCCTGCGAGAACGTATGGAAATTCTGCCTTTCCAATACCCTTTTCAGGGAAAATCTTGGCATAATGGCAACCTATATGCTCCACTACGCGCAACGGCTTGCCCGTAAAACGGTTCACAAGTTGATATTTCATCTTTTCCTTCAACTCGAAACGATACTTGTATATGATGTCGGATGGGTGAGCAATATTTTTAGGTGCCTCAAAATCGCGACCTGTGGCTTCCTTCAGGTACTTGCGTGTCTTTTCGAGAAGTTCGGGATGCTCCTTCCACATTTCAACCATTTCGGTAAAAATACCGAACGAAGTAACGCACGAAGGCACATAGTTTTCGTAACCCGCATCGGTCATAAGCGAAAACAAGCGTGCTACAACCGTCATTGTTGTTTCCATAGGAACTATATCGGAATGATAGCCAATACCCGTGCAAGTATGCTGGTTGGCCTCGTCGCGAATGTCCTTGCCTAACTCCTCACGCATAATTTTCAGGAAAGCCGTTTCCGACCCAGGGAAAAAAGTCTGTCTGATGCAACTGCGCTCGTAGAAGAACTTGTCATCGGCAATTTCCTTCTGGTATTCGTTCCAATATCTTCTATTTTTTGATTCGTCCATATAATTTGAATTCAAATTATTCTTTCTTAATTTATTTTATCCATTCTGCGCAAAGCATTGCGCGACTACAACCGTCATTTCAATTTTCAACTTTCAACTTTCAACTTTTATAATGTTTTCCGCTACAATCTCAGCGACATCCTTCACCTGCAATGTTGTCGCGTGATTAAACGCCTTCTTGCACATCGGGCAGGCTGTTGCAATCAAGTCAGGATTCTTATCCATAAGACTTTCCACCGCTGCATCGCGCACCTTGGTCTGCTGGTCCATTGTCAGCACTGTACTACCAAGATTGAAACCACAGCAAAGGCTCTTTTCCTTTTCGTACTTCGCCTTAACCAAGGTTGAAACAGACTTCAAAACCTCGCGTGGCTCGTTGTATATTCCGCATCCGCGACCAAGTTCGCACGGATCGTGGTAAACAACCTTAAGGTCGTCCTTGCGCAACTTCAACCTGCCCGACCTTATCAGACCTTCGATGTATTCGGTGTGATGCATAACCTTTATCGGCAGGTTATACTCCTTTGTAAACGACTGGTAGCATATCGGACACGATGTTACAAGCAGTTTTGCCTTCGACTTGATTATCATGCTCTGATTCTTAAGACGCAAGTCCTTTGCCTGCTTCAAAAATCCCTGCTGCAACAACGGACGACCACAGCAAATAGTCCTGTCCTTGTCCATATACCAGTATTTCTGGTCAACAGCATCGAAAATCTTCATCATGGCTTCGGTAATGCCAGGCGTAAGATGCGACATGCATCCGCCGAAATACAAAACTCGTCCTACCGAATTGAATGCCTGAATGTTATCAGCATAACTGTAATATCCAGAAGCATCAAGGTTAGTTTCCTTATTTCTTACCTGACGGCGAATTGTCATAAGGTCTAGACCAACAGGACAATCTGACGAACAACGCTGACACATAAGGCACTGGTTTGCAACCTCCTCTGTTCCACGCTTGTAACGAACATCGCGAAGTAAATAAACCGACTGCACACCTTGTACGCCAAGTTGCTTGTCCATCGGGCAGTTGTCGATACAAATACCGCAACGCGAGCAAGCGCTAAGTTCGTACATCGTATAGCCAGTCTTTTCGTCGCCTTCGGTAACACCCATACGGCGGAAGAAAATAAGGAAAACTTCGGTAAAAATGTGCATGTAACGCGAAAATGGCAACGAAACAAAGAACACAGCCAGACAGATGGAGTACATTGTCCACAATCCCATTTCAACATATTCGTGATAAATAGGAGCAAACAAATTACCTAATGCCTGTGTCATAAATCCACCGTTGCCGTAATATGCAGCCGTATAACTTTCAGCCAAAAGTCGCAACGGGAAAATGAACCACAGCGAGAACTTTGCAAAACGGTCGAACAGTACATGCTTGGTCACCCTGCGCATTCCCACAATCTTCGAGTACACCATCTTTATAACAGCAAGCGTTACACCCGAAAGTACAACCAGAAGCAGTGCATCCATTATGTTTGCAAAGACTATGCTTGTCTGCGTATCGTGCTGATGCACAAAGAACCTATAAAATATTGCCACCCAAAATGGCTTTGAACCATGAATACAAACCTCGGCTTCTATGGCACCTACAACTATCAGCAAAAACCACCCGAAAGCAATACTACAATGCATGTAACCCAAAACAAGGTTGCGCCTGAAAACCTTACGATGGAACAGACATTCCAAAATCGCCTCCCATATTGCAGGAAGGAATTTCAACGAAAGAATATTCTTCTTTACCTTTGAACGTTGTACCCTATCGAAACTCCTGTACCATCTGATGTACTTGAAAACACATATTCCAAGCAGTACAAAGGCACCAAGAACGAACGGAAGTACAAACGGACTGAAATATTTCATCATCACTTATTCTTTTTCGTTAATATTCTCCGCATGTTTACAATCGAATTCCTAAGATTTACTTCACGCGGACATACCAATGTGCACTTTCCGCAAAGCATGCATTTATCGAGTTGTTTTGCAAGTCCTTCGTACTGTCCTTGCATAAGCATAGTCTTTATCTTGCGGATGTTAAAATCTGAAAACTGCTGAGCCGAACATGTTGCAGTACATGCACCACAATTGATGCATACCATGAATGTAGGAACTGCTTCGCGCAGTTCGTCGAGGCAACTAAAGTCAATCTGGTCCAAATCTATTGACCTTGTCTGCGATATTGAAAAACCGAACTTTCTCATTTTTCCTCCTTCAATGTTTTCAACAAGTCCATACCGCCGGTAACCTCGAAAATCTTTCTGACTTCCTGAAGGTTTTCCTCGCGTATCTTGCGCAATGCGCCAGGACCGTCGCCATGATAATTGGCGCCAAGTTTTGGTGCTACCGCCTCTATGTTATTTATATACCACTCCCAAATAGGTCCTTGCTCCTGATGAAGTTCGGGTTTTACCTTGTCGGGATGTACGCAATATCCTATTTCAAGTATATTGTTTCCAACAGTCTCTGCCAGACGCTTTTCCTGCTCGGCAATACGCTCGTCCATATAGCCGAGTTTAATGGCGACTTGCCTAAGCACAAGTATCACTTCGGCAGGGACATTCTGTCGCGGACAGCGTGTCTTGCACGACAGGCACTGACCGCAATGCCAAATCATATCTGAACGCAGCAATGCCTCAATCTCGTTTTCGTCCTTGCGCTGAACAATATCGCAGATTCGGCGCGGGTCGTACTGGAAAAACTCGGCAGCGGGACATATTGCCGTGCATATTCCGCAGTTCATGCATGCTTTGAGTGCATCCTCAAAACGCGCATCCTGCATCAATAGGTCATATAAGTTTCCCATATTAATCCAATTTTACTTTAAACATTCCCATAACCTTGAACAGGAACCTTGGCAACGGCTTTTCGCGGTTGCGCTTGAGCATATTTATATTCCAGCCCAATTTCTTCATTACGGGAATCTTATGTGTTTCAACAAATTCTATCAAAGTGCCATCGGGGTCTTCGATGTAGGTAAAATGTCCGCTTGCCTCGCCCATATCGAAACGCTCGTTGTTCGGACAACTGTCAACTGTGAACGGGAACCCCTTTGATTCGCAGAACTTCCTCAATTCCTGCATATTGGTAATATCGAAGCACAACTGAATGAAACCAGGGTCACCCCAATAGCGGCCTTCAAAAATCTTTCTCGGCTGGCGCTCCAATGCTACGACAAGTTCAATGCTGCTACTACCCATAAGTTCGGCAAAAGCACCCTTTGGCTTACGCGACGACCTAAGCAATACACGACGGTACTTCTGGTTTCCGCCATTCATAAATGCAAAGTCATCGAAAACGCCAGTCTCATCGTAAACAACCGTATCGTAACCAAGCACATCGCGGTAAACCGACAATGCACGTTCTACGTCGGTAACGCCAATCATAGCACCAACCGTACCACCCGACAAACGCTTTTCATCGATGAAAACATAGTCGTCCTCAACAACTTGGAAATAGTTGTTCCACGGATCCTTAACGATGAAAGTGTCCTTTCCTTCGGGAGTCTTGGCAACATCGCTAATCTTGTCGTACTTAGCCTTCAACTCATCGTGGTATGCCTTTACATTGCGGCTCTTAATCTTGGCGGCAAAAATACCGAGGTCGGCAACCTGCACATCAAAGCCTATCGGTTCTGGCTTACGCTGCGAATACTGCCAGATTTCGAATCCGCCACCACCTTGAAGATTTATTGCAATACAGGCGTGGCGCTTCTGTGGCTGATTGCCTGTATAAGGAAGCATTCGCTCGGCAACTGTGTCGTCCTCCAAAATCTTGACATCCATTCCAAACATCTTGATATACCACTTCCACGATTCGTGGAAATTTTCTGTTCCTACGCCAACCTGCTGTATTCCAGATATAAAGTAATTTTCCATTTGCTAATTATTCAAAAATTTGATAATTTGAAAATTTGATGATTAAATTAAAAAAAATTTTCCATTATTAATTGTCAATTATAATTTTACATCGCCTTTATATTCCTTGCAATCCTTGCCGCCAGACCCGGGAACCACCTTTTGATATGTACCATAAGCAGTTCCTTGCCACCGACAAGCACTTCGCGTTTTTTCCTATAAATGGCATTTGCAATCTTACGTGCCGCCATCTCCGATGTTATTCCACCAGCCTGACCAGCGTCCATCTTGCCGTGCGGAGTGCCGTCCTTTTCGAGTGCATAGAGCGAAATGTTGGTCTGAACACGACCCGGACAAACAAAAGTAACACGTATGCCGTCCTTATAGCACTCGGCCTGCACCGTCTCGAAAAAGCCATACAGAGCGAACTTTGACGAGCTATAGGCGCAACGCAGCGGAAAACCGAATTTTCCTGCAATGCTTGTAGTAACGGCAATCTGTCCACCACCAGCAGCAATCATCTTCGGAAGCAACGCCTTTGTGATTGTAACTGGAGCAAAATAGTTGACATCCATCACCTTGTCAATCACCTCCATCTGCGAATCGATGGTATTCGACCGCTGACTGATGCCAGCATTACAGAAGAAAATGTCAATCTTTCCGAAAAGCGACCATGCCGATTCTGCCAGTTTTTCCAGATTTTCAAGTTGCGACAAATCTGCTGGTAAAACCTCCGCCTTTGGTGCGCCACTGGCAATGCACCTTTCACGCACCGACGCAAGCGCCGATTCGTTACGCGAAGTCAGAATAAGACTTGCGCCTTCGGCAGACATGCGGTAGGCAGTTGCCTCGCCTATTCCCGACGAAGCACCAGTTATCCATACTATTTTGCCAGCAAAACGAGGTTTCATACGACTACAATAGTGTCATTCCGTAAGACAAAGCGAACAGGCGCAGGTTCGAGCCTTGTGAGCCTGTCTGTACGGAATCTCCATCTGAAAACGGTTCCATAGGAGATTCCGCATAGTCGAACATTACAACGCTCCCCGTTCCGTATCGCGAGTATGTTCTGACTTGTGGAATGACGGTCCCTAAATGTAACATTTTGATTCGTTTTTATTTTTTGTCAACAGCGGCCTTGAAATCCTTTGCGCGAGCAGCACCTTCGCCAGTATTTATGAGAACGGTTTCACCATTTCTGATACGACCTTCCTCGAGCGCCTTGTAGAATCCGGCAAAGCAAACTGCACCTGCAGGACCGAAGTAAACGTTCTTCTCATCCTTTGCAATACTTGCATAATCGACAAGTTCCGACTCCTTAACGCGAACAAAATAACCGTCGCTCTTGCGTACTATCGGAGCCACCAACGGGTACATACCCGGATTTCCAGCCGAAAGTATCGAAACCTTTGTCTGCGGATTGTCGATTACAGGATAATCCTTTTCGTAACCTTCTGCAAAATTGCTCTTTACGGCACGCTCCCAACCCTGAACCATCGGATCGCAAGTGTCCTGCTGAACCAAAATCATGCGCGGCAACTTAACTTCGGGATACTTGTCGCATATCTCACGTACGCCCTTGTCGAGTGCAATAGGTCCTGTTCCTCCAGCAACTGCCTGAACATATACATCGGGCATCTTGCCAAGTTGACGCATAAACTCAAACACCATAGTCTTCTTTGCTTCAACACGTATCGGGTCGATATTACCTGCCGAAATCATAACCTTCTGCTCCTTGTGGAAGTTAGCGGCAACTTTCTTGGCTGCGCCGTAGTCGCCTTCGCAAACTACCAAGTTCTGTCCAAGAGAGCGAATCTCGTCGGCAGTATCCTTGCAAACGCATTCTGGAACAAAAATATCGAACTTAACGCCTGCCTTAGCCAGATACTTGCTGTATGCAGTAGCTGTATTTCCGCTCGATGCAAGACAATATTCCTTTACACCATTCTCCTTGAAAAGCGAAGCGGCCAAAGAAGCAGCAACGTCCTTGAAAGTGTTGGTTCCTCCGTTAAGGTCATTACGGTAAACGTATGCCTTGCAGTCGATTCCGTACTTTTCCTTTGCAACGCGGTCGAGAAACTCCCAGTGTTCGACAGGAATAGCGCCTTCGCCAAAACTTACTATATTCTTCTTGTCTTCGAGAGGCAAGAAATCGAAGTAATGCCAGAAACTTTCGGGCTTGCCATTGTACAACGCGGGAAGTTTCGAATAGTCGGCATCGTATTTTACCTCCACATGATTGCTTCCGCACTTAGGGCAAAGTTGGTCATTTTCAAACCATTCTGCGAAATTATTTATTACAGCGCCACACTTTTTGCAAATCAGGTTGTATTTCATAGTCTTAATGCTTTTAAAGCAGGAAAAGCATTCGGAATCCGAACACTTTTCCCCGTATTTTATTATTTCAATTACTCTAACATCTGCCCTACTTTGAGAAATTAATCATTGGAGCAGGTGCATCATACTTACCACTTTCAAGTTTTTCCTTTATTTCCTTGAATGCATTCAAAGTATAGTCAACATCCTCGATGCTGTGAACAGCGGTCGGGATAATACGGAAAATAATCATTCCGACAGGAATTACAGGATAAGTTACTATTGAACAGAAAATTCTGTAGTTTTCACGCAGGTCGTATGCCATATTAACTGCCTGATTTACGCCACCCTTAATATGAACTGGTGTTACACATGCCTCTGCTGGACCGATAGTGAATCCGAGGTTGCGGAAACCTTCCTGCAGACGACGGGTTACAGTCCACAATTTCTTGCGGAGTTCATCACCTTCGGCACTGCGAATGATTTCGAGACGCTTCAAGCAGCCTTCAACTATTGGCATCGGAAGTGCCTTTGCGTAAATCTGTGAACGCATGTTGTAGCGTAGGAAATCAATGATATACTTCTTTGATGCAACGAAACCACCGATACAAGCCATTGATTTTGCGTAAGCGCCAATGTAAATGTCGATGTCGTCCATTACGTTGAAGTGCTCCGAAGTACCGCGTCCGTGTTCGCCCATAACGCCAAAGCCGTGAGCATCGTCAATAAGGATACGGAAATTGTATTTCTTCTTCAAGGCAACAATCTGGTCGAGAATACCAAGAGCGCCGGTCATACCGTAAACGCCTTCGGTAATAAGCAATACGCCGCCACCCTGTTCATCGGCAATTTTGCAAGCAACCTGCAATTTCTTTTCGCAGCTCTCTATATCGTTGTGCTTGTACGAGAACGACTTACCAATATGCAAGCGTTTTCCATCGAGCAGACAAGCGTGTGCCTCAGCATCGAAAACTATGACATCGTGACGAGTCATAAGGCTGTCGATTACAGAAACTATACCCTGATAACCAAAGTTCATCTGGAAAGCAGCTTCCTTCTTTTCGAAGTCAGCGAGTTCGCGTTCAAGTTTTTCGTGCAAAGCAGTGTGACCTGTAAGCATACGGCTACCCATAGGATAAGCCAAACCCCACTTAGCAGCGCCATCGGCATCGGCCTTGCGAACTGCAGGATGATTTGCCAAACCAAGATAATTGTTCAAACTCCAGCACAAAACTTCCCTGCCGTTGAACATCATGTGAGGACCAATTTCACCTTCCAATTTCGGAAATGTGTAATATCCCTCAAATTTTTCTCTGTACTGTCCGAGCGGACCGCCCGAAGACTCGTGAATTCTTTCAAATATGTCTTTCATAAACAATATGTTGGGTTCGCTAATTTATTTAAAATCAATCTGACTTTGTGCAAATGAAGAACCCCGTAACATCTGCAAAAAGTCGTGCAAAATTAACGTTTTTTTCTTAACCTATTTCCATGTGTATTAATTTTTCGCCAAACAAAAAGATACGACATAATATTTCACATACTAATCATATCTTTGCGAAAAAAATTATGCAGGATTTTGCAGCCATAGATTTCGAGACCGCCAACGGAAACTGCAGCAGCGTATGCAGCGTTGGTATTGTAATTGTCCGCAACGGAGAAATCTGCGATTCGTTCTACAGTCTCATAAAACCAGAGCCAAACTACTACTCTTGGTTTTGTCAGCGCGTCCATGGACTCGGACACCAAGACACCGACAATGCTCCAATTTTTCCCGATGTCTGGAAACAAATAGAACCAAAAATTGAAGGACTTACGCTTGTCGCCCACAACAGTCCTTTTGACGAAGGTTGCCTGAAAGCAGTATTCCAAACCTACCGCATGACCTACCCCGACTACGAATTCAAATGTACCTGCAGAGCTGCACGCAAGTATTTCGGGAAAACGCTACCAAACCATCAACTGCATACCGTTTCGGAAGCATGCGGATATGTGCTCGAAAATCACCATCACGCCCTTGCAGATGCTGAAGCGTGCGCAGCAATAGCGCTGAAGATACTTTGATTAGTATGCTTTTCGATTAATCTGCCGTAGTAAAATTGATTTCTTGGTTTTCGCCAGCAGTATGACCATCTTTGGTGTAGAACGATTCTCCAAAAACAGTAAATCCATATTTGTGGGCTGGCTCCAAGAAGAAATCGACCGTCAATGTTTTGTCATCTGTCCATTTGTAGCCCTTGAAAGTTGGGAAATCAGCCCCGGTAGAACTCAAATACAAAGCAATACCTTCCCTCATCGGTTTGGAGAACTTAATGACTACCGTAAAATTGCCCGATGGAACATTCGTTGCTCCATTCTTAATGTTCACCTTATAGGTTGCATTCAGTTTCGCCAATTTTTCCTGCACCTTTTTGTATCGCTTTAAATCAAAGTCTTTTACGGCTTTTGCCAAAGCAGGCATAAAATCGGACATTGTAGCATAATCGCTACGATTTTGTTCATATTGCTTAAGTGCATCGCATAGTGTCTGCGTAAGAATAAACCCTTGCTTTTCCTCTTCCTTAACAAGATCAGATTCAACAACTTGTGGATAATGCGTTTTCATATATCGAATGACAGATGAACGCACAAAAGTTTCATTCATCATTGTCAATGCCGAACCGTAAGCCGATTTCTTCAATTGATCTCTTTTTTCCTTGAAAACCTTTTCTGACGACTGTTCCATCAACGACCAGAACTGGCTGTTCAATGGGTTGCAATAATGATGACAGAACTCGTGAATAACAATTGGCAACACCATTTTAGCATCGAAAAACACCTTTCCGTTTCCATCAAGCTGGCAACATCCTATAACTGGACTCAACACAATGCTTCCGTCTTTCATTTGGGCACTGCATCCATAGTTCTGCGGACCAACCAGCAAACTAAGCACAATACGGAACTGGCTGTTGCCTTGTGGACCGAAGTAAACACCAAACCAGTTGTAGTCAACATTCTGGTTTATTGCATCGAAAGCATCCTCTACCTGTGCATACAAATCCTTTTGCGACATGTACCAATCGTGGAACTTGGCACTGTGATAAAAATCGTTCAATGGTTCCAAGAAATCCTTTTTCTGCTGATCCGACCAACGGTCGAAAGAGACATCACCACCTTCCTTAAAATTGTCATCCAACACGACCTTTCCATCAGCATTCACATCTAGGTGCAAACCGTATGAGGCAACAGCATCGTACGAAATTCCCGATTCCTGTTTGTACTGCCTAGCCATTTGCACAACCTTGTGTTCCTTGAACTGTACAAAAACAGAATCGAAGTCGTGCGCATATTGTGGAATCTTGCACATATTATATTCGCCCGACCCAGAAAGTCGCCATACCGCAGACATCAAATCAACGCATTCATCAAACTGAACAGATACAGGAGTTTGCGAGAAAGTAGTCAATATGGAAAATATGCCACAGATAAAGATAACCAATCGCCTTTTCATTGTTATAGAAAATTTCTCATACATAATTTGTAACTGCAAAAATAAAAAAAAGCGACCGAAGCCGCTTTTTTGTTACAAATATTTCAAAAAACTTTTTTACAGATAAATGTCTCTTTCGCCGCCATCAATTTTTTCAAGGTTTTCGTTGATGGTGTCTTTCAGTTTCTGGCTTTCAACTTCAGCGACAAGCTTCTTTATCAAAGCCTTGCCTTTTGCCTTTGTTTCGGGTGATGCAAAATCGTTGAGGTATTCGTTGAAGGTGAAAATTCCATTAGGCATGCAGAACTGCTTGATAAGTCCCGGCTTTGCCAAGTCCATAAAGTCGGCTCCTACTCTACCCTTACGGTAGCAACCTGTGCAGAACGAAGGAATATATCCGCCGTCAATCATATTGGAAATCACATCGTCCATAGTTCTGTGGTCGCCAAGCGAGAACTGGCTGCCAGTACCTTCTTCCTCTTCGCTATATGCGCCTGGGTTGGTACGCGAACCTGCCGAAATCTGGCTTACACCGTACTCGATAAGCTCCTTACGCATCTCATCGTTTTCGCGTGTGCTGAGGATAATACCAGTATAAGGCATTGCTATACGGATAATTGCGATAATCTTCTTGAAGTCGAAATCGGAAACCGGATTTGGAATATGGTTGGTGAATTCTACGCCGTCGGCAGGTTCGATACGCGGG
This sequence comes from Bacteroidales bacterium, assembly GCA_017651185.1. Lineage (GTDB taxonomy): Bacteria > Bacteroidota > Bacteroidia > Bacteroidales > ML635J-15 > Bact-19. The sequence goes on along the minus strand of JAGCDJ010000043.1, from coordinate 11,977 downwards.
AAACTTACTGTATGAGGTCCGCAACCGAAAACTTTCTCCAAGTGAGCGGCGTGTTCCATTATTGCCAAAATTTCGAAACGATAGTCAACAAGACCGAAGAGAACTCCAAGACCAACATCGTTGATTCCGCCTTCCATAGCGCGGTCCATAACGGTCAGACGGTTGAGGTAGTCGGCCTTTGGTGTGCCTGCCGGGTGGAATTCCTTGTAAGCAACCGGGTCGTAAGTTTCCTGGAAGCAAACGTATGTTCCAATTTTCTCTGCTTTCAAGCGCTTGAATTCTTCGATTGTCAACGGAGCAAGTTCGACATTGATACGGCGGATGTAGTTGCCGTTGTCGCGTGCAGCGTAGGTACGGCGGATTGCTTCGCAGTAGTAGTCGATGTCGTTGCGTGGCGACTCACCGCAGATAAGCAGTACACGCTTGTGACCTTCGTGAAGCAGAACCTTGGTTTCCTGCTCGATTTCGTCCATGGTGAGGACTTTACGCTTGATGGCCTTGTTATCGCGGCGGAAAGCGCAATATACGCAGTTGTTCACGCATACATTACCAGTATAAATAGGTGCAAACAGAACGAGACGCTTGCCATAGATGCTTTCCTTGGCGTACTTAGCCGTCTCCATTATCTTATGTATCTGGTCATGGTCGGTAACACGAAGAAGCAATGCCACATCTTCGAGCGACAAGCCTTTCAGTTTGCGAGCCTTTGCAAGCACTGCATCGAGTTCCTGTTCGGTAGGAATGCTACCGTTTACCAAGTTATAGAGTTTTTCTCTATCAATGAAATTTTTAAATTTTTCGTCCATATCATTTATTCTTTTATGCTGTTGTTATTAAAGTTGATTTCGCTTTTAATCCTTTTAGGCGACCGAGTTTTCCCGTTAGTGAATTTATTGTATCGCCATCGCTCTTTACCACAAGTGTAATTATGGAAATATTCTCATCGCGCAGTGGCATTCCGTTGCGCGACAATATTATGCTGCCGTACGAACTAAGCAGCGCGTTGACATCGTCAACGACATTAGTGTCTGTAATAAGTATGTTTATTGTGCCAATTTTCTTCTCCATCAGTACATTACTTTTGAATTAGATAATATTTCGGAACTCTTTGGAAGCGATAAATCCCTTCCGCAGATTTCGGTGACAAATGTACGATGATTTTTTTGATGTGCAAGAAAAAAAGTAATAAAAAATTGTAGCGGCACAAAGATTGCACCGCTACATATAATAATTGATATACGAAAAAACTGCTACTGGTTGCAAACCGCACGGACAGCAAAACCGTTATAGCGGGAACCCATATACACATCGTATGTTCCGTCCGACAAGAAACCGAAACTCCATACATATTCAGGCATGGACGTAAAGTTCGAACTAGACCAGTAATTGCCGCTTGCACCGGGAGTGTAGATGCCGCTATCACCACTATCGCCAACAGCTGGAAGGAAAATAGAATTGCCGTTAGTACCAGTAAATAACAATCCACTCACACCGCTTTGCGTAGTCCATGTCACCGCGCAATTGTTCTTCAGTTCTTCAAATTCGGTTTTGGTCGGCATACGCCAGTTAGAACCCCAGTTGGCAGTGGCAGCATCGGCACTCGAAGGAAGCGTAGTTGGATTGTCATTATATGTATAGGTACTGCTGTTGTATGTAGTTTTCGGCGAGGTTTCGCCCCAAGCGTAATAGTTGCCGTATGCGGTAGGACTATCAGCGCCTAAGTTGCAGGTCGCCCATCTCATTCCGCTTGGAAGTCCAAGGTCAACCCAGTCGTGTCCGTCCAACGTGCCGGTTGTTCCTCGCCATTGCGCATACAAGGTAAGATTAGAGGAAATTGTTATCGACTGCCTGTCGGAATACGAAGTTCCGCTTCCATTAGCTGCGGTGTTCCACCCCGAAAATACATAGTCGGTACGTGTAAAACTATTTGCCGTCAATGCTTGGGCGACACCGATGGTAAATGTTTGCGGCGACATTGTTCCGCTACCGCCGTTGGCATTGAAAGTAACCGTAACAGTATTGGATGTCCACTGTGCATACAAGGTAATGTCTGCGGAAATCGTTATCGACTGCCTGTCGGAATACGAAGTTCCGCTTCCGTTGGCAGAAGTATTCCAACCCGAGAACGAATATCCGCTGCGCGTAAAACTATTGGCAGTCAATTGCTGAGCCACGCCAACGGTGAATGTTTGCGGCGACATTGTTCCGCTACCGCCATTTGCATTGAAGGTAACCGTAACCGGATTGGCTGTCCACTGCGCATACAAGGTGAGATTTGCAGAAACCGTTATCTCCTGCCTGTTGGAGTAGGCAGTTCCCGTTCCATCGGCTGAGGTGTTCCAACCCGAGAACGAATAACCGCTGCGTGTAAAACCATTGGCATTCAATTGCTGTGCCACGCCAACTGTAAACGTCTGCGGTTCCATAGTTCCGCTACCGCCGTTTGCATTGAAGGTAACGGTAACCGTTGCAGGGGGAATGTCGGGACGATATACAGGACGAATTGCCTGACCTTCGGCACGGCTACCCGAACTTGACATTACGCATGATTCAGAACTGAAATAAAGACTCCAAGCGCAATAAGTATAGTCGGCGTAGAGAGAACTTGACCTGTACCAACCATTTGTACCGTCGAAGTTAAGGTCACCATCGAGGCGAGAACCTGACGCAGGCAAGAATATGAAATTTCCGTTTGTGCCGGTAAACATACATCCCTTTACTCCGTACCTAAGTGCCCAAGTATGAGTACAATTATCGAGCAATTCCTGAAACTCCTCGCGTGTAGGCATACGCCAGTCGCTACCCCAACCTACCGATGCAGCATCGGCGCTTGCGGGCAGGGTTTCGGGATTGTCGGAATAGGTATATGTAGTGGCGTCATAAACTTCCTTGGTTGCGGTTTCGCCCCAAGCGTAATAGTCGCCGTACTGTTCTGGTGCGTTTGCGCCCATGTTGCAGGATGCCCAGCGTGTTCCCGACGGCAAACCCAAGTCAACCCAAGCATGTCCGTTCAGTTGTCCCTGCGTAGGCGCCGGAGTATCTCCGCCAGAGGGTTCTCCGCCCGACGAACCGCCGCCCTGTGCATCGTTGGTAGTTGCAAACGACATAATTTCGCCCACGCCGATGCCATTTCCGTTTTCGGCAAATGCTTGGAAATAATAGGTTGTTGCCGGTTGTAAATTGGAAGCGAACGTTGAAAACTTTCCTCCGTTAGCATAGCCGTTGTAGCGAACGGTCTGCTTGTTGCCCATTTCCTTGTCGGTACTGTAATAGAAACCCATGTTGGTAACCTTCTCGCTACCCTCGTCTATAATCTCGGCGTTAAGTTTTGCCGAGGTTGTTGATATGTCGGTTGCAGCAATAGTATTTACTTGGGGTTGCTTGTCCTTGTCGCAACCGCTCATTGCCAATGCTCCCGCCATTAATACGAGAGCGAACACAAAAAATCTTAGTCTGTTCATATATAGTTATTTAAATTGCTATTATACATTTCGCTACTGATTGCAAACAGGACGAACGGTCAGACCTTTTATGCGAGGTATCTTATAAACTCCGTTACATAAACCAGTATTATAACCAATAGAACCAACCGATGCCTCATCTATTATGCTAATCACCCATGCATCATCAATAGAATAAAACGAACTTGACCAAAATGAACCTGCAAAAGTTCCACCCAAAGGCATTGAAATTGAAGACACAAAAGAACCATTACCAGGGAGAAAAATTGAATTCCCATTATTACCTACAAAATACATTCCGTAGACTCCATTTTCAGTAGTCCACCAATACACACAATTTTGAAACAGTTCTAGAATCTCATCATAGGTCGGCATTCTCCAACCAGAACCCCAGTTGACTGTGGCAGCATCGGCACTTGCTGGAAGCGTTGTCGGATTGTCAGAATATGTATAATTGGCGGCTGTATAAGTTTCTTTGGGACTGGTTTCTCCCCATGCATATTTATTCCCGTAATCTTCTGGATTTGTCGCTCCTACATTGCAAGTTGCCCACTTTGTGCCAGAAGGCAAACCAAGGTCAACCCATACATGTCCGTTCAATGTGCCTGTTGTACCTCTCCACTGCGCATACAAGATCAGATTAGCAGAAATTGTTATCGACTGTCTGTCTGAATACGAAGTTCCACTTCCGTTTGCAGAGGTGTTCCATCCCAAGAAGACATAATCATCGCGGGTAAAACTATTTGCCGTCAATTGTTGCGCCACACCAACAGTAAACGTCTGAGGAGACATATTTCCGCTACCGCCATTGGCATTGAATGTTACCCTAACAGTTGTAAGTGTCCACTGTGCATACAATGTTATATTCGCAGAAACCATTATCACCTGTCCGTCGGAATATGCTGTGCCTGAGCCATTCGCCGAAGTATTCCATCCTGAGAAAACATAGTCCTCACGAGTAAAACTATTACTTGACAATGCTTGCACTACTCCAATTGTAAATGTCTGAGGCGACATATAACCGCTACCGCCATTAGAATCAAATGAAACTGTAACCAGGTTGTATCTCCACTGCGCATACAAAGTCATGTTTGAGGTAACAGTTATCATCTGCATGTCGGAATACGCGGTACCGCTTCCGTTTGCAGAGGTATTCCATCCAACGAAAGTATAGTCGGTGCGAGTGAAACTATTTGCCGCCAACGCCTGTGCTACCCCGGCGGTAAAGGTCTGCGGAGACATAGTGCCAGTGCCACCATTTTCGTGGAAAGTAACAGTAACCGTACTTGGCGGCTCGGGGTTATCGCCACCATTTGCTCTCCACTGTGCATACAAAGTAAGGTTCGCGGAAATTGTTATCTCCTGCTCGTTGGAATAGGCAGTGCCTGTACCTGTTGCCGTTGTGTTCCATCCCGTAAACACATAATTTTCACGAACAAAACTATTCGAAGTCAGTTGCTGCGGCTCGCCAACCGTAAACGTCTGCGGAGACATAGTGCCACTGCCGCCATTGGCATTGAAGGTAACGGTAACCGTAGTTGCAGGATTGTCGGGGTCGTCTGGATTATCGGGGTCGTCTGGGTTATCAGGGTTATCGGGGTTATCAGTGCCACTGGCAATTACAGGGCGGACAGCAAGCCCTTCGTATCTGCTTTCGTCGACCAAACCGCAATCGTCGGCAGTAATTTGGAGAATCCACGCCTCGCTGGCATGTTCAGCATAAAGCGAACTCGACCACACAAATCCGGCAGAACCCACATCGGTTGGCGAACCCTCGTGGCGGAAACCGGCGGCAGGGATGAATATGGACTTGCCGTTGTCGGCTGTGAAGAGTTGTCCGTTCACGCCATTATGCACCGTCCAGACCACCATGCAATGCTCGTACAGTTCGCGCAACTGCTCACTGGTAGGCATACGCCAGCCATTGCCCCAGTTTGCTGCGGCGGCATCGTCGCCAACCGTCAATGCCGTTCGGTTGTCGGTAAAACCATCGTCGCCCAAAACTGCGTTATTGCAGTATTTTGTAAGTGTGTTGTAAGTTCCGCTGCAATATTTATACGTGTCCCATGTGTAAGTTTCCTTGGTGGCGGTTTCGCCCCAAGCAAAGTAGTCGCCGTACTCTTCGGGCGAGTTAGCACCAACGTTGCAGGTCGCCCACTTGGTGCCAGAAGGCAAGCCTAGATCCACCCACTCGTGTCCGTTCACCTCTCCATGGTCCGTCGGGGTGTTTCCCCCACCAGAACCGCCACCGCCCTGTGTCTCGTTATAGGTAGTAAACGTCATGACCTCACCTACGCCGATGCCCTTTCCGTTCTCGGCAAATGCCTGAAAGTAATACTTAGTACCCAACTGCAAATTGGAGACAAGCACGGAATACTTTTCCGAAGTGCCATATCCGTTGCAACGTGCGGTCTGCTTGTTTTTCATCTCCTCATCGGTACTGTAGTAGAAACCCATGTTTACAATTTTCTCGCTACCCTCATCGACAATCTCGGCATTAAGCCGTGCCGATGTCGTTGACAACTCGGTCACACTAACAGTCTTTACCTTGGGCTGCTTGTTCTTTCCGCAACCGCCAATTGCCAATACTCCCACAATCGTAGCGAGAACTAACACAAAAAATACATATCTTTTCATACACAATTCACTTATCTGTACCGTGAGCAACATTTATTCCCGTCGACACCACAGGAAAACAAACACACAAAAGAAGCGCAGTGCCGATACTGCAAGCAGTACAACGCCTCCTATTTCAATACATACAGCAAAACTATACGCACGAAAACGGTTTCAAAGATACAAAAAAAAATCATTGCAACAACATTTTATGCATAAAAACGATTTCATAAAAAATATAAGTTACTTTTGCGTCTCTAACGATTTTATGATGAAAAAACGAGTATTCATAACTGGTGCCACTGGCACAATGGGTTGGGCTGGACTTCAGGAGTTCATGCAGAGACTAGATAGATTCGACATAACCGTACTTGCACGTCCAAGCAAGAAAAACAAAGAAAAACTTGCATCATACGCCGACCGCATACGCATTGTATGGGGCGACCTCACAAAATACGAGGATGTGCTTAATGCCACAAAAGATGCCGACTATGTATTGCATGTCGGTGGAATGGTTTCGCCAGCAGCCGACTATTTCCCAAACAAGACTCGCCGTGTAAATGCGATTGCTGCCGAAAATGTGGCAAAAGCAGTTCTTGCACAGCCGAATGCAGACAATATAAAGGTATGTTATATAGGTTCTGTCGCCCAGACAAGCGACCGCAACGAACCCATTCACTGGGGACGCACCGGCGACCCTATCTGCATAAGCGTTTACGACCACTATGCAATTAGCAAGACAATTGCCGAGCGTACAATCGTGGAATCTGGAATTCGCAACTGGGTATGCCTAAGGCAGTCGGGAATACTTTACCCCGAAATTCTCAAGAACTACGACCCGATAATGTTCCATGTTCCACTGCGTGGAGTACTCGAATGGGCAACCGTAGAGGATAGCGGTCGTCTGCTTGCAAATATGTGCGAAGACAATGTTCCCGACGAGTTCTGGAACCGCTTCTACAACATCGGCAGTGGAAAGGAATACCGCCTAAGCAACTACGAATTCGAATGCAAACTGCTGAAAGCAATACATTGTCCGCCTCCGCAGAAGATTTTCAGACCTGAATGGTTCGTTCTGCGCAACTTCCACGGACAATGGTACCTCGATTCCGATGTTCTTGAAAACTACCTGCATTTCCGCGCCAATGTACCTGTAGATGAATATTTTACCAACATGGGCAAGCAGTTGCCGTGGTTCTTCAACCTTGCAGCTATTGTCCCCGGATTTATTATAAGGTGGGCAATGCGTCCGATGGCATATAAGAAGAAATGGGGAACTCAATGGTGGATTAAACACAACGAAAAGCAAAGAATATCAGCATACTACGGTTCGCTGGAACGCTACAAGGCAATTCCCGACTGGAAACATCAGGATCTCTCCCACCCGAGCGAAACCGACATCGTAAAAATAGACCATGGCTACGACGAGCAGAAACCTCGCAGCGAATGGACTATCGACGACATGCGCAAGGCTGCGGAATTCCGTGGAGGCAAATGTCTGAGCGAAACAATGGAGAAAGGCGACTTCCGCACTCCACTCGAATGGGAATGCCAGTTCGGACACAAGTTCAAGGCATCTCCAGTGCTGGTGCTCGAAGGTGGCCACTGGTGTCCCGAATGTCTGCCCACACCATGGAATTACGACGAAATTGCCAAGGGCAATCCTTTCTTCGCACAAGTCTGGAAACCGCTTCACGGCGAAAACGAACACAACCAGTACGGCGAAGAGGTATTTGAAGGTTGGGAAAAGTAAAGGAACATAGAAATTAAGGGAAATTTTCTCTTAATTTCCCCTAATTTCCCTTATTGCTTGTTTGTTGATTTTTGTAACAGCATTTCAAACTCGCTTGACTTTATATACCCAATAGCCCTCTTATTCAGATTTGTTGCTACCAAATAGCCCATTTCCACCAATTCTTGCAAATCAGATCTTGCAGTTTTTGTTGTAACACTAAACTGTGTTGCCAATTCCTTGGGTGTAAAAAGTGTCCGTTTGTTCTCAACAATAGTTCTTATTAAATACCTTTGTCGTTCATTAACATTTAAAATACCGCTAAAACGAATGACATTCTGCTGCTCATCAATCTTTCGTTGCAGATACGATTTCAAATCATCAAATGCCTTTTTCATCACATCAAGATGATATTGAATGAAATACGACAAGTCGTCATCATCATTTTCTACATACTGATATGCCTTTTCGTATGATTTCTTATTGGTATATATAATTCTTGAAATTGACAGATACTCAGTCAACCAATAGCCTTTCTTTATCATATACCAATAAAACAACGACCTTGCCGTCCTGCCGTTACCATCAACAAACGGATGAATAAATGCTAGTACAAAATGAATTATGATACCCTTGATTATAGGATGTATAAAATTTTCACTGTCATCAGCATTAGCAAACTCGCAAAGATCTTTAATCATAGCATCAATCTCCGTGTATGGAGGCGGAGTATGCGCGACAAAACCAGTAATACCATCAACCACATAAATGTCGTTGTTCTTACGGAACACGCCCTCATCCTCAGAATTGTCCAATGTTTTTTTGGCAATGGTACGGTGTATGTCAAGCAAAGCCCCAACGGAAAAGTCAGATTGCTTGTTCTTCGAAATCTTACCGATAGTCTCGTAATTATTTACAATCATCTGCTGACTTTTATTTACAGGTTTCAACTGCTTACGAAGCATATCTTTTGCTATTCTCCGCGTTGTCGATGCGCCTTCCATTTGACTTGAAGCAATTGCCTCCTCCATAATAGAACTAATCAAATAATAGTTCTTATCTGTAGTTGGTATAATACTTTTTGTTCCCAAACTACCACCCAAGTTCATGTCAAAGTCATGAAGCAAAGCCAGCATATTCTTTGTAACGGTAAAATGAAATACATAATTGCCGAACTTTACATTTTGAGCATTCAAATTTCTCTGAATCTTCACGGCTTGCCAAAATACCTGCTTATCAATATCTTTTGGCACCAAATATTTAACCTTGTTCCAATATAGATACTCGTCGCTTATTTTCCGAAATAGCGGCTGTAGCTTAGAATCAGTAAGCATCCGAATGGCTTCTGTTTGCTTCATAGGATCCAATGTTGGTGTCGGTTCTATATTCATATTCTTATATTTTTTTCGCGTTGCAAAGATACAACAAAAAATAAAATAGAGGAAAATTTCCAATAATTTCCCCTATTTTCCCATTTATATTTTTAGAAATAAAACAATTATCTTTGTGACCAAATATATGACCCAAAATAGAACAAAAAAATAGTTTACCACACTTATGCACATCCTGCTCATAACGCCACCGCTCACGCAAATCAACACCGCATATCCAGCGACAGAACAACTAACCGGATACCTGCGCAAAATAGGCATAGAATGCGACCAGATGGATCTTGGTATCGAACTAATAGACAAGATTCTAACCAAAGATTCCATAACACAGATTTTCGATGCGGCGGAAGGTGTGCATGTGTCGGGGAAGAAAGCCATAAACATAAGGATAATCCTGTCGAACAAGGACTTCTACACAAAATGGGTGGAACCTGTGAAACGATTCCTGCAAGGTCGTGACAATACATTCGCACAACTGTTTGCAAATACAAATTTCTGGGTTAACCAAAAGCGACTGCCAAATCCCGAAGATCTTGAATGGGACTACGGAACATCAGGGACTTACAACCGCGCACAATACCTATGTACACTCTTCATCGAGGACATTGGCAATGTTATACAGCAATGCATAAGTCCGCACTTCGAAATGGTGCGCTACGCCGAAAAACTCTGCCGTAGCCTAAGCGACTTCACTCCGCTAAACGAAGAACTCGAAAAGTCGCCTAACCTCATCGACCAATGGATGTTGGAACTGCTAGAACAAAAAATCACAGCGACAAAACCCACACACATCGGGCTTTCGATTCCGTTCCCCGGAAACTTGTACGGTGGACTGAGATGCGCCCAATACATCAAGCAGAAATACCCCGAAATGCACATAACCATGGGCGGCGGATATGTCAGCACCGAACTGCGACAACTTTCCGACACGCACATATTCAATTACGTTGACACCATAACATTCGATGATGGAGAACTGCCACTCGAACGACTGTTGACGGGCGGTGAACTTGTAAGGACAATGCGTCTTGGCAACGACAGCAAAATCGAGCGCATAAACATCGACAGCAAGGAAAACATAGCGTTCAGCGACTGGGGAACGCCCTGCCTCGATGGAATACGAAAGGAACTCTACCTCGACACCGCCGACACCGCAAACCCAATGCAGCAGCTCTGGAGCAACGGACATTGGAACAAAATGATGCTTGCACATGGTTGCTACTGGGCAAAATGCACTTTCTGCGACACTACTCTCGACTACATCTGTCGCTACGACCATGCACCAGCCAACATAATTGCCGACCGCATGGAAGGCATAATAAAACAGACTGGCATTTCGGGCTTCCACTTTGTTGATGAAGCAGCACCGCCAACCACCTTACGAAGTCTTTCGGAAGAAATCCTGAAACGCAAAATGACCGTCAGCTACTGGACAAACATCCGTTTCGAATCGGCATACAACAACGAACTTTGCTTCCTGATGGCACAAAGCGGATGCATTGCCGTCAGCGGTGGCATCGAAGTCGCATCGGAAAGGGTGCTGAAACTCATAAACAAGGGCATAAGCGTTAAATCAGTGCGCGAAACCCTGCGCAACTTCGCCAACAACGGAATCATGGTGCACGCCTACCTAATGTACGGTTTTCCAAGTCAAACCGAAAAGGAACTCTACGAGAGCCTCGACACTGTGCGACAATTCTTTGAGGAAGGGCTTATTCAATCGGCATTCTGGCATCGCTATGCAATGACCTGCCACTCCATTTCGGGACAAAACCCACAGCAATTCGGAGCAAAGCATGTCCCCCAACCCACAGGCACTTTCGCCAACAACGAAATCCCGTTTACCTGCAACGGTTCACCCGACTGGAGCCGCTTCGAGCGCGGCCTGAATCTCGCAACCTACAATTATATGCGCGGAGCAGGATTCGATGTCCCAGTAAAGCAATGGTTTAGATAGAAATCTCTGTTACAGGCAAAGATAGCGGTCCATTTAAAAATCGTAAATCGTATTTCGTAAATCGTAAATATTACTTATCTTTGCCAATCAAAATTAATCAAACAAAATTTAAAATTATGATAAGAACACGTGAACAGTATTTGGCAGCTCTCAAGGCAATGAGACCAAATATCTACAAGAATGGAGAATTAATCACCGATGTTACAACCCACCCAGCAACTCGCCGTACAGTTGAAAGTCACGCACGCGCATACGATGGCGCTGCTTGCGAAGAAAAGAAGGACATCTTCACAACTGTTTCCGATTTCACAGGAAAGCCGATTATGCGTTTCAACAGCATGATGAGAACCCTCGAGGACATTATGAACAACGCACGCATGAAACGTGAAATGTACCGTCAGACAGGTACCTGCTCGGGCGGAACCTGCGTTGGCTGGAATGCACAGAATGTAATGTGGGCTGTTACCCACGACATCGATGCCGAATTTGGCACCAACTATCAGGAAAGACTGAAAGCATGGATACTTTCGGCACAGGAACGCGGAATCCTCTGCGCAGCAGCTCTTACCGACGCAAAGGGTAACCGTAGTTTGAAGCCACATCAACAGCCATGCCTCGACAGCAATGTTCACATCGTTGAAAGACGCGCCGACGGTATCGTTGTTCGCGGTGCTAAGGTTATGATTTGCGGTGTTGCAGCATCAGACGAAATATTCATCCTCCCAGGTTCGGGCTACAAGGATACAGACGCTGACTTTGCCGTTGCTTTCGTTTGCCCACGCGACATCGAAGGTCTTACAATAGTTGAAACCCGCCGTCC
>JAGCDJ010000042.1 GCA_017651185.1 Bacteroidales bacterium | reverse complement strand
GCAAACAAGGTAATACGTATTGCACTGGTAAACAAACTTATAAAACAAATATTCGCTATTATGACTGGCAACAAAATGTACGATGAAAATTTTTCAAAAAATATTTGGTAATTAACACAGTTCATGCTGAACTCGTTTCAGCATCTGGAACAACAATGCCCAATTGTACAAACGCTTCCTTTTTCCAAAATCTTCGACTCCATTTGAAGAGAAACACTAAATTGTAGAAAACTATTCGCAAAAAAATTGCTTACTTTGCAAAATTTTTGGCGAAGGAAATGGCAGACAAGGAATTTATTACGCTGAAAGGCGTAAAAGTGAACAACTTAAAGGACATTAGCCTTGAAATACCACGCAACAAACTTGTGGTAATAACAGGGCTATCTGGTTCGGGAAAATCATCATTGGCATTCGACACTCTATTTGCCGAAGGACAACGCAGATATGTGGAAAGTTTGTCATCGTATGCCCGACAGTTTTTAGGCAAGATGCACAAACCCGAAGTCGATTTCATCGATGGCATTCCGCCAACAATCGCCATCCGCCAAAAGGTAAACACCCGAAATCCACGCTCCACCGTCGGCACATCAACCGAAATTTACGACTACCTGAAACTTTTGTTCGCAAGAATCGGAAAAACCTACTCGCCAATCTCGGGACAGGAAGTAAAAAGCCACAGCACCAACGATGTAATCAATAAGATAACATCGATGCCAGAAGGCACAAAGGTGCTTATCTGCTTCCCGTACACATTCAACACAAAGCAAAAGAAAGGCGAACAACTTTCGCTTATTGCCAAGCAAGGCTATACAAGATTCGTCTGCAATGGCGAAATGCAACGCACCGATGAAATAACCGATGTAAAGGGCTTGTGCGAAACAATACATATAGTCCTCGACCGCCTAACAGTGAAACCAGAAGAAACACTTGTGGGACGAATAGCAGACTCGGTGCAGACAGCATTTTTCGAGGGAAAAGGCGAATGCTTCGTTTACGAATATGGCGAAACGCTAATACAGCATTCATTCTCCAACCGCTTCGAAGCCGACGGCATAACATTCGAGCAACCGACAGTCAACCTGTTCAGTTTCAACAATCCCATAGGAGCATGCCCTACCTGCGAAGGTTTTGGAAAAATTCTCGGCATCGACGAAGACCTAGTGATTCCAAACAAGGGAATGAGCATTTACGATGGCGCCGTTTTCTGCTGGCGCGGCGATGTCATGAAGCAATGGAATCACGACTTCATGATTAACAGCGCAAAAATCAAATTTCCAATACATCGTCCTTATTATCAGCTGACTGACGATGAAAAAGACATATTATGGAACGGCGACAAGGCACATGGAATATACGGAATCCGCGATTTCTTCGACTATCTTGAAACGCAGAAGTACAAAATCCAAAACCGTGTGCTAATATCAAGATACAGAGGCAAAACCACTTGTCCCGACTGCCATGGCAAACGCTTGAAAAAAGAAGCTTTTTATGTCAAAATCAACGGGAAAAACATCGGAGACCTCATCGACATGCCAATAAGCGAACTCGTTGCTTTTTTCAACAATCTGGAACTAAATGAGTTTGACGAGCAAGCATCATCACGCCTGCGTGAAGAAATACGCGTAAGGTTGGAATCGATGATGGAAGTAGGTCTAGGTTACCTTACGCTTAATCGTTCTGCATCAACACTTTCGGGCGGAGAATCGCAGCGTATGAGCTTGGCAACAGTCTTCGGTTCGGGACTTGTCGGTTCACTGTATGTACTTGACGAACCTAGCATTGGTTTGCACGAACGCGACACACAGAACCTCATAACAATACTTAAGAAACTTCGCGACAAGAAAAATACAGTTGTCGTTGTAGAACACGACGAAGCGATAATCCGTGCTGCCGACCACATAATCGATATAGGTCCGCTTGCTGGAGAATTTGGCGGCGAAGTTGTTTTTGAAGGCGATATAAAGAAATTGGAGAAAGCAGACACGCTTACAGCAAAATATCTTCGTGGCGAACTGCAGAATCCCAAGAATGACAAACCGCTGAAATGGCGTAATTCCATAAAAATAGAAGGTGCCCGCCTTAACAATTTGAAGAACATTACGGTAACTTTCCCGCTCAATGTGGCTACGGTCATCACTGGCGTTAGCGGTTCGGGAAAGACAAGCCTTGTAAAGGGCATACTTTACCCTGCCATACGCCGAGAACTTGGCGTTTCTGCAGACAAAACCGGCGACTTCGACAAAATTTCAGGCGACATAAAAATGATTAAGAACATAGAATATGTCGACCAGAATCCAATAGCAAAATCAAGCCGTTCAAATCCTGCAATTTACATCAAGGCATTTGATGAAATACGAAAACTTTACGCAGAGCAAAAGACCGCCAAACTAAATGGTTTGAAGGCATCGCACTTTTCATTCAACACCGAAGGCGGACGCTGCGAAGTTTGTCAGGGAGAAGGCGAAATAACGGTAGAAATGCAGTTTATGTCGGATATTCACCTCGTATGCGAAGCATGCAACGGCAAGCGTTTCAAGGACGAAATCCTAGAAATAAAGTACCGCGACAAGAACATATACGACATTCTGGAAATGAGCATAAAGGAAGCCGTTGACTTTTTCGCGCAAGGAGATGGCAAACTGGAAAAGAACATTGTTTCTCTGCTTCAGAACTACATCAACGTAGGACTTGGCTACCTGAAAATGGGACAGCCATCGAGTACGCTCAGCGGTGGTGAAAGCCAAAGAATCAAACTGGCGACCTTCCTCAGCATGGAAAATTCAGAACCTACAATCTTCATCTTTGATGAACCGACCACAGGACTGCACTTCCACGACATCAACAAATTGCTGAAAGCCATGGAAATCATGCGCCAGAAAGGTCACACATTGATAATAATCGAGCACAATCCCGAAGTCATCAAGTTTGCCGACTGGATTATTGACCTTGGTCCCGATGGCGGAAAGGATGGCGGAAATCTTGTCTTTGAAGGCACACCAGCAGAATTGCTAAAATGCAAGGAATCGATAACAGGAAAAATATTACATAATTTTATATAGTCATGGAAGAAAAAATCAAAGGAATTCTAAAAAAATACACTTTTGACGATAAGATTTGGGATAATTTCAAACCAGAAATGAACCTAAAAGACGACCTGAAAATCAATTCAGCCCGTGTTGTTGACATTGTACTTGACCTAGAAGAACAATTTGACATCGAAATTAGCGATGCTGAAATAGAGAAGATGAAAACAGTTCAGGACATATTCGACTTACTAAAAAACAAGGGAAAGTAACAGATTTGCGAAATCGTATAGTTTAATCTTCGATGCAACAAAAAGGACTGCCATTTGACAGTCCTTTTTTATATAGTTATATCAACTCAAAACTAGAATCTTCGTACCATAATGTAATTATACAAGGTAGATTTTAGAGCCGACTGCGATGAATATGTTGTCTGAGAGGATATAAATGCTACCGCATTTGTAGCACTATTCTCGTCAGAAGTCCAGAATCCACCGAATGTCGAATACAATTCTTCTCCAACATAATCTACCAACGCCTGCATCTCAACACTTGTCGGCAGATACCAGTCGTTCTTACCGCCTTGTGTCGACTGATAGCACTTCAGTGCAGCATATTCATCAGTGAAACCAATGCCTGTATGATAACTTACAATTGCTTCGGTGTTTGTCATACCGGAAACTGTAATAGAACTAGGAGCATCGGTATTCAGGGCAATGCCTGCTGTAGAACCCCATACTGCACTATCACCAATTTCCATGTCATCACCTCCCAGAGTTGAAGGCATGATATACTCCAATGCAAAACCATTATTATCGTCGGCATAGAAAATTATACCTCCACCAGGACCTCTATCGCCCTCCTGCGAAGTAGTAACTGAGTATTGATCAGTTGTTATAAATTCATCTACAACCCTTACGTATGCCCAATATGTATAGTTTGTACCCTTTCTTAATCCGTTGAGCGTAAATTCTTCAGTTCCGCTTGAATAAGCAACTTTTCTTACTGTATCGTACGATGCATGGTCAGCAGTATCAGTCACAAAAACAATTCCGCACTCGCAATCGCTTCTACCGTTTGCATCAACGTTGCATGTTACCACCATTGAATGAGGTGTAATATCGCTGACACTCTGCTGAGGATCCATAGAAATGCTTGGAACATTTGCAGGTTCAATCGACACTGCCGATGACAAGTCGCCATATACAATGTAACCTGTTGTAGTTATTGCGTAAGGTGCGTAGTACATAATCTTGTTAACGATAGGAAGGTTTACTCGTGCCGAGAAACGACCGGACATTACCGAACCTGCGGCAGTGCCAGTAAGGTCTTCTGCACTTGCCACAGCAGAACCAGCATCACTGAATATGTACTTGAAACCTATTTCCGAAAATTCGTAGCCGGCATCATTCAAAATGCTACCCTGCAAATCTACATACGAAGCAGTAAGTACAGATGTAGTTTCATCGGCCTGCAACCTGATATTCTCTGGATTCTGCAGTACGGCAAACATCTTCACACTGCCATAATAAGGTTGCTCGCGGAATACTGCGTAAGCCCTGAACACGTATGAAGCACCTTCCTGCAATCCACTAACGGTAGCACTGAATGCTATGATGTCATCCTGTGTTCTTATTTCCGATGCTGGATACGTAAACATATTATTTCTGTAATAGTCAAGAGAAGAGGAATTTGCAATATAATTTTCATACGTATCGAAAATGAATCCCATATTCTCGACGCTATCAGCAGGAATTCCATCAAGTACTACAACACGACCTGCAACATCAACGCTTTCCATTGTGACATTACCTGCATCGTTTGTAATAACACTTATATCATGTGCAACATTGTTATTGGTAGAGAACTCTATTACACGGCTGTAGCAATAGTTAATAGCAGTATCTCCCTCCGAAAAAGTGAATGCCCTCATGCAATATCTTGTATTAGGTTCAAGTCCTCGTATAACAACAGAAAACTTGGATATTGACGGCATATCTTCGATCACATCAGGTTCATCCTGCTCCGAAAAATAGAATTCAGTAAACCATGAACTACTATTATTCTCATTCTCAAATGTAAACGCTTCTGGCGTATCGTAAGTGTCGTAAACCGACTTAGGCACGCACATAATACCTGCCTCGCGTATTGGCATCTGACTTACGTTTTCAAGAATTTCGCCGTATGCGACAACATAGTTTCCAAAGATTTCATCATCCTTGGGTGCATATATCGCAATTCTGGTCTGTCCAGCACGAAGCACTATCTCTATTGACGACAAATCAACATCATCATCGAACATCATTGTCCCCGACTCGCCTATGACATGATAGCCATCGATATCGGCCTCGATTATAAGACGGAACTCTACATTCTTACGGACATACAATCTGTCGCCCTCATTAATGTCGTTTGAATAGATGCCAGTATTGCCTGGGTCGGAAAACAAGCAGTTGTATACAATCTCATCTTCGTCGCTATAAACCACAGTAACCTTAGCATAAAACGATTCGACAGAACCTTTGTTCATAGTCTTGTAACCCTTCCTCAGTTCAAGGCGAAGGAAACCGACCTTTCCCATGTCCAGCGGATCCTTATGGCATCCTGCTACGAATACTAATGACAATGCCGCCAATAAAACAAGAATCAAACTTCTTTTCATATCTTATTAGAATATTTTCTTAGACAACTTTATGTAAAAATTAAACTTCTGACTATCCTTGATGTTCTGGTTTTCTGTTTTAACATAAACCGGCTGGGCAACCACGCACATAAGGTCGATACCCCAATACGAGAATGCTATTGCACCCCTGACATCAATGGATGTATATGCCTGATTTGACTTTGCTGTCGGGAACTCATTAACTTCGTCGTTCCACGAATAAGTGTGCTTGTGATATATAGTACCTGCAGAACTATTCATAACGGCAAAACCTGCATGCAACGACAGCCAACTCAAAACAGGGTAGTCAAACGACGTGTTGCAAGAGAAGAAATTTCCGTTCGAAGTAACATAGTTAACCATTTCGTTTCCAGAACGCAATATGCTTTCTTCATCATAATACGGAACAGACAGCGTAATGTCGCGCTTGCACTTTCCGCTCAAACGATACGACAAATTGTTGTACACTCTGAAATATGCATGTCTGTACTGGAAAGAGTTCGAAAAGATGAAATCGAAACTACCAGTTCCCATTGGCACTATGTAGCCCTTTACCGTTCTGTTCTGGTTTCCAGTAGGAAATGACGATGTTACAGAAAACGACTCGAAGAACTTCTGCGACTGGAACTTGTAGGAGATTTCGGCACTAATGTCACCCAAACCTCCGTATGCAGCAACATAACCATGCGAATATTTTGCCTTCTTCTGGATGTAGAATGGAATTGCTACTGTTAGATAGAAACCCTTGTAGCCAATCGAAAGCGGTACGTTCAAGTACTTGCTCAACGAACTGAAACCTGCTTCAGCCGATATTCCATATTGGAAATCCTTTTCGGAAATAGTGAAGTTGTTCTCAGTTTCTGCATTACCGGGAATATTTATACCATTTCCGTTTACCAACGGGTCGTCAAATCCCGTAGGATTGTCCTGCAATGTCTCGACACTCTCAGGATACAAAGTCAACCCGCCTATTGTCTGGGCATTGGAAACCATAACAGTTGTCATGCAAGATATCAAGCATGCAACTATTATTCTGAAACAAACTCTGATATTAATTCTCATACTTAACTTATATTATATAATTCTGCAAATATACACTAAATAAATTATACAACAAGGGAGAAAATAAAAAAGTTTATGTGGCAGTGCCGTCTGTTTGACTTCGCCAGTTTAAGTGTTCCTGGTTTCTATGGCTTGCTTGTGCTGAGCGTAGTCGAAGTACGCAGTTTCTATGTTTCAGGGTTGGACTAACAGGCTCGCTGTCTCAAATGCTTGAAACCATAATGACTTTCAAACTATTCGCCTTTTTGCCAATTATATCCTCTTTATCATCGCTATTGCTTGTGCGCTTATCCCCTCCTCGCGCCCCTCAAAACCTAGACCTTCGGTTGTCGTTGCCTTAACCGACACCTGCGATTCGTCAACGCCAAGAACTTCGGCAAGCGTCTTCTGCATTTCTGGAATAAAATCCTTTACCTTTGGTTTCTGCAAAGAAATTACAGAATCTATGTTAACTAATACATATCCCTTTTCTTTAACAAGACGGTATGTTTCCTTCAGGAGTTTTTTGCTGTCGATACCCTTGTATTTCGGGTCGCTGTCGGGAAAATGGAAACCGATGTCACGCAGGTTAGCGGCACCAAGCAAGGCATCACACATTGCATGAATAAGCACATCGCCATCCGAATGCGCCACACAGCCCCTATTATAAGGAATTTGGATTCCTCCTAAGAAGAAATCCAAACCATCCTTTAACTTATGTACATCGTAACCGATTCCTATCCTGTACATTATGATTTCCTTGCTTCTTTTTCTGCCTTCTTTGCATCACGCTGTTCCTTTGCAATTCCGCCAAAGTCGAAAGTCAAAGTGAACCTCAAGGTATTCTGCAATGGATTTGCCTGAGTTACAGGTATCAAGTATGCAAAATCAAGTCCAAAAACATTGAGTCTCAATCCAGCACCAACAGTGACATACTTGCGGTTGCCCTTATATGCATGTTCGTGGAAATAACCAACACGTACTGCAAACTGCTTTGAATAGCAGTACTCTAAACCTAGAGACAAAGTTATTTCTGCCAATTCTTCGCGGAAACGTGAAGTTTTTCCATTATGTACAAATGGGGTAGCATCACCTGGAGCATCCCACCACGAAGTAAACAATGCTGCAGGAACCGAGACATTAGGATCCTTACCATACTTGATATGCTGCTCACCACCTGCCTTTACAGTATCGCCGCTAGGTAGCACCTCACCTGGTTGATAATATGTTGGTGAAGACGGAACTAGTAACTTGTTGAAATCGCATGTAATAAGCAGATCATTGTGTTCATCAAAACTAAGCATGTAACCTACGCCAGTACGGAAATTTGTTGGGATGAAATCGCGCTTTTCGTTCGAAGTGTAAGAAATCTTGGAACCGATGTTAGAGATGTTCAAACCCCACATAACCGAAGATTTCAAGTTGCCTGTCATAATGTCATCATTCTTGTAGTAGAACGAAACATCGGCAGCAACAGAAGTTCCGGCTTTCGACTGAACCTGTCCTATATCTTGGCCACCAGTAAGGTTACTATATATGAAACGCATGGCAACCGAACCGGAGAAGTTCTTTGCAAGCAAACGTGCGTATGAAATATCGAGCGAAAATTCACGCGGACGGAAATTCATCAAGGTCACATTGTTTACATCCTTGAAAACCATATTACCAAGGTCAAAAAACAACAATGACGCACCGATAGCATTCTGAGCATTAAACTTATAGTAACCTGCCAAATATCCAAGGTTCATATCCGAAGTCAACGCTCTCAGCCATGGCGTATACGACATTGACACACCAAAATCATTCTCAATAAACACATACTTTGAAGGATTCCAATGCTGCGAATTTCCATCAGGAGTTGTAGCCACACCAGCATCACCAAGACCTCCAGCCCTTGTATCAGGAGCAATCGTCAAGAACGAAACTGCCGTTGAAATAGTATTAGGAGCATTACGTCCGTCAATGGTAGTACCATTACCTTTTCCATTTCCACCACCACCAATTGTCTGAGAATAAACGCTAGTGCATGCAAGTGCAATAATTATTGTCAAAAACGAAATTCTTCTTATCATATTAGAATATTTTGTCGCAAAAATACATAAAGTTTAAAAACTCTCATAAAACGCAGCAGAATATTTTTTATTGCATGCCGGTTGAAAAGTTTTTAAATATAATACAAAACAACAAATATTATAGACTAAAACACTATGCCATTCCACGAAACGCATTCTTCAGTTTAGAAAAGAAAGACTCGTTTCGCTTGCTTTGCGGGTTAAATGATTCGGATTCGCGCATCTGCTCCAGCAATTTCTTGTCTTCTTTGCTTACATCGTTTGGTATGAAAACATTAATCCTAACCAGCAAATCGCCATGACCATAGCCGTTAATGTCTGGCAACCCCTTGCCTTTCAATCTTAATGTCTTTCCCGACTGTGTTCCAGGTTCTAACTTTATCTTCACCTTGCTGCCAATTGTTGGGATTTCGGCACTGCAACCTAAGATTGCATCGGGGATACCTATATATAAATTATAGACAAGGTCTATTCCTTCACGCTTTAGTTCAGGATGTTCGATTTCCTGGATTGCAATCAGCAAATCGCCGTTTATACCGCCATGACGTGCCGCATTGCCCTTGCCTTCCATCGAAAGTTGCATTCCTTCGTATACTCCAGCAGGGATTTTCAGTTCTATGGTTTCTTCGCCCGAAACTATTCCCTCGCCGTAGCACGAAGTACATTTATCCTTTATAACCTTGCCCGAACCTCCACAGGTAGAGCAAGTTGTGCTTGTCTGCATCTGACCGAGCATAGTATGCATTACACGCGTCTGCACGCCACGACCATTACAGGTCGGACAAGTTGAATTCGAATTGCCGTCCTTTTCGCCAGTGCCATGGCAAGCAGAACAAGGAACATATTTCTTTACCTTTATCTTCTTGGTTGTACCATTAGCAATCTCCTCGAGTGTCAACTTTACAGTAACACGCAGGTTGGTGCCACGATTCACGGCACGTCTGCCTCCGCCACGACTTCCGCCACCGCCAAAGAAACTGCTGAAACCGCCGCCAAAAGCACCTTCGAACACATCGCCGAAACGCGAGAAAATATCCTCCATAGAAAATCCGCCAGCGCCACCAAATCCGCTTGCACCGCCCATACCTGCATGTCCGAACTGGTCGTAACGGGCACGCTTGTCGGGATTGCTAAGCACCTCGTATGCCTCTGCCGCCTCTTTAAACTTCTCCTCGGCTTCCTTGTCGCCCGGATTTTTATCAGGGTGGTACTGAATCGCTTTCTTTCTATATGCCTTCTTTATCTCTTCGGGGGTCGCATTTTTGGCGACCTCGAGCACTTCGTAATAATCTCTCTTTTCCATATTTATCCTCCTACTGACCTACGACAACTTTTGAATATCTGACAACCTTGTCGTTAATCTTGTAGCCCTTCTGAATCACATCGATAACCTTTCCCTTCTTGGCCTCGTCCTCGACTGGGAACTGTGTGACTGCCTCGTGAAAGTCGGTGTTAAAATCCTCGCCCATTGCCTGGATCTCTGTCAAATCCTGCGATTTCAGATAATCCATAAACTTCTGGTAAATCAACTTTACACCTTCCTTGGTCGCTTCGATATCGGAACTTGACAAATGTTCCATTGCACGGTCTATGTCATCAATTACTGGCAAAAAGTCATGCAGCATCGATGCCTTCACGCTTTCGCGCAACTCCAACTTTTCCTTTGCAGTACGCTTCTTAAAGTTGCTAAACTCTGCCACCTGACGCATATACTTGTCCTGAAGTTCCTCCAACTTGCGGTTCGACTCTGCCGATTCTTCCTTCAGTTTCCTGTCAGAAAATCCGAAACGTGACTTTTTCTTCTTGCCATGTTCTGCTTCGGCATCGTCCTTTTTTTCGGATTCAGATGTCTGGACTTCGCTTTCGTTAGTTGTTTCTACTTCCTTATTCTCAACATTTTCAGTTGCTTCTTCAACCTTCATTTCTTCCTGTATGTTATCGTTTTCCATATCAATTTAAATAAAAAGACACCCCACCCTTTCAAAAATTCTGCCATGCGACAAAACATGACAAAATTGCAGTAGGTGCACAATAATTGTGCGCCTACTGGTTTGCCTTATAATCCTGTTTTAACGCTTCGCACAACCAATTTGCCAATGCCTGACGGTTGTTTGGATCGAGCAGACGCTTTCGGTCACGCTCATTGTTTATATTTCCTGCTTCCATGAATGCTGCCGGCGGAATTACCTTTCTGATAACTAACAAATTGCGTTCTTCCACCGAACCAAAATAACCACGATTGGGCTGGAACTTAGCATATTTCTGACGGAACACATTGTACATCCTTTCGGCAAGTGCCTTGCCCTTGGTACTGCCGTGACAATAGTAGAAAAACGCATCTACCCGCGTGGCACTATTACGCGAATCTATGTGAATTTCAACCACTCTCTGATATTTTGTCGTCTTATTGGCATAATACAACTTGTTCACCGCCTCGGCACGCTCCACAAGACGAGTAGTATGGTCGCGACTTATCTCAACACCAGGGTAACAATATTCGTCGTAGTCAATCTTTAGGATTTTACCACTACGTATACCATCATCAGGGTCATCAATTATCATATAGACCTTTCCAGACTGCTCCTCGATGCACCTTGCAAGACGCAAAGTTATGTCGTATGCATACTCATCCTCCGAAATCATAACGCCATCAACGTATGAAGTCGCTCCCGGGTCGGGACCGCCATGACCAGCAATAAGATAGAAAATTGCCCCCTTCAACGCAGTACCCTTTATCGTATCTGCAATGCGGAGCTCCATCTTGACCTGTGGCATAGGTGACGATGTCGTATCGAGAATACAAACTGGCGGGATAGAATCAAGAAGTGAGTCCGAATCTGGCTTAACGCAAACCTGTGGCACTGTATCGATAACCACAACATGCTCGGGTCCAGCAATTTCATGCTTACGGGGCAAAATGTATGTCTCGCCAAGAATCAACTGGTCTTCCTGCTGAATTTTATCCTTGTTTATCTCAAGAAAATCATGGTAGTAATCTTTTGCCTCGTAACCGTTTTCGCGTAGAATCTTGTAGATTCCATCGCCCTGCTTGGCGACAACCGTGCGCACCGTATCGCTCTGCGCCGACACAAGCGAAGCAAAACAAATACACGAAAGCAAAAATATAAGTCTCATTTTCATCGAGTGCAAAAATACGGAAAGGCGCACACCGACAAACAACCTGCTCACAAAGATTTTAACGCAATGCTGTTGAACAAAAAAAACAGCAGCCGAACAAAGCCGACTGCCGTAAATCTATAATCGTAATTCGTAAATCCATTTAGTTCTGGACCGACACGCACACGGGCCGCACGGATAGCCCGAGGCAGCGGTAAGTGCCGTTCATGTCGTAAGTGCCCGAATAGAAGTAGAGGTGCCACGCGCCGTAAGGGCTGCCCGTATAGAGCGACAACGACCAGTAGAGGCCGTAGGACCCGGCATTGTCGAGGCCACTATCGACGCGGTAGCCGGCAGCGGCCAGGAAGATTGAATTGCCGTTAGGTCCAGTGAACAATCGTCCGCTTACACCGTTTTGTGTTGTCCACTCGTGAGTGCAATTATCAAACAACTCCTGCATTTCTTCTCTTGTCGGCATACGCCAGCCTGCTCCCCAGTTAGCGGTGGCGGCATCATCGCTTGCTTCAAGGGTGGTCAAGTTGTCGGTAAAGCCGTTGTTGCCATATTCGGCATTGTTGCAATACTTGGTGAGTGTATTGTATCCATCTCCACCATTACAATATCTATAGGTACTCCAACTATAGGTTTCCTTGGGTGCGGTTTCGCCCCAAGCAAAGTAGTCGCCGTATTCTTCTGGCGTATTTGCACCCACATTACAGGTAGCCCACAATAGTCCACTTGGCAAACCGAGGTCAACAAACTCGTGTCCGTTAAGGGTGTTTGGGGACGCTGGTCCAGGTGTAGGACTTGGACTTGGTGTCGGATTTGTGCCATTGCTTGTCCACTGCGCGTACAAGGTCATATCGGCGGTTGCGGTCAGGGTATATCCATCGGGATAAGAAGCACCGCTGCCGCCCTGCACGGTATTCCAGCCCGTAAAAGTGTAGCCGTCGTAGGTAAAGGCATTGCGCGTAAGTGCCTGTGCCTCGCCCTCGGTAAAGGTCTGGGGCTGCATCGTGCCTGTACCGCCGTTGGGATTGAAAGTAACCGTGTAAGTTTCTGGTCTATCGCATCCGCTAATCGCAATCATTCCCGCTGCGGAAACGATTGCGAACAATAAGAAAATCGATTTTTTCATACTAAAAATTCATTTAAATTGCAATTATATCAAATTAATTGGTAAATGTAAAAAATAATTTTCGGTTTTGTTATAGTTACATTTTAATTTTGTACTTTTGCCAAAAGTGAAGTTATACTTCAATTTTGACAAACAAACACATAAACACATGTATAACAGAGACTTACAAACAGAACTTTTGCGATTAAGCAACTACTTTCAAGTGCTTGTACTGACAGGGCCTCGCCAATCAGGCAAGACTACTCTTTGCAAAATGGCTTTTCCAGACTATTCATACATCAACCTTGAAGATGAAATTGTTCGCGATGAATTTGCTGTCAGACGAAAAGAATTTTTAATCGGGAAAGGGTGTCTTATTATTGACGAAGCACAAAATATGCCTGAGATTTTTTCCATAATCCAGGTAATGGTTGACGAAAATCCTGACCTGCATTACATTATCACTGGAAGCAACAATTTTTCATTGATGCAGAACATAACACAATCGCTGGCAGGACGCGCCGCCCTTTTAACACTACTTCCTCTATCATTTTCCGAACTAACAGACAACGACAAATCCATAGGTACAGATAATATTATGCTAAGAGGTTTCTATCCGGGAGTTATAGCAAAGGAGATTCCGCCCCAAGACGCATATCGACAATATTACAATACATATTTGCAGCGCGACATCATGCAGATTATGAACATCAAGAATATGGATGAATTCAGACGATTCGTTGTTCTTTGTGCTGCGCGCGTAGGTACGGAATTCAACGCCTCCGGACTGTCAAATGAAATAGGAGTATCAATACACACAATACAGTCGTGGATTAATGTACTCGAAGCTTCATATATAATTTTCCATTTGAGACCTTTTTACCGCAACATCGGCAAACGTCTGACAAAAAAAGCAAAAATATATTTCTACGATTCGGGGCTAGTATGCTATCTGTTAGGCATTCGTACCACAGAGCAACTTAACACACATCCGCTTAGAGGAGAAATCTTTGAAAATATGGTTGTTGGGGATATGATAAAAAACATATACAACAAAGGAACCGACAACAACTTGTTTTTCTATCGCGACAAATCTCAACACGAAGTTGATGTAATACAGGAAGATGGATTGCAGTTGAAAGCATACGAAATCAAATCTGCACAGATAATAAATACCGATTTTTACAAGAACCTAGACTATTTCCGTAAACTTATCGGCAAGGACCTTATATCGTCGCAAATCATATATGCAGGAGACGAAGAACTAACATCCAACGAGAATGGATATATTAACTATTTGAACATTAAGTAATCGTGGAAACTAAATACAACCTCATCAGCATAATGGGCGCAACGGCGGGCGGAAAAACTGGCGTTGCCGTACACCTTGCAAAAGCCATCGGAACAGAAATCATCAGCGCCGACAGCCGTCAGGTATACCGAGGCATGGATTTAGGAACAGGCAAGGATATTGAGGAATACACCATTGACGGTACACTTATCCCCTACCACCTCATTGACATCCTTGATGCAGGTGAAAAATACAATGTCTTTGAGTACCAGAGCGACTTTTTCAAAGCCTACGACGACATTCGTTCACGCGGAATGATTCCTGTATTGTGCGGAGGAACAGGACTTTACATAGAATCAGTTCTCAAAAACTACAATCTTCCGAATGTCCCCGAAGACAGCAACCTGCGTAAATCATTGGAAAACAAATCGCTTGAAGAACTTGAAATCATTCTACGCACATACAAACCTTTGAACAACAACAGCGACTACGATACCGCAAAGCGCGCAATCCGTGCCATAGAGATTGCCGAATACACAAAGCGCAATCCTCTTTGCACCACTAGCAATCGAAACCTAAACTCGCTAAACATCGGCATATTGTTCGACCGCGAACAACGCCGCGACCGCATCACAGCCCGACTGAAACAACGCCTCGAAAACGGAATGGTCGAAGAAGTGGAACGGCTGGTAAAAAACGGCATTTCGTACGAAAGTCTGGAATATTACGGACTGGAATACAAGTACTTGGCTTGGTATCTGCAAGGCAAAATCAGTTACGACGAAATGTTTGAGCAACTGAATACCTCCATCCATCGTTTCGCAAAACGCCAGATGACATGGTTCCGCAAGATGGAGCGCGACGGCATAGAAATACATTGGTTTGATGGAAATTTAAGCATGGAGGAAAAAATCGGCAGGATTTTGGAATTAATGAAATAAACCAGTCCATCGCCCATCGCCAAATTGTGAATAACTAATTTCAAACGGTACCGTTTTTTAGTTTAATTTTGCAATCGCTAAATTTGAGTTTGGAATGATAGACCGCACTACCATAGACCGAATAATGGACGCCGCCGACATTGCCGAGGTGGTTCAGGACTTCGTGAGCATAAAGAAACGCGGAGTAAACTACATAGGTTGCTGTCCGTTCCACAACGAAAAAACTCCATCTTTCATAGTAAGTCCGGCAAAGGGAATTTACAAATGCTTCGGTTGCGGCAAATCTGGAAATGCAGTCGGATTTGTCATGGAGCACGAGCAGATGACCTACCCCGAGGCACTGAAATACATCGCAAGAAAATATGGCATCGAAGTCGTAGAAAAGGAATTGTCGCCCGAAGAGCAACAGCAGAACGATGACCGCGAAAGTATGCGCATGCTCAACGAATATGCAGCAAAATACTTCCAAAACAACCTGCTAAACGACCCCGAAGGCATAGCAATAGGACTTTCATATTTCCGCGAACGTGGATTTACCGATGAAGCAATAAAAACCTTTGGACTTGGCTACAGCCTTGAAAAACGCGATGCATTCACAGAACAGGCGCTGAGAGACGGCTACAAACTCGACTTCATGACCCGCACAGGACTTACCATAGTCAACGAGGAAACAAAACGGCGATACGACCGCTTCTTCGGCAGAGTCATGTTCCCTGTCTACAGCATTTCGGGACAAGTCATAGGATTTGGCGGACGAATACTCAAGACGGCAGAAAAAACTGCAAAATATGTCAATTCGCCCGAATCGGAAATATACAACAAAAGCAAAACCTTATATGGTTTATACCAGGCACGTACCGAAATTGTAAGGCAGAAAAAATGCTACCTTGTCGAAGGTTATGCCGATGTAATCTCGCTATATATGGCAGGGGTACACAATGTCGTGGCATCATCGGGAACATCTTTAACCGAAGACCAGATTCGAATTATCCATCGTCTAACCGACGACATAACGGTTCTGTACGATGGTGACAGTGCTGGAATACACGCATCCATACGAGGCATCGACATGCTTCTTGCACAAGGACTTAATGTCAGGGTACTATTGCTTCCCGATGGCGAAGATCCCGACTCTTTTGCAAAGAAATACGGTAGCGAAAAGACAATTGAATACCTCAATACCCACGAGGAGGACTTCATTAGATTCAAGACCCGGCTGTCGAAAACAGAAGCCGACAAAGACCCGCTGAAGCGTGCAGCAATGATAACCGACATAGTAAGGACTATTTCTGTTATCGAAGACCAGATAAAACAGACAGTTTACCTACAAGAATGTAGCAAAATCCTTGAAATTGACGAGAATACGCTATATTCCGAACTGATGAAAATCCGCAGAAAAAAAATAATGGATGGGAAAAGTCCAACAGGACAGACATTCCCATCAAAACCAGAACCGAAATTGCCAGAACCGAAACAAGTTCCAACAGCGACAGGCAACAAGGAAATCGGATTCTTGTCGAAAGAGCATGAAATAATCAGGATTTTGCTTCTGTACGGCAACAAGGAAATAAACAATCCTCTGGACCACAACCGCGAAAATCCACAACGACTGAAAGCAGCAGAACTTCTTGTAGCACTAATGCTAAAGGCAAACATAACGGAACTTCGAAACAAAGTAAACCAACAGATTTTCAAGGAAATAATTAACGCAGTCATAAATGGACGTGATATTTCCGAAAAGGAGTTCATCAATAGTCCCGACCCAGCAATAAGCAGCGTGGCAGCAGACGCTTGCGCATCATCCTACGAATTAAGCAAAATGTGGGAAAAGCATGGTTCTACATACTACAAGGAAGAAAATAAATTAGGTGAAATAATCACCGATGTTTATAGAAAATACGTCCTCGAAATAAGAAAGGATGAAAAGAAGCGACTTTCTGCAGAACTTAAGGCACAGATGGAGACGGGGAAGAAACTCAAGTCGAAACTAGCAACCCTCGAAGCAAACTGGAATTCGGAAGACGAAAACCAATCAGAAGAAATAGAGATGCTCAAAAAAGAATCTGCCGAAAACGACAACAAAACAATTGAAATCCTAAAAAAAATAAATGCTATAACGCAGGAAATAAAGGATTTGTCAATCACACAAGGACGAGTAACAATATGATAGACAAGACTATATCTTTCCCTAACGCAAAAATAAACATCGGACTTGACATAGTTGGCCGACGCAACGATGGTTACCACGACATTTGCACCGTATTTTACCCGATAAACATAACCGATGCAATGGAAATAATGCCGTCAGAAAAATTCATTTTCGACAACCGAGGCATAAAGATAGACTGCGAAATTGAAAAAAACCTCTGCTACAAGGCATACAAAATGCTAAAGGACGATTTCGACTTACCACCAGTTAAATTTGTGCTTTACAAGCACATACCTTTCGGAAGCGGTTTGGGTGCAGGTTCGTCGGATGCAGCATTCACAATAAAGATGCTAAACGACATGTTTTCTCTAAAACTATCTGTGGAACAAATGCTTGCATACGCATCACGACTAGGTGCCGACTGCGCGTTTTTCATACACAATCGACCTATGTTAGCCGAAGGAACAGGAAATATTTTTCACGAAACGGAATTATGCCTGACAGGCAAAACACTCGCTATTGTTCTTCCTCCAATTTCGGTAAACACAGCAAAAGCATACGCCAAGTGCCACCCGGCAGAACCTCTATTTCGTCTCGAAGAATCGGTAAAACTTCCGTTGCAACAATGGAAAGACCGCATAAAGAACGACTTTGAACCAACAGTTTTTGCCGAAAACCCAATGCTTGCCGATATCAAACGCAAACTATACGAAAATGGAGCAGTTTTTGCCCAAATGTCAGGGTCAGGGTCAACAATGTATGGTATTTTTGAGGCAAAACCACAAAAGTTTGAAATTCCAAACTGCAAAATTGAATTTATCGAACTGAAATGAGAAGGATTATAACCACCATCATTGCAACTTTCAGCATAGTTTTGTCGCTTTTTTCGCAACAGAACTACGACACTACTGGCAATGCCGAATACTATCGGAAGTTTGCATTCCGTTCATTTTCAAACGAAAACCTAACACTCCCCTACCGCGAAGCAAAACTGTGCAGTACAGCAAATGGTAAATCCGCATTAGTTATATTCCTGCACAGCAGTTCTTACCGTGGAGACGACAACAAGTCGCAAATACGCGGACATGCGATACGAAACATTGTAAACTATTTGGAACGCAACAACATAAAATCTATTGTCGTCGCCCCGCAATGCGACAAAAACCACTTCTGGAACGACAGCGACTCGAAGGCAAGTTCAGCAGCAAAGCAACTGATTGACAAGTTAATTGCCGACAACACTGACATCGACAGCAAACGAGTGTATATTTTGGGGTCATCGAGCGGTGGCGCTGGCGTTTGGCGCATGGTTTCCGATTATCCCGACACTTTTGCAGCAGCAATGGCTGTCGCCTCGTATCCACGCAATGTATATCCGAAAAATCTCGCCAAGACACCTTTTTGTTGCGTAGTCGGCACAAAGGACAATATAGCAACAGTTTCATCAGTAAAGCCAACCATAAAGGAAATCGAGAAATACGGTGGTACGACAAACCTAATCGTTGAAAAGGGAAGCGACCATGTCGCCACATGCACCAACGCATTCAGCGACAACAATTTGAACTGGATATTCGAAAAACAAAAATAGTTAATCATTAAAAAATAAAGTTATGTTATTAGCAAGTATTGAAACAATTCCAGGAAAGAACTTTGAAGTTCTTGGAATAGTAAAGGGAACAGTAGTACAGTCAAAACACATTGGACGCGACATTTTGGCAGGATTGAAAACAATAGTCGGTGGCGAAATACAAGGTTACACCGATATGCTTATAGAAGCACGCAGTATTGCAACCGAACGCATGACAAAGGAAGCCGAAGCACTTGGTGCAGATGCAATTATCGGAATGCGCTATTGCACATCTGCTGTTATGGAAGGCGCTGCCGAAATAGTTGCCTACGGAACAGCAGTAAAATTCATATAAAGTATGGGCAGATTTGATATCTGCCATCCTTTAAAAATTAAATCGCCAATCGTATTTCATAAATCGTAAATTAATTGTATCTTTGCGCCTCTAAAATTGATTTGCAATGAGTGAAGGACTATACTCAATGGAAGCTAAGGATTTTGACAAAACCTTAGACTTAACGAAAATAAAGCCATACGGCGACACAATGAACGACGGCAAAACCCAGATAAGCTTCACATTGCCTGTACCCGCTGGTGCCGAAGCAGAAGAAGCCGCAAAGCAACTCCTCAAGAAAATGGGGTTCGAAAATCCGCTAGTCGTTTATTCAAAGGAACTTACCGAAGGTTTCACATTCTTCAACTGCTACGGAAGCAGCACTCATACCGTTGACTATACCAACATACATGTTCCTAAGGTTGAATCGACTGTAATGGGCATGAAGGAAACAGATGATTTCATCCGCGAACACATTGGACGCAAGATAGTTGTCGTTGGCGCAAGCACCGGAACCGATGCTCACACCGTAGGCATCGACGCCATAATGAATATGAAAGGTTATGCTGGTCACTATGGCATAGAGCGTTACGATATGTTTGAGGCTCTTAACATGGGAAGCCAGGTGCCAAACGAAGAATTCATCGCCAAGGCAATAGAAATGCACGCCGACGCTCTGCTTGTTTCGCAAACAGTAACACAGAAGGACATTCACATCAAGAACATGACAGAACTTGTCGAAATGCTTGAGGCAGAAGGTCTGCGCGACAAGGTTATCCTCATTTGCGGCGGTCCGCGTATAAGCCACGAACTTGCACAGGAACTCGGTTACGATGCTGGTTTCGGTGCAAATAGCTACGCCGACGATGTAGCATCGTTCGTTGCGCAGGAACTCGACAGGCGATTGAACAACAAATAGTGCCGATGCTTAAAACAGGAACGGTTATACAGTCTAACGGCAGCAACTGCATAGTAGCATGCAATGACCAAAAATACGACTGCGTAATCAAAGGAAAACTTAGGCAAAAGGGTTACAACTCGACAAATCCCGTAGCAGTCGGTGATATTGTCGAGTTTGACATTTCTATAGAACCAGCGACAATTGCAAGCATACACGAACGCCGAAACTGCATAATCCGCAAATCTACAAACTTGTCGAAGCAATCGCATGTGATTGCCGCCAACATCGACCAGGCAGTATTCGTATTCACAATGCACCACCCCGAAACCACAACCGTTTTCCTCGACCGCTTCCTTGTGTCGGCAGAATCTTACAGCATTCCGACAATTATAATCTTCAACAAGATAGACATTTACAAGCCAGAGGAATTTGACCAAGTCGCCGAACTTATGGCAACTTACGCCGAAATTGGCTACAAGGTGCTTGATGTTTCGGTAACGAAAAAGCACAACCTCGATGCCGTGCGCGAAATTCTAAAAGACAAGGTCAGTTTAATTTCGGGACAAAGTGGAGTTGGAAAAACCTCAATAGTCAATGCCGTATCCGGACTAAACCTCAAAACAGCAAGCATTTCCGATTCTCACGATTCGGGCAAGCACACGACCTCCTTTGCTCAAATGCTAAAACTCGACTTTGGCGGATATATAATCGATACTCCTGGGGTTCGTGCATTCGGACTTGTGGAACTTGAACGCAACTGCATTTCACACTATTTCCCCGAAATCTTCAAGACTGCCGAAAAATGTCGCTTCTACAACTGCACTCACACCAGCGAACCGGGTTGTGCCGTGAAGGAAGCAGTAGAAAATGGCGACATCGCATGGAGCAGATACCATTCGTACACCAACATTTATTTCGACGAAGACGAAAAACACAGACGAGAAGATTACTAATTACAAAAACATTATGCAAATGAAGAACTTAAAATCATTAATATTTGTTATTGTACTTCTGCTTTCGGCAACCAGCATTTTCGCACAAAAGACAGAAAATTTCAAAACATTTTGGAAATCATTTGTTACCGATTCTGTTTTTCAAAAGGAGCGCACACAATTTCCGCTCACATTCACATACTCACAATATGGAGAAATAGAAGAAGAACACGATGATATGATAACAGAAAAACTATCTGCCGACGATTGGTGGTTCTTAATACTCGAAGACGAATACTCAAAAAACAAATTCAAAAAGGAAAACGACAAATACATAGTAGAACAGATTGGAATTGAAAACGGCATTTACATAACATTTACCTTCGCAGTTTTCGACAGCAAATGGTATCTGGTTAGAATTGTTGACCTAAGCATATAATATATGGAAGAACGCCTTATACTAATATCAAACGACGACGGAATTGCCTCGAAGGGCATCGACACGCTCATACGCATAGCTCAGCCATACGGCAAACTCGTAGTTGTCGCCCCTGTAAACGCACAGTCGGGGAAATCGCATTCGGTATCATTAACCACACCCATACGATACGAAATAAGACACAGCAGCAAAAAACTTGAAAAATATGTTCTGTACGGAACCCCAGTCGATTGTGTAAAGGGAGCTCTTACCAAAATCCTTCCTCGCAAACCAGACCTTATGCTTTCGGGAATAAACCATGGTTCAAACTCGGCAATTAGCGTTGTCTACTCGGGAACTATGGGCGCAGCAATCGAAGCATCATTTTACGGAATTCCATCAATTGGACTTTCTATTATAACACACGATGCAGATGCCGATTTTGAAACGATAGAAAAAACCGCACCAGCACTCATAGAGAAAGTTCTAGAACATGGACTACCAAATCAGGTAAGTTTAAATGTAAACTACCCTGTCACAACGCCTGACAAATTCAAGGGATTCAAAATATGTACGCAGACAAAGAGCTACTGGTACGAGGACTTTGAGGAAACAACCGACCACTTTGGAAATATAGCATACTATCAGCGCGGACACATAGTGAACATGGAACCCGAAAATCCCGACTGCGACGAAAATGCCCTTGCAGAAAATTACGCAGCAATTGTTCCTGTACGAGCCGATTTCACTGAATACAAATTGATTAACGAACTAAAAAATTGGAATTTATAATATGGAAGCAAGACCAAACATGATAAAAAGGTTCAACAAACCGATTTTCGGTCTGTTGATTGGTATTATTGTACCGATAATTGCATTCTTCATCTATTTCCTAATCGAACACTTCATGTACGGATGGGGATTTGTAGATTTCATAAACAGACTTATCGAAATCAAATCGATTCTACCGCCAAGCCTCTGCGTTTTTGCCGACCTTATCCCCTACTTCATTTTCAAGAAGTTGGATTATTGGTATGCAGTTAAGGGTCTGGTAATCTCGCTGGTAATTTACACGCTGATATTTGTTGTCCTCACATTCATGAAATATTAAATGAGGTATTTCGTAATTGCCGGCGAAGCATCGGGTGACCTGCACGGGTCATTCCTTGTGGAGCAAATAAAAATTGCCGACCACGACGCCACCATCGAAGGATGGGGCGGTGACCTGATGTCGGCACAAGGCGTAAAATTGCACAAGCACATCAAGGACTTGGCATTTATGGGTTTCGTAGAGGTTGCTAAGAACCTGTCGACAATTTTTGCAAACATAAAGCTTGTAAAGCAACAAATTACAGACTTCAAACCCGATGCCCTTGTGCTTGTCGATTACCCCGGATTCAATTTCCGCATTGCCAAATGGGCAAAGAAACAAGGTTTCAAAGTGCTGTATTTCATTTCGCCAAACGTCTGGGCATGGAAGTCGAACCGCGTGTACAAGGTTCGCGACAATACCGACAGGATGTACACTATTCTTCCGTTCGAGAAAGCTTTTTACGCAAAATATGACATTGATGTCGAATATTTTGGGCATCCGCTTGTCGACGTGATTGCATCGTACAAGGCAAAAAGCATTGACGAGTTCCGTCAAATGCACAATCTTCCCGACAAACCCATAATTGCAACAATGGCAGGCAGCCGCCGACAGGAAATCAGCCGTATGCTGCCAATAATGGTCGAAACTGCTAAAAAATTTCCACAATACCTGTTCCTAATCACAGGCGCACCAGCCATCGACAGGGAATTTTACAACCAGTTTCTTACCGACAAACCAGAAAACATGGAATTGCTTTTTAACAGCACCTACGAAATTCTCTCCCATGCCGAAGCAGGAATTGTAACATCAGGCACAGCAACGCTCGAAGCTGCATTGTTTGGCGTTCCGCAGGTGGTTTGCTACAAGGCCGATGCATTTTCGGTATTCATAGCAAGACAGGTATCAAGGTTTTCGGGAGTAAAATACATTTCACTGGTAAATCTAATTCTCGACAAACCAAGTGTGCGAGAACTCATTCAGGATGACCTTACAGTGCAAAATGCGACCGAGGAACTTGGCAAAATTATAGTAGGTGGCACAAAACGCCCATCCATCGAAAGCGATTACGATGAACTATACGGAAAACTTGGTGAAAAAGGCGTATACAAACGCATTGCCGAGGACATTACCAAAAGAATCTAATTTTAAAGAAATTTTTCAAACAACAACAAAAAAAGGCGGACAATCGTCCGCCTTTTATATAATAGCAATGTTTGAATTACTTTGCAACTCTTTCGAGCCACTTAACCATACCGAACATAACTGCCATTGAAATTACGCAAACTATTGCGAATACCAACCAGCAGTACTGTATTGGCCATGCGTTGTACATCAAAGGACCAATCCACAGGAAGATGTTACCTACTGCGGTAGCACCAAGCCACAAGCCCTGGCAGAGACCTACCATGTGACGCGGAGCAACCTTCGATACAAACGAAAGTCCCAACGGTGAAATGAAGAGTTCAGCAACGGTAAGGAAGAAATAAGTAACAATGAGTACCCAAGGACCTAACTTAACTGGGTCTAACAAAGCTCTGAAATCTTCTGCTGAAGGATAATTGTTTACAAACGAAAGAACCATCAGGAACAAATATGCAC
Source organism: Bacteroidales bacterium (assembly GCA_017651185.1). Taxonomy (GTDB): domain Bacteria; phylum Bacteroidota; class Bacteroidia; order Bacteroidales; family ML635J-15; genus Bact-19. The sequence goes on along the minus strand of JAGCDJ010000042.1, from coordinate 110,339 downwards.
ATGCTGCGATACCCATACCGATGCCGATTTTCTTAGGTGTCGATATTGCTTTGCCCTTGCGTGTCAATGCTGCGAAAGCAATCATAATTATAGGTGTAAGTACAATTACGAAGAATGGGTTAAGTGCCTGCCAAATTTCTGGAGCAACAGCTTCTGAGCTTACGAAATCGCGAGCGAAGAACGACAGCGACTGTCCGTTCTGATGGAATGAGAACCAGAAGAAGATTGCAATACCGAGAACTGCGAACAAAGCAGCCATACGCTGTTTGATTTCCTTTGCCATTGCAGCCTTTTCTTCTGCTGTATATTCAACAACCTTTGCAGTGTCCTTCTTTGCTGGCTGTGGAAATTTCTTCTTGGAAATGAGGAAGATTATCAACGAGATTGCCATTGCAATAACCGATGCAATAAACGAGAAGTGGATACCTGAGTTGAATACATCAATATATGAAGAGCAGAATTCGGTAGTACCCTGAACCAATGACGGATCAATAACCGACTGCGACATTGTTGCTGTGAATTTTTCGGTAACATCGCCACCATTGATTACATCGTGGCAAAGAGCCGGCATATCAGCATTGTAAACAAAATTGTGAATCTTCAACCACCACTCACGAATCAACGGAGCGATAAACGGAGCGATAACACCGCCGATGTTGATGAATACGTAGAAAATCTGGAAACCGCTGTCGCGTCTATCCTTTGCTTCTGCAAGAGCTTCAGGACCTTTCTTTGCTGCCTCAGCCTCGAAGTTGTCGTACATCTTTCCGACAAGTGCCTGAAGGTTACCCTTGAACAAACCGTTACCGAAAGCAATGAGCAACAATGCCAAGCAAGTAACGATAAGTATCGTCCACCATGTAGCACCGCTATCAACGATGAAACCGTTGGCATCAGTGCCGAACAGAGGAATAGACAATGCCACATAACCCAACGCCATCACTATCAAACCCCACTGAATGGTGCGGTTGTAGTTCTGCGTCTTGTCAGCAATTATACCACCCACTAGACTTAGAATATAGATGAGACAGTAGAACACCGAATAGATGGCACCTGCCTGCGCGTCAGACAATCCGAACTTCGACACGATGAACAATGCCAACACAGCATTCATGATGTAGTAGCCAAAACGCTCGCCCATGTTACTGAGGGCTGCTGCAATCAAACCCTTTGGATGATGCTTCAGTGCGGTAACTACATAATAGATCAAGAACGGAATCACAACTATCAAGACCCCGATCAAAAACACCAATGTACGGTGTTCTGTAAAAAACTGTTGAAACATACTTAGTTATTTTAAATTAAACCTATCGGACACAGTCCGTATTAACAAAAGGCAAAGATATTACAAAAACCAATAAATCAAAAATTTTTTTCAAAATGCAGACAACAAAATCGCAAACAGTTGTGCCGCTTGGCAAAAAATAAAGTACATTTGCAAAAAACTTATATACAATGAAAAAACTAACCATGATACTAATCGCAATACTGGCGATATCGGTGCAAATGCAAGCACAAAAACTAGCAGAACATGTAATCCTTATCGGTCTTGACGGCTGGGCTGCCCACGACCTCGACAATACCCGCAACAACATACCGAACATACGCAACCTAATAAAAAACGGCAGTTGCAACATGCACAAGCGCTCGGTATTGCCTTCGGACTCAGGAGTAAATTGGGCTTCAATGTTCATGGGCGTAGGTCCCGAAATGCACGGATACACAACATGGGACTCTAAAAAACACGACTTACCATCTTCAACAACAAACCAAAATGGCATTTTCCCTACAATATTCTCAATTATCCGCGACCAATATCCCGATGCCGAAACCGGCTGCACCTTCGAATGGGACGGCATTAAGTATGTCATTGACACTCTTGCAATAAGTCACGTACATTTCTTCAGCGATGGATGGGAACCAGTTGAGAAAAATTGCGACCACATTGTAAAATACATAACCGAAAGCAAACCAATATTTTACGCTGCCTGCTTCGATGGTCCCGATGGTCCTGGACACAAATACGGATGGTACTCCGAAGGTTACTACGACTACATGGAACGCGCAGACAAGTGCGTCGGTCGCATAATACAAGCACTAAAGGATGCTGGCATATACGACAATACAATAATCATCGTAACCGGCGACCATGGCGGACACGACCATGGACATGGCAGTCTGGCAATGGAAGACATGGAAAGTCCGCTCGTAATCTTCGGAAAAAACGTGCGTTCCAGTTATATGTACGACGACCCGATTGCACAATATGATGTGGCAGCAAGCATTGCATACATACTTGGACTAGAAATGCCAGAGGTATGGCGCGGGAAACCTGTAAAACAAGTTTTTATACGTTAGACTTACAGTTCACCACCTCGAACTCACGTCTATATCTACTCTCTAATATTCCTACACAAAAAGCGAATGTGGAATATCAAGCATTTTCCCCATACAATATTTTTCAAAACTTTTCGTTTATTTTGAACTTTCGTATTGAAAAAATTTTTATTATTTTTGTGCCTTAAATATTTTTTGAAGTAAAAAACATAACGCATGAAATTGAAAGTTTTATTTGTAGCACAGGAAATAGCACCATATGTACCTGACAATGAGATGTCGCTGGCTTGCCGCAAACTTCCGCAGGGAATTCAGGAACTTGGAAACGAAATTCGTATATTCATGCCTAAGTTCGGCGTAATAAACGAAAGAAGAAACCAGTTGCACGAAGTCATAAGACTCAGCGGAATGAACCTTGTGATAAACGACACCGACCATCCGCTTATAATAAAGGTTGCCTCGATACAGCCAGTAAGAATGCAGGTATATTTCATCGACAACGAAGACTTGTTCCAGAAAAAATACATAGTCACCGACAAGAGCGAAGACAATTTCACTGCAGACGAAAAATCGATATTTTTCTCGAAAGGCGTCGTCGAAACAGTCAAGAAACTTGGCTGGGCACCAAACATTGTACACTGCCACGGCTGGTTCTCGGCAATATTCCCGTTCATGATGAGAAAAGTATACAAGTACGACCCTCTTTTTGCAAACAACTGCAAGGTTGTCTACACCATATACAACGACAGTTTCTCGGGTAGCATCAACAACGACTTTGCCAAGAAACTTGTAGAAAAGGAAGTGAAAATAGAAGACCTTGAAAGAATAAGCGAACCTACATGGGAGAACATAACAAAGTTTGCAATCGACTATTCCGACGGAATAATACTTGGTTCACAGGATATCAATCCCGAAATAATAAAATACATACAGGACAGCGGAAAACCAATGCTCGAATATTCTGACAACGACACATTGGCAGCAAACTGTGAAAACTTCTACAATACCGTCATCGAAAAATAAGACTGATGAATAGAATCTTTAATGCAAAGTTCCTAATAGTACTCGCCCTGACGGCAATTCTTGCCTTTGCAACCAATGCCTGCAAGGACGATGACTCGGCAATAGGCACCGGCATAATGCCAAACAGCGACATGATGGAGTTCAAGTGCGACACCTTAGGCATACAAACTTTCGCAGTAAGGGACACACATGTAGAAACACAAAACAGGACAGTGAACCCCATAGGCATTGTAAACGATGAAATTTTCGGACAGACAAATGCATCATGCGCATTCCAAGTACTGCTATCATCAAACAATGTACAGTTCAACCGCGAAATCGACACCGCAGATCTTTCGGGCGTAAAACTTACACTGCAACTGAAATACGATGAAATATACGGCAGCGCAGAATCATCCATGAAAATTAATGTCAACAGGTTGCTAACCAGCATTTCATACGATTCAACCTATTACGATGACACACATTTCGATGCCTCGCAGTACGAACTTCTGCAATCTACAGACATCACTGCCGACAGCGACAGCATAATAAAGGTTGAAATGCCACAGAACTTGGTGGAAAACATCATAAGGCAGAATGTAGGACAAACAACCTGGAGCAACGAGGACTTTGTAAAGTTCTTCAAGGGAATATATGTAACCACCGAACTAAATTCAGGCGATGGTTGCCTATATGCTCTCAACCTTATCAATAGCAAGTCAAAAATGGTGCTTACATACAATGACACCTGCACGTTCGACTTCATTATCGGCGAATATGCTGCAAAAATAAACTTGTACTCGCACGACTATACCAATGCCGACAGCGAACTTAAGGATGCCATCGACAACCCCGAGCAGCCATCAAAGTACTGCTACATACAAGGACTTGCTGGAATGAAGACAAAAATTAAGTTTCCAGAACTTGCAAACATGTTCGACTCAACAAACATAATAATAAATAAGGCACAGCTCAAAGTGACAATAAAGGAAGGTACGACTACCGACTACCTACCCTCACCAAAGGCAATGAGCATGACAAGGATACTCAGCAGCGGACTGTTCGACTTCCTCGAAGACTACAAGTCCAACAGCAAATACTTTGGCGGTCAGTTTGATGCAAGCGACAACTCATACACATTCAATATTCCATTACACCTGCAAAGTTTACAGAATGGAGAACCAGACAATGGAATATACCTGGTGGCAAACGACAATAGGATTGTACCGTATAGGGCAATGTTGTATGGCGGTGCTCACGAGAATTATAGCGTTAAGATATTAGTTTATTACTCAAAATATTAGCATTATGTGCGGAATTGTTGGATACATAGGCAATAGAGATGCATACGAAGTTTTGATAAAGGGACTGAAACGATTGGAATACAGAGGCTACGACTCTGCCGGAATCGCAATGTACAACGGCAGCAAGTTCAATGTATATAAATGCCACGGAAAAGTCAGCGACCTCGAAGACCATGTAAAGGACAAGGATACAAAAGGAAATATAGGTATTGGACATACCCGTTGGGCAACTCACGGAGAACCAAACGATATAAATGCACATCCGCATGTCTCGATGAACGGGAAATTCATTCTCATCCACAACGGAATCATTGAGAATTATGCAAAACTGAAAGCCACTCTCGAAGAAAAGGGCTATACTTTCAAGGGCGAAACCGACTCCGAAGTGCTTGTCAATTTCATTGAGTACATTTATACAGAAAGCCACGCACAGGACGAAAACTTTACCCCCGACGATGCTGTCCGCGCAGCATTGCAACTGGTAGAAGGCGCATACGGAATCGTTGTAATGAGTGCCGAAGACCCCGAAACGCTGACTGTTGCCCGCAAGGGTAGCCCAATCGTAATCGGACTTGGCAACGGCGAATACTTTGTCGCATCTGATGCTACACCTATTATAGAATATACCAATTCGGTAATCTACCTCAACGACCTTGATGTAGCAACAATCAGCAGAACAGGGTTCAACCTTGCAAACCTCAAGGACCGCAGGGCAAAAATCGACATCCAGCAGGTTGACCTTCGCCTCGATGAAATCGAAAAGAACGGTTTCGACCACTATATGCTCAAGGAAATCTACGAGCAGCCACGAGCAATTGCCGACACATACCGCGGTCGTCTGAGCTTAGACAGCAAAAACTTGACTCTCGGTGGACTTCACACCGTTATGAACGAACTGAAAGAGGCAAAGCGAATCATAATCGTTGCCTGTGGAACAAGCTGGCATGCCGGTCTTGTTGGCGAATACCTATTCGAGGAGTTTGCCCGCATACCTACCGAAGTGGAATACGCATCGGAATTCAGATACAGAAATCCAATCATCAACAAGGGCGACATTGTAATAGCAATAAGCCAAAGTGGAGAAACTGCCGATACTCTTGCAGCAATACAGCTCGCAAAGGAAAGAGGTGCAATAGTTCTTGGAATATGCAACGTTGTCGGTTCTAGCATTCCACGCGAAACTGTAGCAGGTGTTTACACCCACGCTGGACCAGAAATCGGTGTGGCATCAACAAAGGCATTCACAACACAGATTACGGTGCTGACAATGATGGCTATGCAGGTTGGTCTTGCAAACAAGGGACTTACCGAAAAGGAATTTACCGACTTAGTTGATGAACTTTACGCAATCCCTCAGAAGGTAGAACTTATACTCCAGAAGAGCGAAAGCATAAAGCAGATTGCAGAAAAGATAAAGGATGCTACTAACAGCATCTACCTCGGACGCGGCTACCTATACCCTGTCGCACTCGAAGGCGCATTGAAACTGAAGGAAATTTCGTACATCCATGCCGAAGGTTATCCGTCAGCCGAAATGAAGCACGGACCTATCGCCCTCATTGACGAGAGAATGCCTGTTATCGTATTGGCGACCAAGGACAAATCATACGACAAGATTGTATCCAACATCCAGGAAGTAAAGGCACGCAAGGGCGTTGTTATAGCCATCGTCACCGAAGGCGACACAACAATCAAGGAAATGGCAGACTATGTAATAGAAGTCCCCTACTCCGACTTCGCACTTGCTCCGCTTCTGACAGTAGTACCGTTGCAGCTCATTGCCTACTACATCGCCGTGATGAGAGGTTGCAATGTCGACCAGCCACGAAATCTTGCAAAATCCGTAACAGTCGAATAAAAAACTGAAATGAAGCGACTTGTAAAAATATTAGTGATATTGTTCTCGTTGGCGGCAATAGCAGCGTGTTCAACCGAAAAAAACACGCCAATGAACCGCTTCTATCACAGTACAACGCTGAAGTACAACATTTACTTCAACGGACGCGAGTCGTACAAGAAAGGCATCAACAAGATAAACGACCAGAATAGCGACAACTACGCATTGACACTCAGCGTATTTACCGATAGCAAGGAAGAAAATGCCAGCATTGCCAACGGTGAAATGGAAAAGGCAATCCAGAAATCTGCTAAAGGCATAAAACTTCACTCCATCACAAAAAAGCCAAAGCCATCGGGCAAAGCTATGACTCCTAAAGAAAAGGAATTTATGGCGCAGAACGAGTTCAACAAATGGGTTGACCGCTGTTACTTGCTTATGGGAAAAGCGTACTTCATCAAGCGCGACTACCTGCAGGCAAGAACAAACCTTGAATTTGCTCTCCGCCAATATCCGAACTCAAAGGCACAACCCGAAATGGCAATGTACCTCGTAAGAACTTTCTGCGAAGACAAGAAATTCAAGGAGGCAAAAGAAGTTCTCGACAAGATTGATGCCGACAAAAAAATCAACAAGAAAACCGAAGGTTACTATGCAGCAGTTTGCGCCGACTATTACCTGAAACAAAACAACACCGAAGAAGCAGCCGAAAAACTGAAAACTGCAATCGAAAAGACCAAAAAGCGTACAGACAAGCTAAGATACACATACATTCTTGCGCAACTCAACGAAAAGGAAAACAAGATGAACGATGCTTACAAATGCTACGAAGCAGCATCGAAGCGCAACAGAATCTACGAAATGGAGTTCAACGCCCGCATAAACATGGCAAAATGCCACAGCGGGAAAGGCAGCAACAAGGAAATTTTCAAGTTGCTGAACAAGATGCTCAAGGATGAAAAGAACAAGGAGTATCGCGACCAGATTTACTACGCAATGGCAGAAGTAGAAATGAGGTCGGGCAAGGAAACCGAAGCAATTGAACATTACAGGAAATCATCGGAAGTAAGCATGGGCAACGACTACCAGAAAGCATTGTCGTGCATGAAATTAGGTGAAATTTACTTTGCAAAACTTGAATACAAGAATGCCTACCTATACTACGACACCTGCATGCAGTTCCTGCCCGAAAGTCACGAAAACTTCAAGGAGATACAGGCATTGTCGAAGAATCTGTCCGAACTTGTCACTTATACCGATGTAATTGAATTCGAGGACAGCGTGCAGAAAATCGCCCAGATGAGCGACAAGGAACGCAACAAGTTGATTGACGGACTTATCGCAAAGGTTTTAGAGCAGGAACGTCTTGAACGCGAACTTGCCCAACAGGAAAGCCTCAACTCCTACCTTTTCGACCAGAAGCGTGGCGAAACCAATACAGTAGGAAGTTCATCGGGGAAATGGTACTTCTACAACCCAGCACAATTAAGTTACGGAAAGAACGAATTCCAGAAGAAGTGGGGCAACAGGAAAAACGAAGACCATTGGCGACGCAGAGACAAGACAGTCGTATCGTTTGATATGGGTGATGACAGCGAAGCATCAGACAGCGTTGTTGCCGATGCAAAACCTAAGAACGAAGACCCAAAGAGCCGCGAATACTACCTGCAGGACTTGCCTTTGACAGATTCAGCAATGCAGGAATCGCACAAGCGAATCGAAAATGCATTGTATTATGCCAGCAAAATTTATAAGGAAAAGTTTGGCGACTACCCCAAAGCTATCAACAGCTACGAGGATTTGAACCGCCGCTATCCGAACACCGACTACCAACTCCTCTCCTACTACGACCTGTACATACTTAATACGCTTGTCAAGGATTTTCCGCAGGCAGAAAAATACAAAGGACTTATTATCAGCAAGTACGGCAACACCAATTATGCTAAACTGCTACAAAATCCAAACTTTGTAAAGGAACAGGAGGAAATACGCAAACGCGACGAACAGCTTTATGCTACAACCTACGATGCTTTCATGAGAGGAGAATGGAGTACTGTACAACGCAATGCGACAAACTTCATTAACAACAACAGCGACAGCGACTTGGTGCCGAATTTTGACTTCCTCAACACAATGTGCACCGCAAGAAATGCCGATACAACCAAGTTCAAACTGGCATTGCTCGACTTCATCGACCGCCACCCGAAGCACGAACTTAGACAGGCAGCAGAAAATATTCTCGCTTACTTTGGCACAGGCGACATTGACGCTTTGATTGCCGACCTGAAATCGCGGCCCGAAGTCGTAAAGCAGCAGAAAAAGGAAGGAGAAGAGGAATCGTACGCAGAAGAAACCATAGAAGCAGAATACACCTTCGACGAGATGGCAGAACACTACTATGTTGTTTACTTCAAGTCGGAACAAGTTGACGACAAGCGACTTGCATTTGAAATCCGCAACTTCAACATCTTCAACTTCAACATGCGAACCTTCAATGTAGTTACAAGCACCTTCAACAGCAACTATTCGCTGATTACGGTGCGCCCATTCCGCAATATGCGTCAGTCGGTCAACTACTCGAAGATGATTGCCAACAGCGAGGATGTCTTCAATAAACTTAGAAATGTAGACTACAAGATATTTGTAATTTCAGCCGATAATTTCAAGCAACTTACTGCCAGCAAGAACCTGAATGCATACCTTGAGTTCTACAACGCCAACTACAACAAATAGTTGCACAAAGCAATCCTTTAACCTATTATAACAATGAAAACAAGAGTATTAGCCACCATCATTTCAATACTCGCAATAATTTTGTGCGAAGGTTCAATCAATAGCATGTCGGCACAATCACCCTACGATGTCGATAATTCGAGGAATGGCAAGTATGTAGATGAATCGAGGCCGATTTTGATAACTGCCCAGTTTGATGGTGACGAAAATGAAACTCTCGCCGAATATTGTAGATACGATGCGCAAAACCGAATAATAGAATACGGTTGTATAACAGGACAGTTCGACTACGAAACATACATTCGTATGTTCAAGATTCATTATAAAGGCGAAAAAATTGATTCGGTACAATGCAAAGAGGTGTATTGCGGCATTGCTTCACAAAAAATGGATATGATTTTCAAGAAAGGCATCAGCTTTTACGACCAGTTCACAGGCAATGACATTGGTTTCATACTCGACACCGACAAAGCGCCAAAAGATCTTGACACTAAATCAATTGCCTCAATGCGTGCATACGCCGACAGCAAAAATGACATTTTGGTACGACAGTTCGCATGGATATACGATTTCAGTGCCATAAAGGAATGGGACAAAGAGAAGAAAGACAAAGAGGGCATCCTAATATATTCTGAATTAGTTGATTATAGCAACGAAGGTGACGAAAGTTATAAGATAAACTATTCATACGGATATTGTGGCGATTATAGCACCAAAAACATAGTCAACACAAGTCACACTGAATATGAAGGAGAAGTGTACGAAAACGAACGCAACTACATCATTACGGAAACATATCTGCATACGGATGTTGATCCAAGGGGTGGGAAATAAGATATAACGAAAAATAATTAAATAATTTTCTCGTTATCTTTAATAAATAAACGAAAACACCATGAAACAGATACGAATCCTTTGGACCGACGACGAAATAGACCTTCTGAAACCGCACATTATTTTCCTGCAAGGAAAAGGATATGAGGTTGATACAGCAACAAATGGAACCGATGCGATAGAACTTTCGCGCACAAACGACTACGACATAATATTCCTCGACGAGAACATGCCCGGACTTAGCGGACTGGAAACGCTTTCGCAAATAAAGGACATACTTCCGCATACACCTGTAATAATGATTACAAAAAGCGAGGAAGAGGACATCATGGACGAGGCAATCGGCTCAAAGATTACCGACTACCTCATCAAACCAGTGAACCCCAACCAGATACTGCTGACAATAAAGAAAAACATCGATAAGCAACGCCTCATTACCGAAAAGACAACCTCATCGTACCAGATGGAATTCGGAAAACTTGGCATGAAGATTAACGAAGTCTCCAACCACAAGGAATGGTGTGAAGTTTACAGGAAACTGGTTTACTGGGAAATGCAACTGATGGAATCGAAGGACAGCACTATGGACGAGGTGTTCAGGATGCAGATGGACGAGGCAAACAACAGTTTCTCAAAGTACATCAAGCGCAACTACACAAAGTGGTTCCGTCCCGATTGCGACGACAAGCCCCTGCTCTCCCCCAACCTGCTTCGCGAAAAGGTATTTCCATTGCTAAACGAAGGCAAAACCGTGCTTTTCCTGCTCATCGACAACCTGCGCTTCGACCAGTGGAAAGTCATTGAACCGATTTTGAGCCAGTTCTACACCACCGCCGAAGAAGATATGTTCTACTCGATATTGCCAACCTCGACGCAATATTCGCGCAACTCAATATTTTCGGGACTTATGCCATCGGAAATAAACAAGCTTTACCCCGAACTTTGGAAAAACGATGACGAGGAAGGCGGCAAAAATCTCTACGAGGAAGACATGCTTCGCTCGATGATGAACCGTTTCAACATAAGGACTGGTCTGCATTTCGACAAGATTACCGACATCAAGAACTGCAAGGCAGTGACCGACAATGTAAAGACTATTGTTCAGAACAAGTTTGTCTCTATAGTGGTCAACTTTGTGGATTCGCTTTCGCATGCCGGAACAGACCAGCGCATGGTGCGCGAACTAACCAACACCACCGAGGCCTATTTGTCGATTACGAAGTCATGGTTTGAACTTTCGCCATTGTTCGACATGTTAAAGGCATTTGCCGAGCAGGGAGCATACCTCGTCATTGGCACCGACCACGGAAGCATACAGATTTCCAATCCTTTGAAAGTCATTGGCGACAAGGCAACAACAACCAACCTGCGCTACAAGCAGGGACGCAACCTCGCATACAACCCAAAGGAAGTGTATGAGATAACAAATCCCGCCGAAGCTTACTTGCCAAAGACAAACATAAGTTCCACATACATTTTCTCCTGCAACGATGACTTTTTCGCATACCCGAACAACTACAACTACTATGTGAAATATTACAAGAATACCTTCCAGCACGGAGGAATTTCGCTTCAGGAAATGATAATTCCGGCCATAACGATGAAGCCAAAAATTTAGTATAGGTTGTTAATAAAAACATTAACACACTAATTTTCAACGCAAAATTATCAACAACACTGTTAATAAATAAACGGCGTAAAAACTACCCGTAACACGGAAATAATGCACTTTTGCGCCGAAAATTTTTAAAATAATTTAACATGAGGAAATTAACATTTTTGTGCGCAGCAGTAATGATTACTGCAGCACTAATTTTCAAAGCAGAGAATTCTTTCTCACAAGTTTATCAATTGGAAAACGGCGATTTTGAAAATTGGCCAGGTTCTGCAACAACTGAACCTACTGGCTGGAATTCATTCCCATCAGCAAGTTGCGAGTTACCATCTTCTGTTAACATTTTTGGTATTGCTTGCAGAACTGCAACAGAAACGAGACATGAAAGATCTACCGATGTCCGTTCTGGAACAACAGGATATTCGTGCAAAATTTACGCAACATCAGCATTCTCTAGGATTGCCAATGGAGCCCTCACTAGTGGAATAATGCACCTTGCATCAACAACACCCGACGACGCGAGCAACTGCAACGAGACAAAAATTGATGACAATGACTTCAACCACCGTCTTAACGCAAAACCAGACTCAATAGTATTCTGGGCAAAGGTAGTAAATGCAGACAACAATTCAGAAGCTTGCTGTCATCTCTACATACACGACAATTACAATTTAAAAGACCCATTAGCAGCAAATCCAAGCGGCTATCTAAATCACATTGTAGGCGGAGTTCCATCATACAACTTCACAAACAATGGAAGCACATGGCAACGCCATTCAACACCGATAATATATGAGGGATACGGATCGAATGACCCACAGTTTGTGCTAATAACTTTCTCTACCAACGCTATTCCAGGCGGTGGTTCTGCAAACGATGCACTTTACATTGATGACATTGAATTCATTTATAACCCCATATATAACGAAATCACTCAATCTGCTTGCGAATCCTTCACATGGGACGGAACAGAATACACTGAATCTGGCGACTACACAAAGACCTACACAGTTGGTCCTCGTGATAGCATCGTAACTCTTCACCTCACTATTGGACATCCGTCTAATAATGAATCAACAATTAACGCATGTGAATCATACACATGGAATAATCAAACATACACCACCAGTGGAAACTACAACAATACATTTACTTCATTCTGTGGTTGCGACAGCACAGTTACTCTCCATCTAAATATAAACTATCCTGTTGCTAACGAATTTTCAGCAACTGAATGCAGTTCTTATACTTGGAACGAGCAATCATACAATACAAGCGGTGATTACATTCAGACATTCCAAGCAGCAAATGGATGTGACAGTGTTGTAACATTGCACCTTACAATCAACAATCCCGTCAACAATGAGATTACAGAAACTGCTTGCAGTTCTTTCACTTGGAATGGCGAAACATACACAACAAGTGGCACCTATACAGAAACATTCTCAACTGTAAATGATTGCGATAGCATTGTTACACTTCACTTGACAATCAATCAACCTGCATCAAACGAAATTAACGAAATCGCTTGCAGTTCTTTCTCTTGGAACGGCGAAACATACACAACAAGTGGCACCTATACAGAAACATTCCAAGCAGCAAACGGTTGCGACAGCGTAGTAACTCTCCACTTGACAATCAACCAACCTGTTACTAGCGAATTTTCGGCCACAGCATGTGGAATTTACACATGGAACGAACAATCATACACAGAAAGCGGAAACCATACACAAACTCTTACCGCAGTAAATGGTTGCGACAGCGTTGTAACTCTGCACCTGACTATCACCGAAGCACCTTCACGCGAAGAAAACGTAACTGCATGCGACAGTTACACATGGTACGAACAAGTGTACACCGAAAGCGACGACTACTACCATACAATTCCAGCAACCGACCCAGAAGAATGCGACAGCTTAATTACCTTGCATTTGACTATCAACAATTCATTTACCAACGAAATTACCGAAGAAGCTGAGGATTCGTTCACTTGGAACGGAACAGAATACAACACTAGTGGCGACTACGTACAGAATTTCGTTGCTGAAAACGGATGCGACAGTATTGTAACCCTCCATTTGACAATTACCACCGTTGGAATCGAAGAAAACGAAATGTCAGAAATTAATGTTTACCCAGTTCCTGCAAAGGACATATTGAACATTGAAGGCGAAGGCATCAAGTCGATAACAATCTGCGACATTGTAGGCAAGAAAATTGCCGAATACAACAATGGCGGAGATGCAACAATGAGCATTTCAGTGGATAATTTCAAGTCGGGAAGCTACCTGATTGTCATAAAGACAGAAAATGGCATCACAACCCAAAGAATCACAATAATGGAATAAGAAACCATGCTATTAATCAAAAAAGGCAACCTTTTCGGTTGCCTTTTTTTGTTGCCTTTTACATCTTTTACATCAATTCTTCATCAAATTCATCGAAGAAGTGATATTCCATATACGAGTACGCCATCATCGGAAGAACCTCCAGTTTACAGTCATACTGCTTCTGCCATTGCTTTCGCAACGACTTGAAAACTCCCTTGTTGATATACGCCTCGACAAACGGATGCGTCTTTATTGTAATCTTCTTGGTTTGGTTCTTGCGTAGTATATATTTCAATTGGTTTTCAATCTCATCTGTGAGATTTATGCTTGCCTGTATCTTTCCTGTTCCATTGCAGCACGGGCATGTTTCTGCCGTCTTCTTGTCGGTTGCAGGACGCACGCGCTGACGAGTTATTTCCATCAGGCAGAAACGGCTCAACTGCGTCAGATGATATTTTGCACGGTCGTTTGCCATGCATTCCTTCATCTTGTCATATATCGCCTTCTTGCTTTCGCTATCGTGCACATCAATAAAATCAACCACAATAATGCCACCCATATCGCGGAGCCGCAACTGACGAGCAATTTCCTCTGCTGCAATCAGATTGACTTCCAATGCATTAGTTTCCTGGTCGTTCTTGGAGTTTGTCCTGTTGCCCGAATTAACGTCAATGACATGTCCCGCCTCGGTATGATCGATGACAATATATGCACCCGAACGCATAGGCACAGTGCGACCAAAGGCTGTCTTTATCTGCTTTTCTATTCCGTAGTTATCGAAGATAGGCGTACGGTCGGTGTACAACTTAACGATTTTAGTCTTTTCTGGAGCTATTTCGGAGATAAACTTCTTTACCTCGTTGAACATGTCAACGTCGTTCACGACAATCTGATGAAACGAAGAGTTGAGCATATCGCGCAGAAACGCCGTAGTCCTGTCCATCTCACCTAGGACAATGTTTGGCGGTTCGACAGACGACAACTGCTCAAACATATTTTTCCACTTGTCGAGCAACGAGGTCAGCTCCTTGTCGAGTTCGAGCACATTTTTATCCTGAGCAACGGTACGTACTATTACACCATAGTTCTTTGGCACAAGACCTTCAATCCAACTGCGCAGGCGCTTGCGAGTTTCGCTCGACTTAATCTTCTGACTTACAGAAATCCTATTATTGAACGGCAACAGTACAAGATTACGTCCTGCTATTGAAATCTCGCAAGTCAAACGCGGACCTTTCGACGAAATTGGTTCCTTTGCAATCTGCACGAGCACATATTCGCCGACCTTTAGCATATCACCAATCTTCCCCTGCTTGTCAATATCGGGTTCTACCTTGATGTTTGTCAGAGCGTTGCTGTTTTTTGCCATTCCCATCCTGACAAACTTCTTCAAAGTCAAAAATCCCGACCCGAGGTCGAGGTAATGCAAAAAGGCATCCTTCCTATACCCTACATCAACGAAAGCGGCATTCAACCCGGGCATAAGTTTATTGACTCTGCCAAGGTAAATGTCACCGACAGAAAAATCCACATTGCTGTATTCGGTACTAAGCTCAACAAGACGCTTGTTGTTGAGCAACGCGATATTGACTTCCGAGCTTCTTACATCGAGAAACAACTCGCTACATACTTCTATTTTCTCCTCGTCCACTTCGCCTCTCAATTAGTTGCCGCCAAAAAATCAAACCTTCGGAAATGCCCCCGAAGGTTTGAATAATCTTTTAATTCAAAAAAAGAAAATACTATTTTTTCTTTTTATGTCTATTCTTACGAAGACGTTTTTTCCTCTTGTGAGTCGACATTTTATGTCTTTTTCTCTTCTTTCCGCTTGGCATAATCGTAATTATTTAACCTTGTTGTTATCCTTTACTTCTGCTACAAATGATTTAGCCGGCTTGAAAGCTGGAATATTGTGAGCTGGGATTGTGATAGTTGTGTTCTTAGCCATATCCCTTGCTGTCTTTTCAGCTCTAGTCTTAACTACAAAACTTCCAAATCCTCTTAAAAATACGTCTTCGCCCTTAATCAAAGAACCCTTAACTGATTCCATGAAAGCTTCAACAGTCTTTTGGACTACCATTTTTTCGATTCCGGTATTTTCGGAAATTGCATTTACAATGTCTGCCTTAGTCATTTTCTTAATATTTAATTGTTTATAAATAATTTATCGTCTCTATTCCCTATTGATTTTTAGGGATTGCAAAAGTAGTACATTTTTTTGGAAGGACAAAATAAAATCGACTTTTTTTTCAAAAAATCCATTTTTCATCACAAACCCTTGCCAAGAAATACAATCTTCACTGTATATATGAGGATTTTCAAGTCCATAAGCAACGAACGGTTCTCAATGTACAATATGTCGTATTTCAGTCTTTCCACCATCTGGTCCACATTCTCTGCATAACCGTATTTCACTTGTCCCCAAGATGTTATACCGGGACGCACAGACAAAAGATGCAAGTAATGCGGTGCCTTTTGCACTATCTGCTGGATATAGTATTCGCGTTCTGGTCTTGGTCCAACCAAACTCATGTCGCCACGTAACACATTGTAGAACTGCGGAATTTCGTCCATACGCGTCTTTCGCATTATCTTGCCAATCTTAGTTATGCGCGGATCGTCCTTGCTGCTTAAAGCAGGTCCGTTCTGCTCGGAATTGACATACATCGAACGAAACTTATAAATCTTGAACGGCTTATGGTTTAGACCTATACGCTCGTGGCTGTAGAAAACTGGTCCCGGAGAACTTATCTTTACAGCTATTGACAACACAAGATACAACGGCGACAGCACAATCATAGCCAAGATGCTCAATACAATATCGAAAAACCTCTTGGCAAAAAGCTGCCATACTGGCATTATGTTCTGGTTTATCTGAATAAGCGGCATACCTATTATAGAAGATATGCGTACCTTGCCTATTAGCATGTCGTACATGTCAGGCACAACCTTCACCGAAACATTAACGCCATATAACTTGTTGATTATTCGTGTAATCTTACAATGCTCCTTCGACTCTATGGCTATTACAATCTCCTCAATCTTGTACTTTGATATTATTTCGCGGATATCGTTAACGCTTCCGAAATTAGGCACAAACTTCTCCATCTGGTAACTGTCCTGCTCGTCGACATAAACGAAACCTATGAAATTCAACCCCGACGATATTTTCTGCGACTCAAGTTCACGATACAATTCCACCGCCTTGTCGTTGCTTCCGACCATAAGAGTATTAAAGCGAAGTTTACGTGTATGAACACGATTGTTCGTTACCGTCGTTATAATCACACGTGGAATGTATGTAAAGCCGAACTGCATAAAGAGCAAAAGGCCAAACATACTGTAATATTGCTTGTAGTTTCCTACCCAGTCGTCGAGTACAAATGCGAAGAAAAGTATCACCACGCCCAGCAAAGTGACCGCTGCGGTCGTACCTAATTCATGCACCCTCGACTTGCGGAACGGAGTTCGATAGTATCCGCTCATGAGATGAAGCAAGAGCCAGAAAACAGGAATTGCCACCATCGACACGTAAAACTTCCAGTCCAATTCCAAAGGCACAGCATAACCTAGACGCGAAGGCTCAATCTCTAGCTTCCTATAGCAGTAGAAAAGCCCCCACGTGAACGCAGCCGCTAAATAATCGAACACTATGTATTTCAGATTCTGCCTTGCCTTCTGCATTTTCACCTAATTTTCAAGATGCAACAACTTTATGTTATCAATGAATATTTCCGAATTCTGTCCTACTGGACTCAACGTATCAATCCTAACTGCCGTATAGAACGGTTGGAACTGCCCACAATTAGAATTGGAATTGGTAACATTATAGTTCAGATTAACGTATATGCGCTTCCATTTTCCATCGGTAGGATACAATGTAATGACATTTTCGCGTACACCAGATGTTGCCGTAGCACTTTCAACCACGCCAAACATTCCAAAGTTAAAGTAGTCATTACACTTGTAACTCATCTCAAGGAACGTCACGCCATTTTCAGATATTGGATATACATTGGACGATCTGCACTCAAAATGTCCGCTATAGTCGTCCTTCGGGATTTCTATCTTCATCGAATAACCTTCCAAGGCGCCATCCTGAGTAATCGAAAAATCGTAAGTGCTCGAATCTGCCTTCTCAAACTTGGAACCAAGCTGGTCAAAACTCTCAACCAATATAAAGTTAACTCCCGAACGATACGAATAATGCGGAACAAGCACCATTGTCGAATCAAGAGTAAGCACCGTGTCTATATAATAATTTGTAAGCATCGTGTACACATCCCTGTCGGCATCAAGTCCCGACGTCTTTATTCCAGGTTCAATCTCGATATGCACATTGCCACGTGCCAACACTGGCACTTCAAAAGGAATCTCAAAAATACCGATTGTATTTCCGTCCACCGACAACCAGCAGTCGGAAACATTGTGCAATGCCGAACCTTGTGCAGGGTCAGTAATATCTATAATTGCCTCATCGACACGAATATATGCTGGGACTCCCTCTGTGGGATCATTTTCTTTGCACGAACAAAAAGCCAACGCAAAAATGAACGTCAATAACAATATTCTCTTCATCCGTTAACTAATTTTTAGTTATAAGATGGCAAAGTTAGATAAAATTTTCGAGAGTTAAGCCAACAATCGAATATTTTTCTTAAAACGTTGGAGACTATATACAATAATATATATATGCGTTACATTACTTCCGGAACTTCGATTCCTAGCAATCCCATGCCATCCTTTATGGTCTTTGCAACCTGTTGTGACAAGCGCAGACGGAGCAAAATCACATTAGGATCATTCTCGTTGAGGATGGAATAGTCGTGGTAGAACTGGTTGAATTCCTTGCATAAATTATACACATAGTTGGCAACCTGTCCCGGGTCGAACTTCTTGGCCGACTCCTCAACAACCCTGTCAAACGAGCACAAGTTGGAAATTATGCTTACCTCCTTGTCGAGCAGATGGACATCCTCGGAAATACGCTTTGTAAGATTGATATTCTGTTCTTTTGCCTTACGCAATATTGAGCAGATACGTGCGTGTGTGTATTGTATGAAAGGTCCAGTATTTCCGTTGAAATCGATGGATTCCTTAGGATTGAAAACCATCTGCTTCTTCGGGTCAACCTTGAGGATGAAATACTTGAGTGCGCCTATTGCAATCATTTCGATGATGCGGTTACGTTCTGCTTCGCTCAAGTCGCCAAGCTTGCCGTTTTCCTCGGAAATTGCACGGGCAGTTTCAATCATGTCGGCAACAAGGTCGTCGGCATCGACAACAGTACCTTCACGCGACTTCATCTTGCCTTCGGGAAGCTCGACCATACCATACGAAAGATGGAAAATCTTGTCGTAGTAGTCCTCGCCCAAACGCTGAACGACCTTCTTCAGTACTGCGAAATGATAATCTTGCTCATTACCAACAACATATATCATCTTGTCGGGATGATATTCATCGAAACGCTGAGCTGCAGTACCAATGTCCTGAGTCATGTAAACGGTAGTGCCATCACTACGGAGCAAGATTTTGCGGTCGAGACCTTCGTTGGTAAGGTCAATCCAAACAGATGTATCGGCATCGCGAACAAAAACGCCACGGTCGAGACCTTTCTGCACTATCGACTTACCAAGCAGATATGTCTGTGATTCATAATATATTCTATCGAATGAAATGCCGATTTTCTTGTAAGTCTCATCGAAACCAGCATATACCCATTCGTTCATCATTTTCCATACACGGCGAACTTCCTCGTCACCTGCTTCCCACTTCTGAAGCATTTCACGGGTTTCTGCCATAAGAGCCGACTTCTTCTCGGCTTCCTCATCGCTAAGTCCAGTTGCTTTCAAAGCAGCAATTTCTTCCTTGTACTTATTGCTGAACAGCACATAGAAGTCACCGACAAGTTTATCGCCTTTCTTGCCTGCCGATTCAGGAGTAACGCCGTTACCCCACTTCAACCAAGCAATCATCGACTTGCAAATATGAATTCCCCTGTCGTTCACAAGGTTAACCTTCATAACATTGTTTCCAGCGGCCTTTATGATGCGTGACACAGAATCTCCGAGGAAATTGTTACGCAAATGACCAAGATGCAACGGCTTGTTGGTATTTGGCGACGAAAATTCAACCATTATCAACGGCTTCTTTGAAGTGTCCTTCTTTTTAGCCAGTGCTGCAAGATTGTTAAGTCGCTTCAACCAATATTCGTGCGTCATTGTAATATTCAAGAATCCCTGAATCACATTGTAGGAATCAATGTCCTCGCAACGAGCCTTCAACGAAACGCCAATTTCCTTGGCAGTATCCATAGGACTCTTCTTGCTATACTTCGTGAACGGGAAAACCACAACCGTGAAATCGCCGTCGATTCCAGGTTTTGTTCTTTCTAATGAGATTGTTACCGACTTTGAATCAACAACATACAAGTCGGACAATACCTCTCCGATATACTTTACTATATCCTTCTCCATAACTCAATATTCTCGGTCGCGAAAATAATTATAAGTATCCAAATTTCAACCAATGTTAGTATTTTGTTGATAAAACGCACAATATGCTGATATTCCGCATGATGTACACTTTGGAGAGCGAGCCGTGCAAACATACCGTCCGTGGAGTATCAGATAGTGGTGAGCATCGGGAATATCGGACTTTGGAATGTATTTTACGAGTTGCTTTTCGGTCTGAAGCACATTTTTTGCATTTGTCGTCAACCCTATGCGCGCCGACACCCTGAAAACATGAGTATCCACGGGCATTTCTGGACGATTGAAAAGGACAGCCTGAACCACATGGGCAGTCTTGCGTCCAACACCAGGAAGTTTCTGCAAAAGTTTGTCATCATCAGGGACTTCGCCGCCATAACTTTCGGCTACGATTTTTGCTGTTTCGAGCAGATGTTTTGCCTTAGCATTGGGATATGTAACCGACTTGACATAAGACAGAATGTCCGCATCGCTTGCCTTGCTCATCGACTGTGCATCGGGATAAGCCTCAAACAATGCCGGTGTTACCATATTCACGCGTTTGTCGGTACATTGTGCCGACAACATCACCGCCACAAGCAACTGGAATGGCGAACCGTAATGCAATTCGGTCTCCACCTCGCCCATATTCTGCTTGAACCAAGCAAGAACCTTTTCGTATCTTTCTTTCTTAGTCATTTTCGAGCATAAAACATCCTACCGCGCAAGCACGGCAGGATAAATATTACAAAATTTATGTTTCTAGTATTCCAACAAGAAATGCTCTGCATCAATAGCAGCCTTGCATCCCGAACCGGCAGCCGTAATTGCCTGACGGTAATTTGGATCCTGAACATCGCCACATGCAAACACACCAGGAACATTGGTCTTAGCTGTACCAGGAACTGTCTTTATGTAACCCTTATCGTCAAGGTCAATGTACTTTGCAAATACCTTTGTGTTAGGCGTATGACCGATAGCAACAAAGAAACCACTAATGTCGATTACCTTTTCCTCGTTGGTCTTGTTGTTGAGCAGACGAGCGCCAGTCACACCATCCATCTCGTTACCAAGTACTTCCTTTGTATTGCAGTTCCAAAGCACTTCGATTTTCGGATTTTCCATTACGCGCTGCTGCATTGCCTTTGAGGCACGAAGTTCGTCACGACGAACAATCATATAAACCTTGTTGCAAATGCCTGCGAGATAGGTAGCTTCCTCGGCAGCAGTATCGCCACCACCAACTACTGCGACATCCTTCTTGCGATAGAAAAATCCGTCGCAGGTAGCACAAGCCGATACACCAAAGCCCTTGAGCTTCTGCTCCGACTCAAGTCCAAGATAGTTGGCTGTTGCACCAGTAGCAATAATCACAACTTCGGCATCAATTTCATCACCATTGTCAACAACTACATGGAAAGGACGGTGCGAAAAATCAACCTCGGTAATAATACCACTGCGAACATCTGTGCCGAAGCGCTTTGCCTGCTCGCGAAGCTGATTCATCATTTCGGGACCGGTAACTCCATTGGGATAACCTGGAAAATTCTCAATTTCGGTAGTAATTGTCAACTGACCGCCCGGCTGCAAACCTTCGTAAACAACTGGACTTAAATTTGCTCTCGACGCATATATTGCTGCAGTGAAACCAGCAGGACCTGAACCTATAATCAGGCATTTAACTTTTTCTGTCATATTCTTTTAATTAAACTCAAATTTCGGCAAAAATAAAAAATATTTACGATTTACGAAGTACGATTTACAATTTTTGATTTTTTCCAGAAAAAGTATGCATGCTTTAAACCAAAAGCATTATATTTGTCACCGATAATATTCAAAAGTTTAACGATAAAATAGGGAATCTAACATGAAAAATCTTTTTGTAGCAATAATCATTGCGATTATTAGTATTTCGGCAGTAAGCGCACAAGGACTAACAGTACACCTTGAAGGTGGCAAGTGCAACAAATTCACGGAGGAAGTAACATACAAAACTGTTATTGCAGAATATGATTCGTACCGAAGACTTACATATTTGGAATGCACAGGCAAAGGTCACGAGCAATGCCCTCCTTCATGGACATACGACCAGCCACAAAGCACCTTTGAAAAATCGATACTCGAAGCCACCGTACTTATGGAGGTTCAGATTCTCGAAGACTTAAATGCGGGAAAAAACAGCGGAGAATTCAAGTACAAGTACATAACGCTTTCATACAAAAATGCGAAACTCGTCACCAACGAATCGGGTAAACAAGAATTGCAATACGATTGGTCGATAACAGATTTTCGCACCGTCCGCGATGTGGCAGACATTAAGAAATACAAGGAAACAATTGAAAAGCAGAAGGAATAACGGGAGAAAAACTTCAAACTGCCCACCTAAAAAACGGAATCAGATCCTGCCCTTCGACTCCGCTCAGGAAGCAGTTCAGGATGACATTCCGTTTTGACCTTTTGAATCATTAATTTTTCTTTACCTTTGCGGAAAATTTTCGCAAATGAAAGCAATGATTTTCGCTGCCGGACTCGGCACTCGTCTCGCACCGTTGACCAACACCATGCCCAAAGCAATGGTTCCAATCAGCGGAAAACCAATGATTCAGCACCAGATAGAAAAACTTCGCGGTTTTGGTGTCGACTACATAGTTGTGAATGTTCACCATTTTGCCGAACAGATAATAGACTTCGTGAAAAACAACGATTTCGGCGTACAAATAGAGATTTCCGATGAGCGTGAATTACTACTAAACACTGGCGGCGGACTAAAGAATGTCAAGCGGTTTTTCAACGAAGGTGACAACTTTCTGGTTCACAATGTCGACATTTTTTCCGACCTTGACCTGAAAGCATTGTACGACCACCATTGCTCAACGCAAAATGTTGCAACTCTTGCCGTCATGCACCGCGAAAGTTCGAAGCATCTGCTTTTCGATACAGACAACCGCCTTTGCGGATGGCGCGACCTTAAGAACGACAAGTCAATAATCACCATCGAGCGTGACTGCTACAACGAAATGGCTTTCAGCGGAATATATGTCTGCAACTATCGCATTTTCGACCTCATCGACAATGAAGGGTCCTTCCCCATTATCCCCGAACTGCTGAAAATATCGAAAACAGAACCCATCGGCGGATACATTCACGACAACAATAAAGTCCTAGATGTCGGCAAAATTGATGTGATAAGGAAAATTGAGGAAGGAAACAAGAATTAATAATCCCTTATACACCTTACACTCATAGCTGATTTACATAGATTTATAGATTCCCTTAATGTGCTTGACGAATCAAAATCCAATCTCCTAAAAAATCTAGTGAATACCATATTATTATTCTCATCGAAAAGAAAACTACTATCCATAGTTTTAGTCCACCAACAGCCAAAATCATGTAGTCCGACATAAACTCCTGTCTGAACATTCGCCCAACCGCCAGGCAATGCACTAAAATGACTTTTATTATTCTTATTCTGCAACCAACCTACAGTATTTCTTTCGTTGCATACAGTCCAGTCGGATGTATATGCCAACGGCTTCGCTATAACATTATGCGTTTCCCTATCGTAATCAGTATCCATATATCCATCAAAATTATATCCGTTATTTTCTAGGAAAACTTCCATCTTAGTCCACTCGCTGTCAGTAGGTATATGCCATCCCGCAGGACATAGCGTGTCTACCCTCACAAGCGAATCACCAATATAATAATCACCCTCACCCCACAACACATTAGAAATATTATACAGCACTCCGTATTTTGTATAATTGTCTGTCATTTTAGCTTCTTCCACATCAGTACCATCGTATCCATATACGAAACATCGCACTGTATCATCCCACCTATTATAATAATTTTCGGACATGCTACTTATTGAATTTACATTCGGCAGATACCTTAAATTTTCAGCCATCCACACTTGGTCGCCAATCTGCACGGTACAATAGGTATTGCCATCTCGCTCATCGGTAATTCCGTTGCCAAGTGAAACAATATACGCCACAATGCTGTCACAACCATGCACTGAAGTATAATGACGACGATATATGCCGCTTTCCGTAATCAAAGTATCATCAAGCTGATACGACTCATCGCATGTGTATATTTCAATTTCATTGAAAGCGAAATCGCCTATAGTCAAGTCCAATTCCACAATGCTGTCGCACCCCAAAGCGGTTTCGAGTTCCTCAAGTACATAATGACCACTTTCCGAATATGTTTGCCCATGATAAGTAAAAGGTTCACAATCATGAATATCATACGCAATAATCTTGTCGCGACAATACGGGATATGGAAATATAATACTGAATCCATATAAAGGTGCATCATCTGCCTAATCTCCATGCTTTCAAACACTACTCCCCTAAATGTTGTGTACCCCTTTATGATAATATCATCGGCTCCATATATTAATGGCACACCATTTTCATTAACAACAGTCAGCTTATCTTGAACAGTTACCGTAGTAAGTGTTGTGTCTGGATAGTGCATCATCCATTGCAAATGATTTCGCTCATTAGTTATTGATATGCTGTCCAACCGCTGATAATGCCTTTCCATTTCATCTATCGTACTTATTCCAATACCAGAAAATCTGCAAGAAATCGTTCTTTCGTTCACATACAATGTCAAATATAGAGTGACAATGCTATCGCAACCGTGTACCGAAGTAAATTGACGGCGATAAATGCCACTGTCCCTCAGTAATGTGTCGCCCCATTGGTACTCACCATCGTTTGTCTCAATGTAAAATTCCGTCTCAATTTGTCCACCAATGCGGAAATCCAATTCCACAATGCTGTCGGCACCACATACAGATTGCAGTTCCTCCAATACATAGTGTCCGCTTTCCGCATACATCCGACCATTGTACGAAAACGGCACACAATCTTGAATACGAAGAACCGTGGTCTTATCATAGCAATATGGAATGTCAAAATACAAGGTATCAGTTCCTGCACACCATAGTTTACTCAATGGTCTGCTTTCATACACACTTCCATCGTAGGTTGTGTAGCCGACATACGACATGCTGTCGGATATACTTAATGTTTCGTTTTGAGCATTTCCGTTATCAATTGTCAATTTGGGAACAACCGAACCAAGATTAGAAATCGTATTTCCGCCTCCATTGCCAAGATTTACCATCTTTATGGAATACGACTTGCTTCCAACATTTGCCGAAAGCAAATACGCCTGCGCCATCGTCAGGCAAATGGAAAAACGGTACATTCCAGCAGAAAGCCATTCCTCATATTGCGCATAAAGTTTTCCTACCATATCATATACCTGTAGCAAAACCTTGTTATTTTCAGCGACATACAATTCGACTTCGGTTTCTCCATCAAACGGATTGGGAACATTTTGCGAAAGAGCATCGCTGACGGTTGAAGTTTGTTCGATTCCACCTGTGCCATGATACCTAGCAATAAGAATTGTATCAGGATACTCGATAGTTCGCTCCCAATTCTTTGTATGGTTTACAACAACAATGCTATCCAACTGCTGATAATGCTGTTCCCCAGCATAATATGTACCTATGCCCTGTCCTATAAATTCTGCGCGTACAGAATAATCGCTCTGCGCGCAAACTAAACCGCAAAATATACAAGCAATGACTGCCAACAAGAATCTTTTCATAACACAATATTTTCGGCAAATATATGATTTATTTTGTTACATACAACAAATTATGCAAAAAATCTATCTTTCAAGCACCATCCTTATATTCCCATACGTATTTCTCTTCACCGCCTCCATCTCACTTTCACTAACCCATTTCACCTCGGTTATATCTTCCTCGGTTTGCGGTTTGGTTGTGCCAATACCAGTATATTTCATTCTATACCAATGCGTAACTTTCAAAGCGAATGCATCCTTGAATGGATAAATATGGTAGGTTGTAATTAGCTTGCCTTCGTTGACAATGTCGGCAGCATTAAGTCCGCACTCCTCGCAGACCTCGCGCACGGCACATTGGTCTAGAGTTTCGCCTTTTTCGAGCCATCCTTTTGGCAGATCCCAGCGTCCAGAACGGAAAATACACAAAGTACGTCCCTGCGAATCGTGTACCCTGCCACCGCCCGCCTCTATAACGCGGAAAACTTTTTTCAACAGAGACATTGCAACAGCATCTGAAACACCTATAATCAGGAGATTATATTCATTAGATGAGTTCAAAAAAAGTTTTATTGCCAATTCGGTTTTATCGTCAAAATGTAATACATTTGCAAATTGAAAATCGGGATTGACGCTTTCGGAAAAAGCCAAAATCCTGTCGTTATAGAATATTTTTATCATAAATTTAAAGTTATGAACACAATAGCCAAACAAGTAGCTGAAAAACTTTTGCAAATAAAAGCAATAAAACTTGAACCTACAAATCATTTCGTGTGGGCATCAGGATGGAACTCGCCAATATACTGCGACAACCGCAAGGCTTTGTCTTTCCCCGATGTACGCGATTTCGTACGCGATTCGTTCATCGAAGTTATTAAGGAAAACTTCGGTGAATACGACGTTATAGCCGGCGTTGCAACAGGAGCAATCGCTCAGGGAGCACTTGTAGCCGACAAGTTGCACAAGCCTTTCGTATATGTCCGCTCGCAGGCAAAAGACCACGGACTTGGCAACCTCATCGAAGGTGAACTTCCCGAAGGCAGCAAGGTGCTTGTCATCGAAGACCTCATCTCAACAGGCGGAAGCAGTCTGAATGCTGTAAAGGCTCTGCGCGAAGCAAAAAGCGAAGTTGTAGGTATGGCAGCAATCTTCACCTACGGATTCCAGAAGTCGGTTGACGCATTCAAGGATGCAAATGTCAAGCTCGTAACGCTCAGCAACTACAATGTACTCGTTGAACAAGCCAAGGAAATAGGTTACATTACCGAAAGCGACATAGAAGTGCTGAAACAGTGGAGAACCAGCCCAGACACTTGGAAAAAGTAAAAACCGCTAACAATGAAAGACCTCGAAGCAGTAAGCAAAACGGTAAGGATCAATAATTCCGACCAGCGAATTTTCGCTTATTGGAGCGACTTGCGCAACATCACACGGATGATTCCGCCAGAAGCCGATGCAGAAATAAATGCAACCGAAGATTCGTGCACCGTTACGGTAAAAGGACAGACCTTTGTTGTCAAAATTCTCGAAAAGGAAGAATACAAGCTGATAAAACTCGGCACCGAGGAAGGCACAAAGATGGGATTCACGGCCTGGATACAACTGAAATCGCTCAGCGAATACGAAACCGCAGGACGAATAACCATACGCGCCGATGTACCGCTACTCATGCGCCCAATGCTCAAAGGGAAACTCAACGAAGGTATAAACAGACTGGCAGATGCATTGAAGATGATACCGTATTAAATTTGAATTGACAATGAATATATCTGTAGGTTCGCAATGCATTGCGAGCCTACAAGAAACAAAATCAAACAATATCAAACAACCATAAACTTAGAAACGCCGCAGGCATAGAAACTTAGAAACATAGAAACAAAAAATAAAAACACTCATGAAAGCATTAACAAAGACAAACTTCAAATTCGCAAACCAGAAAGGCCTATACAACGGCAAGGTTCGCGACGTATATAACATCAACGACGAACTGATGGTAATGGTCGTTACCGACAGAATCTCCGCATTCGACGTTATACTACCAAAAGGCATTCCGTTCAAGGGACAGGTACTCAACCAGATAGCATCGAAATTCCTCGACCTCACTTCCGACATCGTTCCAAACTGGAAGATAGGTTCGCCCGACCCGATGGTAACCGTTGGTCACAAGTGCGAAGGATACCCCGTAGAAATGATTGTACGCGGCTATCTTACAGGCAGTTCGTGGCGTGAATACAAGAACGGAGCAAGACAAATCTGCGGAGTTCCGATTCCCGACGGAATGAAGGAACACCAGAAATTCGAAAAGCCAATCCTTACTCCTACTACAAAGGCAGAACTCGGCATGCACGATGAAAACATCTCGCGCGAAGAAATCATCAGCCGCGGATTGATTCCAGAAGACGAATACAAGAAACTGGAAGAATACTCGCTCAAACTTTTCGAACGTGGTAGCGAAATTGCCAACAAGATGGGACTTATCCTTGTTGATACCAAGTACGAATTTGGCAAGAAGGACGGCAAGATTTACCTCATCGATGAAATCCACACGCCCGACTCATCGCGCTATTTCTACCTCGACACCTATCAGGCAAACTTTGACGCTGGCAAGCCACAAAGACAGCTCTCGAAGGAATTTGTACGCGAATGGCTGATGGACAACGGTTTCCAAGGCAAGGAAGGACAGCAAGTTCCCGAAATGACCGAAGAAATTGTAAACGGAATATCGGACCGCTACATCGAATTGTATGAAAAGATTACTGGCGAAAAATTCCAGAAATCGGAATCGGACAACCTTGAAGAAAGAATTTTCAACAACGTAAATAAATTCTTAACCGAACTCAAATGAAGATAGCTGTTATTGGCACCGGTTATGTTGGACTTGTTTCGGGAACCTGCTTCTCGGAAATGGGCGTAAAAGTTTCGTGCCTCGACATCGACCGCAAGAAGATAGAAAACCTGAACAACGGCATACTCCCAATATGGGAACCAGGACTAAAGGACATGGTCGACAACAACATGCGCAAGGGTTTGCTTTCGTTTACCAGCGACTATGCCGAAGCAATTAAGGATGCCGATGCCGCATTTATCTGCGTGGGCACACCGCCAGACGAGGACGGAAGTGCCGACCTGCAATATGTGCTTGCAGTTGCACACGAAATTGGTCGCAACATAAACAACTACATGGTTGTTGTCACAAAAAGCACCGTGCCAATAGGGACTGCTGAAAAAGTTCGCAAGGCCGTTGCCGAAGAAATAGCAGCACGAAACATAGACATAAAGTTCGACGTTGCATCCAATCCCGAATTCCTGAAGGAAGGCGATGCCGTAAAGGACAATCTCCATCCCGACAGGATCGTAGTAGGCGTTGACAGCGACAAGGCACGCGAAATCATGGACAGG
Organism: Bacteroidales bacterium; assembly: GCA_017651185.1. Classification (GTDB taxonomy): domain Bacteria; phylum Bacteroidota; class Bacteroidia; order Bacteroidales; family ML635J-15; genus Bact-19. The sequence goes on along the minus strand of JAGCDJ010000042.1, from coordinate 80,855 downwards.
TTGTACAAACCATTCGTACTCAACGGACATCCAATAATCTACATGGACATTCCATCGGCAGAAATCACCAAATACGCAGCAAATGCAATGTTGGCCACCAAGATTTCCTTCATCAACGACATCGCCAACTTCTGCGACAAGGTCGGAGCCGACATCAACAGCGTCCGCCGAGGCATTGGAACCGACAAGCGCATTGGACCGTATTTCATATACGCAGGTACCGGATATGGTGGTTCGTGCTTCCCCAAAGACGTGAAAGCACTTATCAAGTCGGCAAGTGACTACGGATACTCGCTCGAAATACTTAAAGCAGTCGAAAATGTAAACAACCGCCAGAAGGAAACGCTATACGACAAGGTCTACAAGTATTTCAACGGAGACCTCAAGGGCAAGAAGATTGCGATGTGGGGCCTGGCGTTCAAACCCAACACCGACGACATGCGCGAAGCACCTGCACTCGTTCTCGCAGAAAAATTCACCAGCATGGGTGCTGAAATTTTTGCATACGACCCAGTTGCCATGGACGAAGCAAAGCGTCGCCTTGGTGACATGATAACTCTTTGTAAATCACCATACGAGGCAACAGAAAATGCTGATGCACTACTGCTCGTAACCGAATGGACAGAATTTAGGGTTTTAGACTACAAACAGCTAACAAAGATGAAACAAAAACTCATTTTCGACGGACGAAACATTTACGACCCCGCAGAAGTAAGAAAATTTGGTTTCCAGTATTTCGGAATAGGCAGAAGATAGTTATCAACCGTAGTTAATAAATATTAACATAATTTTGTCTGTAAAGAATAGGTGCTTTAGAAAAAAGCAACTACCTTTGCAGACAATTTGTTTTTATATGAGAAGGTTAGTCGTAACAATATTACTGATGGTGTCGATGTTCTTGGGCGGTATTTCTGCAATCGCACAGGTAAAAAACGGCGTACACAGTAAATTAGCTAAATATTTTGAGAACGAACAATGGGAAGACCTTGCATTCAAGTGCGACAAGATGATGGTGCTGGAAAAATACAAAAACGATGCAGAACTATACCTATATTCGGCATACGCATACGCAAAGATTTTCACGATGTGCCTCGACGACCCAAAACTTCTTGACAAAACTCCAGAATACCTTCAGTCGTATGACCTAGCTTTGCGCTATTCTGTCAACGCAAAGAAAAAGGACAAGAAGGCAAAAGTCCTTTTCCCCGACAACGACGACCTGCTTAAAGACATTGCCGTAATTGGCATGTACTATGTAGACCACTATGTAAGCGTTGGCAAATATTCCAAAGCAAACTCAAAGGTACGTAAAATATTAAAGACCTATTCAGACGACAACTTCGTTGCTCTAAACGGATGCCTCGCAGCAATAACAGGCGATACAGCGACGGCAAACCCCATAATCCAGAACCTTGAAAACTTAGCAGAGAAAGGAAAACGCAGGGAAAAAGATACCGACTTTGCCATGATTGAAGCGTTTGACATATATGCATCATGGCTTTTGACAAAGGAAACGCCTGATACTGACGAAGCCAAGAGAATCATAGCATTGGGATTGAAACTCTTCCCCGAAGAACCGGTTCTCGTATACGACATGGAACTGGCAAAAGACCCCGAATACGCAACCGAACATGCAAAACCGGAAAATTCAAAGAAGGCGGACTTTATGGTAAGGGCTTCTGCTATAACCGACGATGATGACGAAGACGATGAAGACGATGAATAATAACACCATTGGAATAATAGGCGGTACTGGCCTCGAAAAAAGCAACATACTCGAAAATCAATCATCACAGATAATAACTACCTCTTTCGGAGAACCATCTTCACCGATAATTACAGGTAGCATCTGCGGAAAGAAAGTGGCAATAGTTTCTCGTCACGGACTGGAACATACAATCACGCCAAGCAATGTAAACTACCGTGCCAACATTATGGCGCTCAAGAAACTTGGCTGCAAGAATGTAATTGCTACAACCGCCTGCGGCAGCTTACGCGAAGAAATAGCTCCAGGACATTTCGCTGTTCCAGACCAGTTCATCGACTTCACAAAGCACAGAACAAACACCTTCTACGAAGAATTTGAGCCAGGCAATATGGTACACTGCCCAATGGCACATCCATACAACAGCCGTCTGCGCGAAATATTGGCAGAAGCGACCAAAAAGCAAAACGCACCAGTCCACGAGGTTGCTACCATCATAACCATCGAAGGTCCAAGATTTTCATCAAAGGCAGAATCGAAGATGTTCCGCATGTGGGGAGCAGACCTCATCAACATGACAACGGCAACCGAAACCGCCCTTGCCAACGAAGCAGGACTAAACTACGCATTGCTCTCGATAGCAACCGACTACGACTGCTGGAAAGATGACGAAAATCCTGTTTCTCTTGAAATGATACTCGAAAACTTCAAGAAAAGCGTCGACGTGATGCGAGAAATTCTCGTAGAGGCAATTAAAAACATTTGAAAATGACAAAAATTACAAGTTACGAGGTTCTCAGGATTATAAACAGAAAACCTCTCTTTTTGAGCGACCATTTCACAAGGTTCGAAAATACGCTTGCTTCCGTCGATAGCAATTTAAAAATCGAAAATATACAGTTCGGCAGTATGCTGTACAAGTGTATAGCCGACAACAACATAGAAAACGGCAACATAAAGGTAGAAGCCATTTACGACAGCGAAAGCAAAACTATGGAATACATCTGCCACGAAATTCCCCACCACTACCCTACTGCCGAACAATACAAAATGGGCGTTCCTACCAAAACTTTCGCTTACGAGCGCCAGAATCCGCACAACAAGATTTGGAACCAGAACCTGCGTGATACCGTTGACAAGTTCATCGCCGACAACGAGATATTTGAAGCCGTGTATGTAAACACGCACAACAAGATAACCGAAGGCACACGCTCCAACATTTTCTTCATCAATGGCGACAAACTGGTTTCGGCACAGGAGAAGGACATTCTGAAAGGTGTTACGCGCAAATACATAATCGACACCGCAAAACGCAACGGATTTGTCTATGAGGAAAAGGACATAGACCTGTCGGAAATATCCAATTTCGATGCGGCATTCATATCTGGCACATCACCAAAGATTCTACCAATAGCAACAATGGACGATGTGAAGTTCGATGTCGAAAACGAAAAATTGCGGCTGCTCATGCAGAAATTCAACGAAGTCATAAACCAAAACATCGGACAGTGACACAAAGCATTAAACATACGATTATTATTGCAATAGTCGCAATGTTCGCTTCTTTTTGCGCAAACGCACAAGAAAACTGGCGCAATTGCAACTGTGACACACCTATATATTATCGTATCTGCGAAAGTGGCAAGGACTATCAAGTCAAATGCAAATTTCTAATCAACAAGCCGACAGACAAGTGCATAGACATATTCTGCAATGCCGAGAACCATACAAAATGGATTTACAACTGCATCGAAAGCAGTATCTTGGAAAAGGATTCGGCATCGGGAATATTCCGCAACATAATTGAAGCACCATTCTTCATGAAAGACCGCGAAGTGTTTGTAGAATATAAAGTTAAGCACAACGATGATGGTAGCATTACGATTACAAACATCTGTCTGCCCGACTACCGACCACGCAACGACAAGTACGAACGCATAACACGCCTGAAAGCGACATACATTTTTACCCCCAAAGGCAAAAATTCGACAGAGGTGGATTATTTCACCGAAACCGGCGGACCAGCAAACCTTCCCGACTTTCTGCTGCACATTTTCATGTGCAAATCGACAATGCAGACAATTGAGAATCTGAACAAAATGTATTAATAGTATCTCGCAAGGCATTGCGAGACTACGTGTTTTTGGGATATTTATCTCGCAAAGCATTGCGAGACTACATGTTTTTAAATATTTAAATCATTGAATCTTCAAACTTTTATATACTTTTGCACCGCAATTTAAAGGCATGGAGAAGCTACGGAAAATATTATGCGCATTGTTTCTGACATTGTTCGTAGGAATGTTCCTAAGCAACACTATATTCCCTCATAGTCATAACGTTAGGGGAATAATAATCGTGCATTCGCACCCGTACAATCCATTCTCACCCGAAAAACACCAGCATAATGATGATGAAATAAACCTCATCGCATTTCTGGGAAATTGCCCCGTAATCGAAAACGAAATTCAAGATTTTTCACAGGTCTTCCTAACGCCAACACTTTTCGTTCCCAAGGCATACATCCAAAGTAATCCGCAAGACGAAAAGCAGTTGTTTTCCCGTCCTCGCGACCCTCCTATCGCCACATTATTCTCATAAAAAGTGGTAAACAATGCCTAACTAGGCAAACGATAGGATTTTTACAAAAAGCACAAAATGAAGAATTATATTTTGTTAGCAGTAATGCTAACTGTAAGTCTATGCATGATGGCACAGACAAACAAGACCGATGCAAACATTTTCGGTCATGTGGTTGACAAGCAGAGTGGCGAACATCTGCCATACATAAACATAATGGTGAAAGGAACATCGATAGGCACCGCCACCGATGCTACTGGACACTTCCACCTCAACAACCTACCAACTGGAAAACTTACCATTGTAGCACAAAGCATCGGCTACATGTCGCAGGAAAAGGTAGTTGATGTGGAAAAAGGCAAAATGATTGAGCTGAACTTCGAAATTGAGGAAGATGCCATAATGCTAAACGATGTCGTGGTTTCGGCAAACAAGAACCAGACTAGCAGAATGGAAGCACCTGTGGTTGTGGGCGTTATATCGCCAAAGACATTTGAAAACACCAACTCGGTTTGCCTTGCCGAAGGTCTCAACTTCCAACCCGGCTTAAGGTTGGAAACAAACTGCCAGAACTGCGGATTCCAGCAAGTGAGAATAAACGGACTGGAAGGTTCCTACTCGCAGATTCTTATTGATGGCAGAGCCGTAAGCAGCGCATTGTCGCAGGTTTACGGACTTGAGCAGATTCCTGTTAACATGATTGAGAAAGTGGAAGTTATTCGCGGTGGCGGTTCGGCAATTTTCGGATCAAACGCCGTAGCAGGAACAATAAACATACTTACACGCGAACCGCAGTTCAACAGCCTTTCGCTCGGCAACACCACCACGCTAATCGGAATGAAGAAAGCCGATGTAAACACCACGCTCAACGCATCGGTGGTTTCGAACGACAACAAGGCAGGCATAACAATATTCGCATCGGCCCGTCAGCGCAGTCCGTTTGACTACGATGGCGACGGTTTTACCGAAATCGGCAAGATTAACGCCAAGAACATCGGCTTCCGCGGTTACCTTAAAACAGGCGACTACACCAAACTCACGCTCGAATACCACACTATGGATGAATTCCGTCGCGGAGGCAACAAACTCACTCAACCAGCACACGAAGCCGACATTACCGAACAAACCGACCACAACATACACTGCGCCGGTGCAAAATACGACATCTTCTCGAAGAACAGCAAGCATTGGTTCGAGATATATTCATCATTGCAAAACATAAACCGCAGCAGTTACTATGGCACAGGGCAAGATCCAAACGCATACGGCAATACCAAAGATTTTGCATCGGTAAGCGGATTCCAGTATGTATTCTTCATGGATAAGTTCCTATTTATGCCCGCCACGCTCACAACTGGTATTGAATACAACTACAACTCACTTTATGACGAGTCGATTGGCTACAACAGAATTATCAAGCAAAAAATCAACATATACAGCGCATTCATACAGAACGAATGGAAGATAACAAAGCTATCATTCCTCATCGGCGGAAGAATCGACAAGCACAACATGATAAAAAATCCGATAATCAGTCCGCGTTGCAACATAAGGTATTCGCCGCTGAAATGGATGTCGATGCGCGCTGGTTACGCAATGGGCTTCCGCGCTCCTCAGGCATTCAACGAAGATTTGCACATTGCCGCTGTCGGCGGAGAAGTTTCGCTCATCAGCATCGACCCAGCATTAAGACCTGAAAAGTCGCACTCGGCAAACGCATCCATAGATTTCAATACACAATGGTCAAAGTCGGCAATTGATTTCCTTGTCGAAGGATTCTACACCGTGCTTAACGATGTGTTCATTCTTGAAGAAAATGGTCACGATGCTGCTGGCAACCTATTGCTAACCAGAACAAACGGAAGCGGAGCAACCGTTGCTGGCGTAAACTTTGAACTAAAGTACATTCCAATAAAGAAAGTGGAAATTCAAGCCGGTTTCACCTACCAGCAAAGCCGATACAAGCAACCCGAACAATGGAGCGAAACCGTTGTGGCACAAAGGCGTATGTTCCGCACTCCCGACACCTACGGTTTCCTGACAGTCTACTACAATCCGTTGCGAAACTTCGACATTGCACTTTCGGGAACATATACTGGCAAGATGCTAATCCAGCATTTCGCAGGATACATAAGCGAGGATGCAGAAACCATCAGCAAGCCGTTCTTCGACATGAACATGAAACTTTCGTACACCTTCAAAATAAAGGACGATGTTAACCTTGAAGCAAGTCTCGGCATGAAAAACATTTTCAACAGCTACCAGAACGACTTCGACCAAGACGAACTCCGCGATGCCGGCTACATATACGGTCCAAGTCTGCCGAGAAGCATATATTTCGGACTGAAAATTTCGCTGTAGGCATTATTATTCAACATTTTGTAGGGGCGCAATGCACTGTGTTATTAATTGCCCATTACATCCATTGCAGATGCTGAAACAAGTTCAGCATGACATTGGGGAATGATTGTCAATTCAAAAAAATCCCAACAAATAGTGATTGCACACTTCGTGTATCCGCAATACCTTTGTAGCGTTAAATTGGATTGTAATGAAACTATCGGAACTGCACAATGGAGAATCGGCCGTTATCGTCAAGGTTTCGGGACACGGCGGGTTCAGGAAAAGGATAATGGAGATGGGATTTGTGCGTGGTCGCAAGGTTACATCGGTCATCGATGCACCGCTAAACGACCCGATAAAATACACCATAATGGGCTACGATGTGCTGTTACGCCGCAGCGAAGCCAACCTCATCGAAGTGCTGCCAGAAGCAGAAGCCAACTCGGTACTTACTGCCGAGGATGCAAAAGCGCCTAACTTCTTCGCTTGCACCGACTGCGACTCATGCGGATTGACATGCGGAGCAAAACGCAGCAAAACCACACAGCGCAACATCATAAACATTGCCTTCGTAGGCAACCCCAACAGTGGAAAAACTTCGCTGTTCAACGCTTTGTCGGGTGGCAACGAGCATGTGGGCAACTACAGCGGAGTAACTGTGGATGTAAAAACAGGACACTTCAACTACAAGGGCTACCATTTCAACATTACCGACTTGCCCGGAACTTACTCGCTGTCGGCCTACTCGCCCGAAGAACTGTTCGTACGCCGCAACCTGCTCGAATCAATGCCCGATGTGATTGTTAACGTTGTTGTTGCCTCAAACCTCGAGCGCAACCTTTACCTCACAACCGAACTAATCGACTTGAGCCAGCGAGTGGTAGTAGCACTGAACATGTACGACGAACTCGAAGCTACAGGCGCACAACTCGACTACCAAAACCTCGGTTCAATGATTGGTATCCCGATGGTTCCGACAGTGGCAAAAACAGGCAAAGGACTCGACAAACTTCTCGATACAATTATTGACATGTTCGAGGGCGCCAACAAGTCGGCAAGGCATGTACACATAAACTACGGCACAATATTGGAGCCAGAAATTTCGAAACTTGCTGATATTCTTCACGAAACCGAAGATTTTCCGCAACAGTTCCCTGCCAGATACTGGGCAATAAAGATGATGGAAGGCGACAAGGAAGTCGCGAAACTGCTACAAAACAGCAAGTCGTACGACAAACTGGAAAAGCAAGCAACGATTTCATCCGAAGAAGTAAAAAAACAACTTGACATTGATGCAGAAACCGCTATCAGCGATGCAAAGTACGGTTTTATTTCTGGCGCTTTGCACGAAACCTACACCGAGGGCAATATCGAGGCCAACAAGAAAACCCGCCGCCTCGATAAGCTAATAGTAAACAAATGGTTAGGTTTTCCGCTATTTGTTATTGTAATGTGGTTGATGTTCAGCGTAACATTCTGGTTGGGTACATATCCGCAGGACTGGATTGCGGCAGGATTCGATGCTCTTGGCAATTATCTCAATGGAATTATGCCCGAAGGTGCATGGCGTTCGCTAGTCGTTGACGGCATAATAGGCGGTGTTGGCGCTGTTGCCGAATTTCTGCCAAACATCATATTGCTCTACATGTTCATATCACTGATGGAGGACTCGGGCTATATGTCGCGAGCCGCCTTCCTTATGGACAAGATGATGCACGGAATGGGACTTCACGGCAAATCGTTCATACCAATGGTAATGGGCTTCGGATGCAACGTACCTGCAATAATGGCAACACGCTCCATCGAAAGCAAAAGCAGCCGACTGATAACAATACTTGTAGTGCCGTTCATGTCGTGCAGTGCGCGATTACCTGTGTATCTGCTTCTTGCTGGCGCATTCTTCCCCAGTTACGCCGCCACAATAATGATTTGTCTATATCTGCTTGGAATATTGGTGGCTGTAATTACCGCCAAACTTCTGCGACTGACGGCATTCAAACAGGACGAAACCCCATTTGTAATGGAACTTCCACCCTACCGCTGGCCTACATTACGGGCAACTTTGAAGCACATCTGGGAAAAATGCTACCAGTACATAAAGAAAATAGGAACGGTAATACTTCTTGCCTCGGTAATAACCTGGGTACTAAGTTATTATCCGCACACTGAGACTTCCGACACAAACATTGCACAAAACGAAACGGAAACAACAAGCGCCATCGAACAGCAATACGAGAATTCCTACCTCGGCATGATTGGAAAATTCATTGCTCCAGTTATGTCGCCAATGGGATTCGACTGGAAGATAAGCGTAGCGGTACTGTCGAGCATACCGGCAAAGGAAATTGTAGTAAGCACGCTGGGCGTTTTGTATGGCAGCGAAGATGAGGACCTTGGCGAAGCCCTGCAAAAATCCGGCGACCTGAACATTGCCTCGGCATTGGCACTAATGGTATTCATGCTGCTGTTCTTCCCTTGCATAGCAACTATTGGAGCAGTTGCAAGCGAAACCAAAAAGGTAAAATGGGCATTTTTCTCGGTATTCTACAACACGGCTGTTGCATGGATTGCGGCGTATGTCACATATCTTATTGCCAATTTATTCTAAGTTCACTGATTTATAATAAGCCATAAACCTAATTCGGACGGTGCAAAAGCCGTCCGAATTATTTTTTACTAATTAATAGCAATGTTTTACGCTATTGCACTTTTAGGAATTTCGACTTGATGATTTTGCCATCCTCTGTACTCAACCTGACGACATATTGCCCTGCCTCCAACGAAGAGACATCAACAGACATCATAGGATTATCTTCCGACATCACCAACCTGCCTGTCATATCGTAGATTTCCAATGCGGCAAAACGCATTTCTCCACCAGCAATATACAACCTGTCCGACACGGGATTCGGGAACACTGAAACCCCATTGATGCCACTGGCTTCCACAAATTCAGGGTCATAGCCCTCAACAAGTTGCACATCAAGCGATTCTACGGCATTGTCGGTAATATCGACAGAGAATGTCTTGTGAATGTAACCGTCGGCATAGAACGAAACGTTGTAGTGTCCCGCCTTCAAGAACCTGTAATACTCTCCGGTTGGAAGAAATGAATAAACTTGCGAATTGAAATAGTCGTGTCCATCAATGAAAACCATTGCCTTTAAAGGTTCGCCAGTCACCGAATCGGTAACAAAACCGCGAAGTCCAAATGTTGCACGCTTCATATATGCAAGCATAGGCGGAATATTGCGCGATGTGTAGCTTGGCAGCAAGTCGTTCGACAACTTCTTGTCGATGCTCAACTCCAAGGTCACCTCACGGCAACGCTTAAAGTAGTTCATGTAGTCCTGACGGCTGCCTGTAATCGTGTACCAAGCATAACCATTTATATAACCGTTCTGATAGTCGGATGTCATATACGACTGGTCGTGGCAGACCTCGCGTGCCAATTCTACATATTCTGTCGCAACAAACCTCCACCAGGCATCGTCAGCAGGTAGTGCAGGGTCAGTATCAAACGGGTAGTTAACAACCTCGGCGCCACTATGAAGATTGGCAGACAGAACAAACTTATGTTCATCGGCATAACGCATGAACGCTTCGGTTTCGAAAGCATAGTCCTTTTCGTCGGGATGTTCGCCAGCAATAGCATCAGGAAAATTGCGGTTCATGTCGATGATGTGATCGAAACCATCACCGTTGCGCGTATAACGCATGGAATAATCCACATTGTCAGCACCGCCAATATAAGTTCCTTCAGGATTCGACAGCGGATTAATGAAAATCTCCATATTGTTAACCAGATTCGTGACTTCCGAATCAGTTCCATAATCGCGCAACAACTTATCAATAAGCCTCAGGCAAACCATTCCGCCAATCAACTCATCGCCATGCATCTGACCGCCGAGGAAAAATTCAGGTTCTGTCTCATCGTCGTTCACATTGTCGGATATTTTTACCGAGAGCAACTTATAACCCGACAATGTTGTCCCAATGGTATCCAACTTGCAAATTTCGGGATAAGTTTCGGCAAAATATTGCATCATTTCACAGTAAATGCCGTAGGTTGGATAGCGGTTCCAGTTGAACATATCCGAAAGCGACCCTGCCATAAGCAAGTCCGACTTACGCTCGTAGTATTCGCGCACTGGCTCGCAATCGATTCCGAAACTGCGAAAACTTGCAAACTCTTGCCTATTGGCGTATGCGTAGCAGTAGCCATCACGGTAAGCATCAATTGAAATTATATTGGAAAATTCGTTAAGCCGCTGCGGTTCAACGCGAAATCTAAAATACAATTCGCCCCTACTATCAAGGATTTCCTTTGGCGACAACTGCGACATTGCCATCAGAGCGAGCAGAATGAAAACAAATGTACTGTACAACCTTTTCATTGGATAACATTTTGATGTGCAAACTTACAAAAAAATATCACAACAAAAAAGGGAAAGCATACGCCTTCCCTTTCTGTTTGTATGAAAAATAATCTTTTAGTCTTCTTCCTGCTTGTTTGCTTCGTATTCCTTGAGCAATGCATCCTGTACATCGGGTGGAACCTGCTGGTATTCAGCAAAGCTCATGCTGTACATTGCACGACCGCCGGTATTAGCGCGAAGTGAAGTAGAGAATGTTGCCATTTCTGCCAGAGGAACGCGAGCGGTAATCTTCTGGAATCCCTTTTCGCTCGACATACCCTGAACGATAGCACGACGACCATTCAAGTCGCTGATAACATCACCCATTCTGTCGCCTGGAACTAGAACTTCGAGGTCGTAAACAGGTTCCATAATCTTCGGTCCTGCAAGTTTGAATGCCTGGCTGAATGCGTTACGAGCTGCAATGATGAATGCGATTTCCTTTGAATCAACCGGGTGCATCTTACCATCGTAAACAAATACTCTGATGTCGCGAGCGTAAGAACCAGTCAAAGGACCTTCTTCCATCTTCTGCATCAAGCCCTTCTTAATTGCTGGCATGAAGCTAGCATCGATAGCACCACCTACTACGCAGTTGTAGAACTCGAGGCGTCCACCCCACTTCAGAGGAATTTCTTCCTTTGCCTTGATGGTCATAACCTGTTCCTTACCGTCAATCTTGAACTTACCAGTTGTGTCAACACCTTCTACGATAGGTTCAATGAGGAGTGCAACTTCACCAAACTGACCAGCACCACCCGACTGCTTCTTGTGACGGTAGGTTGCATTAGCTACCTTGGTAATAGTTTCGCGGTATTCGATTCTTGGCTTGTCGAACTGAGCTGCAATCTTGTAAACATTGTCAAGGTGCCACTTCATAATATTAATATGGTATTCGCCCTGACCCATAACGATGAGCTGACGCAATTCGATGTTGTTTTCCGACAACAAGGTTGGATCTTCGTCCTTCATGCTGTTGATAGCAGCGATGAGCTTTTCAGATTCGCTTTCGTTAACTGCCTTTACTGCTACTCTGTACTTGTATGCAGGGTACTGGATTGCAGGTATTTCGTTGTCTTCGCCTATTGCAACGAGGGTCTGTCCGTACTTTGTGCCTTTCAGTTTAACGGTAGCACCTATATCACCAGCAGCGAGAGAATCAACTTTGTTCTTGGTCTTACCTGCGCAAGCGTAGATAGCCGAAAGTCTTTCCTTAGTGTTGGTCTTCGGGTTGTAGAGGTCGATACCTTCGGTAATGGTACCGCTGAGAACCTTGAAGTAGCAAATTTCACCGATATGCTCTTCGGTTGAGGTCTTGAAGATATAAAGAACCGGCTTTGCGCTTGAGTCGCACTTGATTTCGCGTCCTTCGGTATCCTTAATGTGCTCCATCTTGTCTGGAGAAGGAACTACATCAGCGATGAATTCCATAAGTCTCTTAACACCGAGGTCGGTGCGAGCGTTCACGCAGAAAATCGGGAAAATACCTCTTGCTGGCAAACCCTTTACGATACCTCTCATCATTTCTTCTTCGGTAAGAGTGTCGTTCGAGAAGAAGATGTCCATGAGTTCTTCGTCTGCCTCAGCAGCGATTTCGATAATCTGGTTCTTGTATTCCTGTGCCTTGTCTTCGTATTCAGCAGGGATGTCCTTAATTTCGATATTGTTGCCATTCTGAACATACATCTTGTGAGAAATCACATCGATGAATGAAGTGCAGCCAACACCAGGATTTACTGGGAACTGAGCGACAACAGCGTTAGGACCAAAAGCTTCACGGATAGATTCGATTGTGTGGTCGAAGTTAGTCTTTTCGTGGTCGAGCTGGTTGAGGGCGATAATCATAGGCTTACCTGCCTGTTCGAGGTAACGACCGTGGATTTCGGTACCAACTTCAACGCCGTTCTGAGCGTTAACGACCATAAGTGCTATATCTGTAGCGAACAAAGAAGAAACAACGCCACCGATGAAATCGTCCATACCCGGGCAATCGAGGATGTTGAACTTGGTGTTGCCGAGTTCCGAATACATTACGGTTGAATAAAGCGAGTTACCGTTTTCCTGCTCGATGAGACGGTAGTCCGATACGGTGTTCTTGCTGGCGATGTCGCCCTTGCGGGTGATAACTCCGCCAACCTGCAACATGCTTTCAGCCAAAGTCGTCTTTCCTGCGCCAGAATTACCGACCAGCGAAATGTTTCTAATTTGTTGGGTTTGATAATTTTTCATACAATTTCTTTAATTTTTATTAATGAATATATTTTCTAATTTTTGGGTTGCAAAGATAATTACAATTAATTGATAATGCAAGGGAAAAAATAATTGAATGTGGAGACAAAAAATTTTGCATTTAGAGCCCTACAGATTATTGTTTCTTGCATTTTTCTTACAGATGCTGAAACAAGTTCAGCATGACATACAGAGGAGGGACTTGGTAGGGTGTTGGTACGAGGTTGATACGAAGCAGGGCTTTGTTCAAATTTATTTCGCAAAAAATATAGGGGCGCAATGCATTGCGCCCCTATATTTTTTGCGAAATAAATTTGAACAAAGCCCTGCTTCGTATCAACCTCGTACCAACACCCTACCAAGTCCCTCCTCTGTATGTCATGCTGAACTTGTTTCAGCATCTGTAAGAAAAATGCAAGAAACAATAATCTGTAGGGCTCTAAATGCAAAATTTTTTGTCTCCACATTCAATTATTTTTTCCCTTGCATTATCAATTAATTGTAATTATCTTTGCAACCCAAAAATTAGAAAATATATTCATTAATAAAAATTAAAGAAATTGTATGAAAAATTATCAAACCCAACAAATTAGAAACATTTCGCTGGTCGGTAATTCTGGCGCAGGAAAGACGACTTTGGCTGAAAGCATGTTGCAGGTTGGCGGAGTTATCACCCGCAAGGGCGACATCGCCAGCAAGAACACCGTATCGGACTACCGTCTCATCGAGCAGGAAAACGGTAACTCGCTTTATTCAACCGTAATGTATTCGGAACTCGGCAACACCAAGTTCAACATCCTCGATTGCCCGGGTATGGACGATTTCATCGGTGGCGTTGTTTCTTCTTTGTTCGCTACAGATATAGCACTTATGGTCGTTAACGCTCAGAACGGCGTTGAAGTTGGTACCGAAATCCACGGTCGTTACCTCGAACAGGCAGGTAAGCCTATGATTATCGCCCTCAACCAGCTCGACCACGAAAAGACTAACTTCGACCACACAATCGAATCTATCCGTGAAGCTTTTGGTCCTAACGCTGTTGTCGCTCAGTTCCCAGTAAATCCTGGTGTTGGCTGCACTTCATTCATCGATGTGATTTCTCACAAGATGTATGTTCAGAATGGCAACAATATCGAAATTAAGGACATCCCTGCTGAATACGAAGACAAGGCACAGGAATACAAGAACCAGATTATCGAAATCGCTGCTGAGGCAGACGAAGAACTCATGGACATCTTCTTCTCGAACGACACTCTTACCGAAGAAGAAATGATGAGAGGTATCGTAAAGGGTTTGCCAGCAAGAGGTATTTTCCCGATTTTCTGCGTGAACGCTCGCACCGACCTCGGTGTTAAGAGACTTATGGAATTCATCGCTGATGTAGTTCCTTCTCCAGACAAGATGGAGCACATTAAGGATACCGAAGGACGCGAAATCAAGTGCGACTCAAGCGCAAAGCCGGTTCTTTATATCTTCAAGACCTCAACCGAAGAGCATATCGGTGAAATTTGCTACTTCAAGGTTCTCAGCGGTACCATTACCGAAGGTATCGACCTCTACAACCCGAAGACCAACACTAAGGAAAGACTTTCGGCTATCTACGCTTGCGCAGGTAAGACCAAGAACAAAGTTGATTCTCTCGCTGCTGGTGATATAGGTGCTACCGTTAAACTGAAAGGCACAAAGTACGGACAGACCCTCGTTGCAATAGGCGAAGACAACGAAATACCTGCAATCCAGTACCCTGCATACAAGTACAGAGTAGCAGTAAAGGCAGTTAACGAAAGCGAATCTGAAAAGCTCATCGCTGCTATCAACAGCATGAAGGACGAAGATCCAACCTTGTTGTCGGAAAACAACATCGAATTGCGTCAGCTCATCGTTATGGGTCAGGGCGAATACCATATTAATATTATGAAGTGGCACCTTGACAATGTTTACAAGATTGCAGCTCAGTTCGACAAGCCAAGAATCGAATACCGCGAAACTATTACCAAGGTAGCTAATGCAACCTACCGTCACAAGAAGCAGTCGGGTGGTGCTGGTCAGTTTGGTGAAGTTGCACTCCTCATTGAACCTATCGTAGAAGGTGTTGACACAACTGGTAAGTTCAAGATTGACGGTAAGGAACAGGTTATGACCATCAAGGCAAAGGAAGAAATTCCTCTGAAGTGGGGTGGACGCCTCGAGTTCTACAACTGCGTAGTAGGTGGTGCTATCGATGCTAGCTTCATGCCAGCAATTAAGAAGGGCTTGATGCAGAAGATGGAAGAAGGTCCTTTGACTGGTTCTTACGCTCGCGACATCAGAGTATTTGTTTACGATGGTAAGATGCACCCGGTTGATTCAAAGGAAATCGCATTCATCATTGCAGCTCGTAACGCATTCAGCCAGGCATTCAAACTTGCAGGACCGAAGATTATGGAACCTGTTTACGACCTCGAAGTTCTAGTTCCAGGCGACAGAATGGGTGATGTTATCAGCGACTTGAATGGTCGTCGTGCTATCGTTCAGGGTATGTCGAGCGAAAAGGGATTCCAGAAGATTACCGCTCGCGTTCCTCTGGCAGAAATGGCAACATTCTCTACTTCACTTCGCGCTAATACCGGCGGTCGTGCAATGTACAGCATGAGCTTTGCTGAATACCAGCAGGTTCCACCCGATGTACAGGATGCATTGCTCAAGGAATACGAAGCAAACAAGCAGGAAGAAGACTAAAAGATTATTTTTCATACAAACAGAAAGGGAAGGCGTATGCTTTCCCTTTTTTGTTGTGATATTTTTTTGTAAGTTTGCACATCAAAATGTTATCCAATGAAAAGGTTGTACAGTACATTTGTTTTCATTCTGCTCGCTCTGATGGCAATGTCGCAGTTGTCGCCAAAGGAAATCCTTGATAGTAGGGGCGAATTGTATTTTAGATTTCGCGTTGAACCGCAGCGGCTTAACGAATTTTCCAATATAATTTCAATTGATGCTTACCGTGATGGCTACTGCTACGCATACGCCAATAGGCAAGAGTTTGCAAGTTTTCGCAGTTTCGGAATCGATTGCGAGCCAGTGCGCGAATACTACGAGCGTAAGTCGGACTTGCTTATGGCAGGGTCGCTTTCGGATATGTTCAACTGGAACCGCTATCCAACCTACGGCATTTACTGTGAAATGATGCAATATTTTGCCGAAACTTATCCCGAAATTTGCAAGTTGGATACCATTGGGACAACATTGTCGGGTTATAAGTTGCTCTCGGTAAAAATATCCGACAATGTGAACGACGATGAGACAGAACCTGAATTTTTCCTCGGCGGTCAGATGCATGGCGATGAGTTGATTGGCGGAATGGTTTGCCTGAGGCTTATTGATAAGTTGTTGCGCGATTATGGAACTGATTCGGAAGTCACGAATCTGGTTAACAATATGGAGATTTTCATTAATCCGCTGTCGAATCCTGAAGGAACTTATATTGGCGGTGCTGACAATGTGGATTATTCCATGCGTTATACGCGCAACGGTGATGGTTTCGATCACATCATCGACATGAACCGCAATTTTCCTGATGCTATTGCTGGCGAACATCCCGACGAAAAGGACTATGCTTTCGAAACCGAAGCGTTCATGCGTTATGCCGATGAACATAAGTTTGTTCTGTCTGCCAATCTTCATAGTGGCGCCGAGGTTGTTAACTACCCGTTTGATACTGACCCTGCACTACCTGCTGACGATGCCTGGTGGAGGTTTGTTGCGACAGAATATGTAGAATTGGCACGCGAGGTCTGCCACGACCAGTCGTATATGACATCCGACTATCAGAACGGTTATATAAATGGTTATGCTTGGTACACGATTACAGGCAGCCGTCAGGACTACATGAACTACTTTAAGCGTTGCCGTGAGGTGACCTTGGAGTTGAGCATCGACAAGAAGTTGTCGAACGACTTGCTGCCAAGCTACACATCGCGCAATATTCCGCCTATGCTTGCATATATGAAGCGTGCAACATTTGGACTTCGCGGTTTTGTTACCGATTCGGTGACTGGCGAACCTTTAAAGGCAATGGTTTTCATTGATGGACACGACTATTTCAATTCGCAAGTTTATTCATTTCTTCCAACCGGAGAGTATTACAGGTTCTTGAAGGCGGGACACTACAACGTTTCGTTCTATGCCGACGGTTACATTCACAAGACATTCTCTGTCGATATTACCGACAATGCCGTAGAATCGCTTGATGTGCAACTTGTTGAGGGCTATGACCCTGAATTTGTGGAAGCCAGTGGCATCAATGGGGTTTCAGTGTTCCCGAATCCCGTGTCGGACAGGTTGTATATTGCTGGTGGAGAAATGCGTTTTGCCGCATTGGAAATCTACGATATGACAGGCAGGTTGGTGATGTCGGAAGATAATCCTATGATGTCTGTTGATGTCTCTTCGTTGGAGGCAGGGCAATATGTCGTCAGGTTGAGTACAGAGGATGGCAAAATCATCAAGTCGAAATTCCTAAAAGTGCAATAGCGTAAAACATTGCTATTAATTAGTAAAAAATAATTCGGACGGCTTTTGCACCGTCCGAATTAGGTTTATGGCTTATTATAAATCAGTGAACTTAGAATAAATTGGCAATAAGATATGTGACATACGCCGCAATCCATGCAACAGCCGTGTTGTAGAATACCGAGAAAAATGCCCATTTTACCTTTTTGGTTTCGCTTGCAACTGCTCCAATAGTTGCTATGCAAGGGAAGAACAGCAGCATGAATACCATTAGTGCCAATGCCGAGGCAATGTTCAGGTCGCCGGATTTTTGCAGGGCTTCGCCAAGGTCCTCATCTTCGCTGCCATACAAAACGCCCAGCGTGCTTACTACAATTTCCTTTGCCGGTATGCTCGACAGTACCGCTACGCTTATCTTCCAGTCGAATCCCATTGGCGACATAACTGGAGCAATGAATTTTCCAATCATGCCGAGGTAGGAATTCTCGTATTGCTGTTCGATGGCGCTTGTTGTTTCCGTTTCGTTTTGTGCAATGTTTGTGTCGGAAGTCTCAGTGTGCGGATAATAACTTAGTACCCAGGTTATTACCGAGGCAAGAAGTATTACCGTTCCTATTTTCTTTATGTACTGGTAGCATTTTTCCCAGATGTGCTTCAAAGTTGCCCGTAATGTAGGCCAGCGGTAGGGTGGAAGTTCCATTACAAATGGGGTTTCGTCCTGTTTGAATGCCGTCAGTCGCAGAAGTTTGGCGGTAATTACAGCCACCAATATTCCAAGCAGATATAGACAAATCATTATTGTGGCGGCGTAACTGGGGAAGAATGCGCCAGCAAGAAGCAGATACACAGGTAATCGCGCACTGCACGACATGAACGGCACTACAAGTATTGTTATCAGTCGGCTGCTTTTGCTTTCGATGGAGCGTGTTGCCATTATTGCAGGTACGTTGCATCCGAAGCCCATTACCATTGGTATGAACGATTTGCCGTGAAGTCCCATTCCGTGCATCATCTTGTCCATAAGGAAGGCGGCTCGCGACATATAGCCCGAGTCCTCCATCAGTGATATGAACATGTAGAGCAATATGATGTTTGGCAGAAATTCGGCAACAGCGCCAACACCGCCTATTATGCCGTCAACGACTAGCGAACGCCATGCACCTTCGGGCATAATTCCATTGAGATAATTGCCAAGAGCATCGAATCCTGCCGCAATCCAGTCCTGCGGATATGTACCCAACCAGAATGTTACGCTGAACATCAACCACATTACAATAACAAATAGCGGAAAACCTAACCATTTGTTTACTATTAGCTTATCGAGGCGGCGGGTTTTCTTGTTGGCCTCGATATTGCCCTCGGTGTAGGTTTCGTGCAAAGCGCCAGAAATAAAACCGTACTTTGCATCGCTGATAGCGGTTTCTGCATCAATGTCAAGTTGTTTTTTTACTTCTTCGGATGAAATCGTTGCTTGCTTTTCCAGTTTGTCGTACGACTTGCTGTTTTGTAGCAGTTTCGCGACTTCCTTGTCGCCTTCCATCATCTTTATTGCCCAGTATCTGGCAGGGAACTGTTGCGGAAAATCTTCGGTTTCGTGAAGAATATCAGCAAGTTTCGAAATTTCTGGCTCCAATATTGTGCCGTAGTTTATGTGTACATGCCTTGCCGACTTGTTGGCGCCCTCGAACATGTCAATAATTGTATCGAGAAGTTTGTCGAGTCCTTTGCCTGTTTTTGCCACTGTCGGAACCATCGGGATACCAATCATTGAACCGAGGTTTTGGTAGTCGAGTTGTGCGCCTGTAGCTTCGAGTTCGTCGTACATGTTCAGTGCTACTACCACTCGCTGGCTCAAGTCGATTAGTTCGGTTGTGAGGTAAAGGTTGCGCTCGAGGTTTGAGGCAACAACAACGTTAACAATCACATCGGGCATTGATTCGAGCAGGTTGCGGCGTACGAACAGTTCTTCGGGCGAGTAGGCCGACAGCGAGTAAGTTCCGGGCAAGTCGGTAATGTTGAAATGGTAGCCCTTGTAGTTGAAGTGTCCTGTTTTTACATCCACAGTTACTCCGCTGTAGTTGCCCACATGCTCGTTGCCACCCGACAAAGCGTTGAACAGCGAAGTTTTTCCACTGTTGGGGTTGCCTACGAAGGCAATGTTTATGATGTTGCGCTGTGTGGTTTTGCTGCGTTTTGCTCCGCATGTCAATCCGCATGAGTCGCAGTCGGTGCAAGCGAAGAAGTTAGGCGCTTTTGCATCCTCGGCAGTAAGTACCGAGTTGGCTTCTGCTTCTGGCAGCACTTCGATGAGGTTGGCTTCGCTGCGGCGTAACAGCACATCGTAGCCCATTATGGTGTATTTTATCGGGTCGTTTAGCGGTGCATCGATGACCGATGTAACCTTGCGACCACGCACAAATCCCATCTCCATTATCCTTTTCCTGAACCCGCCGTGTCCCGAAACCTTGACGATAACGGCCGATTCTCCATTGTGCAGTTCCGATAGTTTCATTACAATCCAATTTAACGCTACAAAGGTATTGCGGATACACGAAGTGTGCAATCACTATTTGTTGGGATTTTTTTGAATTGACAATCATTCCCCAATGTCATGCTGAACTTGTTTCAGCATCTGCAATGGATGTAATGGGCAATTAATAACACAGTGCATTGCGCCCCTACAAAATGTTGAATAATAATGCCTACAGCGAAATTTTCAGTCCGAAATATATGCTTCTCGGCAGACTTGGACCGTATATGTAGCCGGCATCGCGGAGTTCGTCTTGGTCGAAGTCGTTCTGGTAGCTGTTGAAAATGTTTTTCATGCCGAGACTTGCTTCAAGGTTAACATCGTCCTTTATTTTGAAGGTGTACGAAAGTTTCATGTTCATGTCGAAGAACGGCTTGCTGATGGTTTCTGCATCCTCGCTTATGTATCCTGCGAAATGCTGGATTAGCATCTTGCCAGTATATGTTCCCGAAAGTGCAATGTCGAAGTTTCGCAACGGATTGTAGTAGACTGTCAGGAAACCGTAGGTGTCGGGAGTGCGGAACATACGCCTTTGTGCCACAACGGTTTCGCTCCATTGTTCGGGTTGCTTGTATCGGCTTTGCTGGTAGGTGAAACCGGCTTGAATTTCCACTTTCTTTATTGGAATGTACTTTAGTTCAAAGTTTACGCCAGCAACGGTTGCTCCGCTTCCGTTTGTTCTGGTTAGCAATAGGTTGCCAGCAGCATCGTGACCATTTTCTTCAAGAATGAACACATCGTTAAGCACGGTGTAGAATCCTTCGACAAGGAAATCAATTGCCGACTTTGACCATTGTGTATTGAAATCTATGGATGCGTTTGCCGAGTGCGACTTTTCAGGTCTTAATGCTGGGTCGATGCTGATGAGCGAAACTTCTCCGCCGACAGCGGCAATGTGCAAATCTTCGTTGAATGCCTGAGGAGCGCGGAAGCCCATTGCGTAACCAGCGCGCATCGACATCCATTTCAGCGGCGAATACCTTATGTTGCAACGCGGACTGATTATCGGATTTTTTATCATGTTGTGCTTGTCGATTCTTCCGCCGATGAGGAATGATAGCTTTGTTATCTTCCATTCGTTCTGTATGAATGCGCTGTATATGTTGATTTTTTGCTTGATAATTCTGTTGTAGCCAATCGACTCGTCATAAAGTGAGTTGTAGTTGTATTCAATACCAGTTGTGAGCGTGGCGGGCATAAATAGGAACTTATCCATGAAGAATACATACTGGAATCCGCTTACCGATGCAAAATCTTTGGTATTGCCGTATGCGTTTGGATCTTGCCCTGTGCCATAGTAACTGCTGCGGTTTATGTTTTGCAATGATGAATATATCTCGAACCAATGCTTGCTGTTCTTCGAGAAGATGTCGTATTTTGCACCGGCGCAGTGTATGTTGTGGTCGGTTTGTTCGGTAATGTCGGCTTCGTGTGCTGGTTGAGTGAGTTTGTTGCCTCCGCGACGGAATTCATCCATAGTGTGGTATTCGAGCGTGAGTTTGGTGTAGTCGCCTGTTTTAAGGTAACCGCGGAAGCCGATGTTCTTGGCGTTAATCTTGCCGATTTCGGTAAAACCGTCGCCATCGTAGTCAAACGGACTGCGCTGACGGGCCGATGCGAATATTGTTATGCCTGCCTTGTTGTCGTTCGAAACCACCGATGCGTTGAGCGTGGTGTTTACATCGGCTTTCTTCATTCCGATTAGCGTGGTGGTGTTGCCGAGCGAAAGGCTGTTGAACTGCGGTTCGCGTGTAAGTATGTTTATTGTTCCTGCTACGGCGTTTGATCCGAAAATTGCCGAACCGCCACCGCGAATAACTTCCACTTTCTCAATCATGTTAACAGGAATCTGCTCAAGTCCGTAAACCTGCGACAATGCGCTGCTTACGGCTCTGCCATCAATAAGAATCTGCGAGTAGGAACCTTCCAGTCCGTTTATTCTCACTTGCTGGAATCCGCAGTTCTGGCAGTTTGTTTCCAACCTTAAGCCGGGTTGGAAGTTGAGACCTTCGGCAAGGCAAACCGAGTTGGTGTTTTCAAATGTCTTTGGCGATATAACGCCCACAACCACAGGTGCTTCCATTCTGCTAGTCTGGTTCTTGTTTGCCGAAACCACGACATCGTTTAGCATTATGGCATCTTCCTCAATTTCGAAGTTCAGCTCAATCATTTTGCCTTTTTCCACATCAACTACCTTTTCCTGCGACATGTAGCCGATGCTTTGTGCTACAATGGTAAGTTTTCCAGTTGGTAGGTTGTTGAGGTGGAAGTGTCCAGTAGCATCGGTGGCGGTGCCTATCGATGTTCCTTTCACCATTATGTTTATGTATGGCAGATGTTCGCCACTCTGCTTGTCAACCACATGACCGAAAATGTTTGCATCGGTCTTGTTTGTCTGTGCCATCATGCATAGACTTACAGTTAGCATTACTGCTAACAAAATATAATTCTTCATTTTGTGCTTTTTGTAAAAATCCTATCGTTTGCCTAGTTAGGCATTGTTTACCACTTTTTATGAGAATAATGTGGCGATAGGAGGGTCGCGAGGACGGGAAAACAACTGCTTTTCGTCTTGCGGATTACTTTGGATGTATGCCTTGGGAACGAAAAGTGTTGGCGTTAGGAAGACCTGTGAAAAATCTTGAATTTCGTTTTCGATTACGGGGCAATTTCCCAGAAATGCGATGAGGTTTATTTCATCATCATTATGCTGGTGTTTTTCGGGTGAGAATGGATTGTACGGGTGCGAATGCACGATTATTATTCCCCTAACGTTATGACTATGAGGGAATATAGTGTTGCTTAGGAACATTCCTACGAACAATGTCAGAAACAATGCGCATAATATTTTCCGTAGCTTCTCCATGCCTTTAAATTGCGGTGCAAAAGTATATAAAAGTTTGAAGATTCAATGATTTAAATATTTAAAAACATGTAGTCTCGCAATGCTTTGCGAGATAAATATCCCAAAAACACGTAGTCTCGCAATGCCTTGCGAGATACTATTAATACATTTTGTTCAGATTCTCAATTGTCTGCATTGTCGATTTGCACATGAAAATGTGCAGCAGAAAGTCGGGAAGGTTTGCTGGTCCGCCGGTTTCGGTGAAATAATCCACCTCTGTCGAATTTTTGCCTTTGGGGGTAAAAATGTATGTCGCTTTCAGGCGTGTTATGCGTTCGTACTTGTCGTTGCGTGGTCGGTAGTCGGGCAGACAGATGTTTGTAATCGTAATGCTACCATCATCGTTGTGCTTAACTTTATATTCTACAAACACTTCGCGGTCTTTCATGAAGAATGGTGCTTCAATTATGTTGCGGAATATTCCCGATGCCGAATCCTTTTCCAAGATACTGCTTTCGATGCAGTTGTAAATCCATTTTGTATGGTTCTCGGCATTGCAGAATATGTCTATGCACTTGTCTGTCGGCTTGTTGATTAGAAATTTGCATTTGACTTGATAGTCCTTGCCACTTTCGCAGATACGATAATATATAGGTGTGTCACAGTTGCAATTGCGCCAGTTTTCTTGTGCGTTTGCGCAAAAAGAAGCGAACATTGCGACTATTGCAATAATAATCGTATGTTTAATGCTTTGTGTCACTGTCCGATGTTTTGGTTTATGACTTCGTTGAATTTCTGCATGAGCAGCCGC
The DNA here is from genome assembly GCA_017651185.1 of Bacteroidales bacterium. Lineage (GTDB taxonomy): Bacteria > Bacteroidota > Bacteroidia > Bacteroidales > ML635J-15 > Bact-19. The sequence goes on along the minus strand of JAGCDJ010000042.1, from coordinate 56,903 downwards.
AATTTTTCGTTTTCGACATCGAACTTCACATCGTCCATTGTTGCTATTGGTAGAATCTTTGGTGATGTGCCAGATATGAATGCCGCATCGAAATTGGATATTTCCGACAGGTCTATGTCCTTTTCCTCATAGACAAATCCGTTGCGTTTTGCGGTGTCGATTATGTATTTGCGCGTAACACCTTTCAGAATGTCCTTCTCCTGTGCCGAAACCAGTTTGTCGCCATTGATGAAGAAAATGTTGGAGCGTGTGCCTTCGGTTATCTTGTTGTGCGTGTTTACATACACGGCTTCAAATATCTCGTTGTCGGCGATGAACTTGTCAACGGTATCACGCAGGTTCTGGTTCCAAATCTTGTTGTGCGGATTCTGGCGCTCGTAAGCGAAAGTTTTGGTAGGAACGCCCATTTTGTATTGTTCGGCAGTAGGGTAGTGGTGGGGAATTTCGTGGCAGATGTATTCCATAGTTTTGCTTTCGCTGTCGTAAATGGCTTCTACCTTTATGTTGCCGTTTTCTATGTTGTTGTCGGCTATACACTTGTACAGCATACTGCCGAACTGTATATTTTCGATTTTTAAATTGCTATCGACGGAAGCAAGCGTATTTTCGAACCTTGTGAAATGGTCGCTCAAAAAGAGAGGTTTTCTGTTTATAATCCTGAGAACCTCGTAACTTGTAATTTTTGTCATTTTCAAATGTTTTTAATTGCCTCTACGAGAATTTCTCGCATCACGTCGACGCTTTTCTTGAAGTTTTCGAGTATCATTTCAAGAGAAACAGGATTTTCGTCATCTTTCCAGCAGTCGTAGTCGGTTGCTATCGAGAGCAATGCGTAGTTTAGTCCTGCTTCGTTGGCAAGGGCGGTTTCGGTTGCCGTTGTCATGTTGATGAGGTCTGCTCCCCACATGCGGAACATCTTCGATTCTGCCTTTGATGAAAATCTTGGACCTTCGATGGTTATGATGGTAGCAACCTCGTGGACTGGTGCGTTTTGCTTTTTGGTCGCTTCTGCCAATATTTCGCGCAGACGGCTGTTGTATGGATGTGCCATTGGGCAGTGTACCATATTGCCTGGCTCAAATTCTTCGTAGAAGGTGTTTGTTCTGTGCTTTGTGAAGTCGATGAACTGGTCTGGAACAGCGAAATGTCCTGGAGCTATTTCTTCGCGTAAGCTGCCGCAGGCGGTTGTAGCAATTACATTCTTGCAGCCAAGTTTCTTGAGCGCCATAATGTTGGCACGGTAGTTTACATTGCTTGGCGTGATTGTATGTTCCAGTCCGTGACGAGAAACTATTGCCACTTTCTTTCCGCAGATGCTACCTGTAATTATCGGTGAAGATGGTTCTCCGAAAGAGGTAGTTATTATCTGTGATGATTGATTTTCGAGTATGTTGCTTTTTTCGAGGCCAGTACCGCCTATTATTCCAATGGTGTTATTATTCATCGTCTTCATCGTCTTCGTCATCATCGTCGGTTATAGCAGAAGCCCTTACCATAAAGTCCGCCTTCTTTGAATTTTCCGGTTTTGCATGTTCGGTTGCGTATTCGGGGTCTTTTGCCAGTTCCATGTCGTATACGAGAACCGGTTCTTCGGGGAAGAGTTTCAATCCCAATGCTATGATTCTCTTGGCTTCGTCAGTATCAGGCGTTTCCTTTGTCAAAAGCCATGATGCATATATGTCAAACGCTTCAATCATGGCAAAGTCGGTATCTTTTTCCCTGCGTTTTCCTTTCTCTGCTAAGTTTTCAAGGTTCTGGATTATGGGGTTTGCCGTCGCTGTATCGCCTGTTATTGCTGCGAGGCATCCGTTTAGAGCAACGAAGTTGTCGTCTGAATAGGTCTTTAATATTTTACGTACCTTTGAGTTTGCTTTGGAATATTTGCCAACGCTTACATAGTGGTCTACATAGTACATGCCAATTACGGCAATGTCTTTAAGCAGGTCGTCGTTGTCGGGGAAAAGGACTTTTGCCTTCTTGTCCTTTTTCTTTGCGTTGACAGAATAGCGCAAAGCTAGGTCATACGACTGAAGGTATTCTGGAGTTTTGTCAAGAAGTTTTGGGTCGTCGAGGCACATCGTGAAAATCTTTGCGTATGCGTATGCCGAATATAGGTATAGTTCTGCATCGTTTTTGTATTTTTCCAGCACCATCATCTTGTCGCACTTGAATGCAAGGTCTTCCCATTGTTCGTTCTCAAAATATTTAGCTAATTTACTGTGTACGCCGTTTTTTACCTGTGCGATTGCAGAAATACCGCCCAAGAACATCGACACCATCAGTAATATTGTTACGACTAACCTTCTCATATAAAAACAAATTGTCTGCAAAGGTAGTTGCTTTTTTCTAAAGCACCTATTCTTTACAGACAAAATTATGTTAATATTTATTAACTACGGTTGATAACTATCTTCTGCCTATTCCGAAATACTGGAAACCAAATTTTCTTACTTCTGCGGGGTCGTAAATGTTTCGTCCGTCGAAAATGAGTTTTTGTTTCATCTTTGTTAGCTGTTTGTAGTCTAAAACCCTAAATTCTGTCCATTCGGTTACGAGCAGTAGTGCATCAGCATTTTCTGTTGCCTCGTATGGTGATTTACAAAGAGTTATCATGTCACCAAGGCGACGCTTTGCTTCGTCCATGGCAACTGGGTCGTATGCAAAAATTTCAGCACCCATGCTGGTGAATTTTTCTGCGAGAACGAGTGCAGGTGCTTCGCGCATGTCGTCGGTGTTGGGTTTGAACGCCAGGCCCCACATCGCAATCTTCTTGCCCTTGAGGTCTCCGTTGAAATACTTGTAGACCTTGTCGTATAGCGTTTCCTTCTGGCGGTTGTTTACATTTTCGACTGCTTTAAGTATTTCGAGCGAGTATCCGTAGTCACTTGCCGACTTGATAAGTGCTTTCACGTCTTTGGGGAAGCACGAACCACCATATCCGGTACCTGCGTATATGAAATACGGTCCAATGCGCTTGTCGGTTCCAATGCCTCGGCGGACGCTGTTGATGTCGGCTCCGACCTTGTCGCAGAAGTTGGCGATGTCGTTGATGAAGGAAATCTTGGTGGCCAACATTGCATTTGCTGCGTATTTGGTGATTTCTGCCGATGGAATGTCCATGTAGATTATTGGATGTCCGTTGAGTACGAATGGTTTGTACAACCTGTCCATGATTTCGCGTGCCTTGTCGCTGTCAACGCCTACTACGATCCTGTCGGGATGGAGATTGTCCTTTACGGCATCGCCTTCCTTCAGGAATTCGGGATTGGATGCAACGTCGAACTTTATGTCTATGTTTCGTGCTGCTATTTCTTCGGCAACGGCCTTGCGAACTTTTTCAGCAGTCCCTATTGGCACGGTGCTTTTTGTGACAACAACCATGTAGTTGTTTATGTTGCGACCAATTTCGTGTGCAACTGCAAGCACATATTGCAGGTCGGCACTTCCGTCCTCGTCTGGCGGTGTGCCCACGCAGATAAATGCGGCATCGGCATCCTTAATTGCTTCGGCATAGTCGCTGGTAAACGAAAGCAAACCCTTGCGCATGTTGTTGTCGACCATGTCCTTTAGTCCTGGTTCCCATATTGGGAGTATGCCGTTGTTCAGGTTTTCTATCTTCTTGCGGTCGATGTCGAGGCACGAAACTTTTACGCCCATTTCCGAGAAGCAGGTTCCCGAAACAAGTCCAACATAACCGGTGCCAATAACAGCTATCTTCATTTGAGTTCGGTTAAGAATTTATTTACGTTGTTGAAAATTCTTTCTTCAAGGTTGTCCGATTCCGATTTCTGGAATTTTTCGCCAGTAATCTTTTCATACAATTCGATGTAGCGGTCCGATATTCCGTTTACAATTTCTTCGGTCATTTCGGGAACTTGCTGTCCTTCCTTGCCTTGGAAACCGTTGTCCATCAGCCATTCGCGTACAAATTCCTTCGAGAGCTGTCTTTGTGGCTTGCCAGCGTCAAAGTTTGCCTGATAGGTGTCGAGGTAGAAATAGCGCGATGAGTCGGGCGTGTGGATTTCATCGATGAGGTAAATCTTGCCGTCCTTCTTGCCAAATTCGTACTTGGTATCAACAAGGATAAGTCCCATCTTGTTGGCAATTTCGCTACCACGTTCGAAAAGTTTGAGCGAGTATTCTTCCAGTTTCTTGTATTCGTCTTCTGGAATCAATCCGCGGCTGATGATTTCTTCGCGCGAGATGTTTTCATCGTGCATGCCGAGTTCTGCCTTTGTAGTAGGAGTAAGGATTGGCTTTTCGAATTTCTGGTGTTCCTTCATTCCGTCGGGAATCGGAACTCCGCAGATTTGTCTTGCTCCGTTCTTGTATTCACGCCACGAACTGCCTGTAAGATAGCCGCGTACAATCATTTCTACGGGGTATCCTTCGCACTTGTGACCAACGGTTACCATCGGGTCGGGCGAACCTATCTTCCAGTTTGGAACGATGTCGGAAGTGAGGTCGAGGAATTTCGATGCTATCTGGTTGAGTACCTGTCCCTTGAACGGAATGCCTTTTGGTAGTATAACGTCGAATGCGGAGATTCTGTCGGTAACGACCATTACCATCAGTTCGTCGTTGATGTTATATACGTCGCGAACCTTGCCGTTGTATAGGCCTTTCTGGTTTGCGAATTTGAAGTTTGTCTTTGTTAATGCTTTCATGAGTGTTTTTATTTTTTGTTTCTATGTTTCTAAGTTTCTATGCCTGCGGCGTTTCTAAGTTTATGGTTGTTTGATATTGTTTGATTTTGTTTCTTGTAGGCTCGCAATGCATTGCGAACCTACAGATATATTCATTGTCAATTCAAATTTAATACGGTATCATCTTCAATGCATCTGCCAGTCTGTTTATACCTTCGTTGAGTTTCCCTTTGAGCATTGGGCGCATGAGTAGCGGTACATCGGCGCGTATGGTTATTCGTCCTGCGGTTTCGTATTCGCTGAGCGATTTCAGTTGTATCCAGGCCGTGAATCCCATCTTTGTGCCTTCCTCGGTGCCGAGTTTTATCAGCTTGTATTCTTCCTTTTCGAGAATTTTGACAACAAAGGTCTGTCCTTTTACCGTAACGGTGCACGAATCTTCGGTTGCATTTATTTCTGCATCGGCTTCTGGCGGAATCATCCGTGTGATGTTGCGCAAGTCGCTCCAATAAGCGAAAATTCGCTGGTCGGAATTATTGATCCTTACCGTTTTGCTTACTGCTTCGAGGTCTTTCATTGTTAGCGGTTTTTACTTTTTCCAAGTGTCTGGGCTGGTTCTCCACTGTTTCAGCACTTCTATGTCGCTTTCGGTAATGTAACCTATTTCCTTGGCTTGTTCAACGAGTACATTGTAGTTGCTGAGCGTTACGAGCTTGACATTTGCATCCTTGAATGCGTCAACCGACTTCTGGAATCCGTAGGTGAAGATTGCTGCCATACCTACAACTTCGCTTTTTGCTTCGCGCAGAGCCTTTACAGCATTCAGACTGCTTCCGCCTGTTGAGATGAGGTCTTCGATGACAAGCACCTTGCTGCCTTCGGGAAGTTCACCTTCGATGAGGTTGCCAAGTCCGTGGTCTTTTGCCTGCGAGCGGACATATACGAAAGGCTTGTGCAACTTGTCGGCTACAAGTGCTCCCTGAGCGATTGCTCCTGTTGCAACGCCGGCTATAACGTCGTATTCACCGAAGTTTTCCTTAATAACTTCGATGAACGAATCGCGTACGAAATCGCGTACATCGGGGAAAGACAAAGCCTTGCGGTTGTCGCAGTATATTGGCGAGTTCCATCCTGATGCCCACACGAAATGATTTGTAGGTTCAAGTTTTATTGCTTTTATTTGCAAAAGTTTTTCAGCTACTTGTTTGGCTATTGTGTTCATAACTTTAAATTTATGATAAAAATATTCTATAACGACAGGATTTTGGCTTTTTCCGAAAGCGTCAATCCCGATTTTCAATTTGCAAATGTATTACATTTTGACGATAAAACCGAATTGGCAATAAAACTTTTTTTGAACTCATCTAATGAATATAATCTCCTGATTATAGGTGTTTCAGATGCTGTTGCAATGTCTCTGTTGAAAAAAGTTTTCCGCGTTATAGAGGCGGGCGGTGGCAGGGTACACGATTCGCAGGGACGTACTTTGTGTATTTTCCGTTCTGGACGCTGGGATCTGCCAAAAGGATGGCTCGAAAAAGGCGAAACTCTAGACCAATGTGCCGTGCGCGAGGTCTGCGAGGAGTGCGGACTTAATGCTGCCGACATTGTCAACGAAGGCAAGCTAATTACAACCTACCATATTTATCCATTCAAGGATGCATTCGCTTTGAAAGTTACGCATTGGTATAGAATGAAATATACTGGTATTGGCACAACCAAACCGCAAACCGAGGAAGATATAACCGAGGTGAAATGGGTTAGTGAAAGTGAGATGGAGGCGGTGAAGAGAAATACGTATGGGAATATAAGGATGGTGCTTGAAAGATAGATTTTTTGCATAATTTGTTGTATGTAACAAAATAAATCATATATTTGCCGAAAATATTGTGTTATGAAAAGATTCTTGTTGGCAGTCATTGCTTGTATATTTTGCGGTTTAGTTTGCGCGCAGAGCGATTATTCTGTACGCGCAGAATTTATAGGACAGGGCATAGGTACATATTATGCTGGGGAACAGCATTATCAGCAGTTGGATAGCATTGTTGTTGTAAACCATACAAAGAATTGGGAGCGAACTATCGAGTATCCTGATACAATTCTTATTGCTAGGTATCATGGCACAGGTGGAATCGAACAAACTTCAACCGTCAGCGATGCTCTTTCGCAAAATGTTCCCAATCCGTTTGATGGAGAAACCGAAGTCGAATTGTATGTCGCTGAAAATAACAAGGTTTTGCTACAGGTATATGATATGGTAGGAAAACTTTATGCGCAATATGAGGAATGGCTTTCTGCTGGAATGTACCGTTTTTCCATTTGCCTGACGATGGCGCAGGCGTATTTGCTTTCGGCAAATGTTGGAAGCAAGTCGTATTCCATAAAGATGGTAAATCTTGGCAATGGAGGCGGAAATACGATTTCTAATCTTGGTTCGGTTGTTCCCAAATTGACAATTGATAACGGAAATGCTCAAAACGAAACATTAAGTATATCCGACAGCATGTCGTATGTCGGCTACACAACCTACGATGGAAGTGTGTATGAAAGCAGACCATTGAGTAAACTATGGTGTGCAGGAACTGATACCTTGTATTTTGACATTCCATATTGCTATGATAAGACCACGGTTCTTCGTATTCAAGATTGTGTGCCGTTTTCGTACAATGGTCGGATGTATGCGGAAAGCGGACACTATGTATTGGAGGAACTGCAATCTGTATGTGGTGCCGACAGCATTGTGGAATTGGATTTCCGCATTGGTGGACAAATTGAGACGGAATTTTACATTGAGACAAACGATGGTGAGTACCAATGGGGCGACACATTACTGAGGGACAGTGGCATTTATCGCCGTCAATTTACTTCGGTACACGGTTGCGATAGCATTGTCACTCTATATTTGACATTGTATGTGAACGAAAGAACGATTTCTTGCAGATTTTCTGGTATTGGAATAAGTACGATAGATGAAATGGAAAGGCATTATCAGCGGTTGGACAGCATATCAATAACTAATGAGCGAAATCATTTGCAATGGATGATGCACTATCCAGACACAACACTTACTACGGTAACTGTTCAAGATAAGCTGACTGTTGTTAATGAAAATGGTGTGCCATTAATATATGGAGCCGATGATATTATCATAAAGGGGTACACAACATTTAGGGGAGTAGTGTTTGAAAGCATGGAGATTAGGCAGATGATGCACCTTTATATGGATTCAGTATTATATTTCCATATCCCGTATTGTCGCGACAAGATTATTGCGTATGATATTCATGATTGTGAACCTTTTACTTATCATGGGCAAACATATTCGGAAAGTGGTCATTATGTACTTGAGGAACTCGAAACCGCTTTGGGGTGCGACAGCATTGTGGAATTGGACTTGACTATAGGCGATTTCGCTTTCAATGAAATTGAAATATACACATGCGATGAGTCGTATCAGCTTGATGATACTTTGATTACGGAAAGCGGCATATATCGTCGTCATTATACTTCAGTGCATGGTTGTGACAGCATTGTGGCGTATATTGTTTCACTTGGCAACGGAATTACCGATGAGCGAGATGGCAATACCTATTGTACCGTGCAGATTGGCGACCAAGTGTGGATGGCTGAAAATTTAAGGTATCTGCCGAATGTAAATTCAATAAGTAGCATGTCCGAAAATTATTATAATAGGTGGGATGATACAGTGCGATGTTTCGTATATGGATACGATGGTACTGATGTGGAAGAAGCTAAAATGACAGACAATTATACAAAATACGGAGTGCTGTATAATATTTCTAATGTGTTGTGGGGTGAGGGTGATTATTATATTGGTGATTCGCTTGTGAGGGTAGACACGCTATGTCCTGCGGGATGGCATATACCTACTGACAGCGAGTGGACTAAGATGGAAGTTTTCCTAGAAAATAACGGATATAATTTTGATGGATATATGGATACTGATTACGATAGGGAAACGCATAATGTTATAGCGAAGCCGTTGGCATATACATCCGACTGGACTGTATGCAACGAAAGAAATACTGTAGGTTGGTTGCAGAATAAGAATAATAAAAGTCATTTTAGTGCATTGCCTGGCGGTTGGGCGAATGTTCAGACAGGAGTTTATGTCGGACTACATGATTTTGGCTGTTGGTGGACTAAAACTATGGATAGTAGTTTTCTTTTCGATGAGAATAATAATATGGTATTCACTAGATTTTTTAGGAGATTGGATTTTGATTCGTCAAGCACATTAAGGGAATCTATAAATCTATGTAAATCAGCTATGAGTGTAAGGTGTATAAGGGATTATTAATTCTTGTTTCCTTCCTCAATTTTCCTTATCACATCAATTTTGCCGACATCTAGGACTTTATTGTTGTCGTGAATGTATCCGCCGATGGGTTCTGTTTTCGATATTTTCAGCAGTTCGGGGATAATGGGGAAGGACCCTTCATTGTCGATGAGGTCGAAAATGCGATAGTTGCAGACATATATTCCGCTGAAAGCCATTTCGTTGTAGCAGTCACGCTCGATGGTGATTATTGACTTGTCGTTCTTAAGGTCGCGCCATCCGCAAAGGCGGTTGTCTGTATCGAAAAGCAGATGCTTCGAACTTTCGCGGTGCATGACGGCAAGAGTTGCAACATTTTGCGTTGAGCAATGGTGGTCGTACAATGCTTTCAGGTCAAGGTCGGAAAAAATGTCGACATTGTGAACCAGAAAGTTGTCACCTTCGTTGAAAAACCGCTTGACATTCTTTAGTCCGCCGCCAGTGTTTAGTAGTAATTCACGCTCATCGGAAATCTCTATTTGTACGCCGAAATCGTTGTTTTTCACGAAGTCTATTATCTGTTCGGCAAAATGGTGAACATTCACAACTATGTAGTCGACACCAAAACCGCGAAGTTTTTCTATCTGGTGCTGAATCATTGGTTTTCCGCTGATTGGAACCATTGCTTTGGGCATGGTGTTGGTCAACGGTGCGAGACGAGTGCCGAGTCCGGCAGCGAAAATCATTGCTTTCATTTGCGAAAATTTTCCGCAAAGGTAAAGAAAAATTAATGATTCAAAAGGTCAAAACGGAATGTCATCCTGAACTGCTTCCTGAGCGGAGTCGAAGGGCAGGATCTGATTCCGTTTTTTAGGTGGGCAGTTTGAAGTTTTTCTCCCGTTATTCCTTCTGCTTTTCAATTGTTTCCTTGTATTTCTTAATGTCTGCCACATCGCGGACGGTGCGAAAATCTGTTATCGACCAATCGTATTGCAATTCTTGTTTACCCGATTCGTTGGTGACGAGTTTCGCATTTTTGTATGAAAGCGTTATGTACTTGTACTTGAATTCTCCGCTGTTTTTTCCCGCATTTAAGTCTTCGAGAATCTGAACCTCCATAAGTACGGTGGCTTCGAGTATCGATTTTTCAAAGGTGCTTTGTGGCTGGTCGTATGTCCATGAAGGAGGGCATTGCTCGTGACCTTTGCCTGTGCATTCCAAATATGTAAGTCTTCGGTACGAATCATATTCTGCAATAACAGTTTTGTATGTTACTTCCTCCGTGAATTTGTTGCACTTGCCACCTTCAAGGTGTACTGTTAGTCCTTGTGCGCTTACTGCCGAAATACTAATAATCGCAATGATTATTGCTACAAAAAGATTTTTCATGTTAGATTCCCTATTTTATCGTTAAACTTTTGAATATTATCGGTGACAAATATAATGCTTTTGGTTTAAAGCATGCATACTTTTTCTGGAAAAAATCAAAAATTGTAAATCGTACTTCGTAAATCGTAAATATTTTTTATTTTTGCCGAAATTTGAGTTTAATTAAAAGAATATGACAGAAAAAGTTAAATGCCTGATTATAGGTTCAGGTCCTGCTGGTTTCACTGCAGCAATATATGCGTCGAGAGCAAATTTAAGTCCAGTTGTTTACGAAGGTTTGCAGCCGGGCGGTCAGTTGACAATTACTACCGAAATTGAGAATTTTCCAGGTTATCCCAATGGAGTTACCGGTCCCGAAATGATGAATCAGCTTCGCGAGCAGGCAAAGCGCTTCGGCACAGATGTTCGCAGTGGTATTATTACCGAGGTTGATTTTTCGCACCGTCCTTTCCATGTAGTTGTTGACAATGGTGATGAAATTGATGCCGAAGTTGTGATTATTGCTACTGGTGCAACAGCCAACTATCTTGGACTTGAGTCGGAGCAGAAGCTCAAGGGCTTTGGTGTATCGGCTTGTGCTACCTGCGACGGATTTTTCTATCGCAAGAAGGATGTCGCAGTAGTTGGTGGTGGCGATACTGCTGCCGAGGAAGCTACCTATCTCGCAGGCATTTGCAACAAGGTTTATATGATTGTTCGTCGTGACGAACTTCGTGCCTCAAAGGCAATGCAGCAGCGCGTAATGGAAAATCCGAAAATCGAAGTGCTTTGGAACTGCAATACAAAGGAAGTACTTGGTAACGAGATGGATGGTGTGACTGGCGCTCGTCTGCTCAACAACAAGACCAACGAGGAAAAGGTAATCGACATTAGTGGTTTCTTTGTTGCTATCGGTCATACGCCTAACACAAAGGTATTTGCAAAGTACATTGACCTTGACGATAAGGGTTACATAAAGACAGTTCCTGGTACAGCTAAGACCAATGTTCCTGGTGTGTTTGCATGTGGCGATGTTCAGGATCCAAATTACCGTCAGGCAATTACGGCTGCCGGTTCGGGATGCAAGGCTGCTATTGATGCAGAGCATTTCTTGTTGGAATACTAGAAACATAAATTTTGTAATATTTATCCTGCCGTGCTTGCGCGGTAGGATGTTTTATGCTCGAAAATGACTAAGAAAGAAAGATACGAAAAGGTTCTTGCTTGGTTCAAGCAGAATATGGGCGAGGTGGAGACCGAATTGCATTACGGTTCGCCATTCCAGTTGCTTGTGGCGGTGATGTTGTCGGCACAATGTACCGACAAACGCGTGAATATGGTAACACCGGCATTGTTTGAGGCTTATCCCGATGCACAGTCGATGAGCAAGGCAAGCGATGCGGACATTCTGTCTTATGTCAAGTCGGTTACATATCCCAATGCTAAGGCAAAACATCTGCTCGAAACAGCAAAAATCGTAGCCGAAAGTTATGGCGGCGAAGTCCCTGATGATGACAAACTTTTGCAGAAACTTCCTGGTGTTGGACGCAAGACTGCCCATGTGGTTCAGGCTGTCCTTTTCAATCGTCCAGAAATGCCCGTGGATACTCATGTTTTCAGGGTGTCGGCGCGCATAGGGTTGACGACAAATGCAAAAAATGTGCTTCAGACCGAAAAGCAACTCGTAAAATACATTCCAAAGTCCGATATTCCCGATGCTCACCACTATCTGATACTCCACGGACGGTATGTTTGCACGGCTCGCTCTCCAAAGTGTACATCATGCGGAATATCAGCATATTGTGCGTTTTATCAACAAAATACTAACATTGGTTGAAATTTGGATACTTATAATTATTTTCGCGACCGAGAATATTGAGTTATGGAGAAGGATATAGTAAAGTATATCGGAGAGGTATTGTCCGACTTGTATGTTGTTGATTCAAAGTCGGTAACAATCTCATTAGAAAGAACAAAACCTGGAATCGACGGCGATTTCACGGTTGTGGTTTTCCCGTTCACGAAGTATAGCAAGAAGAGTCCTATGGATACTGCCAAGGAAATTGGCGTTTCGTTGAAGGCTCGTTGCGAGGACATTGATTCCTACAATGTGATTCAGGGATTCTTGAATATTACAATGACGCACGAATATTGGTTGAAGCGACTTAACAATCTTGCAGCACTGGCTAAAAAGAAGGACACTTCAAAGAAGCCGTTGATAATGGTTGAATTTTCGTCGCCAAATACCAACAAGCCGTTGCATCTTGGTCATTTGCGTAACAATTTCCTCGGAGATTCTGTGTCACGCATCATAAAGGCCGCTGGAAACAATGTTATGAAGGTTAACCTTGTGAACGACAGGGGAATTCATATTTGCAAGTCGATGATTGCTTGGTTGAAGTGGGGTAACGGCGTTACTCCTGAATCGGCAGGCAAGAAAGGCGATAAACTTGTCGGTGACTTCTATGTGCTGTTCAGCAATAAGTACAAGGAAGAAATTGCTGCTTTGAAAGCAACTGGACTTAGCGATGAGGAAGCCGAGAAGAAGTCGGCTCTTATGGCAGAAACCCGTGAAATGCTTCAGAAGTGGGAAGCAGGTGACGAGGAAGTTCGCCGTGTATGGAAAATGATGAACGAATGGGTATATGCTGGTTTCGATGAGACTTACAAGAAAATCGGCATTTCATTCGATAGAATATATTATGAATCACAGACATATCTGCTTGGTAAGTCGATAGTGCAGAAAGGTCTCGACCGTGGCGTTTTTGTTCGCGATGCCGATACATCTGTTTGGATTGACCTTACCAACGAAGGTCTCGACCGCAAAATCTTGCTCCGTAGTGATGGCACTACCGTTTACATGACTCAGGACATTGGTACTGCAGCTCAGCGTTTCGATGAATATCATCCCGACAAGATGATATATGTTGTTGGTAATGAGCAAGATTATCATTTCGCAGTACTGAAGAAGGTCGTTCAGCGTTTGGGCGAGGACTACTACGACAAGATTTTCCATCTTTCGTATGGTATGGTCGAGCTTCCCGAAGGCAAGATGAAGTCGCGTGAAGGTACTGTTGTCGATGCCGACGACCTTGTTGCCGACATGATTGAAACTGCCCGTGCAATTTCCGAGGAAAACGGCAAGCTTGGCGACTTGAGCGAAGCAGAACGTAACCGCATCATCGAAATGATTGCAATAGGCGCACTCAAGTATTTCATCCTCAAGGTTGACCCGAAGAAGCAGATGGTTTTCAATCCTAAGGAATCCATCGATTTCAACGGAAATACTGGACCTTTCATACAATACACACACGCACGTATCTGCTCAATATTGCGTAAGGCAAAAGAACAGAATATCAATCTTACAAAGCGTATTTCCGAGGATGTCCATCTGCTCGACAAGGAGGTAAGCATAATTTCCAACTTGTGCTCGTTTGACAGGGTTGTTGAGGAGTCGGCCAAGAAGTTCGACCCGGGACAGGTTGCCAACTATGTGTATAATTTATGCAAGGAATTCAACCAGTTCTACCACGACTATTCCATCCTCAACGAGAATGATCCTAATGTGATTTTGCTCCGTCTGCGCTTGTCACAACAGGTTGCAAAGACCATAAAGGATGGCATGGGATTGCTAGGAATCGAAGTTCCGGAAGTAATGTAACGCATATATATATTATTGTATATAGTCTCCAACGTTTTAAGAAAAATATTCGATTGTTGGCTTAACTCTCGAAAATTTTATCTAACTTTGCCATCTTATAACTAAAAATTAGTTAACGGATGAAGAGAATATTGTTATTGACGTTCATTTTTGCGTTGGCTTTTTGTTCGTGCAAAGAAAATGATCCCACAGAGGGAGTCCCAGCATATATTCGTGTCGATGAGGCAATTATAGATATTACTGACCCTGCACAAGGTTCGGCATTGCACAATGTTTCCGACTGCTGGTTGTCGGTGGACGGAAATACAATCGGTATTTTTGAGATTCCTTTTGAAGTGCCAGTGTTGGCACGTGGCAATGTGCATATCGAGATTGAACCTGGAATAAAGACGTCGGGACTTGATGCCGACAGGGATGTGTACACGATGCTTACAAATTATTATATAGACACGGTGCTTACTCTTGATTCGACAATGGTGCTTGTTCCGCATTATTCGTATCGTTCGGGAGTTAACTTTATATTGGTTGAGAGTTTTGACCAGCTTGGTTCCAAGTTTGAGAAGGCAGATTCGAGCACTTACGATTTTTCGATTACTCAGGATGGCGCCTTGGAAGGTTATTCGATGAAGATAGAAATCCCGAAGGACGACTATAGCGGACATTTTGAGTGCAGATCGTCCAATGTATATCCAATATCTGAAAATGGCGTGACGTTCCTTGAGATGAGTTACAAGTGTAATGACTACTTTAACTTTGGAATGTTTGGCGTGGTTGAAAGTGCTACGGCAACATCTGGTGTACGCGAAAATGTCATTACATTGTATCCTACCGATGGAAAATGGAAGCGCATATACGTTAATCTGAACTATAATGTTACCAATTCCAATTCTAATTGTGGGCAGTTCCAACCGTTCTATACGGCAGTTAGGATTGATACGTTGAGTCCAGTAGGACAGAATTCGGAAATATTCATTGATAACATAAAGTTGTTGCATCTTGAAAATTAGGTGAAAATGCAGAAGGCAAGGCAGAATCTGAAATACATAGTGTTCGATTATTTAGCGGCTGCGTTCACGTGGGGGCTTTTCTACTGCTATAGGAAGCTAGAGATTGAGCCTTCGCGTCTAGGTTATGCTGTGCCTTTGGAATTGGACTGGAAGTTTTACGTGTCGATGGTGGCAATTCCTGTTTTCTGGCTCTTGCTTCATCTCATGAGCGGATACTATCGAACTCCGTTCCGCAAGTCGAGGGTGCATGAATTAGGTACGACCGCAGCGGTCACTTTGCTGGGCGTGGTGATACTTTTCTTCGCATTTGTACTCGACGACTGGGTAGGAAACTACAAGCAATATTACAGTATGTTTGGCCTTTTGCTCTTTATGCAGTTCGGCTTTACATACATTCCACGTGTGATTATAACGACGGTAACGAACAATCGTGTTCATACACGTAAACTTCGCTTTAATACTCTTATGGTCGGAAGCAACGACAAGGCGGTGGAATTGTATCGTGAACTTGAGTCGCAGAAAATATCGTCGGGGTTGAATTTCATAGGTTTCGTTTATGTCGACGAGCAGGACAGTTACCAGATGGAGAAGTTTGTGCCTAATTTCGGAAGCGTTAACGATATCCGCGAAATAATATCAAAGTACAAGATTGAGGAGATTGTAATAGCCATAGAGTCGAAGGAGCATTGTAAGATTACACGAATAATCAACAAGTTATATGGCGTTAATGTTTCGGTGAAGGTTGTGCCTGACATGTACGACATGCTAATAGGCAAGGTACGCATATCTTCTATAATAGGTATGCCGCTTATTCAGATAAACCAGAACATAATGCCAGTATGGCAGCTTTTTGCCAAGAGGTTTTTCGATATTGTATTGAGCATCTTGGCTATGATTGTGCTGTCGCCGTTGTATCTTGTGTTGTCAATAGCTGTAAAGATAAGTTCTCCGGGACCAGTTTTCTACAGCCACGAGCGTATAGGTCTAAACCATAAGCCGTTCAAGATTTATAAGTTTCGTTCGATGTATGTCAATTCCGAGCAGAACGGACCTGCTTTAAGCAGCAAGGACGATCCGCGCATAACTAAGATTGGCAAGATAATGCGAAAGACGCGTATGGACGAAATTCCGCAGTTCTACAATGTGTTACGTGGCGACATGAGTTTGGTTGGACCAAGACCAGAACGCGAATACTATATCCAGCAGATAGTGCAAAAGGCACCGCATTACTTGCATCTTTTGTCTGTGCGTCCCGGTATAACATCTTGGGGACAAGTGAAATACGGTTATGCAGAGAATGTGGACCAGATGGTGGAAAGACTGAAATACGACATATTGTACATTGAGAACCGTTCGTTGCTTATGGACTTGAAAATCCTCATATATACAGTGAAGATTGTATTTCTTGGCAAGGGTTTGTGATGAAAAATGGATTTTTTGAAAAAAAAGTCGATTTTATTTTGTCCTTCCAAAAAAATGTACTACTTTTGCAATCCCTAAAAATCAATAGGGAATAGAGACGATAAATTATTTATAAACAATTAAATATTAAGAAAATGACTAAGGCAGACATTGTAAATGCAATTTCCGAAAATACCGGAATCGAAAAAATGGTAGTCCAAAAGACTGTTGAAGCTTTCATGGAATCAGTTAAGGGTTCTTTGATTAAGGGCGAAGACGTATTTTTAAGAGGATTTGGAAGTTTTGTAGTTAAGACTAGAGCTGAAAAGACAGCAAGGGATATGGCTAAGAACACAACTATCACAATCCCAGCTCACAATATTCCAGCTTTCAAGCCGGCTAAATCATTTGTAGCAGAAGTAAAGGATAACAACAAGGTTAAATAATTACGATTATGCCAAGCGGAAAGAAGAGAAAAAGACATAAAATGTCGACTCACAAGAGGAAAAAACGTCTTCGTAAGAATAGACATAAAAAGAAAAAATAGTATTTTCTTTTTTTGAATTAAAAGATTATTCAAACCTTCGGGGGCATTTCCGAAGGTTTGATTTTTTGGCGGCAACTAATTGAGAGGCGAAGTGGACGAGGAGAAAATAGAAGTATGTAGCGAGTTGTTTCTCGATGTAAGAAGCTCGGAAGTCAATATCGCGTTGCTCAACAACAAGCGTCTTGTTGAGCTTAGTACCGAATACAGCAATGTGGATTTTTCTGTCGGTGACATTTACCTTGGCAGAGTCAATAAACTTATGCCCGGGTTGAATGCCGCTTTCGTTGATGTAGGGTATAGGAAGGATGCCTTTTTGCATTACCTCGACCTCGGGTCGGGATTTTTGACTTTGAAGAAGTTTGTCAGGATGGGAATGGCAAAAAACAGCAACGCTCTGACAAACATCAAGGTAGAACCCGATATTGACAAGCAGGGGAAGATTGGTGATATGCTAAAGGTCGGCGAATATGTGCTCGTGCAGATTGCAAAGGAACCAATTTCGTCGAAAGGTCCGCGTTTGACTTGCGAGATTTCAATAGCAGGACGTAATCTTGTACTGTTGCCGTTCAATAATAGGATTTCTGTAAGTCAGAAGATTAAGTCGAGCGAAACTCGCAAGCGCCTGCGCAGTTGGATTGAAGGTCTTGTGCCAAAGAACTATGGTGTAATAGTACGTACCGTTGCTCAGGATAAAAATGTGCTCGAACTCGACAAGGAGCTGACCTCGTTGCTCGACAAGTGGAAAAATATGTTTGAGCAGTTGTCGTCTGTCGAACCGCCAAACATTGTCCTAGGTGAGATGGACAGGACTACGGCGTTTCTGCGCGATATGCTCAACTCTTCGTTTCATCAGATTGTCGTGAACGACGTTGACATGTTCAACGAGGTAAAGAAGTTTATCTCCGAAATAGCTCCAGAAAAGACTAAAATCGTTAAGTTGTACACCGACCGTACGCCTATCTTCGATAACTACGGAATAGAAAAGCAGATAAAGACAGCCTTTGGTCGCACTGTGCCTATGCGTTCGGGTGCATATATTGTCATCGATCATACCGAGGCGGGACATGTCATTGACGTTAATTCGGGCAACAGGACAAACTCCAAGAACGACCAGGAAACTAATGCATTGGAAGTCAATCTGATTGCAGCAGAGGAAATTGCTCGTCAGTTGCGGCTCCGCGATATGGGTGGCATTATTGTGGTTGATTTTATTGATGTGCACGATAGCGAAAGCAAGAAGGCGATATATGACAAGATGAAGGAATGCATGGCAAACGACCGTGCAAAATATCATCTGACGCAGTTGAGCCGTTTCTGCCTGATGGAAATAACTCGTCAGCGCGTGCGTCCTGCAACCGACAAGAAGACGGCAGAAACATGCCCGTGCTGCAATGGAACAGGAAAGATACAGGCAAGCATAAATCTCACAGATGAGATTGAAAACCAATTGAAATATATACTACGCAAGAACCAAACCAAGAAGATTACAATAAAGACGCATCCGTTTGTCGAGGCGTATATCAACAAGGGAGTTTTCAAGTCGTTGCGAAAGCAATGGCAGAAGCAGTATGACTGTAAACTGGAGGTTCTTCCGATGATGGCGTACTCGTATATGGAATATCACTTCTTCGATGAATTTGATGAAGAATTGATGTAAAAGATGTAAAAGGCAACAAAAAAAGGCAACCGAAAAGGTTGCCTTTTTTGATTAATAGCATGGTTTCTTATTCCATTATTGTGATTCTTTGGGTTGTGATGCCATTTTCTGTCTTTATGACAATCAGGTAGCTTCCCGACTTGAAATTATCCACTGAAATGCTCATTGTTGCATCTCCGCCATTGTTGTATTCGGCAATTTTCTTGCCTACAATGTCGCAGATTGTTATCGACTTGATGCCTTCGCCTTCAATGTTCAATATGTCCTTTGCAGGAACTGGGTAAACATTAATTTCTGACATTTCGTTTTCTTCGATTCCAACGGTGGTAATTGTCAAATGGAGGGTTACAATACTGTCGCATCCGTTTTCAGCAACGAAATTCTGTACGTAGTCGCCACTAGTGTTGTATTCTGTTCCGTTCCAAGTGAACGAATCCTCAGCTTCTTCGGTAATTTCGTTGGTAAATGAATTGTTGATAGT
The DNA here is from genome assembly GCA_017651185.1 of Bacteroidales bacterium. Lineage (GTDB taxonomy): Bacteria > Bacteroidota > Bacteroidia > Bacteroidales > ML635J-15 > Bact-19. The sequence goes on along the minus strand of JAGCDJ010000042.1, from coordinate 37,856 downwards.
CAAATGCAAGGTAATTAAGCTGTCGCATTCTTCTGGGTCGGTTGCTGGAATTGTATGGTAGTAGTCGTCGCTTTCGGTGTACACTTGTTCGTACCATGTGTAACTGTCGCATGCAGTTACGTTTTCTTCGCGTGAAGGTGCTTCGGTGATAGTCAGGTGCAGAGTTACAACGCTGTCGCAACCATTTACTGCGGTAAGAGTTTGTGTATGGTTTCCGCTTTCTGTGTATGATTGTTCGTTCCATGTGTAAATTCCACATGCTGTGGCCGAAAATTCGCTAGTAACAGGTTGGTTGATTGTCAAGTGGAGAGTTACTACGCTGTCGCAACCGTTTGCTGCTTGGAATGTTTCTGTATAGGTGCCACTTGTTGTGTATGTTTCGCCGTTCCAAGAGAAAGAACTGCAAGCGATTTCGTTAATTTCGTTTGATGCAGGTTGATTGATTGTCAAGTGAAGTGTAACAATGCTATCGCAATCATTTACAGTTGAGAATGTTTCTGTATAGGTGCCACTTGTTGTGTATGTTTCGCCATTCCAAGTGAAAGAACTGCAAGCAGTTTCTGTAATCTCATTGTTGACGGGATTGTTGATTGTAAGGTGCAATGTTACAACACTGTCACATCCATTTGCTGCTTGGAATGTCTGAATGTAATCACCGCTTGTATTGTATGATTGCTCGTTCCAAGTATAAGAACTGCATTCAGTTGCTGAAAATTCGTTAGCAACAGGATAGTTTATATTTAGATGGAGAGTAACTGTGCTGTCGCAACCACAGAATGAAGTAAATGTATTGTTGTAGTTTCCACTGGTGGTGTATGTTTGATTATTCCATGTGTATGATTCACATGCGTTAATTGTTGATTCATTATTAGACGGATGTCCAATAGTGAGGTGAAGAGTTACGATGCTATCACGAGGACCAACTGTGTAGGTCTTTGTGTAGTCGCCAGATTCAGTGTATTCTGTTCCGTCCCATGTGAAGGATTCGCAAGCAGATTGAGTGATTTCGTTATATATGGGGTTATAAATGAATTCAATGTCATCAATGTAAAGTGCATCGTTTGCAGAACCACCGCCTGGAATAGCGTTGGTAGAGAAAGTTATTAGCACAAACTGTGGGTCATTCGATCCGTATCCCTCATATATTATCGGTGTTGAATGGCGTTGCCATGTGCTTCCATTGTTTGTGAAGTTGTATGATGGAACTCCGCCTACAATGTGATTTAGATAGCCGCTTGGATTTGCTGCTAATGGGTCTTTTAAATTGTAATTGTCGTGTATGTAGAGATGACAGCAAGCTTCTGAATTGTTGTCTGCATTTACTACCTTTGCCCAGAATACTATTGAGTCTGGTTTTGCGTTAAGACGGTGGTTGAAGTCATTGTCATCAATTTTTGTCTCGTTGCAGTTGCTCGCGTCGTCGGGTGTTGTTGATGCAAGGTGCATTATTCCACTAGTGAGGGCTCCATTGGCAATCCTAGAGAATGCTGATGTTGCGTAAATTTTGCACGAATATCCTGTTGTTCCAGAACGGACATCGGTAGATCTTTCATGTCTCGTTTCTGTTGCAGTTCTGCAAGCAATACCAAAAATGTTAACAGAAGATGGTAACTCGCAACTTGCTGATGGGAATGAATTCCAGCCAGTAGGTTCAGTTGTTGCAGAACCTGGCCAATTTTCAAAATCGCCGTTTTCCAATTGATAAACTTGTGAGAAAGAATTCTCTGCTTTGAAAATTAGTGCTGCAGTAATCATTACTGCTGCGCACAAAAATGTTAATTTCCTCATGTTAAATTATTTTAAAAATTTTCGGCGCAAAAGTGCATTATTTCCGTGTTACGGGTAGTTTTTACGCCGTTTATTTATTAACAGTGTTGTTGATAATTTTGCGTTGAAAATTAGTGTGTTAATGTTTTTATTAACAACCTATACTAAATTTTTGGCTTCATCGTTATGGCCGGAATTATCATTTCCTGAAGCGAAATTCCTCCGTGCTGGAAGGTATTCTTGTAATATTTCACATAGTAGTTGTAGTTGTTCGGGTATGCGAAAAAGTCATCGTTGCAGGAGAAAATGTATGTGGAACTTATGTTTGTCTTTGGCAAGTAAGCTTCGGCGGGATTTGTTATCTCATACACTTCCTTTGGGTTGTATGCGAGGTTGCGTCCCTGCTTGTAGCGCAGGTTGGTTGTTGTTGCCTTGTCGCCAATGACTTTCAAAGGATTGGAAATCTGTATGCTTCCGTGGTCGGTGCCAATGACGAGGTATGCTCCCTGCTCGGCAAATGCCTTTAACATGTCGAACAATGGCGAAAGTTCAAACCATGACTTCGTAATCGACAAATAGGCCTCGGTGGTGTTGGTTAGTTCGCGCACCATGCGCTGGTCTGTTCCGGCATGCGAAAGCGAATCCACAAAGTTGACCACTATAGAGACAAACTTGTTCTGAACAATAGTCTTTACATTGTCGGTCACTGCCTTGCAGTTCTTGATGTCGGTAATCTTGTCGAAATGCAGACCAGTCCTTATGTTGAAACGGTTCATCATCGAGCGAAGCATGTCTTCCTCGTAGAGATTTTTGCCGCCTTCCTCGTCATCGTTTTTCCAAAGTTCGGGGTAAAGCTTGTTTATTTCCGATGGCATAAGTCCCGAAAATATTGAGTTGCGCGAATATTGCGTCGAGGTTGGCAATATCGAGTAGAACATATCTTCTTCGGCGGTGGTGTAGAACTGGCTCAAAATCGGTTCAATGACTTTCCACTGGTCGAAGCGCAGGTTGTCGATGAGCAGGAAAAGCACGGTTTTGCCTTCGTTTAGCAATGGAAATACCTTTTCGCGAAGCAGGTTGGGGGAGAGCAGGGGCTTGTCGTCGCAATCGGGACGGAACCACTTTGTGTAGTTGCGCTTGATGTACTTTGAGAAACTGTTGTTTGCCTCGTCCATCTGCATCCTGAACACCTCGTCCATAGTGCTGTCCTTCGATTCCATCAGTTGCATTTCCCAGTAAACCAGTTTCCTGTAAACTTCACACCATTCCTTGTGGTTGGAGACTTCGTTAATCTTCATGCCAAGTTTTCCGAATTCCATCTGGTACGATGAGGTTGTCTTTTCGGTAATGAGGCGTTGCTTATCGATGTTTTTCTTTATTGTCAGCAGTATCTGGTTGGGGTTCACTGGTTTGATGAGGTAGTCGGTAATCTTTGAGCCGATTGCCTCGTCCATGATGTCCTCTTCCTCGCTTTTTGTAATCATTATTACAGGTGTATGCGGAAGTATGTCCTTTATTTGCGAAAGCGTTTCCAGTCCGCTAAGTCCGGGCATGTTCTCGTCGAGGAATATTATGTCGTAGTCGTTTGTGCGCGAAAGTTCTATCGCATCGGTTCCATTTGTTGCTGTATCAACCTCATATCCTTTTCCTTGCAGGAAAATAATGTGCGGTTTCAGAAGGTCTATTTCGTCGTCGGTCCAAAGGATTCGTATCTGTTTCATGGTGTTTTCGTTTATTTATTAAAGATAACGAGAAAATTATTTAATTATTTTTCGTTATATCTTATTTCCCACCCCTTGGATCAACATCCGTATGCAGATATGTTTCCGTAATGATGTAGTTGCGTTCGTTTTCGTACACTTCTCCTTCATATTCAGTGTGACTTGTGTTGACTATGTTTTTGGTGCTATAATCGCCACAATATCCGTATGAATAGTTTATCTTATAACTTTCGTCACCTTCGTTGCTATAATCAACTAATTCAGAATATATTAGGATGCCCTCTTTGTCTTTCTTCTCTTTGTCCCATTCCTTTATGGCACTGAAATCGTATATCCATGCGAACTGTCGTACCAAAATGTCATTTTTGCTGTCGGCGTATGCACGCATTGAGGCAATTGATTTAGTGTCAAGATCTTTTGGCGCTTTGTCGGTGTCGAGTATGAAACCAATGTCATTGCCTGTGAACTGGTCGTAAAAGCTGATGCCTTTCTTGAAAATCATATCCATTTTTTGTGAAGCAATGCCGCAATACACCTCTTTGCATTGTACCGAATCAATTTTTTCGCCTTTATAATGAATCTTGAACATACGAATGTATGTTTCGTAGTCGAACTGTCCTGTTATACAACCGTATTCTATTATTCGGTTTTGCGCATCGTATCTACAATATTCGGCGAGAGTTTCATTTTCGTCACCATCAAACTGGGCAGTTATCAAAATCGGCCTCGATTCATCTACATACTTGCCATTCCTCGAATTATCGACATCGTAGGGTGATTGTGCCGACATGCTATTGATTGAACCTTCGCACAAAATTATTGCGAGTATTGAAATGATGGTGGCTAATACTCTTGTTTTCATTGTTATAATAGGTTAAAGGATTGCTTTGTGCAACTATTTGTTGTAGTTGGCGTTGTAGAACTCAAGGTATGCATTCAGGTTCTTGCTGGCAGTAAGTTGCTTGAAATTATCGGCTGAAATTACAAATATCTTGTAGTCTACATTTCTAAGTTTATTGAAGACATCCTCGCTGTTGGCAATCATCTTCGAGTAGTTGACCGACTGACGCATATTGCGGAATGGGCGCACCGTAATCAGCGAATAGTTGCTGTTGAAGGTGCTTGTAACTACATTGAAGGTTCGCATGTTGAAGTTGAAGATGTTGAAGTTGCGGATTTCAAATGCAAGTCGCTTGTCGTCAACTTGTTCCGACTTGAAGTAAACAACATAGTAGTGTTCTGCCATCTCGTCGAAGGTGTATTCTGCTTCTATGGTTTCTTCTGCGTACGATTCCTCTTCTCCTTCCTTTTTCTGCTGCTTTACGACTTCGGGCCGCGATTTCAGGTCGGCAATCAAAGCGTCAATGTCGCCTGTGCCAAAGTAAGCGAGAATATTTTCTGCTGCCTGTCTAAGTTCGTGCTTCGGGTGGCGGTCGATGAAGTCGAGCAATGCCAGTTTGAACTTGGTTGTATCGGCATTTCTTGCGGTGCACATTGTGTTGAGGAAGTCAAAATTCGGCACCAAGTCGCTGTCGCTGTTGTTGTTAATGAAGTTTGTCGCATTGCGTTGTACAGTACTCCATTCTCCTCTCATGAAAGCATCGTAGGTTGTAGCATAAAGCTGTTCGTCGCGTTTGCGTATTTCCTCCTGTTCCTTTACAAAGTTTGGATTTTGTAGCAGTTTAGCATAATTGGTGTTGCCGTACTTGCTGATAATAAGTCCTTTGTATTTTTCTGCCTGCGGAAAATCCTTGACAAGCGTATTAAGTATGTACAGGTCGTAGTAGGAGAGGAGTTGGTAGTCGGTGTTCGGATAGCGGCGGTTCAAATCCTCGTAGCTGTTGATAGCTTTGGGGTAGTCGCCAAACTTTTCCTTATAAATTTTGCTGGCATAATACAATGCATTTTCGATTCGCTTGTGCGATTCCTGCATTGCTGAATCTGTCAAAGGCAAGTCCTGCAGGTAGTATTCGCGGCTCTTTGGGTCTTCGTTCTTAGGTTTTGCATCGGCAACAACGCTGTCTGATGCTTCGCTGTCATCACCCATATCAAACGATACGACTGTCTTGTCTCTGCGTCGCCAATGGTCTTCGTTTTTCCTGTTGCCCCACTTCTTCTGGAATTCGTTCTTTCCGTAACTTAATTGTGCTGGGTTGTAGAAGTACCATTTCCCCGATGAACTTCCTACTGTATTGGTTTCGCCACGCTTCTGGTCGAAAAGGTAGGAGTTGAGGCTTTCCTGTTGGGCAAGTTCGCGTTCAAGACGTTCCTGCTCTAAAACCTTTGCGATAAGTCCGTCAATCAACTTGTTGCGTTCCTTGTCGCTCATCTGGGCGATTTTCTGCACGCTGTCCTCGAATTCAATTACATCGGTATAAGTGACAAGTTCGGACAGATTCTTCGACAATGCCTGTATCTCCTTGAAGTTTTCGTGACTTTCGGGCAGGAACTGCATGCAGGTGTCGTAGTATAGGTAGGCATTCTTGTATTCAAGTTTTGCAAAGTAAATTTCACCTAATTTCATGCACGACAATGCTTTCTGGTAGTCGTTGCCCATGCTTACTTCCGATGATTTCCTGTAATGTTCAATTGCTTCGGTTTCCTTGCCCGACCTCATTTCTACTTCTGCCATTGCGTAGTAAATCTGGTCGCGATACTCCTTGTTCTTTTCATCCTTGAGCATCTTGTTCAGCAACTTGAAAATTTCCTTGTTGCTGCCTTTCCCGCTGTGGCATTTTGCCATGTTTATGCGGGCGTTGAACTCCATTTCGTAGATTCTGTTGCGCTTCGATGCTGCTTCGTAGCATTTGTAAGCATCGTTCATCTTGTTTTCCTTTTCGTTGAGTTGCGCAAGAATGTATGTGTATCTTAGCTTGTCTGTACGCTTTTTGGTCTTTTCGATTGCAGTTTTCAGTTTTTCGGCTGCTTCTTCGGTGTTGTTTTGTTTCAGGTAATAGTCGGCGCAAACTGCTGCATAGTAACCTTCGGTTTTCTTGTTGATTTTTTTGTCGGCATCAATCTTGTCGAGAACTTCTTTTGCCTCCTTGAATTTCTTGTCTTCGCAGAAAGTTCTTACGAGGTACATTGCCATTTCGGGTTGTGCCTTTGAGTTCGGATATTGGCGGAGAGCAAATTCAAGGTTTGTTCTTGCCTGCAGGTAGTCGCGCTTGATGAAGTACGCTTTTCCCATAAGCAAGTAACAGCGGTCAACCCATTTGTTGAACTCGTTCTGCGCCATAAATTCCTTTTCTTTAGGAGTCATAGCTTTGCCCGATGGCTTTGGCTTTTTTGTGATGGAGTGAAGTTTTATGCCTTTAGCAGATTTCTGGATTGCCTTTTCCATTTCACCGTTGGCAATGCTGGCATTTTCTTCCTTGCTATCGGTAAATACGCTGAGTGTCAATGCGTAGTTGTCGCTATTCTGGTCGTTTATCTTGTTGATGCCTTTCTTGTACGACTCGCGTCCGTTGAAGTAAATGTTGTACTTCAGCGTTGTACTGTGATAGAAGCGGTTCATTGGCGTGTTTTTTTCGGTTGAACACGCTGCTATTGCCGCCAACGAGAACAATATCACTAATATTTTTACAAGTCGCTTCATTTCAGTTTTTTATTCGACTGTTACGGATTTTGCAAGATTTCGTGGCTGGTCGACATTGCAACCTCTCATCACGGCGATGTAGTAGGCAATGAGCTGCAACGGTACTACTGTCAGAAGCGGAGCAAGTGCGAAGTCGGAGTAGGGGACTTCTATTACATAGTCTGCCATTTCCTTGATTGTTGTGTCGCCTTCGGTGACGATGGCTATAACAACGCCCTTGCGTGCCTTTACTTCCTGGATGTTGGATACAATCTTGTCGTATGATTTGTCCTTGGTCGCCAATACGATAACAGGCATTCTCTCGTCAATGAGGGCGATAGGTCCGTGCTTCATTTCGGCTGACGGATAACCTTCGGCATGGATGTACGAAATTTCCTTCAGTTTCAATGCGCCTTCGAGTGCGACAGGGTATAGGTAGCCGCGTCCGAGGTAGATGCTGTTAGTAGCATCCTTTATCTTTTCTGCAATCTGCTTTATGCTTTCGCTCTTCTGGAGTATAAGTTCTACCTTCTGAGGGATTGCGTAAAGTTCATCAACTAAGTCGGTAAATTCCTTTTCGGTAAGTCCCTTGTTTGCAAGACCAACCTGCATAGCCATCATTGTCAGCACCGTAATCTGTGTTGTGAATGCCTTTGTTGATGCCACACCGATTTCTGGTCCAGCGTGGGTGTAAACACCTGCTACAGTTTCGCGTGGAATGCTAGAACCGACAACGTTGCATATTCCAAGAACTATTGCACCTCTTTCCTTTGCGAGCTGTATTGCTGCAAGAGTATCGGCAGTTTCTCCACTTTGGCTTATTGCTATTACAATGTCGCCCTTGTTGATGATTGGATTTCTGTATCTGAATTCCGATGCGTATTCCACTTCGGTAGGTATGCGGGCAAACTCCTCGAATAGGTATTCGCCAACAAGACCGGCATGCCAGCTTGTTCCACAGGCAACGATTATGATTCGCTTTGCCTCTTTCAGTTCGTTCATAACGGTGTGAAGTCCACCGAGAGTCAAGTTTTTGCTGTCTAAGCTCAGACGACCGCGGTATGTGTCGGCAATTGCTCGTGGCTGCTCGTAGATTTCCTTGAGCATATAGTGGTCGAAACCGTTCTTTTCGATTTCATCGAGGCGAAGGTCAACCTGCTGGATGTCGATTTTTGCCCTGCGGTCCTTGAGGTTTGCAAGGTTGAACCCTGTTCTGCTGATTGTTGCTACATCAAGGTCGTTGAGGTAGATTACCGAATTGGTATATTCTATAATAGGTGTAGCATCAGATGCGACAAAGTATTCGCCGTTGCCAAGTCCGATTACGATTGGGCTACCCTTGCGGGCAACAGTCAGCGTTTCGGGGTCTTCGGCACTCATTACAACGATTCCGTATGCGCCTTCTACCAGTTGCAATGCTGCGCGGACAGCATCGTCGGGGGTAAAGTTTTCGTCCTGTGCGTGGCTTTCTGTATAAATGTACTCAATGAAATTGACAAGCACTTCGGAGTCGGTTTCGCCCTTGAAAGTATAGCCCTTTTCTTCGAGAGTGGCTTTCAGTTTTGCATAATTCTCAATGATTCCGTTGTGGATGAGAATGAATTTCCCGTTCATCGAGACATGCGGATGTGCATTTATATCGTTTGGTTCTCCGTGAGTTGCCCAACGGGTATGTCCAATACCTATATTTCCTTTTGTATCCTTGTCCTTTACATGGTCTTCGAGGTCGCTGACTTTTCCGTGGCATTTATATACATTGAACTTGCTGCCGTTGTACATTGCGATTCCGGCAGAGTCGTAGCCTCTGTATTCCAATCGTTTCAGTCCCTTTATCAAAACTTCGTATGCATCTCTATTGCCTATGTATCCAACAATTCCGCACATAATGCTAATATTTTGAGTAATAAACTAATATCTTAACGCTATAATTCTCGTGAGCACCGCCATACAACATTGCCCTATACGGTACAATCCTATTGTCGTTTGCCACCAGGTATATTCCATTGTCTGGTTCTCCATTCTGTAAACTTTGCAGGTGTAATGGAATATTGAATGTGTATGAGTTGTCGCTTGCATCAAACTGACCGCCAAAGTATTTGCTGTTGGACTTGTAGTCTTCGAGGAAGTCGAACAGTCCGCTGCTGAGTATCCTTGTCATGCTCATTGCCTTTGGTGAGGGTAGGTAGTCGGTAGTCGTACCTTCCTTTATTGTCACTTTGAGCTGTGCCTTATTTATTATTATGTTTGTTGAGTCGAACATGTTTGCAAGTTCTGGAAACTTAATTTTTGTCTTCATTCCAGCAAGTCCTTGTATGTAGCAGTACTTTGATGGCTGCTCGGGGTTGTCGATGGCATCCTTAAGTTCGCTGTCGGCATTGGTATAGTCGTGCGAGTACAAGTTTATTTTTGCAGCATATTCGCCGATAATGAAGTCGAACGTGCAGGTGTCATTGTATGTAAGCACCATTTTTGACTTGCTATTGATAAGGTTGAGAGCATATAGGCAACCATCGCCTGAATTTAGTTCGGTGGTTACATATATTCCCTTGAAGAACTTTACAAAGTCCTCGTTGCTCCAGGTTGTTTGTCCTACATTCTGCCTTATGATGTTTTCCACCAAGTTCTGTGGCATTTCAACCTTTATTATGCTGTCGCTGTCGGCAGTGATGTCTGTAGATTGCAGAAGTTCGTACTGCGAGGCATCGAAATGTGTGTCATCGTAATAGGTTGAATCGTATGAAATGCTGGTTAGCAACCTGTTGACATTAATTTTCATGGATGATTCTGCGCTGCCGTATATTTCATCGTATTTCAGTTGCAGTGTAAGTTTTACGCCCGAAAGATCTGCGGTGTCGATTTCGCGGTTGAACTGTACATTGTTTGATGATAGCAGTACTTGGAATGCGCATGATGCATTTGTCTGTCCGAAAATTTCATCGTTTACAATGCCTATGGGGTTCACTGTCCTGTTTTGTGTTTCTACATGTGTGTCCCTTACTGCGAAAGTTTGTATGCCTAAGGTGTCGCACTTGAACTCCATCATGTCGCTGTTTGGCATTATGCCGGTGCCTATTGCCGAGTCATCGTCCTTGCAGGCATTGGTTGCAAAGGCAAGAATTGCCGTCAGGGCGAGTACTATTAGGAACTTTGCATTAAAGATTCTATTCATCAGTCTTATTTTTCGATGACGGTATTGTAGAAGTTTTCACAGTTTGCTGCCAATGTGTCGTTGTCAGAATATTCGAGCATTGGTTTTCCGCTGTCCTGTATGTATTTTATTATTTCGGGATTGATATCCTGTGAACCAAGTATTATTCCGTCGGAATAGTCGATTGCAAACTTTGTTATGTTCTCCCATGTAGGTTCGCTTATTCTTTCAAGGTCTTCTATTTTCACTTCCTTTTCTACAAGTTTCTTGGCAAAGTCGTTGTTGATGCTACCCGAGAAACTGTCGTTGTATATGGTGTAGACAACCTTGCAGTTGTTTGCAAAAAGAGGGTCGTACTTGTATACTTTTCTCATCATGAACGGGAATATTGCCGAGAACCAGCCGTGGCAGTGTACAATGTTTGGTGCCCAGCCAAGTTTCTTGACTGTTTCGACGACGCCTTTCGAGAAAAATATCGATTTTTCGTCTGCAGTGAAATTGTCTTCGCTCTTGTCGGTGACTATGTATTTTTTCTGGAACAAGTCTTCGTTGTCGATGAAATATACCTGCATTCTTACTGGCTGTATCGAGGCAACCTTTATTATAAGCGGATGGTCGGTGTCGTTTATCACAAGGTTCATTCCGCTGAGTCTTATGACTTCGTGCAACTGGTTTCTTCTTTCGTTTATTACGCCGAACTTAGGCATGAATATACGAATTTCGTTTCCAAGTTCCTGAATTCCCTGCGGAAGTTTGCGGCAAGCCAGCGACATCTCATTGTCAGGTACATATGGTGCTATTTCCTGTGCTACAAATAAAACTTTCAATTTCATGCGTTATGTTTTTTACTTCAAAAAATATTTAAGGCACAAAAATAATAAAAATTTTTTCAATACGAAAGTTCAAAATAAACGAAAAGTTTTGAAAAATATTGTATGGGGAAAATGCTTGATATTCCACATTCGCTTTTTGTGTAGGAATATTAGAGAGTAGATATAGACGTGAGTTCGAGGTGGTGAACTGTAAGTCTAACGTATAAAAACTTGTTTTACAGGTTTCCCGCGCCATACCTCTGGCATTTCTAGTCCAAGTATGTATGCAATGCTTGCTGCCACATCATATTGTGCAATCGGGTCGTCGTACATATAACTGGAACGCACGTTTTTTCCGAAGATTACGAGCGGACTTTCCATGTCTTCCATTGCCAGACTGCCATGTCCATGGTCGTGTCCGCCATGGTCGCCGGTTACGATGATTATTGTATTGTCGTATATGCCAGCATCCTTTAGTGCTTGTATTATGCGACCGACGCACTTGTCTGCGCGTTCCATGTAGTCGTAGTAACCTTCGGAGTACCATCCGTATTTGTGTCCAGGACCATCGGGACCATCGAAGCAGGCAGCGTAAAATATTGGTTTGCTTTCGGTTATGTATTTTACAATGTGGTCGCAATTTTTCTCAACTGGTTCCCATCCATCGCTGAAGAAATGTACGTGACTTATTGCAAGAGTGTCAATGACATACTTAATGCCGTCCCATTCGAAGGTGCAGCCGGTTTCGGCATCGGGATATTGGTCGCGGATAATTGAGAATATTGTAGGGAAAATGCCATTTTGGTTTGTTGTTGAAGATGGTAAGTCGTGTTTTTTAGAGTCCCATGTTGTGTATCCGTGCATTTCGGGACCTACGCCCATGAACATTGAAGCCCAATTTACTCCTGAGTCCGAAGGCAATACCGAGCGCTTGTGCATGTTGCAACTGCCGTTTTTTATTAGGTTGCGTATGTTCGGTATGTTGTTGCGGGTATTGTCGAGGTCGTGGGCAGCCCAGCCGTCAAGACCGATAAGGATTACATGTTCTGCTAGTTTTTGTGCTTGCATTTGCACCGATATCGCCAGTATTGCGATTAGTATCATGGTTAGTTTTTTCATTGTATATAAGTTTTTTGCAAATGTACTTTATTTTTTGCCAAGCGGCACAACTGTTTGCGATTTTGTTGTCTGCATTTTGAAAAAAATTTTTGATTTATTGGTTTTTGTAATATCTTTGCCTTTTGTTAATACGGACTGTGTCCGATAGGTTTAATTTAAAATAACTAAGTATGTTTCAACAGTTTTTTACAGAACACCGTACATTGGTGTTTTTGATCGGGGTCTTGATAGTTGTGATTCCGTTCTTGATCTATTATGTAGTTACCGCACTGAAGCATCATCCAAAGGGTTTGATTGCAGCAGCCCTCAGTAACATGGGCGAGCGTTTTGGCTACTACATCATGAATGCTGTGTTGGCATTGTTCATCGTGTCGAAGTTCGGATTGTCTGACGCGCAGGCAGGTGCCATCTATTCGGTGTTCTACTGTCTCATCTATATTCTAAGTCTAGTGGGTGGTATAATTGCTGACAAGACGCAGAACTACAACCGCACCATTCAGTGGGGTTTGATAGTGATGGCGTTGGGTTATGTGGCATTGTCTATTCCTCTGTTCGGCACTGATGCCAACGGTTTCATCGTTGATAGCGGTGCTACATGGTGGACGATACTTATCGTTACTTGCTTGGCATTGTTGCTCATTGCTTTCGGTAACGGTTTGTTCAAGGGTAACCTTCAGGCACTTGTCGGAAAGATGTACGACAACTTCGAGGCTGAGGCAGCAAAGAAAGGTCCTGAAGCTCTTGCAGAAGCAAAGGATAGACGCGACAGCGGTTTCCAGATTTTCTACGTATTCATCAACATCGGCGGTGTTATCGCTCCGTTTATCGCTCCGTTGATTCGTGAGTGGTGGTTGAAGATTCACAATTTTGTTTACAATGCTGATATGCCGGCTCTTTGCCACGATGTAATCAATGGTGGCGATGTTACCGAAAAATTCACAGCAACAATGTCGCAGTCGGTTATTGATCCGTCATTGGTTCAGGGTACTACCGAATTCTGCTCTTCATATATTGATGTATTCAACTCAGGTATCCACTTCTCGTTTATTGCATCGGTTATTGCAATGGCAATCTCGTTGATAATCTTCCTCATTTCCAAGAAGAAATTTCCACAGCCAGCAAAGAAGGACACTGCAAAGGTTGTTGAATATACAGCAGAAGAAAAGGCTGCAATGGCAAAGGAAATCAAACAGCGTATGGCTGCTTTGTTCGCAGTTCTCGGTATTGCAATCTTCTTCTGGTTCTCATTCCATCAGAACGGACAGTCGCTGTCGTTCTTCGCTCGCGATTTCGTAAGCTCAGAAGCTGTTGCTCCAGAAATTTGGCAGGCACTTAACCCATTCTTCGTAATTGTACTTACACCTATAATTATGATTGCTTTCGCAGCATTGACACGCAAGGGCAAAGCAATATCGACACCTAAGAAAATCGGCATCGGTATGGGTATCGCAGCATGTGCATATTTGTTCCTGATGGTTCTTTCGTTTGTAAACAATTATCCTTCAGCAGAAGATTTCAGAGCTTTGTTAGACCCAGTTAAGTTAGGTCCTTGGGTACTCATTGTTACTTATTTCTTCCTTACCGTTGCTGAACTCTTCATTTCACCGTTGGGACTTTCGTTTGTATCGAAGGTTGCTCCGCGTCACATGGTAGGTCTCTGCCAGGGCTTGTGGCTTGGTGCTACCGCAGTAGGTAACATCTTCCTGTGGATTGGTCCTTTGATGTACAACGCATGGCCAATACAGTACTGCTGGTTGGTATTCGCAATAGTTTGCGTAATTTCAATGGCAGTTATGTTCGGTATGGTTAAGTGGCTCGAAAGAGTTGCAAAGTAATTCAAACATTGCTATTATATAAAAGGCGGACGATTGTCCGCCTTTTTTTGTTGTTGTTTGAAAAATTTCTTTAAAATTAGATTCTTTTGGTAATGTCCTCGGCAATGCGTTTGTATACGCCTTTTTCACCAAGTTTTCCGTATAGTTCATCGTAATCGCTTTCGATGGATGGGCGTTTTGTGCCACCTACTATAATTTTGCCAAGTTCCTCGGTCGCATTTTGCACTGTAAGGTCATCCTGAATGAGTTCTCGCACACTTGGTTTGTCGAGAATTAGATTTACCAGTGAAATGTATTTTACTCCCGAAAACCTTGATACCTGTCTTGCTATGAATACCGAAAATGCATCGGCCTTGTAGCAAACCACCTGCGGAACGCCAAACAATGCAGCTTCGAGCGTTGCTGTGCCTGATGTTACAATTCCTGCTTCGGCATGGGAGAGAATTTCGTAGGTGCTGTTAAAAAGCAATTCCATGTTTTCTGGTTTGTCGGTAAGAAACTGGTTGTAAAATTCCCTGTCGATGGCTGGTGCGCCTGTGATTAGGAACAGGTATTGTGGAAATTTTTTAGCAGTTTCGACCATTATTGGCAGCATACGGCTGATTTCCTGTCGGCGGCTGCCTGCCATTGTTGCAATTATGGGTTTGTCGGGAAGATTGTGCATTTGACGGAACTCGTCAATGCTTTTTGCCTTGTACGATGCAATCACGTCGACAAGCGGATGCCCAAAATATTCGACATCAATGTCATATTTTGCGTAAAAAGCTTTCTCGAACGGAAGAATAGTGTACATCCTGTCGGTATTGTCGCGAACCTTGTACACGCGGTTCGACTTCCATGCCCAGACGTTTGGCGAAATGAAATACAGCACTTTGAAACCTTGTTTCTTTGCCCATTTGGCAATGCGGAAATTGAATCCGGGGTAATCGACAAGCACAAGGGCATCGGGTTTGAAGTCTGTAATTTGTTGCTTTACAAGCTTTATGTTTGCAAAAATTGTCGACAGGTTCTTAGCAACCTCTACGAAACCCATAAATGCCAAGTCCTTGATGTGCTTGTGCAATTTTACGCCTTGTGCCGACATCAGGTCACCGCCCCATCCTTCGATGGTGGCGTCGTGGTCGGCAATTTTTATTTGCTCCACAAGGAATGACCCGTGCAGGTCACCCGATGCTTCGCCGGCAATTACGAAATACCTCATTTAATATTTCATGAATGTGAGGACAACAAATATCAGCGTGTAAATTACCAGCGAGATTACCAGACCCTTAACTGCATACCAATAATCCAACTTCTTGAAAATGAAGTAGGGGATAAGGTCGGCAAAAACGCAGAGGCTTGGCGGTAGAATCGATTTGATTTCGATAAGTCTGTTTATGAAATCTACAAATCCCCATCCGTACATGAAGTGTTCGATTAGGAAATAGATGAAGAATGCAATTATCGGTACAATAATACCAATCAACAGACCGAAAATCGGTTTGTTGAACCTTTTTATCATGTTTGGTCTTGCTTCCATATTATAAATTCCAATTTTTTAGTTCGTTAATCAATTTGTATTCAGTGAAATCGGCTCGTACAGGAACAATTGCTGCGTAATTTTCTGCAAGGGCATTTTCGTCGCAGTCGGGATTTTCGGGTTCCATGTTCACTATGTGTCCGCGCTGATAGTATGCTATATTTCCAAAGTGGTCGGTTGTTTCCTCAAAGTCCTCGTACCAGTAGCTCTTTGTCTGCGTACATATTTTGAATCCCTTGAATTTGTCAGGCGTTGTGACAGGGTAGTTTACATTTAAACTTACCTGATTTGGTAGTCCATGTTCTAGAACTTTCTCTATGAGTGCTGGTGCGGTTTTTTCTATCGTTTCAAAATCGGCATCTGCATCGTGTGTTATAATAGAAAGTCCAATTGATGGAATTCCGTAAAATGATGCTTCGATTGCTGCGCCCATAGTTCCCGAGTAGACAACGCTAATTGCCGAGTTTGAACCATGGTTTATTCCCGAAAGCATAAGGTCTGGTTTGCGAGGAAGGATTTTGGTAAGAGCTCCCTTTACACAATCGACTGGGGTTCCGTACAGAACATATTTTTCAAGTTTTTTGCTGCTGTGTCTTATTTCGTATCGTATGGGTGTGGTTAATGATACCGAATGCGATTTCCCCGACTGTGCGTTTACAGGGGCGACAACTACGAGTTTGCCGTATGGCTGAGCTATGCGTATGAGCGTGTCGATGCCCTTCGAGGCAATTCCGTCGTCGTTTGATATTAGTATAAGGCGTTCTTCCATATATTATATGCTTAGGTCAACAATTCTAACCAGATACCATTTGCTGTCGAAAACTGCGAAGGTAAATGTTATGTAAATGCCGTTTTCAATTCCAATCTGTTCTACTATGTATTTGTCGTTTTCCTTTTTGAATTTGTTTTTTGAGTATTCGTCTTCGAGTATTAAGAACCACCAATCGTCGGCAGATAGTTTTTCTGTTATCATATCATCGTGTTCTTCTTCTATTTCTCCATATTGTGAGTATGTGAATGTGAGCGGAAATTGTGTGCGCTCCTTTTGAAAAACAGAATCGGTAACAAATGATTTCCAAAATGTTTTGAAATTTTCTGTCTTTTGTGCGAAAATGCTGGTTGCCGAAAGCAGAAGTACAATAACAAATATTAATGATTTTAAGTTCTTCATTTGCATAATGTTTTTGTAATTAGTAATCTTCTCGTCTGTGTTTTTCGTCTTCGTCGAAATAAATGTTGGTGTACGAATGGTATCTGCTCCATGCGATGTCGCCATTTTCTACTGCTTCCTTCACGGCACAACCCGGTTCGCTGGTGTGAGTGCAGTTGTAGAAGCGACATTTTTCGGCAGTCTTGAAGATTTCGGGGAAATAGTGTGAAATGCAGTTGCGTTCAAGTTCCACAAGTCCGAATGCACGAACCCCAGGAGTATCGATTATATATCCGCCAAAGTCGAGTTTTAGCATTTGAGCAAAGGAGGTCGTGTGCTTGCCCGAATCGTGAGAATCGGAAATGCTTGCTGTTTTGAGGTTTAGTCCGGATACGGCATTGACTATTGAGGTTTTTCCAACTCCACTTTGTCCCGAAATTAAACTGACCTTGTCTTTTAGAATTTCGCGCACGGCATCGAGGTTGTGCTTTTTCGTTACCGAAACATCAAGCACCTTGTAGCCAATTTCGGCGTAAGTTGCCATAAGTTCGGCGACTTGGTCAAATTCCTCTGGCTTGTAAATGTCTATCTTGTTGAAGATTATAATTGTCGGAATGCTGTAAGATTCTGCCGACACAAGGAAGCGGTCGAGGAAAACGGTTGTGGTTTCGGGGTGGTGCATTGTGAATACGAATACTGCCTGGTCGATGTTGGCGGCAATCACATGCGATTGCTTCGACAAGTTTGTAGATTTGCGGATTATGCAGTTTCGGCGTTCGTGTATGCTTGCAATTGTCGCTGGTTCTATAGAAATGTCAAACTCGACAATATCACCGACTGCTACGGGATTTGTCGAGTTGTAACCCTTTTGCCTAAGTTTTCCTTTGATTACGCAGTCGTATTTTTGGTCATTGCATGCTACTATGCAGTTGCTGCCGTTAGACTGTATAACCGTTCCTGTTTTAAGCATCGGCACTATTTGTTGTTCAATCGCCTGTCGAGTTCCTGCGCAACGAACGATGCTACATCGTCGGCGTAGCTATTTGCACCGAAACCAGCATCGTAACCGAGTTCCTGTGCAAGTTCGTGGCTTATACGCGGACCGCCGCAAATGAGGATAACCTTGTCGCGCAGACCTTCTGCCTCAAGCATTTCGACAAGTTCTGTCATGTTCTTGATGTGAATGTCCTTCTGTGTTACTGTTTGCGAAACAAGCAGAGCGTCGGCGTGCATTTCTATTGCCTTGGCGATGAATTCTTCGTTTGGCACCTGGCTTCCCATGTTAAGAGCCTCAAACATATCGTAACGCTCTATGCCATAGTGACCAGCATAACCTTTCATATTCATTATGGCGTCGATGCCTACGGTGTGAGCATCGGTTCCGGTGCTTGCGCCAACGACAACTATCTTGCGTCCAATGTGTTCGCGGATGAAATCATCTGTTTCCTTCATGCCCATTACAGTCGATTCAACCTTAGGAACATGTATGTTGGTATAGTCAACGGTATGAGTGCTGCTTCCGTAGCAGTTGAAGAATGTGAAACCTTCGGTAAGTTCCTTTGAATAAACGACTAGCGGATTTTCGAACCCCATTTTCTTGAGGAGTTGCTTTGCGGCTTCTTCTGCTTCGGCACCAGCGGGTACAGGCAATGTGAAGCTTATCTGGGTTTTGCCGTCGTTCATTGTGTCGCCGTATGGCTTTATTTTCGTTAAGTCTAAGGTTTTGTCAAAATCCTTAGCTTCCATTGAGTATAGTCCTTCACTCATTGCAAATCAATTTTAGAGGCGCAAAGATACAATTAATTTACGATTTATGAAATACGATTGGCGATTTAATTTTTAAAGGATGGCAGATATCAAATCTGCCCATACTTTATATGAATTTTACTGCTGTTCCGTAGGCAACTATTTCGGCAGCGCCTTCCATAACAGCAGATGTGCAATAGCGCATTCCGATAATTGCATCTGCACCAAGTGCTTCGGCTTCCTTTGTCATGCGTTCGGTTGCAATACTGCGTGCTTCTATAAGCATATCGGTGTAACCTTGTATTTCGCCACCGACTATTGTTTTCAATCCTGCCAAAATGTCGCGTCCAATGTGTTTTGACTGTACTACTGTTCCCTTTACTATTCCAAGAACTTCAAAGTTCTTTCCTGGAATTGTTTCAATACTTGCTAATAACATAACTTTATTTTTTAATGATTAACTATTTTTGTTTTTCGAATATCCAGTTCAAATTGTTGTCGCTGAATGCGTTGGTGCATGTGGCGACATGGTCGCTTCCCTTTTCAACGATTAGGTTTGTCGTACCACCGTATTTCTCGATTTCCTTTATGGTTGGCTTTACTGATGAAACTGTTGCTATATTGTCCTTTGTGCCGACTACGCAACAAAAAGGTGTCTTGGCGAGATTTTTCGGATATACATTGCGTGGATACGAGGCGACAGCCATTGCTGCTGCAAAAGTGTCGGGATAATCGGAAACCATGCGCCAAACGCCAGCGCCACCGCTCGATGACCCCAAAATATACACTCGTTTGCTGTCGATGTCAGTGTTGTCGGCAATTAACTTGTCAATCAGTTGCTTTGCTGCTGAACTTGCCTTCGAGTCGCTGTCGTTCCAGAAGTGGTTTTTGTCGCATTGCGGGGCGACGACAATAGATTTTATGTTGTTGCGTTCCAAATAGTTTACAATGTTTCGTATCGCATGTCCGCGTATTTGCGACTTGTTGTCGTCTCCACGGTAAGAACTGCTGTGCAGGAATATAACTAATGCGGATTTACCATTTGCTGTACTGCACAGTTTTGCTTCGCGGTAGGGGAGTGTTAGGTTTTCGTTTGAAAATGAACGGAATGCAAACTTCCGATAGTATTCGGCATTGCCAGTAGTGTCGTAGTTCTGTTGCGAAAAAAGCGACAAAACTATGCTGAAAGTTGCAATGATGGTGGTTATAATCCTTCTCATTTCAGTTCGATAAATTCAATTTTGCAGTTTGGAATTTCAAACTTTTGTGGTTTTGCCTCAAAAATACCATACATTGTTGACCCTGACCCTGACATTTGGGCAAAAACTGCTCCATTTTCGTATAGTTTGCGTTTGATATCGGCAAGCATTGGGTTTTCGGCAAAAACTGTTGGTTCAAAGTCGTTCTTTATGCGGTCTTTCCATTGTTGCAACGGAAGTTTTACCGATTCTTCGAGACGAAATAGAGGTTCTGCCGGGTGGCACTTGGCGTATGCTTTTGCTGTGTTTACCGAAATTGGAGGAAGAACAATAGCGAGTGTTTTGCCTGTCAGGCATAATTCCGTTTCGTGAAAAATATTTCCTGTTCCTTCGGCTAACATAGGTCGATTGTGTATGAAAAACGCGCAGTCGGCACCTAGTCGTGATGCGTATGCAAGCATTTGTTCCACAGATAGTTTTAGAGAAAACATGTCGTTTAGCATCTTTATTGTGAATGCTGCATCCGACGAACCTGCACCCAAACCGCTTCCGAAAGGTATGTGCTTGTAAAGCACAAATTTAACTGGTGGTAAGTCGAAATCGTCCTTTAGCATTTTGTATGCCTTGTAGCAGAGGTTTTTTTCAATTTCGCAGTCTATCTTTATGCCTCGGTTGTCGAAAATGAATTTTTCTGACGGCATTATTTCCATTGCATCGGTTATGTTTATCGGGTAAAATACGGTGCAAATGTCGTGGTAACCATCGTTGCGTCGGCCAACTATGTCAAGTCCGATGTTTATTTTTGCGTTAGGGAAAGATATAGTCTTGTCTATCATATTGTTACTCGTCCTTGTGTGATTGACAAATCCTTTATTTCCTGCGTTATAGCATTTATTTTTTTTAGGATTTCAATTGTTTTGTTGTCGTTTTCGGCAGATTCTTTTTTGAGCATCTCTATTTCTTCTGATTGGTTTTCGTCTTCCGAATTCCAGTTTGCTTCGAGGGTTGCTAGTTTCGACTTGAGTTTCTTCCCCGTCTCCATCTGTGCCTTAAGTTCTGCAGAAAGTCGCTTCTTTTCATCCTTTCTTATTTCGAGGACGTATTTTCTATAAACATCGGTGATTATTTCACCTAATTTATTTTCTTCCTTGTAGTATGTAGAACCATGCTTTTCCCACATTTTGCTTAATTCGTAGGATGATGCGCAAGCGTCTGCTGCCACGCTGCTTATTGCTGGGTCGGGACTATTGATGAACTCCTTTTCGGAAATATCACGTCCATTTATGACTGCGTTAATTATTTCCTTGAAAATCTGTTGGTTTACTTTGTTTCGAAGTTCCGTTATGTTTGCCTTTAGCATTAGTGCTACAAGAAGTTCTGCTGCTTTCAGTCGTTGTGGATTTTCGCGGTTGTGGTCCAGAGGATTGTTTATTTCCTTGTTGCCGTACAGAAGCAAAATCCTGATTATTTCATGCTCTTTCGACAAGAATCCGATTTCCTTGTTGCCTGTCGCTGTTGGAACTTGTTTCGGTTCTGGCAATTTCGGTTCTGGTTTTGATGGGAATGTCTGTCCTGTTGGACTTTTCCCATCCATTATTTTTTTTCTGCGGATTTTCATCAGTTCGGAATATAGCGTATTCTCGTCAATTTCAAGGATTTTGCTACATTCTTGTAGGTAAACTGTCTGTTTTATCTGGTCTTCGATAACAGAAATAGTCCTTACTATGTCGGTTATCATTGCTGCACGCTTCAGCGGGTCTTTGTCGGCTTCTGTTTTCGACAGCCGGGTCTTGAATCTAATGAAGTCCTCCTCGTGGGTATTGAGGTATTCAATTGTCTTTTCGCTACCGTATTTCTTTGCAAAAGAGTCGGGATCTTCGCCATCGGGAAGCAATAGTACCCTGACATTAAGTCCTTGTGCAAGAAGCATGTCGATGCCTCGTATGGATGCGTGTATTCCAGCACTGTCACCATCGTACAGAACCGTTATGTCGTCGGTTAGACGATGGATAATTCGAATCTGGTCTTCGGTTAAAGATGTTCCCGATGATGCCACGACATTGTGTACCCCTGCCATATATAGCGAGATTACATCGGCATAACCTTCGACAAGGTAGCATTTTTTCTGCCTTACAATTTCGGTACGTGCCTGGTATAAACCATATAAGGTTTTGCTTTTGTTGTATATTTCCGATTCGGGCGAATTGACATATTTTGCAGTTTTTTCTGCCGTCTTGAGTATTCGTCCGCCAAATCCTATGACTTGTCCCGAAATGCTGTAGACAGGGAACATGACTCTGCCGAAGAAGCGGTCGTATCGCCGTTTTGTTTCCTCGTTGACTATGGTAAGTCCTGTGCGGGTCATGAAGTCGAGTTTGTAGCCGTCTCTCAGCGCCTGTTCTGTGAATGCATCGCGTTTTTCAAGGCTGTAGCCAAGTCCAAAGGTTTTTATTGCTTCATCGGTAAATCCACGTTCGCGGAAATATGAAAGTCCTATTGCTATGCCTTCGGGGTCGTTTAGCAGGTTGTTTTGGAAGTATTTTGCTGCATATTCGTTGAGCATGCGCATACTTTCGCGGTCATCGTTCTGCTGTTGCTCTTCGGGCGACAATTCCTTTTCTACGACTTCGATGCCATATTTTCTTGCGATGTATTTCAGTGCCTCGGGGTAGGTCATCTGCTCGTGCTCCATGACAAATCCGACTGCATTTCCAGATTTGCCGCAACCGAAGCATTTGTAAATTCCCTTTGCCGGACTTACTATGAAAGATGGAGTTTTTTCGTTGTGGAACGGACAGCAACCTATGTAGTTTACTCCGCGTTTCTTTATGCTCACGAAGTCCTGAACCACCTCGGCAATGTCGGCGGCGTCCATTATTCGGTCTATGGTAGTGCGGTCTATCATTCCAAACTCAAATTTAGCGATTGCAAAATTAAACTAAAAAACGGTACCGTTTGAAATTAGTTATTCACAATTTGGCGATGGGCGATGGACTGGTTTATTTCATTAATTCCAAAATCCTGCCGATTTTTTCCTCCATGCTTAAATTTCCATCAAACCAATGTATTTCTATGCCGTCGCGCTCCATCTTGCGGAACCATGTCATCTGGCGTTTTGCGAAACGATGGATGGAGGTATTCAGTTGCTCAAACATTTCGTCGTAACTGATTTTGCCTTGCAGATACCAAGCCAAGTACTTGTATTCCAGTCCGTAATATTCCAGACTTTCGTACGAAATGCCGTTTTTTACCAGCCGTTCCACTTCTTCGACCATTCCGTTTTCGAGGCGTTGTTTCAGTCGGGCTGTGATGCGGTCGCGGCGTTGTTCGCGGTCGAACAATATGCCGATGTTTAGCGAGTTTAGGTTTCGATTGCTAGTGGTGCAAAGAGGATTGCGCTTTGTGTATTCGGCAATCTCTATGGCACGGATTGCGCGCTTTGCGGTATCGTAGTCGCTGTTGTTGTTCAAAGGTTTGTATGTGCGTAGAATGATTTCAAGTTCTTCAAGCGATTTGTTTTCCAATGATTTACGCAGGTTGCTGTCTTCGGGGACATTCGGAAGATTGTAGTTTTTGAGAACTGATTCTATGTAAAGTCCTGTTCCTCCGCACAATACAGGAATCATTCCGCGTGAACGAATGTCGTCGTAGGCTTTGAAAAAGTCGCTCTGGTACTCAAAGACATTGTATTTTTCACCTGCATCAAGGATGTCAATGAGGTGGTAGGGGATAAGTGTACCGTCAATGGTGTATTCCTCAATATCCTTGCCTGTTCCTAAATCCATGCCTCGGTATACCTGACGGCTGTCGGCGCTGATGATTTCTGTTCCGATGGCTTTTGCAAGGTGTACGGCAACGCCAGTTTTTCCGCCCGCCGTTGCGCCCATTATGCTGATGAGGTTGTATTTAGTTTCCACGATTACTTAATGTTCAAATAGTTAATATATCCATTCTCGTTGGATGTTAGTTCTTCGTCTCCTGCATATATGATTTGCGACGATATAAGGTCCTTGCCGATAAGTTTACGGAAATAGTCTAGGTTCTTGTAAAAATCGGTATTTATTATCTGTGCAGATTTGATTTCGTATGCTTTCAACTGCAATCCATCTTCCTGTATTACATCAACTTCGTGTTGAGATTTGTCGCGATAGAAAAACAAGTTGTTGTCGGTTCCTTTGTTGTATATGTTTTTTATCATATCCCCAACAACCATATTTTCAAAGATTTCTCCTCTAAGCGGATGTGTGTTAAGTTGCTCTGTGGTACGAATGCCTAACAGATAGCATACTAGCCCCGAATCGTAGAAATATATTTTTGCTTTTTTTGTCAGACGTTTGCCGATGTTGCGGTAAAAAGGTCTCAAATGGAAAATTATATATGAAGCTTCGAGTACATTAATCCACGACTGTATTGTGTGTATTGATACTCCTATTTCATTTGACAGTCCGGAGGCGTTGAATTCCGTACCTACGCGCGCAGCACAAAGAACAACGAATCGTCTGAATTCATCCATATTCTTGATGTTCATAATCTGCATGATGTCGCGCTGCAAATATGTATTGTAATATTGTCGATATGCGTCTTGGGGCGGAATCTCCTTTGCTATAACTCCCGGATAGAAACCTCTTAGCATAATATTATCTGTACCTATGGATTTGTCGTTGTCTGTTAGTTCGGAAAATGATAGAGGAAGTAGTGTTAAAAGGGCGGCGCGTCCTGCCAGCGATTGTGTTATGTTCTGCATCAATGAAAAATTGTTGCTTCCAGTGATAATGTAATGCAGGTCAGGATTTTCGTCAACCATTACCTGGATTATGGAAAAAATCTCAGGCATATTTTGTGCTTCGTCAATAATAAGACACCCTTTCCCGATTAAAAATTCTTTTCGTCTGACAGCAAATTCATCGCGAACAATTTCATCTTCAAGGTTGATGTATGAATAGTCTGGAAAAGCCATTTTGCAAAGAGTAGTCTTGCCTGATTGGCGAGGCCCTGTCAGTACAAGCACTTGAAAGTAGTTGCTTAATCGCAAAAGTTCTGTTTGTAAGTCTCTGTTATACATGTGTTTATGTGTTTGTTTGTCAAAATTGAAGTATAACTTCACTTTTGGCAAAAGTACAAAATTAAAATGTAACTATAACAAAACCGAAAATTATTTTTTACATTTACCAATTAATTTGATATAATTGCAATTTAAATGAATTTTTAGTATGAAAAAATCGATTTTCTTATTGTTCGCAATCGTTTCCGCAGCGGGAATGATTGCGATTAGCGGATGCGATAGACCAGAAACTTACACGGTTACTTTCAATCCCAACGGCGGTACAGGCACGATGCAGCCCCAGACCTTTACCGAGGGCGAGGCACAGGCACTTACGCGCAATGCCTTTACCTACGACGGCTACACTTTTACGGGCTGGAATACCGTGCAGGGCGGCAGCGGTGCTTCTTATCCCGATGGATATACCCTGACCGCAACCGCCGATATGACCTTGTACGCGCAGTGGACAAGCAATGGCACAAATCCGACACCAAGTCCAAGTCCTACACCTGGACCAGCGTCCCCAAACACCCTTAACGGACACGAGTTTGTTGACCTCGGTTTGCCAAGTGGACTATTGTGGGCTACCTGTAATGTGGGTGCAAATACGCCAGAAGAATACGGCGACTACTTTGCTTGGGGCGAAACCGCACCCAAGGAAACCTATAGTTGGAGTACCTATAGATATTGTAATGGTGGAGATGGATACAATACACTCACCAAGTATTGCAACAATGCCGAATATGGCAACAACGGCTTTACCGACAACTTGACCACCCTTGAAGCAAGCGATGATGCCGCCACCGCTAACTGGGGAGCAGGCTGGCGTATGCCGACAAGAGAAGAAATGCAGGAGTTGTTTGATAATTGCACTCACGAGTGGACAACACAAAACGGTGTAAGCGGACGATTGTTCACTGGACCTAACGGCAATTCAATCTTCCTGGCCGCTGCCGGCTACCGCGTCGATAGTGGCCTCGACAATGCCGGGTCCTACGGCCTCTACTGGTCGTTGTCGCTCTATACGGGCAGCCCTTACGGCGCGTGGCACCTCTACTTCTATTCGGGCACTTACGACATGAACGGCACTTACCGCTGCCTCGGGCTATCCGTGCGGCCCGTGTGCGTGTCGGTCCAGAACTAAATGGATTTACGAATTACGATTATAGATTTACGGCAGTCGGCTTTGTTCGGCTGCTGTTTTTTTTGTTCAACAGCATTGCGTTAAAATCTTTGTGAGCAGGTTGTTTGTCGGTGTGCGCCTTTCCGTATTTTTGCACTCGATGAAAATGAGACTTATATTTTTGCTTTCGTGTATTTGTTTTGCTTCGCTTGTGTCGGCGCAGAGCGATACGGTGCGCACGGTTGTCGCCAAGCAGGGCGATGGAATCTACAAGATTCTACGCGAAAACGGTTACGAGGCAAAAGATTACTACCATGATTTTCTTGAGATAAACAAGGATAAAATTCAGCAGGAAGACCAGTTGATTCTTGGCGAGACATACATTTTGCCCCGTAAGCATGAAATTGCTGGACCCGAGCATGTTGTGGTTATCGATACAGTGCCACAGGTTTGCGTTAAGCCAGATTCGGACTCACTTCTTGATTCTATCCCGCCAGTTTGTATTCTCGATACGACATCGTCACCTATGCCACAGGTCAAGATGGAGCTCCGCATTGCAGATACGATAAAGGGTACTGCGTTGAAGGGGGCAATTTTCTATCTTATTGCTGGTCATGGCGGTCCCGACCCGGGAGCGACTTCATACGTTGATGGCGTTATGATTTCGGAGGATGAGTATGCATACGACATAACTTTGCGTCTTGCAAGGTGCATCGAGGAGCAGTCTGGAAAGGTCTATATGATAATTGATGACCCTGATGATGGTATACGTAGTGGTAAAATCCTAAAGATTGACTACGACGAATATTGTTACCCTGGTGTTGAGATAAGTCGCGACCATACTACTCGTCTTGTGGAGCGTGCCGAGGCGGTGAACAAGTTGTATTATGCCAATAAGACGACAAAATATCAGAGAGTGGTTGAAATTCACATAGATTCGCGTAATAGTGCCACGCGGGTAGATGCGTTTTTCTACTATTGTCACGGCAGTACCAAGGGCAAGGCACTTGCCGAAAGGATGTACAATGTGTTCCGTCAGAAATATGCTAAGTTCCAGCCCAATCGTGGTTATTTTGGTTCGGTGGAAGAACGCAATTTGTTAGTTATCAGAAAGGTAATTCCGCCGGCAGCATTCATGGAAGCAGGAAATATAAACAATGAGCGTGACCGAAAGCGTCTGCTCGATCCAAACAACCGTCAGGCATTGGCAAATTGGTTGTGCGAAGCGTTAAAACAGGATTATAAGGCAAACCAGTAGGCGCACAATTATTGTGCACCTACTGCAATTTTGTCATGTTTTGTCGCATGGCAGAATTTTTGAAAGGGTGGGGTGTCTTTTTATTTAAATTGATATGGAAAACGATAACATACAGGAAGAAATGAAGGTTGAAGAAGCAACTGAAAATGTTGAGAATAAGGAAGTAGAAACAACTAACGAAAGCGAAGTCCAGACATCTGAATCCGAAAAAAAGGACGATGCCGAAGCAGAACATGGCAAGAAGAAAAAGTCACGTTTCGGATTTTCTGACAGGAAACTGAAGGAAGAATCGGCAGAGTCGAACCGCAAGTTGGAGGAACTTCAGGACAAGTATATGCGTCAGGTGGCAGAGTTTAGCAACTTTAAGAAGCGTACTGCAAAGGAAAAGTTGGAGTTGCGCGAAAGCGTGAAGGCATCGATGCTGCATGACTTTTTGCCAGTAATTGATGACATAGACCGTGCAATGGAACATTTGTCAAGTTCCGATATCGAAGCGACCAAGGAAGGTGTAAAGTTGATTTACCAGAAGTTTATGGATTATCTGAAATCGCAGGATTTGACAGAGATCCAGGCAATGGGCGAGGATTTTAACACCGACTTTCACGAGGCAGTCACACAGTTCCCAGTCGAGGACGAGGCCAAGAAGGGAAAGGTTATCGATGTGATTCAGAAGGGCTACAAGATTAACGACAAGGTTGTCAGATATTCAAAAGTTGTCGTAGGTCAGTAGGAGGATAAATATGGAAAAGAGAGATTATTACGAAGTGCTCGAGGTCGCCAAAAATGCGACCCCCGAAGAGATAAAGAAGGCATATAGAAAGAAAGCGATTCAGTACCACCCTGATAAAAATCCGGGCGACAAGGAAGCCGAGGAGAAGTTTAAAGAGGCGGCAGAGGCATACGAGGTGCTTAGCAATCCCGACAAGCGTGCCCGTTACGACCAGTTCGGACATGCAGGTATGGGCGGTGCAAGCGGATTTGGTGGCGCTGGCGGATTTTCTATGGAGGATATTTTCTCGCGTTTCGGCGATGTGTTCGAAGGTGCTTTTGGCGGCGGTTTCAGCAGTTTCTTTGGCGGTGGCGGAAGTCGTGGCGGAGGCAGACGTGCCGTGAATCGTGGCACCAACCTGCGTGTTACTGTAAAGTTGACACTCGAGGAGATTGCTAATGGTACAACCAAGAAGATAAAGGTAAAGAAATATGTTCCTTGTTCTGCTTGCCATGGCACTGGCGAAAAGGACGGCAATTCGAATTCAACTTGTCCGACCTGTAATGGTCGTGGCGTGCAGACGCGTGTAATGCATACTATGCTCGGTCAGATGCAGACAAGCACAACTTGCTCTACCTGTGGAGGTTCGGGCAAGGTTATAAAGGATAAATGTACTTCGTGCTACGGCGAGGGAATAGTTTCGGGCGAAGAAACCATAGAACTGAAAATCCCTGCTGGAGTATACGAAGGAATGCAACTTTCGATGGAAGGCAAGGGCAATGCGGCACGTCATGGCGGTATAAACGGCGATTTGCTGATTGCAATCCAGGAAATCGAACATCCTGAACTAAAGCGTGAAGGAATAGACCTTGTCTATAATTTATATATAGGTATCCCCGATGCAATCTTAGGTTGCAGTGCCGAAATCCCAACAATTGGCAGCAAGGTGAAGATAAAGTTAGAACCTGGAACACAGTCGGGAAAGACATTAAGATTGAAAGGCAAGGGGTTGCCAGACATTAACGGCTATGGTCATGGCGATTTGCTGGTTAGGATTAATGTTTTCATACCAAACGATGTAAGCAAAGAAGACAAGAAATTGCTGGAGCAGATGCGCGAATCCGAATCATTTAACCCGCAAAGCAAGCGAAACGAGTCTTTCTTTTCTAAACTGAAGAATGCGTTTCGTGGAATGGCATAGTGTTTTAGTCTATAATATTTGTTGTTTTGTATTATATTTAAAAACTTTTCAACCGGCATGCAATAAAAAATATTCTGCTGCGTTTTATGAGAGTTTTTAAACTTTATGTATTTTTGCGACAAAATATTCTAATATGATAAGAAGAATTTCGTTTTTGACAATAATTATTGCACTTGCATGCACTAGCGTTTATTCTCAGACAATTGGTGGTGGTGGAAATGGAAAAGGTAATGGTACTACCATTGACGGACGTAATGCTCCTAATACTATTTCAACGGCAGTTTCGTTCTTGACGATTGCTCCTGATACAAGGGCTGGAGGTCTTGGTGATGCTGGTGTGGCTACAACTCCTGATGGAAATTCGCAGCATTGGAATCCTTCAAAGTATGTGTTTATTGAGAATGATTTTGGTGTGTCAATGTCGTATACGCCATGGCTGAGAGCGTTGACTTCGGATATGAACCTTGGATATTTGGCAGGTTACTATAAGTTTAATGCTCAGAATGCTATCGGTGCGTCATTGTTGTTTTTTGACCTTGGTAATATGGTTTTCAAGGATGTAAACAATGTGACCTTGATGAATTTCCGTCCGCGTGAATTTTCGCTCGATATTTCATACGCACGTTTGCTTGCAAAGAACTTCTCCGGTTCGGTTGCCATGCGTTTCATATATAGTAACCTTACTGGTGGCCAAGATATAGGACAGGTTCAGTCGAAAGCCGGAACTTCTGTTGCTGCCGATGTTTCGTTCTACTACAAGAATGATGACATTATGACAGGCAACTTGAAATCTTCGGTTATGTGGGGTTTGAACATCTCTAACATCGGTTCCAAGATTTCTTACACTTCGAACGAAAAGCGCGATTTCATCCCAACAAATTTCCGTACTGGCGTAGGTTACATGCTTAGTTTTGATGAACACAATGATCTGCTTATTACATGCGATTTCAACAAGTTACTAGTTCCGTCTTCACCAACATATTATCAACCAGGTGAGGTGCTACCTAGCGGCGATACTGTAAAGGCAGGTGGTGAGCAGCATATCAAGTATGGTAAGGATCCTAATGTCTCGGTTCCTGCAGCATTGTTTACTTCGTGGTGGGATGCTCCAGGTGATGCTACCCCATTTGTACATAATGGAAAAACTTCACGTTTCCGCGAAGAATTGGCAGAAATAACTTTGTCTCTAGGTTTAGAGTACTGCTATTCAAAGCAGTTTGCAGTACGTGTTGGTTATTTCCACGAACATGCATATAAGGGCAACCGCAAGTATGTCACTGTTGGTGCTGGATTGAGACTCAATGTTTTTGGACTTGATTTTGCATACTTGATACCTGTAACTCAGGCAAATCCATTGCAGAATACCTTGAGGTTCACTTTGACTTTCGACTTTGGCGGAATTGCAAAGGAACAGCGTGATGCAAAGAAGGCAGAAAAAGAAGCAAGGAAATCATAATGTACAGGATAGGAATCGGTTACGATGTACATAAGTTAAAGGATGGTTTGGATTTCTTCTTAGGAGGAATCCAAATTCCTTATAATAGGGGCTGTGTGGCGCATTCGGATGGCGATGTGCTTATTCATGCAATGTGTGATGCCTTGCTTGGTGCCGCTAACCTGCGTGACATCGGTTTCCATTTTCCCGACAGCGACCCGAAATACAAGGGTATCGACAGCAAAAAACTCCTGAAGGAAACATACCGTCTTGTTAAAGAAAAGGGATATGTATTAGTTAACATAGATTCTGTAATTTCTTTGCAGAAACCAAAGGTAAAGGATTTTATTCCAGAAATGCAGAAGACGCTTGCCGAAGTTCTTGGCGTTGACGAATCGCAGGTGTCGGTTAAGGCAACGACAACCGAAGGTCTAGGTTTTGAGGGGCGCGAGGAGGGGATAAGCGCACAAGCAATAGCGATGATAAAGAGGATATAATTGGCAAAAAGGCGAATAGTTTGAAAGTCATTATGGTTTCAAGCATTTGAGACAGCGAGCCTGTTAGTCCAACCCTGAAACATAGAAACTGCGTACTTCGACTACGCTCAGCACAAGCAAGCCATAGAAACCAGGAACACTTAAACTGGCGAAGTCAAACAGACGGCACTGCCACATAAACTTTTTTATTTTCTCCCTTGTTGTATAATTTATTTAGTGTATATTTGCAGAATTATATAATATAAGTTAAGTATGAGAATTAATATCAGAGTTTGTTTCAGAATAATAGTTGCATGCTTGATATCTTGCATGACAACTGTTATGGTTTCCAATGCCCAGACAATAGGCGGGTTGACTTTGTATCCTGAGAGTGTCGAGACATTGCAGGACAATCCTACGGGATTTGACGACCCGTTGGTAAACGGAAATGGTATAAATATTCCCGGTAATGCAGAAACTGAGAACAACTTCACTATTTCCGAAAAGGATTTCCAATATGGAATATCGGCTGAAGCAGGTTTCAGTTCGTTGAGCAAGTACTTGAACGTACCGCTTTCGATTGGCTACAAGGGTTTCTATCTAACAGTAGCAATTCCATTCTACATCCAGAAGAAGGCAAAATATTCGCATGGTTATGTTGCTGCATACGGAGGTTTGGGTGACATTAGTGCCGAAATCTCCTACAAGTTCCAGTCGCAGAAGTTCTTCGAGTCGTTTTCTGTAACATCGTCATTTCCTACTGGAAACCAGAACAGAACGGTAAAGGGCTACATAGTGCCAATGGGAACTGGTAGTTTCGATTTCATCTTTTCGAACTCTTTCCAGTACAGACATGCATATTTCAGAGTGTACAACAATTTGTCGTATCGTTTGAGCGGAAAGTGCAAGCGCGACATTACGCTGTCTGTTCCGTATTATGATGAAGAAAGCATATTGCGTTCTGGAAACGAAATGGTTAACTATGTTACTTCGAACGGAAATTTCTTCTCTTGCAACACGTCGTTTGACTACCCTGTTTTGAGTTGGCTGTCGTTGCATGCAGGTTTTGCCGTTATGAATAGTTCTGCAGGTACTATATATCACAAGCACACTTATTCGTGGAACGACGAAGTTAATGAGTTCCCGACAGCAAAGTCAAATCAGGCATATACATCCATTGATGTCAGGGGTGCAATAGCATTCTCGTATTGGGGTATCGACCTTATGTGCGTGGTTGCCCAGCCGGTTTATGTTAAAACAGAAAACCAGAACATCAAGGATAGTCAGAAGTTTAATTTTTACATAAAGTTGTCTAAGAAAATATTCTAATAAGATATGAAAAGAAGTTTGATTCTTGTTTTATTGGCGGCATTGTCATTAGTATTCGTAGCAGGATGCCATAAGGATCCGCTGGACATGGGAAAGGTCGGTTTCCTTCGCCTTGAACTGAGGAAGGGTTACAAGACTATGAACAAAGGTTCTGTCGAATCGTTTTATGCTAAGGTTACTGTGGTTTATAGCGACGAAGATGAGATTGTATACAACTGCTTGTTTTCCGACCCAGGCAATACTGGCATCTATTCAAACGACATTAATGAGGGCGACAGATTGTATGTCCGTAAGAATGTAGAGTTCCGTCTTATAATCGAGGCCGATATCGATGGCTATCATGTCATAGGCGAGTCGGGGACAATGATGTTCGATGATGATGTTGATTTGTCGTCAATAGAGATAGTGCTTCGTGCTGGACAGACCAGAATTGCGATATATGCACCCAAGGATGATGAAATCTTTGGAAACTATGTTGTCGCATACGGCGAAATTCTTGAAAACGTAAGTCAGATGCCAATACGCGAGGCAGGTATTATGTGCGTGCCTAAGTCGGTTTACGACACTTACGATACGCCAGAAGCGTTTACATTTGAGAATGAGAATAATAGTAGTTCATGGTTTACTGAATTCTATTTTTCGGAGCAGGATGAACCTGATGTGATCGAAGATATGCCGTCAATATCCAAGTTTTCTGTTGTTATACGAGGACTTGAACCTAATACAAGATATTGCATGAGGGCATTCACTTTTTCGGAGGGAGATACTGCTATTAACTATTGCTACAGCCGTGTAATAGAGTTCTCTACCAATAACAATGTTGCACATGATATAAGTGTTATTACAAACGATGCAGGTAATGTCACAATGGAAAGCGTTGATGTTGCAGGTCGTGTTGTAGTACTTGATGGAATTCCTGCTGATAGCGTCGAGAATATGGGATTCATTTTCGATACGTATGAAAATTATATTGCAAATTCCTCTTCTCTTGACTATTACAGAAATAATATGTTTACGTATCCAGCATCGGAAATAAGAACACAGGATGACATCATAGCATTCAGTGCTACCGTTAGTGGATTGCAGGAAGGTGCTTCATACGTGTTCAGGGCTTACGCAGTATTCCGCGAGCAACCTTATTATGGCAGTGTGAAGATGTTTGCCGTACTGCAGAATCCAGAGAATATCAGGTTGCAGGCCGATGAAACTACATCTGTACTTACTGCTTCGTATGTAGATTTGCAGGGTAGCATTTTGAATGATGCCGGCTACGAATTTTCGGAAATAGGTTTCAAGTACATATTCAGTGATGCTGGTTCTGCTGTGGCAAGTGCAGAAGACCTTACTGGCACTGCCGCAGGTTCGGTAATGTCCGGTCGTTTCTCGGCACGAGTAAACCTTCCTATCGTTAACAAGATTATGTACTACGCACCTTACGCAATAACTACAACAGGTTACATTGTATATGGCGACTTGTCATCGGCAGTGTCGATTGAACCTGCAAATGTTCCAAGCATTTCTATGGATCCTCAGCAGAGTGTCAGCGATATTACACCTCATTCAATGGTGGTAACATGCAACGTTGATGCAAACGGTAGAAGCGATTGCGAGTGCGGAATTGTTTTTGTGACTGATACTGCTGACCATGCATCGTACGATACAGTAAGAAAAGTTGCTTATTCAAGCGGAACTGAAGAATTTACGCTCAACGGATTAAGAAAGGGTACAAACTATACATATTGGGCATACGTAAGGGTTGTAGATGAATTTATAACAACTGATCAATACTCAGTTACTACTTCGCAGGAGGGCGATAGAGGTCCTGGTGGAGGTATAATTTTCTATGCCGACGATAATAATGGTTTTGCATTGGAGTATATCATGCCTTCAACTCTGGGAGGTGATGACATGGAAATTGGTGATAGTGCAGTATGGGGTTCTACAGCAGGCATTGCCCTGAATACCGATGCTCCTAGTTCTATTACAGTTTCCGGTATGACAAACACCGAAGCAATTGTAAGTTATCATACAGGCATTGGTTTCACTGATGAATATGCTGCACTGAAGTGCTATCAGTCGACACAAGGCGGTAAGAACGACTGGTATCTGCCGACAAGTGTTGAGATGCAGGCGTTGGTAGATTATGTTGGAGAAGAATTGTATTCGACATTCGGTGGATTCTGGACTTCTGACGAGAATAGTGCTACAAATGCGGTAGCATTTATATCCTCTCAGACAACATATTCATCGCAGTCGGCTCTAAAATCTACCTTGTATAATTACATTATGGTACGAAGATTCTAGTTTTGAGTTGATATAACTATATAAAAAAGGACTGTCAAATGGCAGTCCTTTTTGTTGCATCGAAGATTAAACTATACGATTTCGCAAATCTGTTACTTTCCCTTGTTTTTTAGTAAGTCGAATATGTCCTGAACTGTTTTCATCTTCTCTATTTCAGCATCGCTAATTTCGATGTCAAATTGTTCTTCTAGGTCAAGTACAATGTCAACAACACGGGCTGAATTGATTTTCAGGTCGTCTTTTAGGTTCATTTCTGGTTTGAAATTATCCCAAATCTTATCGTCAAAAGTGTATTTTTTTAGAATTCCTTTGATTTTTTCTTCCATGACTATATAAAATTATGTAATATTTTTCCTGTTATCGATTCCTTGCATTTTAGCAATTCTGCTGGTGTGCCTTCAAAGACAAGATTTCCGCCATCCTTTCCGCCATCGGGACCAAGGTCAATAATCCAGTCGGCAAACTTGATGACTTCGGGATTGTGCTCGATTATTATCAATGTGTGACCTTTCTGGCGCATGATTTCCATGGCTTTCAGCAATTTGTTGATGTCGTGGAAGTGCAGTCCTGTGGTCGGTTCATCAAAGATGAAGATTGTAGGTTCTGAATTTTCCATGCTGAGGAAGGTCGCCAGTTTGATTCTTTGGCTTTCACCACCGCTGAGCGTACTCGATGGCTGTCCCATTTTCAGGTAGCCAAGTCCTACGTTGATGTAGTTCTGAAGCAGAGAAACAATGTTCTTTTCCAGTTTGCCATCTCCTTGCGCGAAAAAGTCAACGGCTTCCTTTATGCTCATTTCCAGAATGTCGTATATGTTCTTGTCGCGGTACTTTATTTCTAGGATTTCGTCCTTGAAACGCTTGCCGTTGCATGCTTCGCATACGAGGTGAATATCCGACATAAACTGCATTTCTACCGTTATTTCGCCTTCTCCCTGACAAACTTCGCAGCGTCCGCCTTCGGTGTTGAATGAAAAGTGCGATGCCTTCAAACCATTTAGTTTGGCGGTCTTTTGCTCTGCGTAAAGTTTTCGTATTTCATCAAATGCCTTGATGTAAATTGCAGGATTTGAACGGCTTGATTTTGCTATTGGATTCTGGTCGACATATTCTATGTTCTTAATCATTTTTATGTCGCCTGAAATTTTGTCGAAGTCGCCGGTTTTGTCTGCAGAAACGCCAAGTTCTCGGCGTATGGCAGGGTAAAGTATGCCCTTTACAAGGCTTGTCTTTCCCGAACCGCTAACGCCAGTGATGACCGTAGCCACATTGAGCGGGAAAGTTACCGTAATGTTCTTCAAATTGTTAAGGCGGGCACCTTCTATTTTTATGGAATTACGCCATTTCAGCGGTTTGTCATTCTTGGGATTCTGCAGTTCGCCACGAAGATATTTTGCTGTAAGCGTGTCTGCTTTCTCCAATTTCTTTATATCGCCTTCAAAAACAACTTCGCCGCCAAATTCTCCAGCAAGCGGACCTATATCGATTATGTGGTCGGCAGCACGGATTATCGCTTCGTCGTGTTCTACAACGACAACTGTATTTTTCTTGTCGCGAAGTTTCTTAAGTATTGTTATGAGGTTCTGTGTGTCGCGTTCGTGCAAACCAATGCTAGGTTCGTCAAGTACATACAGTGAACCGACAAGTCCCGAACCGAAGACTGTTGCCAAGCTCATACGCTGCGATTCTCCGCCCGAAAGTGTTGATGCAGAACGATTAAGCGTAAGGTAACCTAGACCTACTTCCATCATCGATTCCAACCTTACGCGTATTTCTTCACGCAGGCGTGATGATGCTTGCTCGTCAAACTCATTTAGTTCCAGATTGTTGAAAAAAGCAACGAGTTCGCTTATTGGCATGTCGATGAGGTCTCCGATGTTTTTCCCGTTGATTTTGACATAAAAAGCTTCTTTTTTCAAGCGTTTGCCATGGCAGTCGGGACAAGTGGTTTTGCCTCTGTATCTTGATATTAGCACACGGTTTTGGATTTTGTACTTCTGCGTTTCAAGATAGTCGAAGAAATCGCGGATTCCGTATATTCCATGTGCCTTGTCGCCGTTCCATAATATGTCTTTTTCATCGTCAGTCAGCTGATAATAAGGACGATGTATTGGAAATTTGATTTTTGCGCTGTTAATCATGAAGTCGTGATTCCATTGCTTCATGACATCGCCGCGCCAGCAGAAAACGGCGCCATCGTAAATGCTCATTCCCTTGTTTGGAATCACTAGGTCTTCGTCGATGCCGAGAATTTTTCCAAAACCTTCGCAGGTAGGGCATGCTCCTATGGGATTGTTGAAACTGAACAGGTTGACTGTCGGTTGCTCGAATGTTATGCCGTCGGCTTCGAAGCGGTTGGAGAATGAATGCTGTATTAGCGTTTCGCCATATTCGTAAACGAAGCATTCGCCTTTTCCCTCGAAAAATGCTGTCTGCACCGAGTCTGCTATTCGTCCCACAAGTGTTTCTTCTGGTTTCACTGTTAGGCGGTCGAGGACTATATGTATTGTTTCGCACAAGCCCTTTACATCGGT
This sequence comes from Bacteroidales bacterium, assembly GCA_017651185.1. GTDB lineage: Bacteria > Bacteroidota > Bacteroidia > Bacteroidales > ML635J-15 > Bact-19. Next base: position 854 of record JAGCDJ010000042.1, on the reverse strand, counting down.
TATTTCATCGGTGCGTTGCATTTCGCCATTGCAGACGAATCTTGTATAGCCTTGCTTGGCAATAAGCGAAAGTTGTTCGCCTTTCTTTTGCTTTGTGTTGAATGTGTACGGGAAGCAGATAAGCACCTTTGTGCCTTCTGGCATCGATGTTATCTTATTGATTACATCGTTGGTGCTGTGGCTTTTTACTTCCTGTCCCGAGATTGGCGAGTAGGTTTTTCCGATTCTTGCGAACAAAAGTTTCAGGTAGTCGTAAATTTCGGTTGATGTGCCGACGGTGGAGCGTGGATTTCGGGTGTTTACCTTTTGGCGGATGGCGATTGTTGGCGGAATGCCATCGATGAAATCGACTTCGGGTTTGTGCATCTTGCCTAAAAACTGTCGGGCATACGATGACAAACTTTCCACATATCTGCGTTGTCCTTCGGCAAATAGAGTGTCGAATGCCAATGATGATTTTCCCGAACCAGATAGCCCTGTTATTACCACAAGTTTGTTGCGTGGTATTTCAAGGCTAATGTCCTTTAAGTTGTTCACTTTTACGCCTTTCAGCGTAATAAATTCCTTGTCTGCCATTTCCTTCGCCAAAAATTTTGCAAAGTAAGCAATTTTTTTGCGAATAGTTTTCTACAATTTAGTGTTTCTCTTCAAATGGAGTCGAAGATTTTGGAAAAAGGAAGCGTTTGTACAATTGGGCATTGTTGTTCCAGATGCTGAAACGAGTTCAGCATGAACTGTGTTAATTACCAAATATTTTTTGAAAAATTTTCATCGTACATTTTGTTGCCAGTCATAATAGCGAATATTTGTTTTATAAGTTTGTTTACCAGTGCAATACGTATTACCTTGTTTGC
>JAGCDJ010000041.1 GCA_017651185.1 Bacteroidales bacterium | reverse complement strand
GAGTTTATGCATAATCAACGCGAATTAAAAATGAAATCTTATAAAAATGAAAATAAAAATACACTGTCGGATATCCGACAGTGTATTTAATTGTATCTTTGTCCCGTAAAAACCTGTAACGGTTATTTAGGACTAGTCAAAATCAAGATTTACAGTTTTGGACCTGCATCAACCAATTTCTTGCCTGCTGGGTTGCTTGTAAACTTCACAAAGTTCTTGATGAAGCGTCCTGCAAGGTCGCGAGCTTTGACTTCCCATTCATCGGCTGTTGCGTAGGTGTCGCGTGGGTCGAGAATCTTCGGGTCAACGCCTGGCAATGCTGTCGGAACTTCCAAGTCGAAGTACGGAATCTTCTTTGTCGGGGCGGTGAGTATTGCGCCATCGAGGATTGCATCGATAATGCCACGGGTATCCTTAATAGAGATACGCTTGCCAGTGCCGTTCCAGCCAGTGTTTACAAGATATGCCTTTGCGTTGCTCTTTTCCATGCGCTTTACAAGTTCTTCTGCATATTTTGTTGGATGCAATTCGAGGAATGCCTGTCCGAAGCATGCACTGAAAGTTGGTGTAGGTTCGGTAATTCCACGTTCAGTACCAGCCAATTTTGCTGTGAAACCGCTGAGGAAGTAGTACTTGCACTGTTCGGGAGTAAGGATTGATACTGGAGGAAGAACTCCGAATGCATCAGCCGAAAGGAAAATTACGTTTTCAGCAGCAGGTGCAGCGCTTACAGGGCGAACAATCTTTTCGATATGGTCAATCGGGTAACTTACGCGGGTATTTTCGGTAACGCTCTTGTCGGCGAAGTTAATCTTGCCCTTTTCGTCAACGGTAACGTTTTCCAACAAAGCATTACGACGGATAGCATTGTAGATGTCGGGTTCGCTGTCCTTGTCGAGGTTGATAACCTTTGCGTAGCAGCCGCCTTCGAAGTTGAAAACGCCATCATCGTCCCAGCCGTGTTCGTCGTCACCGATGAGCAGACGCTTCGGGTCGGTCGAAAGGGTGGTCTTACCAGTACCGCTCAATCCAAAGAAGATAGCGGTATGCTTGCCCTGCATGTCGGTATTTGCCGAGCAGTGCATTGCTGCAATGCCTTGCAATGGCAGGTAGTAGTTCATCATCGAGAACATACCTTTCTTCATTTCACCACCGTACCAAGTGTTGAGGATAACCTGTTCGCGGCTTGTGATGTTGAATACAACTGCGGTTTCGCTGTTGAGGCCGAGTTCCTTGTAGTTTTCAACCTTTGCTTTTGATGCTGTGTAAACTGTGAAGTTAGGTTCGAAAGTCTTGAGTTCTTCCTCGGTCGGCTTGATGAACATGTTGCGTACAAAGTGTGCCTGCCAAGCAACTTCCATAATGAAGCGGACATTCATGCGGGTGTCCTTGTTAGCACCGCAGAAAGCGTCAACTACGAACAATTCCTTGTCGCACAACTGCTTCTTTGCAAGGTCCTTTACAACTTCCCAAGTTTCCTGCGAGCAAACATGGTTGTCGTTCTTGTACTCATCGGTTGTCCACCATACTGTGTCCTTTGAGTTTTCGTCCATAACGATGAACTTGTCCTTGGGCGAACGACCAGTATAAATACCAGTCATTACGTTTACTGCATCGAGTTCGGTAAGTTGACCCTTGTCGAAACCTTCGAGCGACGGGTCCATTTCGAACTTGAACAATTCCTCGTATGAGGGATTATAATGAATTTCTTTTACACCTGTTATGCCTATTTTGGCAAGGTCTTTCAATATCTTTTCGTTCATTTTGAAAATGTGTTTTATTTTGTTTATTAATTTATTCTACAACTGTTAAATCAGTATATTTAATGTCGAATGTGCCGTCGGAAATCGATTGCACATTGCCGTTGTTGTCCCTGTAGTTAAAGAAGAAAGTTCCCTTTATTACTCTTGCTTCGCTATTGTACTCGGTAACCGTTATAGCGCCTGCAGTTGCTGGGAAATTGTAGAATCCAGACTGGAAATAACCGGAAACGTCGGCGCCGAAATAGTGAACGCCTTCCGAAACATTGTTAGGCATCTGCAAACTAACGCTCTGCCATGCCTCGGAACGGTCGCAGTCGCCAGACACAACCATTGCGGTGTCGGTCTTTGTTCCGTATACTTCTTTTGCTGTCCATGATCTTCCGCCCTGCGAGAAAGTAAATGTGCTAGTATAAGTTTCTTCTTCAAAATTGTAGTATGTGTAAGGAACATTAGTGAACCTTCCTTCGGTAACCGACTTGAATGAACCATCGGCGCGATATGCTTTGAAATAGAACTCACCGCCAAGAGAATTTGTCTCCTCGTTGAACGATGACAATCTTACAAAACCGCTTCCATCGCCAGTAAGCGTTGAAAAACGTTCTGTCCCCGATGCCATGTTCGGAATAAATTCGGCATAATGTCCGTTTGTCGGAGAGAAAGTGTATTCGCCCAGTTCTTTTGAGTTGAGGGTTATTATTATTGTCTGGCCGTTGGCTGATGTGCCGTTAACCTTTATCTTGTGTTCGCTTACGATTGCAGTTGGGTCGGCACCGCGCCAGTTGGAACCGTTAACCAGTCCGTACATTGCAACAAGGTTTGCTTTGCCTGAACTTGTTCCTCCGCACGAACATATCAGTGCCATTGATACCATTAGCAACGAAACTAAAAGCAAGGACAATTTGCGATTCATATCTATTATTTTTAATTTTTTACAAAGGTGCAAATATAATAATTTTTGTTTCTCTTGAATGGATTTATGAAAAAAAACTACAAAACGAAATGATGAAAAATATTTTCGTAAATAATTTTTGCAATACAAGAATTATGTATATCTTTGCACCCGCTTTCCCGCTTTTAGGGGAAGTTCAGATTTTAGCACGGAGAGGTGGGTGAGTGGCTGAAACCACCAGTTTGCTAAACTGACGTACTGGGTTACCGGTACCGGGGGTTCGAATCCCCCTCTCTCCGCAAAAAAAAGCGAAGCATTTGCTTCGCTTTTTTTGTTTTCTGAAAATCCTTGAATGCTTGCATTCTAAAGGGTTTTCAGAAAACAAAAAGGAAAACGCAACGAAGAAAGTTTTCTATTTTTTTGCAAGGATGCCCGCGGCAGCGCTGGGGATCTACAATCCCCCTCTTTATCAACACTTTATTGTTTTATTTAATCGTTGTCCGCTAAATTATGCGCTGTCACAGTTTTTGCATTGCTTTGCTGCAAAAACATGCGCCAGCGCTTCCGAAACGAACATTCCGTTCTACATATATGTAACCTCTCCGAGGTTATTATATTTCTTCAAAAACATAATCCACTCGTTTCTTTGTTAAAATACAATTTGATACATCAGGCTTTGTGTTGGAATCTTAGTGGAGTAAGTTTTCTATTTTTTGCAAGGATGCCCGTGGCAGCGCTGGGGATCTGCAATCCCACAAAAAAACGCTGCATTTCGCAGCGTTTTTCTTTTTTTATTCATTTTAACTAATCGTCAATAAAGGCGCCACCAGTAACAGCGACAATAAGTTCACCGTCATAAATATAGTATCGAGTAAATTTGCCTTCACCGAATAATCTCGGAATCATTTCGGTGCCGATGTCTGCTGTACTATAAATTGTGTCTTTTGTTATAAGGCCATCTTCCACAAAAATAAAGCGAGGATTGTCCTGTCCTGCATTTGTGTTTGCTATACCTTCGGTATCAAAGACAATTTTTTCGATGCAATCAAGTCCGTTTTTCTTGACATACGAAGCGCCTGCTTCCTCATTTTCGGCAGAAACAACAAGGTATATCGGTGCCAAATTGACAATTTCCTTGTTAGCAATCAACGAGTCGATTACCATCTTGTCGCCATCTGATATTTCATCCTTGCAATACAAGGTAAGCACCTTATATATTCTGTCGTCCTGCGGTTTTACCAATCCAATAAGCGGACTATTTTCCGGAGAGAACTTTTCCTTGTATTCTTCCCACTCCTTATGCTTTTTTTCAAGGTCGGCACGGCACGACTCTATGTATTCGTTGTAATTGCGGTCGGTCTTCGTCAGTTTCAAATAGTTAACCGTCACAACAGAATTGTCTTTAATATGTTCAATATCAATAAGGATCCTACCGTTCCAGAACCAAGGCCAAACTTTATTGTCGTAAATTGTTCCCAAATATTTGAAATCCTTATCGACAATGATAAGCTCGTGAACATTTTTACCATAATATTCCGTATCGTATGACTTCTCTGCCCAGTAAACATTGTTAGTCTCGTCGTAATCAAGCCTAACACCAAGCTGCTTGCTGTCGCCTGCCAACAACGGAACATCAACGTCAATCACAGTATCCAAAGACACAGGTTCCTTTGGTTCTACATTATTAACACCGCTCATCTTCTTGCCTGTTTCCAAATCGTAGTACGATATGCTTCCATTAGAATAAAACACAAGCGCATCCTTGCCGTCAATGTCAACCAGACCTCCCGGAAGCGTTATTTCACTTTCCAAGTCTCGGTCTTCTACGTCTAATACTATTTTTTGCGTCTTATACACTTCCAATTCATAAACTGCAGGTTCTGGCTTTGCATTGCGATTGCACGAAAGCAATGTTGCCATTGCTGCGACAACCAAAAATAGTCTTGCTAAATTCTTCATAAATAATCTCCTTTTAAATATAATGTTCAACGTATTAAATCCTTGCAACCATTCCAAAACAAGATTTCGTCGTCTACTTTTTCGCCTTTTTTGATTTTAGCGTCATAGCAGTCGCAAACCGAGGCGGGTTTCTGCGGGCATTTCTTTTTCAATTTCTTTAAAATCCTGACAATTTCGTTGATTTGTTTCTTGTCCTCAACAATTGGCAAGGTGTATTCGATAATCTCATAGGTGGAAAAATAAATTTCCTCGTTAAGAGTCCTGTTCATTTCCACTATCCTTGCCTTTACCAAATCCAGGTTGCTTTGTTTGCTGTCCTGGCAAAAGGAAATCTGGCTGCTACACAAGATAGCGAGCGCAAGCAAGCATATTGTTGCAAATCGTTTCATTGTTTTAATTTTAATGGTTAACAAAATCTCCTGCTGCCTGCCTTTCCTTTTTTCTCCAAAGCGCAGAACTTTCTCCGGAATGGTTTTACATGTCTTCCTATCAAATTATCGCTTACAAAGATAAACATAGTTTTTGATATGACAAATATTAGTAAAAAGAATTTTTATTCGGTTACTTAGTTTTCAACGATGTCTAAATTTTATTTTGCTTGTAGCGAGATAATATTGTAACTTTGCAATGAAGTTTTAGTTATGGAAGTAGTATTTTTGGGAACGGGTGCTTCGCAGGGAACGCCGATTTTAGGGTGCGACTGCGAAGTTTGCAGGTCAGTCAATCCGAGGGACAAGCGTTTGCGTTCGTCGGTGCTGTTGCATTGCAATGGCGTTGACATGCTTATCGACTGCGGTCCCGATTTCCGCTACCAGATGATTCGCGAGGGTGCAAGCAATGTGGATGCAATCCTATTTACTCACGGGCATGTTGACCATACTGGTGGGCTTGACGACATTCGTCCGCTCAACTACCTCACCAAGAAACCAATGGAGATATATGCCGAGCAGCGCGTGATTGATGCGTTGCATAAGCAGTTCTTTTATATTTTCGACAATAGCACTTACCCTGGTGTGCCAAAAGTTAACATACATACGATTGATTCCGATTCGGATTTCTCAGTCGGTGGCATAAGTGTTACTCCCATTCGTTCATATCATGGCCAGTTGCCAATTCTCGGATTCCGAATTGGCAGTTTCGCCTATATTACCGATGCCAAAGTTGTCCCAGACACCGAATTAAACAAGTTGAAAGGTGTTAAGACTTTGGTTGTGAATGCCTTGCAATATGATACACATCCGATGCATTTCTCTCTCGATGAGGCGGTTGACTTTTCAAAAATGGTAGGTGCGGAGCAAACATATTTTACACATATCGGGCATCGTATTTCGCACGATTATGCATCGTCAAAGTTGCCATCAAATATGCATTTGGCTTACGACGGGCTACACCTTATTATATAAAGGGGCATTTTTTATTTTCCCCACTTTTCTTTTTCTTCCTTGCTTGGTGCTTTGCCGTGCCACTTGTAGTCGCCTTCGATTTCGGGAACGCCTTTTCCCATTATGGTATTTGCGATTAGCACTTTTGGTTTTTCGCCAGTCATTCTGTCGAATGTGCTGACAAGTTCCTCGATGCTGTTGCCATTGCACTCGTAGACGTCCCAGCCAAACGACGACCATTTTTCGCGTAGCGGTTCAAGTCCCATTACGCTTTCGTTTGGTCCGTCTATCTGCAAGCGGTTGCGGTCAATTATAGCGACGATGTTGCTTAACTTATGGTGAGCAGCGCTCATTGCCGCTTCCCAGACTTGTCCTTCCTGAATTTCCCCGTCGCCACAAACGCAGAAAATCTTGCGGGAGCAACCGTCAACCTTGTCGGAAAGAGCCATTCCTACGCATACCGACAAACCTTGTCCTAGCGATCCTGATGCCGATTCCACTCCTGGTAATCCTGATGCCAGAGAAGGGTGACCTTGCAGGCGTCCGCCAATTTTGCGTAAGGTCAAAAGTTCTTCCTTGGGGAAGTAACCTGCATTGGCAAGAGTTGCGTAAAGCACGGGTGCCGTATGTCCTATCGAAAGTATGAGTTTGTCGCGGTCGGGCATCTGCGGATTATGCGGGTCGTGCTTCATGGTGTGGAAGTACAGCACGGTAAATATGTCGGCAAGGTCAAGCGAACCGCCGATGTGTCCTGAACCGGCCTCGCAAAGCGAGTCGATGATGTCGCGGCGGATTGTGGCGGCAATGCCTTCTAACCGCTTCATTTCCTTGTCGTCCATCAGTGGATAGGGTATTTTATGTTTGTCTTTATGATGTATGCTTCCGGATATTTGGCGATGAGGTCTTTCATCAGCACCAAAGCATCGAAACGTGTCATGAAGTCGCCTACATGGACCTCGAAGTTTGGTTCCACGAAAGTTACGTATGCTTCGTGTTCATCGTTGCTGCAAGCAGAACGTATAGAGTTTGCACGCGAACGAGAGTCCTGAGTGTTCTGTGCAAAAACTTTCACCCTGTAGCCGGGGAATCCATCACGTTTCTTGTTGAGTCCCACGCAGGTCTCCATAAAGTTCTTGACAGCGTAATCCTGTTCGATTTTTACTTTCCCATTGTAGGTTGAGTCGTTGAAATACTTTATGCGTGATGGAGTTATGTTCTGCCCGAACAATTGTATCGAGCAGAAGGCAATTATAAATAGTATTACAATCTTTTTCATTGAGTGAAATTTTCTGCAAAGGTATTAAAAAAACTTGAATTTGCTTAAATTCTCCTTATGGTCAACCTTTATTTTTTTCGATACGATGAACTTCGATACCTTAACATATCCCGACAACTTTAAGGTTACGTTGCCTTTGGCGAACGCATTTGTCAGAGTTATCGGATCTTTTACCAAGTCCTTGAATGCTGCATCGTAATTTATTTGGTATGCATTGTTTGAATTGGGCTTAATGTGAATTTTTTCTTTCTTGTTGAGACACCCGATTGGAATATCGTTTACGGTGACGTCAAGTTTTACGTTCTTTACGTTGAAACCAAAATTGTTAGGGTTGTCAATCGGGATTTTTCCGCTGATGCTGATTCCGCTCAAACTTAGGTTGTTCAACTTTACATCCCTAGGGGTTCCAATGCTTACTTCCTGGATTGCACACGAGTTCATTCCGACTATTATCATCGAAAGTGACAGCAGCAATATTGATATTCTCGTTTTCATCGTTACAAATTTTTGCAAAGGTAAGGAAAAGATTCATGATTTGATAATTTGAAGATTCAAAAATTAAACCACATTTTTGCATTATTGTCAATTGTTAATTGTCCATTGCCAATTTTTTATTACCTTTGAGGTCGAAAAAATTATATGCTATGGCAAGAAGCGAAGAAATAAGCAACAACCTGAACATTATTGGCAGTGGAACGTCCATCGTTGGAAATATTGTTTCGCAGGGTGACATGAGGGTTGACGGAACATTGGAGGGAAATCTGACAACACAGTCGAAAATTGTCATTGGGACCACCGGAAGGATTGTCGGCGAGGTAAAATGCAAGGACTGCGAGGTGGCTGGTGCTGTCCGCGGCAAATTAAAGGTCGAAAACCTATTGATGCTGAGGGCTACTGCTACGGTCGAGGGCGAGATAAAGACATCGAAGTTGGCAATAGAACCAAATGCCATATTCACAGGTACTTGCAACATGAGTACCGCCGAACCGCAGGCCGAAGAACAGATTAATGGATAGCAAGGAAAAGGGCGGCAAGTTCAATTCTGGTCTCGGGAGATGGGCGCGTTATACTTCGCTTGCCTTCGAGATGGGAATTGTGATTTTTGCAGGTGCTTTCGGCGGACTGAAACTCGATGAATATTTCGGCACCGAAAAACCTTGGTTTACTGTGGCATTGTCGCTTTTCGCCGTGTTTGCATCGATATATATAGTAATAAAGGGCGTAAAGAATGAAAAATGATTCACTTGTCGGGGTGCTAACTAAACTTGCATTGTTCGGCGTTGGACTGTTTGCCGTGCATTTCCTGCTGGCACGTGCCTTTCCAGTTTGTGCTGCCGAAGGTATATACGAGGCGCACCTTTTTTTATTTGTGCTAACTGTGGTAGTAGTGCTTGTGTTGAAGTTTATTTTTAGGAAGATGACACAGAAGCAGGGACTTTTCGGTTATGCATTCATGGCTTCGAGTTTGGTTAAGATGGCTTTGGCGGTTGTTTTCCTGATTCCAATTATAAGGAGCGATGCCGAATACCGTATTGCTTATGTGGTGCAGTTTTTCATATTATATTTTGCCTATTTGGTAATGGAGGTCGTGATGGTTGCGAAGTTGCTTAAGCAGGAACAGAAGGAGAAAGAGTAGGTTTGATGGCGTGGGAAAAATATTTCGAACTTTTTGCATTTTTAATGAAACAAAAAGCGAAAAAAATCGTAAAATAATATTGAAGTTTATTATCAAAGGTATATTGAGTTAAAAAGGGAAATAGTCATGGAAGAAGAAAAGACCAGATATTCACAAGAAGAACTTGAGGAATTCAAGGAAATAATTCTCAAGAAGTTGGAACGTGCGCAGGCAGATTTCGACTTGTATAAGAGTATGCTCACAAAGGAAGATATGAACGACATCGACGATACTTCACCGACTTTCAAGGTTTTGGAGGAAGGTCAAAACGTTTTGTCGAAGGAAGAAATCGGACGTATTGCACAGCGTCAACTTAAGTTCATACAGAACTTGCAGGCAGCACTTTTCAGAATTGAAATCGGCACCTATGGTATTTGCCGTAAGACTGGCAAGTTGATTCCAAAAGAGAGATTGAGAGCGGTTCCTCACGCAACACTTTGCGTAGAAGCAAAGCAAAACAGGTAAAAACAAAAATTGACCTCGGAAACGAGGTCTTTTTTTGCTAAATCACCTCAATCGTAAACCGTAAACCTTTAGCTCGGCGAAGTCAATCAAAAATCTAAAATCCATTTCATTTTTCTTGTTCAACCAAAAACATTATTTCTTACATTTGCCATTCGAAAATAATTTTAAAAGACAAAATATTATGTATAACGATTTTCAAGCTTATCTACAGAAGGAAATAGCTGGTATCAGAGATGCCGGCTTGTACAAGAATGAACGCATCATCGCATCGCCTCAGGGTGGTGAAATCACATTGCAGGACGGAACAAAGGTTCTCAATTTCTGCGCTAACAACTATCTTGGTCTTGCCAACAATCCACAGCTCATCGCTGCTGCAAAGGAAGCCATGGACACTCACGGCTACGGTATGGCTTCGGTAAGGTTCATTTGCGGTTGCTCCGACCTCCACAAGGCTCTCGAAAAGAAGATTGCCGAATTCTTCGGTACCGAGGACACTATTCTCTATGCTGCTTGCTTCGATGCTAACGGCGGTGTTTTCGAACCATTGTTAGGCGAAGAAGATGCTATCATTTCCGACTCACTCAACCACGCATCAATTATCGACGGTGTTCGTCTTTGCAAGGCACAGCGTTTCCGCTATGCAAACGCCGATATGGCCGACCTCGAAGAAAAACTCAAGGAAGCACAGAAGTGCCGTTTCCGCCTCATTGCTACCGACGGTGTATTCTCGATGGACGGAAATGTTTGCCCGCTTGACAAGATTTACGAACTCGCAAACAAGTACAACGCAATGGTAATGGTTGACGAATCGCACTCGGCAGGTGTTGTCGGAAAGACTGGCCGTGGTGTAACAGAGCGCTACAACCTCCGTGGAAAGATTGAAATTCTTACAGGTACTCTCGGCAAGGCATTCGGTGGCGCAGTTGGCGGATTCACAACTGGTAAGAGAGAAATCATCGAAATGCTTCGCCAGCGTTCACGTCCATATTTGTTCTCCAACTCAATACCGCCAATGGTAGCAGCTGCTGGCTGCAAGATGGTTGACATAATGTCGAGCACCAACGAGTTGCAGGACAAGTTGCACAGCAACACCGACTACTTCGTAGCAAAGATGAAGGCTGCTGGCTTCGACATCAAGCCAACCGAATCGGCAATCTGCGCAGTAATGCTTTACGATGCAAAACTTTCGCAGGACATGGCTGCAAAACTTCAGGAAGAAGGCATCTATGTAACTGGTTTCTACTATCCTGTAGTTCCGAAGGGACAGGCACGTATCCGCGTTCAGATTTCGGCAGCACACGAAATTGCTCACCTCGACAAGTGCATCGCAGCATTCACAAAGGTTGGCAAGGAACTCGGTGTTATCAAATAGAGAAAATACATTCTTAAATAGGAAAGTCGGAGCGAGCGTTCCGACTTTTTTTGTTGTGTTTATATTGGTATCCTATAAGATTGTGGAAAAATTATTGCGGGGAAATAATTTATCATTATATTTGCAGCACTTTTGGTGCAGCACCAAAAGTGCAATTAAAATAAATTATTGAATATGAATAAATTATACAATCCATTTCTCCTTTTAGGGTATGCAGGACACGAATATTTCTGCGGTCGTGACACCGAAAGGAAAGAACTGATTTCGGCATTAAGAAACGGAAGGAACATTACGCTGATGAGTCCGCGTAGGATGGGAAAAACAGGGTTAATCAAAGATACTTTCTACCAGATAGGCAAGGAGAACAAGAATGCCGTATGTCTTTATATGGATATTTTCGCCACTAAATCACTCGGCGACTTTGTATCTCTGCTTGGTAAAACAGTAATCGGCAAACTCGATAGCCTTCCCCAGAAAACTGCTTCTGCCATAGCAAACATATTCAAAAGTTGCCGTGTTGTCTTCTCAACCGACATTGCAAGTGGGTTGCCGCAGGCTTCGCTCGACTTCAAGGAGCAGGACACACAAAACACACTCGGCGAAATATTTTCATACATAAAGGAATCGGACAAGGAATGTATAATTGCCATTGACGAGTTTCAGCAGATTTCCGAATATCCCGAAACGGAAACCGAGGCTCTGCTCCGTTCCTACATCCAATTCTGCCCGAACTTGCATTTCATTTTTTCGGGAAGCAAGCAACACCTTATGGACGACATTTTCAGTTCGGCAGCCCGTCCTTTCTATCGGAGCACAGAAAAGATGAACCTAAAGCCAATCCCGATGGAAACATATTTTGAGTTTTCTTGCAAATGGATGAAAACCAAAGGGATAACTTTAGATAAAAACACATTCGAAAAAATATACAATATGGTTGAAGGGCATACTTGGTATGTGCAGTATATCCTCAACAAACTGTTCGAACTGGCACCAGAAAAGGTTACCGAATCGGACATAAGCGAATGTGTGATGAAGATTGTCGAAGCCGAAACCGACGGCTACAAGCGCATTTACGACTTTCTGACATTAAACCAGGCTCAGTTGCTGGTTGCGATAGCAAAGGAGCATATTGTACCCGCAATAAATTCAAATTCGTTCATAAGGAAATATAATCTTAAAGGTACAAGCAGCATAAACAAGGCACTCGCCCAGCTAATCAACAAGGAACTTGTTTTCCATACCGAAAAAGGCTATTCGGTATATGATAGGTTCATGGAAATATGGTTGAAGAGGATATAGTTTATATTAGTTTTTGGTATTAGGTCGGCAAGGAACTCGGCGTTATCAAGTAGAAACGACAAAATTTATAATAGGAAAGTCGGGGCGAAAGTTCCGACTTTTTTTGATTTATTATGGAAATGCTGTTTGTTTCGGAATATTTTGTAATTTTGCAAAATATGTATTATATGTATGAAAAACATTTTGCCAGACATAAGAAAGCTTGCTAATTGAAAACACGAAATAACATTATACTAACCCTAAAACATAAACAACCAGAAACTTAGAAACTAGAAACATAAAATAACAGGCGACAGATAGCGTTTGTGACTATCCCTTGGCTCTCAATTACCACAAAGTCCTCTTTTTTTAGAGGACAACCTATCAAGGATAAGTTAACGATGCCGTAATTGCTACGGCGTGGAATAACTTGTAAGATAGGTGGGTGTGGTAACCCGAGAGTCAGGCAAGAAATTGGTTCCACGCTTTTTGTATGCTTACGGCAGACAACGATTAATGGAGGACATTTCAACGCTACATATCGGTTCGCTCATCAGAGAGCAAATGACACGGAAAGGCATAAAGGTTTCGTGGTTGGCACAGCAGTTGGGCTGTCATCGCAACAACATATACCTTATTTTCTCTCGCAGTTGGATTGACACCGAAACGCTTGTGAAAATCTCCGATGCACTGGAACACAACTTCTTCGAAGACATAAGCCGTTGGTACAAGCAGAAATGAATGAATTTGTGATGTTTATATATTCAGCATCAAAAAATCAGCAATATTGTCTGGAGTAATAACCTTAAATTCAACATTCGAATATGCATCCGTAAAAGTTTTGGATATTGAAGCCTTTGCCTTGGGATTCCATTTCACTTCGTATGCGTGTAATTTTCCACCGTATTCTTCCAAATAATCAATTTCCTGCTGTTGCTTAGTGCGCCAGAAATATCTATTTGCCCATTTCTTGTTGTATTCGTTGCTTTTCATGCGTTCTGATATGACAAAGTTTTCCCATAATGCGCCTATGTCCTGTCTAATTTCGGGGGCATTATAGTCTGCAATCAGTGCATTTCGGATGCCATTGTCATAAAAATAAATTTTGCGGCTCGATTTCAGTTCGTTGCGAAGGTTTCGTGCATACGATGGCAAGCGGAAGATTATATAGCATTGTTCGAGCAGACCGATGTATTTTTCTACTGTCTTTGCGTCAAGCGAACATATTTGTGCAAGTTCGTTAAAGGACACTTGAGAACCTATTTGATAGGCGAGTGCGCGCAGAAGTGTCTGCAATTTATCAGGATGCTTAATATTTTCCCACGACAGTATGTCTTTGTAAAGGTATGCATCGGTAAGCAGTTTCAGAATCTCTACTTCGTTGCCATCATTCATTACTACTTCTGGATAATACCCGTAAATGATGCGTCGTGGTAACATTCTCATTTCCTTGAGTTTTCCATGGCGAGCCACCATTTCTCCAAATGAAATAGGAAACATCTGGTATTCCCATTTGCGACCAGTTAGAGGCTCGTTTACTTTGTTGGCAAGTTCAAAGGCAGAACTTCCTGTGGCTATTACTTGTATGTCGCTACCAGCATCGGCGACAAGTTTCAATCGCAAACCTATATCTTTTATGCGTTGCGCTTCATCAATTATAACTATCCTGTACCCTTTAAATTCGGAAAGCAGTCTATCTGCCGATGCATTATCGAACAAGTTTTGAATTTGCAGTTCATCGCCGTTTAACCAAAGGCAATCGTTTCTGTCTTGTACAATCTGTCGTAGCAATGTCGTTTTTCCTACTTGTCTTGCACCTGTCAAAATAATAATCTTGCCAGTAAAGAGTTTGTTATCAATGGTTTTGCTTAAAAATCTCTCAATCATAACCACATATTTTTATGTTGCAAATATATAACTTTTTTGGAATCAATTCCCGAAAAGTTATGACTTTTTTGGAGTCAATTCCCGAAAAGTTTACATATCCTAAGCCGCAGGACACAGCAAACATTCTCTCAGTCAATCATATAATTAGCATAACATGCACATAAATTAACTATATGATATGTTGAGTGAAAACATCCCATAGTCTTTAAAAATCCTTTCAACCCATTTCCTCTACCAAATCCCATACATCTCCCCATTTTTCATGTTCCATTAACATTTTCCCTCATCCAAGGCATAAAAACTAGCATCACATCATCGTTCATCGCCATTATCTGTATTGGTATAACGAAAGTTTATTTTTATGACCAGAAATTATGGCTTAGTGAATATTACCTTGTGTTTTTAAAACAAAAACTTATGTAGTTAATATAATATATTTTGTATTATTACACAATATTTCACTATGTTTATATAATACAAGCGTTTTTGCAATTATCTATATCAATATATTCAATACCTTCGCAGTGAGTTTTGTAACAATAATCATCAACAATTTAAAATTTACATTTATGAAAAAGTTTATTATGATGTTCGCACAGTGGTTGATACCCAGTCTGTTGGTCGCTCAGAGCGGCGATTTCTGCAACTTTTACATCAGGAGCGGTTTCGACTCCGAATGTATCATCACAACTTACAAACCAAACACTAGTCCTCAACCAATCTATGATGAACACCAGTGCCTTGTCGCCTGCCGAGGTTCTCATGTCACCTACAGCATAGTCGGACTGCCCTCGGGTGCAACCTACGACTGGGCAGTCTCTGGTGCTGACTCCTACACCACAAGCGCCAGCAACAACACCATCACCATCAACTGGTCCGAAAGTGCTGGAATTGGAGCACTTGTCCTTTCGGTTTACGGTCCAAACGACGAGTTCTGTGAAAAACAACTCTGCATCGACCTTATTGAAAGACCTATCGCAGGAATCGTTTCCAATCCTATAGAAACTGGGTACCTCTCTACTGGCGTTCAGTACATTGATGTCTGCGACGGTCAGGAAATACAGTTCTACGACAATTCCACCTCTTCGTCCGATTCTCCAATTGTAGGTTATTATTGGAAAGTCGGTGCCGAAACAGCATCCACGCAGAACTATACTTTTATTGCCGACTACAATACTTACGGAAATACAGCAACTATATACCATCATGTCATTAACGAGTGCGGTTGCGAAGATGTGATAAAGTACATAATAAATATTTCGAAATACCCTACACTTGAAGTCGATTGCTTTGGAACTGCCTGTGAAAACACTTCTGCAACATATCACGCAATAAATTCTTGTACAGACTATATGTGGTATGTGGAGGGCGGACATATACAGAACGGGCAGGGTACAAGTTCGCTCACGGTAATGTGGGACGAAATTGATAACGGATACGGGTATGTTGCCCTAAATGGTGCAAACTGTGAGGAAGGCGAATGCCCATATCTTACCTACCTGCCAATACCTGTAATCTCCGACAACGCTGAGATACAGGGGCCAGATGTGGTCTGTGTAGGCGATATTGTTTATTTTGAACTTCCCCAATGGGCTTCCACAGAATACACATGGAGCGTTTATCCTTCAAGTTCATCTCTTGTTCGCGACCAATATTCAGGTCATCGGCACAAATATTTGCTTGAGTTTCGTGCTCAAGGCACTTATACAATTAAGTGTAACTACAATTGTTCGTTCCTCGAATGTGGTGGTGTGGCACAGACTAAAACAGTAATCGTTACCAAACCTTTCTCAATCAATGCCGACCATGAGGCATGTGCTGGCGAAACGGTTACATTCACTACGGATTACCCGACAGAAACATTCGACTGGACTATATACAGCAACGGAACTGCTATTTACACGCAGACCGCAAGCACAATCAACTACACATTCAATACTGCTGGCGGTTATACTGTTGAGGCAACAAATCCAAACTTCTGCAACACAGCATATTTTTCAATAAAAATAAATGCTCTGCCACCTGCTCCGCAACCAAATGTTTCGGGATGGACAAGTAGTGTGTGCTTAAATTCATACTATATGTATAGTGCAACGCCATCGTCCCCCGAACATTATTTGCATTGGAGTACAACTTGCGGACAACCTTCGGAATATGATGGAAACGACTATAATGTAGTATTCCAAAATCTGCCCTGTACCATAAATATGCAGCATGTCAACAGGAATACTGGTTGTATGTCACAACCTTATCAATACCAGTTGACGCAGTTTGTTCCGCAGACTATAAGTTGGCCAGCATACAATGTCTGCGCAAACGAGGAATTCCAAATGTCCGTTACACCCGAAATTGGTGTGCAATTGGAATGGCAGGTTATTACTGGTAATGCAGACATAGTAAGCGACAAATATTCTTCTCCTGTAGATATTCAGGTCAATGACTTCTACGGACAGATGAATGTACAACTTACTAGGAAATATTGTAACAATATCGAAAAGAAAGATACCGTTCCTGTGACTGTTAAGCCATACCTTATTCCCGAAATCAGTATGCCGTCAAGCGTATGCCAGTACGGCACGGTGGCGATAAGTGCGGACAACCCCGATCAGTTTAATGGCATCTGGACACTGAATGTCGAGGGAAGCAGTTACAACTACACAGGACTTACATCAGGGGCGACATGGCAGCATACTTTCAACAATGCAGGTACTATACCTGTAAGGATGGGATTCAAGACGCCTGGATGTACCAATGTTTACGAAAGCGTTGAAACCATTGAGGTTATTTCTGCCCCGCAGTTCAGTCTAAGTTACTACGAGCAGTCGTCTGGCAGTTATATTATTAATGCAACGGTAATGGACCCCAATGCTACTGGTTACACATACGCTTGGAATCCGAATGTCAGTACAGACCCATATTTCACACACAACGGGTCTCCATTCAACTACACCTGCACAGTAACCGACATCGCTACCGGTTGTACAAGTTCCAAGAGCATAACCACAACTTCTTCGAGTGGGTTCACCCCTGAACCGACATGCTCATATCAGGAAAATAACTCCTCCGTAGTGATAACATCGCGCAATTGCAACAGCATAACTTTTATGCACAATAGCGCGTTGGGCGGCAACAGCGAATGGACGTTTATTCAGAATGTATCAACTCCGCAGTTTATACTATCGGGTACAAACAACGAGGTATGTGCCGCTACATTCTCGTCATCGGGGTACTACAGGGTAGTGGCAGGTAGAATGTATGACGGTTGCATGTACACTGCCGACTGGCAGTTCTGTGTTCCGCTCATACCGAGATTCTATGTTGGTTATTCCTGTGCTACTGGCACTGGCATAAATCTCGAACTCGAGGACATCAGCGACTATATGTCTGGAACGGTTATAAACTCTACAACCTGGCATGTCGACGGCGTTCTAGTTACCAATCCGTCAAGTTATGCGGTAACCTCGGGTACTCACACCGTTATGCTTACTGTAAACTATACCTACGGCAACATTACAGAATCCTGTTCCACAACCCAGACCGTAACATACAACAGGGGCACCGCCGCCTTTACGGTATCGTCGGGCCCATATTGTAGCGAAACAGGAATACAATTTACCGACAACTCCACTAATGCAATAGCGTGGGATTGGAGTTTTGCAATTATAGGAATGCCTCCTATTTCAAATTACTCCCAGAATCCAGAACAAAGTTTTACTACTACAAATCAAATGCTTGTTGGGATTCTGCTTGCAACAACAGACAATCTTGGCTGTATTTCGCAAACTTCAATGAATATCAATGTAAATCCTAACACTTTGGGGGGAACAATCCATTCCGACCCCGCTGTTTGTTATGGCAATCCTCTAAGGATATATTATTTGCATTCACCTTATACGCCTACAACAAGTCCGTCCTATCAATGGTTAGAAACAAACCAAACGACATCTATTTCAGAAAACAATTTCTATGAAACCGGTTCATATTATGTTCGTGTAACTGATAATAATGGATGTGCAACGCAAAGTGAATGGATAAATATCGGTTTCAATCCTGTTCCTGTCGCCGAAATTTTCGGTGATGCCGAATATTGCCCCGATGGCACAATTAAGCTTATCGGTGAATCTGGCGACAACACCTACTTGTGGTCTGGTCTTGGTCCATATTCATATACTACACCAAACATTTCGGTCGGCGCAAGCGGACTTAATACCGGCAATTATACAGTAACCTTGACTGTCACCAAAAACGGATGTAGCAGCACCGATACAAAAGCGATTACAATACATAATGCTCCCGCTGTCCCATTAATAGGATTTGGCACTAACAGTTGCCTGCACATTCCGCCTGTAAACCTCATTAGCACAACAAGTCAGAATCTAAACTGGAGTACAGGTTCTTTTGGCGATGCTACTGTTACCTACAACTCGGGCTATCATACGGCATACTATACCGACCTCACAACTGGCTGCCGTTCTGCCAATGCTGAGGTAGATGTACCCAAACCACCAGATTTCAACGAACTTATGACAGGTTGTTTCGAGTTTTGCAAACGGGATGTTCCTAGGTATGTACTCGGTCCGATGGGTGAATTCGTATATTGGAGATGGCTTTTCAACAATAACATAATAAATGCTGGTTCTGGAGAGATTACCCCGACCTCATTGCAAGTTCACACTTTTGGGACATATTCCCTTTATGTTAAATACACCAGTACCTGCTCCGTCCATTCGGACAATCTTGTTGTCAGTATGAAGGAAATTTGCGATTCCTGTGATATTGAGATCAGTTTATTTAAGGACCCATGGTGCAAGATTCGTGACTGTAAGTTAGTAATATCGTTCTATCTAAACATATACAATCCGTCTACCAGTCCGGCTACATTGGAAAACGTTAGATCTCCAAATATGGGTACATTGAACATACCAACCTTGCCAGTAACAATAAATCCGGGTACGACAACACCAGTGCTTTTTGGTATAGAACTTGATAATTATGAACCTCAGGATATGTACTTGGAGTTGTTTTTCCATGACGGTAATGGTGTCCCCTGTTATTCGCATTTCTTTGTTGACTTTTCCGATGCGCTTGACGCTTGCGTTGAAGATGATTGTGAAGTAAATCTTGACAACATAAAATATCTTGTAGGCATATCATCGTCAGGAATGGCATATTTTGGATACTCGTTCTTTACCTCGTCCGGTATGAGCGATGTGCAACTTTACAGTAACGATGCAACTATTGTTGATGTAAACTATAATATAGCAACTGGTGAGGTAAGCGGAATATTATCCATAACACCTCTCGAACTCCAGCAACTGATAGATAGTAGTGGCAATATATGCTTTAGATTGTATGCTTGCCAAAATGATGTGATATGTAAACTGGATTTCTGTGTGCCAGCATCCTTGTTCCTAATTATAGGCAGCAAGTGGATTGTTGCCGATGATGGTGAAGCAGGACACAATAATGAACATTCTGCAGACAAAAATCCTGTAGCAGACTTCTGCATATACCCCAATCCTGCGACCTCTATTGTCAGCATATCTGGCGACAATTTCAATAATGCTACCGTAATTGACATTGGCGGCAGGGTTGTGATGGAAGTTTACGACACCACATTCGATATTGGAACGCTCCGCAATGGCGAATACATTGTAAAGGTGATTAGCCTCGACGGTGCAATCCAGTACCTAAAACTTATAAAACGATGACATACAAACACAAACAACTTTCTACGAAACTTGTGGGGGCGGATTTCTCCGCTCCCCGAGCTTCGTTTCCTGCTTGTACAGAACCGCACCCTGAGCTTGTCGAAGGGAGAAGCAAGCCTGCTTGTGCTGAGCTTGCTTGTGCTGAGCCTGTGTCAAATCTTCAAATCCTCAAATCTTCAAATTTTCAAACCATATTAAAACAACTTAGAAACAATTAGAAACGGCGTTAGCCACAGAACGGCGAAGCCCTCAACGAAGTTAAGAAACTTTTTAATCAAATCATTATTATCATGAAAAAAATAATCTTATACATCTTTTTATCAATCGCTTCCCTCTCCTTCGCTTCCGCTCAGGATTGGCAATATGCAACACGATTCGGAGGTGATAATTATGCTTCTTCTTCAGGTTTTAAAATTCTAAACCATCCGCATAATCTTGAAATTGATGTCGAAGGCAACGCATATATATTTGGTACATTCGGTCCCAGTGGTACTTTCTATGATTATCCGAATGACGAACCTTTTCTACTGGCAAGTTGGGGTGGGCATAACTGCGGCTCCTTTGTCGCAAAGTTCGACTGCGACGGCAATGTTGTGTGGCACAAACCAATAGCCCGCGTTGTAAACAATGATGCTGAAGCACAATATATGATACTGAAAAACAACCGTTTGTATCTGCAAGGAACCGTACACATCGACCACTCGAACCCAATATATTTTCTTGACTCCACAGTTTACGGAACTACCTTGGAATACTACTATGTATATCATCCCGACAGTCTTGTCTTTCCGTGGATTCCATATAAAAACTACACATACATAATGGAACTTGACCTTGACGGAAATATAATCGACTGCAATATATTCGAGTCGGAACAGAGGGATTCTCTGAATCATATTGCTTCAAGACCATTGTGGGTTGCAAACACGAACGACAAGCAATTGCCATTTGCCATTGACAATAGCGGCAACTATTATATGCTTTTAAGACATACTTATAGTATTTACTCGCCTGAAAATTTTGTACTTAAACATAATAATATGCCTATTACTGATACTATGGTTTCAAATACCTATCCTGGATACTACATATTAAAGTTTGATTCTAATTTTAATCTCCAGTACATAAAGCCTATTACCGAATGTGTTCACTCTCCATACTGGGGGGTGAATGTTGATTTCTACGATATGGAATGTGACTCCGAGGACAACATATATTTTTCTGGCTATGTACAAATCAGCGATACTGCTGCTAATCCTATTTATCCCTACGATGTGGAACTTGCCAACGACAAGCATATATATATTCACAATACTAGTCCACATAGTATTGTTTTAAAAATGAATAGCGATGGGGAATTTTTGTGGATAAATCAGACAAAAAATTTGGGAACTTATGGTCAAAGCGAATTCCAGTCAATGCTTCTTGATGAAGAGTCTGGCAACATATATGTATCTGGATATGCGATGGTTCAGAATAACTCTTTTGCTCCTGGAAATATTACAATTATAGGGGATAATGATACTGTCGTCAACAATTATGATGGAGAAGATTCTTATTTTAAACAAGTAACATATATTTTATCTTGCTACGATACCGATGGCAATTATAAATGGTATAGTTGTCCATTGACATATTATTGTTCTATTGGTGATTTTGCCACTTACCAAAACAAACTATATGCAGCAGTTAGATGGTGCATTCAACTTACATGTGAAGATATAACATATTATCCAAGTGAGCAACTGCAAGGTGCTGGTACTCCATATAGTGGATATTCCATCTGCAAATGGGACTTGCAAGGCAATATGACCGATGTAAGACAAATATATAGCAAGGCACAAATACGAACAGAGCCTTACGACACGCGCATAAACGCCTTGGGAGAAATCTATACGGCAGGAAGGTTCGATAATGTTATGGCATTTGGCGAGGATACCATAAGAGAGCAATGGGATACCGATATGTTCATTGCCAAGTTCGGCTATTCCTGCCCAACCTACATTTACGATACCGCCACATATTGCTATGGTGAGGTAGTGCAGGGCGTAATCCTTACCGCTTCGGGCGATTATACATTTGTGTATCCCGAAGGCGGGCAGGAGATTGATAGCATTGTGCTAGTTCACGCCACCGTACTGCCACCGCTCACTATCGGACTTAACGACACTACCGTCTGCACCGCCCAGCAGTTCTACTTGGATGCCTGTGGCGATTTCGATTCCTACCTATGGAGCACAGGCGGTACAGGTTGCACCGAAATGCTTCAGTTCGACAATGCCTGTACGCAGAGCGTCACGCTCACCGTCACCCGTGGCGAGTGTTCCGCCAGCAAGACCATCAGCATTACCGCGCAGGTCTGCGATGGCATAACCGAACCTACAGCCACGGCAATGTCGCTCTATCCGAACCCCGCCAGCGATATGGTCACCATCTTCGGTGACGGCTTCGTCAGTGCCACAGTAATCGACCTTACAGGTCGCATCGTCCTCCAGTCCACCTCAATGCAGCTCGACCTTTCCGCCCTTCGCCCTGGCGAATACATCGTAAAGGTAACTCGCATTACTGGCGAAACCGAAGATTTAAAACTGGTAAAGGAATAGTAGTTACGCAAAAACTTAAAAACTAAAAATGGAATTTTGAAATTAATAAATTTATAAACTAAAATTAAACATTATGGCAGCTTTTAGATTTAAGAAAAAATGTGAAAAGTGTGGAGCTTTCTTATTAATAACAGAAACTGATGATTATGCTCCAGGTTGTAAAGAACGGGAAGAAGCATGGTGTCCCAGATGCGGAAATGAAGTTGATTCTTCAATGACATCGGGCTTTTTAAAAGCATTTGAGATTACGGAACAAGAGTTTAACAAAAAAAATGATTTTTAATATGGCAACAACAAACTTTAAAATTTGGATTGAAGAAATAGATTTATCCAAATCTGATTATGAAGAAATAGATTCATTATATCGTTCAGTAAATGAAATCGGTGATTTTGGATTGTTCAAAACGGAATCTACAAAAAATGGGCAATACATAGTTTCGTGCTCAACGATAGATAACAAACTTATATTAGCATCAGAAAAAGCGAGAACAGCATTTCTATCCATTATAGAAAATGAATATTGCGATGGAAATGAAGAAGGATGGTACGCATTTCACAAAGCAATGGAAAAAGACGATTAATTATGGAGCAAATAAAAACTCAATTAAATAAAAAAGATCAGGAATTTATTTGGAAATTATACAATAAATTGCAACATCCTGAATTTGAAGACAGAATCAATGGAAATGAGGGTATTCAATCAACCATAGACAGACCTGAATTTTCAAGAGATTATGCAAGAATTTTGTATTCATCTTCTTTTAGAAGATTACAAGGCAAAATGCAAGTTTTAGGTATAGAATCCACTGCTTTTTTTAGAAATCGCCTAACACATAGTTTGGAAGTCGCTCAAATTGCCAAATCAATCGCAAGGGTGTTGTCAAACGCTTGTGGCGAAAAAGAAGGCAAAAGAATGTACCAAGACAAAGAACTATGTCTTTTAGAAGCTGCTGCATTAGCCCACGATATTGGTCATCCTGCCTTTGGACACAAAGGCGAAACTGTTCTTGATGAAATTGCCCAAAAATACGGACATCGTTTTGAAGGCAATGCTCAAAACTATAGAGCAGTAAATATATTAGACCGGCACGGCACTTCTTGTAAGGGACTAAATTTGACTTATCGAACACTTCTAGCAATAAACAAATATATTGTTAAAGAAGATGCTGATGTCAAAAAATTCATGTTTGCTGACGATTATGATTGTCTAATGGAGTTTCGAAAGAATAACAACATTGAAAGAGAACGCACTTTAGATGTCCAAATTATTGAACTTGCTGATGATATAGCGTATGCAGTACATGATTTAGAGGATGCATTATCATTAAAATTATGTAAAATTGAAGACTTCGAGTTCAAGTTAGAAAAAAAGGGGGATGAGGATGTTTGTCGTTTATTCAACAAAATTATCGCTGATGCCAAAAAGGAAATGGGATGCTCGTGTGCGATTGAAAATACCCAAGAGAATTCCCATTTGTTTAGAAAAACACTAGTATCTATTTTAACAAATACATTTGTTCGTAAACTAAGTGTCGCCAAAATACCTCCAGAAGATTGTATAAAATATGGGATTTCTAAAGATGCAAAGGAATTAACATTAGAACCAAACTACAAATTATTATGCAAACATCTTCGTGATATTATTTTAGAATGCACAATTAAAAGGTATGACATTGCTATATATGAAGCAAAAGGAGAAATTGTAATTAAAAGTTTGTTCAATATTTATTCCAATGAGGGAATCAATAAGGGATTCAATTTATTACCTCCTGATTATCGGCCAAAAGAAAACGCTTCGCCAGAAGAAATTTCCCTGAAAGTTATTGATTATATCGCTGGAATGATGGATACTTTTGCTATATCAGAATATAAAAGGTTAACGGGAAAAGACTTCAATAATATAGATATAAGGGATATTCCAACTATTTTTATTCCTCAAATTGATGAGAATCAAAAAAAATGATTTGAACTTACAATATGAAAGTCGGAACATAACTTCCGACTTTTTTTTTTGTTGTATAAAATATTGATAATTAGTTATTTGTAAAATATTTACAAAAACTTTAAAAAAAGTTGTGGTTTTCTAAAAAAGAAAATATAAATTTGTGGTCTTACAATAAAATTCATAATTGGAATATGAAGAAATATGTTTGGTTTTTGTTAAGTCTTTGTGTATTGCTGACTTTCGCTATGCCAGTTTGCGCTCAGGAGACGGAAGCACAACCGCAGGACACAGCAAAACAGATTGAGGAATCGGACGAAATCGCGCAAAATATTGCTGAACCGACAGAAGATCCGCAGGCCGAAGCTGCCAAGGAGGAAAAGTTTGATGTAACCAGTCTTATCATGGGACACATCAAGGATTCGCACGTATGGCATATCCTTGACTACACAAAGGAAGAGAACGGTCAGGAAGTTGAAATTCCTGTTGCTGTTCCGCTGCCAGTGATTGTGTTTGCAAACGGACATCTCGACTTTTTCATGTCGGGCGCTTTCCATCACGGACACGAAGCCGTAACTAAGGGCGACAACACATACATCCTCGCCAACGACAAGATTTACCTCGCTAACGAAAAAGGTGGTCTTACTTTCAAGAATGGTGAAGAAACCACAGCAATGGAATTCCACGAAGGTCTTGAATACCTCGAGGCAAATGCAGCAGCCGAAATCGCTAACGAAACACCATGGGATTTCTCGATTACAAAGAATGTAGCATCAATGATGCTCGTTTCCATTATATTATTAATAGTATTCATCAGCTTTGCAAAGGCATACAAGAAAAACCCAGGCAGACCGAAAGGTATGCAGGCTGTGTTGGAACCGGTTTTCCTTTATGTAAGGGACGATATTATATATCCTAACCTTGGCTCAAAGACCGACAAGTTCTTGCCTTACCTTGCAACAGTTTTCTTCTTCATACTCTTTAATAATATATTAGGTCTCATCCCGTTCTTCCCAGGCAATGCCAATGTAACGGGTAACATCGCAGTGACAATGGTTCTTGCCATTTTCACATTCCTTATGATAAACTTGAACGGAAACAAGGACTACTGGCATCACACTTTCTGGATGCCCGGCGTTCCGGTTTTCGTGAAACCTATACTCGCAGTTGTGGAACTTATGGGTATCATCGTTAAGCCCGTTGCTCTTATGATTCGTCTTTTCGCCAACATTTCGGCAGGACATATCATCATATTGAGCTTGGTTTCGTTGATATTTATCTTCCAGACGATAGCAGTAGCTCCTGTATCGGTGATTTTCGTATTGTTCATGGACTGCCTCGAAATGCTGGTTGCATTCCTGCAGGCTTACATCTTCACCATGCTGTCGGCAGTATTTATCAGTTTGGCAGTTGCAGAACACAAGCACGAGTAGGATTTTGATTTAGAATTTTTAATGTTTAATTTTTAATATTTGTTACTATGGGAATTACAACAATCGCATCAATTGGCGCCGGTTTGGCAGTATTGGGTGCAGGTTTAGGCATCGGAAAGATTGGTAGCGCAGCAATGGACGCTATCGCAAGACAGCCTGAAGCAGCAGGTAAAGTTCAGACTGCAATGATCATCGCAGCAGCTCTTGTAGAAGGTGTTGCTTTGTTCGGTGTTGTAGTTGCTTTGATCGCTTAATTCAGTGCAACAAAAAACGGAATCTCCAACGATTGGTTGGAGGCTCCGTTTAAAAACAGAAAAAGTTAAATTAAAAGTATATAAGTTATGGATTTAGTAACGCCCGGAATTGGATTAGTTTTTTGGACCACCATTATCTTCTTGACTTTGCTCATCGTATTGGGTAAGGTTGCATGGAAGCCAATCAACAATGCAATAAAGAAAAGAAGCCAGAGCATCGAGGATGCATTGAATCAGGCAGAAATTGCCCGCGAGGAGATGAAGAAACTGCAGGCCGACAATGAGAAAATCATGGACGAGGCTCGTGCAGAAAGAGACAAGATGCTGAAGGAAGCGCGTGAAATAAAGGATCAGATTGTTGCACAGGCAAAGTCCGAAGCCGAAAAGGCAGCAGCCAAGGTTATGGCTGAGGCAGAGCAGAAACGCGATGCTATGATGGTGGCTGCTATGGCCGACATCAAGAATCAAGTTCTCGACCTCTCGATTGCCGTTGCCGAAAAGGTTGTACGCAAGCAAATCAGCACTACTCCCGACCAGGAAATGCTCGTGAACGATTTGGTAAAAGAAATTAAATTCAACTAGTTATGAATCAGAGCAAGATTTCTGTAAGATACGCAAGGGCAATATTCGAGCTTGCTGAGGAAAAAGGTCTGCTTGAAAAGGTATATGCCGATTTCCGTCTCGTGCGCGAAGCATTGGCCGAACTTCCCGAATTCAAGGAGGTGATGGCAAGCCCTATCGTAAAGAAGTCCGACAAGGTAGGTCTTTTCGATGGAACTTTCGCTGGAAAGATTGACGAATTGTCGCTCAACTTCCTCAAGTTCCTTGTCGAGAAGAACCGCGAAATATATGTGGTTGACATACTTCGCAACTTCGAGACTTCGTACCGCAGGAAGAACAACTGCAAGGAAGTTGTGATAACCACAGCCGAACCGCTCAACGAAGCTCTTCGTGCCGACATCGAAAACCGCATCAAGGAGGTTTACAAGGCAAATGTCGATTTGAAGAACAAGGTTGACGAGCAGATGATTGGCGGTGTGATTGTACGCATCGAAAACCAGCAGCTCGACTTGAGCGTAAGGACGCAATTGCAGGAAATTAAACAGTCTCTACAGAGAACGATATATTAATAGGTATAACATTTAATTAAACATACGACTTATGGCAGATATTAAACCATCCGAAGTGTCTCAGATACTGAAGCAGCAGTTGGACGGCATCGCAACCAAGAACAACTTGGAAGAGGTCGGCACTGTTATTGAGGTAGGAGATGGCATCGCTCGAATCTATGGATTGGATAATGTTCAGTCGAATGAACTTGTCGAATTCGAGAATGGCACCAAGGGGATAGTTTTGAATCTTGAGGAAGATAATGTAGGAGCCGTAGTATTAGGACCTTGCGACGAGATCAAGGAAGGCAATGTGGTGAAGAGAATGCGCCGTATTGCATCAATCATGGTCGGCGAGCAGATGTTGGGTCGTGTCGTCAACACAATCGGCGACCCGCTTGACGGTAAGGGACCTATTCAGGGCGAATTGTTTGAAATGCCTCTGGAAAGAGTTGCTCCCGGTGTTATCTTCCGTCAGCCAGTTGACCAGCCGTTGCAGACTGGTATCAAGGCTATCGACTCCATGATTCCAATCGGAAGAGGACAGCGTGAATTGATTATCGGTGACCGTCAGACAGGTAAGACGGCTATCGCAATCGATACTATAATT
>JAGCDJ010000040.1 GCA_017651185.1 Bacteroidales bacterium | reverse complement strand
TTCGACTTAGGCGTTGTTACCCAGCCCTACAAACTTGATGAAACAGAAATAAGGACAGCCATAACAGCCAACAACATCGCAACTGGTCGCACAGACAAGTACGAAGACTACTTTAACCTGTCGAGAAAAGAAACATACATGCCTCATTCGGCAGCCGGCATAGGATTGAAAGTCGCTATGAACGAAAATTTCATCCTTTCAGTCGATTGGGCAACCGCCCTGAACAAGCAGGATAACGGCAAGATGACGAATTTCTATGTGAAGATGGGATACCTGTTCTAGAAGTAGTTTATGGGTTTGAAATGGTTTATAAATTAGAGGTTGTTCAAGGGTTCAAGAGTTCAAGGGTTAATTCAAGGATTTAAAGATTTAAACAAATTAAAACAACATCAAACTACCTTAAACTTTGAACTTTAAACTTTGAACAACTTAGAAACGGCTTTAGCCATTGAAACAGCGAAGCGAGAAACGCCACAGGCATATAAACAAAAAAATATTTTACCTTTGCAAAAAAAATATAACTCATGACCGATAACAAATCAAAAACCAACTACGGAGCCTTGTCAATACTTATTATAGTATTCTTCTTCTGGGGCTTCATGGCAGCAGGAAACAGCATTTTCATTCCGTTCTGCAAGCATTACTTCAACTTGGACCAGTTCCAGAGCCAGCTTATCGACTTTGCGTTCTACCTTGCATATTATGTCGGAGCTTTGATACTTTTCGCTTATTCGGTTGTTAGACGCAACGACTTCATCGCACGATTTGGCTACAAGAAATCTATAGTGTTCGGACTGCTATTTTCGGCGGTAGGTGCAGCAGCAATGATTGTTGCCGTTGGTGCAAACAGCTTTATGGGAATGCTTATTGGTTTGTTTGTTGTAGCACTTGGATTCTCGTTGCAACAGACGGCAGGAAATCCGTTTGCAATAACCCTTGGTCCGCCGGCAACTGGTGCATCGCGAATTAACCTTTGCGGCGGCCTCAACTCGTTCGGCACAGCCATTGGTCCGATTATCGTGGCATTGCTCCTTTTCGGAACTACCGCAGCAGTTAGCGACGAAGAAATCGCAAACCTTGAAATCAGCAAGGCCGAAATACTATATGCCGGCGTTGGCGTCTTGTTCCTCATAGCAGCAGCAATTTTCTTCTTCTCGAAGAAACTACCAAACGACACATCAACCGAAAAGACCGAAAAGACAAGCAAGGCACTTGTCGCCCTAACAATAATGACCGTTTTGCTAGTGGCAATGTTCATACCTGTATTTATGAGCTACCGTGAAAGTTTCTCAGACATGGAAAATGTGGAGATTTTCCGCGTGATATTCCTAATGGCAGCATTGGTGATAGTTTTTGGAACCTTACTTTCCGTGAACGGAATGGCAAAGAAGAAACCCGATGGTTGGGGCGCAATGAAGTACCCGCAATTGGTATTTGGTATGCTAGCAATCTTCGTCTATGTTGGCGTTGAAGTTTCGACAGTAAGTAACTTCGGAGAACTTCTCCAAAAGCCCGACTTCGGCGGATTCGCAGCCAACGAAGTTGCTCCTTTCATCTCAATGTACTGGGGAAGCCTTATGATTGGTCGCTGGACTGGTGCAGTTGCAGCCTTCGACTTTAAATCGACTACCAAAAAGATTCTTACCATAGTCGTACCATTGGTGGCATTCGGCGTAGTTTTGGGCGTAAACGCAATTTCACAATACAGCATAGTGGTTCTGCTTCCCTACATTGCACTTATAGCCATTCAGATAGCAGCATTCTTCTTCACAAAGAACAAACCGGCACGCACCTTGTTTATTTTCGCAGTGCTAGCCGTATGCATGATGCTGATAGGCATCTGCACCGAAGGAATGGTTTCGGTCTATACAATTATGGCTGGCGGTTTGTTCTGCTCAATAATGTGGTCTTCAATCTTCAACCTTGCATTGGCAGGACTTGGCAAATATACGACACAAGGCTCAGCATTCCTCGTAATGATGATTCTCGGTGGCGCTGTTATTCCGCCTATTCAAGGCAAGTTGGCTGACTATATGCAGACGCTTTCATCAACTGATGGCTTCGGAATACATTATTCGTATGTAATTCCAGTGCTATGCTTTGCATTCCTGGCGTTCTTTGCAATGTATGTAAAGAAGATTTTGAAGAAGCAGGGAATTGACTACGACAGCGAAGTGTAGATAGAAAGTTGAAAGTTGGAAGTTGAAAATTGAAAAGTTGTAAAACGATTGTAGCATCGCAATGCTTTGCGATGGTTCAAAGATTCAAAGATTCAACAATTTAATGATTCAATAATTTAAAAATTCAAGGATTCAATAGTTCATTCTAACCGAAAGGATTGGATGGTTTTCAAGACAAAATAAGGGCGCAAACTGCGCCCTTATTGTTTTGATGATAGTATGAATCCAACGGATAAAAAAAGGGCGGAAATACATCCGCCCTAAAAACAATTAATATGACAAAATTTTATTCTACAACGATGTTCTTAACAACAACGCCATCAGCAGTTGCAATTCTAACCATGTAGTTAGCCTTTGCAAAGCCTTCTGCGCTGATAGTTTCAAAGTTAGAATTTACATCCTTGCTCATTACTACACGGCCTGTCATGTCGATGATAGTAATGTTCTGCATTCCTTCAGCAGCAATGTTGATAATTGAGCTTGTTGGGTTAGGATAAACACTGATTTCGCTGATAGCATTTTCTTCAACAGCAACTGGATCTGTAACAGTTACTGAAAGAGTAACGGTATCGGTTAACGTTCCATCTTGACTGTAAGCAATGAGTGTAGTAGTGTAACTACCTGCTGTACCGTAGGTAACATTAACAACATCCTCCGTTGAAGTTGCAGGGCTACCACCTTCAAATGTCCATGCTACATGGTCGGTATATGAATTGCAAGTGCTTGTATAGGTAACAGTTGTTCCTGTCTCAATAGCAAGCATCTGGTATATATATAAATCTGTGTAAGCAGGGTCGGTTGTGAAGCTTGCTTCAACAGTAGGTTCGCTTACATTAACGGTCAAGGTCTTTGTGCTTTGCCTGTCATCAGCACCGTAAGCAACTAGTGTAGTTGTATAAGTGCCTGCTGTAGCATAGGTAACAGTTACTTGATTTTCTGTTGAAGTTGCTGGGTCACCACCTTGGAAAGTCCATGCTATGCTAGTTGTGTTTTCGTTGCAAGCACTAGTGTAAACTATTGATTCTCCAACTATAATGTTAACTGATGTTCCGCTAAACAATGACGAAGTTGCCTCTGGATTAGTTGTAAAATCAGCAATAACAGCCAAATCGTCTTCCTGAACTGTGATATAAGCATGTCTTACCAAAGTGTCGGCTGTCATATATACTCCATATTGTGAAGTTGCAACAGCAAGTTTTACAGAATATACACCTGCTGCGGTATATGAATAAGCTGGATTTGCATCCGTCGAGGTTGCAAGCATACCTGCAGTTCCGCCATCAGCATCAAAGCTCCAGCTATAGAAAATTTCGCCTGTGTATGGTTGACCATTCTGGGTTGCTGTAACATTATTGGTGAAATTAACAGTCTGTCCTACAAGTACTGTAGTGTTGTCTGCTACAAAATCAACATTGAAAACAACAGGAGCTTCGCTAACTACAACGCTTACTGTAGCGGTGTCTCTCAATTCTCCAGATTCGCTGTAGGCGACCAAGGTTGTTGTAAATGTACCTGTATTAGCATATGTAACAGTTGCTGTGTTTGCCGTTGATGTTGCAGGAGAGCCACCTTCGAAAGTCCATGCTACATGGTCTGCATTAGAGCTTGAACTTGTGTAAGAAACAGTTTCACCCTGTGCAATACGGATAGCCTGTGTCCAGTCGGTAAGACCACCTGTTGAGGTTGCTGGGTCGGAAGTGATTCTTGCTATAGGTGTTGCTTCTGCACCTGCTTCAACTACAGAAATTGTAATGTTGGTGGCAACGCCATTGGTGCCGTTGGTGTAGCCGTTTACCGTACTTATGTTACCGAATGGGCTTACTGAACCATCGATTTCGGCTCTCATGTTTAAATTGTAGGTGCCTGCTGTTGTAGGAGTTCCTGTGATTCGCAGAGTGTAAGTTTCATTTGCTGACATTGGGTTGGCACTGGCGCAGGCCGTAAGTCCGTCAGGTAGGTTTACAAGTTCGTTTACAATAACGCTATTGACGGAAACCGTAATGAAACCTAAAACACTGATAATCGCGCTGCCGTTAATCTCGCTCGGAATTCTGATGCTTACACATTGGTCAACTGGAACGCCGACAGTGAGTACAGGAAAATCCTGGCTTTGCGGGTAGATTGGAATAACGCCGGTTGAGTAGTCCGCCTCGTTTGCGTGCGGTGCACAAGCATCGGAGCAAACTTCCATTTGTGCGAATCCGCAAATTGTCATTGCAAAAATTGCAATCACTGAAAGTAAAAATTTTTTCATATCGATACTAAATTTAAAAATTAAACTCAATTACATTTTAATAATTCGCTTTACAGAAGTTCCTTCCTTAGTTTCCACCTTAATCATGTATTCTGATTTTGCGAAACTACTTAGGTCGATGCCTGCCGTAGAGCAATTTTCATCGACAAAGTAAACAATTTTTCCCGACATATCAAAAATTGTTATAGAAATAAGATTCTCTGCTTCGATGTTTAGTATGCTGCTTGTCGGGTTAGGGTAAATGCTTACCATATCATCGACATTGTAGTCGTTGATGCCTACGACATTTATTGTACGGGCAACAGAATCGCGACCAAATTCGTTTTCAGCGACAAGCGAAATTAGGTATTCGCCTTCTTCGGCGAATGTTACCACTGGGTTCTGTTCTGTTGAAGATTCAGGTGTTCCGTTTGCAAAAGTCCAGCTCCACGATTCCGGCAAGTTTGTGCTAAGGTCGTTGAACTGAACCGAGAAACCTTCTTCCAACTGAGTTGTTGCAAATGAGAAATCGGCTTCTGGAGCTTCGCCAGTCTGCGCTTCGGTAACAGTAATGTAAGATGTCTCGGTCTTGGTGTTTTCACCGCAAGCATTAGTAACTGTCAACGAAACTTGATATGTACCAGGGGTAGAATATATTACACGAGGATTTGCTTCTGTCGATGTTGCAGGATTGCCACCTTCGAAAGTCCAAGTGCGAGTTGCCTGATAACCAGTTGAAGTATTTGTGAAATTTACTGCAGTACCTGCTGCAATATTTGTTGCATCAGCAGTAAATCCTGCGACAAGAGGAGTTGCTTCTTGTACCGTAACCTGGATGGCATCCATTCCGTTAGGGAAGAATGTATCGGTATTCAATGAAATAAGAGTTGTCGATAATACAGCCCTTAACTTAAGCTGAAATGGTCCTGCTTGTGTTGGAGTTCCTGTAAGATGAATTGTGTAATATCCATCTGGCTGCCAATTTGCATCCGAAAGGCAATAATCTACACCTTCGGGCAAACCGCCAAAGCCTTTTACTTGTATTCCACTCAAGTTGATTGAATAATTAATGGTGCCAAGTCCAACAGAAGCTGGATTTATAGATGCAGGACAATGCATGGTTATGCACACATCAAGAGGTTCGCAAGTTCTAATTTCTGGAAAGTATTCACTGTTTACATCCGGAGCGTAAGGAACTACGCCACTAGAAAAATGGCCATTATAATCAGGTGGGCAGGATTGTCCTTCTCCACATATTATAATCGGATCGTTTATACCCATTTGTGCGTTTGCAACAAAAGCAATAATGGCAAACAAAATAATTGATACAATTTTTTTCATATTCTAAAATTTAAAATTTTGCTGATAATGATACTTCAAAGCGGCGTGGAGCACAAATGTCACCCGGACGTCCACAATATACTTGATTCAATAGGTTTTTAACATGGAAGGAAAGTTTTGTTTCCTTGTACAGTTTTACACCTACATAAAAGTCGATGTTCCAGAAGTTTTGTTCGGCAGTTCTAATGCGATAGTCCCAGTATCCGGGCAATATGAGCGCACTAAGCACAGCATAGTCACCAATGACATCCTCTGCAGGACGCTCATCGCAGAATAGACGGTCAACATTCTTAACCTTGCTCTTCCAAACTAGGTCGAAGCCAATTTCAAACCATTTTGCAGTCAAGCTGACATCGGCTTTTATTGAATGTTTATATCTGTATTTCAATGTTTTATCATCAGTTGAAGTTGATGGATCAATGTCATCGGAAATATACTTTGGATTGTTATATGTGTAACCAACCATTGCATTAAATTCGCCCCAGTTGCCAAGCGGACCTGTTATTACGCCAGAAAGGTCAACACCAAAAATGTCGGCATTTCCTACATTGGCACACTGGAAACCCATTTCGGGATCACCAACCTGACCAAGTTCGTATGGTTCGCCAGTAAGAGAATTAAGCACGACAAAGCCAAATTCCATCATATTGTACATTCGCTGGAAATATACTGCTGCATCGGCAAAACCTTTCCATTTTCCAAACTTGTAGCCCTGCTTTGCTCCGACCTCCACGCTCCAGCTTGTTTCGGGAGTAAGGTTAAGATTCGGGAAAACCTTAACAGCTCCAAGAGCCATCGAAATGAACTTTTCGGAAACTGCAGGGAATCTGTAGCCCTGTCCAAACGATGCACGCAGGAATGTTGCCTCTGCAACCTGATAGTTGACACCAAGACGAGTAACAGGCTTAATCGGAATATTTACAGTATCCTTGCCAAACTTTAGTTCCGTCTTTGTCATTGAAGTATCAACCTTGAAATACTCGAAACGTACACCAAGCGAGAACTTCAACCTGCCATAGCGGGCATCGCCCTGAACGTATGCTGCGACCTCGTTGCTGTAGTGATTGCTGAACATATTCGACACTACCTCCTGATAGTTGTCAACGGCACCAGCCGAAATCTTCCAGTGTTCCAACGACTTCTGGTACTGATATTCAGCATACCAAACATCACCACGACTATTCTTCATCGTATCGATTACAACTTCGTTCAATGTGCGGAAGAAACGAGTACGAAGACTATGCCTGTCCTCGTTTTTCGGGCAAATGTACTGTATAAACGGGTCAACATTTACGCGGTAGCCCTGAGTAGGTGCTGATGAACCGCCAAACATAGTATTCGAAACATACGGAGTTGTATCCGAATTCCACATGAAGAAGTCGCTAATCTGGTTGAGCATGTAGTTGGCATTCACGCCAATGGAAAGACCATCAACCTTTTTGAAACGATAGCGGAGATTTGTGTTCAAGCGGGCACGACGTTCGTTTTCAGTATCGCGGAACCCTTCATTCTTATAGAAGTTTCCACCGAGAACAAAGTCGAAGTTGCCAAACTGCTGGCTATGCAGGAAACTTGCTCCATAGTAGGCAGGATTCTGTTCTTCGCCCCACCATCTGAAACGGTCGTCGGCAGGATCGCCATAAACACCAAAGAAAGCATTTACCTTTGTCATCGGTTCCGATGTAGGATATGCAGTACGGATGTTAATTACACCGCCCAATGCTTGCGAACCGAACAATGCCGATGAAGCGCCTTTCAGAACCTCAACCTGCGAAATGTTCTCGGTAGGAATATAGTTCCACTTTGCATCGGCAATGTCAGCCGACATGATTGGCATTTCGTCAACCAAAATCATAACACGGCTACCTGCACCATAGCTCCAGCCCGTGCAAGAGCGGATACTCGGCTGGTGGTTGTTGACATCAACGCCCGGAACCTTGTTGAGCGACGATTCAATATTATAAGTATTCTTGTTTTCAATCGCCTGCGGTTTCAAGACTTCCATTGAAATGGTGATGTCCTGCAACTTCTGCTCGTACTTACCGGCACTCACAACCACCTCATCGATGATTTCGGCATCCTGGGCAAGAACCACATTCTTTGTAATGTCTGCTCCAGAAATAGTTATGTCCTCGTTATGATTTTTGTACCCTATATAATTGTACTTAACCTTGTATGAACCAGCAGGCAGTGCGATTTCGTAATTGCCATCAAAATCAGTACTTGTACCAGTCTTTACCTTCTCGTTTGTGCTTGTCACCATGACATTTACACCGAAAAGACCTTCCTTTGTGGCTTCGTCAGTAACCTTGCCTTTAAGTTTTGCCGACTGCGAATAACCTTCTGCACATAATATAATACATGCGACAATAGCAAATATGCTTGATAATAAACGTTTTATCATATAGTTTGCCTTTTAACAAGTTGCAAAAATAATTCATTTTTCTCCTTGTGCTTGTTTTTAGGGCATATTTTACTCACAATCATTTGTTCAACACACAAAATATCAAACACTTATAATGACATTCCAAAACGATGATTTATATTAAATTTTAGAGCATAATGTGCAGATTATATTTATTGTTGGTGGATAAATATAATATTATCAGCGCAACACATTGTACTGACGCAAAATTTTGCGTCTCAACATATATAACCTTAAATTAGTCATGCAAAATTTATGCAACAAAATTGCCATTTCATCACTAAAAAACATCTATTTAGTCGCCTATTTTCGATGATATTATTGTATTCAAATTTTTGTAAAAATGAATGATATATAAATAACTAAATAATATATTTGAGTAATAGTCATTAATATACTAAAAAATTGTACTTTTTTAGAAATATTTTGAAATTTATAGTCT
This sequence comes from Bacteroidales bacterium, assembly GCA_017651185.1. Lineage (GTDB taxonomy): Bacteria > Bacteroidota > Bacteroidia > Bacteroidales > ML635J-15 > Bact-19. Next base: position 8,579 of record JAGCDJ010000040.1, on the reverse strand, counting down.
AATATATTGACATTATGCATATTGTGTATTATCTCAAAAAATCCTATGAAAATTGCATTTTGTATTGAGAAAGTTGTTATCTTTGCGATGTTGTCATATTAAGATTAACACATAGTGAACAATATGTCAGTCTCCAATTCCTAATAAATATTTTGTCTTATGAAAAGAATAGTTTCAACAATTTGCGGATGCCTTATGACAGTACTTACTTACGCTCAATTCCTTGGCGGCGGGGCTGGTTCGGAATCGGATCCATATAGAATTTATAATATTGAACACTGGAATCAGTTCGCTTTAGAGTATAATGACCCCCAATCAATATATGGTGATTTTTCGGGAATACATCTGCGACTGATGAACGACATAGATACTATAACAACTCGCCTTGTCGGTTATCTTGGTTTTGTTAGCGATATGCATTCTTATAAAAGGTTTAATGGGTATTTGCATGGAGGAGGGCATACCCTTACATTATCTATGTCTTATGAATCGTCGCGGTCATTTTTAATGTGCATAGGCGAAACAGGAGTAATTGATTCTATTGATTTTCGTGGTAAAATAAAAACACAAGGCATGGTATGGATTGTTGGAAATAACTATGGACACATCTCTCATTGCTCTATGGATTTCGATTGTAATAGTTATCTTCCTGAAGATGAATATGGAGGTATGTTTGGAGATAATTATGGTATAGTTGAGTATGTAACTAATTACACCCAGACAAGAATGGGTTTCTATTTTTTTGGCATTGGTTATTATAATGGAGAAGGTGGAATAGTTTCACATTGTATCAACTATGCTGATTTAAACCCCAAGGAAGAGACGGCAAGATCTGCTGGCATTCTAGATCAAAACTACGGCGGAATAGTTGAATTCTGCATGAATGTCGGCAATATGAATAATGCCCAATATGAAATTTCTGGCATTCTTGTGGATAACAGCGATATGCTTAATATTTATTACGATTCTGTAAATATGCACTGGGTATATGACACTATAGTGGCTGTTGTTCGGAACTGCATAAATCTCGGCAATATTCAATGCATAGAAACCAATAATTCTGTAAAAGGTTTGACAATTGGACAAACATCAGGCGGAATGATAATAAATTGCCTTAATGTTGGTAATGCCAATGGTCATATAACTGGAAATGTACTCTTGGAAAATGACACCCTGCCAATAGGAATGTTTGGATGTGTAAGTGATGTTATGGAATACAGCTATATAGTAGAAAATTGCTTCAATGTAGGTAATACTTCAGGTGCTTTTATTAATTATATTGATAATTATTTTGAAGAAAATAATTTGCACAACAACTATTACGACAAGCAAATGAACAGAGGTATCAGCAACGATACAATTGGTGCAGTTGAAGGTCGTCTTACTTCGCAACTCACAGGCGACACTCCCGAACTCCGCGCTATGCTTGGCGATGGTTGGAGTTATGCCGAAGGTCGCTATCCTATTCCGCTAGGATTCGAGAACGACAGCATAGCACTTCGTGCCGCCACACCAATATTCCTGCACGCAGAAAGCGATGATAACTTTGAGCATATTGACAGCGTGGCAAGTCATTTTACGGTAAGCACGACAAACGGTACTTCGTGGTCAACTGTAACCCAACATATCGAGATTTCTGGCGAAAATGCAACACTGCGCTATGTTGGCGCTGAAACATTAAAAACAAGATATGAAAACCTGTACGAGAAACGTATTAGACTGAATGTTGTTAATGTGCCTGTCGTTGCAGAAACTTATGACTTTCAAGATATAGACATCTTCCCGAATCCGACAAATGACATTCTCAACATAACATCATCAGAACAAATTTCCGAAATAGAGATTGTGAATGTTATGGGACAGGTTGTTTATCGCAAGAAAGTGAATGGGAACAAAGCGGTATGCGATGTAAATGGATTGACGGCAGGCGTTTATTTTGTTCGTCTTCGCTCACTGAGCCTGTCGAATGGCGCGAATGTTATCCAAAAGAAATTCATAAAGGAATAAAACGAAAAGTTTGTGATATATTGTAGGGGTAGGTTTGAAACCTGCCCTACAATTATATATCCAAAAATCAATCGTAATGTATTTATACACAATCAAATAGATTCGTTTTATAAACAATTATGCCATAAACATTATGCTGTCAGCATAACCTATGATCATCAATAGATTAGCAGATTCTGAAACAAGTTCAGAATGACATTCCGTTTTTTAGAAACAGCGTCAGCGTAGAAACGGCGAAACCATTCAAACGACTTTAGAGTCTGTCTGCAAGGCTGTGAACCAGCAAGGCTGTTAGCCTTCAAGTCTGTTAGACATTAGAACAGACTCATCTGCGTCCCGCTGTCGGGCATAAATCCATCATCGGTTTCAGGAGCTTCCTCTACTTGCGGTTCTTCTTCCTCCGGTTTTTCGTCCTCGGGCTTGACAAGCGGTTCGATGAAACAAATTTCCTTAACAGCATATGTAGTAAGTCGTTTGCCTCGTGCAGTAATACCCTTAACTCCGATAAATTCTTCGGCATCAATGATTTCCGGCTCGCGCTTTTCATCCTTGCCACCGAAGGTTATCTTCAGCTGCGGATGCTTGTCCTCGTTGACGGCAAGCATGTACGAGCCTTCGTATTCCGAAATAAACGACTGCGGTTTTGTCATTTCCTGTACATTGAAACGCTTAAGATAATAGAAGTTCTGTTCGGCATCGAAATGAACGGCTGTGAAAACCTTATCGGGATTGTACTTTTCTATTATCAGAATGTCGTCGTTGTAGTGGTTCGAAAGGTCGAAATTGGTGAAAATGCAGTCGCCTCCATTGGTGACAACGAGAATCTTGTCAGTTCCAGAGAATTCGCCCAAGTACTGTCCGCGTCCATCTACATTCAGACGCAAAACATCCTTGTCGAACCAAATCTTGCGACCACCGAGCGTTGAAATACCTTCTTCCTTCTGCGTAATCTTGTGAATTTCGGTACGAGCGAAAATATTTCCTTGTGCATCACGGTTCTTTATGGCAATATCCTTGAAATCAACCTCGAATGTGAGCTTGCGCAATTTTGGCTTTGGCTTCAACTTGCAGGAGATAACTTCGGCTTCACCATTGGCGTTTGCCTTGAAATACAACAATTTAGAACCTGGAGTTCCCTTGGTGATGTCGTATTCCTTGTCGCGAATGACATTTGTAATTGCAAAACGCTTGATGTATGATGTTGCCGACTTACCGTCGCGGTAAACCACATTGTATATGGTGCGCTTGTCGTTCTTGCGGTAAACAGCCACATGGATGATTCCCTTGCCGAAGAATGCCTTTTCTGCAACCTTCGACACCTGATATGTACCATCTTCGCGGATGACAATGATGTCGTCGATGTCGGAGCAATCGCATACATATTCGTCCTTCTTCAAGCCATAGCCCACGAAACCTTCTTCCTTGTTGATGTAGAGCTTTTCGTTTGCAACAGCCACCTCGCCGGCATCAATTGAATCGAAGTTGCGGATTTCGGTTTTGCGGTCGCGACCTTCGCCGTACTTTTCCTTAATGTGCTTGTAGTAATTTATGGTGTAGTCAACAATATGGTCGAGGTCGTTCTGTACGGCTTTTATCTGCTCCTGTATTGCAAGCAAATCCTCATCGGCCTTCTCGATGTTGAAACGGAGAATTCGCTTCATCCTTATTTCAAGCAACTTCAGAATATCTTCGGTTGTGACTTCGCGCATAAGTTTCAGCTTGTGAGCGATAATCTTGGAATGGATGAACTCTACTGCCTCATCGTTGGATCCAGCATTTTCGTAAGCTTTTTCCTTGTAAATGCGTTTTTCGATGAACCATTTTTCGAGCGACTGGTAATGCCACTGCTCTTCGAGTTCGTTCATCTTGATTTTCAGTTCCTGACGGAGCAGTTCCAAAGTGTTGCGCACCGAGGCCTCAAGAATTTCGGTAACCGATGCAAAACGTGGCTTGTCCTCCTCAATTACGCAGGCATTTGGAGATATTGAAACCTGACAGTTTGTAAATGCATAAAGTGCATCAATAGTAACATCTGCCGAAACTCCAGCTTGCAGTTCGATGACGATTTCGGCATTTTCGGCGGTGTTGTCGTCAACTTTCTTGATTTTGATTTTGCCCTTTTCGTTGGCCTTCAAAATTGTGTCAATGATTCCGCTGGTGGTCTGTCCGTAAGGTATTTCTCTTATGGCAAGAGTTTTCTTGTCAACCTTTTCGATTCGGGCACGGATAAGCAACTTGCCACCACGCTGACCATCGTTGTAGCGGCTCACATCAATAAGACCACCTGTTGGGAAATCGGGATAAAGTTGCACCGGCTCGTCCCTAAGCACTGCTATACAACCATCCAGCAGTTCGTTGAAATTGTGCGGCAGAACTATAGAGTTAAGACCTACTGCAATACCTTCGACACCCTGAGCCAGCAAAAGCGGAAACTTTATAGGCAGGTTTATAGGTTCCTGCTTACGTCCGTCGTATGAATCCTTCCAGAAAGTAGTCTTGTTGTTGAATGCCACCTCAAGGGCGAACTTCGAAAGGCGTGCCTCTATGTAACGCGGAGCAGCAGCGCTATCGCCTGTAAGAATGTTACCCCAGTTACCCTGAGTATCGATGAGCAAGTCCTTTTGTCCGAGCTGTACCAATGCGCCTCCGATTGCTGCATCGCCGTGAGGATGATACTGCATGGTTTGACCTACAATGTTTGCTACCTTGTTGAAACGACCATCATCTATCTGCTTCATTGCATGAAGGATACGACGTTGTACGGGTTTCAAACCGTCGTAAATGTGCGGCACGGCACGCTCAAGAATTACGTATGAAGCATAGTCCAGGAACCAGTTCTGGAACATGTTTTTCATGCGGGTAATGGTAACACCAGTTTCGGGGTTGAGTTCCACCTCGATAGCCTTGGTATCGTCCTGCGGTATATTTTTGTTTTCGTCGTCCATAATTTCCAGTTTTTAGTCTTCCTCCATTCTGAGGTTCTCGATAATGAAATTTTGTCGTTCCTGAGTGTTGTTGCCCATAAAATATTCGAGCAATGCCTTTATGTTGTCGTCCTTCGACAGGGTAACGGGCGACAGTTTCATATCGGGACCGATGAAGTTCTTGAATTCCTGCCAGTTGATTTCACCAAGACCTTTGAATCGGGTAGTTTCCGAATTCTTAATCTTCTTTTGTGCCTCGTCGCGCTCCGACTCGGTGTAGCAGTACCTTGTCTCCTGCTTGTTGCGCACGCGGAAAAGCGGTGTTTCTAGGATATACAGGTGACCTTGCCTGATTATGTCGGGGAAGAACTGCAGGAAGAAGGTTATCAGCAGCAGTCGGATGTGCATACCGTCGACATCGGCATCGGTAGCGATTACTACGTTGCGATAGCGGATGTTTTCGATTCCCTCCTCTATGTTGAGGGCTGCCTGCAAAAGATTGAACTCATCGTTTTCGTAAACAACCTTCTTGGTCTTTCCGTACGAGTTGAGAGGCTTACCGCGCAAACTGAACACAGCCTGAGTGGTAACATCACGGCTCTTGGTGATTGAACCGCTTGCCGAATCACCCTCGGTGATGAAGATTGTACTTTCGTCGCGACGAGGATTATTGCTGTTGTAGTGGATGCGGCAATCGCGAAGCTTTTCGTTGTGCAAACTAACCTTTTTTGCTTTCTCGCGAGCAAGTTTCTGCACGCCCGACATTGCCTTGCGCTCCTTTTCGGATGACTGGATTTTCTCAAGCATCCTGTCGGAAATATCCTTGTTCTTGTGCAAATAGTTGTCAACCTCGCGCTTAATGAAATCGCCGATGAACTTGTTTACGCTAACGCCCGACAGCGGATATGGATTGCCGTCAGCATCCTTCTCGGGTGCCATATTTGCAGAACCGAGCTTGATTTTTGTCTGGCTCTCGAAAGTAGGTTCAATGACATTTATTGCAATGGCAGCCACGATTCCGCTACGTATATCTTGCGGCTCGAAATTTTTGCCGTAGTATTCCTTGATGGTACGGGCAATGTGTTCCTTGAATGCGCTCTGATGAGTACCGCCCTGCGAAGTGTATTGTCCGTTTACAAACGAATAGTATTCCTCGCCGTTCTGATCGGTGTGGGTGAATGCAATCTCGATGTCGTCGCCTTTGAGGTGAATATGCGGATAAAGCGGTTCCGAGTTGTGGCGTTCTTTCACAAGATCGAGAAGACCGTTTTTCGAAATGTATTTCTTGCCGTTGAAATTAAGTGTAAGTCCTGTGTTGAGGTAACTGTAGTTGCGGAACATCGTTTCGAGGTATTCTTCGCGGAAACGGTAGTGTCCGAAAATCTCCTCATCGGGGGTAAATTCAACGTATGTACCGTTCTTTTCGGTTGTCGGAACAAGGTCGTATTCCTTCACCAGTTTGCCTTTCACAAAATCGGCCTGCTTTACCATTCCGTCGCGGAACGACTTAACGGTAAATGTTACCGACAAAGCGTTTACTGCCTTGGTACCAACGCCGTTCAGACCGACCGACTTCTGGAAAGCCTTGGAGTCGTACTTACCACCTGTATTCATCACCGATACGGCATCTATCATCTTTCCCTGCGGGATTCCTCGTCCGAAGTCGCGAACCGAAACTGTGTTTTCCCTAAGCTTGATTTCGATATTAAGCCCGAAATGCATACGGAACTCGTCTATTGAGTTGTCGATGACTTCCTTAACGAGGACATAAATACCATCGTCTGAAGCCTCGCCGTTGCCGAGCTTGCCAATGTACATACCGGGACGCAGACGCACGTGCTCAAGACCTTCGAGGGTGCGAATGTTGTCGTCGGTGTAATTGCTTATGTTGTTGTTTTCTGCCATTGAACAAAAATTTTTGCTTTGCAAAAATACAACACCGTTACGCCAAAATCTGGCCTATACCTTATTTTTAATTAACAAAATGGGTGTTAATTACGGAAATGTGAGATTATGTGAATTATTGATGATATTAAATCTATTTCATACCTAGTCATAACGGCACAAAGCATTGCGTCGCTATTCAACAATTACCTTCTTTTCGTATGATCTACCATCGACATAGAAAACAACCATGAAAACGCCCTTGCCGTGTCCCGACAAGTCTATTTCGGCACCATCGGTAATATTCTCAATGCTAGTTACCTTTCTGCCAAGCGAATCGTAAATGTCGGCACGACCTTCATTACCATCGACTGATATATTGAATTTGCCAGAAGATGGATTGGGGTAAACGCTGATTCTGTTATTACAATCATCTGCAATACCGTCAAGGGTCGGATTGCGATATACTAAAACATCATTTCTGTAGAAAGTATGTAAACCATAGTCTGACCCATCAGTTGCATGTGGTATAGAATACCAAAAGAAGCCACTAAGACTACCTATTCCTTGTATTATGTCTCCATTCCATTTATAATAATTGCCATCAAGTAATAAAATAGAATCTATTGTACTTCCCAAAGTGGCTTGCTCAAACATACTATTATCATATAACAATTGGCAATACAAAGTTTTGTTTGGAGTCCAATCAAAATCATATATCAAATATTCACCAGGCTGCATAAACGGACCATTATAACTTGAAAAATATGCGTATATTTTGTTGTCGTGCGATTCTCTTAATGCGGCATAATAATTCCCATCACACAATATCTTGTAATAGTACACATCATTAATTAAAGTATCTCCTGAAACCTCGTAATTATACTCCCTATAGTATCGTGGGTCAAAGAAATTTGTCTGCACGACTGTCCATTTGCTTCTTGGATCAAAATAATGATACCCGATTATATAGCATTCGTCATAATGCGGATTGTGGTATATGATTTCATCATTGTGCTGTACGCAAAGCAACTCTTCTGAACCACCAGTAATACCAATGTTGCCATAATTATTAAGCAACCCATTAAGAGAACCAATTCCTTCGCACCATACAACCTGCTGTCCCATTGCCGAAAGATACAAAACCTTTCTTTCCCTGTTATCAACCGTCATACTTCCAACCGAATCCACAACTAGGTTTGTTTGAAGCGCATCTACATAAAACTCGTCGCCTTCTTCCAAAGTAAAATCGTACAGCAGAACAGATTCATCACCAGCATTGCGGAAATAATACGCCTTGCCGTTATAGAATCTCATATAGCCAGCATCAACCCAGTAGGTGTGGTTTTCATCGGTTGACTTCATCAGCTTAAAGTCGGAACTATGCTCATCAACCAGCTTCATGTAGTAGCTTCCGCAAGGCCTATTGTCGAAAGAAGAAAATGCAGATGTGCTCCATATCCAATTTGTACTGAAGATTGGACTCTCATCAATTCGCTCGTCACATTCGTAACGATTCCACATATTACTTCTGTACGAAACTTCATCGTCGTTGTAGCACCTAAGACCTGTATATACAAACACATCGCCAGGACATTCCGGATGATAGAAAAAACTCTTCTCGCTTCCAATCCTCTCTATTATTTTCTCGCTGTAAATCTCATTATTCTCGCCGTATAGTCCGTACATCGTGCAAGAAAATTCCTGCACCTTCAAATCGACACCGTTGATATTCTCAATATATACCGAATCCACAACGAAAGG
>JAGCDJ010000039.1 GCA_017651185.1 Bacteroidales bacterium | reverse complement strand
TTTCCTAAACGAAAAGTTCAGCCGCGTGTCGTACCGCTACTCGCGCACACCAAGCACCTGCGGAGGTCCTTACGGATTCAGACTTGCAATGACAGCAGAATAAGCCATGACAGACATTCCTATCATATTCATGGGTACGCCCGAATTTGCGGTTACCTCGTTGAAAACTTTGCTCGACAAGGGCTACAATGTGAAAGCAGTTGTCACAACTCCCGACAAACCAACAGGACGCGGAAAGAACATACAGTTTTCGGATGTAAAGAAGTTTGCACTCGAACATAATCTGCCGATTCTCCAGCCTGAAAAACTGAAATCACCCGAATTTCTTGCACAACTAAAAGAAATAAATGCTGATTTGTATGTGGTCGTTGCCTTCCGTATGCTTCCAAAGGAAGTGTGGGCAATGCCAAAGCGTGGAACCATAAACCTTCATGCAGCACTCCTCCCCGACTATCGTGGCGCTGCTCCAATAAACCACGCCATAATCAACGGCGAAACCGAAACTGGAATTACCACTTTCTACATCGATGAGCAAATCGATACCGGCAAAATCATCATGCAGGAGAAATGCCCAATCGAACCGGAGGACAACATTGGAACTTTGTACGACAAGCTCATGTACATTGGTGCCGAAGCCGTTTGCAAGACCGTTGATATAATCGCAGAAGGAAATGTAAACGCTATTGAACAAGATTCCATTCGCACAGAAGGCCTGCATCCAGCGCCAAAAATCACAAAGGAATTTTGCCAGATAAACTGGAATGCAAAATCTGCTGACATTCACAATCTTATACGCGGACTTTCGCCTTATCCTGCTGCATGGTGCTATTTGAAGGACGAGATTACAGCAAAGATATTTACCTCATCGTATAGCGTTGAGAAACATAACTTTGAAGCAGGCACATTCGTTTCCGACAACAAGTCGTTCCTGAAAGTAGCAACACAGGATGGCTTCGTTTCAATACTCGAACTGCAGATGCAAGGTAAAAAACGCATGGCAATAAAGGATTTCCTCAACGGATTCAAATTTAACACCGACAAATAATGGGACGCTACTTGGCATTGGACATAGGACGCAAAAAGACAGGAGTCGCAGTTACCGACCCGAGCAGAATCATTGCCACTGCCTTGGAAACCGTTCCTTCTGGCGAATTGGAAAAGTTCCTCACCGACTACATTTCAAAAAATGATGTCGAGAAGATAATATACGGACAGCCAACGCAGATGGACAATTCGCCATCCGAATCAATGCAATACATAACGCCAATACTCAACCGCTTGAAGAAAGTCTTTCCAAACTTGACTTTTATCCCTGTCGATGAACGTTTTACATCGAAACTGGCATTTCAGGCAATGATAGATGGCGGAACGACAAAAAAACAGCGTCGCGACAAAACAATGGTCGATAAAATCAGTGCGACCATAATACTTCAATCATACATGGAACAAGAAAAATTTTCAAAACTATGATACTTCCAATACTTTTATACGGCAACCCGATTCTAAGGAAAAAATCAGAGGATATTGACAAGAATTATCCTGAAATAAAGCAACTTATCGAAAACATGTTCGAGACAATGTACCACTCTAGAGGCGTTGGACTTGCAGCACCGCAGATTGGTCTCAACATTAACCTACTTGTAATTGATGCGTCACCATTTGCCGAGGATGACCCAATTTGCAAGGATTTCAAACGAGTAATGATAAATCCCAAGGTAACATTTGAAGGAACCAAGAAGATTGTTTTCGAGGAAGGTTGCCTGAGTGTTCCCGACATTCACGAGAATGTCACACGTTACTACGACATAACTGTCACCTACCTGAACGAAAATTTTGAAGAAGTAACTGAGAAACTGTCAGGCAACAGGGCTGTAGTTGTGCAGCACGAATTCGACCACCTGCAAGGTATAGTCTTTTGCGACAAGATAAACCCAATCCGCAAGCGTTTCCTCAAAGGTCGCCTAAACGATATTTCACGCGGAAAAGTAAAGACTAACTATAGAGTCAAGACGAATTGACGATTTTTGATTTTTGATTTACGATTGACTGTAAAAGGTAAAAGTATTTTTGAGTGAAGAATATTTCTACCTAACAACTTCCCAAAATCCGCCTCTATCTGCACCTAAATAGATTACAACTACTTATTACTGACCCCAATTTTCCTTGTCAAGACTTCTGTACTGAATGGCCTCGGCAATGTGTGCAGGTTGAATGCCGTCGCTATGTTCAAGGTCGGCAATAGTGCGGGCAACCTTCACAATACGGTCGTAGGCACGAGCGGAAAGATGAAGTTTATCCATTGCGGTTTTGAGCAACGAAATGCAAGTGCTATCGAGCTTGCAGAACTCGCGAATCTGCTTGGATGACATTTGCGCATTGCAATAAATCTTCTTGCTTTTTGCAAACCGCTTCGCCTGAACCTTACGGGCATCAATCACACGCTTTTGGATGTCGGCACTATGCTCGGCAGGTTGTGTGTCGGCAAGTTTCTCGAACTTCACTGGCGTAACCTCCAGATGTATGTCGATACGGTCTAATAATGGTCCAGAAATCTTGCTCATATACTTCTGCACCGCCATTGGCGTACAAGTACATTCCTTGTCGGGATGGTTATAGTATCCACATGGACAAGGATTCATTGATGCTACAAGCATTAAGCTTGCTGGATATTCCACGGTAAACTTTGCTCGCGAAATGGTTACAATTCTATCCTCCAATGGCTGACGCATAACTTCAAGAACAGTACGCTTAAATTCAGGAAGTTCATCTAGAAAGAGCACCCCATTATGCGCGAGTGAAATTTCCCCGGGCTGCGGATATGTTCCTCCTCCAACCAAAGCAACATCCGAAATTGTATGATGCGGTGAGCGGAACGGACGACGCAACATCAGAGAACAACCTGCCTCTGTTTTGCCTGCTACCGAATGTATCTTGGTTGTCTCAATGGCTTCATCTAAGCTGAGCGGAGGAAGTATTGATGGAATTCGCTTTGCAAGCATTGTCTTTCCTGATCCCGGAGGTCCTATCATTATTATGTTGTGTCCACCAGCAGCAGCAATTTCAAGGGCGCGCTTTACATTTTCCTGCCCTTTCACATCAGCAAAATCGAGGTCGTTTTCCGAAAGCGACTTCTGGAATTCGGTTTCAAGATCAACTTTAACCTGTTCCAATTCGCGGTCTCCATTGAGGAAATCAACGGTTTCGGTAATATTATGCACGCCATACACCTTTATTCCATCAACGACCGCTGCCTCCAAAGTATTTTCAACTGGAAGAATAATTCCATCAAATCCTGCTTCCTTGGCGTTTATAGCAATTGGTAGCGCTCCTTTTATAGGCTTTACACTGCCGTCAAGCGACAATTCACCCATAATTATGTACTTGTCGAGCATGGCATCAGAAATCTGTTCCGAACCAGCAAGGACACCGACAGCCATCGGCAAGTCGTATGCAGAACCCTCCTTGCGCATGTCAGCAGGAGCCATATTAATGACAATTCGCCGTCCTGGCCATTTGAAGTCATTGTTATTTAATGCGCTTATCATGCGTTGCTCGCTTTCCTTAATGGCATTATCTGGCAATCCGACAAGGAAAAACTTTGCTCCGTTGGAAACATTAACCTCAATGGTTATGGTCTGCGCATTTATGCCATCGACGGCGCTACCGAAAGTCTTTACTAGCATGACTATTTTTCCTTTATTATAAACGAATAAACCGGGAAATGGTCGCTATAACCCGACTGATATGTTGTGCCTACGTATGTACGCAACGGATAACCTTTGTAACGACCTTCCTTCTGCGTAAGGAACGACTTGTTGAAGACATGGCTTCCATAATGCACGTATGCTGACCTGTCGGTGCTAACAAATGCCGGTGAGAAAATCATCTGGTCGAAAAGATTCCATCTGTCGCCGTATGCCAACGAACCGATTCCCTTGCGGTAAAGTTCCTCCATTGGGTCGTAGAGTTTGCCATCTTTTACTTCTTCCTTCTTGCCAACAGTTTTGCAGTAATCCTTCAAGCTCTTGTTGATTGGGTCATCGTTAAGGTCGCCCATAGCGATTATCTTGGCATTGGGGTTGATTGCCATGATGGAGTCGAAGATCTGGCGTGTAGTGGTTGCTGCTTCGGCACGACGAGGCAAACTGCGTTTTTCGCCACCCAAACGCGATGGCCAGTGAAGAACGATGAAATGCATTTCCTCCCCATCATAAATTCCCGAAACAACAATCTGGTCGCGGGTAACAAAACCTTCCTGCTCCGAAACAACGCGATGCATACGCACATTGGTAACCTTGAAATATTCGGGACGGTACAACAAAGCACAGTCAACACCACGGCGGTCGGGACCATCGATATGGACAACTTTGTAGTTGTACGGCTTCATTGGTTCGCTGTTTACAAGATCGTTGAGAGGAGTAATGTTTTCCACTTCGCTCACACCGACAATCATAGGTGCTGTACCAGTAACATCGGCTCCAAGCTGCACAATTACACCACCCATGCGGTCAATCTTGGAGAAATATTTTTCAGTGTTCCAGTTCTTTGGACCTTCGGGGGTAAATTCCACATCGTTTGCACCTGGAAGTGTGTCGAAAAGGTTTTCAAGGTTGTAGAAAGCGATTGTACCTATCTTGTATTCCTTTTTCTCCTGTGCGTTAAGATATAGAGAAAAGGCAATTAGAAATGCAAATGGCAATAATATTCTTCTCATAAACGAAATGTTTTGCGTAATGAAACGCAAATATAATTAATTCATAAATGCATTTTCAAAAGCACTGCAAAATTATTTACCTTTGTGCCAACAAAACTAAAAACGACGTAAATGAAACGCATCCTTTTTGTATGCCACGGCAACATCTGTCGCAGTCCTATGGCTGAGTTTGTAATGAAGAAAATGGTTTCCGATGCAGGAATCGCCGACCAGTTCGAAATTGCATCAGCGGCAACATCAACCGAGGAGATTGGCAATCCCATATATCCGCCCGCACGCCGCAAACTTGCCGAGCACGGAATTTCGTGCGAGGGCAAAACGGCACGACAAATTACTCGCCGCGATTACGAGCATTACGACTACATTGTTGCAATGGACATCAACAACTTGCGCAACTTGCAGCGGGTGATTGGCGAAGACAAACTGCACAAAATCTCTCTGTTGCTGAATTACACCGACCATCCGCGCGATGTAGCCGACCCGTGGTACACTGGCAATTTTGAAGCAACTTGGCAGGATGTGAACGATGGATGCAAAGGGTTGCTGAAAGAAATTGAATGTTTATAAAGAAGAGCTATCAAGATTAATTGTTGACAATTCATTCTACTTTTTCTAGATATCGAAATTGTTTTTTTGTAATTTTGTATGGAAAATGTAAGTAACGCTTATGGAAGCATCCGAAGAAAAATCCCTGCTGATTCGCAATAGTACGGCTGAATTCCTGATATTTCAGGCACAAAATCAGACAGATGGTGTGGAAGTGTTTTATCGCGACGAAACCATATGGTTGACACAAAAGGCCATGTCAGTACTATTTGATGTGGACAGAAGCGTGATTACAAAGCATTTGAAAAACATTTTTGATTCTGAAGAATTACAACAGGAATCAGTACGTGCAAATTTTGCACATACTGCCAATGACGGTAAGACGTATTCAACAAATTTCTATAATCTTGATGCAGTCATATCTGTTGGTTACCGTGTAAATTCCACTCGTGCAACGCAGTTTCGTCAGTGGGCGACTGCTGTGCTTCGACAATTTGCAATAAGGGGTTATGTATTGGATAAGAAAAGATTGGAAAACGGAACTTTCCTATCTGAAGACTACTTTGAACATTTGCTGGCAGAAATCCGTGAGATTCGTTTGAGCGAGCGACGGATGTACCAGAAAGTGACAGACCTTTATGCTACGGCTGTTGACTATAATAAGGAGGCTCCAACAACACGGCATTTTTTTGCAAAAGTTCAAAACAAGTTGCATTATGCAATTCATGGACATACTGCAGCCGAACTTATTTTCGAAAGAGCAAATGCAGAAAAAGAACACATGGGCTTAACAACTTGGGAAAACGCACCAAACGGAAAAATTGTCAAGACAGATGTTTCTGTTGCCAAGAACTACCTGAAAGGACAAGAACTGGAAAGTCTTGGAAGAATTGTGAACGCCTTCCTTGACCTTGCAGAAGACCGTGCAAAACGGCATATTCCAATGACAATGGAAGATTGGGCAAAATACATAGACCGATTCTTGATGATGGATGACCGTAAATTGTTAGAGGACAATGGTAAAATATCAGCCGAGGAAGCAAAATCGTTTGCAGAGTCGGAGTTTGAGAAATACCGCATTGTGCAAGATCGGTTGTTCATGTCTGATTTCGACAAGGAGATAGAAGGTTTGTTAGGCAAAAAGTAAGAACTACTTAAAGCTATATCCCACCCCGATATAATAAATGTTTGCAGGATTCTTTACCTGCACTTCGTTGTCGGCACGAAGATAAAAGTCGAGCGCATTGTTCTTGTTTAGGCGATAAGTTACACCAACAACTGTACGCACCTCATCGATGAAGCGAGAATCGGGCTTATACATGCGGATAAACATTTCAGCAGAAGCATACAACTTTACCGGTTTGCTGAAAAAACTATACGAAACCTCAAATCTGTTGCGAATATAAGTTTTGGGATTAAACTTATGCGGTGCGTGCGACTCATCGTAGAATGATGCCTGATACTTTGAGCGTAGCGACAACTTGAAACTTCTTATTTTCTCGGAATAAGTAATTCCACCACTCACGCGATAGCGATTCTCCAAGTAAGTTTCCCTATTTTTCAAAATATAGTCGAAATCAGCCGAGACTTTAAAGCGACTTTTCCAGAATGAATAGTCCAATCCGCCAGAAACCTTAAATCGATTGAATTCGATAAAATTTCCACCTGTCTTTACTTCGCCTTCCACCGAATAACCGAATCCCTTTACAATCTTGCCAGAGTATCCTGCACCTACAATAGCACCAAAATCGGTCGTCTGCGCCTGCACCCTGCAGGCGAACAGACAAACCAAGTTCGACATTAATATTATTATGTATTTGAAATACTTCAAATTTTATTTCATAAAATCTTTATGCTTGACCATAGTGTCAATGCTGTTAATCTGGTCACTGATAGGCGTGTAGTAAATCTTTATGTAGGCAACATCGCGCAGAAAATCAATGTGACCCACTTCGATACGCTGAATATCAAGACCTGTACGCTCCTTGAGGTCGGCAATAAGTTCTTCCTCGCGACCGTGCTTCACAAGTTCTATGCGCTCGTAGAGCACAATCTTGGTGGCCACGTGCTTAATTGCTCTATTACCATCGAAAATCAGTATTACAATGATAAACAAAACATTTACTGCCAGCAAATTAATGTATCCATGGCTCATTGCTAAACCGTTGATTACCGAAATGCCGATAATGACAAACAGATATGTCATCTCGCGGATTGGCAAAGGCTCGGTACGGTAACGGATGAGTCCGAAGATAGCAAACAAACCCATTGCGAAGCCCATAGCAAGGTTCACATTGTTGAGCAGGTTCATCAACAGGAACACCGTCGTACCAAACAGCATGAAGGTAAAGTAATAGTCTTTGCGTTTGCTCTTGCGATAATACAGGAAATGTACTATCAACCAGCAGATTATAATGTTCACAAGGAACAAAACAAACATTGAGAGCAGACTGTCCTTGTTCCACAGCGGAATACCAAGAATGTCGTTTGGCGATGCGATTGCGGTCATCTCGTCGGCGAACTCACGTGCAATTTCGGGGTCGAATTCCTTGTTGTCAGCAATGAAACTCGAATTATCTTCGGCAATTGCTTCGATGTCATTTTCGGTTGCAACAACTTCTGCGGTCTGTTCCTGAGCGAATCCTTTTACTGCAAAAAGGGCAATCGCCACCATTAGAAAAAGTAATTTCTTCATAAAATTTTCGTATTACACAGTTTTTCAATATACCGCATCTTTCTACGGAAGCGGTTGTTCTTTATATTCGGATTTGTAAGCACAGTGCCAAGACAATACTTACTGATTCGTTTCTGCTTTATGCGCAAGTCGAGAAGCACATCGCGGAAATACGACGGGCAAAGTCCGTCTTGTTTCAGTTCAATTATAACAAGATTTGGAATGCACGCCGACTTGCCTGTTACACGATTGATAAGATTAACATTCATATCAATGGTAAGGCGCTCGGTCTTTTCGACATTCACAAGAGTTATGCGAGTAAACTTGTTTTCAAGTACGGGCGACAATTCACCGACATCGTACCTTAAATGTTCCGAAACAAAATTTCGTGTATCGTCCTTTTGCAACATTGTGCCAAATTCGGAACAATCGATGGAAACGCGTTTCTTCTTTGTACGCCCCTTGTTGTTTTTGGTCTTTATCTCGCAAAAAGCCAAATTGCTGTCCACATAAATTCGTGAACGCAATTTCTGCCTGTTGAGTTTGCGGTTGTGATGAGCAATGTACATCTTGCAGTCGGGTGTGTCGTAATATAGCGTGTTGTAGTCGGCCATACGCCTGCCCTCATTGAACTGCACAAAATACCTTTCGCTAATTCGGTCAAGGATTTCCATAAGTTGCTCGGTCGTTACCAGAAATTTGGTATCAACCCTATTCATCAACTTCACCTTTTCCATTTCGGCAAGGGTGATAGTATTGAACATCTGCAACTTATCTTCAATCGGTGACAACATTCGGGCTATTGCTTATCAAAAATGTACTCGAATTCCTTTACGGTCTCCAATTTGCCATTAGGGAAGTAATTGTACTGCTTCTTCTTGCTTCCGTCGGGATAATATTCGAACTTACGAATACGCACCGGCTTGTTGCGACTGTCGTACTCAACTTCCTTGATGCACTTGCCAACGGTATTGTATTCGAAAGTCACACGCGACTTCTGACCATAATTAGCATATTCAATTTCCTCAATCTTAAAACCGTTGGCATCGTACTTTGTAACGTGGTCGAGAAAACGGGTTTTTGTAGCTTGGTTTTCGTTCCACTCCTTGACGGTAAGGCCTTTGCGTTTCTCACGCTTTTCCTCGGTAGTCTGCGCACAAACCATAAATGCCGACAACAGCAATACGACCATTATTAAGATTCCTCTTTTCATACCTTAAACATTTGAAATTATGTTGATAGTATCTGGAATTTCATAAATCGTGCCAGCATTTTCCACTTTAATGCTACGAGTTACTGTATCGGGAATTTCGTTCATATTCTCGGTAAAGGTGAAAATTGTATAGTCGCCAGGCGTGATTTTCTGAAAATAGAAATATCCGTCCATACCTACGCGCACATCGTCGAAATGATAGGGTTCAGAATCGCGCTTGATAAACACGCGTTGGTCGTATGCCCAGCCCTCGCCACGATATGTATTATTATGATAATACCTTGCATACACGCGACCTTTAACTATTGAAGTTCCGTATGCCTTGCCCTCGTGGATGTAGATAGTCGGAACTGTAGCAGTTGCACCTTTTTTGAGTTCGACTTCCTGCGAAACGGCAATTCTTTCACCGCTCGGCAAGGTTGAATAAGCAAACAGCGTGTAGTTGCCCGGATTCATATACTTGAAGCGGTAATGCCCCTTGTCGTCGGTTTCGACATCATCGCCATAGAAGGTGTCGTCGCCATAGACAATGAAAACATCAACCTTTGCCGCCACGGTGGTGTCGGTTTCGAGGTTGTAGTTGTCGTCGGGGTGTAAAACGCGCATGACATCACCTTCGATGATGCCAGTGCCGCCCTCGCCTTCGCCTTTGTTGCACGAGTTGAGTGCAACAAGGAGAAGTACTGAGAGTATTACTGAAAAAAATCTGTTCATATATTAATTTTATTGTGCGCTAAGAGATGTTCCTGAACCTGATGTTGTAGCAGTTGCACCGACATATATTCCATGCCAGTTTGCTGTACCGCTTATTGTCGGATTGGTGTACATAGTATATGTTCCAGAAGTTATATTTGGACTTGTGAACACATAGTTAACTGTTGCCCTACTACCACTAACCACATCTCTAAGTCCCGAATCTGTCATAAATCCACTACCACTTATGCTTGATGGATGCTGATAGATTAGCACTGCAGTTCCAGAACTATTCTTTATGCAGTATTTAGAACCTGCCGAGAATGTCGGTGCCAAATACTTCTGTCCATTCGAGTAGGTAGGGCTGTCGAGAAGTGCCATTCCGCCACCCCCACCCATACCGCCACTACTCGAAGTACTGCGGTATGCAATTATTGTTGAGCCGTTAATTTGAAGATGACCTTGTACACCACCCATTCCATCGCTGTTAGCATCGATTGCTTCCTCTTTTCCTGCAGCGATAACTACACCGCCATTATATTGTGAGTATGCACCGTTGCAGTCGATAGCATCGTTTCCGCGGGAGTATGCCCAAACGTAACCACCATTTACTTCAATATGGTTAGCACAGTTTATAGCATCATCGTATGCATTTGCTTCAATGAAACCTCCGTGAATATATATTCCATCCTTACTTTCGATGCCTTCGCCAGTCGGATCACCACTTGTCTGTGCGCAGTATGACGAAACATGTCCGCTGTTGATTACGATGTTGCCTACTGCCTTAATGCCCTTAGGCAATCCTTTCCAATAATCGGAAGAAGATCCACCACCAGGTTGTCCAGGGAATCCTCCGCCGCCACCGCTACTTGATGCATTTACAGGCGCACCAGATGTCATTACATCAATATCGATAAGGTTGTTATCGGCATTCAAAGTACCTATGGTAAGTATTCCATCGCAAGCAATACCCTTGCCACCCTTTCCTGTGCTTGAGCAGTTGATAATGCCAGCAAGTATGGTTAGGTTTCCTTCGCTCTTTATACAGCAAGGAGCGTAGCCGTCGGTGCAAGAAGTACCCGAACCAGAAAGAGTTGCGCCTGCTCCAGCCGTTGATATTGTTATATTGCCGCCATTGATTGCCAAGTTGCCAACAGATGAAAGGCCCTTAGCTCCACCGGATGCCGATGTGCATGTAGCATTTATTGTTCCGCCGTTTACTGTCAATGTGCCACTCGACTTAACTGCAACACTATTCGAAGCATCCGTTCCGGAAACAAGAGTTGCGCCCGAGATGTTTGCAGTAATAGTTCCATCTTCCATTACAAATGCAACATCCGACTTGAATCCCTTTGCCGCCTTTCCTGACATATCCAAAGTAATATCACCACCGCCAAGATTTATAGCTCC
The DNA here is from genome assembly GCA_017651185.1 of Bacteroidales bacterium. GTDB lineage: Bacteria > Bacteroidota > Bacteroidia > Bacteroidales > ML635J-15 > Bact-19. The sequence continues at coordinate 3,049 of JAGCDJ010000039.1, read as the reverse complement.
GTCACACGAGAAACCCTTGCAGTCCTGTCCGCTGCAAGTAACCGTATAAGTTCCGCCGTTAATATTCAATGTCTGGTCGGCTTTTACTGCCTTTGAGTCGGAACCTGTTGCACGAAGTGTGTATGTGCCACCATTAAGGTTTACAACGTTGTCGCACGAAAGACCCTTGCTGTCGGTTCCGCTACAAGTAAGGTCAAGTGTTCCACCATATATATCAACCGAAACATCGCTCTTTATACAAGTTGCGCTGTAAGTATCCGCAACATTTGACGCATTGGTGTATGAATTGCCGTTTCCTGCCACAGACAAAGTTACCGTACCATCGCTCATGCTGAACAGATTGTCGGTTGAAATTGCCCTTGCACCATCGTTCGATGACGGACAGGTAACAGTAAGTTCTCCATTTGTTACATACATATTTGTTGCCTTGATACCAGTGCAATATGACGGATCGCCATTTACAACAACAGCAGCACCAGACGCTGTGATTGTTGTGTTACCACCAGCAATATAAACAATAGTCGATTTGATAGCCTTTGCCTGTGCACCAGATGCAGTAATTTCGATTGTTCCGCTCGAAACTGTCAAAGTGTCACATTTTAGGCCCTTGCAATCCTCATTGGCGACTATCATATTCAGCGAACCACCCATAATGTATATTGTTCCTTCGTTAGCATGAAGTTCGCTTCCATATTCTGCCTCAATGCCATCACCGCCGAAACCGCTAACGGAAACATTACCACCATACAACCTGAAATTATTGGCGTGAATACCATCCTTTACTGCCGAAGTCACATTCATTGTTCCAGCATACACATTAATATGCGCATCGCTGTTAATTCCGTGCTGTCTGTTTCCTGCCACACTAAGAGTTCCGTTACCATACACCTCGATAGAACCTTCGCAAAGCAACGCTGCCTTGTCGACACTTGCAGACCCATCGGTAAGAGTACTGGTTGTACCGTCCTCGAGAACGAGTTTTACACGCTTGTCCGAGGGAACATTTATAGCAGCCCCAGTCGGATTGGTTATATTTGCACCGTTGAGTCTTAGGTCAAACTTATTGTCGGTATTAATGACAAGCGAACCATCTGTAGTCGTACCTGACACAACAATAGTGCGGTTTTCTGTTCCCGATACTGCATTTACGACAACATCTTCTCCATTGCAAGTAACCGATATTCCACGGTCCGACCATGGATTAACCACACCAACCGCACCGCCATTAGTATAGGTAATGTAAATCCAGTCGCCCTCGTCCTGTTGCGGTTCATCACCATCAAGCGATGGCATATAAAGCACAATGCTGTCGATCCCCAAAACAGGGTAACTGAAAACATTTTCGTTTAAGTTAAACAATGTGGAAGTTCCAGAATTTGAAAAACTTACGCTATCAACATTCTCTATGTTCCTTGTATATATCACATTGCCACCGCTGTAGTACAAAAGTTTGTTTTGCGCCGACATGGCAAGAACCGACAATGTAAAGACCAATAATATTACTATCTTTTTCATAACTTGCTGAATTTATAGGTTCTACCATCAATCTTTACAATATATAAACCCTCGTTCAAGTTGCTAATGTCAACTGCATTCTCGGATGAAAGGTTTTTCTCCATGACAAGTTGTCCTGTTGCCGAGTAAATTTGCATAGTAACATCCGACGTCACATCGAAGTTAAAATAAAGCATATCAGCAGCCGGATTGGGGAAAATACCATTCTCTACTGACATTTCTTCAACTTCGGTAAAATCGCTGGGGGTATAGTTCAATGTCATTTTCTTGACATCTGACATTGCCTTGGAAACTGATGTACCATCACCCAACACGAAGACGATGTTGTCACCTTCGAAATAAAAATTCTTCACGTCCTGCATGATATCAGTAGAAGAATTTGCTCTGTAATAAACGGTTATGTCCGTCGTCTGCGCATGGGTTTTTATACTTGCAAAAACTGCCAGCACAAAAACCAATGCAATTAAAATCTTCCTTTTCATAATTACAAAATTAATAAACATAAGGTTAGGAGAGCAAAAGTATATGTAGTTTTCAAGTGGACTATAATCAAAATGGATTTAATATTTAGCAAAAACTCTTTTTTTGTCTAAAACACATTTTAATTATATTTGTAGCCGACATGCAAGAAGTAAATACAAGATGGCAAGTAACGACAACTTTATAGTAAGAATGAACGATGAAATCAACGAGAAAGGCATAGTAATTCTCGACAATGTCAGAAAAATGCCTGCATACGAAGAACCGTTCGCATCGCCACACTACACCATAGGCATAAATCATTACGGAAGCGTCTGCACCGAGTACGAAGGCAAACTGGTGACTTTTGAGCAGCACAACATCGCCATAGTCTATCCAAACCGTACGCTTAATGTTCGCAGTTCATCCGACGACTACCAAGCCACGCTCATCATAGTTTCCGAGAAGCTTTACAACAAACTAAGCATACTCAATGCGAGCAGCGGTAGATTCTGGCACGAAAAAGAACCGCACTTCTCCCTTACGCCGAGCCAGTATGCCGATGTGCTAACACTTGTCGAGGCTCTGCGCATAGCGACCAACCTTAGTCCACTGTCACGAGGCGATATGGTACTTCCACAACTGCATGTGCTGTTGCAGGCTATCAGCATTTTCCGTATCAAAAACGAAGGATACAACGGACCTACAGACGGACACATAAGTTCGCGCTTCTACGACGCAATAGTCAAGTACTACCAGCAACACCACGATGTAGAATTCTACGCCTCGCTCTTTTGCCTATCGACAAAATATTTCAGTGCAGCTATAAAACGCGAAACCGGACACAGCGCAAACTACTGGATACAGCAACATGTGATATTTGCAGCAAAAACCTTGCTTCGCACCGAAGAACAATATTCGCTGCAGCAAATATCCGAACGACTAGGTTTCCCCGACCTTGCAAGCTTCAGCCGGTACTTCAAGCGGGAAACGGGTGTGTCGCCAAGCGAATATAGAAAAGGAAACATGTAAAATCAGTTGAAAGTTGAGAGTTGAAAGTTGAAAGTTGAAAGTT
>JAGCDJ010000038.1 GCA_017651185.1 Bacteroidales bacterium | reverse complement strand
CCCCCCCCCCCAAGTTACTGATTATCAAACAAATAAAACAACGCCTTTTATATAGTACACACTTTACCACCACTACAGGCACGTAATTTCTGCGTATTTTGTGAAAATTTTCTGGCGAACAGAAACAAAAGCAAACTATTTCGCATAAAATCCTTCCACTGCCTGAAATGCACCGTAAAGCGAACTCTGATTATTGAGTTTTTTTACCGATTCGGTCATCTTGGTGACAAATGCCTCAAGTTTTACCATATATTCCTGCTCTCCGATAATTCCGCTTGCAACCATCGAAAGACCTTTCTCCCAACTTGCTGTAAGTTCAGCATTTAGCATTTGTCGGATAGATGCATTTATGACCTCGTATACGATTTCGCCAAGTTTTGTCGGTGTGATTATCTGCGTTTTATTGTTCAGATTCAAATACTCGATTTTTACCAATTTGCTGAGAATTTCAGCACGTGTAGCACTTGTGCCTATGCCGCTACCCTTTATCTGCGCACGAAGTTCTTCATCCTCAATCAACTGACCGGCATTTTCCATAGCAAGAATCAGCGAACCGGAATTATAACGCTTAGGCGGAGTCGTCTCCCCTTCCTTTATCTCGAAACCTGCAACCGGCAATGTAGAACCCTTGCGCAACTTGCTCACAAACTCAAAACTTCCAGAATCAACCACCTCGTCCTTTTCCTGCGACTGCTTGTCGTCGTCGTTTTTGGGCAAACCTGCAACTACAAGATAGCCAGCATCTTCCAGCACCTTGAAATTTGCAAACAAATGCTCGGTGCCAATCTGCATATTTATCGAAACTTTCCTATACTCGGCTGGTGGATAGAATATTGCAAGAAAACGGCGAACAATTCTATCGTATATCTTTTGGACTATTTCGGAACAAGATGCCAGATTTTGCACCCCCTGTCCAGTAGGAATTATTGCATAGTGGTCGGTAATCTGCTTGTCATCCACATAACGACTCTTGCCAATCTTTGCATAAAGGCCAAATGCTTTTATCTGCTTCGTATACTCCAGATACTCTGACTGAGTTGCCAATCCGTGCAGATTCTTTGTTATCTCCTTTGCCACCGCCGACGAAAGCACACGCGCATCAGTACGCGGATAGGTAACAAGTTTTTTCTCGTACAACTCCTGCACATTTTTCAAAGTCTCGTCGGGACTAATCTTGAACAACTTGGAGCATTCGTTCTGCAATTCAGCAAGGTTGAACAGCAAAGGAGGATTTTTCTTCTCCTTTTTCTTCTCAATTTCAGCAATTTGCGCAGTTTCGCCCTCTGCCTGCATCATGTTCATGCACGCTTCTGCATCTTCCTTCTTGCGAAAACCGTTCTCCTTGTAGAGAAGCGGCGAGTTAAAGTATTTTGAACCTTCAACAGCACGCCACTCACCTTGAAAAGTGCCGCTTTCCTGCTGTCCGAAAGTACCGATTATCCTGTAGAATGGTGTTTTTACAAACGAACGGATTTCGCGTTCACGCCTAACAATCATGCCCAGCACGCAAGTCATTACTCGCCCAACTGCGACAACACAATTTTTGTCAAGTTTAAGGAAGTTTTTCACATGGTAGCCATACTTCAAGGTCAGTATTCGACTGAAATTTATACCCATCAAGTAGTCTTCCTTGGCTCGCAAGTAAGCCGAATCGGAAAGCGCATCGTAAGCAGACAGCGGTTTTGCCTCGCGGATTCCGCGCAAAATTTCCTCCTCGGTCTGCGAATCAATCCACACGCGACGACGCTCCCTATTTTCCGGCACACCAGCCATCTTGTCGACAAGACGGTATATGTATTCACCCTCGCGCCCCGAGTCGGTGCAGACATAAATGCAATCCACGTCGGCACGAGTCAACAACGACTTGACAATATCGAACTGCTTCTTTACATTATCTATCACATTGTACAGATACTTCTTTGGCAAGAAAGGCAAAGTCTCGATGCGCCACTGCTTCATAGTCGGGTCGTAGACCTCGGGGTAACTCATCGAAACAAGATGACCAACGCACCATGTCACAATGTTTTCGTTGCCTTCAAGATAACCGTCGTTTCGCGACATGTTCTCCTTAAGAGCTTTTGCAAACTCACGGGCTACACTCGGTTTTTCGGCTATAAAAAGTTTCTTGCCCATATATTATTATATGGTATCTGAAAAAAAAAGGGGGAACGGCAGTTATGCGCCAATCACACGCCTCAAGTTGCCTATCTGGGTATTCCAAAGCTCTATAGCTTCGTCTTCCTCGTCATCGATGACAAAATCGGTAACAATCAGAGCGACATCATTAGTAAGTTCATGCTCTTCAATCCTAAACTCAAAATAAGATTCATCGTCTTCCGACTCCAGCCAATGGAAACGCACCATCGAATTGTCCTTCGATGCAATAAGTTCGGCAGACTCCTCTACTCCTTCCCATTCAAAGGTGAAAACATTGTCCTTTTCGCTTACCTTATCGGCATACCATTCGTTCAAACCTGTAGGAGTGCTAAGGCGATTATATAATACTTTTACTGACGTGTTCAAAATAAACTCTAACTCAATCTTCTTCATAAACAAGAATTTTTAGTTGTTTCGTGGTCAAAATTACACATTATTTTCGTATTAGAAAAATTCTCCGTATATTTTTTTCAAAAAGATTTGCACATATCGGAAAACATATATATCTTTGCAATCCCATTTTCAAACGAGAATTTGGCAATGGCGAGGTAGCTCAGCTGGTTAGAGCGCATGATTCATAATCATGAGGTCGGCGGTTCAATCCCGCCTCTCGCTACAAAAGTTAAGCGGACAAAAGTCCGCTTTTTTTGTATATGACAATTTCAATGCAAATCGTAAATCCTTTTATGCTCTTGCAAGCACAGCAATACTTAACCTCAACCCTTCGACAGACAGCAAAACCGCACCGCAGGCCTCGGTAGTTGCGCCAGTAGTAACCACATCGTCAACAAGCAAAACATGCTTATGCTTCAGCACATTAGCATCAGTAATGATAAATTTTCCCGACACATTCTGCCAACGCTCTTCCTTGTTCATCTTTGTCTGCGTCTTTGTATCAGTATTCCTTATAAGCACATCCGTCAGCACTGGTATTTTTGTCACTTCCGAAATTCCTGCTGCTATCCTCTCGCTTTGGTTATAACCACGTTTTTTCTGCCGGTTTGGGTGTAACGGAACAGGAATCAAATAATCAATGTCAGAAAAATTACCCGATGCAAGCATTTCCGCACCAAGTTCCTTGCCTAGCAGGACACCGATTTCGGGTTTATGATGATATTTCAGCGAATGTAGCAACTTGCGGAAACGACTACCCTTCTGAAAATAAAACAAGGCGGTAGCTCGTTCCAGTTTAATGCGGCCCTCAAATAGTTGCATAATAGGATTGTCGGCTTCCTTGCAGAAATGAGTGCGCGGAAGTTCGTACAGACAATCGAAACACAACACCTCCTCGCCACGAGAAAGCGCACGACCACAGGCCTCGCAGTTCTTCGGAAACAGCAAGAACCAAAAATCCGACAAGTATTCAAGCAACTTTTTCATTGTCGTTGCAAAGTTAAGGAAATTTGTCGGGCATAAAAAACTGACACGAACAAAAAAAACATGACAAAATTTCATAAAAATGCTTTATCTTTGTAAACTTATTTTGCAGTGAAATGGAATTGAGTTTAGACGAACTTCAGAAAATAAAGAACAACAACGGAATTATAGGCAATTCCGCAGGACTTAACCATGCAATAAACATTGCCGTTCAGGTTGCCGTAACCGATTTGTCGGTGCTTGTCCTTGGCGAAAGTGGTGTAGGAAAGGAAAAAATTCCTCAGATAATCCACCGCAACAGTCGTCGTGCTGGAAAAACATACATTGCAGTTAACTGTGGTGCAATTCCCGAAGGCACAATCGATTCGGAACTTTTCGGGCATGTAAAGGGGGCTTTTACAAATGCAATAACCGAACGCAAAGGATACTTCGAAGAAGCAAACAACGGCACTATTTTCCTTGACGAGGTTGCCGAACTGCCTATGCCAACCCAGGCAAGACTGCTCAGAGTTCTCGAATCAGGTGAATTTCTGAAAGTCGGATCATCAAAGGTCGAAAAAACTGATGTCAGGATTATTGCGGCAACCAATGTAAACCTGCAGGAACGCGTAAATGATGGCAAATTCCGCGAAGACCTTTTCTACCGTCTCAACACCGTACCTATATTAATACCACCACTGCGAGAACGCAAAGAAGACATTTTATTGCTTTTCAGAAAGTTTGCACGTGACTTTTCCGACAAGTACGGCATGCCAGCCATAACACTCACGCCTGATGCAATCACTCTACTCGAAAACTACAGATGGCCCGGAAACGTACGCGAACTTAAGCATGTTGCCGATCAAATATCAGCAATAGAAAAAGAAAACACGATTTCGGCAGAAACACTAAAGCGATACCTTATTGATATACATTCGACATCATTGCCAGCAATCATAGAGGGGAACAAACCAAATGACTTCTCCAACGAACGGGAAATACTTTACAAAGTGCTGTTCGACATGAAAAAGGAAATGAACGAAATGAAAACCCTGCTCAACGACATTATCAACCAGAACCCAAACATCAAGTATTCGCTCAACAGCAACGACAACCGCATAATAACCGATTTGTCCGACACCTTGAAAATAAACACTCAGGTATCACCTGTAATTCACGAGACAATCCAATACCATACGCCAATCGAGACGACAAACGATGAAGTTGTGGAAGAAGTATTTTCGCTTGCCGACCAAGAAAAAGAATTGATTATAAAGGCATTGGCAAAACACAACAACAAGCGCAAACTTGCTGCCGAAGAACTTGGAATATCAGAACGCACATTATATAGGAAAATTAAAGAACACGGGATAACAAAATGACAGTCAAAAGATTATACATCATAATACTGATTGCACTTTGCATTCCGATAGCAGCGTGCAAGGGCGGATATTCGTTCACTGGCGCAGACATAAGTGCCGACACCAAGACTTTTACCGTAGAATTTTTCCCCAACCACGCAAGTCTGGTGCAACCGACACTAAGCAACGTATTTACCGAAACGTTAAAGGACAAATTCTTGTCACAGACAAGTTTGAACCTTGTAAACGATAACGGCGACCTGTACTTCGAAGGCGAAATCACAAGCTACAACGTCACAGCACAGGCCTACCAAGGCAACGAAACTTCGGCACTCACAAGACTTACAATCGGCGTAAGAGTTCGATTCACCAACAACATAGAGCCATCCAAGAGTTTCGAATCTTCATTTTCACGATATGCAGATTTCGAAAGTTCACAGAATCTTTCCGCTGTCGAAGGCGAACTGATGCAGCAGATATGCAACGAACTAGTAGATGACATTTTCAACAAATCCGTAGCAAACTGGTAGTTATGAACAAGGAAACATTTGCAAAATACATCAGCGACCCAACGCTTCTCAACAGCGAAACATTACCCGACATAAAGGCAATGCTCGATGAGTTTCCTTACTTCCAGTCGGCATGGGTGCTGTACATTAAGAACCTCCACGCAATAAAGGACATCAGATACGAAAGCAAACTCAAAACAGGTTGTACTTTCATTTCCGACAGGAAACTTCTGCACGACATACTGAAAGGCACTGCTACCCTTCCACAAAACATTGAAAATCAAACAGTAGAGGGAAATATTGTACAATCGCAAAACCTTGTGTCTCAACTAGAAGAAAACACCGAGGACATCTCCATTGTACAGACGCAAAATCTTGCGTCTCAGCCAGAAGAAAATACCGAGGGCACCTCCTTTGTACAGACGCAAAACATTGCGTCTCAACCAGAAGAAAATACCGAGGGTACCTCCCTTGTACAGACGCAAAACATTGTATCTCAACCAGAAGAAAACACCGAGGACACCTCCTTTGTACAGACGCAAAACATTGCGTCTCAACCAGAAGAAAACACCGAGGACACCTCCTTTGTACAGACTCAAAATATTGCGT
>JAGCDJ010000037.1 GCA_017651185.1 Bacteroidales bacterium | reverse complement strand
TGGCTGAAAACGGCGTTCTTGCAAAACCGACACACCAGCACATCATCCGCTTCGCTCCTCCTCTGGTTATCAGCGAAGAAGAATTGCGTGATGCTATCGAAAAGATCAAAAAGTCGATACTTTCATTCTGCTAAGATTTTTTCAATTATAAAAAAGGTCGTTCCATTGGGACGACCTTTTTTTGTAACATAAAACCGATTACCAACTAAAACAAGGTTCTCACCTCTTTCTTTATTAACTCCAAGGCCTCCTGCGTTGGCGATTTCTCTATCTCAATCAGTTTCTCGAAAACCGCCTGACTGTAAACCATAGCATTATCCATTGAATTAAGACCTTGCAAACACATGTTCAGCATCTGGATGGTCCTCTCCTTTGCGTTACGTGTTGCCTCCCACGCCTCCGACGAAACATAAAGTTGCTGCGAGAGATTATGCTCGAACTCTGCCCTGATTGTTATGAGCATCTGCCTATGAAGCTCCTGAACCGTCATGTTTGGAGTCTGCAACCGGACAATTACACTGTTGGGCGATATACGTTCGAGGAACAAAATTATCCTCTCGTATGCCTGCAGGCGCAATGGCGTTATCGTCTTCTGGTTCTGAAGAACCACCTGTATCTTCTTGGTTTCGATGTCTTTTTTCAACATCATCCTCAACACTATCACAGCAGTAGCAGCTACTACCACCGTCGGAATCGTCACAATTAAAATCTCTGAAATCATATAAAAAAAATATTCATTTTTATGTTATGCAATATTACGAAATTTAATTTAAAAGAGTTATCTTCGCAGACATTTTTTTATCAAACACAATGGAAAGAGTATCAAATAGATTGGAAAAGATGGCGGTATCGGCAACGCTGGCAATGACCGCCAAGAGCCGCGAATTGCAGGCACAAGGGATAGATGTTGTCAACCTAAGCATTGGCGAACCTGACTTCAACACTCCCGAATACATCAAGGATGCAGCAAAGGAAGCAATAGACCAGAACTTCTCGCACTATCCACCAGTACCAGGTTACGAATCGTTAAGGAAAGCCGTTTGCGCAAAGTTCAAACGCGAAAACAACCTCGACTTCGAACCGGCACAGATAGTTGTCTCCACAGGTGCAAAGCACTCGATAATGAACACCCTGCTTACGATTGTTGACCCGGGCGAGGAAGTCATAATACCTGCTCCATACTGGGTTAGCTACATCGAAATGGTTCGTTTCTGCGAAGGAGTACCGGTTGTTGTAAAATGCAGCATCGACTCAGACTTCAAGATGACAGCAGAACAGCTTGAAAAAGCAATAACTCCGAAAACAAGAGCTATAATCATCTGTTCGCCATCGAACCCGACAGGAAGTCTCTATAGCAAGGCAGAACTCAAGGCAATTGCCGATGTATTGGCAAAACATCCCGAAATTATTGTCATCTCCGATGAAATCTACGAACACATCAACTTCGTAGGCGAACACGAAAGCATTGCACAATTCGAAGACATTAAGCGTCGCTGCGTAATTATAAATGGTGTTTCGAAGGGTTATGCAATGACTGGATGGAGAATCGGTTTCATTGCAGCTCCCCTATGGATTGCAAAGGGCGTTACAAAACTGCAGGGACAATTCACCTCAGGTGCATGCTCAATAGCACAGAAGGCAGCAGAAGCAGCACTCAACGCAGGCAACGAGGAATGCAAGAAAATGACAAAGGTATTCAAGACTCGCCGCGACCTTGTTCTCGGTCTTTTAAGAGAAATCCCTGGTCTGAAACTCAACACTCCTCAAGGTGCATTCTACATATTCGCAGAAGTTTCAGCATTCCTAGGCAAAGAAGCCGACGGTGTAAAAATCAACACATCGGACGACCTCGCAATGTATCTGCTTGAAAAAGGTCATGTTGCAACCGTAGGCGGTATTTCATTCGGTTCACCAGAATGCTTGCGCCTCTCCTACGCAACCAGCGAGGACCGTCTCACCGAAGCTGTTAAGCGCATGAAGGAAGCATTGGCAAAGCTGAAATAACAACTCAAAGTCGCCATGCGCTAGTATAAGGAGCGACATACAATAATGCCAAATCCCCGCGTTTTGTCATCCTGAACTTGTTTCAGGATCTGAAACACGGGGATTTGTTTATACTGATATAAACAAAGAAGGCCTCGGAAATCCGAAGCCTTCTTGTTTCTATTTCCAATATGGGTTTAGTGGCACTTAACTTCTGTCTTCGAACCCAAAAGTTCGATTGTAGAATTCATGTCCTTGCACTTTTCAAAGCCCAAGCTTTCCATATCTTCCTTTGTGATAGTTTTTTCGCTTCTCATATCACCATCAACATAATACTTGCACTTGCAATCCTTGCTGCATGACGACATAGCAAACAACAAACCAGCTGCTGCCAAAATAACTAATACTTTCTTCATTTTCTAATTACTTTATAAAATTAAACATATAATATTCAAGGTCACAAAAATACAAAAAAAAACACAATCCCCCCAAAAAAAATCTAAAATATAACGAACAAAAAAAATGGTTCCAGAAAATCTGAAACCATTTTTTCTTTAGTCACTGAATGTTATTCGCATTTTACACCTGACTTGGTTGTTTCGTTATAACTTAAATTCAAAACATCAAAGTTTGCTTGAACATCTGAGCAATTCTTATACTCCTTGCCCATACCAACTTCAAACTCATCAGGAGTCATTGTTGCGTCTTCTTTACCATCAACATAGTATCTGCATGTACAAGTCTTTGAACATGATGACATTGCAAACAACATTCCCGCTGCTGCTAAAATTACTAATAACTTTTTCATTTCTAGAACTTTTTTAATTAAACCTATATTATCAATACACAAATGTAGTCCAAAATCCAGACACAAAATCTTAATTTTTTGTTAAATCGACATTAATAACAAAAAATTAATCACTCACATCTTATTCCGCTGCCTGTCGCCTCGTCGTATCCATGACCTAAACTAGCGTAATAATTGTTCAGTCCAGCACAATTTTTCGCGTTTAGACTATTAATTTCATCCTGTGTATACACCATCGGATTAGTATCAGTATTCTTACCGTCGGTCCATCTTGAACAGGTACAATCCTTTTCGCACGAGCACAACAACATCATAGATGCCACTGCGAACAACAATGCTAATATTATCCTTCTCATAATCAACTATTTTTCCTTTACAACCTTGATAGTCCTGCATCCAGTTTCGCTTAACACTTTCAGGAAATACACGCCATCAACTTCCTTTTCAATGGCATGACTCAAATCCACGTGCTGCTCACTGAACTTATCTGCAAAAACCATCCTTCCCATTACATCAAAAATTTCAACAGAAAATTCACCATTAACATCGACATCTATCATCAGATTGTCGCAGAACGGATTCGGATATGCAGACATCACAATGTTTGAAACTTGCTCAACTGCTGACGGTTCCTGAGAATATGACACATCATCAATATAAATGGTATTACCAAAGGCATTGACACTTTCAATTATCAGTCTGAAGTTCTCTCCTTGCAGTCTAGAAGCAGGAATAGTGAACGAAACGTCTTTCCACTCGCTTGCACTCGGCACGAACTCGCGAGGTTCATCGACAACTGCAGTAAGAATACGCGAACCAGAAAATACATTTATCATCCTAACAGTATCACCACATGATGTTGAATAGTAAAAAGCAATCTCGTCCGTATACGAATCTGTAGTCTTCTTTGCCATAGCTACTTTCATTGATATCTGAAGGTCGATGCTATCGTTGTCAAGTTTTATGTTAGGCATATACAATTTGTTCCTTTTTGTGCCTACCCTCGAATTTCTGATTCTCACCGACTTGCCAGTATAACCGTTATATACCTGAGTCCAGCTCTCATTCTTCGGAACCCACCAGCCATCACCCTCCGACAAATCCGGATTGTAGTTTTCGACATAGAAGTCATTATTACTGTTTCCAGTAATTAACGGGAAAGTCGATGTCTGGAAATGCTCGGTGTAAGGAAGTGCATAACCGTCTTGCTTGTCGTAAACCCGCAAGGTATTTTCCTTTCTCAGCGTACTGCCGTCAACGCTATTCTCAACATACAATTCAGTCGAAAAACGACCTCCTTCATTATATGCGACTGTGGGATTTTCCTCTGTCGATGTAGCAGGTTCTCCTCCTTCAAAAGACCATGTCCTGTAATCTATAGCAGTAGTATTATAGGTATAGTCATTATATGATACCGTAGATCCAGAACATATCATAGTCTTGCTCTGCCTAAAATCTGCTACCGGCGGACATTCAACCTCTGCATAATCGTCGTTGGTACCTGTGGCAATGCGATTCTCCTGCGACCACAAGTTCGGACGAGTAAACTCACCATAATTAAGGACAGAACGCATGTATTCCGCCTGACCTTCCGTAAACATTCTGTAGCAATAGCTGTAATCCATAAAATTCTGGACATTATCTAGACTACCGCATGTTACAGCGTTAAGCGCACACGTAGTATGACCAATTGTATTTGGAGTATCATCTATTCCGTCATCTATGTCGCAATTGTCTGCCAACCCCGGATTGTTTGTACTGCCCCACGGATGAGGAAGTCCCAAATAATGTCCTGCCTCATGTGTCAATGCCCTGCTTATGTAATTATAAAGCAAGATTATTCCATCTCCATCGCCAGGATTCGATTCTGGATAAAACGAATAACCAGCCACTCCGCTGTCACTCATCGCCTTTACTGTCCAAATGTTCAAGTATTTAGAATTATCCCAATGTCCAGCAACCTCCTTTGCTCTCTCGTCACCACTGTTTGTCGCCGACGAGTATACACGATTAACACCCATTGTGCAGTTGCCGTTCGGATCTTTCCTTGCTAGACGAAACTCAATCTTGGTATCGGCAGCTATCGACTTGAACTCATCAACTATCGATGCAGTATCAGGACGCATCTTACGATAATCCTTGTTCATCTGTTCTATCGCAGCCTCGATGGCAGAATATGGTATATCTTCTTCGCCATACTGGTGCAAGACATGAAAGACAACAGGAATTACATAAACTTCATCGTCATCATCTTTTGGATTCTGCCGAACATATTCACGAACGAAATCCCTCAGTTTCGCCCTGTTCAAGGCAATCTGAGGATTATGTTGAACCATTTCCTCATATACGGAATCCGTTCCACAGCGAAACCACATTTCGTCTGAATCCTGGGCAAACGCCATCGTCGGAACGACCATGGCAAGTATCAGCAATATAACCAATCGTTTCATAAAAAAAATTTTTGCAAAGGAACAAAAATTATTTATAATTCAACGTTTCAAAGATTCAATAATTTAACAATTTGATGATTCAAAGGTTCCGATATGCAAACATAAAAATGAACAACCGTTGAAACATAGAAACAAGGAAATAGAAACCATAAACACAAAAACAAATCTTATCTTTGCGCTTCCAATTTTAACAAGGAAATGGACTTCGAACTAATATCGGAATATAGACCAACTGGCGACCAGCCGCAGGCAATAATGGAACTCACTAACGGACTTATGCGGGGACAGAAGCATCAGACTTTGCTCGGCGTAACCGGCAGCGGAAAGACATTTACCATAGCAAACGTCATCAAGAACGTCGGCTGTCCTGTGCTAGTACTAAGCCACAACAAAACACTGGCAGCACAACTATACTCCGAGTTCAAGTCGTTTTTTCCTCGCAACGCAGTCGAGTATTTCGTATCCTACTACGACTACTACCAGCCCGAGGCGTATCTACCCACAACCGATACCTATATAGAAAAAGACCTCGCAATAAACGACGAGATAGAAAAACTTAGGTTAAGCGCTACCAGCGCATTGCTGTCGGGCAGAAACGATGTTATTGTGGTATGCTCGGTATCGTGCATCTATGGCATCGGCAACCCCGAGGACTTCCACGCCAACACAATAAAGGTTTCGCGAGGAGACAACATCGGACGCGACAATCTGCTGAGAAAACTAGTGGACGGACTATATTTCCGAAGCGACCTCGATTTCAAGAGAGGCGCCTTCAGGGTCAAGGGCGACACCGTAGACATTTTCCTCGCCCACCACGACATCGGACTGAGAATTATATTCTGGGACGATGAAATAGAGGACATCTACTCGTTCGAACCATATACGGGCGAAAAAATTGAAGAACTTGAAACCACCAGCATCTACCCTGCAAACATATTCGTAACTACAAAGGAAAAAACGATTTCAGCAGTAAAGCAAATACAGGACGATCTGGTGCTTCAGGCGGAATACTTCAGGAAGGAAGGCAAGAACCTTGAGGCAAAACGATTGGAGGAAAGAGTAACGTACGACCTCGAAATGATAAAGGAACTGGGATATTGCAGCGGAATAGAAAACTACTCGCGTTACTTCGACGGACGCAAACCGGGAGGAAGACCATTCTGCCTTATCGACTATTTCCCGAAGAACTTCATAACGGTAATTGACGAAAGCCACGTAACTATCCCGCAAATCGGAGGAATGATTGGAGGCGACAGGTCGCGAAAAGAAAACCTGGTAAACTACGGCTTTAGGTTGCCAGCTGCCATTGACAACAGACCGCTAACACTACCAGAATTCGAATCAATGGTCGACCGTGTAATTTACGTCAGCGCTACCCCCGCCGACTACGAACTGAAAAAAAGCGAAGGCATAATAGTGGAACAAATAATCCGTCCCACTGGACTACTCGACCCAATTATCGAGGTCAGACCGACGGAAAACCAAATTGACGACCTGATGGAAGAAATAAGAGTCAGGGCACAACGCGACGAAAGGATACTCGTGACAACGCTGACCAAACGAATGGCAGAGGAACTGACAAAATACTTCCACAAATATGGCATTCGCTGCGAATACATACATTCCGATGTGGAAACGCTTGAGCGCGTAAGAATTCTGGCCGACCTCCGCAACGGACTATTTGATGTATTAATAGGTGTAAACCTGCTCCGCGAAGGTCTCGACTTGCCGGAAGTGTCGCTAGTCGCGATCATAGATGCCGACAAGGAAGGGTTCCTTCGTTCCGACCGCTCCCTGACGCAGACAGCAGGACGCGCCGCAAGAAACATAAACGGCAAGGTAATAATGTATGCCGACAAGATTACCGGCTCGATGCAGCGCACAATAGACCAGACCAACTACCGCAGGGAAAAGCAGATGGCATACAACACCGAGCACAACATAACGCCAAAGCAAATTGTAAAGTCAAGCAACACCAATCTGCTCAACAAGACAGTCTCCGAATACGAAATAACCGAAGAATACACCGCAAACATTGCAGCAGACCCAGTTGTCCCATACATGAATGACATCGCACTTGAAAAGGCAATCAAGAATGCAGAACGACTTATGGAAGCAGCATCGGCACGATTGGATTTCATCGAAGCAGCAAAGTTCAGGGACGAAATGTTCGCTTACCGCAAAGAACTTGAAAAAAGGAAAGCAAACAAATAGTCAACGTCCTATCAACAAGCAGATTGCACGTTTTTCTCAACTGGAAAAACAGAGTTGTTAATAAATCTGATGAAAAAAAAGTAAAAAAAGTATAATCAAAAATTGTAGTTAAAAAAAAATTAATACCTTTGCATTTATTATTAATGACACAAAATAGATTTTGTATGAAAAGATTTAGTTTAGTGATAGTCATTTTGTTAGCGGTACAATTCGTATTCGCGCAGAACGCTCCTACTACAGTAACAAACAAGGATGCAATGACGTACGGATTAAACTACATGAAGTCACAGTACCCGACTAGGGCAGCATTGAATGTAAGTTCCTACGAACTTTTGAAGTCGGAAAATACGGGAAAGGACTGCTATCATGTATTCAATTTTGAAGAAGGCGGTTTCGTAATAGTTTGCGCCGACAGAAGAGGAACTCCAATCCTCGGTTATTCCGACGAGGGAGAATTCAACTTCGACGACGTTGCTCCTGCAACCCAAGAATGGGTAAAGCATTATATGCAGCAACTTGATGTAATCGAGGCAAAGAACATTGAAATATCTGACGAAAACACAGCTGCATGGAATCCAAACGTAACACGTTCAAGGACAAGAGGCGTTGAACAATTGTTGCAGACCAAATGGAATCAAAGCTACCCGTACAATATGCTTTGTCCGGCACACTCACAGGGCGACCACGGTCACACATATACCGGTTGTGTAGCAACTGCAATGGCACAGGTTATGAAATACTGGAGCTACCCACAGCATGGTATCGGAAAGGTAACATATTTCTGGGGAGCATGGGACACCATAAACCTGGCAGAAGCAACATACGATTGGGATAACATGCCTAACTCATTCGGTTACAACTGGAATGACGAACAAAAAGAAGCTGTAGCAACTTTGATGTTCCATTGCGGTGTATCCATCAACATGAGTTACGGACATGATGGTTCTGGTACGCAGACAGAGTACACCGTAGATGCCTTGAAATACAACTTCGGATACAGAAATGGTGTAAACTACAAGCAAAGAGACAATGGTGGAAGCGACGACAATTTCGAGCACTACTATGAAAACGACACCATCTGGAGCAGAATGATTATCGAAGAACTTGACATGCACAGACCTCTTATATATAGTGGTCACCCATCATCAGGTGCTGGTCACGCTTGGGTATGCGACGGTTACAGAACAGACGCTACTGGTGCTACAACATTCCACATGAACTGGGGCTGGGGTGGCAGCGGCGACGGTTTCTTCGCAATCGACAACCTCAACACACACTCAGGTCCCGGTGACGACGGCAGCTACAACTTCATCTATGGACAAGGTGCAGTATTCAACCTTGCAGTTCCAGATATCGATGCTGCTCCATACTGCATGCAGAACCAGACAAACGTTTACGAAGAAGAACATTGGAACATAAACGATGGTAGCTATTCGAACTTCTACAAGAAGAACACAAACTGCGACTGGTTAATCAAGATTAAGGACTATGACACCGACACAGTAATGCTTTATTTCAACTACTTTGAACTTGAAGCAGGTGATGAATTGAAGATTTATGCAGGAGAAGATGCTAATGGACAATTAATTGGCACTTACTATGAAGGCAACGAACCAATAGATACAATTAAGCACATAGGCACACCATTATACTTAACCTTCATCACAGATGGCGAAAATCAAGCAAGAGGTTGGGATTTGCACTATGAGGCAATGAGATACCCATTCTCTATTACTTCATCAGTAATAGGTACAGGCGGTTCAGTTTCTCCAGCAGGCACAAAACCAGTCATGAAGAACTCGACATTGTCAATTACAATGACTCCGGAAGCAGGATATTCGGTAAGCGAATTCACTATTGACGAAACTCTAACACTTAAAGGTGCAGGCATTGGCGAAGAAGTTTCATATACTTTCACAAACATCAAGGCCAGCCACACTATCGAAGTAAAATTTGGTCCTGTATCGGTTGACAACGAAACTGCTGAAGGTATTTCAGTATTCCCAAATCCAAACAACGGTAAGTTCAGCTTAAATCTCGGTGATAACAATGCACAGTCGTACATACTCTACGACATGAGCGGACGCATTATCGAAGAAAAGGTCATCAACGGAGAATCATCAGTAGATTTCGACGTGAACGTTGCTGCAGGAACCTATTTCATAAAGGTTATCGGAGGCGACAAGGTTGCAGTTGAAAAGATTGTTATTGAATAATTTTTCACATCAATATTTAAGAGGTCGACAATGTCGACCTCTTTTTTTTGACTTATGCACATCAAACTATTGGTAAATTGTAAAATATTTTAACATACATACACACATAAAAATTATCTTTGCGAAAAGGAAAATTTATATTCAAATGAATATTGCAGCAATAATACCAGCAAGATACGCATCAACTAGGTTTCCAGGGAAACCTTTGGTAAACATTAACGGCAAAACTATGATCCACAATGTCTATTCGCAGGCATCAAAGGTTTTTGAGACCGTATACGTTGCAACCGATGACGAACGTATTGCAAACGAAGTGGAGAAATTCGGAGGCAAGTACGTAATGACATCCAAGAAACACAAGAGCGGAACTGACAGATGTGCCGAAGCAATACTGAAAGTAGAAGAAAAAGAAGGAATTGAGTTCGACGTTGTCGTCAACATACAAGGGGACGAACCATTCATAAAGACAGAACAACTTACGGAGATCAAGAAATGCTTCAGCAAGAAACGCACGCAAATTGCTACTCTTGTAAAACCGATAAACAACAAGGAGGACATATTCAATCCGAACAAACCCAAGGTTGTAATAAACACGAATAACGAAGCTATATATTTTAGTCGTTCTACAATTCCATATCTGCGAGGTCATAAGGAAACAAACTGGATAACCAAACACTTGTTTTACAAGCATATAGGTCTTTACGCATATAGGAAGGACGTACTTCTAGAAATAACTAAATTACCACAAACTCCATTGGAAATTGCAGAAAGTTTGGAACAATTAAGATGGATTGAAAACGGTTATAAAATCAAGGTTGCTTTCACCGAACACGAAAGCATAAGTATCGATACGCCTAAAGATTTGGAACGGGTTAAGGAAGTAGGACTACTATAGGATGAACATCGCTGTCAACACCCGCCTGCTACTCAAGGGCAAACTTGAAGGAATAGGTTGGTTCACATACGAGACACTAAAACGAATTACGGAGCAACACCCCGAACACAATTTCTTTTTCATATTCGACAGGGAATACGACAACGATTTCATTTTCGCACCAAACGTTACTCCTATTGTACTCACCCCTCCCACCCGACACCCTTTCCTTTGGATTCTTTGGTTTGAATTCAGGATTCCAAAGCTGCTGAAAAAAATCAAGGCAGACATCTTCGTATCAACGGACGGCTACCTATCGTTAAGGACAAACATTCCGCAAATAGATGTAATACACGACATTAATTTTGCTCACAACCCAGAACAACTTCCTTTTCTTACAAGCTGGTACTACAACAAGTTTTTCATAAAATTTGCAAGAAAGGCAACTCATATCGGCACTGTATCAGAATTCTCGAAAAAAGACATCTGTACCGCATACAACATTCCCGAGGACAAGATAACAGTCTGCTACAATGGTTCAAACGAAGAATACAAACCCATAAGCGACGAAGAGAAATCGGAAGTTAGGGCAAAATACAGCAATGGCAAACGATATTTCCTGTTTGTCGGCGCTCTTGGTCCACGCAAGAATGTCGACGGACTGCTTCGGTCGTTCGAAATATTCAAGAACAAGTACAACTGTGACATAAACCTTGTAATCGTTGGAGGTTCGCTGCACAAGACCAAGGTTATCGAGAAAGTATATTCCGAGATGGACAACAAGGATAGTGTAATATTCACAGGACGACTTGAGAACAAAGAACTTAGCAAGGTAATGGCAGCGGCAGAATGCCTTACATATATACCTCATTTCGAAGGTTTTGGAATTCCACTTCTCGAAGCAATGCACGCCGAGACCGCAATAATAAGTGGAGATTCCACATCTCTGCCAGAAGTAGTCGGAAACGCTGCTCTTATGTGCCATGCAACCGACTACGAGAATGTTGCCGAAAACATGTACCGTATATATACCGACGAAGATTTACGGAAATCACTTATTGAAAAAGGAAAGTTGCAGCGGACAAAATTCTCGTGGCAATACACCGCCGACAAATTATGGAATTGCATCGAAATCGCAATAAAACAAGTACAAGCATGCTAAAGCAATTTTTTAAGGAAAATACAATCGAGGCGGGATGCGACGAAGCAGGACGAGGATGCCTTGCAGGTCCAGTGTATGCCGCTGCGGTAATTCTTCCCCCCGACTACACCAACGACAAACTTAACGATTCGAAACAACTTTCCGAAAAGAAACGTGACGAACTTAGGTTTGAAATAGAACGCGATGCCATATCGTACTGCGTAGCATCGATGGATAACAACGAAATAGATCAAATAAACATACTGAAAGCATCGATACTATCGATGCACAAGGCAGTCACCGGACTTGAAGTGATTCCCCAACTGCTTCTTATCGACGGCAACAAGTTCATTCCATACGAAAATATTCCACACAAATGCATTGTAAAGGGCGATGCAACATACATGTCGATTGCTGCAGCATCTATACTTGCCAAGACATACCGCGACGAATTCATGTATCGCATTGCCAAGGAATTTCCCGAATATCACTGGGAACAAAACAAGGGCTACCCTACCAAGGCACACAGAAAAGCAATTGAGGAACATGGTGTAACAAAATACCATAGACTATCGTACAGGTTAACAGACACACAATTAAGTTTGTTCCAATAAATCACAGAAACAAAATATAATTAACTTTGCACAAAAATTAAACAAAATGAAAAAGATAGCAGTAATACTAATCATTATCGCCCTAAGCATAGCAGCAAAGGCACAAACTGAAATCCACAGTCCAAGCGACCCAAATTTCTCAATGAAATGCAAGACAGGACAATACCTTAGATATACAATTACATCGAATGAGGAGCCATACACTGTAATCCTCAACGGAATAAGAATCGGTTCTGAAAATGGCAAAAAACTTGAGATTCCGGAAACTGTACACTACAGGGACAAAGATTTTTCCGTAACAGAAATAAACAAGGAAGCATTCATTGGTATTGAAACATTGAGTGCCGTAACAATACCTTCAACGGTAAAGGCAATCGGTGCCAGTGCATTTAAGGGTTGTTCTGCATTAAAAACCATAAAGATTGGTGGTACCATAGAACAATGTGGAAAAAATGCATTCGCTGCTACGGCAATAACAAAGCCAATATATAACAGCAAGAATCTCGTATATTACCCTGCAAACCAGAAGGAATACAAGATTAATGAAGGTACGGAAAAAGTTCTCGAATACGCATTCAGCGACTGCAAGGAACTTACAAGCATTGTTATCCCCGCTTCGGTAAAAGCAATCTACGCAAACACCTTTGCCGACTGCGACAAAATCGAAAGCATTGTAGTCGCAGAAGGAAACAGGTCTTACGACAGCAGAAACAACTGCAATGCAATAATTCTAACAGCAGAGAACAAAATTATCAAGGGGTGTAAAAATTCATCAATACCCAACGGAATTACAACTATTGGAAGAATCGCATTCGCCAACATTGCAATCCAGAAAATAGACCTACCGAACACAATAACCACAATAGAAGATTCTGCATTCTACAATACAGAAATATCAGCGATTACAATTCCCGAAGCAACAACAAAGATTGGAGAAAATGCTTTCGCAAAAAACAAAAAGTTGGGAGTTGTTAACTTCAACGCAACCAACTGCGAAACAATGGGCAAAGAACATCCAGCATTTGAACAATGCCAGTCGTTTACATCGGTAAACTTCGGTGAAAACGTAAAAGCCGTTCCTGCATTCTCATTCAAGGGCTGCGTAGAATTGAGATATGCAACCCTATCCAACAAAACAGAAAAAATTGGAGAAGAAGCATTTGCCGAATGCACCAATCTTTCGTACATAGAAATACCTCTGTCGGTACAAAAAGTTGGAGGCAAAGCATTCTACAAATCAGGCATATACGAACCAATTTACAATAGCAACATATTTGTGTACTACGCCGGAGAAGAAAAGCAATACAATATTCCTGACGGAATAAAAATTATTGCAGAAAAAGCATTCTATGAAAACGAAAACTTGAAGACAATCGTAATACCAAACTCAGTAACCACAATCGACGACTACGCATTCAACGAAGTCAAGAATCTAGAAAGCATAACAATTCCAAATTCAGTAACAAAAATTGGACAAAGCGCATTCAGATACTGCACAAAACTAAAGTCCGTATCATTGCCAAATTCTATTAAAACAATAGAAAAGGAAACATTTATGGGATGCAACGACCTCAAAACAATAGTTCTGCCTAACTCCGTAGAAAATTTGGAAAACAATATTTTCTACTGGTGCGAGACTATGGAAAGTGTAACGCTGCCGAAATCAATTAAACGCATAGAAAAGTATGCTTTAAACGGCAACAACATGAAATACATATACATTCCCAAAGGCACAATGTCGCAATTCAAGAGCATGCTTGACCCGGAATACCATAACAAACTGAAAGAAAAATAGAATTTCAGGCAATAAATCGCAGACACAAAACATAAATACAAATGGAAGTTTCACGACTTCCATTTTTTATTGACATAAGTCAAAAGGCAACTTAGTATGCAATTTTTTTCATATTTTTGCGTTTCCTAAATGATTGCTGTAGTCGAGATGAAGAAATTGCTTGTGTCCATATTGTGTGCATTAGCCGCATTGCCGGTTATGTCGCAGCACTATTCCTTCAAAAAATATGAGGAAATGGGTGGCACTCGCATAGAATTTACACTTGACAGTTATAAGATTAACGAAATAGAAACCGCACAAGGTACTTTTTCAAGGATAGACATCGGCAAGAATATTTTCACAGAACGTAAGGGTTGGCCGGAACTGCCGTTTGCCAGTACAACAACAAGCATTAGCGACGACGACATTATTTCGGTAGACACAAGCAATCTTGAATATCAGGAAATACAACTCGACTTTCCGATACTTCCTTCGCGCGGGACAATATATCGCAACCAGAACCCCGATTCTATTCCATATTTAACCTGCGAAGAAGCATTATGCGACTACTTTTTCCCAGAAACAAACATTGCTGTTGAGGATGCTTTTCTCTTCCGTGCTGAAAAAAAATCAAACATAAGGATATTCCCTTTCCAGTACAACGCCCGACAAAAGAGATTGCGCATTTACGATAGGATTTCAATAAGAATAACGCACAAATCGGACAGAACGGCAACAACATTGCCCAATTACGACTACGGCGACATCCTAGTGCTTACTCCAGAAAGATACGATTCCGTCATAGCACCATACATAAAATGGAAACGCGAAATGGGATACAACGTAACTTTACAGTTCTGCGATTCAGCAGAAAACGTAAGGTCGAGAATTGCACAAGCATACAACCAGAACCCCAACCTGCTATTTGTACAGATAGTTGGCGACTGGAACGACATTCAATCGGACCAACTCGGCACAGAAACTTGCGTGGACTGCCCTACCGACCCCGCATTAGGGTGCGTTTCCGGAACCGATGACTACCCCGATGTCGCCATCGGCAGATTTTCGTGCAACAATGAAGAAGAACTTGCCATTCAAATACAAAAAAGCATCAACTACGAGAAAAATCCAAACAATTGCCACGATTGGCGCGAGAAATTCATAGGAATAGGTTCCGAAGAAGGTCCTGGCGACGACAACGAACTAGACTATGAACATGTAGGCAAGATATACGAAAACAAATTGTCACATTTTACATATAACACTCATTCTCAGCACTATGCAACTACAAGCGATGTATCCTCAAACATACTTGCCAGCAGCATAAATTTAGGTGCTTCATCAATTGCATACTGCGGACATGGAAGTGGTTCATATTGGCTGACAGGAAATTACGGAAGTGCAAGCGTATATACCAGTAGCAATGGAGACAAACTTCCATTTGTGATTTCGGTTGCTTGCAGAAACGGTGCCTACCACAACGAAGACTGCTTTGCCGAAAAATGGATGAAAGCCCCGCACGGCGGCGCCGTCACAACGCTTATGTCAAGCATCAATCAACCGTGGAACCCTCCAATGCGCGGACAGGACTATTTCTACGACATACTCTCGGGCGGATACGACTACGACAATGACACAACCAGCAACGGACTTAATACAAACGAACAGCGCACGCACTGGGGTTCTATAATCCTAAATGCATTCTACCTTATGCTTTGCGAATCGGCACAAGACAGCGACATTGAAACCGTGAAAACCTGGATAAGTTTTGGCGACGCATCCCTGCAACTTCGCACAAAGACACCCGACAAAATCAAATCATCGCAAAACATTGCAACAACAGGACAAAACTACACTACAAAAATAACCACCGACGACGGAACCGAAGTGAGGAATGCCCTCGTATGCTTATCACAGGACGGAAACTACTTCAAGGGATTTACAAATTCGCGCGGAATTGTCACAATCGGACATAACCTGCATGAAGGGAAAGCACTGCTAGTTATCACGGCATTTAACACTACGACAATATACGACAGCATTCCCGTCATAAGATCTGGCGCCCCATATATCAATATAATCGACATAAACCCTACTTCGGTAAACTCGGGCATCAGTACAAAATTATCGATATCGCTAAAAAATTGGGGTGACACCCAATCGGATAGTATCAGGTTTAGAATATCCTGCGACGATGAACTTATAACAATAAGAACCGATTCTGCAATATTCCTCCCAATACAGCAGGGAGAAACCGCCATAAACAACAGCATTGACATACATATCGACAACAGAACACCATACGGACATATATTCGACATTGCTGCAACTATAGAATACAACGACACTACAATAGAAAGTCATTTCAACATAGCACTTACAGGACAGGACTGCTATCCTCCTGATTTCATTTCGCTTGAACAGCAAGGCGACAGTTGTACCATCTCATGGAACGACCTAACAATAAAGAAGCATACAATTTTTGACGACTTCGACAATGCCGACGCATATCCGCCATTTGCCATAAACCCCGCAGGAAATGCAGGTTGGACATATATCGACGGCGATGACTCACAAACTGGGATAATCTCAGGATATACTTTCCCAAACAATATGGAAAAGATGGCGTTCATCGCTTTTGACCCCCTAATGGCGTATTCAGACGAGTCAGACCTATATTCAGTGATACATCCGCA
Organism: Bacteroidales bacterium; assembly: GCA_017651185.1. Taxonomy (GTDB): domain Bacteria; phylum Bacteroidota; class Bacteroidia; order Bacteroidales; family ML635J-15; genus Bact-19. The sequence continues at coordinate 215,352 of JAGCDJ010000037.1, read as the reverse complement.
TTCGGGAAAACGATTCCTAGCAAGCATCAGAAGCGCATCTCTTACAACAAACGACTGGATTTTCAGCAGGGAACTAAACTACATCAGCGACTTTGAATTTTCATTCTATGTAAGAGGCAGCCACCAAACAAACTACTGGGAAACGATGGAAGTTTACTATATGACCGATGACACCATAATAAGATTGGATTCGTGCACCGTAAGAGGTTCTGCCGACCCCGACAACTGGACGTTCAAGACATATTCCGTTCCCGATTTGGCAAAATATGTTGCAATAAGAAACATATCGCGCAACAAAAACTTCCTCTGCATCGATGACATAAAAATATCAGGTTACAAAATATACCCGACCGAACCAATAAGCATTTTCGACAACGGAACCCTGCTCGAATCTGGCATTTCGGGAAACTTATACGAAATAACCTACCTTGAAAATGGAGAACATTGCTTTTCGATTCTTCCCGACTGCAACGCCAACCTATACACCGATACAACTATCTGCATAACAGTATTCCACGAACCTTGCGATGCTCCAGAAAATGCGACCTGCTACATAACGACTTACAACGACTCAATTGTCTGGTCACCAGTTCCAAACGCAATATCATACAACATTTACGAATCGGGACAACTTATTGGAAACACTAGCGACACTACATTTGTAACCTCTTCGACAATCATACCAGAAGGAAACTATTATACTATTTCGAGCGTATGTAGCAACGGAGAGTCGGAACGTACAGAAGTCAATACAATACTGGTTAACAGGCGCCGCCTCGCCAATGATGCGACAAGAATATTCCCAAATCCGTCTAACGGAAACTTCATTATAGAATACTACGGAGAAGATGCTCAGTATACCGTCAGTGACATCTGCGGCAAAAACATTGCACAAGGGAAACTATCGTATGGTCAAAACGCATTAACTTTGCAAGGGTTTACAAATGGAATGTACATTATCCGCATTTGCTCTGGAAACATGACGCACACTCACAAGATTATCAAGCAATAACCGAATGAAAGGGAACCAAAACAAACCAGCACTATCGGTAACAAACAAGGAAATCTGGCAAATTTCCTACCCCATTATATTCGGCAACCTCGCCCAGACCATAATGGTTTTTGTCAACACCGTTTTCATCGGACATGTTGGAAACATAGAACTCGGTGCTGTTATGCTTGCGGGAATATATTACTTGGTATTCACTGCTTTGGCAATGGGATTTGCCATTGGTGTGCAAATCATAATTGCCAGACGATTTGGAGAGCAAAACTACAAGCAGATAGGCGTTGTTTTCGAACACGGATTGCTTTTTACAACCATCCTAGGAATAACGCTTTGGGTAATAATGCATTTCTTTTCGGACATTCTGCTCGACCTAATCATCGACTCTCCGAATGTCTATGAGGCAGCACTGCAATTCACCAACTACAGGCACTACGGAATTGTAATAGTATGCATAAACTATCTGTTCAGGTCGCTGTACATAGGACTGTCGAACACTAAAATAATCACCTACACGACCATATTGATGGCCGCCGTGAATATTTTTCTCGACTACTCGCTGATATTCGGCAACTTGGGATTTCCCGAAATGGGCATAAGAGGAGCTGGACTTTCATCGGTATGCGCAGAATTGTCGGCCTTGCTACTATTTTTGTTCCACACCTTGAAAATGATACCATTCCGCAAATATGCACTATTTGAGTTTGGAAAAATTGAACCACCGCTTTTAAAGTCTGTACTAAAATTAGCATTTCCGACTATGCTTCAGCGACTTATGTCGTTCGGACTATGGTTTGTCTTCTTTGCAATGATAGAACATACTGGTGAAATGCCAATTGCAGTGTCAGGTATAGTGCGTAGCGTATATATGCTGGTGACAATTCCTGTATTCGCCTTCAGCGCAACATCCAATACACTTACAAGCCGACTGATTGGCGCAGGAAAACAAGAGGAAATTCCGCGCACATTGGTAAAGATTGTCAAGATGAGTATTGCAACAATCATTCCTTTGGTAGTTATTTGCGTCTGCGCACCACAATACATTGCCCGAATCTACACCGATGACCTTATCTTGGCAGCCAACTCGGCAAGTACCATATATGTTATTCTTGCGGCAACACTTGTCCTTGCGCCAGCCATGATATACTTCGAGTTTATTTCAGGAACGGGACATACGCTGTCGGCTCTGCTTCTTGAAGCCTGCGTACTTGTTTTGTACGTGGTATATCTGTATCTCAGTTCTAGTATATGGAATCTCAGCATTGAATGGATATGGTGTACAGAAGTTCTCTACGGAACTCTTCTCCTAGTTACATCTGTATCCTACATGAAAATTGCCAAGTGGAGAAAATAAAAGGAGATTCCGCACAAGCGAACTCATACGACACGTCCCTTAGTCGGTTCGTTCTGCTTTGCGGAATGACCTCTTGGGATTTAAATAAAAAAGCGCATTCCTCAAAGAAACGCGCTTATAGAAACAAATACAATTTTTTCCTATTCTATAATCACAGCAAGGAACTCAACATCCTCATCGGTCATGTTTGCTATGCTATGACGAGCACCACCACCTGTAAAAACAGCATCGCCAGCATGTAAGATTTCTGTTTTGTCATTATCGGTAACAGTTGCCTCGCCTTTCAGAATATAATACAATTCGGCATCATCAACATGAGCATGCTCGCCAATGCTGCTTCCCGAAGGCAACACAACACGCGCTACCATACGCCCCATACCAAGCATTTCTGATGCATTAACCATCATGTTCTTGTAGATTTTTGCATTGCCACCAGCGACATTCTCGGCCACAATAACCTCTGCTTCTTCTTTTCTTCTAATCATGCTAATAGTACAGGTTTATAGTTTTCAATCGCAAATACTTATTTATTGACAACAAGGTTGCGAACACGCAAAGCAAAATGCCAATAACAGCAACAGCAACAAAAAGCAATGCTATTACCCATGGGTCTATTGTTCCGATAAGGTCACCCAACTGTGCGTTTGCAAAGCATATTATCGCATATAGCAGAGCAATTGCAATCAGCGAACTTATAAGGCCCTGCAATGCTCCCGAAGCAATAAATGGTCGGCGTATAAAGTTTTTCTTTGCTCCAACCAACTTCATAGTATTGATAATAAAGCGCTTGGAATATATCTGCAAACGAATTGTATTGTTAAGCAATGCGAATGAAATCAAGAAAAACAAAGCGCTCAATGCCAAAAGTATTATGCTTACCTTGCGTATGTTATCGTTAATAAGATTAACAAGATTCTGCTGGTACGAAACTTCGTTTACAATATCCGACTTAGAAAGGAAGAATCCTTCCAGTTTGGCGATACTATCGGGACTAGCATAGTCGGAGTTAAGATACACGTTTATCGTTGGCGACAACGGATTGTACCCCAACGTCTCAATAAAATCTTCGCCGAGTTCTTCCTGAAGTTGCTTTGCGGCATCTTCCTTGGTTATATATTCGGTTGCCTTTATGAAATCGTGGGTATCCAATGTCTTCTGAAACTGCTTGATGTCAGGTTCTGCCGCATCGTTGCTTATTATAAGCGAAAAACAAAGGTTCTCCTTCACATAGTCTGACATCTGCTTTGCATTGAGAACCAATAGTCCTACAATTCCCAACAACAACAAAACAAGCGAGATGCTTACCACCGAAGTCAGGTAAGCACCTCTTATTTTACTTTTGATGTTTGATTTCTTCATTATCTGTTAATTATAAACTTGCTGACACCAGTATTGCCGTCACTATATATTATCTTAACAAAATATGTAGCGTCAACCATTGTTTCCACGTTCAGTGTAAACACCTCATCGTTTATTTTAACATCCTTTACAAGTCTGCCTGTCATGTCGTAGATTTGAATTGAACTCATCGCACCATTAGCAGAAACTATGTTCAAATAGTCGCTTGCCGGATTTGGATAGATGCTTGCCAATGGCATAGATTCCTCTGCAACATAACCGCCTTCCATGAAGTTAATTACTATAGTATCACTTGCATGACAACCTGAATTAGAAACCTGAACCCAGAATGTATGAGGGCCAATTCCATAGTCATCACCGCTAACTGTCAATTTTGGTCCAGTATAACCAGTATTCCACATATAAGACTCGAATACAGCAGGAACACCTATCTCAACAACAGAATCAACAGATGCTGTAAAATCGTCACCAAGATTTATCACGATCTCTTCGCCTATTGTAACATTAACAGCAGCAGAGGTTGTACATCCGTATCCGTCACCATCTACAGTTACCATATAGAAACCGCTCATACCTATTGTTATTGAACTTGTCATATCTGTTGTACTCCACTGGTATTCTGCTGCACCAGCACCTGCATCAAGTACAAACTGTCCACATGTTATAACTTCAGTACTATCGAATGCAATGTCAAAATAATCGTGGTATGTTACAACAACAGTATCACGAGCCACGCAGTTGCCATGTGCCGAATCGGAAACCTCGAGGATATAAGTACCACCAAGCGAAACAGTCAATGTTGGCTGATATCCGTATGTACCAAAGTTCCATGAATAATGTCCATATTCTTCATCGCCCTGTGGTCCGAGAACAACACTTTCGCCACGGCAAGGATTACGATCCGGACCGAGAGTCATGTCGGGAGCGTTGTTTACAGTAAGTGTAGCATTGTTGGTACGTGCTTCGTCGCAAGCATTGGAAGCGATACAATAGAATACGCCATCGTTGCTGCGAGTAACATGTGCAATGTAAAGACTATCGGTTGTTTGTCCCGGAATTGCAACTCCATTGTTGTACCACTGATAGTGAACACCGTCGCCAGTTGCTCTCATACGAAGAGCATATTCCTCACCTTCGCAGATTGCCATTACTGCAGGTGTCGGCTGCCACGAAATTTCGGGAGTTGTTCCAACGGTAACCGTAACCGTATCGGAGTAAGCAGCAGCACAACCGTGTTCCGATTCTACCTTACACCAATATTCGCCGCCATACTGTGCAGCAACACCAGGTGCAGTATAGGTCGGCTGGTTATTATTAAGCATTTCTCCATTTCTATACCATACATATCTAAGACCATCGCCATCGGCAGTCAAAGAGAGAGAAAGAGAACCTCCTGTGCAGACATCAAGGTCTTGTGGTTGAACAAGTATTGTTGGGGTTGCTATCACACTGACGAATATCGGGTCAATAGTATAACCATAATTATCGGTAGCCAAACCGCATGAGTTTTCAACATCGCATACATAATATCCATAATCATCTTCACTTACACTTGCGAAATGCAGTATTGGACTATCGGATAATACTTCAGTCTCGCCATGCCTATGCCATGCAAATGTTACTCCTGCCTCTTCGAAATCGTACACATGCTCAGATCCTTCGTATATACTAGGCACACCACCAGCCATTGATATGTCTATCAATGTATCGATGCCTTCGCATACAACAAAACTAGCAGGCAACAATGGATATATTTTAATATGCTGATTAACTGTTATGTATACTGTATCGGTACGAACAGAACCGCACTGGTTTGTTGCCAAACAATAGTAGAAATGCTCATGTGCTTCGGATGCAGGATTAGCAACCAAAGTATTGGTATGGTTACCAGTAATATCATGATCTAGATCTGTTATATCTGTAAAATCAAGGTTTTCTCCGTTGTCTTTAAACCATGTATACTCTATTGGTTCAAATCCTGTTATTTTTGCAAAGAGGTCTGCACTTTCACCTTCACATACAGAAATATCTACGGGTTGAGATTCAACAACTGGCGGCATCATTACTGAAACCTGTGCGCTATTGCTACGCACCGTACCACAACCATTCGTAAACTCGCAATAATATTCACCCATGTGAGCAGAGTCCATTGCAAAAGATATTATATTCGAAATTCCTCCTTCAACTGGAACTCCGTCCAAATACCACTGATATGTAATAGTATCGATAGGATAATTGGTAGTAGCATCCGAAGATAGACTAACCTCTACGCCAGCACATACAGTCTCGGGCCTAGGATGACCGACAATGCTAGGCATTTCGCTTACTACAGTACCTACGTTACGTGAGGTTACCGTTGCACATGAATTAGATACCTGCACGCAGAATGTTGCAGTATAAGAAACATCGGGAACCTGTGCTATTACAAGCGTATCGCTAGTTGACGTAGGATTTGTTGCATCATATTCAGCACCCTGGTAGAACCACTGGTATTGCAAATCGTCACCAGTTGCCCTTACTCCGAAATGCAAATCGTCACCTGCACAAATACCAGCAGAACGTGGCTGCGAAACTATGCGTGGCAATTCTGTAACAGAAACCACAAATGGTCCGTATACGGCATCACCGCAGGCATTGCTAGCAACAAATGTATATTCACCAGAATTTGACGGAAGCGCACTTGCAATGTGATAAGAGTTTCCATAAGAAAGCATTTCATCTCCAAAATACCAGGTTCTCGTCTGCTGTCCTGCCACACCGGTTGCCTCAAAATCAATGGCTTCGCCCTCGCATACTACAGGAGGAGCATTAACACCAGCCACCGTAGGAACCCCTTGGAAAACATTAACATGTATTCTTTCCGAATTCCTTGTGCTCTGATAGTTCAAACCGAACAAAACCTTGCAATAATAATAACCTGAATTAGTCGGCACAATACTATCAAACGACAAAACACTTTCCTCTGCACCTGCAACTTGCATCCATCCAGTCTCGTTTGTCAAAATCGCAGTGTCAGAATAATACCACTGAAAATGAAAATTTGTTATTTGACCTGTCGTATCGGTTACAAACACCTTTATACTACCGTCATCTCCAGTACAAAAATTGGACTCTCTGCCTGAGGTAGTAATTACAAGATCTAATGGTCCTGCAACGGAAACTGTCGCAGTAAACACCAATAGAACAAACATCAAAAATTGAATAAACCTCTTCATATTAAAAATTTTACAGTTAACGAATCTTATTTATTGACACTCATATTTCAAATATCAGGTTCTGTGCTTCCCATCCTGACGATTTCTGGTTCGTCGCCCGTACAGTCAATGACAGTTGATGCATACAGACCACCAGGTCCACCATCAATAACAGCATCTACCCGATTACGATAGTCCTCGTAAATCAGTTCTGGATCGGTAGGATACTCCATTATATCGTCGTCGATACGCAGCGATGTTGTAAGAATAGGATTGCCAAGCATCTTTACTATTTCGGTAATGATTTTATTTGCCGGCACACGGATACCTACAGTCTTTCTGTTCTGCTTCAGGATTTTTGGGACATTGTTGTTCGCTTCCAGGATAAACGTGAACGGACCAGGCAAATTACGCTTCATCATCTTGAAGATGGAGTTTTCTATTGGCTTGGTATAATCGGAAAGGTGACTTAAATTCTCGCAGATGAACGAGAAGTTTGCCTTTTCGACCTTAATGCCTTTCAGTTGTGCCACCCGTTCGACCGCCTTAGGTTTTGTTATGTCGCACCCCATTCCGTAGACGGTATCGGTAGGATAAATTATCACTCCGCCGTTTTGCAGAATTTCAACGGCCTGCCTAACCGTACGTTCGGCAGGGTTGTCGGGATGTATCCTGATGAGAACGGACATCTTTACTTATTTAATTTATGATAGTCCTCAAGGAATTTCTGCAGACCTGCATCGGTAAGCGGATGCTTCAAAAGTCCAAGTATTGCATTGAGCGGACAAGTTGCAACGTCTGCGCCCATCTGCATACTGCCGATAATGTGCATCGTGTGACGAATAGAAGCGGCAAGTACCTGAGTCTTAAATCCGTAACGCTGATACATATCAACAATGTCACCTATCAACTGAAGACCATCGGTGCAGTTGTCATCGAGACGACCAATGAACGGAGAAACATAAGTTGCTCCTGCCTTTGCTGCCAGCAATGCCTGTCCCACACTGAACACCAATGTGCAGTTTGTGCGGATTCCCTTCGACGAAAAATACTTTATCGCCTTGATTCCGTCCTTAATTATCGGAACCTTGACAACAATCTGCGGATGCAATGCTGCCAACTCTTCGCCTTCGCGGATTATACCCTCATAATCGGTTGAAATAACCTCGGCACTAACATCGCCGTCGACTATCTCACATATCTTAAGATAGTGATTCATAATATTTTCTTTTCCGGCAATACCTTCCTTTGCCATCAAAGACGGATTAGTTGTGACGCCATCGAGAACGCCAAGCGACTGGGCTTCCCTTATTTGATCCAGATTCGCAGTATCGATAAAAAACTTCATACCTAAAATTAATTAATTTATTGCGACAAAATTACATTTTTTTTTATTGTGGCAAACATCTTTTTGTAATAATGCTGAACATCTTTTTAACAGAAAGAAAATAACATCGTTTTTTTGATGCATTACGCAAAAAACATAAAGTTCATAACGAAATTTGTTGTAATTTTGCACGCTCATTTTTTAACACGATGGAAGACATTCGGAACATAGCAATCATTGCACACGTTGACCACGGCAAAACAACATTGGTTGACAGAATTCTATATCAGGGAAAACTTTTCAGGGACAATCAAAAGGTTGGCGAACTGATTCTCGACAGCAACGAACTCGAACGCGAAAGAGGTATAACAATCCTCTCGAAAAATGTTTCCGTTAGATACAAAGGTGTAAAAATCAACATAATCGACACCCCGGGTCACTCCGACTTTGGTGGCGAAGTGGAACGCGTTCTTAATATGGCCGATGGCGTGCTTCTAATAGTTGATGCATTCGAAGGCCCTATGCCACAAACGCGCTTCGTGTTGCAGAAAGCTTTGGAACTCAAGCTAAAGCCCATCGTAGTTGTAAACAAAGTAGACAAGCCGAACTGCAATCCCGAGGAAACAGTAGAAAAGGTTTTCGAACTGATGTGCAGTCTTGATGCTGACGACGACCAACTAGACTTCCCTGTTGTATATGGTTCGGCAAAGCAAGGTTGGATGGGTCCCGACTTCAAGGATCCGACCAATGATGTCTCCTATCTCCTCGATGTCATTCTCGACACCATCAAGCCGCAAGAATATCCCGAAGGTTCGCTACAAATGCGTATCACAAGTCTCGACTACTCGTCGTATACCGGCCGTATCGCTATTGGCAAGGTAACACGCGGAAGCATCAAGGCCGGCGACGTTGTATCAGTAGCAAAGGGCGATGGTTCAATAATAAAGGCAACTATCAAGGAATTGTACCGCTTTGAGGGTTTGGCAAAAGAAAAGACCAAGGAACCTGTATTTGCTGGCGAAATATGCGCACTGCTCGGACTTGAATCGTTCGATATCGGCGACACCGTATGCGACAACCTCGAACCCGAGCCGCTTAGCACCATAAAGGTCGACGAGCCGACAATGAGCATGCTTTTTGCAAGCAACGACTCGCCGTTCTTCGGTCGCGAAGGAAAATATGTAACATCGCGCCAACTGCGTGACCGTCTTTACAAGGAAACTGAAAAGAACCTTGCTCTGCGTGTCGAAGATACCGATTCGGCAGACAAATTCACCGTATTTGGCAGAGGTATTCTTCACTTATCAATATTGGTGGAAACCATGCGTCGCGAAGGTTTTGAACTCCAACTCGGACAACCACGCGTCATCATAAAGGAAATAAACGGACAAAAATGCGAGCCAATCGAAGAACTTTCGATTCAAGTTCCAGATGACTTTGCAGGTAAGGTTATCGAAATCGTTACCCAGCGCAAGGGCGAAATCGTAAACATTGAAAGTCGCAACGACCGCAGCAACTTGGATTTCCGCATTCCATCGCGTGGACTTATCGGCATGAGAAATGTCCTTCTTACCGCCACCGAAGGCGAAGCAGTAATGTCACACCGCTTCGATGCTTTCGAATCATGGAAGGGCGAACTCGGCATACGCCGCAACGGTTCGCTTATCGCTATCGAAACAGGACAGGCAATCCCCTACTCCATAGACAAACTGCAGGATAGAGGTAAATTTTTCATCTACCCTGGCGAAGAAGTATACGAAGGTCAGATTATCGGAGAAAACACGCGCTACAACGATATTGGCGTAAATGTAACCAAGACCAAAAAGTTGTCGAATGTACGTGCAGCAGGTTCCGACGAAAAGGTTCAGATAGCACCGCCTGTACGTTTCTCCCTCGAAGAAGCAATGGAATACATCAACGAGGACGAGATGATTGAAATCACTCCGAAATCTATGCGATTAAGAAAGATTATCCTTAACCAACTTGAACGCAAACGCGCAGCAAGGGAAAAGGGAATCGAAGAAGAATAGAAATTAAAATATTTCTGGTTTCTATGCCTACGGCGTTTCTCAGGTTTACGCCGTTTCCGAGTTTCTATGCTTCTCTGTTTCTAGGTTTCTGGTCGCTTGAAAATTTGATGATTTGAAGATTTGATGATTAGCTTCGCTGAGCTAAAGGTTCAAAAAACGGAATGTCATCCTGAACTTGTTTCAGGATCTGATTCCGTTTTTCTATGTCATTATCCCATAACTTCCGTAACCGATGATTTAACAGCATCAGCAACTATTTGCATTTGCTCGTCGGTAAGGTCGTAATATACAGGAAGACTGATTTCGCACTTATAGTTGTCGTATGCCTGCGGATAATCGGACATCTTGTATCCCAATCCACTATAGAACGAAAGCATGGGCAACGGCTGGAAATGCACATTAACAGACACTTCCTTGCCATTTATCCTACGGATTATCTCGTTGCGCTGTTCTTCGCTAGCATTTTTTACCCGAAGAGTATATACATGGTATGATGTGCGCTTGTCCTCAGTCTCATATACTGGCAAAACAAACCTTGAATCGTCCTTGAACTGAGATGTGTAAAAATCAAAGATTTTCTTTCTCTTAACAAGCGTATCATCATCGTAACGAGCAAGTTCCACAAGTCCCATAGATGCCATAATATCGGTCATATTCATCTTGAAACCAGCCGTAATCACATCGTACTTCCAGTTGCCTTTGGTCTTTGCAAGCGCATCCTTGTTTTGTCCGTGCAACGACAACACACACAAGAACTTATATATTTCGTCATTATCAAATGGTTCTGGCAGATTGAATATTACAGCACCGCCTTCGGCTGTCGTAAGATTCTTCACAGCGTGGAAAGAAAATACAGTAACATCTGTCATCGAACCAGTATGTTTGCCCTTGTACAATGCACCAATAGAATGCGAAGAGTCGGCAAGAACCATAATTCTGCCAAGTTGCTTCTGGATTTCGTTGTTTGGAGAAAACTTGCGTCTTATGCCATCCTCATTTACAAGCGACATAATCTCGTCATAATCACATGGCATACCTGCAATATCAACAGGCATAATGACCTTGGTACGGTTGGTAATAGCAGCGCGAATATTCTCAACGTTTATGTCAAAATCATCGGCATTTACATCCACCATCACCGGTTTGGCTCCGCAATGCACAACCACATTGGCTGTAGCGCAATAAGTGTATGCGGGAACAATAACTTCATCGCCTTCGCGAACGCCAAACCAGCGCAACGCAATTTCTAGTCCAGCCGTAGCCGAATTGACACAAAGCGTAGATTTTCCGCCAGTGTATTCTGTCAGGCGTTTCTCGAAAAGTTTAGTTTTTGGACCAGTTGTTATCCAGCCCGACTTAAGAGTGTCAACGACTTCTGCTATAATCTTGTCGTCGATGCGTGGTGGTGAAAAAGGTATCATTTTATTCTAAATTTTATCCGAAAAACAAATATGCTACAAAAATTGCGGCTATGATTCCTGCAAGATCGGCAATAAGTCCAGCGACAACCGCATAGCGAGTCTGGCGGATTCCAACCGAACCGAAATAAACAGCCAAAATATAGAAAGTGGTGTCGGTAGCACCCTGGAAAGTACAAGCCAAACGACCAACAAATGAATCGGCGCCATGAACATTCATAGCATCGACCATAAGTCCGCGAGCACCGCTACCGCTCAATGGTTTCATAAAGGCAACCGGCAGTGCATCAACGAAATCGGTCGGTAAACCGCACTTGTCGAAGCACCATGCAATTCCCGTCATCAGTGCTTCCATTGCACCAGATGCACGGAACACTCCGATTGCAACGAGTATAGCAATCAAGAATGGTATTATCTTGATAGCAGTATGAAAACCATCTTTAGCGCCCTCGATAAAAGCATCGTAGACATTGACCTTATGTTTGAGAGCCAGGATTATAAAACTGACAATCAACGTAAAAAGTATCACATTTGAAACCATTGAAGCAACAGTTCCTTGCGATTCTGCCGACAGCAAAGTAAATCCCCAGATTGCAAGCGAAAGCAAAAGCGTAAGACCGCCAAGATAAAGCAGGATTTCCTTCTGGAAAAGGTTGATTTTCTGCCACAGAGACACTGCAATAATTCCGACCAGCGTACTTACGAAGGTACTTAACAATATAGGCAGGAAAATATCAGATGGATCGGCTGCGCCAAGTTGTGCGCGATAAACCATTATGCTAATGGGTATTATGGTAAGTCCCGATGTGTTGAGCACCAAGAACATTATCATCGAGTTGGATGCGCGGTCTTTATCGGCATTCAAATCTTGTAATTCCTTCATTGCCTTTAGTCCTAGAGGCGTTGCCGCATTGTCAAGGCCAAGCATATTGGCGGCAATGTTCATCACCATAGACCCATGGACGGGATGATTCTTGGGAATGTCGGGGAAAAGTTTGTTAAACAACGGCGAAATGCCTTTAGACAGCAAATTTACGGCACCACCCTTCTCTCCAACTTTCATTATTCCCAGCCATAGGGTCATAACACCAGTAAGTCCCAGTGATAGTTCGAAACCAAGTTTTGCCATGTCGAAAGTGCTGCTGACCATAGCGGGGAACACCTCCATATCGCCGAAAAACACTGCTTTCACAATTGCCACGATGAAAGCAATGAGGAAAAACGCTATCCAAATATAGTTAAGAACCATTTGTGTATAATTAATAACACAAAGGTATTAACTAGAAAAAGCAGTTTATATAACGTAATGAAAAAGTTTTTAAACGGAAGATGTTAAAATTCGTAAAATATGACCAATTTTATTTCGGAATTATCCCTTTTAGTCTTGTAGATTATTCAGTGAACTGTTCATCAATTTCATTTGCGGGGTTTCCATCATTCCACGCCATTATCATTCTCTTTAGATTGCTAATTCCAAAATTTTTCTTTGATACTTCATCAAGCCATTCTATGATTCTATCTCTGACATCGGTAATACCATTCCAACTTTTCGGGTAGTTATTCTTGGTTCTCCAGATGTCCATGTTTCTAATGTGTTCAAACTTAATTTCCAATTCAATATCGCCATTGTTTATTTGAACGTGAAAATGGGGTGTTTTTGTACCTTGTTCATCATTTTCACCATATACTATTACCTTTGTTTTTCTTGGTATGTTATCGGTTGGGCGTGAAATTGTCGCCATCTCATCAACTCTATGCTTTGACAAAAAATCGTCATTCATAGTATATTCTTCAAATGTTAAAATTTTTTCACTCATAGTTAATATTTTTATTTATACTACAATATTTATACTTCTCCTATCTATAATATATTGTAAATATTCCATCTTTTTATCGGCAAAGGTAGCAAATTCAAGCGGAAGCGCAAAGCATAGTTACAAGACTAAAAAGGATAATTCCGTTTTATTTTAGATTTAAAACAACTTCTATTGGATAATGGTCAGAAATATATGGTGCACCATAATTTTCTACAAGGGTTCTATACGATATTGGTTCTAGACCTCTAATGAAAATATGATCCAGAATAATATTTGACGGAGCTGTTCCAAAGGCATTGAATGTACCTTTGTGGTCGGTTTCCGGTGCTATTTCCCTAACAGACTTCATATTTATATCAAGCAATGGATTAAATATTGGACTATCTATTGAAGAATTTAAATCACCGCCCATAATTACAGGCATTCCATCGGGTACGTTTTTCTTTATAATATCTACAATAAGCTTAACAGATTCTTCTCGCGCAACTTCTCCAATATGGTCGAGATGCGTGTTATAGTAGTAGAATTCATTTCCTGTAGCAACTTCCTTAAGTTTTACCCAAGTAAGTGTTCTGTTGCATTGTGCATCCCAACCTCTAGAAACAACATCTGGTGTCTCGCTTAACCAATAAGTACCACTATCTAGCAAATCGAATTTATCCTTCAAATAGAATATCGCCATAAATTCGCCCTCTTTATCTCCATCGTCACGACCTACGCCCACGTATTCGTACTGGGGGAATGCCTCGTTTACGTATTCTATCTGATCAAGCATTGCTTCTTGGAGTCCGAATGCAGACGGAGCTTCGCGCTGTATCATTTCCAATGAGGCATCACGTCGGTATTTCCAAGCGTTATCACCATCTTCCTTTGCTTTGCTACTCAACCTTATGTTATATGAAACAATCTTTATTGTACCATCAGGCATGTTGTATTTAACATCTCTTGGTTCAGGATGCGAGCAATTTGTAAACATTGCAAACAATGCCACAACCATTCCTGCAAATGTTATTTTATTTATGCTGGGTTTCATTTCAACAATTTCTTTAACGTATTAAATAAATAGTTTTCCATTGACGTGCATGTACTGTCCGCCATAATAACATCATGAATGCTGTCTATCAGTTGTTGCTTTTCCTCTTGCGAAGAAGCATACTTGCCAATATTTTGGTTAATACATTCGAGCACTTCAATGTCGTTCATGCTGTTAAACATTTTCTTGACGGACTTGAATGTTTCTGGACTGCTCTTTTCTAACATTATGTCAACCTCGTCATTGCTGACATTCCCGTCAATGTTTGATGCGTATAGCATCACCATGATTTTAAATTCTTCTTTTGTAAGATTACTCATAGCGCTATTCTTTTATTTATTTTACGTTTAATCCTTTTTATAAGCATTGACATTTTTACTGCCAACTTGCTATCAATAAAATTCCAGTCACTTTGTTTATAACATTGACTTGCTAATATATCAATGATAAAATACATAATTATAAAATACAAGAACAAGGGAAGATTAGTACTCATAACACCTCGCTGTACAATATGATCCATGTTCCTATATAGAGAGGCAAAACATCTCTTATACCATTTTAAATTATCCAGATTCTTCTCTATACGTACATTTACAAGAATTTCACCTAAATTGTCATTGAACCATATTTCTGGATTCAATTTTTCTTTTTTATATTTTATTGTATCCCTTTTAAATATAGCTGAACCATCTTTTAGGTCAAACATAACATTCGACGTATCAATTTCATTTTCAAATAATTTTATATATGAAATTGATTTTTCTGGACATCTAAGGTTTTCAGTACTATCTGGAATAATATAATTTTCAAATATTTTAATACAGGAATTAGGGTTATCAGAATCATTTTCAAATTCTTGGAATCTTTCATAAATACGAGAGAATACATATTTTTTAAATAACTTTACATATAAACCAGGTTCTTGCGCACAATCTTTGCGTATTCTCTTACAAATTTCCGAATCAAGATAAATATCATTAAACGATAGGAAAAGGACGCCATCTGCATCAGCATTGAAATGGAATCGGTTATCTTTAAATAGTTTTTTTTCTATAGGATTTTTAAAATCTATCTGTTTGATTGTGGAGTCTGATTCATTGAAAATAGCACCATCCTGACACTCAGGATGAATTTGATATAATAAAGAACCAAAAAACGCGTCTTCTTCTTTATCATTTCTTCCGTACATGCAATATTTCACGTCTTCATCTGGCTCTTTGCTAATATATTTTTTAAACCACTCTATTATTTCTATATTTGAATAAAAAAAATCATAATTGCCCAAATAAGACTTCCTATTTACTATATTATAACCGTGGCCCATACGTCCTCCTATTTCGTTTACTTTATCTGCAAACGAATGTGAATGGGCATTGTATAATACCCTGTCAAAATTTGTTTTATGGTTTTTCTTGCAATTGAAATACAAATCATCAATATCACTGTACATACTTCCAGATGCAGTTATATATACAACATCGCCCTCTGAAATTTGTATTCCTGTAGAAGTCCACGCAGTTGCTGAGTTGAGCAAGAAAAAGGACTGGGTTTCGTAACAAGGTTGCTCTACAGTAACGACTCCTTTTCTGTTTATATAGGCTCGATTCGGATGAAAAACAACATCCTTTATAAAAAAGGTAAGTATATAAGCAATTATTATAATTGCAACAACCAACACAACGGAAACAATGAAAATGTTAATACCAGATGATGATTTGTTCCTGTTTCTCCATTTACCAGTCACTAATTTATGTATCAAACTAATTATACCATAAATTACACATATAAACAATAAAGGAACGAGGTATGCTGCCCGTAATATATGGCGAGTTATTACAAGTGATTTCCCTTTATACGACTTAAAATTGAACTCTTTCCATGAATCGTGCTTACCATTTCTATTATATTCTACAATTACAGACCACAAAGACCTTTCGTGTATTTTTACACTTGACTGCGTTTCGGTCAGGATTGCGCTTTTTATTGCTGATATTATTGAAGACGATGACATATTACTTTCTTTTACGTTCAATAACTATCAAAAATGATCCGACATTATCTGCACACCATGCATCAACAAAATCTGTAATATAATAATAGTCAAGTTCGTTTAAATGTTCATCTACAAATTGTTTTATGCTATCTATTTTAAGCTTTGATTTTAACGAATCTGCCAGTTCGTCAAACCTCTGATTGTCAGACAGTGTATCACATAAAACATTTGAATAACTTAATGCATTTAATTTTTTATATGCACTTTCAGATAATTCATCTAATAATTCAGAATCTAATTCGTTATGTTTATAAAACTTTTCCATTAACGAATCTATTTTTTTAGCATATTTTTTCTTTAATTCATTATAATGGACATTAATATTTAAGAATTTCAACCATTTTATATTCATACTATCCGTCAAAACCTTTATATCTTTGACATATTCAAGTGTAGGATAATCACCTATCTTAAGAACACTTTTATCTTTTTTTAATTTACGTATTATTTTGAGGTGTTTATCGTTTCCACTTGAATCTATTTTTATTTTGTCATTTCTTTTAATCACAACTCCCTGTTTTGTAACATTATCACCATCAATCGCAATAGTTAATGTATCTGTAGTGTTACAAAGATCTATATTTTTATACATTTCTACAATATTTCTTTTAGTAAAAGCAACCTCGTTAATTGAAAATGATAAAATTCCATCTTCTTGAATTTCGATATTTTCAATATCTTTACCAATTGCATAGATACGAGCACTATTACCCTTACCATCAATGTGATCTAATTTTACAGAATCATTAGAACATCCTTTCCACCATTTTTCGTTTTTACCTGCAGGTATATAATCATCGGGTAGAACTTGCATCAATATAGTATTGTTATTATATTTGTTAACAATCCTATATTTAGCCCGTTCTTTCTCACGAGGGTCATTATTTGGAAATCCTCCATTTGCTTCCATCCAGTTAAAAGACATTCTATTATTTTTTGCATCATCTACAAGATGATGTACAGCGGAATGAAAAGCTCCTGAAGTATGTATGGTCAACACATCTCCTTTATGCACCTTTATTCCCGAATTTGCCCACAAGTCTGCAGTATTGAAAAGCCAGTATATAACTTCACTATCCTCATTTTCTATAAATGTTGCTCCGTATTCGTTGGAATTTATAGCTTTATATGGATAAAACTTTTTTATCATAAGAGCGACCAAAGAAACGCCAAGAAATACAAGAATAACTATCGTAGTTGTTACTATAATCACCTTGGCAAGCATTTTAGGTTCATTCAATGCCCTTACCAAGTTTTTGTATTTGTTTATTTCAATTTCTACCTTGGGCGGATTGTCAATATTATTAAGTGCATTTTCTTGACTTTTACTCGTATAATTTTCGACCTTTGGATTGCTATTTTCCATTTACAAATTATTTAAAATATCATACATTATGATTATGAAGCAAAATTATATCTTTTTTTTCATTATGCAACTTTTTTTGTCTTAGCATAACCACAATGATTAAAAAGTCAAGCAAACATATTTACATATCACCAAATATACTTATCTTTGTACCTTATTAATCATAAATCTTTCACACGATGAGAAAATTTTATTCAACCGTTATCGCATTATTTATGCTAGCAACTGCAAGTTTTGCACAGCAGGTTGTAAACGAAAACTATGAGGCGTATGATGCTGGTGCATATATGTCAACAGTAGCAGCTCCACAATGGGAAATGTGGGGAACAGGCGTTATGGGTGGACTTGTTAGCGAAGAACAAGCACACGGTGGAACCAAGTCTATGAAAGCATATGTCAATGGCACCACCGAAACCGATGTTATCCTAAACATGAACGACCTTTCATCTGGTCGCTATAGAGTGGAATTCTACATATATGTACCTAGTGGAAAATTGGGTTATTACAACATCCTGCAAGATTTCAACGGTTCTAGTTCACAATGGGGCATCCAGATATATTTCGAAAACGGAACGATAAAAATTGATGCTAACGGAAATCAGTACAACCATAACTATACACCCAACACATGGACAAAAATCCAACATTTTGTTGACTTGGACAACGACTGGATTGATTTCTATGTGAACGACGAAGTTGTTCTATCATACCAATGGAGCAAAGGAACCAATGGTGACGGTACTATATGCAAACTCGATGCAATCGACTTTTATGCTCCATCAGAAGATGGCGATCAACCAGAAGGTCTATACTACATTGACGATATTGTGATAGAGTCGGTTCCTGCGCCAGCAGCTCCTACAAACCTAACAGCTACAGTACAGAACGAAAACAACGTTTTACTGAACTGGACTGCCGTTGACAACGATGACCTCGTTTATTACTCAATTTCTCGCGAAGGTGAAGAAGTTTACACTACAACAGAAACCACCTACACCGACACGCACCTATACCCAATGACATACAACTATCAGGTTCGTGCATACTGCGGTTCTACAATCGGTTACTCTGCAGCATCTAACACAGCTCAAGCAGTAATCGAAGGTGGCGTTGAAAGAGAAAATGTACTTGTAGAAGTATACTCCCGAGTTGGTTGTGGATATTGTCCGTATGCTGTAAAAGCATTAGACCAAATGGAAACGTCAGGCAACTTCAATATGATAGTACTTGACCATCAAGTGGGAAACACTTTCGAATACAATCAATCGGTAAACAGATATAATTGGTGGGACACAAAAAGCAATATGTTCGGAACACAATATGATTTCGACATGGCCACTCCAGGAGTTCTTTTCGATGGATATATAAGCATGTCCGGTGTTGTTACAAATGTCAATCAAATGAAAGAGCAATACACACAAATGTACGACTATGTAAAAAACATCAATTCAATATACAATCTTACTGCCGAATTGGAACAAACTGAAGTTGGAAGCAAGACATTCACATTGAACGTTACAGCAGAAAAACTTTCGGAATACTTTGGCAATGACCAAGTTGTCATAATGGCAGCACTAACTGAAGACCTTACATATACATGGCAAGGATATAGCAAATTATACAATATGGTAAGGGTTATATATCCAAACTACAACGGTACTGTTGCAACATTTGACGAAAACAACAGGTTCTCGACAAGTTATACGATTAACGTAAGCGATGACTACAACATCACAAAGTGCAAGGTTGCCGTATGGGTTGAAAACCACACTCAAGGCCGCGTTATGCAATCTAAGCAATTCAAGATTAGCGACTACTACGAAAACAGCATTGCAGAAGAAAAAGTTGTTAGTAGCATCTACCCCAACCCATCAAACGGAATGTTCAGCATTAGTGGCGAAAACATTGAAAGCATCGAGGTTTACGACATTACCGGCAAACTCGTTATGCAACAGAAGATAAATGCAGACAACGCAATAATAGACTTAACCAATAAAGCAAAAGGCATTTACACTTTGAAGTCGTCCAACGGCAACAATGTAAGTGTCAGCAAACTAATTATAGAATAAAAACTTTAAAATGAATTTTGACGTAAAAGAAATCAGGAAGGATTTCCCGATACTTTCAGAAAAGGTTCATAACAAGCCGCTTGTCTATTTCGACAATGCAGCTACATCACAGAAACCGCGGATAGTAATCGACACAATAGCCGAATACTATTCGCGCTTTAACTCAAATATTCATCGCGGAGTTCACTATCTAAGCAACTTCGCCACCGAAGCCAACGAACGCGCTCGCGAAACTGTTCGCAAGTTTATCAACGCAAGTTCCACCGAGGAAATCATCTTCACTCGCGGAACAACCGAATCCATCAACCTTGTGGCATATTCGTTCGGCGAAACTTTCATAGGCGAAGACGATGAAATCATAGTTTCCGAAATGGAACACCACTCCGACATCGTTCCGTGGCAACTGCTTTGCGACCGCAAAAAGTCAAAAATCAAGGTTTTGCCGTTCGATGACAATGGTGTGCTTGAAATACAGAAGTTGGAATCACTGATAACCGAACGCACAAAAATCGTTGCCATAACGCAGATTTCAAATGTTTTAGGCACGGTAAACCCAATTAAAGAGGTTATCGACATCGCTCATAAGCACGGTGTTCCTGTCCTAATCGACGGAGCACAAGGTGTACAACATACAAATGTTGATGTTCAAGCACTCGACTGCGACTTCTATGTATTTTCGGGACACAAGACCTACGGTCCTACAGGCGTTGGCGTTTTGTATGGCAAAAAATCGATACTCGAACAAATGGTTCCATATCAAGGAGGTGGAGAAATGATTGAAAGCGTTAGCTTTGCAAAAACAACCTACAATGTACTACCATTCAAGTTCGAGGCAGGAACGCCAAACTACATCGATGCTATTGCTCTCGAAAAGGCAATTTTGTACATCCAAAACATTGGTATTCCAGAAATTGAGGCATACGAAAAACAACTTCTAGACTACGCAACAGAGCAAATCTCTCAGTTCGACTGGGTAAGAATCATAGGCACCGCACCGCACAAGGCAAGTCTTATCTCGTTCATAATGGACGGCATACACTTCTCAGATGCAGGCATTCTCCTCGACCAGCTTGGCATTGCAATACGCACAGGCACACATTGCGCAGAACCAGCAATGCAACACTTCGGAATCACAGGAACCGCTCGTGCATCGTTCGCCTTCTACAACACAATGGAAGAAATAGACGTCTTCATCAATGGACTAAAACGCATAAAATCAATGTTTTAATGAACAACGACCTGTTTTTCATAGTAAACCCAAACTCCGGCAACGATAAGGGAAGAATCTGGAAGGAAATTTTCAGTTATCTTGACGAAAAAGGCATAAAATACAGTCATTACCTCACAAAAGCGGCTGGCGATGCAATAGAAAACATTCCGAGAATCCTTGCCGAAGGGTATAGAAACCTCATTGTGCTTGGTGGCGACGGCACTACAAACGAAGTTGTGAACGGAATCTTTTCGCAGACAACTGTCCCCTACTCCGAAATCTGCCTCGGCTCTATTTCGATGGGCACAGCAAACGACTGGAACCGCTACTACGGTTGGGAAAATGACTACAAGGCATCGATTGAACGTTTACTAAAGCACAACATAACCAAGCAAGACGTAGGCGTGGTAACATTCTGCGAAAATGGCGAAAAACGAACAAAGTATTTCATCAACAGCATAGGTTTTGGCTTCGATGCCGAAATTGTCAAGATGACAAATTCGCTTTCACACGAACAGCGAGGCAAGGAAATAACCTACTTGCTCAGTTTGCTTAAATGCCTGTTGAAATGCAAGAAACATAATGTAACCATAGAATCAGACGACTTCAAATTCAAGGGGAAAGTGCTTTCGATAAGCATTGCCAACGGAAAATTCTCAGGCGGAGGAATGCAACAAACCCCAGATGCCATAATAAACGACGGCGCATACGACATTTCAATATTCGGCGACATAGGCAAGTTCTTTGTAATAAGGAACGTAAGCAGATTATATAATGGTAGTGTAACACAAATCAAGAACAAGAATGTCGTTTTTGCACGCACCGAAAACAGCATTAAGGTAACATACGACTGCCCAACTTTTGCCGAGACCGATGGAGAAATCATCGGCGACAGTCCATTCGAAATTTCAATGATAAAAGGTGGATTGAATGTAATCGACTGATACTAAGCCTTAATCAGTTTCTTTACATAATCCTCGAAGAAAGGACGGATTTCAACAATTGCCTTTTCGAGTTTTGTCATCTCCTCTGCAAAAAACTTGTGCACGGTTTCCCAACATTCACTACGATAAATGTCAACATTATCAATTTGCTTGTATAAGGCACAAACTGGCTTTCCATTTTCAAGCACAAGCAATTCATCCCAAATCCAACCCTCGCCAAGATAGTTGTTCAGCACAAGTTCGCACTCATGTAATTTGCAAAAGACCTCGAAACGCAAATCCTCGTTCTTGCACTCGACAGCCAGCATAACCCGTGCATACGAACGGTTTATGTCAAACTTCAACACCAAATCCTTGATGCCAGTATTGTATGTCATCCATTTGCCATCCTTTCCTAGGTATGGACGCGAAAACTCGTCGAACTTTACCCAGAACTGTCTTCTTATCTGTGATGCCTCTGCCTTCGAATACATCTTACTTCTTTTTTAGAAAGTCCATCCACTTGCGAATCTGCTCTTCCTTGGCATTTGGAGCCGGTTCATAAAATTTAGTATCTACTAATTTGTCTGGAAGATACTGTTGGTCAACATAATGATTTTCAAAATCATGTGCATACTTGTAATTGGCACCATAGTTCAACTTTTTCATAAGTGCGGTCGGTGCATTACGCAGATGCAAAGGCACTGGCAAATCGCCAGTTTCCTTAACCTTCGCCAACGCAGCATCAACAGCCAGATATGCAGAATTACTCTTGGGACTTGTTGCTAAATATACCGTTGCTTCGGCAAGTGGAATCCGCGCTTCGGGCATACCAATCTTGTCAATCGCCTCGAAACAAGCATTAGCGATAAGCATGGCATTAGGATTTGCCAGACCAATATCCTCCGATGCTGAAATTATTAGTCGACGAGCGATGAACTTGATGTCCTCTCCTCCTTCGAGCATACGAGCAAGCCAATAGATAGCAGCATCTGGGTCGGAACCGCGAATCGATTTGATGAATGCGGAAATAATATCGTAGTGCTGTTCGCCAGACTTATCGTAAATTGCCATATTTTCTTGCAAACGACTGACGACCAACTCGTTTGTAATTACAATATCTTGCTCACCATTGCTACATACCAAATCCAGAATATTGTACAACTTTCGACCGTCACCACCAGAGAAACGATACAAGGCATCGCGTTCCTCAACCTTAATGTTCAACTTTGAAAGTTCTACATCAGTTGTTATTGCCTTGTCTATCAGTTTGTCCAAGTCATGTTCATCCAAATGCTTCAGTACATATACCTGGCAACGCGAAAGCAATGGCGAAATGACCTCGAAAGAAGGGTTTTCGGTAGTTGCTCCAATTAGCGTTATCGTTCCGTCCTCCACCGCACCAAGCAAAGAATCCTGCTGCGACTTGTTGAACCTATGAATTTCATCAATGAAGAGAATAGGATTGCCTTTCGAGAACAAATTAACCTTTTTTGCTTGCTCTATGACCTCTCGCACCTCCTTCACACCACTGCTTACAGCGCTCAATGTTATGAAGTTACGCTCGGTTATCTGAGAAATTACGGTAACGAGAGTTGTCTTACCAACTCCTGGAGGTCCCCACAAAATCATTGATGGAATCCGTCCTGCCTCAATAGACTTGCGCAACGGCGCATTCTTTCCGACAAGATGCTCCTGTCCTGCATAGTCATCGAAACTATGCGGACGCATACGTTCCGCCAATGGTTTGGATGTAAGCATGTTACCTATAATTAGGATCAGAATTGAATATGTGTTTCAATATTGCCTTGTCGGTATCGGTAAAATCGACATGCCTTCTTGCCATTACCCGTTCCATTACCTCAAAAGCGGTATCCAACTTGTATTCCGTAAAACCAGATGCTCCGCCCCACGAAAACGATGGCACAAAGTTTCGTGGAAATCCTGCGCCAAATATGTTTGCAGAGACTCCAACTACTGTTCCTGTATTGAACATAGTATTTATACCGCATTTCGAATGGTCACCGAAGATAAGCCCGCAGAACTGCAATCCTGTTTTATCAAATTTCTGCGTATCATAATTCCACAACTTAACCTCAGCATAATTGTTTTTAAGGTTTGAATTGTTGGAATCAGCACCAAAATTGCACCATTCTCCTACCACCGAATTGCCAATGAATCCATCATGTGCCTTGTTGGAATATCCGAAGAAAACGACATTGCTCAGTTCGCCACCAACCTTGCACCACGGACCTACAGTTGTATCGCCGTACATCTTAGCCCCCATCTTCAGAACTGTATGTTCGCACATGGCAAAAGGTCCACGGATGTTTACGCCTTCCATGACCTCCGAATTTGCACCTATATATATAGGTCCATCATTGGTGTTGAAAGTTGCACATTCCACCGAACAACCATTCTCGACAAACAAAGGATATTTGCCAAAAACAACATTCGTATTGCTGATTTCCTGAGATTTGCGTCCGGCTGTCAGTATTCCGAAATCCTTGTTTATCTCCATGCCGTTGTACGAAAAAATATCCGTTAACGATTTGAGCATAAACACTTTGCCAGAATATTCCACATCAGTTGATGTTGACGAACTGGAATTTACAGTTGCCAATACAAAGCCATCCTTTACCAATCGTCCCGATTCCAACGACTTGATTGCCTTTACAATATTATAATCAGGAATCAATACTGAAGGAATTACGACATATTCCGCACCTTCAACATGCCCATACTTTGCCTGAAGATATGGCTCGGTTTCAATAAAAACCTTTTCGCCAAGATACTTTTCCCACTTTTCGCGCAAAGTAAGTATTCCAATCCTGAAATCAGCTATCGACCTTGTCAGCGACAACGGTCTGAACCTGCCATGAAATCCCTTATCGGATAAAACGAACTTCATTCTACAAATAATCTATAACCTTTTCCAAATGAATACCACGCGACCCCTTAACCAAAAACATCTTGCTCTTTTCGGGATTAGTTACAAAATACTTGTTCAAATCCTCAACGGTTTCGAAGAACATATATGGATATTCGTCAGCAAACTTGGAAAAATTCTTACCTATAAAATAAGCACTTGCATAACCACTTTCGCGAACATATTCGAGAACTGCACGATGCTCGTTTTCACTCTCTTTTCCAAGTTCGAGCATATCGCCAAGAATCAACGACTTATAATCGTCGGTTATTGAATTGTAACTGTCAATTGCAGCCCTCATGCTTGTCGGGTTTGCATTGTAAAGGTCCAAAATTAAGGTGTTACGCGATGTCTTTGTCATCTGCGAACGGTTATTCTTCGGGAAATAGTCGGAAATAGCGCCATCAATCGCCGTTGGATGAATGTCGAAAAACGCGCCTACTGTTACCGCAGCAAGAATATTCTCAAAATTGTAAGCACCTATTAGGTTTGATTTTGAAAAACCTGATACAGAATCAGTTTCCCAGTTTACCGTAGTCTGATATGCATACTCAGAATATACACCACGGCAGAAACAATCCTTTCCCTTGCCGTATCTTACGACTTTCAATTTGTCATGTCCCGACAATACTTTCTTCAACAACTCATTGTCATCGTTTATGAAAACAGTACCATCATGAGCATCAAGGAAATCATAGAGTTCGCCCTTTGTCTTCATCACACCCTCGATAGAACCGAATCCTTCAAGATGTGCCTTTCCTACATTGGTGATTATTCCATAATTAGGTTCAGCAATCTTGCACAATGTCGCAATTTCTCCCGGATGGTTTGCTCCCATTTCCACAACTCCCATATCAACTGTACGGTTCATTGAGAGCAATGTCAGCGGAACACCAATATGATTATTCTTATTGCCACTTGTGTACGAAACACGGAACTTCTTTGCCAATACTGCCGAAACCAATTCCTTTGTCGTTGTCTTTCCGTTAGTTCCAGTAATTGCAAGTATTGGAATGTTTAGTTTACGTCTGTGATAATTTGCCAACTGCTGTAATGTTTCCAGAGTATCCTTCACTACGAAAACATTTTCTCTTCCGCGATATTTTTTATCGGAAACAACGGCAGCAGAGCACCCTGCTTCAAATGCTGCATCAACAAATTGATTTCCATCAAAGTTATCGCCCTTTATTGCGAAAAAGACAGAACCTGGCGTTATCATCCTACTATCGGTTGACACTAATCGATTCTTCTCAAACGCCTTATAAATTTCCTCAATCATATATCTAAAATTAAAATAGCCCCTCCCTACGGAGAGGCTATACTTATTCTAATTATACTTATTATTTACCTTTGGTCGGTGCACCAATTCTAATCATTGCACACCTGAAACCTATATCGCAACGCGACTTGTTCTCGTCAAGGAAACGTCTTGTACCCGGAACCATCCAGTAAGCTCTATCCTTCCAAGAACCACCCTTGAATACCCTTGATCTATCGGTTACAAGAGATGTCATCTTTTCACCCTTGTTCAGTTTCGGGTTTGCAGGATTGAAGTCGGCATTACCCCATTCGGCAGTACCATCTGAACCCCACTTACCTGACTTATACATTCCTGTTGTCTGGTTTACGAAAATCTGGTCGGGATAAACAACGCTACCGTCAGCAAGCATTATCTTTCCGTTTTCCAATATCATCGAACCATCAGGCATAACTACATTACCTTCTGGGGTTCTTTCGTGACCAGTCGGCAAGGTGTATGTGCGGTCTTCGAGATTTATTCTAACGCCGCTAGGAAGCAGAATTTCGGTGCCTCCAATCAATGTAGAACCTGGGAACAGGTCACCAATGTAATCGGCAAGTGTATCAATGTTTGTTTCAGTAATCATAACTGAATCCATAAATTCATTGTATTCCTTTACCGATGACTGAGTCTTGAAACGTTCATCCTTAACCCAGTATTCTGCCATTTCACCAGTTGCTACCAATGACTCCAAGTCACCATCAAGATAGTTTCTGTTATCAGATGTAGTGTAGTTTTCTCTGTTAAAGCAAGATTCATCACGAACCGGTTTCTTGAGGATTTTTCCCGTATAGTCGAAGTAGTTTTCAGCTTCGGGAGTCAATTCCATATCGCCAGATCTTGGGTCAACGATTATCTGATAGTCTTCGAATACATTACCTCTAAATGGTCTGAATTCGTCCATATCTTCGAATGTAAGGTCACGATATACGTCCATTACCCATTCGTTAACATTACCTGCCATACAATATAGACCATAGTCGTTTGGCCAGTAACTTCTTACAGGAGCAGTGATGTCTGCCTTATCGTTAAGAGCACCAGCAACACCCATAGCATCACCACGGCCTCTCATCGAGTTAGCCATCATACGTCCACGTTCTTCACCCTTAGCATCGTTACGGATATAGTGACCATTCCATGGATACAAACGTCTTTCGTAAATTCTTTCCTTGTATTCGTTACCAACGATTGCCAAAGCAGCGAATTCCCATTCTGCTTCGGTTGGGAGTCGATAGCGAGGCAGGAAGATACCATCCTCAATACCTACCCAACGTCTGTCATCGCCAGTATTTGCGCTTCCGCCCTTACGACCAGCCTTCAATACTGATGGGTCAACGTACAGGTTTTCAACCTTTCCGTCACGACCACTCTTACCTGTCTCATCAACAGGAAGGTCAAGGTTATCGGCATAGAACAAATATGAGTCAAGATTGAAATGCTTTGCCTGGTCCTGCGGAGCAAGGTACTTGTCGATAATGCCTTCACGAAGAAGAATCAACTCGTTGACACGGTCGGTTCTCCATTCGCAGTACTTCGATGCCTGGTTCCATGAAACATTAACAACAGGATAGTCCTCGTATGCCGGATGACGCAGATAGAGTTCTACCAACGGCTCGTTATAAGCCAGACGGCTTCTCCAACCTGCTGTATCAGGCAATGCCTGCGTATAAAGGAACCTGTAGTCTGAAGCATATACATGCGACAACCAGTACAGATATTCGCGATAGTCAAGATTAGTAACTTCGACTTCATCCATATAGAATGATGACACGGTCACACGGCGTGGGATATTGTTCCAGTCGCGCATAACATCCTGCTCGACTCGTCCCATAGCGAACGTACCACCCTCGATGAAAACCAAACCGGGACCAGTTTCCTGCTCGTATCCGGGATGATTCTGGAATCCACCAAAATTAGGATCGTTGTAGTTCCAACCTGTAGTATTGGAAACTTCCTTCTTACATGAGGCAACAATTATTGCCGCAGCAAGAATCACCATAAAAACTAAACCATTCCTTTTCATAAAACTTAATTTTTATATTAGTACTAGAATGATGGACAACTTACTGTAGATATCTTCTTTGCCTTTTCATGGCATCCAAACGTGTATGCCAAAGACACTTCGTGTGCACCATAAGTTGAATTGCTCAACTTGGATATTGTAAGGTCGTAACTATATGAGATTCTTAACTTATTATACTTGTATCCGACCATCATAACAAAGGCGTCGTACTGGAATTCGAATGTCTGTCTGAACCAGAAACCTGCGAGGATTCCCATTCTTGACACATACATACCCCAGTAGAACTGCTGGAAGAACGCGCCTTGCTGCTGGAAAAGAATCTGCGGAGCGATGAGCAGATCGCCTCTCTTGAACTTATTACTATTAATAGGTATCTCCGTTCCAAAATGAGCAGTATACTTTCTTGGCAAAACCGCATCGCTACCCCTCAAGAAAGATTCCGAAGGTTCTGTAAGATGATGAACAGCAACACCAAAGAATACTTTATCCGTGAAACCTATGATACCTGCCGAAAAGTCGACATAATTACGTTTTGTATTTATTATGTCGGGATTCTCCAACGATGCGTAGATAGGTCCGTAGAGCGGATGTATCATATTCGGGAAAACGAAATCCCAGTCGATACGCTTCATTGCAAACGATGCCTGGAAACCAGCAGCCAATGAGAACTTCTTGGAAACCTGCAAGGTATATGAATACATTGCATTGATTGTCGCCAAGTTAATACGGCCGTCGCCACTACCCTGCACATCATCCATAAGGTAAATACCAACGCCACCTCGTAGTGCATGCCAATATTGATCGTATGCTATATTATAGGTAACGTAAGTTGACCCAAATGCCGGCCATTGGTTCCTATAAGACAAGGAAAGTCGCGGACATCTATCAGATCCTGCAAAAGCCGGATTCAAATACAGAGGATTGGCATAGAACTGCGACAAGTGCGGGTCCTGTGCCTTCACCACACCATAACTCCCTATTATTAGCAGAGTTAGCAATATTAAGAATCGTCTTACCATAATATTTTTTACCATCTATTATTAGTGAATGATAAATATTTTTTACACCATAATTTAAATTCACAATATTACATTATTTTTGTCGTTTGAAGAAATAATTGAAGATTTTTTTTTATTTTTTTTTAACAGATGAAGAAAATATTTTATATCATATTAATACTCAGTCTATTAGACACAGCATCGGCACAAACATTTTTTTTCAGCGATTCGCTGTCAAAGATAGGGACAACAGAATTCTACACGCCAGACAGCACAAAGATAAAAGTCATTTTTTTCGAAAACTGCATGAATCGTGACTTTGACTTCTTCCCTGTTTACAGAAAAACACTAACAGCAGGCGAAGGGACTTCGATAAGCAACGTGTCGCTGAAAAATGTTTCGTATAGTCCGATAGACTATAATATATATAAAGGTATATACAAGATCTCGGAAATAGGCAACGAAGCGGAAATTAATGCTAAAGTCGTCAAATTCAGGAAACAAGACCTCATCGAGTTCGAAATGATGCCAATCAGGAAAAACCCATCGACAGGCACGATAGAAATCGCAGACCACTTTGAATGCGAGATTAAGGTAACTCAAACCAAAACGAGAACTACCGGACGGCAATATGCAAGCACATCTAAAATGGCATCGGGGAAATGGTACAAGATAAAGGTTTCTGAATCAGGAATATATAAACTAACATACGCCCAACTTACCGAAATGGGATTCAGCAATTTCTCATCGATAGGAATTTTCGGATACGGAGGTATGGAATCAAAGACAATACGCGACAACACACCACAGATTTTCGCCGACAAATACATCGACGACCTGCCGGAACGAAGCATACTGAAAGTCGATGCAAACGGAAACGGTTCATTTGACAGTGGTGACTATATCCTATTCTATGCCGACGGTCCACACAACATCAGATACAATTCCAACGGCAATTTCTCACACGACTTTCACAACTACTCCGACTTCTCATATTATTTCGTATCGGACCGAGGCACATGGAAGAATGCCACAGAAACGCCTTCGGAAAGTTCGTCAAACGTGACAGTAAACACATACGACAAATATTCATTCCTCGAAAAGGACTCTATCTCAATTGTAAAGTCGGGACGCAATTTTTTCTGGCGAAGTCTTGGCTACTACACCACAATGAACGAGTCGATAACAGAAAATAACGCAACTAGCGACTCAGCTACGGTATACATGCATTTTGCTGCCGCCGCTACAACTGCAAGTTCTTTCAGCATCAGCATTAACGGAGTATCAGCAGGCAGAGCAAACATACAGGCAACAACATCAAACGGAAACGAAACTTTTTTTACCACAAAGTTTGTCCCGCGTAGCAACACTACAAACTTTACAATTACATACAACAAAAGCACATCAACCGCCAACGGATGGGTCGACTACATTGCGCTAAGTCTCAGGAAACGACTCAACATAGAAAACGGATTTGTAAACTTCAGGGACACCAAAACTGTCGGAACCGGCAATATTGCCGAATTCTCAATATCTCAGGCAAGTAACAACACTATTGTGTGGGACATCAGCGACCGCATCAACGCGAAGTCAATACAAGGAACATACTCATCTGGCACATACAAGTTCAAGGCAAAGTCCGACACTCTGTGCGAATACGTGGCGTTCACCCCATCGTACTCGTTCCCATCACCTATATACTCAAACGCTACCGATGTAGGAGCAGTCAACAATCAAAACCTGCACGGACTGCAGAACGCAGACCTTATAATAATAACCCATCCCAACTTCATGTCACAGGCAAACGAAATAAAGAAAATCCATGAAGACAACGACAACATGACGGCGATAGTTGCCACGCCTCAAAATATTTACAATGAATTCTCGTCAGGTGCACCTGATATCTGCGCAATGCGCAACTTCATAAAGATGTTCTATGACAGGGCAACATCATCCAACATGCCCAAAAACGTGCTTCTGATTGGCGACGGCAGCTACGACAACAAAACATCGGACGGAAGCGTATCAAACTTCATACTTACGTATCAAACAGATAACTCATTGACAAACACTATCACAATCGTATGCGATGACTTCTTCGTATGTCTCGACGAGGGAGAAGGAGAAGTTCAATCATACGAAAAAATGGATATGGGTATCGGAAGAATGCCTGTAAGCACTGCCGAAGAAGCCAACAATGCCGTAGAAAAACTACGCAGTTACTACTCGAGAAACAGTTTCGGCAACTGGAAGAACAGAGCCACCATAATTGCCGATGATGCTGAAAGCAATGAGACAGTGCATCAGGTTAACGCAGAAAACATGATTGCCACCCAGCTCGAATACAGCGCACAATACCTTAACATCGAAAAAATATACCTCGACGACTACGAACAGGTGTACACTTCGACAGGAAACTCGTACCCTGATGTAAACAAGGCAATTATCGACAACATAAACAACGGGACACTACTAATCACATGGGTAGGACACGGAAACCCTAAAACATGGGCGCATGAAGCAATATTTTCCTTCAATTCAATTAATTCTCTGCAAAACAAGAACAAATATCCGTTTATTGTGACTGCAACATGCGACTACACCCCATACGACGACCACACCATACAAACAGGTGGCGAATTGCTATTTAACGCCGTGAACTCCGGCGCAATAGGACTACTATCCACCGTAAGGCAAGTATATTCTACAAAAAACGAACGACTAGTAAAAAACACATACAAGTATCTTTTCGAAAGTCATCTTGAAGAAAACGCAGGAATGAAACCAAAGACCATCGGTGAATGCGTAATGCTCGGAAAGAACGAAACAGGCGACTTTAACATGAGGTCATTTACCATAATCGGAGACCCTGCAATAACACTGTCGCAACCAAATTATTCGATTAAGACAACAAAAATCAACGGAATACCCGCTGCCGAATTTACCGACACTATAGGTGCGACAGGACTTGTAACAATAGAAGGAAGCGTATACGACGAAAGCGGAAACATTGCCACCAACTTCAATGGTGTCGTATATACGTCGGTTTACGACAAGCGCAACACTTACACCACCAAGGGCAACGACGGATACGAGCCGCTCACATACACCGCACAGCGAAACATGATATTCAATGGTCAATCAACGGTTAAAAACGGCAACTTCAAATTCAGTTTCATTGTACCCGTCGACATTGCCTACTACTTCGACAAAGGCAAAATCAGCTACTACGCCAACAACCTTTCCGACAAGGAAGCTAGCGGATACGACAAGACTATAACAATAGGCGGAACCGACCCTAACGGCATACACGACACTGAAGGTCCTGCCATTGAGTTATATATGAACGACGAGAACTTCATCGATGGTGGAATTGTGAACGAAAACCCAATGCTGATAGCAAAAATAAGCGACGAGTCGGGTATAAACACCGTCGGCAACGGCATAGGCCACGACATCACCTTGACAACCGACGGCAACACGTCTGAAAAAACCGTACTCAACAGTTTCTACGAATCGGAAATGGATGACTACAAGACAGGATCAATCAACTATCCGAATTCTGGACTAGCCATAGGTTCTCACACGATGACCATAAAAGCATGGGACGTGATGAACAACAGCACAGAAAAGTCAATAGACTTCATCGTAACCACATCGTCGGAAATGGTGATTGACAAACTGTTCAACTACCCCAACCCATTCACTACCCGCACATCGTTCTACTTCGGTCACAACCAACCATACGAAACACTCGAAGTGATTATAAGCATATTCACAGTATCGGGAAAACTCGTCAAGACGCTCGAAAGTACAATGACCTGCGACGGTTACATAAGCGAACCTATAGAATGGAACGGATTAGACGAATACGGCGACAAGATTGGAAAAGGCGTATATATATATAAGGTAAAAGTCAGAAATTCGACAGGAACAACAGTGGAAAAGTTTGAGAAACTTGTTATTCTGAAATAAAAAATCTACCTGTTTTTCACATTTAATCCGTCAACTATAGGATTCACACCTTCTTCAACAGGCAAATATTCTGCAAAAATCTTTTGCATCGACTTGAAAATATTGTGACGCGCATCGGGGAATCGTTTCTCAATATCAGCAATAATCTCACCCGCCTGATAGCGCTTGGTCTTGTCCTCGAAAGGACACTTTGCCCTTTCGGTCGGGAATCCCATAATATTTGAAAACTGCCGTATTTCACTGTTTGTCAACAGAATCAGAGGTCTAATCAACATCAACCGGCCATCAAACATTGACAACTTTGCCGGCATTGAACTGATACTATTGTGATAGCACATGTTTATCAGTAAGGTTTCTACAGCATCGTCAAGGTGATGACCGAGAGCTAATTTGTTGCAGTTGTATTCCTGCGTGAGTTCAAAAAGTCGTTTGCGACGATGCCACGAACACACAAAGCATTTCGACTTGTTCGGATCTTTTTCAAAGTCAACGTTTATTACTTCATGGACAAACTCCACATCGTTTTTACGGCAAAAGTCAGAGATAAAGTCGCAGTCGGCAGAATACGGAACATTTTCAACGTCAATATGTACTGCCACAACCTCGTATTTTTCCTTTCCGAACCGACGACGGGCAGACAAAACAGACAGCAACGACATGGAATCCTTGCCTCCACTTACACCTACCATTATTCTGTCACCATCGGCGACAAGTGCGTACTTGTTAACCGCCTGTCCCACCTTGGAATAAACGTTCTTTACCTTTCTCTTTTCCGAAATTTCCGACATGTCAGTTAACCCTAAACTCAACATTTAAAAACACATACGACTTTGTAATATTGGTATTCAACCTAGGCAACCAACCCTGATAATTCAGCGAAAGCCGGACATATTCAACCACTTTCCAGTCGCAACCGACCACAAGAGCCATTCCGTCCTCCACAACCGTCCACGATGGCACAAACCCCTGTGCACACGAAGATGTAAGATAATCGTATCGCGCAAAAAGATTCAGTTTATCCTTGAGGAAACCATATATCATATAGGCACTTGCGCCCTGCTGCATTATATTTCGAGGAGAAAACTTGGCATTGTACTCGGCACCGAAACGCAAATGCGGAATTATATTCCACCCTACAAATGCGCCGGCAGTATACAAGTCGTCATTCTGGAATGAATATGTAGAGTGCAACTTTAACTGCAACTCCTTTACCGGCTTATAGTTTAGCGATAACGAATAGTAATATTTTCCATAAGATACACTGTCGTCCTTGATTGTACCAGTCATCATGCCAAATTCGAGCGACAAATTGTCGAGAAAATCATATCTGCCATTAAAACCGAGATCGATAGCAGGAATAAAACGATACTCGTCTAGGAACGACTTGAAAATATAGCGCGCTCCCCAGAATTTCTGCTGTGTCATGTGCTGCATATTGTCAACAAGCCCTGTATTCAGCAAGAACTTGCCCTTCTTCCACGAAATGTACATTGCCCGCAAATAGACATTCACAGTGTTGTAGTTTTGACCGAGCGGCTGGTTAGGACTTACATCGAGACGGATTATTGAAGAAAAACCTTTAGGCACATGGAACTGGCAACCCAAAGTCGCACGCTTAATCTCGAAGTTAGGTTCGTGGGTATCGCCACCGATTCCCTGATGGAAATTGGAGAACAACATTATTTCGGGGACAACCTTATATCTTGCCGAATCGGGACCACCCTCAAGTTGCGCAGACATGGGAGTTGCCACCCACAACATCAGCAACATAAAAAGCGAATATTCTAAGAACCATCTCATCAGAAAAAAATTGATTGCAAAATTAGCATTTTTTTTACCATTTTATTTACTGCAAATTCAAAACTTGTGTATTTTTGCATCGTATACAAAATACGACAACAAATGAAACACATAATATTTTCTATAGTACTGCTACTTACCTGCACGATAGTGTTTGCACAGACAAAACTGTCGCTGCTCGACGGCACTCAGTACAACGCCAAAGAATACACCTTCTTCAACGACAACGGAAGTTCAATGCAAATAAAAATCGAGAAGAAGAATGGAAAACTCAAAAGCAAATTCATCGACCTCAATGAAATCTGGTCGGTTGGCGACAGCATAATATACATTCCAACGCAAGAAGGTGAATTTTCCATCGAGGATATGCGAAACAATGTTCTGGGCAAGCAGATTGCCAAAAGCGAATTCAAGGCATGGTGGGCATGCGCGGCAGGATTTGTCGTAGGCGCTGGTTCGGTACTTTACATCGGTGCATACGAAAACAGACCTATGATAAGCATGGCCGTTCCTATTGTATACGCTACTGGCATTTCATTTACCAGACCTACAAAAAGGGGAATTATAAAAAGGCATCCCGAATACCGCGACAATGAATACTTTGTTTACGGTTATCAAACCTGTGGAAGAAGAAAAATTATGATTAACACCATAATAGGCACTTTGGGAGGAATGGCTGTAGGCGCTGTAACTTCACTCGCATTAAAAAACACAGGAAACATAACATATATAGTGCGTCCTTAAAAAAGACCTAACATGAAATCACTCATATCAACAATTTTTCTGACGATTTTCGCTAGCATATCGCTTTTTTCGCAATGTTTAATTGGTACTTGGAACGGCAACCTTGACGTAGGCAACGGAATGACACTTGCCATCGTACTGAACATCAATGGGCTAACAGTCGACAGCATCACAATAGACTCACCAGAGCAGGCGGCATTCGGCATAAAGGTCGACAGGGCAGAATTTTCAGGAGATAGTTTTACCATAGAAATCAGCAACTTGGGAGCAAAACTCGAAGGCGAGCCAAATACGACCTGCGACACTCTGAACTGCTCTTTCACACAGCGCGGACATACTTTTCCACTGAAGATGGCACGAGGTGCGTACAAACCCAAGCCCAAGAAACAAGAACCAAAAGATTTCCCGTACATTGTCGAAGAAATTGAAATTTTCAACCCAGAGACAAATGTAAAATTGTCTGGGACCCTCACCGCTCCATACGACTACAAGTGCGACAAGATTGCAATACTGGTTTCGGGTTCGGGACTGCAGAACCGCGACGAGGAAATTCTCGGGCACAAACCATTCCTAGTTCTCTCCGACTACCTAACACGCAACGGAATTGCTGTCATCCGCTACGACGACAGAGGTTTTGGCAAATCAACTGGCGATGTCGAAAACGCCACCACCTACGACCTTTCGCTTGATGCCGAATCGGTTGTAAAGTTCATTAGAAACGACAAGCGACTGAAAAACATGAAAATTGGCATCATCGGTCACAGCGAAGGCGGAATTATAGCACCGATGGTAGCAGCAAGGAACAACGATGTCGATTTTGTTGTGATGCTGGCAGGTCCTGCTATCGAAATGTCAGACCTCATGGCTAGACAGAACTACGATGTAATGAAGTCATCTGGTCAAAGCGATGAAATCGCAAAGCAATACTCAAAATATGCACTTGATGCATACAAGATTGTCAAAAACAAAAAGTTAAGCATCGATGAGAAAAAGACTAAAGTCAGTGTGATAATAAAGAAAATGAATTCGCTTGTATCCGAAGATTCTTCAGATGAAAATGCTATTATGGAGAGCGTTGAAATATTATTTTCACCATGGATGTATTATTCACTAAACAGCAACCCTCAGGACGAACTATGCAAGGTCAAGGTTCCGCTGCTAGCTCTCAATGGCGACAAAGATGTGCAGGTTTACAGCAAGGACAATCTTGCTGGCGTCGAAAAAGCAATGAAAAAAGCCAAGAATCACAATTACAAGACAATGGAACTTAAAGGATTGAATCACCTTTTCCAAAAATGCATTTTCGGAAGTCCTAATTTCTATGGGAAAAACGAGGAAACTTTTAACGAAGATGCTATGAGAGTGATTGCAGAATGGATTATCGCATTACCGTAAAACTAAACTTCAGCACAAGACATAAAAAAAACCGCTTAATAGCGGTTTTTTCTTTGTTGCCCAATCAGGACTCGAACCCGAACTATCAGAGCCAGAATCTGGGATGCTACCATTACACCATTGGGCAATTGCGACCGCAAAAGTACAACATTTTTTTCAATACTCAATCAAAAATTTTAAAAATTGTTCCAAAAATTATCTTAAGGTCTGTCTTTAACGACATTTCACTGATATACTGCAAGTTAAGTTTCAACTTTGCAGGCATAACCTCATCGATATATGTCTGTTCTGGATTGTTAGACTTTGCCAGAATGTCGTTTTCGTTGCGATATTCTATCGAAGCATAATCGGTAATGCCCGGTCGAACCGACAAAACCTTGCGCTGTTCCTCGTTGTACATCTCCACATATTTTGGCACCTCGGGACGCGGTCCGACAAAGCTCATATCGCCAACAAGCACATTTATCAGTTGCGGCAACTCGTCTATCTTGTACTTGCGGATGAAATAGCCAACCTTAGTCACACGATTATCCCTTGAACCAACAGTAAGCAAGCCCTTCTTGTCGGAATCGGGACGCATAGAACGGAACTTCAGTATCTTAAAGTTGCGAAAGTCCTTCCCTACCCTTACCTGCCTGTAGAATACGCCACCTCGCGAAGTCGTTACAACTAGCAATGCGACTATCAACAAAAGCGGCAACAGCAGCAGCAAACCGAAAAACGAACAAAAAATATCAAATACACGCTTCATACCTAATAATTATAATGCAAAATTACAAAAAACTGTAATAAACAACCTACTTATCCCAACGATAAAATCACAATTCGCAAAAAAGGTCTGATTTCCATAAACTTAACTATACAAACACATTCAAATTTTGGTGTGGGACTATAAAACAGCAAAATAAATTTCGGTGTGAGACTATAAAATGGCAAAATAAATTTTGGTATGAGAAGAAAATTTATTATCTTTGCGACATCAAACATACTGAAAATAAGCAAAATGGCAAATATAGTATTCAAGCGGAAAGTATATGATAAAATGTTGCAGTGGAAACAAGAATCAAATGGGCAAACTGCATTGCTTATAGAAGGCGCTCGACGCATAGGGAAATCCACTGTAGTTGAGACGTTTGCGCAAAATGAATACCGCTCATATATACTCATCGACTTCAACGAAACGTCAGAAGAGATAAAAGATTTGTTTTCCAACCTTATGGACTTGAATTACATCTTTCTATTTCTCCAGAATGCCTACAAGAAAAAACTATACAACAGAAAATCAGTTATAATTTTTGATGAAATCCAGCAATGTCCCAAAGCACGGCAAGCCATAAAGTACCTTGTAAAAGACGGTCGCTACGATTACATAGAGACAGGTTCGCTGATTAGCATACGTAAAAACACCGCCAACATCAGCATTCCAAGCGAAGAATACCGCATTGAGATGTTTCCAATGGATTACGAAGAATTCTGCGCTGCAATAGGTGATGAAAATTCCATTCCTCTATTAAAGCAAATGTACGAAAGGAAGAAACCTCTTGGCGACAGCCTTAACAGATTAAAAATGAAAGATTTGCGCTTGTATATGCTTGTCGGTGGAATGCCTCAGGCCATAAACGCCTACCTCGAAAAAAAGAATCTGGAAGAAGTTGACAAGGTAAAACGCCAAATTCTGCAACTATACAAGGAAGATTTGCTAAAAATTGACCCTACTGGTAAAATATCGAAACTATTTATGGCAATTCCAGCCCAACTGAGCGCGGGAATTTCAAGGTTTCAACCGACACCAGTAATCGGCAACATTCCATCCGACAAAATCAGCGAACTGATCCTCAACCTAGAAGACAGCAAAACGATAAACATATCCTATCACGCGAACGATCCCAACGTGGGAATGTCGCTTAATGCGGACATAAGCCGCTACAAAATGTATATTGGTGACACTGGGCTGTTCGTTACACTGGCATTCTGGGACAAAGGATATACGGAAAACAACATCTACGACAAACTTTTGAGCGACAAACTCTCAGCCAACCTGGGATACATATACGAAAACCTTGTGGCGCAAATGCTTCGGGCTTCGGGGTACCAGTTGTTTTACTATACATTCCCAAAAGACGAGAACCACTCCTACGAAATAGATTTCCTACTATCCAAAGGCAACAAAATATGTCCTATCGAAGTGAAGTCTTCCGGCTACAAGTCGCACAAGTCGCTTGATGCTTTCTGCGAAAAATTTTCGTCGCGCGTAAAGGAACGGCTACTCATATACACCAAAGACTTTCAAAAGGATGGTACAAGCACCTATCTGCCAGTATATTTCACTCCATTTCTGTAATTTGCACCTCTTTAAATTTCGGTGTCAGACTACAAAACAGCAAAATAAATTTAGGTGTGAGACTATAAAATGGCAAAATAAATTTTGGTGTGGGACTATAATTTTTTATCTGGATTTGAAATCTTTAGTTCTCTGCCCAAAGGCAGTAAATCCGACACGACATTCACTGCCAATTCCCATTAACAGTCGTTATTCTTAAATATATGGAAGAAACGCTTTGCCCAAACATTCCTACCACTAATCAGGAAGATTATCTATCCATTTCTTTTTTTGAGCGAAATATTACACTTACTTTCCATTCTGTATCAACAAATTCCTTAAAATTATTCTTTATATTTTTTTCTACAGCAACATTTGCTCTTGCCCACAATATTCTTGCTGAAGCCTTTATTTTTTCTTGCTCTGCTGAACTTACAATGCGAGTTTGTTTTGTAGATATGCTCTCGACATATTTGAGCATATTGCCGTCAATACGATTCTGGACAAGTGACTGCCATTCTGTTGATTCGGGATACCATACAAGACCTTTGGGAACATACGGTTTATGCATAGGATCAAATTCCAGATGCATAGCGCGCCTCGTGTCGCTTGTTTCGCCTCTGTATCTGCTGTTATTGCTTTCGTAAGAACTGCTACCAGAAAAAGCCTTTATACCAACTCCTCCACTTACCGAAAGACTATCGTTGTATAATTCATTAACAGATCTTCCGTTCAAAGACTCTATTGTAATTTCAGTAGCACCCAAGCATTGCAATAAATAGCATAATTCGTGTACTTTATCAACAAAAAAGGCTTCCTCGTGTGTTTCGTAAGGAATATAGAGTTCTCGTCTATAAGGATGACCTATATATAATTCCCCAGCCACAGGATGTCCAATTGGAAACTTTATGTTTTTAGGCAGATGCGATATTTCAAAGACATTTATTTCGTTTTGCAGAGGTAGAAAATTACGAATATCTTCAATTGGCATAATAAATTTACGGTCTCTATATTCTAAATCATCGTATTTCAAAAATTTATCTAATAACTTTTGTTCTTGTTGTTTAAATATATCCTTTTGATAATCCTCTAGACCCAAATCCTTACCCAATTTATCTATTAGAGGTGTAATTTTATTATCTTTTTTAGTTATACCATCAAGTAGATCAGCCATTCCCTTTGCAGCCATATAATAAGCAGACAATTCTTCTTTACCTTTATCCATAATTTTATAATTTTCTCTGCCAATCAGCACCTCATAGGCAATTCAACACAAAAAAGAAGCGTGGCACTGATACCCAATATAATCTCACGTTTCTAGCAGCAAGACGAGCATAACGCTTCGTTTTTCAATATATACGGCTTGGCGAACCAAACCGAGGGCAAATATAAGGAATGGGAACGGAATGGCAAAATTTATTTGAAAATTGTTTTAGGAATTTGAGGATTGTTTACACATAACACAGTAGATTGTCAATTGGTTACAGATGCTGTCCTTCGACTCCGCTCAGGAAGCAGTTCAGCATGACTGTAAAAAGGACTGAATCGCACCATTGGACATTGTCCATTGTTAATTGTCAATTGCTCACTAGGAATCATACCCAAACCCTACCTTTCCGCGAACAACAAAATCGTTTTTCTGAATCATCTCAATTATCCGTCCAGCATTGTCAAATATTTCGACAGCCTTTGACAAATCCTTGTGTTTTAGCGTAATATCAATTTGTTGTTTTCCATCCTTGAAGTCTGCAAATATATGCGACATGTATTTCTTATGGTCAAATTTAATGCTCTCAACGCCAAACGTCTTTAATCTTTGCTTAGCAAGAGTTTCAATGGAAGTTACTGTTACAGAACGAGCCTTCTCCTTTTTCTCACGCGCAAATATCACTTCGGCAATCGTCTTTTTCATCATCTGCTCCATTTTCTGCTTCACTATTTCAAAATTCTGCAAAATCTTAGGAGCCGCTTCGTTTGCCTCCATCAAAAAGTCATATACTTTTTCTTCGGAACATCTAACTTCCACATAATAATTCGCCAAGCAAGGTGCTGTAAACCTTAACATATACGACCACCAATAGTGACGGACAGTTATATCAACAGAAATATTGCTAAATTTTACACTCAAAACATCGCCATTCAAGACAATGTCTCGCTGCGGTATATTCTGCCACGTTAGAAAACTTTTGAGTTTATTAAATGAAGATTTGTAAACATAATATTGAGAATCATTGTATCTATTGGCGATTCCAGCCATCATTCCAACAAAGAATGTCGATTTCAAGTCTTCTTCCGATGCGCCCTTTTTCAGCATAGAGACAAAATCCTTTATATGTTTCTCGTCAAACGTTCCCATAATTTTTCAAAAAAAACCGTCCCGACTTTTAAAATCAGGACGGTTGAATAACAATAACCTTATAAAACTTTACAAATATTAACTACCAAATCTTTGCCCATTCGGATTCTGGAATGTACATTGCATCGCCTTCCTTGATTCCGAATGCCTTGTGGAAATCATCGATACCGATGAGCTGTCCGTTAACTCTCCACTTGCCAAGCGAATGAACATCTTCCTTTGTACGGCGGATAATTTCCTCGTCGCGAATGTTGTTAGCCCATACCTTTGCGTATGAGAGGTAGAAACGCTGCTCCGGAGTGAAACCGTTGATTGTCGGTTGTTCCTTGCCTTCTGACGCCTTCTTGAAAGCATCGAACGAAATCTTCAATCCTCCGTAGTCGGCAATGTTTTCACCGAGCGAAAGTTCACCGTTTGCGTGTACAGTATCGATAACAACGATTGAACTATACCTGTCAACCAACACTTTTGCTCTTTCGTTAAATTTGGCAGCATCTTCTTCTGTCCACCAGCAAGCGAGGTTTCCATCCTTGTCGTAGTTACGACCATGGTCATCGAATCCGTGAGTCATCTCGTGTCCGATAACAACACCGATTGCACCATAGTTAACAGCATCATCAGCATCCATATAGAAGAATGGTGGTTGAAGAATACCAGCCGGGAAGCAAATTTCGTTTGTATTGGGGCTGTAGTATGCATTTACGGTCTGCGGAGTCATCAACCATTCGGTCTTGTCAACTGGTTTACCTATCTTGCTGACCATGTCATCAAATTCAAACTCATTGCATCTTAGTACATTAGCATAGTATGAATCTTCCTTCAACAAAAGTTTTGAATAATCTTTCCACTTATCAGGATAACCGATTTTTACGGTGATTGCAGCAAGTTTTTCCAATGCTTTAGCCTTGGTTTCTTCGCTCATCCAATCGAGCTTTTTGATTCTTTCGCCGAAAGCCGAACGCAAATTCTCAACAAGGGTAACCATACGTTCCTTTGCCTCGGGCGGGAAATACTTCTGTACGAATATTTCACCAACACATTCGCCAAGATTGCCGTTTACAACCCTAACAACGCGTTTCCATCTATCCTGCTGAACTGGAACGCCCGACAAAGTCTTGCCGTAGAACTCGAAGTTCTGCTTGTTAAGGTCTTCGCTCAAATATGATGCCGATGAATTAACAACATTCCATTTCAAATACTGCTTCAGGTTGTCAAGCGACTGCTTTTCAATTATCTGCGAAACTCCTTCCAAGAACAAAGGCTGGCAAACATTAATGTTTTCCTTTACCGTAATGCCCTGAAGTTCAAAATACTTTGCAATGTCGAAATTCGGAGACTTTGCTGCCATTTCTTCGATAGTCATCTTGTTTGTTGTCTTAAACGGGTCACGTTCTTCAACGCTTCCCATAGAAACATTTGCAAGCTGGTCCTCAATTTCAAATACATTCTTTGCTGCTGCCTTTGCATCTTCTTCCGAATAGCCAATCAAAGCAAACATCTTTCCTACATGCTCAACATACTGCTGACGAATTGCATCTTCCCTTTCGCCCTCATCGGTGTAGTATTCCTTGTTTGCAAGACCAAGTCCGCCCTGGTAATACCACGGAATATTAAGGTCGCTGTTTTCGGGGTCGCTAGTTCCGAACACGCCGAAGAAAGCAGAAACGCCCTGATGGTGCATCTTGGCAACCATGTCAACAATCTGAGCCTTGTCGGTCAACGCATCAATCTCGTCGAGCATAGGCTTAATCGGAGAAATGCCATCTGCATTAAGTTTTGCCTCGTCCATACCAAGATTGTAAAGAGTTGCAATTTTCCACTCTACCGAATTTTCCTCGTTCTTCTGCTTTGCCAAATCCTGAATAAGAGTATTAACCTTCTTGTCGGTTTCCTCACCCAGAATGTCGAATGAGCCGTAACGCGACTTGTCGTTTGGCAATGGATTGTTCTTCTGCCATCCTCCTGTTGCGTATGCGTAAAAATCAGCCGATGCCGATACGGTGGTATCGAGGTCGGCCATGTTCAAAGCCTTGTCTTCCATACTTTGATTTTGATTTGAGTTACATGCTGTTAGACCAAAAGCAAGTCCGCATGCCATTAGTTTTAGTATTGATTTCATCGATAACAATTTTTTTGCAAA
This sequence comes from Bacteroidales bacterium, assembly GCA_017651185.1. Classification (GTDB taxonomy): domain Bacteria; phylum Bacteroidota; class Bacteroidia; order Bacteroidales; family ML635J-15; genus Bact-19. The sequence goes on along the minus strand of JAGCDJ010000037.1, from coordinate 171,210 downwards.
ATTACTCCTTTTTGCCAATCGTTATCTTTGGTTCCTCGTGGTTTAACAATCTTTTAATATTCTTGCGATGCGTGACTATCAACAATATGGCTACCAGTATCGAAAAGACCGTCATTGTAATGCTATGACCAGCCTCGCGGAAGAAGCCGAGCACGCATACCACAATCGGGAAAGCCACTGCCGCCGACATCGATGACACCGATACAATTTTTGTAATAAGTACCACTATGATGAATACGCCCAAGCTTATTCCTGCCGACAGCGGGTCGAGTGCCAGCACAAGACCGAGCATTGATGCGACGCCCTTTCCTCCCTTGAATCCAGAGTACAATGGGAAAATGTGACCGACAATAGCCATCATACCGAACAAAAGCTGGTACAGGTAATATGCCTCCGAACCGCTCTCTACGAATACACCGCAATCTGTTGTTGCAAAGCGATTAAGTAGCATTACAAAAAACATTGTCGGCACAAAACTTTTTAAAACATCGGTTATGAAAACTGAGATGGCGCATTTCCATCCAAGTACGCGCAACACATTGGTAGAACCTGCGTTTTTGCTACCATGTTCGCGAATGTCGATGCCATAGAACCATTTGCCGTACCACAGAGCCGAGCTGAACGACCCTATTAGATAGGCGGCAATTGCAAGTAATATTATGATAAGTATATTCATGTCTTAATGTTTTTTATCAAATCAAATTTCTGCCACCTTCATTTTGAACTGTCGCAAAATTTGCGACAGTTGCCATAAATAACATTTTACCCACACGTTCAAAAATAGAAATTGCACATTCCTGCCGAACTTGTAAGAAATCCTTACAAGTTGAAAATATTTCATTTTGAGTTGTCGCAAATTTTGCGACAACTAATCGAACTACCGAGAAATCCTCGGCAGTTGGTAAGCAATACTTACATACTGAAAATATTTTCGTTTTGACAGCCATCTACTACTTAATTTTTCTTGTTCTATCGAGGTCACGCTTGGTATCACGGTCCTTTATGTCTTCGCGCTTGTCGTGAAGTTTCTTTCCTCGAGCCAGGGCAATGTCAACCTTGGCAATTCCCGCTTCGTTGAGAAACAGCGAAACAGGAACAATTGTAAGACCTTTTTCTGCAACCTTCTTCTGCAACTTGTTCAGTTCCTTACGATTAAGCAACAACTTACGGTCGCGTTTGGGATCGTGGTTGTTGCAGGTGCCAAGCGAATACTCGGCAATGTGAACTGATGTCACCCACAATTCATTCTCCTTGAAAACGCAATACGAATCGGTAAAACTTATCTTTCCATCGCGAATCGACTTTATTTCCGTACCCGTAAGCACAATTCCCGCCGTGAACCGCTCGATAAATTCATACTTGAATGATGCCTTTTTGTTTCTATACTCAATTTTTTTCATTGTCAAACATTTAAAAAGAATCCCATAATTATGCCGTCAAGAGTGATTGAAACAGCAATGCCCAATACAACAAGAAGCACCGACAATATCATGAACACAATCACCCTGTCTTCTTGTATTTTCAGGAAATACAACGCGCCGAAGTACATAAGATACAATCCGTACGCCGCTAGCACCCAGAAGAAAAACAGACTTGGGAACACAGCCAGAATCGCGTACAGCATATAGAACGGAAGCATACTCTCCAACAGCAACAATGATGACTTCCGATACTCAATGTTCCCATAAAGACGGCAAATCCAATTTTCCAGAAAACTTACCAAAAAGTAAGTTAGCGCAAAAAACAGCGTAACGACAACCGTATCTAGCAACACAATCGGGAAGCCTTCCTCGGGCATGCGGTTCAGGGCGGAACCGAACAGCACAATCACAAAGAATATGGACATCATCACAGGATAGACCTTGCCGTGCAAGTCTTTCGCTGTCATTGATGAGAACTCGTAGCGCTGCCAATAATGGCGCGGATTAGCGAAAATCTTCATCATTTTTCCGATGACACTTTTTACAACCATAGTCTTTGCAAAATCTTGCAAAGATAGTGCTTTTTCTGAAATGTTGAAAATTTAGTTTCGGAAGCGACAGCCAAACATTTCCGATGATACAAATACGCCGCAAAGCATTGCGGCGCTACAGATTTCACGTTATAAAATCAATCGTAAACCCTTAGCTAGACGTAAGCAATCCAAAATCCCAAATCGTAAATCGTAAATCAACTTACATTCCTGCTTCCATCTTCGACTGCGCTGCATACTGCTGCACTATCGGATCGTTGGGATTCAGTTGTGCCGACTTTGAAAAATACTTGTACGCCTCAGCCGGATTGCCTTCTGTACCATAGATTATACCCAAAAACTTCTTTACCTCGGCATCTTCCTTCAAAGCATCTGCTTTCAACAGATATTCCTTTGCTTTTGCAAAGTCATTTAGGTTGCCGTAGGCCATTCCCAAATGGAAAGGAATCTCGAACTTACTGGTATTCAACGAATACGCCTTCGACATATAATAAACCACCGAATCGTTCTGCTTGGGATTTGCTGAATAATAAATTTCACCAAGCTGGTAATATGCTTCGTAGTAGTCGGGCGAAAGTCTTGCATAATCCCACCAGATAGTCTTTTCGTACTCAGGGTCATTGATGTTGTATGTAAGCACGCCTACGGTATTGTTCCACACATCGCGGTTGAGCGGATTGGAATGTAAGGCCTGCTTGTAATACTTGAACATTGTCCGGTAGTCGTTGTCGAGCTTGTAATAAATGTTTCCTATTCGCACCAATGATTCTGAATTCAGGCTGTCGAACTCCAAGGCGCGCTCGAAATATGGGATTGCAGTCCGCATAATGCTGTCGCGCTGAGCAATGTACGCAAGACTGTCGGCACCATGACACTTTGCCGCCTTCTTCTCCGCCCCTTCCGACTGTGTGTATAAGTCGCTGGCATACGAACTGTTACCTTTGATACTGTTTACACTAACATGCACATCGTGAGTAAAAAGTGTAGTCGAATCCTTCCAGTCCATGTTGCGCGTCACCGTCTTTGCGAAAAAAGCGACTGCGACGATTCCAAGCACTGCAACCGTAACATTGCGCAGCATCTTTTCCTTCTCGGGAAACTTTTCTGGCAAAACCTTGGCAAAAGTATATGCTATGGCAAGACTGAATCCAAGTGATGGCATAAACATAAACCTTTCGGCCATAAACGCACCTACATTGAACAAAAGGTTCGACGGCAATATGAGCGTAGCACCATAGAAAAATATCGCATACGAATACACCGACTTTCTCTTTGGCATCAGGTAAACTATAGCCACCACAATCATTCCTACATGAAGCAGCAAACTCAAAATCACCTGCCAATCGGTCCAATGCATTGTCGGTATTTGGTACGGATAGTAGTCCCAAGTGAGCGGATGCGGGAAAACCAGAAGTTTCAAGTACAGAAGCAGAGTATATATCACCGTAGCGTACCTCTCCCCTCCTGTCATGTTTAGGAAAGGATTGTTGAGCAACAAGTCTGCTTCGCCGCCAAACTGGTTTGCAATTACATTGCCTCTGATTATCACATACAGCAAAGCCCCCAAGAATGCGGGAATTGTCACCATGAAATAGTCGGAAAGTTTTGGCGAGAAAAAGAAGTACAATGTCAGCGGAATGAGGAAAACAAACGCCACCGTGGTTTCCTTCGACATGGAACCTAGGAAAATGCAAACGAAAATGGCAACCAAAAGCAAGATGCGCCGCTCAATTTTTCTAACATCAATGAACCTGATAGCGCAGTCGAGAGCCAAAAGTCCGAACAGGAACGCCATAATCTCGTCGCGGCTCTTGATATTGGCAACCACCTCGGTATGAAGCGGATGCGCAGCAAAAAGCATCACCGTAAGGAATGGGACGCTCAGGAACCAATATCGTGGCTGATGGTTGCGGAAAAGTTTTTTCAGCACACTGTACATCAACAGCAGAAGCAGGCAGTAGTACAAGACATTGAAGAAATGCCCCACGAACGGAGCCGCCACAATGTCGCCAGAATAGTCGGGGGCTTCGGTCTTCTTGCCAAAGAGTTCGAGTTCTATCGCAAACATTACCACCGACAGCGGTCGATAGCGCCCACCAGCCACCTCGTCCATGTCCTTGCCGAACATTCCAGCCATCGTGTCGTAACGAAGGATGTCGCCAATGCCATCAATTCCGCGCTGGGTGAATTCGTTTTTCCAAATGGTAACCGTATCGTCGAGAGCATAGCCGTGACCGAGCGTATTTGCGTAGAGCATGAAACCGAAAACTACTATTATGACTTTCAAAATAATATCTCGTTTGCGAGCTATGGCATTGTCTTTCAACATAGAACCAGCAGGAACCGCCTTTGTTTCATTTCGCGGCATATCTTTTTTCTTATTGACATTCATCTTCCAAAAATTAAGAAGTACAAAGAAAAATAAAATCTGGCAAATAGGGATAATTTTGGGAACAAAATCAATTCGTAACGACATACAACAAATTCTACCTATCGGTACGCGACATCCAAACGATCCAAGGTTCTATTTTCCATTTTTATCCTTACCTAAGCAACCTTTTTCAAAATTTTTCGTTTATTTTGTGGACAAATTTTAAAACAGATATACAATGGAAAAGGAAAAATCGAAATTTTCGTTCTGGGGAACAGTTATAAAACTTATGCTAATAGTATGGCCGTGGATAATCGTTGCAATGCAAACCGTGCAAGTGTTTACTTCCGAAAGCATATATGAACTTACAACCAACGAATGGGCAAAATGTCATATCGCCGCCATCATAGGCAGCTTTGCCGGAGCAGTGGCTATGTCTTTTATCCTAAAGAAAAGAGAAAACAGCAACTAGTAGCGATTCGCACAGAACAAAAACACAACAAGGCGAATTTCTCCGCCTTGTTTAGCAAATACTTATTCCAAACTATCAGACAAAGCAAGCGCCTCAAAAAAACTCTACTTTTTTTGTTTTTGATATAAAACTTGCTATATTTGCACGACTAAACAGCAAAACATAAAGCAATGATTTCACGACTGACCAACAAATACGCCGACTTCAAGGAAAGTCTGTCGCCAGCACAACTGATGTTTTATAGGTTCATTTGTATGATTGTATTCGTATTGCTATACATTGTTGACGGGCATTTCGGACTGACTTTCACAAAATTGCTAGGCGAAATTTCGTTCGGCGGTGTGATATGCTTTTCGTACGTGCTGATAATGATGCTATTGAATGTTTCATACATGCTACGCAGGTTGAAATGGTGGCAAGTGCTTATATGCTACTACATTATCCCTATTTCATTCATTGTCGCATTTGTGGGATTTTACGATGTGTTTTTTGTATGGTAAAAATTTAAAATCAAAATATTATGGCAAAGAAGTTTTTATATTTCATCATTTTGTGGATTGTCACATTCCCGTTTTTTGGATTTGGCTATATTTTAATCCATTTCGAGAATGGCATTTATACCATTGAAAGACTTAAAGGCGATGTTGTAATGTCGTTAATAATGTCGTTTGTAATATCTCTCGGACTTGTCGTAACGCTTGCTATTAGTCAAAGGCAAAAGAATAAAGAAAACAAATTGTAAAGACGCAAAATTTTGCGTCTCAACTAGAAACTTTAAAACATAAAATATAATGAAGTACTTTTTAAAATGTTGGAAGCATTTCTATGATTTCAAGGGAACTGCTGATAAAAAGGAGATAGATAGTTTCAATTTCTATAACACAACAATAATTATTATCTGCATAGTTGTTGACATATTCTGTCACATACCTAACATTTACAATTTGCCTAACATTTATTTTGGCACACTGACAATTTCATATTTCATTCTTTCATTTTTGCCATCGATAGCAGTTGAAATAAGGCACTACAATTATTCAAAAAAATCTTTTAGACTAATTTGGATTGCTATTCTTGAACTGATATTTATTGGTGCGATTGTATATGGTATTATATGCAGATAAAACAAGTTCCAACAACATCAAACAACCATAAACAATCTCAAACAACCAAAACGGCGAAGCCCTCAACGAAGTTAAACTTAGAAACTTAGAAACAAAAAAACATTGTATATTTGTCGGATTATTAACTTAAAAAATATTTAGTATGAAAATTTTCAACTACCACTGGGCATCTTCCCACAAAGTACTTTATTACTGTTACTGTACATTTATGGCAGCACTTGTATTTATGGTCAGCAAAGTTTTAATTGATTCTCTTTTTGAGTGGGCGATAGTAATTCCAACGACAGTAAAAGAATGGTTAGTCCTTTTCATATCATCCATTCCGTTTGGATTCGCACTGACATACTTCAATTACCTTACAATGAAAAGGAATTTCAACAGAGGCAAGCAACAATAGATAATGCCTTGCTAAAAAAATATCTGAATGGCTGAGAAATCCGCCTTTTCGGTTATTATCTGTTGCCTTAAAATAAAAAATACAACCTAAACAACCTTGAATCATCAAACCATTTCAACCAACCTTAAACAAAGGAATAAAGGGAATTGACGATTTTGGATTTTAGATTTACGATTTTGGATTTTTGAAAAAACATTGTATATTTGTCGGATTATTAACTTAAAAATTATTTAGTATGAAGAACAGGCTTTTTCTTATGGTACTTGCAATGTTTGTTGCAATGCTTTTGTCGGCAGGATGCCAGAAACAAAAATCGTGTGAATCGGCATTTTCCAATGACGGGCGTATAGTTCGCGGTTTCATCCAGAAACTTGACGAACCGTACAAGACGGACGATACTTTTGTGTTGGAGGGTTACAAGATTACCGCACATTTTACCGATGTTGACGGAAATGTATTTTATTTGGCTGGTAAAGTTCCCAAAGGCATAAACTCCAATACTCCTGTCAGTGTGATATTGGCGGAAGTTGGTGATTACGATAATCTTTACCACACCAAGAAATTGATTTACACATTGTCCTGCGTTAGCGAAGATGAATAGGCTGGAAGAGAATGGAAAGGAGAAAACAAAGGACAATAACAATTCTAGATTAATTGTACAGACGCAAAATTTTGCGTCTCCACCAAGAAACTAAGAAACTTTAAAACATAAAATATCATGAAATACTTTTTTAAATGTTGGAAGCACTATGCCGACTTTAAGGGCAGGGCAAGAAGAAAGGAATATTGGATGTTCCTGCTGTTTAATTGGATAATTGGGACGGTTTTGTCTATTGCCTTAAATATTGCACAAGTGATTGAGGCTATAAATTCTCACGACGATCATGTTTTCAAAATGATTGCAGAAGGTCAGATTTTCAGCGGGACAGATGCAGCGTCTATTATTTTCTATATAACACTTGCATACGGTTTGGCGTCCCTTTTGCCGACACTCGCGGTAGTTGTCCGCCGTCTGCACGACATCGGCAGGAAAGGCACTTGGGTTTTGCTGCTGCTTATACCATTATTGCTAGCCTGCATATTCTACTTCAATATGTTTTCGCTTGCCATTGTGGTCGGAACAGGCATTGCTATCTTCATCGTGAACCTTGTGCTTACGGTTTTGTACATAATAGTCGGTTGCATCGACGGACAGAAAGGCGAAAACCAGTATGGACCGAATCCAAAGGAAATGGAAGAAGCGGAAAACCAAAGGTAACGATTATCTCACTATGAAATACAAAAAGGCGGAGAAATCCGCCTTTTTTGAACCATGCGTAAAGCATTGCGATGCTACATTATCACCGCATACATTCTGAATGTAACCTTGTCATCGTCAACCGAATCCAATATCTTGCCATCCTTCACAAACTTGCCATCGGATGTGATTTCGGCATAGCCATCAACAAACGACTTGGCAAACCATTTCTGCTTCAATAATTCCGCATACTGCTCGGACGAAAGCATATAGTATTCCAACTTTGCTCCCTTGTATCGCGTTGACTTGCTGTAATTATTGTAAAGGTACATAACCGCTGTTGCACGAAAATCCATAAAATTCCTGCATTGCTTCAAAGAAAAGCCGGCAACAGGAGAATGTTCCATTTCTTGATATGCCTTGTGCGCCTTGCTGACAGTTTTTCCGCCCCATCTATCGCCATAGACGCGCTTCCATATTGTTGAATCAACGCAATTTTCAGAAACTGACCCTATAAATATTTCAGGATTGTTTTCAAACGCCCAAAGCATTTCCCTCCAAGAAACATTCAGAGTACAACTTTTATCAACATAAATTACCTTGCCTGCAACTTCGCACTTTTTTCCATTGGGCGGGAACTTGCCACCTGCAAATACGGTCGCAGAACAAAACACAAATAGTCCCAGTAGTAGAAATAAGTTTTTCATAACAATTAACATTTATACATACAGAACGAATAATATACGAAATTATTGTGTCGGGATTTATTTTAATCATTGGAATTTGAACATAAAACAACATAAAACCATTTTAAACCATCTCAAACCATTTCAAACAACCATAAACAATTGAACAATCAAATTTTCAAAAAAACATTTTACCTTTGTACCGTTATTAACTAAACACAACAAACGATGAGAAAAAATTCATGGATAATTGCTCTATGCGTGTTGCTGGCAATAAGTTGCACCCAGGCAAACAATGGTGAACAGAAAGACGAAACCGCTGTGGATTCGCTTGAAATGGCTCGTCAGGATTCCATCCAAAAGGCCGAAGCGGAGGCAAAACTGAACGAGGAACGCGAAGCCGCCGAACAACAGAAACGAGAAGAAGAATCCGAACAGTTCTGCAAAAATTTCAGCATCGAAAACCTGCTCGACCTGCTGGAACATTACAGTGAAGCACAAATCGTACAAAACGGCGGACTGACATTCATTTATAAATACGAAGAAGAAAGTACAGACGGCGATGCGGGATATGAGAAAATCGTATATGGCAGGGACATCGAAAAAGGCGACAAGAAAGATATCGGCTACGACCTGAAACGCAACAGCGGACATGCCTGCTATTACGAAATCAACCTTGACACATCAACCAATCCATACCTATACTTCGCCAACAAGGACGATGCCGATGGGTTCTTCGACCGCGTTACAAATCATAAACCTTTTGAATACGAAGGCAAAACCTACTACATAAACAATAACAACGGCGTACTTTACATCGATACAAAATACGATGAAGATTCCTACGAGACTCATTATTGCCTTTACCCGACAGAACTCGAAGAAGGTTTCTACAAAATAAAAATTGGGGTGTGGATGTAAACGGAGGACCTGTCTAACGGAGGATCTGTCCAACGGAAGACCTGTCTAACGGAGGACCTGTCTAACGGAGGACCTGTCTAACGGAGGACCTGTCTAACGGAGGACCTGTCTAACGGAGGACCTGTCTAACAGAAGACCTGTCGGGCAGAAGACCTGTCGGGCAGAAGGCCTGTCTAACGGAGGACCTGTCTAACGGAGGACCTGTCGGGCAGGCTGCAAGACAACAAGACCGCCAGACTGTTAGACCGTTAGACTGTTAGACTGTTAGACTGCCAGACCGTTAGACCGTTAGACTGCCAGACTGCCAGACATCAAGCCCAATCTCCCCATTTGCTTATATAAAAAACATTTCCTACCTTTGCACTAAATTACATTCTATTTATATGAAATCTTTTTCCTTTAATCTTAACCGTCACTGCCTTATTCCGGGGATTGTTTTACTAGTTATAGGAATACTTGGCACTTACATATACCCTCTTTTTGCAGGGGAAACGCAGACATTGATCGAATCTAGCAGTTTCGTGAATTTGCTTATCGATGAACTGCCTTTGGCCATGCTGATAATGACATTGCTGTTTGCTCCTATTGTTGAGGAATTCAGTTACAGAAGTTGGACAATGAAAAGCAAGTTCTGGAAATACTTTTCATTGGTTGCAATTACGGCATATACATATTTCAGCATTAACAGCATAATTCTAACCTGCGTTGCATTTGTGGTTCTGCTGTTCCTCTTCTGCATCTTCGATGGCGAAAAGCACAAGGACTTGATACAATTCCTTCGAATCTTGGTAACTAGCATATTGTTTTCGCTGGCGCATTATCAAAACGAGAGCGGATGGTTTTCCGTTCTGGCATTTTTCGACAGACTTGGATTAGCGTTGATTATCTGCTATGTGGCTCTGCGATTCCGCTTCATTTATGGCATTGTGCTCCATTTTGCCAACAATCTGCTTGCTTTTGTATTGGCGTATTTCTTTGTTACTGACTACACTTTCGAAATAAACGATGAAAACCACACCGCCAGACTTACAGAAATTTCAATGTTCGACCGACAAATGGACCACTGGGACGAAGGAGACATTGTTTACACGGGATGTCTGCCAGTTGTTGCATACGACCTTAACTGTGGTTATGAATATCAAAACGACCAGATGTTTTATCCTTTGGTTTCAAGGTATAACCATTACTGCTATTGTGCAACGGCCAAAGACAGCACTAAACCTGTTCACCACAGACAACTTTTTGACGAATTTTTACAACGAACAAATCTGAGGCTCGACACTGTTATTCCCGAAAAGATTTACTACTTGGAAATAACAGATACATCAAGATTAGTTGAAATTGGGAAATATGAAAACGACATGGGTAATTTCGTGAGAAATTTGCGCTATGCATACGGGAAAATGTTTGTGATTGACGATGGTGCAGAGAATATCAAGATTACCAACGACAGAATTTCATACTGGCAAATGGATGTAGAAAATCTAGTTCCGCACCTTAAAGAACAATACGGAATAAAGGTTGAGGAACGCGACAACCAAGACTGTAAGATTATTTACATATCGGAACCGTAACAAAAGGGCTGAAAGGCAAAAAGAAGAAAAGGCCAAAAGCCGTCTTCAAGCCAGCAAGTCTTCAAGCCTGCTAGACTGCAAGCCTGTTAGACTACAAGCCCGTTAGCCCCCCCTTCACATCAAATTAACTTTACATTAATCATTAATTAACTCATACCAACGCCATATTTCTTTAGATTTGTCGAAACAAAAAACTTTTAGCCATGAAAACAAATCTATTAAGAATCCAGAGGCGCTACGCAATACCAATAATAGCGTTGACTGCCATATTTTTTGCATCGTGCAATACAAATTTCAAACAGGAAGAATGTCCGGAATACGCAGGAACATACGGGGCGTTCATTAACCACGTACAGACGAACATAGAGACATACAGGGCTGCCCAATTCGAAGACATTGAACGCTTTGAAGTTCTCGAACAGACTAGCGACTCCTGCCGTGCAATCATCCAGACCTGCTGCGGAACATATTCCCCATTCTACTACGATTACGATGGTGACGGATATAGCGAAACTGAAATTTACGATGTTGCATATCCCGACGGCTATACGATAATCGGATATGTGAAAAAATACGCCGCGGAAATTGTCAAGACACAAAACATAAAGGATATTGACAAGCGCAAAGCAAAGTTCGAAAGCCGCAAGAAAAAACTCATAAACTACATCGACAGGAAAGTGCTCTAGGAATGAATCAGTACCGAATCATCAAATCATCGAATTATCAACTAACTTTAAAGTAAAGACGCAAAATTTTGCGTCTCAACGGAGTGAACAATGATGAAGAAATTACTTCTATACACCCTGATATTTTCCGGCCTTGCGATTGGCGGTTGCAAGATATACATCTTGACTGCCGAATGGGAAAAAGTAGAAAATTATAAGATGAGTCCTGACAAAAAGCCGTCTGAAATACTAAATGAATATCTTGGCGATAAGGGGTTTGCTGTTGACCCGACAAAAAAATATTGCATAGATATTTTTGACCCGTATTGCGGAGTTAGGTATAGAACTATTCCATATCTAAAAAGGCTATACAACGAAACAAACGACGAATACGAATGGGTTGCCGTAACAAACTATAGTCCTAAGCAAGTCGCTCACGGTCTTGACGTACAAGTAGAAACAAAATGCACAAAGAAATCGGGACTTGACCCGGAAAAATACCGAAAACAAATAACACTTGAATATCCTATGTACGACAGTATAGTTGGACTAAGGTCGTCGCTGCGCAATTTGTTCCACGCCAACAATCCACCAACAGACCATTCGTCTATGCTGGTAATAATAGTAAACGATTCCATTATAAGGATAACAACATATGAAGAACCGATTGTCAATGAAGAAAGATACATTGCCTTCAAAAATTATCTCGATTCAGTAGCAACTGCATCAAACAAATTCAAACAACATTAAACTATTTCAAACCATCTCAAACAACCAGAAACTTAGAAACGGCGTCAGCCATAGAACGGCAAAGCCCTCAACGAAGTTAACCTTTAGCTCGGCGTAAGCCAAACTTAGAAACGGGCGCGAGCCCATAGAAACTTAGAAACTATGAAACCTTTCACTCTATTCATTTCATTCATTCTATCAGCATTCTGCGCTTTTTCGCAGAGCATTACCGGCACTGTTGTCGATAGCGAAACCAAGCAGCCACTGATGTACGCAAATATCTCTGTGAAGGGCAAAAGCATTGGCGCAATAACCGATTCTACTGGGCGTTTTGAACTTTTGCGCCGAAACCTGTCAAAATCCGACACTTTGGTTTTCTCGTACCTCGGTTATTTGGTAAAACCGCTTTCCGCCAAAGATTTCCTTGATGGCAAAACAACAGTTTGCGAACTATCGCCCTTTGCTGAAACCTTGCAGGATGTCGATGTGTATCCGTTCTCATACTGCCAGATAGCACACAAGTACGATTCCATAATTCGGATTAGCAGGAACTTGCCGCCATTCAACACAACATCCGTTTTCAGACAATTAGTTGTTGAAAACGACACAATACGTAGCATTTACGAAGTAACACTGTTAACATATAACAATTACAGCGAAGACATTTTCCAATGCAAGATTATTGGCGAAAAGTCGTATTCGTGCAACAATTCAGGAGGAAGGTTCCCACCAAATATAATCTATGTTGCGAAACATCTTGATTTGAATATAGGGAAACACTTGTTGAAGGAAAAGAATTGCGACAAATACAACTACGAAATTGCAGAGCGTTTTGGCAAGGACACCATAGGCGTAGTTGTAACACCGATGAAAAAGTCGCAGGAAAGTCGGTTTGACTATGCGCAGATAGTGTTCGACACGGTTCGTGGCATTCCGCTTTCATATTCAAGTCGTAGTAAGCAAAATATTGTGTCTTCTAAAGCAAAATACAGGTTTTTCGACTGCTACGAGACTGACCACAGCCAGTATGCGTATGTGGGCAACCGTCTGCTTATGCGTTTTTCGAGTGTACTTGAAGACCAGCACTACAAGATAGGCAAACGAGTGATGCACAGGCAAAAATATTGCACATACGAAAATGTATCGTTCAATTTCGACAATGTTGTACGACTTGAAGAAAGCGAATGTTACAACCACATGGACGCTTCCAATGCCAAATATTTTGAAGGAAAGGACTGCGACAGATGGGCTGGCTTGTCGTTGGACGAACTGAAGAATATGTTTTGGATAAAACCGAAGATGCTTGGGGAAAAATGAGGATTATATAGTACAGACGCAAAATTTTGCGTCTCAACAGTTTTTTACCTTGCCAGCTAATTCAGGCGAAAAATATTGATTTTTTTGCATGGAAAACTAACAAAACAGCGCAAAATTCTTTCATTTCTGCAAAACCGAGGCATAACTCTTTGATTCACAACAATATACAACTAAACAAAAAAACTCACCAAATACATTATTTTGACTACAAATTACTACATTTGCTTCGTTAAAAATATTATTAACTAAAAAAGAAATCAGAATGAAAAAGAAATTGGCATCAGGAATTGTTGAACTGCTTATTGGTGCAGGTGGTTTTGTCGCGGTACTTCTTTGCGAACCTAAATTTTGGGGTGTTGCATTGTTAGGACTTGGACTATGGGTAATCATTGCATTGTTCATAAAGACAAACGAAGAAATGCCGGAAAAGGCAAAGAAATTCGCAAGGTCAACCAACATTATCTGCGCATGTATATGGTTGTTGGTAGCGGCATACTTGTATTTCTGCCCATCAGAAAAATTAGCGGACAATACGACTTGGATTTATATTTCAACCTATATTTTCCTAATTGCACACGGCGTAACGAGCATGGGCGTTGCCGTCAGGATGAAAAAATCGGAAAATTAGTCAAATTGGATTAATTAACCAAATGCCATAGTACCGTCATTGCGGAAGCCAGACTGAACACGCGATTGTCAATAGACAGAGCGTTGTGAAGACGGTTATCCGCAACGTTGCTTGCAACCTCGCGAAGCCTGCGAGCAATCTCCTTTGTGATACTATTTAGAGATTCCGCATAAATGAACTCACAAGCACCGTTCCTTGTGCTGTTCGTTCTATTTTGCGGAATGACTGTGAATAATCAAACAAATAAGATTTGTGAAATTTGTGTAGATTTGTTCAATTTCTCGCGAAGCGACTGAAAAATAGAAATAACAAGTTTGATTATTTTTGCAACAACTTTTCTGCAAACAATATGAAAGTAAGACTAATTGTCACCTGCCTATTCCTTGGATTATTGTTTTCAAGTTGCTCCGCCCTGATGTACAAGATTATGGGCGTAAAACAACCATACGACTATGATTTGGAGGTAATAACCGCCTATTCCAGCAAGTTCGGAATACCAGATAGCGATTCCTACCTTTTGGACACGACCTATATGCATGACATTTTACAATCGTGTAAAAATGACACCGTGCTATGCAACAACCTTATGCAACCGCTACAAATCAGATTCTACCAAAAGACCGACACACTGTTATCGTTGCATTTGAATTGCACGGCAGGCGGTTTCCCGAATCTGAAATGGAACAAACGCGGACAACTAGACACGATTCCGCCAAATTTCACCGTGAATGTTGACACTTGTCTATTGTTTTGCAAGGATGTAAAATATTTGATACCAATAAGTAACGATTGCCATTCCTTTGATTATTACAACAATGCCGACTACAACATAATTTTGTTCTGGTCGGTATTTATGAACAGGCAAAGCAAAATTCTGATAAGGGAAATCCAAAACTACCAGAAGCGTTTCCCCGACAAGAAAATTTCAATCTTATATTTGAACACCGATAATGTTTACAGCAAAATGGCAAAATAGAACGATTATAAATTTTAAACAAAACCAAACCATTTCAAACAACTTCAAACAACCAGAACGGCGTAGCCCTCAACGAAGTTAAATTAAACAAATATATTTCAAATCAAACAAATAGATTTGGAAAGGTTGTCCTATACAAAAAAAAATTACTTTAAAAAGTAATTGATTTCAAAAAAAGTATTACATTTGCATCTGAAAACAAATCGAAATAAATATGACAACAATAAGAATAGAAGAAGTTAAAAAGACGGATGTTGCAGGACTTTTCACTATATGCTTTGATGGAGATGACGCTAATGAGTTTCAGAAGTTTATCGAGAAATTCAAGGAGGATGCAACGCGAAAAGATGAATTGTCTGTGATATTGACAGCCATAAATCGTATGCTCAATGCCAGTGGATTTCTGGAAAGGTATTTCCGTCCCGAAGGCAAAATGGGAGACCGCGTTGTAGCATTGCCAATAGAAAGAACAAAAATGCGACTTTATTGCTTGCGAATGTCCGACAGCGTGCTTATAGTGGGCAACGGAGGTATTAAGAATACAAAGACATACGAGGAAGATGATAGTTTGAACGGATATGTAATAACATTGCAAAAACTCGACAAACTTCTGGAGCAAGCAATTAAGAATGGTAAGGTGACTATTGAGGAAACGACAATAACTGGTATTGACAAAACAGAATTTGACCTATGAACAGAACTGCCGAATTATTCAACGAATGTATAGCGGCTACCCCAAACGACATAAAGCAGCGTGTGGAGTGGTCGTTTGAAATTGCCGACAAAATAGACGGGATACTGAAGGAGCGCGGTATGACGCAAAAGGAATTTGCTCACAAGGTTGGGCGTTCCGAGGCTGAGGTTTGCCGTTGGGTGGGTGGAACTCATAATTTCACACTAGCAACATTGGCAAAGATTTCTGCAGCACTAGATGTTCCGATTATAGCGGTGCCATAATCTGCAACAATACATACCATGCGTAAAAGTAGTTTACAAGACTAGGGAACTGGTTTAGTTATACATTATTTCATCCAAATTCAACACCTTATCGGCATATTTCAGAATCTCCTTCTTGCATTTCTCAAATCTCGACTTTCTTCTGTCAATATTTTTGATGTCAACAGACTTCCGAGCCTTACTGATGTTTTCACAGATTTCACTTATAAAATAACTGCCTGGATAAGAATGATAAGTTTCTGTATAATATAGCGGATAGTCCGGGCTCATTGGATTTTCTTGTGTCCAAGAATATTCATTTGCCGTATTGCACGATTCATTGATTTTTTCCTCCGTTGACTTGCACTTGTCATACAATCCGTCGAAGCAACTGAAATCGTCGTAGTTCGCCGACTTGTACAAATCCATATTCAGTTGGACATATTCTTTCAGCCCGCTCCACTCAATGCTGTATTCCTTACATTCGTTCTTGACCTTGTTGCAGGAAACCAATGCTGTAAATCCGCAAAAAGCGAAGATAACAGCAACAATCCGTATAGTTCTTAATGCTTTCATAATCGTAAGTTTAAAATGTTTCCACAAATGTAATCAAAGGAAAGCAGTTTGTGTCATAAGAGTATATTATAAATTTGTTAATATAATCGAAACGATTAACCAAGATTTAGAATTGTTCAATTTAATTACATATAGGCTTCACCGTTCTCACGAAGCGACTCCTTTTTATTTAGTACCACAAGTGACAGAAACGGCAAAGCCATTCAAACTGTGTCTGCCATCAAATCCTCAAATTATCAAATTATCAAATCAATCATCGAATCTACCAAATCATTCGTAAATCGTAAATAATTATTACTTTTGCCATCGCTATGGAACAAATAAAATTAACGGTTAACGGACTTGCCGACAGCAACAACATGACTGGCGCATACGTTGTTGTACTCTCGGTTGCACACAGCAAAAAGCGCATCCCAGTAGTCATCGATGCCACCGAAGCACAGTCCATAGCAAAGAAAATCACAAGCATGGACACTCCGCGTCCGCTAATCCACGAAGTGTTCTCCATTTCGATGCGGAAGTTCGACATAACCGCCGAGGAAGTGCTAATCTACAAGTTCGAGGAAGGCATTTTCTACTCGCGCATATTCTTCAACCGTGGCGAACAGCACGAATTCGTGGAAGCAAAGACATCTGATGCAATTGCGCTCGCACTAATCTTCAACTGCCCTATTTTTACCACATCGGAAGTCGTTGACAAGGCAGGCGTAATACTCGAGGACGAGGACAAGTACCTGCAATCGGAACGCTACTGCTTCAACCTTAAGGAAGCCGACCTCGATGCACTCAACCAACTGATGCAAAGCGCAATAGAGGAAGAAGACTACGAATACGCGTCAATCATCAGGGACGAAATAAATTCAAGAAACAACAAAAAGGATAAAAATGAATAACAGCGGAATCAAATTCAGGCTCATCGTGATGAATTTCCTCCAGTTTGCAATCTGGGGAGCCTACCTAACCTGCATGGGAACCTACCTTTTCATACACGGAATGGCAGGAAAAATTGGAATTTTCTATTCGATACAAGGTATTGTGTCAATTTTCATGCCTGCACTCATGGGCATAATCGCCGACACAAAACTCCCTGCACAAAAAACTCTCGGTCTTTGCCACGGCATTTCAGGCATTGCAATGCTTTGCGCAGGTCTGTACGGACTTATGGCTGGCGATGCTGTGGAGTTCGGTACCCTATTCTCAATTTATACTGTTGCAGTTGCATTCTATATGCCGACACTTGCACTATCAAACTCAGTGGCTTACAATGCTTTGGAAAAGTCACACCTCGATACCGTCAAGGAATTTCCGCCAATCAGGATTTTCGGGACTATCGGTTTCATCTGCACAATGTGGATTGTTGACCTACTCGGATTCCAACCAACTGCTGCTCAGTTTGTTGTCAGTGGCGGAATTGGAATTGTCCTCGCAATCTACTCGTTCACATTGCCGCACTGCCCGACAAAGAGAGAAATAAAAGAAATAGGAAGCAACGAAACTCTCATGGACAAACTTGGATTCAGCGCATTCAAGTTATTCAAACAGAAGAAGATGGCTCTGTTTTTCATTTTCTCAATGCTGCTTGGCGTTTCGTTGCAGATAACCAACGGATTCGCAAATCCTTTCCTCACAAGTTTCGAAGGCATAAACGAATACGCTGACACTTTCGGCGTACAGCACGCAAACATACTTATTTCGCTGTCACAGATTTCCGAAACCTTGTGCATATTGCTAATCCCATTCTTCCTCAAGCGTTTCGGCATAAAGAAGGTTATGCTTATTGCAATGTTCGCTTGGGTACTTCGTTTCGGTCTGTTCGGACTTGGCAACCCAGGTTCAGGAGTATGGATGTTCATCCTTTCGTGCATAGTTTACGGTGTGGCATTCGACTTCTTCAACATCAGCGGTTCGCTCTTCGTTGACAAGGAGACCGACACATCTATCCGTTCATCCGCACAAGGACTTTTCTTCTTGATGACCAACGGAATAGGTGCAACAATCGGAACATTGGGCGCACAGGCAGTTGTAAACCACTTTGTATATTCTCAGGAAGGTGCCATGAATGTATGGCAGGGCTGGCAGACAAGCTGGTATATCTTTGCAGCTTACGCACTTATAGTTGCCGTATTGTTTGCAATATGTTTTAAGTACAAACACGAAACAGAAACAAAATAAGACATGAAAGTTCTATTGACATACATTGGACCCGATGATGCAATAAAGGTTGATTTTCCAATTATCCCACAATACGACAGCAGAGTTTTGCTATCTACTTACGATTACAAAAAAGTTGTCAAGATTGTGTACGACCAATTCAAAAAGGTTTCGTTGGATTTAGGCGCCACGAAAAAGGAAAAGGAAATGGCCGTCAGAATGTACATCGAAAACGCAACGGTGCAATATATCGACATTGTGTGGGACGAAGAAGACCAAGCCTACCTTCCGCTGATTTCGATGTCGCAACCTATGAACGACTTTGAAGATATGGAAGATGACGATTTCATGGACGATGACATAGAGGAAACACCTCACCACAAGAACCATCCTCACGGAAAAAAGAAAAACCTGTTCAACTAATGAAACAATATCTCGACCTACTACAGCGCGTACTCGATGAAGGCGTACGCAAAAGCGACCGCACGGGAACCGGCACAATAAGTGTGTTCGGACACCAGATGCGCTTCAACCTGCAGGACGGATTTCCCTGCCTCACAACCAAGAAGTTGCATTTGAAATCAATAATCCACGAACTGCTATGGTTCCTCGCTGGAGACACAAACATTAAATACCTGAACGACAACGGAGTACGCATCTGGGACGAGTGGGCGGATGAAAACGGCGACCTCGGTCATGTTTATGGCTACCAGTGGCGTTCGTGGAAAACACCCGACGGACAGACCATAGACCAGATTTCAAACCTTGTAAAGTCGCTGAAAGAAAATCCAGACTCACGCCGCCACATCGTTAGCGCATGGAATGTCGCCGACATCGACAACATGGCACTTCCTCCCTGTCACGCACTGTTCCAGTTCTATGTTGCAGATGGAAAACTCTCTTGCCAACTGTACCAACGTAGCGCAGACCTCTTCCTTGGTGTGCCGTTCAACATTGCATCGTATGCACTGCTAACCATGATGTTGGCTCAAGTTTGCGGTTACCAGTATGGCGAATTCATTCACACATTTGGCGATGCCCACATTTATCTCAATCATCTAGAACAGGTTCACACCCAACTTGAACGCACACCGCGTCCATTGCCCAAGATGAAGATAAATCCAAATGTAAAGGACATTTTCTCGTTCAAGTACGAGGACTTTGAATTGGTTAACTACAATCCATATCCACACATTAAAGCAGAAGTATCGGTATGACAAACAGACAGATAACAATGATTGTGGCGGTAGCCGAAAACGGTGCTATCGGCAAGGACAACAACCTGCTGTGGCACATCAGCGGCGACCTCAAGCGTTTCAAGGCGATAACAACTGGACATTCCATAATAATGGGACGCAAAACCTATCTTTCGTTCCCGAAACGTCCCCTGCCCGACCGCAAAAACATAATTCTCACCACTGGCGACAGCACTTTCGAAGGCGCTTACACCGCCAAGAACATCGAGCAAGCCCTTGCCCTTTGCGACAGCGATGAAGTCTTCATCATTGGTGGAGAATCAATATACAGGCAGTTTTTGCCATATACCACCAAAATTTACCTCACGCGCGTACATCGCTCATACGAAGCCGACACCTTCTTCCCTACCCTTAACATGGACGAATGGGAAACCATCGACACGGAAGAACATCTTGACGGAGAACCGCCATTTACATATATTACGCTGAGAAGAAAAGAAATGTAAGGTTTCTATGCCTGCGACGTTTCTATGGCTTCGCCGTTTCTATGTTTCATGGGCTAAAGCTCGTTTAAATGCCTGAGACGTTCAAAAATTAAAAAAAATTCAATTATTGTAGCGGCGCAATGCGTTGCACCGTTTCATGGCATCCAAATCCATTGACAAATTATCTGCAAATATCCAAACAATTCATATTTTCATAAAACTTTTATTTTCAATAATATAACCACTAAAATTTCGCATTTTCAAGCCTTTAAACTGGTCGCTAATGTACCAAATTATATACATTAGCGACCGATTTCGTTGAAAAATTTTGTTGGTATAGTGAAAATATAAAGTAACTTTGCCGGAAAAACAAACAGACAAATTTTCATCAAAAAATTACCATGAAACTATTTATAGGTCGCGAAAAAGAACAGCAGCAACTAAAGGAATACATCAACTCCGAACAATCAGAGTTCATTGCCGTATATGGGCGTAGGCATGTTGGCAAAACATTTCTAATTCAGCAGGTTATACGCGACAAATACGCATTTTATGTCGCTGGGATGAACAATGTCAGTATGCAGCAGCAACTGGATAACTTTATGAGCAGCATTCGGAAAAAACGTCCCGATGTCAAATCTGCAAAAACTTGGTTTGATGCTTTTGTCGCATTGGAAAACTACTTGGAATCGCTGCCAAAAGGCAAGAAAATCGTGTTTATTGACGAAATGCCGTGGATGGACACTCCTCGTTCCAACTTCATCAGCGGACTGGAACATTTCTGGAACTCGTGGGCATCGTGGCGCGACGACATAAAACTCATAGCGTGTGGCAGTGCAACCTCGTGGATTATCAACAACCTTATCAAGAACCATGGCGGACTGCACAATCGCGTAACACACAAGATTCCACTCAAACCTTTCACGCTAAAGGAATGCCAGATGTATTTCAAGGCGCACGGATTCCGTCTGTCAACCAAGCAGATCGCCGAATGTTACATGGTATTGGGCGGCGTACCTTTCTATATGTCGAAGATGGAAAAGGGCGAAAGCATTGCCCAGAACATCGACCGACTTCTTTTTGCCGAAGACGGCGAACTGCGTGACGAATTTCAGAACCTTTACAGTTCACTTTACAAGAACGCAACCGGTCATATCAAAATTGTGACGGCACTATCGGAAAAAGGCAAAGGATTGACAAGAAGCGAAATTGTACAGGCAACTCAACTGCCCGACAACGGAAAATTATCAATGTTGCTAACCGAACTTGAAAACTGCGGATTCATAAGAAGTTACGAGCCCTTTTTGACTGTCAAAGCCAAAACAAGGCGCAAACCTACCAATACGCGACAAAGTTCCGGCACTATGTTCCAACTTGTTGACCCATTCACTCTTTTTTACTTCCAAATAATGCAAAAACCTGATGTTCAAGCACCAAACTACTGGTCAAACATCCAGAAATCACACACATACAGCACATGGAGCGGACTGTCGTTCGAAATGCTTTGCCTCAACCACGTAGAACAAATAAAGGCCGCATTGGGCATTTCCGGAATCACCGCCAATGTCTTCTCGTGGTATGGAAAAGGCGAAAACCATTCGGCGCAGATAGACCTGCTAATCGACCGTTCTGACCAAACAATAAACATCTGCGAAATGAAGTTCTACAACAAGCCATACTGTATGACCGCGCAGGACGAAGAAGAAATAGAACGCAAAGTATCAACATTCATCGAAGCAACAGAAACCGACAAAAATATTGTTGTTACAATGATTACCGCAAAAGGACTCGAACGAAACGAACATTCCGAAGGCATACAAAAAGAAGTATCACTTGAGCAGTTATTTTCATGACACATCAAAATTTACAATCAACTAATTACCAACACACTAACCCAAATAAACATCTATTTTTACAAATGAAACAGGTCGCTAATGTAGCAAATTCAATACATTAGCGACCTATTCCATTGAAAAGAATCTAAAATTATCTTCTTATAAACCTATCGTCATCTCCAAAATCTGCAATATCTTCGCATAGTTCACAGAGAGTATATCCTTTTTCCCTGATTTCATATCCTTTCATTTCCTCCACTTCGCCAGAAATGTCATCACAATGTTCGCCTAAGTGATATACTCCAACAGATTTTTCCACATAATAAGTTCCGCAATCAAACGCATAATTTTTGCGATACCTATTTGTAAACACAATTGCTGTAATTCCCAATGCCAGCAAAACAAGGAACCATACCATAGTCAATTTGTACCCTATTGATTTTGAGGAAAAGGGAGGTTCTTTTCTTCCCCAAAAATCCCATTCTCCACTTTTTTCTACCCCTATATCGCACAGAATGATTATTGCACCTATATATGCAATAAAAAGAATACTTGTTCCAGAAAGAAGAGACAGCAAACCACTGAAAAAACTCCAATAGCAAATAAAAGAAATACCATACAATATAAGAAGTAACAGCGAATAAATCGCGACTATCACACCAAACCACTTCTTGTCAAATGAAAAGTTTATCATATTTTGCAGGAAGGATTCCTTCTCAATATTTTCATCATTTGTCATACCCCATCCACCTATACAAAAACCATAATAAAACAAGAGCAATAGCAACAAATACATCAACGACATTCCACATTGTTCGTCCTAATGCAATTTTAAAGAAAGGTTGAAACAATATAGCCAAAATGCCAGCAGAAATCGTTACATACAATTTTTCGCGTCCAAAGCTTACTGCCAAACAAACAAAATACACCATCGCCAAAAACCTAATGAAAGTATAATAGCCGTATGGCATTTTAAATAGGCACAACAGCAATAAAACAGCCAACCCTAATCCGATATTAACCAAAATTTGTTTCATATACTACCTCCTCATTTCAGAAGCCCCAGCTGCTACGCCACCAAAGACGAATCCAATAGTTGAAATGATAGTGAAAATCCAATAGAATACATTGTAGGCTGTGGTGTACATTTCTGCCTTATATAAAGCATCTCCAAACCAACTCCTAATCCAGTTGCATATAAAAAACAAGCCATGCCAAATCCCAGAATACCAATTATATGTCTCATGCGGATTAATATCACACAAAAGCCATCCCAAAAATGAATAAACCAATATTGTAATTAATATTCGTATCATATTTCTATTTTTTTAATAAAACGTCCTTAAAACTTCAGACTTAAAAGCATTATAATTATTAGCCACATATTCTAGTAATTCCATTACTTCTGGTTCAAAATCATTGGCAGACATCTCCTTGACAAATAAATTAGCTTCAATGTCCTTATCTTGCAACACATAAGAACACAATATTGCATATATTATTTCTTCCATATCAACATCATCCTGTCTAGCAGATAATTTTTTTTGATATTCAACCATACACTTATCAAAATAATATGTTGCAGAATCATTATTACCCTTCTTCTTAAAAAGTGCCCCTAAACTTATTAACCTTTCATAACTATTTTCCGGATACAAATTAAATTGCTCATACGCATTATCCCAAAATTCATCCTCTTTACCTTGAATACTCAAAACAATTGACTTTGCATCTAGATAATGTATCTGATTTTCTTTTATTGTATCTTCTACCATAAGTTTTGAGACTCTATCCAATACAATATCAGCCGATTTCGAATCAGATTCTAATGTTTTTAATGCAATATACATTTCTGTATATAATGTATCAGCATAAGTCGGAGCATAATCCAAACTACCAATTAATACATCAAATGAATCCCTGTACATCTCCTCGTAACTTTTTGGTTCTTTTGTATCAATTTGTTCTGAATTATCATTACTTGTTTCCCGTCTATTATTACAACATATTAATAAAATTATCGAACATAGACACAATACCAATACTAAAACTTTTTCTTTCATATTTTACTTTTTTTATTTAAAAATAAACATATATATAACAATATTACAATCGTATTTTAACTAAATTGAGCAATGAACAACCATACTATTGATGCAATATTTGCTAAAATTGGAATTATTGCACCGAGCCCTTCATATCTGAAAATCATTACCAAAAGTGGACTTATTATAAAACCATTTACAAGACCAACACCGACACTAATCCCTAAATAACAAAGTGACGATAAAAAGCCAACATTGACCCAGTTGATTATTAACGACACCAAAAACGCAATAATACTTATCGTTGGAAACATTGCGAACAACCTTGTTTCATAAATTCCAACATAATCATAATTTTTTTCACATATCGTTTTGGCACTTATTGGCCATCCAGCACAGATTGTAAAACAAATAACCGCAATCAAATATTTACTCTCAATCATATTTATTTTTTATTATACACATTTTCAATTATACACAAAAAAAAGCGTGATATTCAACATATCCGCTCCTGTAGGTGTTTGGCGTAACCTGAAATCCCGAATAAGTCAAAATCACGCCTTGTATTAGCGTAACTTGTCTTAACTGGATTTCTTCTTTCTATTTAGTCGCCAAACTTTACAGGAGAAGAAAAGCTAAATGCTTCCAATTATGTCGTCTTTACTGCTATCTCTTCAAATTTCTGTCGTTTTTTAATTGTTAAACACTATTATTGTTTCAATTCGCAAATATATGCAATTATTTTTTCTCTTGTTAATTTTTAACTATTAAGATTCAACATAATAAATATCAATCATTAGAATACCAATCCATTGCTTTTCAAATTATCCTTTACAGGAAGTTCCAAAATCAGCCAAAAGAATAAATTTGATGAAATAGCATTATTTTTCTCATGTTCATCTGCACAATATTTTTTCACAAAATGATTGCGAATTTCTAAAACTCCAGATAAACCATCATCATATTTTTTTTCTTCGATGCGTATTGGATTTCCCCTCAACATTGACATCGCAAAATCGAACAGAGCCATGATTCCAGAATACTTTTTAGAAATTTTTATAAATGCTGCCATATCTCGTATTCTTTCATCATTACTATGCTCCATTGCCACCAACATCAAATTTGCTGTTGTTTCAAGACCACAAGGCAAATTGTTTATTATGTTAGTGTTAATATTGCAAATATGACTATAAAAATCTTGTACCATCTATTATTTATTATCGATTTCTTCTTCCAGATAGGAATACACATATCCTGGACTTTGGAAATACAAACCAGTATCAGGGTTTTCAATCATTGTGAAAGTATCCGATTCGTAATACCTGCGAAATGCCTCCTCCATACTTAACGACTTACGCTCCATAAGCATAGTAATCAAATCCTTGGAAAGGGTTTCCTTCAAATATTGAAATTCCGATGGTGTTACATTCATAATCACAATTTTCCTCCATTTCTTCTGCAATACGATGCCATACCGTCAACACTATCGGCAAACGAAAGAGTATGCATAATGCCGTAGCACTGACCTATCAGTTTCATACCATTATACCTATCAATATACTTAAACGCATCCGCCTCAGAAAGTCCAAATCTCTTGGCAAACTCGCTTATCAGAGCTACTGTATATTCTATGACATCCAATGTCCGCTTCGACATACCTTTTGTATATTGATTCGATTCGCAAATATATGCAATTATTTCAAAATAATATCAATACTTTTCGCTGTTTTTACTAAAAAAAATAACACCTACTCCATCACAGCTTCTCTCACCCTTACCAACTTTTTCAGCAAAGCCTCAAGCAGGTCGAGGCGCAACATATTTGCACCATCCGACTTTGCTACAGCGGGGTTAGGATGAGTTTCCATGAACAAACCATCGGCACCCACAGCAACACCCGCCTTTGCCATTGCCTCAATCATCTGCGGAAGTCCGCCAGTTACGCCACTAGTCTGGTTTGGCTGCTGAAGACTATGGGTAACATCAAGCACAACAGGATAACCCAATTGCCTCATTGTTGGAATACCACGGAAATCAATCACAAGGTCGGTATAGCCGAAAGTTGTACCACGCTCAGTCAACATAACATTCGAATTTCCAGCCTCTACAACTTTCTGCGCTGCAAACTTCATTGCTTCTGGCGAAAGAAACTGACCTTTCTTTATGTTAACAATCTTTCCTGTCTTTGCTGCAGCAACAAGCAAATCGGTCTGACGGCAAAGAAAAGCCGGAATCTGCACAATATCAGCAACCTGCGCAGCAAATGTTGCCTCCTCAGGTGCATGAATGTCGGTGCAAATCGGCACATTAAGTTCCTGCTTTATCTTGGCAAGAATTTCCAACGCTGCCTCATCGCCTATTCCCGTAAACGAACTTATACTGCTACGGTTTGCTTTGCGATACGATGACTTGAACACAAACGGAATGTCAAGTTTTTCACATATCGACTTTACAGTCTTTGCCGTTTCGTATGTTATATCAAAGTTCTCGACCACGCATGGACCTGCAATCAAGAAAAAGTTGCGCTGTCCGATTATATCCGAAAGATTCATCATTTTGCTTTGTAACAATTATAAATTACCGCACTTAAACATGCATTTTAACAATGGCAAAAGTATAGAAAATTCTTTTACCGAACACGATTATGCATAGTTTTTAACAAAAACCTATTCAACAATAAATGCAAGCCGCAACGATAATTCACAAATAAAGTCTTACCTTTGCGCAAAATAAATAAGCAATGGTCAATAACGAAAAATTGAAATACAATGTCGCTGTAATCGGCAGCGGAAGCTGGGCTACAGCGATAGTCAAAATCCTCACAACCAACCTCGAACGCACATCGTGGTGGGTAAGGAAAGACGAAATTGTGGAAGGAATACAAAAATACGGACATAATCCAAGATACCTAAGTTCCACCTTCATCAATCCCGACAGCGTTGAAATCAGCACCGACCTTGAAGGTATTGCATCAGAGGCAGAATACTTGGTGATTGTTACTCCTGCTGCATTCTTGCATGAGTCGCTGAAACCGCTCAAAAATATTGACATTTCTGGCAAAAAGATAATAACCGCAGTAAAGGGCATCATACCCGAGACAATGCAACTCATCTCCGACTATCTGCACAGCGAATTCAATATTCCGCTTGAAAACATGTCGATGATAAGCGGTCCATCACACGCTGAGGAAATCGCACAGGAAAAATACACCTTCCTGACCGCTATTTCGGAAAACAACGAACTTGCAAAAACGGTTGCCAAAATGTTTGCCAACAGATATGTACACACAACCACATCGAGCGATATGCTTGGCACAGAAATAGCCATAGTGATGAAAAACATCTACGCACTTGGAGCCGGAATATACAGCGGACTTGGCTACGGTGACAACTTCCTTGCCGCCTACATCGCCAACTGTGTAAACGAAATGAAAAACTTCGTTGAAAACATGTACCCTGGCAAACGCAACCTGAACGACTCGGTATATTTGGGCGACTTGCTTGTTACCGCTTACTCGCGTTACAGCCGTAACAGATTGTTTGGCAACATGATAGGTCACGGACTTTCGGTACGCGTAGCACAACTCGAAATGAACATGGTGGCCGAAGGTTACTACGCCTGCCGTTGCGTACACGAAATCAACAAGCGCACAAACTTCAACATTCCGATTGCTGAAACAATCTACGGAATCCTATACGAAGCAAAAAACGTCAACAGCGAAATGAAAAATTTGGCTGAAAGTTATGTTTAAATGAATTTAAAAATGAAAAAGATAATAATTACTGGTGGTACTGGATACATTGGATCTCACACAGTTGTAGAATTTATCAATGCAGGTTACGAACCGATAATAATCGACAACCTTTCCAACTCGAACATAAATGTTCTCGATGGAATTGAAAAAATCACTGGCAAACGCCCAACATTCTACAAGGCAGATGTTACTGACAACTTTGCTATGGACAAGATTTTCTACGAAAACGATGATGCCATTGCCGTTGTTCACTTTGCTGCCAGCAAAGCCGTTGGCGAATCGGTGCAAAAACCGCTTATGTACTACCGCAACAACCTTAACGGACTGATTAACATTCTGGAACAAATGGAAAAACATGGTGTCAACGGACTGGTTTTCTCGTCCAGTTGCACGGTTTACGGTCAACCAGAAATTCTGCCAGTTACCGAAAATACACCATTTGCAAAAGCAGAATCGCCATACGGAAACACCAAGAAGATTTCGGAAGAAATAATACAGGACACATTAAAGGCAACACCTGCGCTCAAGGCAATAGCATTGCGCTACTTCAACCCTATTGGCGCACATCCATCGGCATACATCGGCGAACTTCCAAACGGCACGCCAAACAACCTGATGCCATACATCACGCAGACTGCCATAGGAATCCGCGAATGCCTCAGCGTTTTCGGCAACGACTACAACACACCCGATGGCACACCAATCCGCGACTATATAAATGTGGTTGACCTTGCAAAGGCACATGTTGCTGCCGTGAAATACCTAAACTCGTCAAAAAACGACAAGCAGTTCGACTTCTTCAACATCGGCACTGGCAAGGGCTCAACAGTGCTTGAAGTCATAAATTCGTTTGAGCGAAGCACAGGCGTAAAACTGAACTACAAAATTGCAGGACGTCGTGCAGGAGATGTTGAAAAGGTATGGGCAGACACTACAAAAGCAAACAAAATTCTCGGATGGAAGGCAGAAAAAACCTTAGACGAGACCACTCTGTCGGCATGGAAATGGGAAAAAATGCTAAGAAATAAGAATTAATTTCTTGTTTCTATATTTCTTAGTTTCTGGTTGTTAAGAATTAGGAAATTCGTAATTATTACAGTCTCTCTTCTCCCCTATAAATCTCCTGATTGTTCTCCCTGATTATAAAAGTATAGTCGGCATTACGCTTGTAGAAATTCTCGAAAGTGTATGAAACATTGATTTCACACTCACATTCCAAATCCGCTTGCACCACAATCGGGTCAACATCAATCTCGATGATTCTATTCTCTTCATCAATTGTAGGTGTCACAAGAACGCCTTGAAAATTACAATTGGCGGGAAGATATTCGTGCAAAATTGAAATTGTATTGTTG
Source organism: Bacteroidales bacterium (assembly GCA_017651185.1). Taxonomy (GTDB): domain Bacteria; phylum Bacteroidota; class Bacteroidia; order Bacteroidales; family ML635J-15; genus Bact-19. Next base: position 141,808 of record JAGCDJ010000037.1, on the reverse strand, counting down.
TAATAGGTAATTGTGGTCTTTAAGTTTTTGGGACGTTCAAGGCAATCGGTGTAATCAAGGTTTGTAGCGACCAACTTGCTTTCGTCCTTATCGCACGAGGCGAACAACAATACACACAAAAACGACAATATCAGTATCTTTTTCATAACATTCTATTTTTCAACAATATCAATTTCATCGAGGAAGAGATGAGTCTCGCCGCCTGCACCAAGATGCCACTCGGGAAGCGTACCGTAATATTTTGCAAAAACCTTCACATAACGCGCCTTGCAGTTCTGCGGTTCGCAACGGAAATTGTATATCTGCTGGCGATAGTCGTTGTCGGCGACATTGTGAGTTAAGGTTGCAATTTTCTTGAAATTCACACCATCGTTTGAAGTGTAATATTCAACATATTTCGGGAAAAGTATCCACGATTTCACATCCTGAATGAATCCTGTTTCGATAGACTTTATGTCCTTCTCGCTGCACAAATCCACAATCGCCTCGAAGTCCTGTCCGTGATAGCCCTGCCATTCGCCAGTGCGGAAATCGTTGCCACCGCGCAACCTATCAATCAAAGCATTATCGCCACCTGCGGTGTACATGCTGTTATACTTGCTAATCAATTTTATGCGCCTGTCATCGGCAATCTTTACATACTTGGCTTCCACAGGCTTGGACGACACATAACCATCGCGTTCGGAATGGAACTTAATAGTGGTTGTTTCGTTTATCAGTATTGGCTCTGCATAAAGTTTTTCCTCGTCATTACCTATTGAATAATAGATTTTTGCACTATCGTCGGCACATTCGAGTTCAACCTTCAGCGAATCGAAGAAAGTAGGTTGACCAGTAAGCGCATACGGAGCAGGCACTACCTTAAACTCCTCTATGCGCGACGGATAAATGTCGGCACTATTGGTTCCAAATCCATTCTGCGGATCTGATGTCATATAGAAGTCAAATCTTGCTCCATCGGCAATGTCGGAATGCAAAATGTATGACTTTGTGTATGGTTTTCCGTTGAGTTCCATCTTTCCGACATAAATGTTTTCGGGACTATTGTCGTGTGCAACAAACAGGCATTTCTTGCCATTTTCGAGGTTGATCTGCACGGTGTCGAATATCGGACTGCCAATATCGTAAACGCCATTTGCAGGGTTCACTGGATAGAATCCCATCGCGCTTAGCACATACCACGCCGACATCTGACCGCAATCCTCGTTACCGCAGTTGCCCGACGGTGTGGAATTGTACATTTCGGACATTATACGGCGTGCAAGTTCCTGTGTCTTATATGGTTTTCCGCAATAATTATATAGGTAGGCAATATGATGGCTCGGTTCGTTTCCGTGTGCATACTGACCAATCATCCCTGAAATATCCTTCAAATCTTTGCCGTAAGTTTCGCTACCGGTGGTGAAAAGTTCATCGAGTTTGGCAGAGAATGCCTCGTTTCCACCCATCAAGTCGATAAAGCCAAGAATATCGTGTGGCACATAGAACGAATACTGCCACGAATTTGCCTCCGTGAAGTTAAAGTCAATTTCCTTGGGGTCGAAATTTGCCTTCCAAGCGCCATTCCTACGCGGACACATAAATCCGCACCTCTTATCGAAAATATGCCTGTAAACTTGACTTCTAATCATATATTCACGGTATGTTTCGTTGTCGCCCTGTGCCTTGGCAAACTGTGCGATGCACCAGTCGTCGAAACCATATTCAAGGTTTTTCGAAACCGACTCGTGCTCTTCGTTTACCGAAATGAATCCGTGACGAGCAAAATCGCGCTTGCCAAGTTCGTCGGCAGTTGCAGCCGCCTCCATTGCCTCAAGAGCAAGACTTTCAAGATTTTTAAACTTTATGCCCTTGAAATAAGCGTCAACGATTGGCGGAACCGAGTGATAACCAATCATACAGCCAGTATAATTTGACGAAAGTTCCCACATCGGCAACCTTCCGCCTTGCGAATATTCAGCAAGGAAAGTCTTGATGAAATCGACACTGCGTTTCTGCTGAGTAATTGTATATAGCGGATGTGCAGCGCGGTAGGTGTCCCACAGCGAAAAAACTGTGTAGCATATAAAATCCTCGCTCGAATGCACCTCAAGGTCGGTTCCACGATAGCGACCGTCAACGTCCTGTGCCAAAGTCGGCTGAATAAACGAGTGATACATAGCCGTATAGAAAACCTTGCGTTGTTCCTCGCTTCCTCCTTTGACGATAATCTTGTTAAGTTCGCTGTTCCAAGCATCGGAAGCGTTTTTGCGCACTGCATCGAAATCCCAGCCGGCAATTTCGGCATCAAGGTTTTTCATTGCACCTTCCTCATCAACCTGCGATATTGCAACCTTGACAAGTATCTCAGCAACAGAACTATCGGCAACCTCGAAAACATATATCGCCTTGCCCGGATTGCACAGCGAATCGCTTTCCCAATCGAAATCGGCAGGTTCAACAACCGAAACATCGGTAGAAAAATCCATTGCAAAATACAAATGCTGGTTGTCTGCCCAAGCACGTGAACGGCGCACGCCCGTAAAACGATTATCGGACTGCTTGCGCAAACCTGCCTCAAGGACCACATCGCGATGCTCGAGGTCGAGGACAATATAGCGCTTGCCCTCGCGGTTGAACTTGTAGCGGTGCATACCAACGCGTGGCGAAACCGTAAGTTCCACATCTATGTCCTCATCCGAAAGTTTCACGGCATAGTAACCTGGTTCGGAGACCTCCGTTTCGTGCGAAAAACGAGAGGAATATTCCTTGTTGTCGGTCGAAAACTTTCCACACATCGGCATCAGCAGAACATCACCGTAGTCTGAGCAACCAGTTCCGCTCAAGTGAGTGTGAGTAAAACCGTAAATCTCCGAATCGGTATAATGGTATCCACTGCATCCGTCCCAACCATCGAGACGAGTGTCGGGACTCAATTGCACCATACCAAACGGCATCACAGCACCTGGAAAAGTATGCCCGTGCACATCGGTGCCCACCATAGGGTTTACATATTCGACAAGATTTTCATTCTGCAGTTCAAACTTTTCAGTTTTTCCTTTGCACGAAATTAGCATACAGCCAACAACAATGATTACAACAAAAATCCTTATCCTCTCCATTTCTCAAAATACAATTTAGCAAAAAATATTTCTCGTAAAAAAAATGACCGTTACGTTCTTTTCTCTTATTGTTTAGGGTGCAAATGTAATAAATAAACTTTAGGTAAGTTCTATAATTTCGCTATTATTCAATACACAAATAACACACAACAAAAAACGGCACCCGACCAATGCCGAATGCTGTAAATCATACCGCGTTATTCCTTTCCCAGCGTAAAGGATTTTTCATTATATAATTTGCAATCAGGGCATATTCATCGCCGTCGCGAATGATGTGTTCGTAATAATTGCGTTGCCATACGGATGCGCCTTGTGTTTGACGTAAATCGTTGATTTTTCGCGATGAAAATGTTTTCAATGCACGAACAATTTCGGACAAACCATGTTTTGTAGGTTGTTGTCCATTTGTAGGGGCAGGTTTGAAACCCGCCCCTACATTGGAACATCCGACATTTTCATTATCAATTTGTATTATCGCGTGGAAATGGTCGGGCATTACAATGTGTTCGTGCAAAACAACATTCGGATAATGCGACGGCAAACCGTTCCATACAGATTCCAAAATTTTACCATATTCATTTACGCTCATTTTGCCATTGGCAATTTCACCAAATAGACATTCCCTGTCCTTGGCGCATATTGTTACATAATACAATCCGTTTTGTGAATAATCATATTCCTTCAGGCGGATTGTTCTGCGGTGATGTATATTTGGGTCGAATGGCATAAATGTATATTGTTTGTTGCAAATGTAATCATAAAAAAATGGAGAATGGAATTCAGAACATTCATTTTTCAGGCAAAATGACATATAATTGGGATAGGTGCGTGGATTTCCACGATATCTTATGGTTTCAAACTGCATATCGGAACAACCCACACGCCATCCGTACGATGATATACATAGTCGCCAGTTGCCACCAAGACCATCATAAACGAAGGTTCCTTCATCTTGTCGGTATCAATTTTGTCGCGAAGTTTACGCAACGACTTGGCCCCAGCCTCTATCAATCTATCGCCACCAAGTTTTATTTCAACAAGTCCGTAATCTCCGTTACGCAAATGTATTACGGCATCGCACTCCAGTCCGTCCGAATCGCGGTAATGATAAACCAGACCATTTATTGCTTGTGCATATATGCGCAGGTCGCGAACGCACATTGCCTCGAACAACAATCCGTATGTTTCAAGGTCAATCATAAGGTCTTTAGGTCCGACTCCGAGCGCAGCAGCAGCGATTGAAGGATCGGTAAAATAACGAGTCTCCGATGTGCGTATGGCAGCTTTCGACCTCAAGTTCGGATTCCACGATGGCATATCCTCGATTACAAACATCTTTTTCAATGCATTAAGGTACGAGGACAAGGTTTTTTCATCGAATGAACTATCGCTGCCAGCAATGACGTCCTCACGAATCTTCGACAACGGTGCCTGCGCCCCCTGGAACCGTGCATACGAACGCATAAGGCGACGAGCACGATCTGTATCACGGCTTACACCATCAACTCGCGATATGTCGGTAGTAACAATGGCATTCAGATAATCGTATGCCCTGTCCAACGCAACTGATGGTTTTTGCAAAACGGCGCGAGGCCATCCACCACGGCACACGAGGTAGGCGATTTCGGGCAAGGTCTTGTCCATTGTAACAACATTGCTTGCCGCGTTTGCGAAAAACGACAAAAGGCTGGCTGTTCCTGTGGACTCACCCGACTCCCAAAGACTCATGGTTCGCATTTGCATACGGGCAATCCTACCAGTACCGGTATGGTGAACTTCGCTCATGTCGGCAGGAACGGCAGACCCTGTAAGAATAAATTGACCTTCCGTGCTACGCCTATCAACCTCGTAGCGCACAGCATCCCATAGTTTGGGAGTTTCCTGCCATTCGTCAATAAGGCGTGGCGTAGCACCCGCCAACAACGCCTGCGGATCTTGATCGGCAATCTGCATGTTGCGTGCAAACATTTTGGGGTCATTCATATATAGGATGCTTCCTGCCTGCTGTTCTGCCGAAGTAGTCTTTCCGCACCATTTAGGACCTTCTATTAAAACAGCTCCCATACCCTCCAATTTCCTTCTCAATAATTGGTCAAAAATTCGCTCTTTATAATCGCTCATAATCCTGCTACTTTTATATCGCAGCAAAAATATGTAAACTTTTTGAAACTCACAAATTTATTTTAATAAATTCCCGAACTTATGGGATTTTCATTCCCGAACTTGTGGGATTTTCATTCCCGAACTTATGGGATTTTCATTCCCGAACTTGTGGGATTTTTATTCCCGAACTTGTGAAACAGGCGCAAGGCATTGCGCCACTACATAAACATGGGAATCTACTTCCATAACTTGTGGGATTTTAAAGCATCTACCGATGTAGCGTCAACTTCCGTATCAATAAGGCGAGAAATGGCTTACCGCTGGCACCTGTCAATAAAAACAAGGAAATCTCATCCTCTCCATTTCTCAAAATATAATTTAAATTCAGTGCCTACACCGACTTCCGTATCAAAGTCGATTTCGACACCATTTCCAAACAATATATTCTTTACCATACTTAAGCCCAAGCCCATACCCGATGATTTGGTTGTGAAGTTGGGCTGGAAAATCTTAGCCTTAATGTCGTCTGGGATTCCACAGCCATTGTCGCGAACCGAAACGAAATAGCGGTCGCCATCATCGAAAATAGAAATCACGACTTCGCCCTTGCGACCTTCGGGAATCGCCTGTATGCTGTTCTTTACCAGATTGGTAAACACACGCAAAATCTGCTCACGGTCAACCATAACAATCGCCTTGCCATCCACATTGCATTCCCTGCGAACCTCAACGCCGTTTGTCCCGTTGTGCAAATCGACAATGTTTTCAATCACCTCGCACAAATTGACTTCTTTCTTCTGCGGAAGTTGCATCTTGGCGAACTCGGAGAACTGCGAAGCCGTTGCGTCGAGCACATCAATCTGCTCGATGAGCATCTGCGGAAGTTGCTCAAGCATCTTTTCCCATCCAGGAGCATTCTCTTGGTAGGCGCGTTCTAGGTACTGGATGCGCAACTTCATAGGCGTTAGCGGATTACGGATTTCGTGAGCAATCTGCCTTGCCATTTCGCGCCAAGCCGATTCGCGCTCCGATGTCGCCAGTTTCTGCGCCGACTCAGCCAACTCGTCAACCTTACGGTTGTACTCATCAATAAGAAGGCCTATTTCATCGTTGCTACCGTAGTTTATCTTCATAGCGCGGTTTATCTCCATATTGCGGATGGAGTTCTGCAACATCGAAAGCGGAATAGTTACCCTTCGCGACACCAAAAGTCCAATTACCAAGGCCAAGAAAACCACCAACAGGAAAATGGAAGCAAATACCGAAATATAGTTCGACATCTCTTCCTCAACCTCCGCTTCGGCAGCAAAATACGGCAGATTAAGGTAGCCGACGACCTTGTTGCTCTTGTCCTTGAGTGGCAGATATACCGAAAGATATTCCACCTTGTCGATGCGCTCCTTGTGCGAAAATAGTTCGTCCTTGTTCATAATCAGATGCCTGTACGAACTTGGATCCATAAACATACCCTTCAGTCCCTTGTCGAAAAATTCGTGACGCGAAGACGACATCAGCACACCGTGAACATCATAGATGTTTATGTCAACATACAGGATATTAGACAGATACACAAGCATCTCGTTGACATACAGCGGGTCTTCGTTCTTAAGGTTTGCAAGGTCGAACGAATGTTCCAACTCAACAGCAACCGAATGTACCTTATCAAGCACAAGTTCGTTCTGCCTAGTTTCGTATGTATCAATAATAAAAATCACCGACACCACCATAGTAAGGAACAAACTTACAACCAGCACACTGATGAACGCAGCCCTGATACGCTGTCCGAGGCTTGATGTAACGACTTTTTTCCTGCGCCCGATTCTATATATTGCAAAAGCAAGCATATAGACTATGAATATTCCAAACAGGACAAAGAAAAACATTATGAAAGCGTTGGAGAATCCCGAATCGCGCTTGCTGAGAATCACAGTGTTCTCCTTGTCGGGACAATATTTGAAATGCCTGTAGCCGTTGCTGCTGCTTACAGAATATTCGCGGAAATCGTTTTCGGGCGCAAGCGAGAAAAGATACTTGTACGAACCACGGCTTGCCACCAGTACACCCTTGCTATAGCGGGCAAAATCGAACTTCTTGTCGCTGTGTTTCAACGCCATACGCTTGTCGAGAAGCAAATCTGGATAGCCAAGTCCTTCGCTGAAAATCTTGCTGTTGAACTCAATGTAAATCTTCACAAATTCCGACTGGCTTACCATTATGCTAAACACACCAAGATATGACTGGCGACCATTGTTATTGTCAAGGTAATAGAAATTTGTATTTGGAATTACCACACCATATTCAAGGAGCATAGTCCTGAAATACTCGAAACAACCTGCCGATTCCTCTTCATCTTCAAAAATTAGACTGTCATTGTCGGCACATATAGTTATTTGCGCATCGTAGCGTTTCAGGTATTTTTTTGTCGAAATAATCTTGTCAATTATGCTGTCGGCTCGCGCAAAGTTGTATTCCTTTACGGCATCGGCAAGTTCAGTACTGCTGCGCATTTCGCTGTCGAAACCAATAAAATTGAATTCAACATCGAAGTCACGCTCGGCAGACATATTGTAAGCCAGCACCTTGAACGCTTCGGATTCCTTGCGCATCGAATCTGTCGATATGGAATAAGCCACCAACAGCGAAACAATTATTGCAAGCACGGTCCTAAATAAGAACGATGTTCTTCCTTTCTTTTGGCAGAACAGCAGGTACGACCAAAGCAACCACAGCAAACCTGCCTGAACAATCACATTATTATCTGCAAACCAGCAAAATACAGCATAACCGGCAAACAACAGAAAAGTAATTGGCAGTATCCAACCAATTTCGAGAAGATTGCCACAGATGCGAATAACCTTTCTAATGGAAAATATCGCTATGAAAATCACCACAGTAACAACAACCAAGGCGATATAACCATATAAGTCGGGACTGGAAAGGTTTGCAAAATTGAACGGAATTGACGAGTCGTACACTATCTCGGCAAGGAAATCAATGATCAGCATCGAAAATGCCGACTCAAAAATCGAAAACAAAATGCTTGCAATCCGTCTGGATGACTTTCGCGATGACAAATGACTTGCATCAACATTGAAATGTCGGCAGAAAAATATGCATCCTATACCTATGACAATCTCTTTCAGAATCATATCGCCGAATGATGCCTGCACTGTCGATGTCGACAACAATTCGGGCGAGAACAATTTCAAGTTGCCCAAGTCGCTAAAATATCCCGTTGTGAGGAGCAAAAACCTTATTGCAATCAACGTAAACAAGAACACGATGGTAACAATCCACGACCGCGACTGGTACTTATGCGCAAGCACCTCGAATACAGATGCCAGAAGCACAAATACTAGCAAAAGGAAAGTCAACCTCATTGCCTGAGGGAACGAAATCCTGTCCTGAAGATAGTTGTCGTCGGTAACGCTGAAATAAATGTCCTTGTCGCTTGCGGGAAGTCGCACCGAGAGCGAATTGTCGCTACTGTCGGCCGATACAGAAACCTTTGCAGGCAGGTCGATGTCGCAACCATACGCCGAAACCAACATATCGTTTTCGTAGGAATATTCCTTGCGTATCTGGTAAAGTCCGACCACGGCATTGTTGTCCGTCAACTTCATACTGCACAGATAAAGACCGTTTCCCAACTTCACAATCCTGTCGCCCAACGAAGACTTGAACTCCACAGGCACGGGAATGTCGTTGGTCGACCAGTGCTGCAAACGACCGCGCTCGTAGTGGAAGAATCCTATGCCTTTTTCGGAAAAATCACCCGCTAGCGAATCGAAGAACTCCACATTTACGCTGTCGGACCTTGTTGTTGCAATCTTGAGGGCATCCTCGCTCTTTTCCGACATATAATCATACTTGTCGGCAAGAAGCGCCTCAAGAGCATCGGCATCAACGAGTTCGGAAATATCGGCGTTGCCACCGCCACGAGGCATAAAGGCAAGCACCGCCGCTACAACCGTCAGCAACGACAACAATGTGAAATACAATATGTAGCCAATTTTCCGCTTCATGCTATTCGTGATGGTATGGATCGTTGTTTAGGATGCTTAATGCACGGTAAAGTTGTTCTGCGAATATTGCCCTCACAAGTTGGTGCGAAAATGTCATGCGTGACAGAGACAATTTATAGTTGGCTCGTGCGTAAACATCTTCAGAAAATCCGTAGGGACCGCCAATTACGAACACAAGGTTCTTCAGTCCCGACAGCGACTGCTTCTCGATGAAGGCGGCAAATTCCTTTGATGACGGATTCTTGCCATTTTCGTCAAGTAGTACGACAAAATCTGATGGAGAAAGTTCATCGAGAATTTTCTCACCCTCGAGTTTATTCTGCACAGCAGTAGTAACGCTTTTCGCGTTCTTGATGTCCTTCACCACCTTGAACTCGAAATTCATGTAGCGTTTAATGCGTTTGAAATACTCCTCAACCGCTGCGTTTATATAGTCCTTGTCGGTCTTTCCGACCACAAGCAAAGTAATGTTCATAACTACTGAATAAAAAGCGTGTAAAGATAGGTGAAAGTTTTGAAACAGTAACTAACATTGCGAAAAAATTAAAGTTAGTACATACTATGAAAAAGTTTCTCACGATTTCAATACTCTGCTTGTCGTTTCTATCAGCAATATCACAGAATTTTACCACCATCGAAGATCTTGGTGCCGGGTGGGATAAGAAAACAATTACAGGCGTAAAAGACGGAAGCATACTCACGCTTACTAAGGCATTCAACAAGGTTTGGCCTACCCGACCTACCGCAGATCTGCTAAAAAATCCAGTCTCTAACGATGGAGAAGGCGACTACGAAATCATAGTGGACAGTCCCAACGGTTATGTCTCTGCATTTGAACTTGGCGACGATGGCGAATCATTCTCCGCCTGCGTGTGGAAGCGCAACAACGGTCACCGCCTTTTCGCATTCGTGTTCCAGAAAATGCACGGACTGAGCATTAGCCAAATCATACTTTTCTACGACTACGACCCGGCAAAAGGCACACTAAGGCCCGAGCACAACGAACTGACAAATTTTGTCCCGTCGTATGGAACCGACTTCCACCCGTTGACCTACGAATTGCCGAGAGTAGGAAAGGATATCGTTGTTAAAGAGTACTTTATGAATTGGTATTCATCAATAGAACATATTTACAAGTGGGATGGAATGAACCACCACTTTGCCGATGTGAAAATTGAAAAGTTCGACCAAATGCGCAAGTTGTACACCGACGATAACGACGAATTTGAAGATTCTGATTTTACAAAATATACTCTTTACGACTTCGACGAGGACGGGAACCCCGAATTGTGGCTTTCGTCACAAAACGAAGAGTACCAAGCAATATATTCCATAGTTCAAGGCGAAATACAAATGCTCTCGTCAACATATTTCAAAACAAATTTTGTTTTCTACAGTAGCGGCGCCATTGGCGCGGCTGGCGGATGCGGAACAGGGTGCTTCGCAACCCAATGCGTAGTGCTTAGTGACAGCAAAATAACACGAAAATGCGATGAATTCCAGATGTACAATTTTGAGAAAGACAAAATAGAAAACTCTTATACTATTGACGGTCAGGATGTCTCAAAAAAAGATGGAAAACAGATGTTCAAGTCGCTAGGACAGGCAATAGAAATTAAGCCAGATTTTAGAAAGTTAAAGTGATTTTAAACGTCAACTACGCTTATTACCAACTATTTCAAGCCACATCAAAACTACTCTCTGTTTCATTGTTCATAATTATTTGAATAAAAGACCTTACCGACACAAACTCCTTTCCAAAATTTGGATAACTTTGCACCAATAAAAATTGGTTTAGTTTTTGCATGTAAACGTTGAACTTTAAAAGCACATTCAAAATGAAAAGCATTAGGTTAATACTGACAGCGTTAGCGATAATGATAACATCGCTGGCATTTTCGGCGATACCACCGAAGGTTTTCGATGCAATGAAAGTCGGCAACTCAACCGAACTGGCGAAGTACTTCAACAATTCGGTAGAAGTGGCAATACTAGAAACAGAAGCTGTATACAGTCGTCAGCAAGCCGAACAAGTGGTGAAGAACTTCTTTGAGAAAAACTCTCCAAAGAATTTCACGCTGCTGCATCAAGGCGGAAAAAGCGAAGCTCAATATGCAATCGGAACACTTGAAATAACAAGCGGCAAGAAATTCCGCGTTTACTTCCTCGTGAAGGAACAGTCGGGCACTCCGCTTATCCATCAACTTAGAATAGAGGAAGAACAATGATTCCGGAAAAATATCTCACCTCGCTCATCGCTAGGGCGTTTGAAGAGGATTTGGGCGACGGCGACCATTCTACGCTGTCGTGTATCGACAAGTCGGAACAAGGCAAGGCAAAACTGCTCGTAAAGCAGGATGGCATAATCGCTGGCGTCGAGGTTGCAAAAGCAGTTTGCAACTACTTGTCGAAAGACTTGAAACTCAATATTTTCATACAAGATGGTACACCGATAAAAAAAGGCGACATCGTGTTTGATCTTAGCGGACCGCAGCACGACATTCTTCGTGCCGAACGCACAATTCTCAACTTTATGCAACGTATGAGCGGAATCGCTACCGTAACTGCCGAATATGTCAAGGAACTGCAAGGTCTGCACACCAAAGTTCTCGACACTCGCAAGACCACTCCAGGACTTCGTCTCATTGAGAAGGAAGCCGTAAAAATCGGTGGCGGAACCAACCATCGTATCGGTCTGTACGACATGATTATGCTCAAAGACAACCATATCGACTATGCAGGCGGTATCGAAAAGGCAGTCGCAAAAGCGCACAAATACTTGCAAGACACTGGTCGCAACCTGAAAATCGAAGTAGAAACCCGCAACCTTGACGATGTTCGCGAAGTATTGCGCATTGGTGGCGTCGACCGCATTATGCTCGACAACTTCGACATTCCAACTACACGCGAAGCCGTAAAAATCATCGGAGGCAAGGTTGAAACCGAATCGAGCGGTGGTATAACCATCAGCAACATACGTCAATACGCAGAATGCGGTGTTGACTTTGTTTCGATTGGCGCTCTTACACACCAGATAAAAAGTCTCGACCTTAGTTTGAAGGCAGTAAAATAAGGTTCTGCCCTAATGAAAAAGTTCAATTTTCGCGCAAAGCTATTCGGTTTTCTCGAAAGGGTTGACGCTCTGATTAAAATCATCGGCGACAAGATTGTAATTCCAGGATTTGGCGGATTCTCTCTTTACTACATTGGCAACTTTTTCGTGAACGGACTGTCGAAAGGATCGTTTACCATTAGGGCAAAAAGTGTGACTTACAGTTTGTTCTCTGCAATTTTCCCATTGCTAATCTTTGGATTCAGCATAATACCATTTATTCCTATTGACGGTTTTCAAGATGCTCTTATAAATCTGATTATCGAAATTATGCCTCCTGCAATCTATGATGTATTTTTCGACACCATATCCGACACCATACTTAACCCAAGCGGAACTTTGTTGTCCTTCGGTATCATAACCTCGCTGTTCTTTGCATCGAACGGCATACTTGCAATCATTGAGGCGTTCAACGCGTCGTTCCACCACGTAGACAGACGGAATCTTATCAGCAAACGCTTGATTTCCATAGCAATGGTTCTGATTTTATGTACACTGATAGTTGCGGCAATGGCAATAATAATCGGTGGCTCAAAATACATTGACCATCTTGTGACTCACCATACTACAATAGCCGACAGTACATTCTGGTACGTCTGCTTGCATATTGCCAAGTGGTTGATAATCATCTTGCTGTATTTTATGGCAATATCGTTTCTCTACTACCTTGCACCATCAAAGAAAAGCCGCTACAAGTTTATCTCGCCAGGTGCAATTCTTGCAACGATAGTGCAGATTCTCTGTTCGTCGGGGTTCTCGTTCTATCTCAACAATTTCGCAAACTATAACAAACTGTACGGTTCGCTAGGTACGATAATAATTGTGCTTATGCTTCTATACCTAACCTCAATCTCGCTTATTCTAGGTTTCGAATTGAACCTCAGCATCATATCTGGACAAAAAAATGATAAGGAAGAAAAGCAGATAGAAAAGGATAGATTCGAGTTGTGGAAACGGAATCATTCATTCTCACACAAATAAGGAATTTGACGCCCCTATTCTTCTGCTAACCTTTTCAGATGCTCCTCATATTCCTTGAGTATAGCACCAAAAAGCAAGTCGCCTTCGAGAATATAGCCATCGTTGGTAAAGTGAATCCTGTCGGTGTTGGCAAGACCGTGTTTCTGCCATGTGTATATCGACTTGCTTCCCCCCATGACTGCATATAGATTCCACAACGATGCGTGGTATCGATTGCAAAGTTCTTTCATCGCCTCAACAACCAATGGCTGGTTGGTATTGTGTCCAGTACGGTATCCGCAGAAGTCGTTGTTGCTGACAAAGATTATCGCGCAATCGGGGTTTACATCAAGTATGGCATCAACGATTTTCCTATAATTCTGCACAAATCTGTCCTTTGCGAAGTTTTTCCCAGATGCATCGTTAACACCAAGCGCAATTATTGCAAGGTCGGGATTCACGGCATCCATTTGCTTTAGCAAAAGTTTTTCCCTGACATACGATTCGGTAGATGCTCCATTAGTTCCGATGCTTACAAACTTTACATTCGGCAATGAGTCCTCGACCAGCACGCCGTGAATGTGTATCGGTTTTGCAGAACGCGCATCAACATTGCGCACAAACCTGAAAACCAAAGAGTCGAACGAATGCGAAAATACCATTTCGGTACAACCTTCCGTAAAGTCGGTTGTGCAGTCAACCATTATGGAGTCAACATTGGTGTATATGTTGTAGCAGGTGTCGTTGGCATCATGCAGAAGCTTTACCTTCGTAAATTCGTGCATTTCCTTCATAGAGCGTTTTGGGAAGGCAAAAGTAAGGTTTGCAATGCTGTCCTTTGTAAAAGCGACAAATCCCGAAAGTCCTATGGATGTGCCAGTTACATTTTTGATAATTCTCTCAAACTCCCAGTTGCCCGAATTTCGCGACACATAATAATAAGGATGGTTATTCTTTGGAGCGATTGACAGTGGAGCAAGCAACCCAAAATCGCCGTGTGAATCGTGGCATAGATTTTCGAAATGCCTTCTCAAACACCAAGAAACCACGCCTGCCTGTATGTGCGAGTCGCCAAGATGCAAAACCGTAAATTCCTCATCGCCATCGAAGTAGAAATGGTCAAGTTTGTTGAAGAAAGTTTCGAGGTTGGGATTGCCCGATGGAGTGTATAGTGTTGATGAATCGTAGTTTACGAAATCGTATTTCCGTTCTGGATAAGGGAAAGCCAACGACTGTGCAGTACTAACAAGCGAAATGCTCACCAACACAAGCATCAAAAACAATTTTTCCATGCAATCCCTTAAAACCATACCTTATTTGTTTCTTTGCAGATAGTTTGTGTATTCTACAATTATTGCATTGTACAGCATATTGGAGATGACCTGTGCGCCCTGTGGTGAAAAGTGAGTGTAGTCCTTTGCTGCAAGCGGCGGATCTGCCTCAACCCACTTCGGCATCGAGTTGCGACCACCCATGGCCTTGTATGTGTCCCAAAACGCACAGTTGTTGCGCTCTGCTGCATCGCGCAACATATCGACCATAGTGTCGAGAATAGGATACGACTCATATACATCCTTGTTTTTCACCGACATGTCGTTTGGTCCGACAATCATAATGGATGCTTCGGGACACATAGCCCTAATGGTTCGCACCTGCGACATGAAAAGGTTCGTAAAATATGTTGCACCTTTCGAGTCTTTGGTGTTGGGGACTGCGTTGGCTCCGAATTGCAAAATGAACAAATCAGCACCGAGTTTCGAGTATGATGCCGACAGCAGAGAACGGTCGGTGCCAGTGAAAACTTCGCCGCTACATCCGCGCATTGCAATATTGTCGACAATTATGCCATGGTCGTCCTCAAGCGATACGCAGTAGAAGTCGGGACTGTCGAAAGCCTCGAATTCGAGAGTTACATCGCTGATATAGTCTGGCGATTTGTAGGCATAAACATTCAAACCTTCCGAAATCGGCATACGACCTTCGTTTACAACGGCACCTCCTACTTTTACGGTCACATTCACCTCTTCGGTACAGTTGCCATAGTAAATGTAAACATTCTTGAACTTGCGCGTGTTTCCGTAGCCCATTGATGACTTTGTGAAGCTTATCCACGCCTTGTATGGTTCGTCTGGGCGTTCCCACAGCGAATCGCGAATTGGCGAGAAGCGATTGAATGCCATCATAGGACCATATTTCCTGTGCGTTACAGCAGGGTCACGCTTTCCGAATCCGGGACAGCGAATCCAACCTTCGGAAGCGTCCTGCTTCATGCTGTATTGTGAGTAAATGGCTACTGGCGAACACATTCCCACGCCATTTCCGCCAAAGCGACCTTGCAGTTTGTATCTGATGTAGGCAGTTATGCGGTCGCCCTCAAGCTGACTGTCGCCATAGTGCAAAACCCTAATCTTTTCGTATTCACCATGATGGGACAATTTGCGGAAGAAATGGTCGAGTGCGGTGTTGTTGCCTGCAGGAAATTCGAGTGGGTTGACTGCCGATTTAATTTCCTCGATGTTGTAGTTGGATGCATCATCACTTACAATATTGTCTGATGTCGGGTCAGGTTGTTCCTCATATTCAGGCATATCCTTCAGTTTGGACTGTGTCTTTTGAGGCAACTCGTTGTCGATATCAATCTGGTTCGAAAGTAGAGAATCAAGGTCTACGGTTGCTTCTTCCTTTGCGGATGACGGCAGAAAGTCACTAAATGACGGACAGTGAAGCACAAAGTTATCGGTTATCCTAATGCCATCCTTAGGGAAAACAGCCATCACCCCTGCAATGACTGCAAATATTATCAGTATGAATATCAAAGTATTCCTAACTTTCATCGTTTTGAAATTTTAGAGTGCAAAGGTAGGTGTTTTTTTGTTAGGTTGGGGAGAAAAAATGTGAACAGCATAACAGTGGCAGAAACAAGTTAATCATGACATTATAGGCGACAAAAAAAGCCACGCCTAAGCGTAGCTTTTTTATTTTCTTCGAAATTTCGATTAGTCCTTATGGTTTGGACATCCTTCGTGATGATGCTGGCAACCTTCATGGCCTTCGTGACCTTTGCAACCTTCATGATGGTGGCATCCTTCGTGCTTGTGGCAACCTTCTGGTTTATCACCGTGGCACTTGTGTCCGTGGTGACCTTCGCCGCAGCATGGCATATTGTCGAACAATGCTTTCTTTTCATCAAGACTCAAGTTGTCCCAGTTTGCCATTCCTTCTTCGAAAGCAGCTTTCTTTGCAGCCATTTCTTCTTCTCTAGCTTTCTTTTCAGCAACCATCTTGTCGAAGCATTCTTTGCGCTTGTTCAAAAGTTCAGCCTTCTTTTCATCGGTCTGGTTTGCCCAGTCTTCCCAAGCAGCCATATCTGCCTTCTGCTCTTCGCTCATTTCGTGGTGGCACTTGTGTTCGCCATCCTTGCAGCATTTATGTTCACCTTCCTTGTTGCAGCACTTGTGTTCGCCTTCAGCGGCTTCCTGCTTCGGTTCGTTGTTGCAGCATGCTACAAGCAAAAATGCAGGAACTAATAGGAAAAATAATTTCTTCATATTCGTAATAATTTAAATTAGACTTGGCAAAGATAATGCTTTTTCAAAAAGGCGAGGGTGCTTTTGGCAATTTTAGGATTTTTTTAATGAAATATTCCAACAATTGATGATTATTGCGACATATTTTGACGCAACTAGATTGTTCATTTGCAAAAATTTAAAACACTACAATCATGAGAAACAAAAAGAGAAACTACACACAACTCGAAAGATGCATTCTGGAAACCGCCCACGGACAATTTTTCATCGATAGGACAATTCTATTGGACAAAGTGCTGAAAAAGGCAGAAAACTCCGGCATAACAAAAAACGATGTAGAAAATTGCCTGCAAAAACTAACAGAACAAAACTCTCTATCTCTCCATACTTGCTACACATTGGAGGACAGAAGCATAACAAACGAGATTTTGCTTAAGACGGCAAAAATTATCACTCCTATTGCGATACTATTTGCTGTGCTAGTACAGATATATATCCTTTATATCCGCTGAAAGGCCTATCTATGGTCGCTCAGCCTGTCGCAATGATGCTTTTCGTTGCCGACAAACTTTGTGCTGCCGTACTTGCCAATAAGGTTGCGGTAATAGCGTCCGGCATACGACTCGTCCAACTCGATTCCTGCACGCATGTACTGACAACGAGCCAAAAGTTCGTTGTTTTGCGTAAGGCTTTCGGCCTCATTAAGGTGCGAATATACTTTCTGGTAACGGTACTGCAACATATACGACTTAGATGAACGGTAGTCCCAGCCGTTGTCGTAGTTCTGCAAATCTTCCAATTTGGTAATTGTGCCATAAAGACCTTCATAATTTACAAAACTGCCCTTAGCATATTGAGTCAACGCCCAGCACCAAGCAGACGACTGTGCAAGTCCGACGGCGTAAGCGTATTTCATTATTGCTCGTTCTTCATTGTCAGTGATTTTTCCTTGATTTTGCTCCAAATCGCGCATTATCCTGCAGAACTGGAGCTTGGTAGGCACCGATGAATACAACTTTGCTGGATTGTACTGCTTGTAGATGCTACCCTTTTCGTTGTTTGCCGAAATCCAGTCCTCCATAAACGGATTGCGCTTCAAATATTCGGTTATGTTTTGCTTTTTCCAAAACGTTGGTGCAACCTTTTCCAAATACACGATTGCAGAATCGTACTCGTGAACGCGCATATACTTGGTGGCTATCAGTTCGTTAATCATCGACTCGCCTACATACCCCCTACTTACAAGCGCCTTTTCCAATTTGGTTTTGCCTCCCGTCTTTACAAATGCGAGAAAATTCTTCACATTGTCAACCGAAGTGGTGTCGAGATAGCGGAAATACCATGTGTAATATTCCATATTGCCAGGTTCGTTAGGATCCTTACGCAATGATTCACGAGTTTCCTTGTCGTAGCAATGCACCTCGTCGAAGGCATTGAGCAAAGCGGCTGCCATATTGGGATTTCCAGCATCGACATAATGCGGAAAAGCATTCCTTAGAATAACTCGTCCCAGCATATCGAGGCTATGTTCGTTACCGCGACCGTTGTTTGCCCACAAGTGGTCAAGGTCATACACCTTCTTCAAAAGCCAAGGCAAATCCCTGTTAAGTTTGTCGGCATAGTCGGCAGCATCTGTCATAGTGGAATTATACAGAAGGCGGAGCATTCGTGCATTTTCCTTTGCCAATTCAAGACCTTGCATCTCGGGCGCTTTCTCAATTTGTTCGATTGCCTTTGCGACATCGCCATTTAGAAACGAAACGTGAGCAAGTGCCGACTGCCATAGCGCAGGATTGTCGGTTTTCTTTTCGGAGAGAACTTTTTCGCAGAAAGCAACAAAATCCTTGCAATCAGTAGTTGCCTTCTTGTCCTGATAATTGTTCAAGTAGTTTTGTACAAAGAACATGAAAGCTTTCGAACTTGGGTTGGCAGCATAGAGGTTATGCATAAACTCAACATCCTTCTTGAAGTAATGCAAACTTTCCCAATCTTCGTATTCGGTGTATATTTCGGCGGCTTTTGTTGTTTCGTCGGTATAGAACAATGCGCCAGCATAATACAGGTGGCATTTTTTCTTCAGTTCCTTGTCGCTCCACGCTGCGCTGTAGTTTTCCCACACCTTCTTGCAAACATCATACTGCTTCAGATAGAACAAAATGCGCATATACAAATATGTATATCTTTCCTTCAACTGCGACGATGACTTGTCGCACATTTTTTCGAGGTCGGCAACCCAGCCTGCCATCTCTTCTTTTTCCGATGGCTTTGGATAGTACCACGAATCGCCCATTCTTTCCGAAAAAGTCTTGTTTATAGTCCAGTAGCGTAAAACTTCCTTATCCTTCTCCTTGTGCAGATAACTGAAAAATCCATTCTGACCATTGTCAATATCATCAACACTGCACTCATACAAGGCTTTCTCTATTTCCGACCTTTCGACCTTCCCACCGGTATAATCGTACCAAAATGTAATGTTGCTCTTCCACAATTCGTCAGGCTCCCACCAATTTCGTACGCCACTATCGTAGGTCTTGAACATATAAGTCCACTCGCCACCAATTACCTCAACGTACCCGCAGGCAAATGTCACAACAGCCGATGCTAGGCACAACGCACTAACGATAAATCTTTTCCACATCATCGTCCGAAAGTTTTGAAAGGTTAACAGAATCAAGATGATACATCACAAATTGAATTGGAGCAGAAGAAAGATTCTTCAGAATCATGTTCTTGGCATCAAGAACTTCTTCCACAGTGACTTCCTCGTGACGAACATAATTGGGTGTCCAGTAGTCGTCTTCATCAACATTAATCTTGTACTTGTTTGCCGAAAGTTTCTTGAATGTTTCTGTATCCGAGAAATCGTATTTGTCGTACTCGATGCCCCTCATGTATTTTTCGTTTTCATTATCGTAACTAACACTGTAAGTAACATCCCACGAGAAGCACGGAAACGCTACCGACAGCGGCAGCTTGAATTTTCCCAGCTTGCCAAGATAAGGTTCAACATCCTTTGTGTCGAGAATGGAATTATCCGTCTCCCATTTTTCTATATCACCAGTATTGTAGCACATAAGCACACCATAGTCGGCGGCAGGAGTTTCGTAGCCGAGTTGGAACAGACGGACCGTTGTCGAAAGGGCAATGCCCTTGGGGTCGAGTTTGGCTTTCAATTCCTTCATGAATGAAAAATATTCATCGGCATGACTTTCTGTCCAGTCGCAGTCGATTTGCAACTCGCCGAATTTTATTCCGTTTACGTCGGCCATGTCAATTACGCGTGTCAACAACTTGTCAATAAACAGCGGATAATCGGCAATCGCCTCGGAGGTAATGAACACCGTCGGAACAATTTCCATATTACTGGGAACGCTGTCGAGAAAAATGGTAGTCCCCAATGGCACGGGTTGTTCTCCATCCCACGACTTGTCTACATCAAAGAATTTCACATACATCTTTTTGATGTCGTGCTTTTTCAAGAAATCTTGCTCGTAGTCGTTGAGTCGGAATACGGTTCGCCAATAATAGATGGCATTACCGCTTTCTTCTATCTTTTTCTCATTTTTACTGCAACTTTGCATTGCCAACAATCCTATCAGCATTATTGTCAAGCAAATAAACAAATTATTTTTCTTCATATCATAAAAAACTATTCGCTACAAAAATACAAATTGATTTGTGATTTTGATTTACGATTTTAGAATTTTTAGAAGTACGCCCTAACTTCCACACTTGCAGTATGTATCACTGGCGAAGTTTCGCTCTTGCGACCTGTATATGAAATGTTGATTTGCAATCCGTTGGCCAACTGACGCTGGAAGTTAAGTCCCCAAGTGAAGTTCATGCCCGGCTGTAAACCTTGAAGCATCTCGTAATCAATGGCGGAATTTCCTGCAGCATTATACATGTAGTATATAAAGTTGAAGTTTGCATTCAGAGAACCTTTCTTTACCGAATTGAGACGGTATTCAATTCCAGCATTATTGCTTGTAAGTTTTTCAGTGCCACTGGTGTTTTCTTTAATTTCAAAGTTGTATGTCAATGATATTCGGTTGTTTATATTCGGTTGCACATTAAATTGAAAATCATCCTTTATACTGCTGATTTTGTAGTCCTTTGTGGAAAAATACTGTGATTCATAACTTTTTTTGCCCAAAATAGTAGAGTTTTGCATTCCAACTTTCGGCGATATGTTATACCTTATAAGGATGTTCTGCGTGAAATTTGTACGCGAATCGAACCCTGTGGTAAGCAAACTTTTACCCTTGACTGACTGCACAATGTAGTCGATGCCGAACTTTGGTTTTCCTCGGTTGAACGATAAACTATTGCGTACAGATGAACTTAACGACACCAGTTCGTCCGGATTTATGTTGTTGGCGAATGGGTTGGCAAATTCGGCAATCTTCGACGAGGTATTTTTCTGCGAAATGCTGTATGCAAACTGGTCGGAGAAACGGCTTAGGAACTTGCGGAAACCCTTTTTCGATTTCCAACGCGTGGCAGGATTTATATTTAAACTCTGGTTGAACTTGTTGGAATACACTTTTACATATTCGGTTGATGGCAACAGCACGCGAATAAAGTTGGCTTGGTCGGCAAAAAATGCAACCTCAAACTCGTCAAGTTCCTGAATACCATTGCCGTTGTAGTCTGTCCAAGTATAAACGCCCTGTCCAGGAGCAACTTCTATGTAGGTGTACTCAATTTTGTTTTCCAAACCTGAACCTATTTCGTACAAGGTTGATGAAGTTATTGCGCCCTTCCATAATTTGAAGTTGTATTCGAGTTTGCCAGTAAGGTTGTCCTCGGGTTCGGCGGAATAGAGCATAGTATCACGCACTTGCAAAAGTCGATAGTTTACCGTTGCACGAAGACGGTGGTTGTTCTTTCCTCCGACTTCTGCCGACAATGACAAATCGTGGGCACGGGTAGCATCTTTTAGTATGTCGGCACTCTGTTTGCGGTCGTTGCGGAACTTGTACGACAGCGAAAACTTCTGCTGAGCAGAATCGGACGTTCCAGCAAAACCTTCGTACTGGTTGTACGAATAACTGTTTGGAAGAAGCGCCCCATCGCTATTGTGCCATACATTGCGTTCGCCTTCCTCGCGAGCACCTATCATTATCTTGCCGAATGCTTTGGAAACATCAAACTTGTGTCGCAGAAACTGAGTGGTATTCAACGAGTCGCGACTTGCGAGCAAGGATGCATCTCCCGAAATTCGCCAAGTGCCAAGTCGATAATCGGACGAAAAATCGTTCTTCCATCCCGAATATTCCGCTCCACGATTTATGTACGATGTGGTGTAGTGCGAATTACCATGCTTGCGGTTGGCATATCGGATGTGACCACCGGCAACATTCTCGCAGTGCGAATCGGCATAATACGAGTTTGTATTCCAGTTTCTTGTGAATTCAGTTTCACGGAAATATTCCACTGCCTCGAAGTTGCGACTAAGAAATTCATAATTCACATCGAAACTCAAAGTATTTTTCTCGGTTTTCACAATGTACTGTTCGGCAATGGTTTTTACTGCAACGCCAAAATTGTCACCAGCATCAAGTTTCGAGAAGGTGTTTAGGTCGTTGTTAGACAATGCAACTTCAACCGATGCGCTTGTCAATTCTCCGAACTTAGACTTTGCGCCAAACGTCGCCATCTGTTTTTTCTGTGGGGCAATTATCTTGGTATAAGGAATGTAATTTCCTTGCGGGACACCGTTTATTGGTGCAACCCACTCGTAAACCCTGCCGTTTGCCGCCGATGTTCCGCGTATGTAGTCGCCTTTGTTTTCGCCTACAAGCGAAAACGAAACCCTGTAGAATGCATCCTGCGGATTGGTGCTATACACAAAAACCGAATCGTATTGAATACCATCGACAATCGTGTCAACCACCTTGTAGCGAACCTCATCGATATTGAAACCGAGACTGTCGTAACCTGGAATTATAGCTTGGTCCAAATTGTCGCCAATGCCCGACATCAAACGTTTGTCGGAATCGCGCAGGTCGATATTGATGGGTTGGTTCTTGCTGTCGCCTTCGTGGTAAAGATTGAGCCATACTTCGGTATTGTCGATTTTCAGACTGTTTGACGAGGTAACTAGAAATCGCGTATAGTTCTGGTCGGTGTATTCAAACTCAACTATTATGCGCTTGTCCTTATTTATCGGCTGATGGGCAGTAAAAGTTATCTCGCCTAGATTATAGTCAATTACATAGTCGCGGTCGCTACCGCGTGACATCAAAATTCCATCGATGTAAACCTTTTCGGTTCCTGCCAATACCACAACGTATGCCTCGTTGTTGGCACCTGTGAGCCGGTACGGTCCTTGATTGCCCTCAACTCCCGAAATTTGCATCTTGTGATACTTGCCTTTGGCAACAGCCGCACCAAGGGAAGCTTTCAGTTCGCCCACGTTGTGCTTCGCTGTCTCAAACTGCTTTTTGCCAGACAAGTGTATCCCCTGCGACTTCTTGTAATAACTGAGAAAATATCCCTGTGGTTTCTTCTGCTCGAAATCGCCAGCCACAATCGCGAATTTAGAATTGTAAATCTTTATGAAAACCTTGTCGAACTCCTGCAAGTTCTGCGAATTGCCGTCGGGCTGTATAGGTATATTGTTGTCGCTTATTGCTGCCGTTATGAAAAGGTTGTCGCCGATGCGTCCGTCGAGTTGCAGGTCGAGGTTGGAATTCATAATCACGTTCTGGTTGTTGCCGAAACTCACGCCTCGCGAAATGCTTCCCTTGCGTGAAAGTTCAGTCTGCGAAAAAAAATCAGTATAATCATCCTTGGTAAATATCAAATTATAACCCGTTTGTTCCTGCTCATGGTCGGAAAGCATGTACTTACTACGGTCGAATTTTTGTGCTGGCTTTGAGAAATTTACGGGAAAACTCTTGAACTGCACGCTTGTTCCTGCAGGTGGCTGCTCGTCGAAGATTATGGTTGAAGTCTCGAAATCGAAATGGTATTTTGCATTCACTGGGTTTCCATCGGCATCAAGCAATCGTATCGAACTTTGTACCACGCTCATTGAGTCGAGAACCAAAGTATCGCCCTGCACCTGCATATTCTTTAAACTTATGAGCGACTGTGCAGAAAGGTTCAACGCAGGCAACATGGCAAACATAAACATTATGCATAGCGAACGCATCCACAAAGTGGAAAGACAGAGTTTGCCGTTGCCGTTGCAATAATTCATCAGAACAATAAAACGACAAAATTAAGCATTTATGTTATTGAGATGGAAAAATTGTTAAACTAAGATACTTATAGTTTAACTTCGTTGAGGACTACGCCGTTCTAATTTCTATGCTTTTTGTTTTGAAATTCAAATTCACACTACCCGACTTTCCTTCTACATCGTTATCGCAGCACAAACGCCAGTAGTCACACCGTATATCAAAAGGTAAAAAATCGGGCGTTGAACTGGTATTTTTTTTGTCATTATTGCAAATATAACATATCCGACAAGAAGTCCCGCCATACTGATATTTACATAATCCCTTTGTGCCCAGAACTCAATGCTGGCAAATATCATAATCTTTATGACAAGGTCATATATAAACAATGATCCGCTTTCCTTGTATATTCCACTTTTTACACTTGTCGTAATAAAAATAGCAATAGACAACACCCATAATACTATGAAACAAATAAGCGCGTATGGAATATTGGCAGCGGCCAGAATTGCACTTATCGAAAGCAATCCCATAGTGGAATAATCTATGACATTCAAGGTTTTAGTATATGTATTCAAATCGTACAAACTTTATTAATTAAACAATGCAAATATAAGAAATATTTTAGGCATTTGTTTAATCCCTACATCATTATCGCGGCACAAACGCCAGTAGTCACGGCGTATATCAGCAGATACGACAAAGGACGATAGGCAGGCATCTTCTTTGTAATCAACGCATAAATCAGATAACCGACCAGTAATGCCGATATGTATGTCCCAACCTTGTCCTTACCTTCGTAACTTCTGCTCCAAAACCAGACGCCAACAAACATATTCAACTTGCAAAACAGGTCAATTATGAATGCAAGCATGCTTGTCTTGTATATCTTACTCATGACACTTGTAATAATGAATACTACAAACGAAGCGAACCAAATGAATATAAAGCAAGTAAGCGCGTATGGTATGCCAACTACCGCCAAAATTGCCGAAAGAGACAGCAACCCCATCATGGTATAGTCGATAATGTTCTGAGTTTTGGTGTATGTATTCATTGTTACAATTTTTAATGCTTAACGCCACAAAAATAAGGAACTTTCACCTAAAACAAAAAAAATAATTTTTGCGTTCCGAAAAAAAGATATACTTTTGCACCACTTATTTATTAAGTGCCACTTTAGCTCAGCTGGTAGAGCGACGCATTCGTAATGCGTAGGTCGCGAGTTCAAGTCTCACAAGTGGCTCTTTTTTTTTGATTATCTGAACTAACGAAATAACAGTATGTTTGAAAGTTTATCGGAAAGATTAGAGAGGTCGTTCAAGATACTTAAGGGCGAAGGTAAAATTACCGAAATAAATGTTGCCGAAACATTGAAGGATGTCCGCAAGGCATTGCTTGATGCCGATGTCAACTACAAGACAGCCAAGCAGTTCACCGAAACTGTTAAGGAAGTCGCAATGGGACAGAATGTCATCAAGTCCATCAAACCAAGCCAGTTGATGGTGAAGATTGCACACGACGAGCTTGCAAAACTCATGGGCGAAAATGCCGTTGATATAAACACCAAGGGCAATCCTGCAATAATCCTCATGTCGGGTCTGCAAGGTTCTGGTAAGACAACCTTCAGCGGTAAGTTGGCAAACATGTTGAAGACAAAGCGCAGCAAGAAACCTTTGCTCGTTGCCTGCGACGTTTACCGTCCTGCTGCTATCGAGCAGATTAAGGTGCTTGGCGAACAGATAAATGTTCCTGTTTACAGCGAGGACGACAACAAAAATCCAGTACAGATTGCACAAAACGGTATCAAGCATGCAAAGACTTACGGTTACGATGTAGTAATAGTCGATACCGCTGGTCGTCTGGCTGTTGATGAGGAAATGATGAACGAAATCGAAAACATCAAGAAGGCTATCAATCCGCAGGAAATTCTTTTCGTAGTTGACTCGATGACTGGTCAGGATGCTGTAAATACTGCTAAGGAATTCAACGACAGACTTGATTTCGACGGTGTTATACTTACCAAGTTGGATGGTGACACCCGTGGTGGTGCTGCAATTTCAATCCGCAGCGTGGTAAACAAGCCGATAAAGTTCGTTGGTACTGGCGAAAAGATGGATGCAATCGATGTTTTCCATCCACAGCGTATGGCCGACAGAATACTCGGCATGGGTGATATCCGCTCACTCGTTGAACGTGCACAGGAGCAGTTCGATGAAGAGGAATCGCGCAAGTTGCAGAAGAAAATTGCAAAGAATACATTCAACTTCAACGACTTCCTTGCTCAGATTCAGCAAATCAAGAAGATGGGTAACATCAAGGAACTTGCAAGCATGATTCCTGGACTTGGCAAGGCAATAAAGGACATCGACATCGACGACAACGCTTTCAAGAGCATAGAGGCAATAATCCACTCAATGACACCTGCTGAGCGTGAAAATCCGGAAATCATCAACGGAAGCCGCCGCAAGAGAATTGCAGATGGTAGCGGAACTAGCGTTGCCGAGGTTAACAGAATCTTGAAGCAATTCGAAGACACCAAGAAGGTTATGCATACAATGTACACCAACAAGGGAAAACGTTTCGGAAGAAGATAAAACCCAAACAGAAAAACATACTACCCGTCATAATGGCGGGTATTTTTATAAATGCACATGTCAAAGGAAATCGAACATAAATTCACCGTCAAGAGCGACAAATACAAGTCGCTTGCTATCCCCACGCTGTACAGGCAAGGCTACATTCCCACTCAAAACGGAATGACGGTAAGAGTGCGCATTGCTGGCGAAAAGGGATTCGTAACATTCAAGGACAAAACGGTAGGCATGAGTCGTAACGAGTTTGAATACGAAATCCCAGTGCAGGACGCCAAACAAATGCTCGACACGATGTGCGACAAACCACAAATCGAAAAGTATCGCTATGTTATTCCAGCAAAGGAAGATGGTTTGAAATGGGAAGTCGATGAGTTTCTTGGTGACAACGCCGGACTTGTAGTTGCCGAAATTGAAGTGCCTGCCGAGGATACAAAATTCTCTCTTCCAGAATGGATTGACAAGGAAGTAACTGGTGACAAAAAATACAATAATTCGCAGTTATGCAAGAAGCCGTATAAGGAGTGGTAAAAATGCAAAAGGCATAAACGCTTGCAGGTTTCATTTCTAAATCTTCATTTGCAAGGTCTCTAAATATAAAGGATAGTTATATCTTTATATGGTAACTAATATTCTTTTTTCCATTTTTCTACATCGAATGAAATAATATTTTATATTTGCATCTTGATAATAATAAAATATGCATAATATGAGACGAATATTTCAAAGTTCAGCCGTCATGCTGACAATCATCATTTTTCAAGCATCTGTAGCATTTGCGCAGACATGGCTTTGGCCTATGGCAGGTCACAAAGCTGGCGAAAATATAGTTAGCCAGCCCAGTTCCTATATTGGAAAAGAATACAATTGCTGCGACATATTCATAAGTGGTGAGATCGGCGATTTTGTAATTTGTCCTACTGATGGTACAATTACTTATGCAGACATACTTTACAGGCAAAAACTTGGGCTTGAAGCTTCTTTTTATTATGATCCACAAAAAAATTGGGACGAGAATATCCAACGCATAGGCACTCCTGATAATGTTGACCCCCAATATTTATCGGGGAATTTATCAATAACCATCGCCGATGGTCGAAGAATAACTATTGATGGTCTGCGCGGAAACTATCGTTTCAAAAGTGGACAGAAAGTGGCTGCCGGCGACACTCTTGGACAATTAGGTTGGTCGTACAGGAAAATAAACCAACCGTCGTTGTGCATATCTGTCACAGCAAAAACTGGTATGGCAGATGATCCAATGACACCATTTGGATTGGAAAGCAAGTTTCACCTCGACATCATTGAACGCGAAGATCCAATCTCGCCAGAAAAGATGCGCGAAGACCTTACCATACTGGAAAATGCCGTGAAGGAAATATATCCCTCGCTGAACGGACTGATGTCCGAAGATGAATATCATAAGGTTGTGGAAGACTTGCGCCAATCGGTAAAAGATTCAATACCCTTGCGTCTGCCAGTACCCCTGATACGGTTCGTACATCAGATACACGACAGCCACTTGACACTTCTGCCCGACCGACAAAAAACAGAGCCATACGACTTCTATGTTCCTGTATTATTCTATTTGTGGTGTAACGACACTCTGCGCGTGCTGGTTACATGCCAAGGTTATGAACAATACGCAGGACGGGTAATAGCTAGCATAGATGGCGTTTCTGCACGCGATTATGCAAAAAAGGCATATCAATACATCGACTTATACGATCTTAATGTGCAAAGTCACATGGAAGAGACTAGTGTATTTTTGAGCATGTTCTCTGTACTAATGAACCAAGGCGCCACTGCAGATTCAAAAAGTCACATTGTCTTTGATAATGGCGAGGAAGTGGATATTCCGTTCAGCTTGCATCCTGGTCGTTTTATTGTAAAAGATACTCCAATAAACGAAATAATGAAATGGAAAACAATTAATACCATGCATGGCACCGACAGCGTATATACAACGCGCCAGCTTAACGATTCAACCGCATATCTGTCAATCAGGACATTCGACATATACAGCACCAAATTGGAACAGCTTGTCCAATGGATAGGCGAATGCCAAACTGCCAATATGATTATCGACTTGCGCAACAACGAGGGGGGCGACGTTGAAGTAACAAACCGACTGCTGTCATGCTTCGCGCAGCAACCAATGAATCGTCAACGTGGAAGCCATCTGTATGTAAACAAACAGGGAAATTTCGAATACTTAAGGTACGGTGATAATCACCAAGATGATGAAATAATTTTCCCTGAATACCAACGGATTGAAGGCAAGCCAGGCTACTATTGTTTCGACACAATTCAAACAAATTGTTGTGTTATGCCCGACAGCAGTCACCAGTATACAGGGCGAGTTTATGTGCTTACAAACGGCTGTTCCATGTCGGCAGCAACGATTTTCCCTGCGGTATTGGTACGCAACCGTCGTGGAGTAAGCGTAGGTCGTGAAACGGGTTCCGCTTACCACTATATTACAGCACTAGAACGAGCCAACATTGTATTGCCCAATTCTCTTAACACTGTTGCCATTCCTATGGTAAAGGTTGTTTTCGACACCACCGTATGCGAACGCACCCCTTGGGGACGAGGCTTGCTTCCCGATTACGAACTTCCGCTGTCATACAACGAAATCACAATGGGAGCTGATGGAGAAACCGATGTTATGCTAGAGTACGCACTACAACTGATTGCCGAAGGCAAATACCTCAGCGAAAAGGATCCGTTTGCCGAAATTGATGCTCCCAAAGTTGACGAGAATTTAGAAGACGACAATCGTTTGTGGATATGGATTGTAGTGGCACTCAGCATTATAGCTGTAGTAGGAATATTTGTAGGACGCAAATTTTGCAAAAATCAGCAGTGAAAAAGTGGGGTAATATCAATAATAACGATACCTACTTCTCATTTTTGCAAGGCAGAAACAGGACAAACTCCAAAGGATTTAATAAACCAGTCGCTTATTGGCGAAATCAAGAACGCCCTGCTTACCAGCGAAATGACTCACCAACAGATTTCCGACCGTTTTGGTTTTCCCGACCAGTCGGCTTTCGGTCAGTTTTTCAAACGTCAGGAAGGAATTTCACCATCGGAGTTTAGACAAAAATACAAGTAGTGGACTGCTTTGCTTTTCGAAAAATGAGTACTTTTGCACTATAAATTATAGCTAAACTAAAATGAAAAGGAACTCATTACCTATTTTGCGGTCAGTTACAACAATCGCGGTCTTACTGGCATTTGTCATTAGCAGTTTTGTAACATCTGCTTTTGCACAAGACAAGCCAACCGTTTCCATTCTTGGCGATTCGTACAGCACTTTCGAGGGATGCACAACACCACAGGAAAACGAACAATGGTACTTCAAGACCAAACGCGACCGCACCGATGTGGAGAAGGTAGAACAGACATGGTGGTGGATTCTTTGCGAGGAAAACGGATTGCAACTCGACATCAACAATTCGTACAGCGGATCAACAATAAGTTACAGCGGATATTACGGTCGCGACTACAAGGACCGCTCTTTCATAACTCGCGCGCCAAACATCGGCAATCCAGACATAATTCTCGTCTTCGGTGCGACAAACGACGACTGGGCAGGCGCGCCGCTCGGAACATTGAAATATGAAGACTGGACTGAAGAAGACTTGTATTCCTTCCGTCCGGCAATGACTTACCTTGCCTCATTTTTGTGTAAAAATCATCCAAAGGCAAAAATATATTTCATTGTAAACGATTGTCTTAAAGATGAAATTACATCAACAATCCGCGAAGTCTGCAATCATTATGGCATTTCGGTTATCGAGTTGAAAAACATTGCCAAGAAAACCAGCCACCCTACAGTTGAAGGAATGAGACAGATTGCAGAACAAGTTGGAAACGCCTTAAAGACAAAGGAATAATGTCAGAATTTGTCACAACGAAAAGTTACGAAACAAGCATTTACAAACTTGCCGAAAAACTTGCTGCAAATGCCATGAGCGAGGAACTAGCAAGGCATTGTTTCATGCAGGACAGACTTTCCGAGTTGTTTGACAAGGCGCCACGTGGCGTAGAAAACTTTTCGGAGGATAATTTTCTTACCGAGCTTCGTCGTCAAGGACTTACACCCGATGACTTTCCCTACGACAATACCAGGCATTGCTACGAAATACGAATGAAAAACCACACATTCTGCCTTTTTTGTACGGAATTCATAACATTCTTTTCGCAAAACGCCTACCACATTTCCACCGACCATAACAAGGATGGTAGCATTAACATAACAAGTTGTCCGACAACAACCACTGCCGACATTCTCATTGCTGCTGACAGGCAATTTCCCGAATGGGAACGACAATGGCCAGAAACATACACGCTCATATCAAAGACCGCAAAGAAATTCAGCGTGGATTGCAGGACGATAGATGCAATTGTCGGTTCGTTGCTTGGCATGAATTATGATTTGGTTCACCACATCGGAAAATCCATCTTATCGCTTGGTGGACAAAGCATTATCATCGACCATAACTCTTTTGCCACCGACAGCAAGGCAGAAATGGAAAAAATTGCGAACTTTGCCGAAATGATAACCGTAAGATGCTGAAACGCCAGTACTACATATCACGCCTCGCCGAAGATATCAGACGATGCCGCGAAAACGGCACCGACCCCGCAGCGGAAATTCGCATCGGCAGACGAAAATACATCAGCAACTGCATAAGTCAACTTTTGTACGAAAAACCATACACTCACGAGGGATTTTCCATTGATCCGATGATTGAGCGAATGAAAAGTCAAGGTGTTGCCGATGAAAAAATTACCATAAAACCGCGTCGCGAATACGAGATTGACCTCGGAGAGACGAAAATCACAATAAAAATGCGGTTCGACAGCCGTTACGGACAGATTTCAAAGATGGTTTTGCAAGACCAATTTGATGAAATTGGCATTACCGACAAAACCCCAGAGGACATTGCCGACATAATCATTGCGATTGGCAACTCATACGCCGACTGGAACAGCGAATGGGACAGCATAGCCGATGAAGCAATGAGGCAGTCGAAGCAGCAGGACATTGAACGAATGTCGCTTGAAGCGCTTGTCGCATCAAAATTTAACGGCAGCGGACTCGAATACAGGATAGAACACGGCAAATCGAAATCGACATTGATAGTAAAGGTTGGACAGCGCAAGGCAAGCATCGGCATAAGCCATAGACGGCTTGTAGAAACTTGCTGGAACCTGTTGCCCGAATTGAAAGAAATCATTGCAAACCTTGAAAAAATCCCTGCCGATGTGGAGATTGACAAAATTTCCAGAAACGAAACTTGGACAAAATCGTAACCTAAATGCAACCCAACGAACAAATAATCGCCCAACTCGTTGAAGACCTTGAAATTGCAAGGCTTTGCAACAACGATGAATCGTTGGCACAGGCGCATTTTGTCCAGCACAAGGTTGCCGAAAGCGTATCGGGAGAGACTTCCCAAACCATCTATCTTGACATCGACAACCTTTCGGAACTGCTTAAAACAAAGGATATTACAATCCCAAAGCAAAGCAAGGGCAACAGCATAATAAACCTTGATTTCGGAAAGGTAAGCATCGAAATTTACAGGCACGACTATGTCGGAAGCGGTTATCTCCGATTGACGATGCACGGAGAAAAATCCGCCGAATACAAAATCGGAATTGTCGAGGAAAAGCTGGTTGATTTTATTGCTGAACTGCCAATGCTAATCGAAAATTGGCTTTCGCAGGATTACGAATCAGCTAAAGTAGAAGCGCAGAAACTATTAAAACAGCAGAAAATCAGCCGTATATCGACAAAAACGCTCCTCGAAAGTATTCTCAACAAGTTGAATGTCACCTACAGCATTGAGCACCTTTCCGACCGTAGCGAAATTGACATTGACCTTGCAAACGGCAAGCAACTTCACATTAGCGTAACAGACAGCAATTTCGCCAGCGAAATAGGCAAAATCTCGGAATTAGTACGTACGGCAAAGGATTTTTCGGAGAAATTTGCGAATGCGACGATAGAGAACAAGGAAAAATAATTATTGCACAATTTCCGATTTTGCAAGTTTGTTTTAATGGTAAATTATGGTTCTCAACTGTGCGAAAACCATGCTAAAAATAGCAACTTTCGCACACTTGAAAGGTAGCAATATGACGATAATTGATTAACATACAGTATGTTAAAAAAAACGACCGTCAAAAAAGTGTATCAAAATTCCGTGCTAAAAATATCGTTCATTGATATTGAAAAATCCGATATCCCAGAATATGTGTTCGACTTTAAACCCTGCGTTGTGATTAGAACCGTTTGAATGCCTTTTACAGAATTTGTCTCACTGCTAAATGCTTCGATGCGATTTAAAAGTTTGTCGTATTCCGATTTTGACACACTGTATTTTGTTTGCGAATATTTTACCTCGCAAATAGTAATCAGACCATCAGCACGGTCGATTATAATGTCGATTTGTGCTGCTGGGTCGGACTTTTTGCTACGCCAAGAGTAAAATTCAGTGCTTATGGCATCCAAATGCAACACTTTGATAATATGATTGATATGGAAAAGGCAAACTCTTTCGTAAGCCAAGCCGTACCAATTGTTTTGCTTTGGCGTGCCTATATGGTTGCGCCAATAGTGAATGTCGGATGGACGGCGACGGCAGAACTGATTGTAGAATAGCGTATAAAAGTCTATAAGCTGGTAAATGCCACCATTCATTTTACTACCGTTGTTGTAAACTCTTATGAAATCGCAGTTTACAAGGTCTTCGAGTTTGTTGCCCAGATAACCATTGTCGGACACTTTCAGCTTTTCGGCAATCTGCCTGCGTGTGAGCCCTTGCTTATTGCTTGACAACAAAGCAATTATATCAATGTAAGCGTCTGGATTGCGGAACAGCGAGCCGAAAAGCCGCTTGTACTCGCCTGCAAGTTCACCGTTTTCAGAGAAAAACAATGTGTCAATGTTTTCGGCAACGCTTTTAGTAAAATCGAGCAGTCCCCAATAGTACGGCACTCCACCCAATACCGTGTACGCCTGAAGCATGGAAAGCCTATCCCATTTGGATTTACAAGCCGCGCAATACTTTTCTACATTGCACAGGTCGAGCGGTCGCAGATGAATTTCGTGTGTCAGACGGTTGTGAAGCCCACCACGATTGTTTATGACATTGCGAATCATCCAAGAAGTAGCCGAACCGCAAATCACAAGGAAAATATTGTTAATCCACGATGCACGGCTATTCCAAAAATAGTCGAAAGCATGTATGAACCCCGAATTTTGGGTATCCATGCACGGCAATTCGTCGATAAATACCACGCATCGTTTCTTGTTTTTCGCCTTTTCTTTAAGCAAATCCGCCAAATAAGCAAAAGCATCAAGCCAGTTGGAGGCAGGTTTGCCCTTGTGCCCGTATGCCGTAAGCGCGGTATTGAAAGCCTTCAATTCCTCTTCGTACGAACCATCGATTATTCCAGTGGCGTAAAAATCGAACTTATCCTTGAAGAACTTACGCACCATAAAAGTCTTTCCTACCCTGCGTCTTCCGTAAACTGCAATAAACTCAGTCTTTTGACTGTCGTAATATTTTTGCAGCAGTTCAGTTTCCCGTTCGCGACCTATTAGCTTATCCATAACGAATGTTTTTACTCCGCAAAAATAATATTTTTTTTGTTTCAACTGTGCGATAACTACTCTAAAAATAGCAACTTTCGCACACTTGAAAGGTTATGCAATTTTCATAATAAGTTGTATATAAGTATATTACATAATTTTGAAGCAAAAAAATATCATTAATTTTTTTGTGATTTTTTCAACATCAAATTGTATTTAAATACGACACACTCGCCAGAAATATATTCTAATTCAATAGTAATTTATTGATTATAAACGCATTGTTAATAATAATATAAAATTTATTTTGCATATTACAAACAAATCTATCGTTCTCAACTGTGCGAAAACTATGCTAAAAACAGCAACTTTCGCACACTTGAAAGGTGATTAATTTTTAATAAATCATTATGTTACATTGTTTTATAAAATTTTGACTTTGAAAAATTGCATCGAATTTTTAATTAATATTTTCTGAAATACTATTCGCTATTGAACAAAAAAACAACAGTCGAATGTTGTCGACTGCTGTTATTCTCCATAATGACATACAAAATATGTCTATCAATTTACAAGTTTCCAAAATTTCTCTCTATTCTCATCAATCTCTTTATTGATATCTTTAAAATCATTAAGGCATTTTATAAATACTTTATCGTCATTAATGTTAGCATCCATTTTTTCGATTACATCTTTCTGCTTTTTGCAAAGTTCATCAAAATCTGCCTCTAATTTGATTAATTCTTCAACTAATTCTTTTCTATTCATAATTTTAAAATTTAAATGATTAATATTTATTGATTATTAATAATATACACTTTATAATCCTTTACGCAAAAACTGCTAATCGGCGATGCAACATCCCTCCGCACATGGCTGGGTAGCACACTCCGTGTGCGCCGCACCCGACTGCTCGCCTTGCCACCTCCTCTGCCATTCTTGCTTTTCCTACCTGACAATGGTTAGTTCTGAGACACGCAGACTGGACGAACAGTAAACCCATAGCCGCGGTAGTAGCTGCCCATGCGGTAATCGTCCGAAAAGAAGCCGAGGCCCCACGCGCCGTCCGTACCGTCCGACGCGAGCGAACTAGACCAGTAGTAGCCGAGGGAGCCATTGTCGACGAGCCCACTATCGTCGCGGTAGCCGGCAGCGGGCAGGAAAATTGAGTTGCCGTTAGGACCTGTAAACAAGCTACCGTTTACACCGTTCTGGGTAGTCCAAGTTACTGTGCAGTTGCTTATCAATTCGTTCATTTCCGTCCGTGTCGGCATTCTCCAGCCAGAACCCCAGTTGGCGGTGGCTGCGTCCCTGTTGGATGGAAGCGTGGTCGGATTGTCGGAATATGTATAGTTGCCTTCCGTATAAGCTGACTTAGTGCTGGTTTCGCCCCAAGCGTAGTAGTTGCCGTATGCTGAAGGTGTGCTTGCGCCTACATTGCAGGTTGCCCAGCGTGTACCGCTCGGCAAGCCGAGGTCAACCCAACCGTGGCCGTTTACCGTTCCTGTGCTTGCAGGAGTTGTAAATGTCATAACATCGCCGTATGCAGTTCCGGCAGTATTGGTTGCGTATGCCTTATAATAATAGGTGGTATTTGAGGAAAGGCCTGTGAGAGCCTTGGTAAAGCTGCCAGTTCCGCTTCCGCTCTGTACAGTTTGCGAAAGGTTGTTGACGCTTGTGCCATAAACAAATCCGCGGGCGGTTACGGTAGCATTGCCATCAAAGGTCACATCGCCAGAGAGAGTTGCATTTGCTGCTGATATGCTTGACGCAGTGCCTGTCGTTACCGTTGGAGGATATACAGCTATTGTTGTAAATGTCCTTACATCTCCGTAACTTGTTCCTCCACTGTTGGTGGCGTATGCTTTATAATAGTAAGTTGTACCGTATGAAAGACCTGTCAATGTCTTTGTGAAACTACCAGTTCCGCTACCAGCCTGTACGCTTTGCGTGAGATTGTTGGCATCTGTGCCGTAAACAAAGCCGCGTGCTGTTACGGTTGTGTTGCCATCGAAGGTCACATCGCCAGAGAGTGTTGCGCCTGTAGTGGTTATGTTCGAGGCGGAATTTGTCTGCACCGATGGCGGATATATTGTCAAGGTTGTAAACGACATAATCTCTCCGTAGCCAGTTCCTGCACTGCTGGTTGCGTATGCTTTGTAATAGTAGGTAGTACCATCGGCAAGCCCACTGACATTTGCAGTAAAACTGCCAGTGCCGTTGCCACTCTGTACGCGTTGCGAAAGGTCGTCTGCACTTGTGCCGTACATAAAGCCTCGGGACAATACTACTTCGCCACCATCGGAGGTTACTTCTCCGCTAAGGGTTGCGCCAGCAGAGGTTATATTACTAGCCTCCAATGTGGTAACACTTGGAACTGGACCAGAAACACCACCACCAAGGTTGCTTATTGCTTCCTGCAACTGCGCAATTAGGTTATCAACATACGACTTGGTAACTGCATCCTGTGCATCAGTCGGGTCTGTAACATTCTTCAACTGGGTATTAACCGAGTTACCCAATGCTGCCACATCCGTCAAGGTCTGGCTTTCGGAGGTAATGTATCCGCTTAGGTCGGGAGTGTTTTCAATTTCCGAGTAGTCGTAGGTTGGCTTGGTGTCGGCCTTTGCCCAGTCAGGTACGGTGGGGTCGGTCTCTACGGCAATTCCGCCGCCAGTACCGCTCATTGCAATAGGCTCGAAACGGCCGGTTGTAGCATTGTAGGCAAGCACATCGCCATCGTTGGCACCAGTGGCATCAATATACGAAACCGAACCTGCGGCAAATGCGTATGGAACACTTACAAACTCGATTGTGCCAAGCGAGAGGTTGAACTGAAGCATTGCCGTTGGGTCGTAGTCAATCTTCAGGAACTTGCGACCGCCGCCCCAGTCAATGTCCGCAAATTCGCCAACTGCCATATATGGGTCGCGACCTATCTGGAACGAGAACGAACCGTAGGCATTGGTTGTCAGCGAGCGAATCTCGCGGTAAATCAGTTCACCTTCGGGACTGCCGTCAAGGATTGACAACTGAATCATAATTGGTGTGTTAGCCATCACTTCGCTGTTCGCATCGCGGGCTATCGCCTGAAAATTAATTGCCTGCGGCACATCCTGTGCTGTCAGGAACATTGCTGCCATTAGGAGGCAGACTGTGAAAAATAATTTCTTCATTTTATATAATTTTAAATTATTTCTAAATTACTGGCTCGCAATGCCTTGCGAGCCTACAAATTCGATTTTTGTTTATAATTTGTTTGGTGTTGTTTGAAATGATTTATGATTAAAATGTTCAATGTGTTTGTTCCATTTGTAGGGGTTGGTTTCAAACCAACCCCCTACTAACAACACATTATCCTTTTTTATTCTTTCACCACCTTTTTCACTGCAATCACATCCTTTCCATTCATCACCGACACAAAATAACTGCCTGCCGGCAATGCCTTGACATTCAGGTATGCTTTATCACCATTTGCTGGTGTCTGCTGTACAATCTGTCCCAATGCATTGAACACTGCTACTCCTGTAACACCTTCAGTTCCATTAAAATCAACGGTAAGAATGTTGGTTACGGGATTTGGGTAGCACTCAATCTGCGAGGGCAATTCGGAGGCTTCCTGCAAAATGGTTGGAATGTCGCCGCCAGTGTTCTGTTCACTGCTGAGGGAACCGCTTTCGAGGCTAATGCCATCGCTTCCGCCGGTTGCCATAGTGAAATTGAATGTCTCGCCGAGGACATAGTTAACATTGTCGCCAGCCGCTCCGCCCGAGCTGAGACTAATGCGGTCTAGATTCTGCGCATTCACAATTGCAGCCATCAGCAATAGCAATGGGAATGCAAGAAAAAATCTTCTCATAATTTTATTCCTTTCCTCTGCCCACCAGCACCCAATAGGCAATTATACAAAAGAAGCGTGGAACTGTATGCCACACCCTAATTTGGAGGTCCTGAGATTACCTGTACTTACTGAATATGGAAATAACAGACCACGCGTATAGCGTGAACCGTATCATGCCTTCCTCTTGTAAGTACTTTTGAAAATTTCTCAGGTTTCCAAATTACAAGTCAAGCATAACGCTTCGTTAATCAATATGTATGGTTTGGTGAACCAAACCGAGGGCAAATATAAGAAACCGAAACGATATGACAAAAATTATTTTGAGGGAAGATTTTTCATAATGAACCGCATTTTGCAACATTGAAATAAAATTGTAATTTTGTGTATGCAATTGGTAGTCGCAATGAATGCACAATTTATCTATCGCCCTTTCTGGGCTAGTACTATGATATACGCCATTAGCAATGGGCTGACACCAATTGCTAATGACTGTCGCCCATTCTGGGCTGCCAATATTGCCCTGAAGGGGCAACAGATTTTAGGCGAGGGCAACGCCCACGCCATTATGCAGATAATCCCAATAATAGCGCCGAAGGTGCGACAGAATACCAAATAAATTAAAAACATGGCAAGTTCGTTGGCAAAAATAACCATTCACATTGTTTTCCGTGTAAAATGCACAGGAATACCAATGCGCAAAGAGGACCTTCCTCGAATATTCCAATATATAGGTGGCATCATAAAAGGGATGGATGGAATCCCAATTGAAATCGGTGGCGTTTGCAACCATATACACATACTGACTACGCTACCCAAAACAATTGCATTGTCGGATTTTGTCAGGAACATTAAGTCCAACAGCAGCAAATGGATAAAAGAAATCGACAGCTATTATGCTCCATTTTGCTGGCAGGACGGCTACGGAGCATTCTCTGTAAGTCCATCGGTATTGGACAAAACTGTCAACTATATTCGCAACCAAAAGGAACATCATTCAAAAAAATGTTTTAAAGACGAGTACAAATCATTTTTAGAAGCATCGGGAATAACCTATGAAGAACGATATGCTTTCGACGACTGAATATACACCACACTATGACCGCCCTAGAATATACCGACATCCTTTCCGAACGCATTAGCGACTGCATTGCACACGGATACGACTACGCACCGATTATCGAGCGTGGCAAGGATGACTATATCAGCGCGAAAATCACTGAAATGATATACCATTCCATTTGGAAACGCAAGGACATAAGCATCGCGCAACTAATTGAGCATCTTGTCGAATTGGGCGTTACGCAAGACAACATTGTGGAGGATGGCAAGCAGATCGTTGTGAAAATGTCGAACGTGGACTTTTCGATACGCAAGTCGGAAGCGTACAGGTTGGGCGTGAAAATCGGCTTTTATGTCGGTGGAAACCTTTTCGACGTTACTCGCAACGAGGAAAACGCAATCGCCCGTATGTTCTTCGAAATAAACGACTTGTATCCACAGTGGGAACAGGAATGGAACGAAATTTTCATTGAGGTCAGCAAGTTGACCAAAAACATCGACATTTCCATATTGTCGATTGGTGCCATTGTACGCAACAAATTGAAAGGCAGTGGTTTGCCATTCGTTTTGGAACATTTTGCCAACGAATCAAAATTATCCCTACTAGTGGAAAACAACCGCCAGATTACACTCACAATTCCACACGACAACATTGCCGCAACCGTTGCCACACTTCCCGAAACAATACAACGCACGACAGAACTTCTTAGGCAAATTCCAGACGGCATCAGCATTTCCACCAACACCCACGACGACTGGGAAACATTATGAGAATAAATGTCGCCATATTGTTTTTTATGCTGATTATATTCACGGCAACATCGTTTGCACAAACAGACGAAAGAAACCGTCGCAACATAAAAGGCAATGTCGAGTCATACACAGAAAGCAAGTATAAAATCAACTATACACCAGAAGGTTACACAAAAGGCGAATGTTTGCACAATATCACGGTTTACTTCGACAGCAATGGCAACATAGCCACAGCCCCCGACAACGACCTCACATACGCATACAATACCAGCAATAATGCAACAACTTTTGTTTATCAACCAACTGGCAGAATTACAATCAACGACCGCAAGCACACCTTCACAATCGATCGTGCCGATGCAAGATTCGTCTGCACATACAAGGAAAGCATTCATCAACCGACATCGGCAAAATACTATCCGTGTCGAGGTTGTCGCAGACAAGAAGGTCGCACCGCAATTTTCAAATACGACAAGCAGGGAAATGTTATGAAAATCACAAGTTACATTTCGCAAATCGAAGTCAACGGCGACTATATTTCAAGTTCACGAGATGCCACCTACAACCCATCAGCAAACTATTCACTCCGTTTTGAATACGAGTACGACCCCTACGGCAACTGGATTGTAAAGAAATGCTTCGACCAGTCGGGAATGATGATGGAATGGAAAGAACGTGAATACAAGTATAGCAATTCTATGATTCAATAATTAAACGATAATTATTTTATCCTACGACACGTTTTGTCGTAGGTAATGTTTTTCTTTGCACCGAAAATATAACTAACAATGCGCTGAAAAGTGAGTTTGATAAACTATCTTTGCGGTGCGAAAAATGAAACTTGAAACAAAATGGCGACAAACATTAACACAAAGGAACTGAAGGAGATACTGGAAATAATGCCAGACAAACAAAACATCATGCTGGTTGGAAAACATGGCATTGGCAAGTCAGAAATTCTTACAGAATTCTTCGAGAAGAAAGGCATGAAGGTTACCGCGCTTTTCCTCGGACAGATGAGCGACCCTGGCGACCTCATCGGACTTCCGCGCTTGGACGAAAAAACAGGAAAAACTATGTTCATGCCCCCCTATTGGTTTCCAACCGATGGCAAACCGATAGTCCTTTTCCTCGATGAACTAAATCGCGCCCGTCCAGAGGTGCTGCAAACAATCATGGACTTAGCGCTCAACCGCAAACTTGCAGGACGCAGTCTGCCAGAAGGCAGCAGGATAGTCTCCGCCGTAAACGAAGGCGAGGAATATCAGCTTACCGACCTCGACCCTGCTTTGGTTTCGCGTTTCAATATCTACAATTTCCGTCCTACAGTAGCAGAATGGTTGCTCTGGGCAGCAGAACAGAAAGTTGACGAGCGAGTAATAACCTTCATTCAGGAAAATCCTCGTTTCCTCGACACCTGCGACCGCGCCGCCGACGAAACCGGTCTCGACAAAACACCCGACCGCCGTGCATGGAAAAAGGTTTCGGACAACATAAAGGATTTCGCAGAACTGAAACCAATACACAAAAAAATAATTTCCGGAATAGTTGGTGCACAAGCTACTACCGCATTCATGTCGTCCATTTCGCAAAACCGCATACTTAGTGCAAAGGAAATTCTGATGGACTACGAAAAGCACAAGGCAAAAATTGCAAAATACATGCTTCACGAGACCGCAGTAGTAAACGAATCCATATTCCGTTTCCTTGAAACACACGATTTTACGGATGACGAAAAACCAACTATCGCACAAAATCTAGCATTGTATGTAAAGGGACTGCAATCGCCAAAGAAAAAGGAGGAATTTGCCCATTTCGTGTCCATATACGAGAAAGGCGCATACACACAGGCGATAGTTTTCATTCTTACCGAAACGCCAGATCTTTACACACAGATGACTAATTTCATCAAAAATCTGTAGGAATGGACGAGCGTATCCAGAAAATAAGCGAACGCTGGTTTCTTGTCGAACCTGCATTGTTCTCGATTTACTGCACCCACCAGTTATCGCCCAACACGCTGATGGACTGTCCTATCCGTTGCGGACAGGGAATGGTGGAGTACAATCCGAACATTATGAGCAGTTTCAACGATGCCGAACTCGAAGAAGCACTGCGTTCCGAAATGATACGCCTATTCCTTAAACACCCTTACGAGCGCCAGCCCGAAAACTCGCTACCAGAAGCACTTTCCTTCGGCAGCGACATGGTTATTGGTCAGCATTACAAATTCAAGACTCTACATTTTATTTCCGCAGACAATTTTCAACTTCCGGCAGGTGAATGCTTTGAATGGTATGTCGACAAGCTCAACGAAATCCTACGCAACTCTTCGCAGTCGCCCGAAAAAACAGAAGATGACAGCGACGAGCAAAGTCCCGAAGACGAGGAAAACGATTCCGACTCGCAAAACGATGACAACAACGATGGCGGAGGAAATTCGGGCAACGACAACAGCGAAGGCGAAAATTCAGATGGCAGCGACAGCGAAAACAACGACACCAATGATGGTACTGACGATGGAGACAACGATGGCAATGGAGAAAGTTCTGACGAAGAACAAGACGCATCGGCAGGTGACGATTCGCAAAACGAATTCGGCAATGGACTTGGTGAGAGCAAGGACAAAAACGGTTTTACCCAGCAGGACTTGAAATCGGCTCGCGACCACTCGGCACTTTGGGAGGAAGACGAACTAAAGCAACAGGAAATAAACGAAATAATTGCAAGTACCACAAACTGGGGAAGCATCCCAGGCAACATGGTTGAGCAGATAAAGGCCTCGCTGATAGTAAAGCTCGACTACCGCAAGGTGCTATCGAGTTTCCACACGAGCATACTGTCAAGTCACAGACATCTGACGCGAATGCGCCCCAACCGTCGCAGCGGATTCGACCAGATGGGAAGCATATACGAACTGGCATCAAAATTACTGGTTGCCATTGATGTCAGCGGATCGGTGACAAGCAAGACATTGCAAGCGTTTTATTCTGTAATTGCCAGATTTTTCAAATACGGCATCGAAACAATCGACACTGTCCAATTCGACACGACCCTCAAGGAACTTGAAACTTTCAAGAAAGCATCCAAAGAAATAAAAATCACAGGACGAGGCGGAACCAACTTCCAACCCATCTTCGACTACATCCGCGAACATCGCCAGTACGACGGACTTATCATCTTTACCGACGGCTACGCCCCTGCCCCGAATGTTGATTTTCCAATGCGCACAAAAGTGCTATGGATATGCCAGGGCGAAGAAGAATACAACAGGCATAAGGAATGGATGAAAAAGACAGGCAAATCCTGCTGGATAAAGTTTTAAAAGGCAATAATGTTTGCCTAATAAGCAGACTACTTTTTTAATTTGCTAACAATCAACACTTCTCACATTTTATGAAGGTTTTTAGTTGTGATTTTACACATTTTA
Source organism: Bacteroidales bacterium (assembly GCA_017651185.1). Classification (GTDB taxonomy): domain Bacteria; phylum Bacteroidota; class Bacteroidia; order Bacteroidales; family ML635J-15; genus Bact-19. Next base: position 98,498 of record JAGCDJ010000037.1, on the reverse strand, counting down.
TGAAGACTACACCCTACCCATTATGCACATCTATCCATCGCTTTAGCAAAAATGCCGTAAAATATGGGAAGGTGTAGAACTTTCCGTTGAAACCTACATTCTTGTTGCAAAGTTTTATTCCGTACTTTATGTCCGGATACGAGTCGCTCTTTATCAGATTGTTGAGAGAGACTGTGGCGGCATCCTTTGCTTTTACTTCGACAGGGACAAGGCTGTTGGTATCGCGGATGAAGAAGTCCATTTCGAGCTGGGCGTTTTCCTTCTTATAGTAATAAGTTGGAAATCCTGACTTTACAAAAGCTTCAGCAACAACATTCTCGTATATTGCTCCCTTGTATATGCCGAGGCTTTTGTTTTGGCGCAGGTCGGCAAGCGAATATTCATCGAGACATGCCATAAGAAGACCGTTGTCGTGGAAATATATCTTATACTTTGCTTCGTCGTAGTTGCCACGCAATGGCAGTTCTGGGAACGACAGGCAATAGCAGATGTTGATTATGCCTGCATCGTTGAGCCAGTCAACGCAACCGATGTATTCGCGGCTTCGGGCGTGTGTGGCAACCTTTGTGACTTGGAATTTCTTGTTTTCCTTTGCCAGAAAGACCGGTATGTTGCGATATACATTTTTGATTTTTGCCTTGTCAATTCCGCGTGCGTATTTGGTTATGTCGTTTTCGTAGTCGAGAAGAAGTTGCCTTTGCATTGCAAGCGTATCGCTGTAGTTGCCCGAAGTTATGAAATTACTTACTATTGCCGGCATTCCGCCTACGGTGATGTATTCAAGAAACTTTTCGCGGAGCACATCCATTTCAAGTTGCGAAAACGGCTTGACTTCCACTAGGTGCTGGAAAATGTTTTCTATGAGTTCGGGCGTATAACCTTTTGCCAACAGAAACTCCTCGAAATCGAGAGAATACATTGTGATGTCGGTTTTGTAGCCAACGCTTACCGAGGTTATTTCCTTGTAGTTGAGTCCCATCATCGAGCCAGAGCATATCACATCGTAGCGCCCGTCCTGCTTGAAGAACTTGAGGCACGTAGTGCAGTCGGGGTATTCCTGTACCTCGTCGAAGAAAATCAATGTGTCGTTTTCAATGAATTTGAAGTTAGGATTTATCAGACTAATCTGCATTACGATTTCACTGGCGCCGAATCCGTTTGCAAATATCTGCTTGTATTCGGGATTAGTTACGAAGTTAATCTCTACGAACGACTTATAGGTTTTCCCGAACTGCCGTATCGAGTAAGTTTTCCCCACTTGCCTTGCTCCGCGCACAATCAATGGCATTCGGTTGGGATTGTTTTTCCAGTTGAGCAGATATTTGTCTATTTTGCGTTCCATCATAGCGTTTCACATTTTATGGACATTTTCAACTGCAAATTTACACATTTTATGAATATCTGCAAATTTTTCTAAATTATTTATAATCAATACTCCTCACATTTTATGAAGGTTTTTAGTTGTGATTTTACACATTTTATGAACCATTTTAGAGGAGAATTTACACATTTTATGAAGAAGAGGAAATAAAAATCCCCGCTGGGGAGGGCGGGGAGAAATTTTGTTTGTGGAATATTTTACATTATTCGGATAGAATTTCAATTAGTTTTTCGAATCGGCTCTCTCCATTTTCGTATGATGTGTCACTCAATACTAAATAGTACGGATTATTAGTGTCTAAATTTCTGCTGTCAATATTAGGTAGATTATTTATCTTGTCAATAATCGTTTTCTTTTGAGATTCTGTAATATCAGATGTTTTTTGAATTCCCCACCATGGTTTGCCTTGCTTTCTTGCACATAATATTAAGGTATATGCACCAATTTCTTTTTCCACACAATCATTATTGCCATCCTTGCTCATATTTGCTTGGTATTTTTTACTAATATCAACAAGCCATTCTGTTGCATATTTATCTTTCATTTGGTTAATTTGATTCTGCAGATTTGAAATATCATCCAATTTGTTTTTCAAAATCATTATTTTTTCTTTTGGAGTTTTGGCATCCTTAAGAATTTGTTCTGAAATTAATCCTTGTAAATCCATGTTAATCTTATTATTTATTGTTCTTAAACTAAAAATTCCTTCTAAGTAATCAATATATTGTGTGATTGCCGATAATAGCAAACTATCTTTTTGCCTTACATTAGGTTGTACATCATTCTTTAACCAGTACAAAATACCATTTCTAAAAGATATATTTGCGTATCTATCCTTGAATTGTTCTTTGTAACTTCCCCATGACTGGTCTGTCGGTTCCTTTTCATACGACGGCAGATAGACAACATAAATTTGTTCTTCCTTATAATTTTCTTGGATAGTCCTTTCTATATACCTGTGTATCTGCGCTTCTTGGTCTGTTGCATCACACGCTTTGTTCTCGAAAATTATGGCATAACCAGAGTCTCTTACCCACAAATCAATTCTGCATTTCTCTTGTGTTATTATTGGTTTTTTGATATTTATGTTTGCAAATTCTTCTCGATGCATTTCGTTCACTATATATTTAAGGAACGATTCCAAAATCTCATATTTGCCATCCTGATTTTTGAACTGAAGCAATTTTGTGAGTATTCTGCTATGCCCATTTTCGTTTATATGGAGTTCGTCTATAACATTAATGTTATATGGCAATTGTGGGAGAAGTTCTCTATATTTTTGAGCAAAATCTTCCGTCAACTGTAAGATTTCAGAACAGCATTTTTCCATTTCAGAATTAATCACATCAATTAAATCCAATATTTCTTCTGCACTTTCCATTTTATTAGTTCTTCAAATAATGAGGTTACAAATTTAATCTATTTTCATCATTATTCCAACTAAAAAAAGGCGCACAACAATGCACGCCATAATTGAAATCTGTAAGTTTCAGAAATCAGTTGAGTTTTTCTACCATAAAGAGACTAGCGTTGGCTAGTGCATTCGCCTTCTTTAAATCAACTCCGTACTTTGTCATAAAAGCCTTTGCAATTTCTTCCTTTGCCTTGGGATTGCTGAACGGAGCAACTGTTGGTGATAAAACTTCTACTGACAATCCTTTCTCAATGTGTACGCCGTTTACATTGACTTCGCGTTTGGTTGTAATTTTTAATAAAGCCATAACTTTAACAATAACAGGACTTCTATTTTAAACATTATTGCGCTGCATTCCCCTTTTCTGCCGAAGTCCATTTAAACAGGAACGAGAAAAACAGCCCTGAATTCGGCACAAACATAGAATATGCGTACGCCAAAACCTGTCGCAGATTTAAACTTATTTCAATTCCTCCATCACTTTCTTCCTCATTTCCTCCATTCTTGCAAGTCGTTCGTTTGTGCGGTCGGTCTGTTTTTGGTGGGTAGGATCGAAGCGGTCGAGAAGGTCGTAGAACTCGCGCCGGTGGTTGGGATAGATGATGTGGCACAATTCGTGGAAAATCACGTGCTGCTGAAACTTCAACGGCATCTTCGCCAGCGCCTTGCTCAAACTGATTTTTGCAGGAGTGCATCCATAGCAAAGTCCCCAAGTTTTCTTGTTCTTGCCTATGCGCATTATTGGGTGCGGTATATGTGGAAATTTTGCCGAAAACTTATTCCAGCAATCCTCAAACACGGGGTTAAGTATCTGATATCCTTTTGTTGTTTTCATTGTTGAGTTTCTCTTTTCCAGTCTATGCTTTTCTCCTCGTTGATTATTCGGAAGGCATTGTGAATATTGTTTATGGTTTTGATTGTATCCTCTATCATATCAAGGCGTTCTCCAATTATTCCCATCGATTTGTATGGCAATGAAAGTTTTAGCATCCTTGTCTTTTCAAGTTTTATGAATAGCGTAATTGTTTTATTGTTTTCCCTGATGTAGTATTCGCAACCAAGCGAGGTCATTTTTCGTTTAATTAGTGCATTAATACTTAATTTGCTTAAATCTTTGGTTTTTTTCAGTTTTTCGTACTCATAATTCCACTGGGACAACTCATCAATCCAAGCAGGTATCATTTTGTCTATTTTCTCAAGTTGTTCACTATTAAACTCCGTATTTTGAGCAAATACTTCAAATTGGTCTATCGCATTTACATACAAAGTATTACAGTAATATCCTGTTTGCACATGAATGTTTTCAAATGATTTTTCTGTCTCAGACATAGTTTTATTTTTACGATATTCCATAAGTCGTAATCTTATCCTATTCTCCAATATTCGTCTTATTCCCGTACCATCTAAAACAGATTTGCGTTCCACTTTCTTGATTTCATTTTCGTGTTGCACTAGCAGTTCTGCAAATTCCTTTTCCCATTCGGGCATAAGGCGGTCAATCTCCTTCATATATTCTATAAGGTTTGGAATATTAGCAGTATAGTACGCCAACAGACCCTTTGTTTCTATATATTTACATCTTTTTTTGTAATATACATTAATTTTAAAATCAACATTCTTAAGTTTTATTAAATAGTCACAATTGCGATGGTCGATTAATAATGATTCGAAGAAAATCGCTTCAGGGAAATGGCTTTTTATCGTATCAATGACATCTTTATCATTTATTTCCAAGCGTTTAAGATTCTTGTCATTTATTTGCCGAGAAAATATTGATTTAACTTTCTCTTGATAAAATGCGTTGTGTATTTCTGTCGGTCTAGATACGATGTTTTTGATTGCTTCCTTTATATCCATAATATTTTTTGGACAAAGGAAAGTGCAAGTTGCGTCAAAATTTGTCGCAGATTACAATTTACTCATCTTTGGGTTCTGGAATTTCCCTCGTCCATTTCAGCCGTTGCTCCATAAGCTTCATTCTGAACGCATTGTAGTATATCATTTTGCCTTTGAATGTATCTTCAATACTATCAAGTCGTCTGCGGATTAACCCAATGTCATTGTACGGCAAAAAGAATTTTCTCATACATTGTTGGTCAACTTTTATGTAAAGCGACATCGACTTGAAGTTTCTTTTGATGTAGTATTCGCAACCAAGCGCTTTCATTTTTTTCTTTACCAGTGCCGTAACGCTTAACTCCCCCACTTCCTTCGATTTTTCCAGTTTTTTGTACTCAAGGTTCAGTTCCGCCAGCTCGTCAATCCAAATTGGAATCATTTTGTCCAGTTGTTTGAAGTGTTCTATATCAATTCCATTATTGCGAAGGCTTATACTGCAATGATTGGGGACATCAATTATAATCAGGGCATAGTAGATTTTTATATGGAAGTTTTCAAATGACATATTCGTAGTTGAATTAGGCGTTGGGCGACATTCCAGCAGGAACGACTCTATTCGGTATTCCAAAATGTTGTCCACAGAACGCTTTCCTTTCAACACCCAATTGCGTTGCTTGTCCAGTATGTCGTTGCTGTGTGCGGCAATCATATTGGCGAATTCCTTTTCCCATTCGGGCATCAGGCGGTCAATCTCCTTCATAAATTCTATAAGGTTTGGAATTGTGGAAATACATGCAGATGTAAAAATATACTCGGATACAAAAGGCAAATAGTTATTCTTTTTTAGCTCAATGATTTTATATGCGCGCAGCCCCTGTATGAGAAAATCCGCATTTTTAAGTTTTATCAGCAGACCGTAGTATGAGTCTAGTCGCTTTGTTATTGTCGCCTCCGGGAAATGTTCTTTTATTGTCTCGAATACCGTAATGCTGTTCAATTGCAATTCCTTTATGTTCGGATCCTGTTTTTGCTGTGCGAGTAGCGTTTTTACTTTCTCGTCGTAAAACTCCTTGTGAATGTTTCGTGGTGAAACAGCAATTTCCTTAATTCTATTCTCTATGTCCATATCATTTTTTCGTTTGGGTTCGAATGCAAAATAACAAAATATATGGATGCGGATGTGAATTCTGCTAGTAGCAGGAAAATGGGTGTGCGGATTCTTTGTGAAAAGTTGTAACGAACCTAGATTTGCAATATTTTTCTCGAAGCGAAAATTATCTTTTAAACACATCGACCGAAGGGAGAACCTTTAGCTCACGAAGCGAAGCGAGTATACCTTGATTGCCGCCTTGCCCATCGACTCCGCTCAGTGGGCGGCTGGTGAGCGTTAAGAAAATTGGTGAAACGAAGCGTAAAAAGTCAGTCTGTTCGAAGTTGGAGTAAAACGGAAACAAGTTTCTGACTTTTAGCGTAGTGCAGACAATTTTTAGCGAAGCAGACTCAGCGGACACAGTTTTTTTGTTTACTTTTTTTGCTGACAATTGTCGAAGACAATCATGAGCACCGCTGAAAATCAATTATAGGGGCGAATAAAAAAAGTAAAATCCCCCGCGACTCGAGCGGAATGAAGTTTTTAAGAAAAGTTTGCTTCGCTGCGTGAACTAAAGGTTATAAACAATACAATATTTAGTAAATTATAAGCATATTTTTGCGGTATAGTTTTCTAAAACTAAATATTTTTACATTGATTTAGTAAGTTATAAAAAGATTTTATTATTTTTGCACCAAAATATTTGCTATGATTATCGGAAGGAAGAAAGAGCAAGAAGACCTGTTAAGACTTGTCGAGTCGGACGAACCGCAGTTTTGTGCCGTATATGGGCGAAGAAGGGTTGGGAAGACCTATCTAATCCGTGAAACATTCGGCTACAACTTTACATTTCAGCACGTTGGAGTCGCCAACGGCGATATGAAACGGCAACTTTCGGCATTCCGCGATTCGCTTCGTGCTGCTGGACTTGAAAAATGCAACTTGCCCAAGGATTGGTTTGATGCCTTTTCGATGCTTCTGCAACTTATCGAGCAATCGAATGATCGCAAGAAAATCATTTACCTTGACGAACTTTCGTGGATGGACACTCCCAAGTCGAAATTTATCAGTGCGCTCGAACATTTCTGGAACGGTTGGGCAACTGCACGGGCGGAGAAGGACGTTGTACTGATAGTTTGTGGCAGTGCTACTTCGTGGATTGTCAACAACATAATGAAAAACAGAGGCGGATTGCACAACCGTCTTACCGAGCAAATCCATGTCAAGCCGTTTACTCTTGCCGAATGTGAGCAATATGTTCGTTTCCAAGGCATTCCGATGACGCGCAAGGAAATTGTCGAGGCTTATATGGCACTTGGCGGCATACCATATTATTGGAGTCTTATGCGTCGTGGCGAAAGCCTTGCGCAGAATATGGACAGGCTATTGTTCTCCAACGATTGTAAGTTGCGCAACGAATTTAGCGAGCTATATTCCTCTTTGTTCAAGCGTCCTGAACCATATATGGCGATAGTGGAAGCACTGGCGACCAAGAAGATAGGCATGAGCCGCGACGAAATTTCTTCAACATCTGGAGTAGAGAACAGCGGTTTGCTTACAAAAATGCTCGACGAACTTGAACAATGCGGTTTTGTCCGTCGCTATCAGGCATTTGACAAGAAAAAGTATGGTGCAACCTTCCAGCTTATTGACAATTACACGCTATTTTATTACCGTTTTTTGCGCGAGGTTGATGTTGTTGGCGACGGCTATTGGTTGTCGGCAATCGATTCTCCTAAGATTTCAATTTGGAAGGGGCTTGCCTTCGAGCGCGTATGTCTTTGGCATATTCCGCAGATTAAGAAGGCACTGGGCATAAGCGGTATAATTTCGGCAGAATATTCGTGGCGCACAGCAGCAACAGACGAGCACGACGGCGCGCAAATAGACCTTCTTATAGACCGAAGCGACAATGTGGTGAATGTGTGCGAGATAAAGTTTTCTTCAGATAAGTATTTGATTACAAAATCGGTAGAGCAAGCCATCCGACACAAGTTAGCTGTTTTTGAACAAGTTCTGGGTGCTCGTAAGTCTGTGCATTTGACTATGATAACAACCTACGGACTTCAGCGTAACGAGTACAGCGGCATTGCCCAGTCACAGGTCACAATGGACGATCTATTTGTTTGATTTGTAAAATTTAGTAAATTATAAGCATATTTTTGCGGTATAGTTTTCTAAAATTATGTTTAGAAAGGTACTTTTAGTATATTATAACATATCTTCCAGCGAAAGTCCAATCAAATTATTTGCCAAATATGATACTACCATAATTGCGTGAATTATTGCCTGACTGAGAATTGCAAACTTTACAAATTTGTAAATTACAAATGATTAAATTTCGGAGAAAAATTATTGTTTTGCATTTTATGAATGGAAAACAATAAGGTGCGCTGATTTACACACCTTATTATCTAAACGTATTTGCAAATATCATTTAAATATTTGCACAATTCAAGTTCTGCATCCTTCATTTCATCCCAAAAATCTTTCATTTCTTTCGTTGTTGAAATTTTTATGCCATATCCATGAATTTCACCTCCATAGCCATTCAAACATCTGGATTTTGATGCACATACATAATGATTATCAGACTCCTCTATTTCCAATGGATATAGCAATGCGCAATGTTGGGCTTGCAAAACATGCATATATGTTATCATTTGAAATAGATCATCATGACAAATAGAAATAACATTATGTCCTGTGCATTCGTCTATGTTCTTATCGGTGTTCAAACGTTTATATTTAGCATCCATCACAAATGTGTTTTCCGCATCATCTTTGGCAATTTTATAAAAATCAGGATAATAGCACTTTGGACCTCCTTTGTACAATGATATGCCATTTTCTCCTATTTTATTTTTAGCATGAGTTATTGTTAGATTATTTTCTTTAAATATTTTATTCAAATACTCCTCCCATAGCCAAGCCCCATCGAACAAGATTCCATATACTTTATCTTTTTCCTGTCCGTATTTGATTGACTCGTGACGAAGAATCTGCAAGCATATTTTCTGCAAATCAGTATATGCGGAAAAGTATGGATGCCACACAGGACGTAGATTTTGGTTGATGATTTTATTTCTCTCCCTAACATTATAAGTTTGCGTTGCCATTACAATTTGCGATACACAATCCTTGGTTTCCAAATCGTTGTTTAATATGGTTGAACCTTGTACTTTCGCTCTTATAAACTCTATGGTATGGCGAACTAACTGAGTAATCTCGTTGTCGTAACTATGTTCTCTTGTAGAATATGCAATAGTTCCTTTGAATGGAATATTCTGGCGAATATGACGATTTACATCTATTGGACCGCGAACATTAGCATTATTATATTCGAACCGCCTGTATTTCTTATAAAGGCCTTGTGCCAATGCTTTTTTTAGAAAATGTGGGAAAAGATACAAAAGGAAATCGAAAATAGGTTGCTTGCTTATTGTGTGTTGAATGTCAAACAGATTGATGGAAAACACTTTCTGCAACATATAATGAAGGAAATAATCATTGTTGTCATTTTTTGCAAAACGAGACCTGATGTCCAATTGTGTGTCGTTTCTCCCAACGAACCCAAGAATGTTGCCTGTTGAAATCAAATCTCCATTGACAGACATGATGAGGCTTTTGCCTATGTCATCACCATAACTATTCAAATCTAAAGGAAATATCAATAAATTTTGAGAATGGTCCTGCGTAAGTTCCATTATCGTTTTATTGGCTATTTCCTTTAAATTGTCAAGATCATCAATCGAAGGTATAGAGCCTTTTATGCAATTTTTGTATGATATCCAATCGTGATTGTCAGTTATTTGTATCAGACTCATTATCGTATGCTGCTTTTAACAAATTGATTTTCTCATCTACATTTTGCATTCCACGCAAATATTCTCTCAAAAGACCTTCAAGGTGATAATTCCATAGTTTCTCAAATGACTCGTTGTCATACGAATTATCGTCTGTTCTGTAATTGACCAGTTTCAAGAAATAACTTGCTCCGATATGGTATGCAGAAGATAGACCTTCAATGCATTTATCATCATCTTTTTCTTTGGACCAAATCTTATTATTAAGATTGTTCATTCTGTTTTTTATGTTGTCAATAATGGCAACATCTGGTTTAAATGATTTTCCGTCTATTTTCCATGCATCATCTTTGTCTAGCATCGATTGTGTTTCTTCTGCTGTTATTTCCTTAAATGCAAACCTTCGACGGAATGCAAAATCCATACTTTCAACACTGCGGTCAATGTCGTTCATCGTGCCAATGATATATACATTTTCGGGGACATAAAAGCCTTTTTTAAAAATATCACCTTCTTCTATAATATTTTGGTACTGAGTCTGCACACGACCATTTTCTCCTCGATAACCTGGGTCAATAGAGAAAAACAATTCACCGAAAATCTTAGATATTTCTCCTCGATTGATTTCATCGATAATTAAAATATATGATTTGTCATTATTGCTAATAAAGGATGATGGATTATGTTTTTTTACAATTTTCAGAGCATCTTCTGCCGTTATATTTGATTTATATACTGTTGGAAGTGTAAATTTACAACCATTAATTTCAACAATATCCTCTTTAATATTTTTAACAAGCCAATCTACTTTCCTTAATCTAGGAAAATCTTCAAAATCATCACGATACTCATATTCTCCAGTCACAATACCTACGGCATCAATTTCTTTTGCAGAATAACATGACACAACAATGTCACCTTCTTTCATTATATTTTGAAATGCTCGCAATATATTTTTTCCTCCCAATGACCAATCCTCAAATTCATTAAAGTCATCTACATTTCCATATTCTTTCCATCCTATTCTAATATATCCATTTTCCATGCAGTCTTTTCTGATTGGGTTATCTCCAGTCCCTGCCAGAGACACTTTCCAAACTGTAGGATTTGTGTTTAACTTTTCCGTAATTGATGAGTCTGCAGATTGACGAATCAGTGCTTTTGCACATAAATCTTTCAATATGCCATTTTTGCGTTCAAAACCAATATTTCCACTATCATTTTTAGGTCTCAATCCTTCGACAAAATCTGTATAGTCATAACTTGGGTGGAACTGAACAAAACTACACTGCTCGTTAAATTGTTTTTTTTCTTCTTCTGACATTTCTTTTTTGGGTTCTCCAAAAATCATTATTTGGGCAATTTGCTTTGCCATATATGTTTTGCCCGTACCAGGTGCACCTGTAAGGATTATGTTATGGTTATTGGTCAAAATGTTCATTAATCCTTTTATGTATTCATTATTACGTTGTTCCATAAAAAACTTATTTAATTCTTTTTTTATTTGTATTTCAGCATCATGATTCTTTAATAATATAATGGATTTTGTTGGACCCCAAGGATTTTTTGATATGCCTCCGCCAAAATCACCAGGATTGTCTTGAATTATTTTAGCAATCCTATCGTTTAATTTATCTGTTGAATACTTTAAATGCCAACATTTATCTTCTTCTTCTATATAGTCAGCAATTCCAATATAATGAATCCTTGTGTAGGCGTGAGAACCTTCCGTTACAATTATGATGTCATTTTTCTTAACTTCATTGTAAAATTTGGGACAAACATCTTCTCCCCATCCCATAAAAACAGAGTCTATTGATTCGTTTTGCAAATCAGTATCTACACCTTCATTTTTAGGATTAATCATCCAAAAATTCATTTCTTAATCACATGCAGGACTTCTAATTATACTCAAATTCCATCATTTCCCTCTTCCTCTGCCGAAGTCCATTTAAACAAATTCCGAGAAAAACGACTTCTCACATTTACATTTAATCTCCATTCTTCAAAATCCCTTTCATCTCCTCTTCCCCCAACTTCTACCACCATTGGTCGAGTAATACAGGCCTTTGTCGGTGTTGGCGAGAAGTTCTCTGCCGCCGTCCATAAGGTTTTGGAATGAGCCGCACGAAGTGCCCATATAGCGTAACGACCAGGTGCGACCTGAGTTACTGCTCGAATATATTCCCTTGCTGGTAACAGCAAGAATTTCAGTTCCGTATGGCAGCAGGTCAACAAAAGAGCCGCACGAAGTGCCCATATAACGTATCGACCAAATACGTCCGCCGCTGGTCGAATATTCAACGCCCTTGGGCGTTATGCGGAGCATTTCGCTCCCTAAGTTTATCATCTGTGGCATAGCTTTATGTTTTTAGTGTTCCAAAATTAAAAATTAATACTGAATGTTTCTAGGTTGATAGATGTTTTTTTTCTTCGTAAATTTTCTCGAAGCAAAAATATCTTGATTGCCGCCTTGTTCTTCGCCTTCCCTTCGACACCCTTCGACAAGCTCAGGGAACAACTCAGGGTGCGGCTTAATTCCCCATTATTCTCCTCCAAACATCCCTTAATCTCATTTTTTTCTTTGGTATTTTTGGTGTCACGGCGAATGCTATTTCCTCCACCAGCATCCGTCTTTCCACTTTCTTACAAGCTTTTTCTGGTCGTCCAACGTTTCGTTTGGGTACTTTTGCTTGTGCTCCTCCTCAATGGCATTGAGTATGCTTTCGTCTTCTACTTTTTTTAGTTCCCATTCGTAATAGTCATAAAAGCGGGAGTCGATTCGTTTGGATTTCAATTTTCGTTCCGCACCGACTTTAAGCAATTCGCTCAGTAGCTTTACCGCCTCTTTGTTGTCAAGCAACATAAAATTTACATAATATCCTTCGACCATCAGTGTGTTGAGGTAATCCAAAATACACCAATTTATAGCACGGCGGTATGTGTATTCGCGACCTTTGGCATACTTGTATATTACGGGGTAGAGGTCGCCTCCTGCCTGTACAAATTCCGCAAGCTTAAAGATTTTTTGTTCGATTGTCGTGTGATTCCACTCTGCACCACAACTGTCCCAGTATTCGCGGTTGCCGAGATTTGCTCCGAACTCTTTAATGTCAGTAATCATAGCTTTAATTTTTTTGATTCTTACGACAACAAATGTCGCATGTACCTACGCCAAAACTTGTCGTAGGTTTGAAGAATTTTGGAAATTCTTTTTAGAAAATTTTGGTGGATAGTTATCGGCTACGCTTTTCCCACCGCTTTTATGAAATCATCGATTACTGTGCGGATTTGCGGTCCTTTAGCGTCGTAATTATTGATAATTAAGCAGAAAACTATTCTTTCCTTACGTGTATTGGTGATAAAACCCGCCAACGAGCGAACACGCGTCATACTGCCAGTTTTTGCCTGAACCTTTATTGTCCCATCGGCACTGCACTTGTAACTCTTGAGAGTTCCGCTTTTCCCAGCGACTGCCATTCCCGAAATAAAGTTCTCACCATATTTGCTTTTGCTGATATGCTTCAATAGTTGTGCAGTCTGCTTAGCAGTTATTGCATCGAAATGACTTACTCCGCTACCATCAACGGGGAAAAAGCCAGCGCTTTCGATACCACGGTTGCTAAGAAAACCTTTTCCATAGTCGGCAAGAGACTTTCCAGTGCGATGCATAATCTGCAGCATCAATATCTCAGCATACAAATTGCAACTCATAAGGTTGGTATAGTTTACGATTGTACTGAGATTTGGTCCCGAAGTAGTATGAATTACCGTCCTTTCCTGCTCGTCGTCGTACTTCTTTGCACTTACAATGTAAGTTCCAGTCACTGGAACACCCGAATTCCGAAGTTTGTAGTACATGCTACGCACAACATATTTTGGAGGATTAGGAATACAACCCTTCACCTTGTATTCGGTCTTGTTGCATGGAAGCGCTCCTCTTACAACAACATCGTTTTCGCCATATCCCTTGTAAATAACAGTATTGTCATCGCTGACACTTGACGACGCAACAACCTCGTTAACAACATTCAGTTCCAAGTCGTCGGGAACAACCTTCACAAGCACCGCTGTATCCTTGTTGCCACCTGTATTGAAATACATTTCGTAGGTATTGTCCATGTAGTTGATTGACGCACCTGGTGTTCCATAGTATGTTCCGAGGTCTTCCCATACCCACTTGTCGGGTATCGGCACCTGACCGAAGTATGAAATGTCGGCAATGATGTTGCCGTTTACCTTCTTAATGCCAAATTCCTTGACCTTGTCGCACCAAGTCTGTATGATGTCTTCGCCGTATATGCCCGAATAGCGACTTGTGCCAAGACAAGGGTCGCCACCGCCGATTATATACAGGTCACCGTTCAGAATGCCGTCTTCGACAGTTCCGCTATGCGCAATCTTCGTCTTGAAACGAGTGCTTGTGCCAAGCAATTCGGTAGCCATAGAGGTAGTGAAAAGTTTGAGGATTGACGCTGGCGTGAACGATACATTCGAATTATAGTCGAGCAGGACTTCTCCTGTTTCCAAATTTTCAGCATACAGTCCGACACCTGCATTTTTCAGTTCCTTGCTGGCAAGAAATGAATTCTGCTGCGACTCGTACTTCGGACTTTGAGCAAAAGCACCCGCAACAAGCAATACAAAAGTTATTAAAGCAATGAATATCCTAGTCATCTTCATTTCTTATCTTTTGACACCAAGGCAATACACCGGAACCCGACATTACTTCCGGGAACTTTTTCATCCTTCGAGAATGTGCCGTTGTTTTTCAGCACCGAACCATCAGACGTCAGTTCCAGCACGCCACTTTGCAGTCCTACTATACGTTCAGTTTTATTCTTGTCGGAAAGAATTTCGTACGAACCGAAAGTCCTAATTAACTTTAAATACTGTTCCTCGGTCGGAAGGATGTACTGAACTTTCCCCATACCAGTCTCCTCGTTTACCGAATTTACCACATCGGTGCGCCACCTGCTGTATTCAGTTGCCTGTTCGAGCGTTATGTCTGTAACTGGATGAGTGAGTTTTTTCTTCATCACCAGTTCCTTTTCCGTGATTCCTTCGGGATACGCAGACCTTACCTCGTCCGACTCCTTTCCATACTTATGTTCAAGGTAGCGAATATATTCCAACCAGTCGGCAACACGAATTTCTTCCTGATCGACATATATGGTTTCCTTGCCAATCTTAACCTTCTTTGTACCAGGAGGATTTACTGCCCACATGTTTGCCGACAGCAACGAAAACAGCAAAATGGAAACCACTACCTTATTCATGCCAATGAATTATGCAAACAACTCTTCTATTTCCTTTTTGTAGCGTTCCTTTACGACCGCCCTCTTGACCTTCAGCGTAGGAGTAAGAATGCCTGTTGCCTGCGACCATTCATCAGATATAAGTTTGATTTTCTTAACCTTTTCGGTATCGCCAAAGAAAGCATTGTACTTATCAAGTTCGCGATTGAAGCGGGCAATGATTGTCGGATCGGTAATTATCCGTTTTTCGTCGGTATATTCCACATCGTGCCTTGAACACCAAAGTTTCAGGAACGAAAAATCTGGATATATGAGTGCTGCCGGGAATTTCTGGTTTTCTCCGAAAACGACCATATTTTCAATGAACGGCGATTCCTCAAACTTGTTTTCTATTGCCTGAGGGTTAACATATTTTCCGAACGAAGTCTTGAAGATGTTTTTCAAACGACCTGTGAGAACCAACTGGTTATGCTCGGTAAGATAGCCGCAGTCGCCAGTGTGGAACCAACCATCCTCATCGATGACCTCCTTTGTCAATTCAGGATTCTTGTAATAGCCCATCATGACATTGTTTCCGCGGCACATAACCTCGTTTGTATCCTTGTCAATCTTAACCTCGATACCAGGCAACGGGAAACCAACAGTGCCGACTTCGCGTCCGTATTTCTTGCGGCAACTTACAGAGATAACTGGTGAAGTTTCGGTAAGACCGTAACCCTCAAATACAGGCATCTTTATAGCCGAGAAGAACGAAGCGATACGTGGTTGGATGCTAGCAGCGCCCGACACGATGATATCGAAATTTTCGGCACCGATTCCTGCACGGATTTGCTTGTAGACCAATTTATCTGCAATTTTCAGTTTGAAATTGTACCAAGCAGAGCGTTCAAAGTCCTGAATCTTGTACTGCTGAGCCAAATCCATTGCCCAGTAGAAAATTTTCTTTTTCATGCCCGACAACTTCTTGCCAGAGTTGTATACCTTGTCGAACATCTTTTCCAGGACTCGAGGTACTGCTGTCATCATTGTCGGGTGCACCTCCTTGAGGTTTTCGCCTATTGTGCCGAGGTTTTGCGCATAGTAAACCGACATGCCAAGGTACTGGTACATGAAAACCAACAGACGCTCGTATGCGTGGCATAGCGGGAGGAAACTGAATGCGCGTTTCGACCAAGGTGAGGGCGTCATTATGATACCCATTATCTGGTGCACGATATTCTTGTGTGAAAGCATTACGCCTTTGGGAGTTCCTGTTGTTCCCGAGGTGTATATTATCGTTGAGCAGTCTTCTGGCTTTACAGCCGACTTAAGTTCTTTCAACTTCTCAACGTCAAGATGCTGCTTTCCGTTCTCTAGCAGTTCGGCAAATTCGGGATAACCTTCAACCTTGTTGAAAGTATACATCTTCTGCAGATGCTGCAGGTTAGCCGATACCTGCTTAATCTTTTCAGCAATCTTTGCGCCCTCAACTATTGCAATCTTTGCTTCGCTGTGGTTGAGGATATACTCATAGTCCGATTCTGATATTGTAGGATAAACTGGCACGATTATGCATCCGAGTTGCATTACAGCCATGTCGACCATGTTCCATTCGGGTTTGTTTCCGCTGATGAGCGCAACCTTGTCACCCGGCCTTATGCCATCTTCGAGCAAACCGCAACTAACTTGGTTCACAAGGTCATAATATTCTTTGGGACTATATTCTCTCCATTCAGTGTTTACTTTGCCAGCAATGGCAACTTTCTGTTCTGGATATTCTTCCAAATACCTATCAAGAATGTCAAAAAGTCTTGTTACTTCCATCTTCTGTTTTTATTTTCTGTCCAACATTTATTTACACCGCCCACGATATGACACTTCGTGGACAAGCACACAAAGTTAGAAACTATTTTCCGAAACGCAACTTCCATTTGCACCAATAATATTAACCTGCAATGTTGATATGTATCCTCAAATGTTGAAATAGTGTTGATTAAAAGTTGCTATGTTTCGATAAAAAGATATACCTTTGCACCCTCATTTTTGAAAGGGATTTTGATTTGAAAGATACGATAATAAAATACTTCAACCGTAAGAGGAATATAGCCGCTTTCTTGGTTTTTGTTTATGCTTTCGCTATCGGCTTTATCTTCCTTGTGAATCCATTTAACGTAAAGTCGTGGCTCGACTGGAAGGACACTGACGACTATGTTATGACTGTCTTGTCTGTTGTAGGAATCGGTTTCCTCGTTTTGCTTGCAAGCCGCTCCTTGATGTATATTCTCCGCAACAAGGTAATCTTGAAATTCAAAGGTTTCTTGATATGGGTTGCTTGTGAACTCGCAGTATTATCGGCATTATATACGTATTTCGCACACGATTACGACCCGAACTATATAGGACAGGGCTATTTCGATATTTTTCCGAGAATTTTCATGTACGTGGCCTTGTTGCTTTTGGTTCCATATATCATTTCGTGGATGTATGTGGCACTGAAAGTAAAGCGGGATGTCGAGGATGACGCTGTTGTACAGACAAAAGCAACAGAAACTGACGATACCAAGTCGGACATGTCGAAGTCTATTTCCGAAACCGAACTTCTCTTGAAAGAACAGCCAGAAACCAAGCATAACATTGTAAATTTTAGCGACGACAAGGGACAGTTGAAACTTTCTGTTGATATTGACAACCTGCTGTACATTGAATCGGCTGACAACTATGTCAACATCTACTATTCCAACAAAGGCAAGTTTTCGCGCTTTATGCTCAGGTCAACGCTGAAATCAATTGAGGACACATTTTCGGAATGCGACCTTGTGCGCTGCCACCGCTCGTATGTGGTTAACTTCAACAAAGTAAAGGTTTTGCGCAAGGAAAAGATGGGATTGTTTATCGACCTTGATTTCGACAATTCCCCAGAAATTCCCGTATCAAAGACGTATGCCGAATCAGTAATCGGACATTTTTCTAAACATTCGCTATTGTAATGAATGTAAATGGTGTACACTATCGGGCAATTTGGTTGGAAGGTTCAACCGTCTGCATGATTGAGCAGAATCTATTGCCTTTTGAATTTAAGATTTACCGCGCTGAAACATTAGAAGATACCTGCATGGCAATAAAAACCATGATAACCCGCGGTGCTGGTTCTATTGGCGCTGCTGCGGCATACGGAATGTACCAGGCAATTTGCATGTCGGACGACAAGCATTTGCTTGATAATCTTGCCGATGCAAAGAAAAAAATAGATTCCACCCGCCCTACTGCCGTAAATTTGTTTTATGCAACAGACAGGGTTTTGAAAGGAGCATCCGTTTCTCGCGAATTTGCCATCAGCGAAGCATTTGCCGTTGCCGACGAATGCGCCGAAGCAGGCCGTATGATTGGCGTGCATGGAAACACACTTATTAAGGATGGTTTTGGCATTGAAACACATTGCAATGCTGGCTGGCTAGCACTTGTGGATTATGGAAGTGCACTTGCCCCGATATATGCAGCACAGGCATCGGGAAAAAAGATTTTCGTATATGCCGACGAAACCCGTCCGCGCAATCAGGGAGCACGGCTTACGGCGTGGGAACTGGCATCGGCAGGAGTCGACCATGCCATCATCCCCGACAATGCAGGAGCACACTATATGTCGCTCGGTAAAATAGACATGGTGATTGTTGGCGCCGACCGAATAGCAGCAAACGGTGATACTGCCAACAAGATTGGCACAATGGAAAAAGCCATTGCTGCAAAATACTATGGCATACCTTTTTACGTTGCTGCACCACTATCGACAATCGACCTTGGAACTCCCGACGGAAAGCATATCAGAATCGAAGAGCGCGACGAGGATGAAGTGCTGAAATATTCGGGACTAACGCAGTCGGGAAACATGGAAACATTTATAATGGCAAACCCGACTTCCCATGCAAAAAATCCTGCCTTCGATGTCACTCCGGCAGAACTTATTACCGGCATAATAACCGAAAAGGGAATTGTAAAGCCAAACGAGATAAAAAAACTTTTCTGATGTTTGAACTTGAAAGAATAAGAGTTGCCGAAACAATGCGCCGCCTTTACGACAGGCGGCTTACAACGGTAAGCGGAGGAAACGTGAGTTTCAAAACAGCCGACGGACATATTCTGATTACGGCTAGCCAAAGCGACAAGTCGTGCATCGACATGCGCAAGGTTATAATTCTGTCGCCCGACGGCAAAAACATTACACCCAAGTTAAAACCGAGCATGGAAACGCAGATGCACCTGAAAATATATGCATCACGTCCCGATGTTTTTGCTATTGTACATTCACATCCGGTTTATGCTTCAACATTTGCTGTAGCAGCAAAAAAGGTGGATTCGGCTATTACCGGCGAAGCACGCTATATGCTTGGAGAGGTTGGTTTTGTCGGCTACCATCTAATGGGGTCTGCCGAACTTGCCGAAGAATGTGCGAGCGTAATGACATCGTGCAATGCTGCAATAATGGAGAAACATGGCGCAATTACCGTAGGAACATCGCTTTTCGAGGCATTCGACAGGATGGAAGTACTAGAAAACACCTCGCAGATAAACTACAACCTAATTACAATGAACTGCCTTTCACGTCTTTCCGATAAGGACATTGCCGACATAGACAACTTCGGCAAGTAACCGCCATTGTAAATTCATGTAATAAATGTTATCTTTGCATTCTAATTAAAACGGAAAAAATATGTCGTCAGCAAATTATAGGTTAATAAGGTTCTTGGTTATTGTCATGGTTGCATCAACTACATTGTTTACAATGATGTCGTGCGATGCCAACGACGAAGTCTACGGCAATTTCATAGGCGACTGGCATCTTGTGAGAATCAATGCCAACGGCGAATACCGCAAACCTATTCCCGGAGGAGATACTTGCTTCAACCTGCACTTTATGAAAAACAACTCCATGATTGGAGAATCGGTAAGCAGCAGTTTCTCGTCGGTATACAACATTCGCAAAGGCAACAAGATTGTGTGGTCGGGATTCAACTACCAGCCGGCAGCCGAAGACGAAACCGACAATCTGGTGTTCATGAACAACATGATAAAGGTCAATACCTATAACATGTATAGCGACACATTAAAATTCTTTTACGACAAGAAAACATATCTTGTGTTTGTAAGAAAGTAATCTTCTACTCTCCCATCATTGTTGTAATCAGCATCGAAAGAGCAGAGGCGGCAAAGCGTTCAATATTAATCGCCCTGTCCTTGCCAAAAACATACTTGCGGCTTAGAACTTTTTTTGGCGTAGCAACAGCAATCCACACAGTTCCAACAGGTTTCTCATCACTGCCGCCAGTAGGACCAGCAACTCCGGTAGTCGAAACAGCATAGTCAGTCTTCAACAGACGGCGTACTCCCGATGCCATCTGCTCGGCAACAGTGGAACTCACTGCACCATACTTTTCAAGGTCATCACGACTTACACCAAGCACATCGACCTTGACCTCGTTGCAATAAGACACAACTGAACCCGTATAGTATTCCGAACTTCCAGAAATCGAAGTAATCAACGACGCAACCTTTCCGCCAGTACAACTTTCTGCTGTTGCAACAGTACAATGCCTTTCCTTCAACAACTTACCTACAAGTTCCTCCAACTTTATGTCCTCGTATGCGATAATATTTTCAGGAACAATACGCTTCAATTCCTCTACTTTTGACGAAATATACTGCTCAGTGCTTTCATCTGGCGCATATACGCTCAAACGTAGCCGTATGCTCGAATAGGCAGGCAAGTATGCCAACTTCACATTTTCGGCAAGCGAATCCTCCCAGTCGGAAATCTTTTCGGCAAGTATCGACTCGGCAATGCCTGTAAGCAGCAATGTCTTGTGGAACACAGGTTTTAGATTGCAGTGTTTCCTTATCAGTGGAATTATCTCATTCTCCATAAGATAGCGCATCTCAAAAGGCACACCAGGCATAGAAAACAGGAGTTTTCCGTTTTTTTCCATCATTATCGCCGGAGCAGTTCCGACAGCATTATTGATAACCTTTGCCGTAGCGGGAACCAACGCCTGTCCCCTATTATTTTCGGTAAGAGCAATACCTCGACGACCAAGCATATCGGCAACATTTGCAAGAACCTTTTCATCAAGCACCAGTTCTGTACCATACTTTTCGCAAATGACCTTCTTGGTAATGTCATCCTTAGTAGGACCAAGTCCGCCAGTCATAAACACCACATCGGCAACCTTGAAGCATTGGTCAATAGCATCGGAAATCGACTTTCCGTCGTCGCCAACAGTAATAACGGTTTCTGTACGGAAACCTATCTTGTTCATCTCACGCGAAATCCACGATGAATTAATGTCAACTACCTGTCCAATAAGGATTTCGTCACCTATAATTATGATTCCAGCATTCATTTTACTGATATTTTGAAAAGTAATCTCCATTAAGGAAATCATCAACGGTCATTTGTACAAGCACGCCATCATCGAGCAGCCAGATATGAGAACAGAACTTTGTTGCTACCTCAAGATCGTGACACGAGAAAATTATACATCTATTCTCCGCCGAGGCAATGTTCTTCAGGTCGGAAAGCAACCGACGCTTTGCAAAATAATCGAGGAAAGCGGTGGGTTCATCCAACAGAATGATGGGAGTCTGCTGTACCAAAGCCCTGCATATCATCGCCTTTTGTCTTTCTCCGTCGCTTATTTCCGTTATCATTGAATTAGCAATATCAGACAATCCGAATTTCTGTATAAACTCATCAATTATAGCGTTGTCGGCCTTTGTCCTACGGTCGAAAATATTTGTATATGGGCTTCTACCTACCGCAATAAGGTCACGAATGCGCATATTAAGCACCGTCTCAACCTTCGACGGCACAAAACTTATAAAATGAGACTTCTCGCGAGCCGAAATCTTCCCCAACGGCACTCCGCAGATGCTTATTTGTCCCGACAAGGGTTTCTTTACACCAATTAGCGTATTCAGCATTGTGGTTTTGCCAGTTCCATTTCGTCCCACAAGACAAATGAAATCACCTGCACACGCCGACAGCGCTACCGGTTCTTTAACTAGCGGAAATTTATGTCCAAAAACTAGACCATCAATATTTAGAACACACTCTCCCATCATATTACTGTACGCTGGTTTTTAAACACTATCCATATTATAAATGGTGCGCCTAAAATGGAAATCACCGCATTTATTGGCAAAACGCCCTGCGAGTAAAGACTATGTGAAAGTATATCGCCACATAGCAGGAAAGCGGCGCCCAAAATCATTGAAGCAGGAATTAGCACAAAATGGTTCGACGTATTGAAAATCCACCTCGAAATATGCGGCACGGCAAGTCCTATGAAACCTAGCGGACCGCAAAAGGCAGTAACAGCACCTGTAAGCACGCTCACTCCAGCGAACACAATAACCCTCAACCATTTGATATTCAACCCCATGCTTACAGCAAACTGCTCTCCAAGGAGAAGTATGTTGAGTTTCTTGGAAAACATATACAGCAATGCGCACATAAGCACGCATACAGGCACAAGCACTATAGAATCGTTGAACGAGACCGAATCGAGACTTCCCATAGTCCACACCACATACGACTTAACATTGACCTCGTTGGAAAAGAACTGCATAACGTTTACCACCGATGCCACCACGCCCGACACCAGAATACCAACGATGAGAATGCTCAAAATATCGCGCACGCGAATGCTCACAGCAAGTATAAGCATCAGTACGGCAGCGGCGCCAACGCCTGCAGCCAGCAAAATTGCAAAGTTCGAAACATCTGCCGACGACGGCAAAAAAAGTCCGCTGCCAAGCACCACTACTGCCACGCCCAAACTTGCGCCGTTGCTTATTCCAAGCACGTATGGACCTGCAAGTGGATTGCGGAAAACCGTCTGCATAAGCAAACCCGACACCGAAAGTGCAGCACCGGCAACCATGGCGGTTATAAGTCGCGCCAAACGGAACTCACGAATCGTAAACTGGTAGTCCACCGACAAATCAGAACTACCAAAGATATAGCCAAAAATATCCGACAGCGGTATTTTGTTCGAACCAGTGCATACGTCAAGTACTGCCAATGCCACCAGCACCACTACGATTACTGCAAACTTGATAATATATGATAATGCCCTGTTCAAATCGTTTCCTATTCCAATCTCATGTAATAATGCAAGTCGCTGTCGTCACCAGTTAAAATCTTGTGCAAGTCCATCAGAATAATGTCAGGATGCACAATTCCTGACTCCCAGAAATCACTTCCTCCGTATTCACTGGTAATCTTGTTGTTATTGTATATGCGGGCATTCTTGTACGGAGGAAGATTTTCAAGGCGTGAATCTACGTCAAGAATCTGAGAGCGTTTTGTTTTCTCGTTGGTATTCAACCATACTTCGGCATCACTTGCCAGCAGAAAAACCTGTTCGAGCGAATACGGCAGACTTTCGGTAGATTCGTTATCAAATACATACCTACCACCCGCCTCCTTGATGAAGTTTGCAAAGAAACTATTGCCACCCGGAACCCACCAAGTACCTTTCCACGGCAAACTTACAAGCACTTTTGGACTATTCTCGTCAGGTGCAATTTTTATCTCGTTGTAACGATTTTCAACACTGTCGAAATAATGTTCTGCCATTTCAAGTTTGTCGTAGAAACAACCGAAAAACTTTATCCATTCGGTCCTGCCCAACGGCTTTGGTTCAAGGTAGTCGTCAACTATTACTATAGGTATACCTATTTTCTCAAGTTTCTGAAATCCGGAAATAGACTCGTTGTCGATACCGTATGCAAAAACAACATCGGGTTTCAGCGAGATTATACGTTCCATGTCGAGTTGCTTGTCATAACCTATTTCCTGAATTTTGCCATCGGCAATCATCGCAGAAACAGTAGAATCGCACACATATTTTGTTCCGCTAATTCCTGTTATAGTTTGAGTTTCTCCAAGTTGAGATATAAATGCAGTGTGTGTAGTAGAAAAGCAAACCGCGCTCTCAATCGGAATATGCAAGGCAGAATCAGACTTCTCGCGCGACAAATGCAAAACCCGACCATTTCTAGTCAAAGTAACATTGTAGCCGTCGCCGGTCGCTTCGATTCCAAAATTCTGGGAATACCTATTTCCCTCGACAATCTCCCTTTCCTGCCTATAATCCTTGCACGAAGCGAAGAATACAAGCCCTAGCAGTATGTAAATCAACCTTTTCATAAAAAAACTTCCGATTACAAAGATAATCGGAAGTTTTCAATTATTATCACTTTCAATTTTATTTTGTCAACATAATCTTCTTGTTCGCAACAAAGGTCGGAGTACTTATCCTAATTATATATAAACCTTCGGGATACGAAGATATATCCATTGAATAGTCACCGGAAGCATTTACCCTAACTGATGAAACCAATCTGCCGAGAGCATCAAACATCTGGACATCGTAACCATCAACATCCTGCATATTTCCGAATGTAATGTTAAGCAAACCTGAGGTAGGATTCGGGTATACATCAATCGAATTATCTGCTTCAACCTCCTCAATGTCGTTTTCAAGACACGAAACAGGTTCTATCGGCATCGAAGAATTAAACGACAGGAATTCCGGAGCAGAATACCAAACACTATTCTTCATTACCGACATAGTATTCAATCCATCGTATGGTCTATTTGTAACAACCGGCACAACAAATAAGTCATCGCTAACTTCGTCATTGTTGCTGTCAGTATAAGTTACCTTGAAACCTACATGGAACGGACCTGGAACCTCGATCGGGCTGTCGAATCTTACAAGAGTTGTCTGACCTGCAACCAAGTCCCTAATATACATCTTCTTGTTACCAAGTTCCTCACCTGGCATTCCATTGTTATCATCCCAAACACAGAATGTCACCCTTGCGTTTACATCGCCGTAAACCGACTGATTTACAGGAACAAGCAAACCTCTAACATTTGAGAAAGTATAGGTATTGAAATAATCAGCGTATGCTTTTATTTTCTTTCCGTTATGACCAGCATAAAATCCCCATGTACCAGAAACTGACTTAGATCCCAATACATCGCCGGTAGAGATATTGCTCAAAGTATCGCAGTACGAAGCAACGTGTCCATTATATACTCTGATGTAGTTCTCCTTGGTAATCGATGTTGAACCGCAGGAATTTGATACCGTCAATGTAACGCTGTAAATTCCAGGAGTTGAATAAGTGACACCGTTCAAAGGTGAGAATTCGGTTGAAGTACGCGGAGAACCACCTTCAAAAGTCCACTGCGAAAATGCGGGATTATTTGTCGAAAGGTTTTCGAACATTATAACATCACCATAAGCAGCCAACCTGTTTGTTGCACTGAAATCTGCCTGCGGAGGATTGTTACATGGATCAGTATCTGATACCACAATGTACATTTCCTTTGTAATTTCATCGGTACCGATGTTATTCATAACGGTCAACTTAACATTATACGAACCTGGCGTACTGTAAACTACCGATGGATTCGGCTGAATGCTTGTTGCTGGTTCTCCACCTTCGAATTCCCATGTCCAACGATATGGATTTGCTGTACTGAGGTCAACGAAGTTAACGGTTTCACCCGGACGAACGAGAGTCTTGTTGGATGTAAAGTTAGCGGTCGGAGCCATGTCTGAATGAGGGACAACCCTGATGTAGTCGCGCTTCAGTTCTATATCCTGAACGCCATTGGTCTTGCGGCACCTAAGTTCTACATCGTATGTACCAACCTCGTTATAAGCAATTACCGGAGGTACCGAATCAGAGCAATTTTCAGGAGTTCCACCCTCGAAATGCCATGCCCACTGGTCAAATGGACCATTTTGCGAAAGGTTGGTATATCTTACTACGCCACCAACAGGAATTACGGTAATGCTTGCCTCGAAATCGGCAATCGGCAATGTCGGGTTATTTTCAACGATTATACAACCTTCGCAAACCTCCGAATCATAATCGCCGTTAGCATTCTGCACATACAGAGTAACATTGTATGCACCAGGAGTGTTGTAGCAGATATTTGTAGGATTCTGCTGTGTAGAACTTACAGTTTCTGCACCTTGGAACGTCCATGTCCATGAAGTTGGCGAACCCGACGACCTGTCAGTAAAGTTGATGCAGTCACCTATAACGATATTGTATGACGAAGCAACGAATGCAGCAGCCAACTCACCATTTGGATCTGGAGGCGGAACGTCACCGTTTTCATTAACAGTTATGTAAGCGGTCTTTGTTTCCGAATCTTCATTATTTCCGTCAGACACAGTAAGCGAAACATTGTAAGTTCCAGCAGTAGAATATACTACACTTGGGTTCTGCGAAGTCGATGTGCTTGGGTTACCGCCAGGGAAAGACCATGACCAAGATGTCGGGTTTCCTGTAGAAGCATCGCGGAAAGCAACTGTTCCACCTACTGCAACGGTAGTTGGATTTGCAGTGAAGTCTGCAGTCAAAGTACCAGGAGTTGGCGGATTTGTTCCTGAATTAGGATAACGACCTTGGCAAGTTTCTGCACCAGTATTCTGTGGATCGAGCCAAGGTTTCAAACGGTTGGCATCATTAGGACCTGCATTGTCCCAATGCAAATCAAAACGTCCATAATAATCGCTACGTCTATTACCAGTTGCACTACAATTAGAAGAACCACCAGTCAAGGTTCCTACAACCAATTTGTTTGCTCCGAACAAAGGAGAACCAGAAGAACCAGGTTCTGTAACACCTGTAATATCGCTATTGTTATTCTGCCACATTGTCAACCAGTGTCCATTAGGAGCATCGTTATTATATGTTCCTGCAGTCAACTGCTGTATATAGAATGATATTTTCTTTATATCTCCACTAGGATGGTGAATACCTGCACCAGACTGAGCACCCGTAGAGCTTCTGTCCCAACCATTGTAGTATGCGCCTATAGTTTCGAGCTCATCTTCTGTAGTACTAAGTTCCAAAAGCAAGAAATCGGTACCTGATGCCTCTGCTCCTGTCGGTCTTGCCCTTCGTGTGCTACCAACAACAGTCTGGTATTGAGGTGCTGATGTAGGATTTGAACATCCAGTTGCTTCGAAATTGAAATAGAACTCCCACCTACCAAAGTAGTTAGCGCCATCTACGCCACCACAATGGTCAGCAGTAAGGAAATATGGAGTACCATCATTAGCAGTATTGTTTACCAGTGTACCAGTACAGAAACCACCTGAATTACCTACTACTACGAATATCACAGCAACACCCTTTTTCTGGTCCTGCCAGTTTGCACCTACCGCGCAATTAATATTCACCTCACAACTTTCCGAACTACCGAAACTTGTTTCACGCTTTTGAGCATAATAACCAACAAAAGCATCAACGCCACGATAGAAATAGCAAAGTCCATCAATCTTTATCACAGGATTTCCAGAAACAGATGCTGGCTGTACATATTCCATATACAAGGCATCGCCCTGAATCATATTCGGTGAATAATAAGTTCCAAACTTAGGATTATCATTTGCATCCACCCTTACGACATGCTGTCTATTTTCGTTGTACAGATACAACTCGGCGCCATTTGGAATGTAAAATTCCTTGCACATTACCTTCAAAGCAGTTGCACCTTCACAAGCGATACGCACACGCCATACCTTTGTGCCATCGGCAAGTATGTCGGTAGTACCGCAATTATCCATACTCATATTGACATCAATGATTCGTGAGACCTTATACATCTCACCATTTTTCTCATCCGATGCATCCTCATTCATAATTTGAACCATGTCGGGAGGAGCGACAGTCACATTATCTATTTCAGACAAAAGTTCCGATTTTTTGAAACTAACTGGTTGATTCTGCGAATATACGGAAGCAGAAGCAAGCAGTGCTGCAACACATAATACGAATAATACTATCTTCTTCATTTTTATAACTTTTATGTTAGTAAAAAACGGTGCAATTTAAGAAAAAGTTTTTAAAAACAATTCTTGCTTGCCATTTTTTTCAACGTTTTTTTTCATAAAAGGTTGCCTCCAATCCTCCACTTTTTAATAACATGAATACCAATGCATTACAACCAAAAAATATTTTTTTTCAATTTTTAGGCGAAAAAATTTGCCGAACCGATTTTTTGCAGTACTTTTGCAGTCCCAAATATTGGGAGGAATGACCAATTAGCTCAGCAGGTAGAGCACCTGCCTTTTAAGCAGGGGGTCTGGGGTTCAAGTCCCCAATTGGTCACAGAAAGCACGATGAAAAATCGTGCTTTTTTTTATTTACAAGCACAAAAAAAAGAAGTCCATTACGGACTTCTGCTATGAAATATGAACAAAAAAATGATTACTTATCAAGCTTCTTCTTCATTGAATCAATAATGGCCTGCATCTCGTTTATGTCCTTTTCCATCTTAGATATTTCCTTCGAAAAATCTTCGAGCTGCTTTATTTCCTTCAATGCAAACAACTGAGTCTTAAGGTTTACAAGGGCATCCTCAAACGACTTTACGGGACGAAAAATATACTTTTCCAATGCCTGTTCAAGTGCTTCGCCGCGCAAGTTCTTTCCTACAATCACACCATTCCCATCAATGAGGTAGTTACATGGAATGCTATTTACTTGGTACAAACGTCCTGCTGCTGAATTCCAATACTGCAAATCGCTAACATTGGTCCATGTAAGTTTATCAGCTTCGATTGCTTTTGTCCAGTTTTCAGCAGACTTGTCAAGCGACACTCCGTACACAGTAAACCCATCGCCTGCCTGAAAATACTTGTCCTTGTACTCATTGTATGCTTTTACAACATTAGGGTTCTCCTTACGGCACGGTCCGCACCACGAAGCCCAGAAGTCAATCAAAACCATCTTGCCCCTCAACGACGACAACTTTACAGTATCGCCATTTGGTGTCGGCAAACTTATTTCTGGGGCAATATTTCCAACATTAAGTCCAATATTTTGCGCACTTGCAATGAATGAAATAAACATGGCTACAGCCAAAATCAAAATCCTCTTCATAACATCAATAATTAATTCGTTCAATTTTTGCACCTAATTTATTCAGACGCACATCAATATTCTCGTAACCTCTGTCAATCTGCTCAATATTCCTTATTATGCTTGACCCTTGCGCCGACATTGCAGCAATAAGCAAGGCCATACCGGCACGAATATCAGGCGAGTTCATCACCGTTCCTCTCAACCTTATCTGGTTGTCGAGACCGATTACCGTTGCCCTATGCGGGTCACACAAAATTATCTGTGCACCCATGTCTATGAGTTTATCTACGAAGAACAAACGGCTCTCAAACATCTTCTGGTGAATCAGTACGCTACCCTTCGCCTGAGTTGCCACAACAAGGAACACACTCAACAAGTCTGGCGTAAGTCCCGGCCATATAGCATCGGAAATATTCATTATGGAACCATCGATGAAACTTTCAATCTGATAATGGTCGTGGTGCGGTATGTATATATCGTCGTTTATATGCTCAAGCCTGATACCCAACCTCTTGAAAGAATCGGGAATAATTCCTAGCATATCGTAACGCACATTCTTGATTGTGAGTTCAGAACCAGTCATGGCTGCCATTCCAATAAAACTGCCGATTTCAATCATGTCGGGCAAAATGGTATGTTCCGCACCATGAAACTCGTCAACACCCTCAATATGAAGCAAGTTCGAACCTATACCTGTTATTTTTGCGCCCATCCTATTCAACATTTTACACAACTGCTGTATATATGGTTCACATGCGGCATTGTAGATGGTAGTTTCTCCTTTTGCCCTAACTGCTGCCATAATGATGTTGGCAGTACCAGTTACAGACGCTTCCTCAAGATGAATATACGTACCTTCAAGTTTTTCTGCTTCAAGGGTATAGAAATTTTCCTCGAAACTATAATTGAATTTTGCGCCTAGTTTCTGGAATCCAATAAAATGCGTATCCAAACGACGGCGACCAATCTTATCGCCTCCTGGTTTTGGCATATAAACTTTTCCAAAACGTGCCAACAGAGGTCCAAGTATCATAATCGACCCACGCAAAGCAGCGCCATCAGCGCGAAAAGCATCAGATTCAAGATAACCGAGATTTACATCATCGGCCTTGAAGGTATAAACGCCTGCACCATGACGGGTTACCTTAACGCCCATTGCAATCAGGAGGTCAATCAACTTGTTAACATCCAAAATGTTAGGCACATTGCTGATTTTAACGCTATCGCCTGTAAGCAAGGTTGCACAAATTACCTGCAGTGCCTCGTTTTTTGCACCCTGCGGCACAATTTCACCGCTCAGGACATGACCACCTTCTATCTTAAAAGTTCCCATGAATACCGATTTTAATGTTTTTTCTTCTTTTTCTGCGGATTGCCTGTCGGTTGCGGTTGCGCAGCCTTTTTCTTCTTCTTCGAAGTGACAGGAGCTGCCTGTGCCTGCAAAAGTACATCCTTGTAGTCGCCCAACTTTATATTCTCTGGAACCTGCACCCTGCCTTCTGTCATAAAGACTATTTCGCGGAATATTACATCGTCGGGAATCAATTCCTTTTTCCACTGCACATACGACCGCTTCATAAAATTAGCGACATCGCAGAACAAGGCACGGTAACGGTCCTCGTCGGTTTCCTCCTCAAGTTTGGTCAGCATGGTCTCTACAATTTTACCATAATGCCTGAACATTATTGAATTGTCGGAATATGAAAGATGTTCTGGCTTTTGCGACTTCACATCCTCTGTTATAACAGGGAAGGGCCAGTCAATATCCAGCTTAAAGTCCGACAATTCAGACAACTGGTCCCAAAGTTTATGTTTATAGTCGGCTTCCTCCCTTATTGCAGGGTTCATATTCTCCATTATCCCGACGATTGTCCTTGCAGCCCTATTACGTTCGTTCCTATCAGCAATAGAACAGCAATGGTCTACCATCTCCTGAATAATTCGCCCGTACTCCGGAATCCTCAACCCTGTCCTCTGTGTATTATAGTCCATACAATATTTTTGTTGCAAAATTAGTCCAAGATTTGCAATTTAGCAAACTTTAATAATAATGTTTTGGTATCGCCGCTATCGAACTCGACAACCAGTTTTGTATTGTCACCATCCCCTATTCTTTCAACAATGCGACCTTCGCCGAACATCTTATGCTTAATTCTTACACCCCCGACCAGAAGACTTGCGTCGGCAATTTCTTCTGATGGTTTTGCCGATGCCCTCTGCAATGGCACAAGATTCCTGCGCAAAGGACGCTCGCTATGAGATGCCACATCAACCGTCGGTTTTCCGCCGCCGTCATAAGCAGACTTACGCTGAAAACGCGTGTACCCTTCAAACTCATCGTCGAAAGTTGCAGCAAATGGGTTTACCGAAAGTCCATGCCAATCAACGTACGACACATCTATCTCCTTGAGGAAACGACTAGGCGCCATAGGCGTAAGTTTACCGAAACGGAATCTATTCTCGGCATAGTAGAGCATAATCCTCTTCTTAGCCCTCGTGATTGCGACATAAAACAGACGACGCTCCTCCTCCAAGTCGCGCGGATCCATGACAGTAAGCGCACCTGGGAAAAGATTCTCCTCAACGCCTGTTACAAACACATTATCGAATTCAAGACCTTTTGAGGAATGTATTGTCATAAGAGACACACGGTTCAAATCGCCATCATCTGGTTCTTCGAGGTCGGTAAGCACCGAAACGTTCTCCAGATAGTTCAATATGCCATAAGGTTCTCCTGTTTCGCGGTGAGTATCACAAAACATCTTGACGCCATTCAGCAGTTCCTGTATGTTTTCGCGACGATTTTCGCCTTCAGGAGTCTTGTCGGCCTGCAAGTCGCTGACAATTCCCGAGCGATTAAGCATCTCATCGACAAAAGTATGTGCATCGTATGTATCAACGACCTCCGAAAAACCGTTTATCATCGTAGCAAACTCCTTCAGGCGCAAGCGCGTAGGAGCATTCACATCCATGGGATATTTTTCTGGACTGGAAATAATGTCCCACACCGAAACCTGCAACGATTCTGCTGCAGACACTACCTTATCAATGGTCGTCTGACCGATTTTTCTAGACGGATAGTTTACTATTCGCTTGAACGACTGCACATCGTCGTGATTCACAGAAAACCTAACGTAAGCAAGCGCATCCTTTATTTCTTTACGCTGGTAGAACGACAACCCGCCGAAAACCTTGTAAGGTATTCCCTGCGAACGCATTGCTTCCTCCAAAATTCTCGACTGAGCGTTTGTTCGATACAATATGGCGAAATCGGAATATTTTGCCCCCGCATCATACAATTCGATAATCTTCTTGGCAACCATTACGCCTTCCATATTGTCCGATACCGCCTTGTTTATCTGCACCTTGTCTCCCGCTTCATTTTCCGAGAATACATGCTTTTTTATCTGTTCCTTATTCTTCTTTATCAACGAATTGGCAGCGTCAACAATATTCTGCGTACTGCGGTAATTCTGCTCAAGTTTGAAAAGTTTGTAATCTGGATAATCGTTCTTGAAATTCAGGATGTTCTGTATTTCTGCGCCACGGAACGAATATATGCTCTGGGCATCGTCGCCCACAACAAAAAGCCGTCTGTTTTTCTCCGACAACCTCTTGACAATCAGGTATTGTGCAAAATTTGTATCCTGATACTCGTCCACTAGGTAATAGTCGAACCGTTCCTGATACTTTGCCAAAGTTGCTGGGTCAATCTTGAAGAGAATATTTGTATACAGGAGCAAATCGTCGAAGTCCATAACATTCGAACGTCTGCACCTTTGATAGTACTGCTTGTATATTGTCGCGAATTCTGGTCGATGGGCATTCCTGTCCTCCTTTGCGTATGATGCATTAGCCATGTAGGAGTCGGGAAGTATAAGACGGTTCTTGCATGCAGATATGCGACTGAAAATATTCTTGTACTTGTAGTTTTCCTCGTCAAGTTTCATTTCCTTTATTATGTCCTTGACAAGATTCTGCGAATCGGCGGTATCGTATATAGTAAAACTGCTTGTAAAACCGATTTTTTCCGCCTCGATACGGAGTATTCTTCCAAAAATAGAGTGGAAAGTTCCCATCCACAATGCCTGCGACGCATTATACCCCAAAAGCGTATCGATACGCTCCTTCATTTCTGCAGCCGCCTTGTTGGTGAATGTCAACGCCATAATCCGATGCGGGTCAATGCCCAGCGAAATCAAGTAGGCAATCTTATGCGTCAGCACCCTAGTCTTGCCCGAACCTGCGCCAGCAATCACCAAACTTGGTCCATCGCAATAAAGGACCGCTTCCTTTTGCGGTGGATTTAAACCTTTTACGAATAAACTTTCTGTTTCCATCATCAATTTCTTTCGATGGCAAAAATAGTAACGAAAAGCATTATACTGCCCAATCGTCAAATAAACTTATCAACAAAATTACTTCTGAAGTTTGCGCTGGTCGCGCCTGTATTCGCGGTTCAAATTCGGATTATATTTACGTCCGAACTGATATGCTATATACAAGGACCACATAAAGTTATGTGGTTGGTTATACATTATGGTGACAGGCCAATAATAGAAATCGACAATACCGCCCACCTCAATTGCACTTACCGTCATCGCATTTTGGGCAAAGTCGAACGAAAAGTCCAATTTTATGTAGTTACCTGGGCGAACCTTTATTTCCTTAATTCCTGCCGAGTACGGCGCCTTTGTTATTATATCGAACACACTACCCGAGTAATAGTCCTCGAACCTATGCTGACTATAATGGTAGTTTGCCATATTGTTATATACAGTCACGCTGTCAACCATCTCGTAATACATAGGTTTCTCAAATGCGAACGAGAAACCAACGTTTGCCTGCAAGTGTATCGACACGCTGTTCTTGTCACGTTTGTCAAAAAGCATCCAATTGTAACCATAGCCCGCCCTAATGTTATGGACAGAATTATCCTTGCCAAAAACAAACCTCTTGATATTACTGCTGTAAGAAGCAAAATACGTATTAATCATCTTCGCTTCCTTCAAACTTCTCACATAATCGTACTCCACCTCGTAGTTACGGCGCAACTTATAATTCACACGTTGCGCAAAAGTGTATACAACACCGAACCCGTTTGTATTTACCTTGGCGCCAAATTGATTCACATTATACCGCGACAGTTCCCTGTCCTCGGCGAACTCACCTTGTGCGTGCACCAAAGCATCTATGCACACGACAAAAAAAAGCAGCACTATGATTCTTCTAACCAAAGTCATAATACCGCAAAAATAAAAAATTGAATCCAGATATCAAACTAAGCGACATCTTCCTCTACGACTTCCACCTGAGAAGCATCGCTATATGCCGGACAATTCTCGACTGACTTGCAAGAAAACAACAAAGTCATTGCAAACAATGCTGTCAATAATATAACCAAGAACTTTTTCATAACATTAAATATTTAACGATACAAAGTTACAAATGAAATTTCTGTTAGACAACTAAAATATATTTTTTTTTCAACATGACTTATCAACCAAAAAAAGAAAGGAACCCGAATGGATTCCTTTCCCGAAGTTATGAAAATTCGTGTTTTTATTCTACGACAATCTTTCTTGCAGCAACCTTATCGCCCGAGATTATTCTCAAGAAGTATGTTCCTGCCGACAATGCATTGTCGAAAGTTACTGTATGTTCACCATTCGACGACACTTCGTGCAACAACGAACCGCTTACGTTATAAATCTGGAATGTAACATCACCGTCAAAATCCTCTGAACTTACGGTAAACTGACCGTTATTCGGATTAGGGTAGATGCTCAAACCTGCGAATACTTCGTCCTCAACAGAGTTGGGGAAGAACGAAATAGTAACATTGTGATCTTCATGTATATCACGGAATGTAATTTCAGTTGATGCATAGTTTGCAATAAGGTTACCATCAATGTCAAGTTGTGAAATATGGAAACCATCATGAGGTCTTACAGTAAGAGTAACGTCAGAACCAACAACCACCGAAGTGTCCTTTGGTGTAACGTCACCACCTGCAGTTGTTACCTCTACATGAACATTGTAATACGGTCTAACATCTTTATACTTTACAGTTATATTGTAATTTTCTGTTACGCTATCGATAGTATAAACATTATCAATTACATATTCTACAGTAGAGATTGCCGGATACTTCATCATTCCGTTTACCATAACGGTATCCAATGCATAATATTCATCTGGAATAAATACAATCTCGCGTCTTACACCTGCCTCAACAACAACTGTTCCTTCTGGATCAACTGTTCCGTGACCGCCAAGTACGGTAGTTGTAATTGTATGGATTGTTGCACCAGTAACGTTTATTTCACCAACCAATTCGTTAACAGCAACAGGATTTGAACATGTTTCTGCTACCCTGTCATAGTGTGTCATATCATCACATGCTGAAGCAGTATAACTAGTACCAGTTGCGTCACCACCATTTGCACAAGTATACAAAGTGGTCTTGAACTCATATTTACCAGCAGTCGTGAACATCATGGTATAGTCAACTGAACCATCCCTACCTGCAACCTCATCGAAAAGACCGAGTGTAAATGCGCCAACATTCTCAAATGTTGCATTTTCAAGTTCCAATGCATAGTTCAACATTCCGCTACCATTTGTAATTGAATTGGAAACGAAATCTTCATCAGTTACATTAACAACATACGAGAACACGCCGTATCTTGTAGCATCCGAAAGAACAATGCTAGTTGTATCAGTATTCCAATATCTAAGTTCGTAACCTACAGCGCAAAGGTTGTCAAGCATACAATTTGAATGCATTTTCATCGAGAAATCGATTGTATCACCAACCTCATAGCTCTGCGAAAGTCCAACATACTCAACATACGGACCTCTTAATTCAACAAATTCACCGTGAATCGTATGATTAGCAACAACGCCTCTCAATGTGTAGGTATTTCCACTTATACCCTCTGTAACAGCTTCGCCATCGAGTGAAACAGAACTCAACTTATAACCCGATTCTGGAATGAAAGTAACCGTGTAATCAGTTCCGCAATCAACTTCCACTTCTGCCTCAGCCACACTACCATTTTCACCAGCAGTTATTTCCAAAGCATACTTAATAGTCTCAAATGTTACAGTGATCGTTGTATCCGACTGGATGTTTGCAATTGTATACATACCTTCGGAAGCGGTCAAAGTCTCCTCGCCTAATGCCACAGATGCTATAACGTGACAAGCAGATGGTTCGATGCTGAACACATAGTCATCACCCTGCATGATTGAATCAACTCTTGCAGGAGGCAATGCAGTAACAACATCATCATCGTCGAGACCAACAAAAGTTATTGCATACGACGGAACAACATTTACAGTCTCGGTTCCCGAAACAAGCAATGCACCCTGCTGTGCATGGTCAGGAGCAACTATTGCATCACTGTGCTCTTCAGAATTGCAGTCAACAAATGTAGTACCTGTCGCCAAAACAAAAGCGTCATTCTCTACGGTTGCTTCATACAATTCAAAGTCGATTGTATAAGTACCAATGCTGTCGAACTTTGTCCAAATTTCTACAGGACGGTTTCTGTTTACACATGGATTGCTGTCAAATATGCCAAGGGAGAAAGCATTAACATTGTAGTCAACACCGTCGTATGTAACAGAAATCGATACGAATCCGCTACCATTTGTAACATCGCGGTAAATAATGCTGTCACCAACAAGACGCACACCATAGCGCACGGAACCGAAATCTTCAACATTCTCAACCGCAACTCCGTTTCTCTTAACCTCGTAGCGAAGCATACACAACTGGTCGATATTGCCACCATTGGAGTTCAGACGCACGAATACATCTGCAGGGAACCCTGGTGCATACTTGTCTGCTAAATTACTGAAAGTAATCGTAGGAGACTGGGCATTGGCAAACATTGATATTAACAATGCCACGCAAATCAAAATAAAACTTCTTCTCATAACTGTTCTGAAAAATCGAAGACATAAATTCCTTGAAAACGCGCACCGTCCTCGGTTAAATGCACGTTCGTACTTAATTTACAATTATGTTCTAAATTCCTGTTATACATAAATTTATAACCACAATCTTCTGCAAAAAGGTTACACTTGCCTTTAATACAAAAAACCAGACAAAGAAAATACTTTTTATTGAAAAAAAAAAATCTTATTCAATCAATGCAAAAAAATTATTAACCATTCTGCACGATTATGTTAATAGTAAGGACATTACATGGTTTATTTCACAATGGAAATCCTTAAGATTTCATATTTTTCTCCTGAATATACCTTTATATAATATAGTCCAGCAGATAATTTCCCGAATTCACAATTCTCATCCTCGACGACACAAACCATACGTCCGTCAGCGGCACACAACTCTGCCCTATCGAATGTTTCGCCAACGACTCTAAACCTGCCATCGCTAGGATTAGGCACAACACTCCATGCTTGACGCTCAAAACTAGGCACATTGTCTGTAAGAGTTATTGTCAGGATAAAACTTTCATTATACTCACACCCCATTTCCGATGTGAACGCCAAAGATACCTCTTCCGAATACGGTAATTCAATAGTATCGCAGGATATGGCGAAATAACTTTCGGTGCTTCCGTTACTCCACAAATAGTCAAACCCCTCATTGGCGACAATAGTAATTACAGTATCAACATTATGTATCTCGTACGAATATGCATTATTCAATCCCGTATTAGGATAACCATCTCCTATTTCGACAAAACTATCATTATATGTACACCCATCAACATCGGCTGTAACATCATAATACGCAAGCTGTGAACCAATATAAATAGAATCTCCTTCAACCAAACCTTCGCACCATACTATATTTGTTGCATTATCGACAGAAAGTCCCACTAAAAGACCTCCGTAGCAATGGCTAATCGTATCTTCTGCCACAAGGTTTACATTTTCGCCACGCACAGCCACCAGAGTATCCGCAAACAGGCAACCTCCCTCATAAGCCACTACAGTATATGTGCCGCTTTCCCGTATTACTAACGGATTCTGGTTGCATTCCGGATTTTCATTCCATACTATATCATAAAAATTGCCAGCAACAAGTTGCACCGACAAAGTATCATTGTAACAAAAACTTACAGAATTTTCCGCTATCAAATCATAATCGGGCGACTCCGATACAACAATCTCCTTTTCAAACAAACAACCAGCATTTGTCAAAGTAACGCGATAAGTTCCATATTCTCCCACCGTAATTGCAGCATCAGTAGTACCGTCCTGCCACAAATACGAATCGCATTCAGGCATCACGATTTCCAAACTATTCGTACCGTTGCAAATATACCTGACAGTATCGACATCAACCCTGCGGTAAGAGACAACAGCATCGTCGGTTTGACGGATTTCGCGACCATCATCTATTGCACAATAATACACGCCCTCGTCGGTTGCAACAAAATCAGGCGCGGTTTCACCAGGCAATGGCTCGCCGTCCTTATACCACTGGTACTGAAGTTCACTTCCCAGATTTGTCTGTGCCGACACCGACATCGGAACACTTTCGCCACTGCACACCAGCGCACCTTGCGGTTGCACCAAAATCTTGGTCGACACCACATTGAAAACAACATCGCACTCGTATATTGCAACAGGATTGCTGCACGTTCCCGACGACCTATCGCTGTGAGTATTGGAATCACAGCATCCCGCCTCATCGGCTACACTTGTAAAACTCTGATAGATATCGTTTCCCGCATTACTGCAAAGAGATATAGTAAGGTGAATCCTATACAAACCGTAGTCGTCAATCCTAAAGGTAAAAGTAAACGGACGATTTCGTCCTCCATTCGGATTATCGGGATTGTATACACCCGGGCAATACCCATCGAAAATGCCAAGGGTTGCCGCATATATATCGAACATCAAATAACGGAAACCTAGACGTCCAGAACCAGCCGTAATATTTACATTCTCGTAAGAACTTCCATTTTTCCTTACAGAGAAACTTGCAGTTCCATAGTTAGAAACATTTGTAATTGGTTGTTCGTCACGATAGATAACATAATCTACTGCGCACAAGGTATCGACATATCCATGCGACAGAATCCTTGCGATAAACGAAGATTCTTCGCCAGCGTAAACCTCCTCCTGCAAATTATAGAACTTGATTACAGGACGCCCACAGACGACATCGCCTTGCGAATAAGAAGCGAATGACGCTGCAACCAAAGAAACTATAAGAGCGACTCTTCTGAACATTACTGGCGCTTCTATTTCAAGTGGTCGTCGAAGTAGCGAGTTACAGTTCTCATAAGATGAACACGGTCAAGTCCGCGCACATTATGCTCGTGGTTGGGATATACAAAATAATCGACCAGCACCTTATCCTCGATGCACTTGTTGAGGAACTGCAAACTATGCTGCCAAACAACAACAGGGTCGATACATCCATGAATTATCATCAGGCGACCTTTAAGTTTATCGGTCTTGTTGAGCAGACTTGCCTTCGCGTAACCTTCTGGATTCTCCTGCGGAGTGTCCATGTAGCGTTCACCGTACATAACCTCATAGTATTTCCAGTCGATTACAGGTCCACCTGCAACACCTACCTTGAAAATATCGGCGCAGTCGGTCATAAGCGTGGTTGTCATAAATCCACCAAAACTCCATCCGTGAACACCAATTCTGTCCATATCGACATAACCAAGAGATTTAAGGAACTCAACGCCTGTTAACTGGTCACGAGTTTCAACCGTACCCAACTGCCTGTGTATAATGCTTTCAAATTCGAAACCTCTGTTAGCAGAACCACGATTGTCGAGAGTAAACATCACATAACCATTCTGAGCCATGTACATGTCCCAGCCAGCAGCACCGCCAAAACGCGAATTTGTAATCATCTGTGCATGAGGACCTCCATATACATAAACGATTGCTGGATATTTCTTATTCGGATCTAAATCGGGCGGCGTAATCAGACGGTAGTAAAGGTCTGTCTTGCCGTCGTCGGCCTTGATAGTTCCTATTTTCAATGTCGGCATCTTGTAGTTGACTAGCGGATTCTCAGCAGTCAGCAATGTTGAAATCTGCTTTCCTGTGGATGTCTGGTAGAGAATGTATTCACGAGGAACAGTTGTTGACTCATACGAATCGACCAGATATTCGCCATCGTTCGAAAGTATGGCATCATGTTTTCCTGTGTTGCCAGAAATCAAAGTCATTTTTCCAGATGCGATATTTACCTTATATATCGTAAAGTCGATTGGAGTTTCCTTGTTAGCATTGATAATCAGATCCTGATCCTTGTTTGCAAAACCGTATATTTCCTGAACCTCGAAGTCGCCCTTTGTAATCTGCGAAATCTGCTTTCCATCAGTATTATATAAATATAGGTGCCAGAATCCATCCTTGCGCGACCAGTAGATGAACTTTTCAGGGTCATTGGGCAAGAAAGTTAGCGGTTGCTGCGGTTCAACATAGCGGTCGTTTTTCTCCTCGAAGAGAAGTTTTTCAAACTTTCCGGTTGTAGCATTATAGCGACGCATCTGCAAATGGTTCTGCTCGCGGTTTAGCACGCCAACATAAATCGACTTCTCATCAGGACTCCAAGTCACCATAGTAAGAAACTGGTCTTTGGGGCCGTCAACATCAAGGTATATTATCTTTTGCGTTTTCATATCAAACACGCCGACAGTCACCTCTTCGCTGTCCATTCCCGCCATGCAGTACTTCTCGGGAACGACCTTTGCCACGCGTTCGTTTACGTCGACAATAGGATAATCGGACACCTTGCTGTTATCTTTGCGATAAAATGCCAAGTAATTGCCCTTTGGCGACCAGAAAATTCCGCCGTCGATACCGAACTCGTTGCGATGAACGGTCTGACCATAAACTATATTGCTATCCTTTTCGTCGCTTACCTTTATAATATTGTCACCGGATTTTATCAGCAGATTATTGTCGACTGTATATGCAAAACTCGAATTTGCAGCGCAATAGGTTGCATTTTCGGCATCTTCGTCGCACTTGGCTGCCGACTTAATTTTTTTCTTAGCAACATCGAACACGCAAACAGAATTTCCAACGCGGACTTCCATTTCGTTCTTCGAAAGCCAAGTGTAACCAGGATACGACATCGCAGGAGCAATATCGTTCTTTTTCAACTCGGCAACCAATTCTTCGAGAGCAAACAAAGTGGAAGATTTTTTCATGTCGAAAGAAAATTCCACCAAGTTACGTCCTTCCCATTTGGTACAAGTCTTTGTGTCGGGACGAATCTGCAATCCGTAAATCATTTCGGGATACAAATTGCGCCATACACCGACAACGGCATCGTCAATGGTCAAAGATTTTGTTTGTGCGCCAAGATAAAACGGCAGTACGCAAAGCAATGCAACAAATGCAAATGTAATTCTTCTTATCATCTCTTTATTATTTTCGTTTTTGCAAAAGTAAAGAATAACACGGTTTAACACCTATATTTATTGTTAATTTTTTTATAATACAATGCCCCAAAAGCGCAAAGAATTGCAATCTTGCACATAACTCATTAATTACAAACATAATAGCATCAACAAAACAATAAAAACAAAATTGCAAAGCAAAACTTTTTCAACATTTCATTGTTAATTAAAATAAAAGCACTATCTTTGCAGCGATTGTTTTTGAGTAAGAGTTTTGTGTATGGGTATTGCTTGATACCCATATTCTTTTTGTAACGACATGAAAACAAAAGCACTGATATTATTTCTGACAATCGCGCTTGCAGCCGTTTCCGCCACAGCGCAAGACAGCATCGCCAATGCCCGAATAACAATACCAGGCACATCCACAAGCATAATGCCACCCAAACATTTTGATGTTGACTCCATATCTGGCATCATTTCGCACCAAGGTTCACTCGCAACTATACGCACAATGGTAGTGAAAAACAGAAACTACAAGAAAATCACATCGGCGATAACAGGAAAGTATATCGCAACCCAGGGCATGGAACTGCTCGACAGGCAAGACATAAAAATGCAGGACGAAAGCGATGCCGTAATATTCAAGTGCAGGTTCAGGTCGCACGACAACAAAGGCAACGAAATGGATTTCATCAGGTTAATGCTATTTACAGGCAACGAAAACACGATATGGATTACTGCCGATTTTCCCGAACGCATGCAAAAACTTATCGAAAGTGCGATATTCAACAGCATCACATCTATTCGCGAAAATTAATTTACTGCATTTACCCTATAAATCAACAACATATACAAAACACTTTCAAAAAATTTAACATTTTTTTATTAAATGCTTGCTTGTATTAAAATAATCGTTATATTTGCCCCTAGGACTAAAACCCTAAACATAGAAGATTATGAGTATAGAGTTTAGAAAAAAGTTTATTTTGGTTGCGATAGCGATACTCCTGTGCAACAGTGCTTTATTTGCTCAGCAACTTCCTTTGTTCAGCCAGTACATGATGAACGACTTCTACATAAATCCTGCCATTGCGGGAACAAAAGATTACGCTCCTATTGTTATCGGCGTGCACAAGCAGTGGGTTGGAATGAAAGAAGCACCGTCAACGCAGACGCTTTCGGGACACACATCGTTATACCATAAGACCATGGGTCTTGGTGGTATACTTTTCCACGACAAGTACGGACCATCCAGCGAAATCGGATTCAAGGCAATCTATTCGTACATATTCAGGATCACAAGGCACGACAACATTTCTCTTGGTCTGTCGGCAGAATGCTACCAGTATAAACTCGACCAGAGAAACTTCGACCCTACATGGTACGATGACCCGTCGTTGACCTACCTTATTGAAAAGACCATAATCCCTGATGCATCGTTCGGCGTTTACGCATACGGCAAGCACTATTATGCAAGTTTGACCGCTGCAAACCTCTTCCAGTCGAAGATGAAAGTAAACCAGAACATCAAGGAGAACAAGATGGTAAGACACTATTTCCTGTTCGGTGGATACCGCTTTGTATTCGAGGGTAAAAAAGGCAAGAAATCACCAGACTTTGAACTCGAACCGTCAATCATGATTAAAACTACGGAACTCACATTGCCGCAGTTTGACATCAACCTAAAGTTCTTCATAAAGCAGGACTACTGGTTTGGCGTATCGGTTCGTCCGGGAGACTCATTCATTGCTAACGTTGGCGTGAAGTACAAACAATACTACTTCGGCTATGCATACGATGTCACATTCAGCGACCTGTCCAACTACACATGGGGTTCACAGGAATTTATATTTGGTGTAAACATCGGCGAAAATTCTCGCAAGCACCGCAGTTTCTTCTAAAAACAGACAATTATTTAGTTATACTATCGTTAATACAGCAATGGCATCTGAAATCAGATGCCATTGTTTTTTTTATTAGAATGCGGAATGAAACATCAACGCAACTGATTGATAATGTTCTGGATGTAGTCGAGAATCTCCTCCTGCCCCAACTTGCTTACAGCAGAACTCGTCAGCATATCGGGAAGCGTCTCCCATGCCTGCAACAAATGTGCCTTGTACGCCTCTACCTTGGCAATAAGCGCATTGGGTCCGATTTTGTCCGCCTTTGTAAAGATTATGGTGAACGGAACCCTATTGGTGCCAAGCCAGTTGATAAACTCAACATCTATCTCCTGCGGTTCTAGACGACAGTCAACCAACACAAAAAGATTAACAAGATTCTGACGGTTAAGTACATAACCTTCGATCATCTTTCGAAAAACCTCTCGTTGTTCCTTCGATACCTTTGCATAACCATAACCCGGCAAATCGACCAGATACCACGAACCATTTATAACGAAATGATTTATCTTCTGAGTTTTACCTGGACTTCCAGATGTCTTTGCAAGTTTAGAATTGGAAGTAAGCATATTAATAAGCGACGACTTGCCAACATTGGAACGTCCAATGAATGCAAATTCAGGTTTGTCGGGTTTTGGACACTTGCGGAAGTCATCGTTCGACATCAGATATTCAGCACTTTTTATCTGCATAACAAGAAAGTTGAAAGTTGAAAGTTTAAAATTGAAAATTAAAATTTTATCAGTTTTTCCACAACATTAAACAGTTGTTCGCCAGTGATAGGTTTTGCAACAATATTCATGTTCCTATCAACAATATACATCGATGGGGTTGCATATACTGCATAGTCGGAAACAATCTTTCCCTCCCATCCAAGCAAATCGGAAGCGACCTTGAACGATATGGAATTGTCCTTTACATACTTGCGAATATCCGATTCCTCCTCGTCAATGCTGATTGCAAGAATGTCGACCTTAGCACGCTTAAATAACGGCAACGCCTCGTTAATTCGCGGAA
The DNA here is from genome assembly GCA_017651185.1 of Bacteroidales bacterium. Classification (GTDB taxonomy): domain Bacteria; phylum Bacteroidota; class Bacteroidia; order Bacteroidales; family ML635J-15; genus Bact-19. Next base: position 54,483 of record JAGCDJ010000037.1, on the reverse strand, counting down.
TTTCCTCCTTGCAGTTCTCGCACCAAGTTGCCCAGAAAATCACCAAGGTATAATCGGATTTCATCTGCGACAACACAACATCTTCTCCTTCAAGCGTTTCTATCTCAAAGTCAGGGGCCTTCGCACCTATGCGCAACTCCGTATAACTTTTAACCCTTGTCTTAAGATTTCCATCGGTAGAACATGAATTTCCATACTCGGTGCTTAACCTGTAAAGGTCATCGTAACGTTCCATTGATTCGAAGCCAGTCAATATATAGTCGAACATCTTGGAGAAAATTTCCTGATTTCCAAGTTTAAGATAATCAAGAATTTCGCGGGCAGCATTCGTATATTCCGAAGGCTCATATTTCTTCAAGTACGAAACTATAAAATGATGATAAGCATTGGAATTTAGAAGTTCGAGGTCGTCCATAGGGAAATTCTTTGCAAGGAAATTCTTCTTTTTGTCCGCAGACTCAGAAATATTCAAGTTAATATCCTTGAAATAAGACAAGTAACGGCTTGCAAATGTAGCATTCTTCTGCTTTATGGCCTTATCGAGGCACGAACTAACAAATGAATTTTCCTTTACGAGTTCCTTTTCGGCAGCAGTAAGAAAATCGCCCTTGGGATATATCTTGACCAGCTCGCGCAATATCCCAAGCTTGTACTCTGCAAGTTCAGCTTGCGCCACATAGGCATAAAGTTGCTTATTTTCAGAAGATTCCACCACTTTCATCGACGACTTCATATTGCGGACGCTAGTTTCAACCCTTATGTTTTCACCGCTGTATATTATATCAAAATAATCCTTTGTGTCGGCATGAACGCGATATAGTCCCACCTGCTGGTTTGTAAAATTGAACACGAACTCGCCATTGGCATCAGTAGTCACAACCTCTACTACCTTGCTTTCGTCGCCAAACTGCTCGCAGATGTACAACCGTCCGAACGAATAACCTTCGACCTTTCCGCTGAAGACACACTGAGCAGAAAGTCCGACCGGAAGAAGAATAAGCAATGCTATCAACAAGTTTCTCATACGCACATTACAAAAAAGGAGACTGCATAGCATACAGTCTCCTTGTATTCAATAATATTAACTATTTAGCACAAGTCTCACAGTACACACTCTTTGCCTTTGTGTTGACGAATGTCTGCGTTGAAAGTTTGTCTGACTTGAACAAGTCGCAGAAATACTTTGAATCCATCTGTTTCAGACGTTCAAGTGCCTTTACGAAATTGTTCGAGTGAACCTTGTATTCAACCTTCGAGCAAACGGTTACGTAAGTGCTTATGTAAACCAACGGAACTCTTTCGTCTTCAATCCACGGTTCGAGCAGATGAATTGCATACTCGTAGTCTGAATGGTTGATGAAAATGCTGGCGAACTTGAGTGAATTTTCCCAGGTCAACTTATCGAACTTGATAATTTCCTTCATCTTGTTGAGGCACTTTACTACTGTCGGATGGTCATATCCGCAGGAATCCTTATAGATGTCCATAACCTGATACTGGAGTTCGATATTCAACATGTCAACAATATCCATATTAATAGGTGTATTGTAGAGTTTGTCAACTCTTGCCTGCAACTTCTCGACATACGATTCGTTTGAAAGGTCGTTTACAACAACTTCGCAAAGCACATCGTTGTAATCAACATACGCATTTGCAAGATCCTGCTGGTTGAGTTCGTCAACCCTGTCGCGATAGTCCTCGTCGAGAGGATCGCTGTAGATGAACTGGGTCAACCATACCTTGTTCATGTTAAGTCCTACATAGTCGGCACCTTCGGGAATATTCATTTCCGACACTGCCCTGTCGTTGTATCTGCCGGCAACCACCTGCTTCAAGATATACTTCTGAATTGACAATGCAAGGTCAAGTTGCTTTGCCTCAACTGCCTTGTTGAACTGCTTCAATACGAACTTCTGTTCCTTCAAAGCATCGCGAAGGTCGTAGGTAATATCCATGGTAATGTCAGCGTAACGTGTTTGCTTCAAATATGGTTCAAGTTTCTTCTGGTTGGAGTTGACATAACTTATTGCTGAATTCAAATCCATGTTGCAAAGAGATTCGTATGAAGTTCCCCTTACTGCATCCTGCAAGTCCTTCAGGTTCGGCGCAGTTTCGATAGAATCGATAATGCTTGCGTTCTGATTCTTTGCTAGTGCGTCAACAATGCTTTCGGCACGCTTCTGCTGGAGTCTCTTGTTGGTTTCCATCGAACCTTCGAGTGATGAGTAGGCGCGAATGAAAATCTTGTCGATGAAGAAGTCTGGTTCGTTCAATGCTGCAATAACATCCTGCATTTCTTCCGGCTTATAGTTTGACTTTCCTTGTTCGAACATAATCTTGAACGAAAGTTTGTCCTTTATCGCCTTTGGCGAATATTCCTTCATGCCGCTAGCAAGAACTGTATCGGGAAGCAAACCAATCTTTGGAACAAAATCGTAAATCTTATTGTCAACATACGATCTTGGAATGTTTGCACATACCGACTTTTCCTTGATAACCATAAGGTTCATCTCTACATCTGCAGGATTGAGAGCTGTTGGGAACATACCAAGAACCACTTCGAGTTTTGTAACCTTGTTCTTGCGTCCCTCGCCAGGAGCAGTATTATTCTTATAGATCTTCTTCGACCACATTCTCTTTGTCATGTAGCCGATATTGTTGCGCGAATAGTCAGCGTAATTATCACTGCCACACATGAATTGTTCGGGTTGAACAATGTCGACTGCCAAAGCGTCCTTCGAACCCTTCATAAATTTCTTGAACTTCTTGAGATCGTCGTACTTGAAGACGATTTCTCCGTTGTCGTTAACCGACAAACCCGACTGCAAATCCCATACGTTCGGCATCTTGCGGGCAACTTTCTTACAAACCTTCTCGTCGTATGGCTTAAGTCCATACTTCTTGGTAGTTACAGGAAGTGTCAACGAAGCAGCTGCGGTATTCTTTCCGTCAACTCTGATAGGAGTTATAGAAGCATAGTTTCCGACAAACATCGAAACAAATATTTTCTTGTCGGCAATCTGTGAACCAACGCCTGCAAAGAAATACTTCTGTCCTGCAAGTATCTTCTGCGGTTTGCCAGCACCCCAGCGCGATACGAGTTGCGATGCTACTTCATCGTATGTAATGAACTCGTTGGCAACCTTAATAGTAATCTTTCCAGCAACTTCGGAACCAACACCAGTTCCACCTGCTGCTACAAGATATGACTTGCAATCGTCGGTCTTGGTGTCCTGTTTGGCAGTCATGTAGGCAACATGCTCCTTTGCCGGAGACACGAAGAACTCATTCTGCTCAAAGCCTTCAAGTCCTAACGAATCAAGGTATTCGTTCACCTTGTTTATCAATACTTTCTCGAAAAGTTTTTCCTTAAAGTTCGACGGATTAATCTTGTCTGTGCTATAGACTCCGTCCTCCATAAAGTTTGATTGCGAAAAACCATTGTTACTCAAGCAACTAAGCAACATGATAGAGGTTAACAAAACAAAAAGTTTTCTCATATTAGAATGTATTTTATCAGTTAATATTATTTTTGCCGAAAATACACATTTTAAAGGAAACAACGTTAAAAATTTTAACTCTCTTTTAAACAATTTTACACAATGGACGAAATACGCATCGACAAATACCTTTGGACTGTAAGAATCTACAAAACAAGAAGTTTGGCGACAGACGAATGCAAAAAGGGGCGCGTACTTATTAACAATTCGGAGGTCAAACCATCCCGGTTTGTAAAGATTAACGAGCGTATTGACGTAAAATGTCCTCCGATTGTCAGAAGTTTTATCGTAACTGGAATTTCACAAAACAGGGTATCGGCAAGCATCGCAAAAACTCTGGTCGAAGAAATAACTCCACAATCGGAATTTGACAAACTAAAGATGCTGAGCAACACCTTTGAGAAGAGAGACCCAGGCACAGGCCGTCCAACAAAAAAAGAACGCAGACTAATTGAAAAATTCAGGGAAATATGATTATAGCGGAACTTAAAAAGAAAGAAAACATTGTCGAATACATATTGTATATCAGGCAGTTGATGGACATAATGAGAGCCAACAACATGGATATGCAGAAAATAGACGAACTGCTTGTATCAAAATTCGAGGTGAGCGAGAAAGAAAAATTGAAGATTCACAACTGGTACAAAGAACTCATCGACAAGATGAAAGCAGAGAATGCTGAACAGCACGGTGACATAAATGAAATCAAGGACTTGATTGCTGCCTTGAACAAAATCCACCAGGCGCTTCTCGCCGACAAGGACGAGTATCGCCACCACGAACTTTACAACTGGGCAAAGCCAAACATCGACGAGTACAAGAAGTTGTCTAGGAGCCAGTCGGACAACGAAATAGAAATTTGCATCGATGCAATGCATGCATTGCTGCTGCTCAAACTGCAACACAAAAGCATCTCGGAGGAAACGGCACAGGCAATGCAGACATTTGGTGCACTGCTAGCAAACATCGCGGAGGTATACAAACATTTGACAATTAACAATTGACAATTAACAATTTAGGCTCGCAATACATTGCAAGCCTAAAGATTATTGTTCATTATCCATTATGCATTATACATTGTCAATTATCAATTTAACAACATTCTCCACATGATGCGTATGCGGAAACATGTCAACAGGTTGAATTGCAACAACCTTGTACATATCGGAAAGCAATGATATGTCGCGCGCCTGCGTTGCAGGATTGCAACTCACATACACAATCTTACGCGGCGCAACTTTCTTAATGACATTTATCACATTCTCGTGGACACCTGCACGCGGAGGGTCAAGAATCACAGTATCGGGGCGACCATGTTCGGCAATAAACTGCTCCGTAAGCACATCCTTCATGTCGCCGACAAAAAACGACGTATTTGTTATGCCGTTTGTCTCTGAATTTATGCGAGCATCGGCAATCGCTTCGGGAACAGACTCTATACCAACGACCTTACGGCAATGCCTTGCCACAAAGTTCGCTATTGTTCCTGTTCCTGTATATAGGTCATACACAATCTCATCGCTACCGACTTCGGCATATTCCACCGCCTTGCGGTATAGTTTAAGCGTTTGCTCGGTATTAGTCTGGAAAAACGACTTCGCATTTATCTTGAATCTTAGTCCGTCGAGGTCCTCATATATGAAGTCACGACCTTTCCAGCAGACGACATCCAAATCGTAGATTGTATCGTTAAACTTTTCATTCACAACATATTGCAGCGAGGTCAAATTTGAAAATTTTTCTTCGATGTGGTTCATCAAGGCATCAATCAACTGCTTGTCGTTTCGTGCGAAGACCACCACTGCCATAGTTTCGCCAGTGGTCGCCGTCCTTACCATTAGGTTGCGCATCATGCCTTCGTGCGACCGGCAATTGTAGTAATTGTACCCATCCCTGCGCGTAAAGTTGCGGAGTTCATTGCGTATTTCATTGGATGGTTCGCGCTGAAGCCAGCATTTGTCAATGTCTATAACCCTGTCGAACATTCCTTGCACATGAAAGCCAAGACCTTCTGCCTCACGACTTTCCCTATCGATTTCCATATCCGAAGAATCGAGCCAGCGACGGTCACAGAAAGTGTATTCGAGTTTATTGCGGTAAAACATCGTATTGTCTGCGCCTATAATATTATTAATAGGTACACCGCTGATTCCGCCAATGCGCGAAATCTGGTCGCTCACCTGCTTCTGCTTGTAATAAAGTTGCTTCTCGTACGGAAGCATCTGCCACTTGCAACCGCCACACTTTCCAAAATAACTACAAAACGGTTCTACTCGGTCGGGCGACGGCTTCACAATCTCAAGAAGTTTCGATTCGGAGTAATTTTTGCGCTTGCGCGTAAGCATCACGTTCACTACGTCGCCAGGAATAACGCCTGCTACAAATATCACAAAGTTCTCATGACGTCCCACAGCCACACCTTCGGCGGCAATGTCGGTTATGAGCAAGTTCTCTACTATCTGCGTTTTTTTCTTCGACACCTTATAATATATTAGCCGTTGTTTGAAATCTTTTGGAGCTGATTAAAATTCAACACTTTTATTTTGCGCCCCTCAAGTGCAATCACGCCCTCCTCGGCAAATACAGAAAGTGTTCTAATCGCATTGCTGGTTGTCATGTTGCTGAGGTTTGCAATATTGTCGCGCGAAAACTGTGCATTCAGCGTAACACCGTCGTCGCAAAATCCGTATGTGTCGATAAGCAAAATAAGCGCCTCTGCCAATCTTCCGCGAATATGCTTCTGCGTAAGGTTTACCGTGCGAATGTTCGACACTCCAAGTTCTGTAGCCAACGACTTTAATATGGCGAAAGTCAGGTTCGGATCGTTCTTCATCACATAGAACAAAGCTGACTTCTCTATTGTACAAGCAACAGAAGGTTCCATTGCCATTGCCGATGCATGATAGTTCTCGCCTGCGAACAACGAACGATATCCGATAAAGCCACAAGGACGCGACAGTCGCACTATTTGTTCACGACCACCGGCGCCTTCCTTGAATATCTTCACCTTGCCATCCGAAAGACTTATCAGTCCGCTGGGTTTTGCGGCCTCCTCAAAAACCATTTCGCCCTTCTTGTACGACTTGCAAGTAGTGTGTTCGCTCAAAAAATCCTTTGCTTCCTTCGACAGGCAATTGAAAACAGACTCTGGCGAATAAAACAATCTTTCCTTTGCAATCTGCTCTATATCCATGACGGTAATTTTTTTCGCAAAGATACAATATTATTTACGATTGACGATTTTCGATTTTGGATTTTAATATCATTTACGATTGAGCAGAAATTTGACGGAGAACTGCACTATGCATAGTTCCCAAATACATCCATAAATGCAGAAGGCAAGAAACAGCAGAGTACCAATCACATAGCATTTTCAAGCATCATTTTCTCAAAAAAATGTTTTGCCACGTGAAAAATAACATATAAATTCGCCTTGTTAATTTTTAAAATTTAGAACGATGAAAAAAATTTATTTACTTTTAGTTGCCAGTGTACTTATGTGCGGTACATCTATGGCACAATTTAGCACCAAGTCTATGCCGGACCAGAAGTTCTGCAAGGGTGCAGCAATAGCACCAGTAAAACATGCAAAGAATATGCAGAAGGACGAAGTTACTCCATTGTGGGCATGCGACTTTGAAGAAGAAGGTTATACACTCACAGAAGGAAACGATGCTGCCAACGGAAAAGACCACTGGAAAATTGTAACATTATCCACTTTCCCATCAGCATTGGCAGATTTTCAAACAGGCCGCGCATATTTCCAGCCGTTTATCTGGCATAACGACACACTAAACGACACCCCCGATCACTGGGCAATGGTTAACATTATTGGCGACTACGCTGGTGCTCCATTTAACGGAACAGGTCAGGTTGCAGAAGAAGCATGGATGCAATTCTCAATGGACCTCAGCACAGCAACCCACCCAAAAATATGCTTCAAGCAATTGTACAGACCTCTTAATAGAGTTAGCTCGCACGTTAAAGTATCAGTAGATGGCGGTGCAACATGGACAGACCACCTTATCAACGATGAAATTGCAAGCAACGATTATGCACCTCTCAACATGGAAGTTATTATCATGGAAGCTGCAGGACAAAGCAATGTAACAATTCGTTTCCAGCAAAGTGCAGAAGGTGCTGGCCTTCAGGGTTATGGATGGCAAATCGATGACATAAAAGTCGTTGAAACTCCTCAGTATGACCTTACTATCGGAAACGGCAGAATGAACTTCTGGGGATACAGGGACTACACCGACCCTGAACAACTTGCAGAATACACTGGTTCAATGGATCCTGTTGAATACTACTACCAGTACAACGATCCATACGCACAAACTCCTCGTTCAAACTGGGTTAACGCTGAAAGCGAATGGCTCGGATACATCGTATTCAACGTAGAATTGACAAACAATGGTTACGAAACAGTTACCCCGAAGGCAAATGTAAAAATAACCTCTCCTTCAGGCGATGTTATTTTCGACCGCAGTCTTGAAGGCAAAACAATTGCATTGACAGAAAAAGACACTATTGATTACTACACTGAGGATGCCGACATCTTCGCATTCGACGTTACAAGCGCTGAACAAATTGAAATCGGTCGCTACACCGTAACATTCTCAGTACTTACTGAAGGTGCAGAAGATGCTACTCCAGATGACAACGAAGCAGAATACTATTTCGACATCACAGAGAAAAACTACTCGATGGTTTACGACGAACCTGACAGATCATTCGGTATGTGCAACTACCAAGGTTCACAATCAGGTGACGAAGTAGCAGAATACCTTTACTATTTCGCACTTCCAGATGACGAAATTGAAGTTGATGTATTCATCGATGAAAACTCTGCTGCTAACAAGACCCAATTCCAGATAAAGATGTATGAATTCAACGATGACGGTGATCTTACTCAAATCGCTGCTTCAGACATGACAACCACAACAGAAGCTATGCTCGGCGCATGGACAACTGTTAAGTTCCAGGATCCTTTCTATATCGACGCATTTGACACCAACTACAAGTCAAAGACTGTTCTTGTAAGTGTAACATCATACTACGAAACATCTGACGATGGATTGTACTTCGGTTCAACCGACAAACTTCCGAGCTTCCACCACAATGTACTTGGAAAACAAGGTGGCGAAGAAGACTGGGGCGGTTACGGATACTCACCAGTAGCTTTGAGAGTTCACACCAAGAACGAAACCGCAGTTGAATCTTTCTCAGCAAACGATGTTAACATGTACCCGAACCCAACAGACGGTGTTATCAACTTCTGCAACGTAGAAAATGCAAACATCGAAGTTATCAACATGATGGGACAGGTTGTTGCTCGCCTCGAAAACGCAAGCAGCAATGCAAGCATCGACCTTTCGGCAGTTGCTAATGGCAGCTACATCGTAAGAATTGCAAAGGACGGCAAGATTTCAGCTTCAAAGTTGAATGTTATTAGATAATTTTTATCTGCAACACTAAATAAAAGGGTGGATTTTTTCCACCCTTTTTTGTTATAAACTCATTTCATAGAAACATTGTTGAAAAAAAATCATATATTGCTATCCAGCATAAAAAAAAAGTATTATATTTGCTTTTTAGTTATATTGTATTTTATTAATTTAAATTCATATCTTATGAGAAGATTTTACTTACTTATTGTATTGTGCCTGCTCATATCAGGTGCAACAATGGCGCAATTCGCGCAGCACAAGAATACGCAATTGAAATCTATCGACGGTATTTCAAGCGTTGTAAAAATCCAACAAAACACAAAGACCGAGCCGATATGGAAGTGCGACTTTGAAGAAGGTTGCCCAGAATATGTATTGGCAAAGGCCGACGGCTACGACATCGACTGGCAGATTGTAAGCGAAGCAACATTCCCAGAACTTATGTTCACATCATCAGGATGCTACTTCTACCCTATGAACTACTCTGGTCGTGAAGGTTTGTCACAAGAACCTCAGCAGATAAGCGAAACTCCTGGTCACTGGGCATTGCTCGACATTGGTAGCGACAACTACTTAAGCCCAGTTGCTGCAGATGCTACAATCACTTTCTCTGGCATTGACCTGTCATCATGCCAATTCCCAAAAGTATCGTTCATGCAGTCGTACAAAGAACTTAACAGTGCTTCTGATTTCATGATTATCCAAACATCAACCGACGGTGGTGCAACTTGGACCGACCATGAAGTAAACGACGAAGAAATTCCAGACAAATCTTACAAGAACGGTCTTGTTGAAGTTTTGATTCCAGAAGTAGGAAACCAATCCAATGTTACACTCCGCTTCCACTACCAGAACCTCGACGGCATATACAACGGTATAGCATGGAACTACGGCTGGCAGATTGATGACATCAAGATTATCGACGTACCACAAAACAACGTAACACTTGCAAACGCAAGAATGAACATGTTCGGATACTACGACTACACCGACCCAGAAGTATTGAGCGCATACTTCTCCAACTACGAAGACCCAAGAGCTGCTGCATACCAGCGTAGCGACCCATACGGACAGACTCCTCGTTCAAACTGGGTTAATGCAGAAAGCGAATGGCAAGGTACTATTGTTTTCAATATGGAAGTCATCAACAATGGTAACAACACCGTTACTCCAAAAGCAAGAATTACTGTTACCTCTCCATCAAACGATGTAATTTTCGACCGTACCTTGAGCGGCATTTCAATGGCTATGGGAACAAGAGACACCATCGATTTCTACACTGCTGACGAAGACATTTTCTACTTCAACGTTACAAGCCCAGAACAAATTGAAATTGGTAAATATACTGTTGACTATTCAGTATTTATTGAAGGTGCAGACGATCCTGTTGCAGATAACACAAGACAAGATTTCTTCTACATCACCGAAAACAACTACTCATTGGCTTATGACGAACCAACTGCAAAATTCGGTATGTGCGACTACACAAACTCAGCAAGCGGTGACGAAATTGGCGAATACTTCTACTATTTCTACATTCCAGAAGAAGAATTGAACGTTGACATTTTTATCGCAAACGGAACTACAACTGGTTCTTCTTTCGTAGTTACATTGTATGAAAACGGTGACGAAGATTTCATCCCAATGGCAGTTTCAAATTCTACACGCGTTACCGAAGACATGGTTGGCACATGGCAAACCATTTCATTCCAGGATGCATATAACATTGATGCTTTTGATGAAAACTATAAGTCGAAATCACTCTTCGTAAGTGTAAAAATGTACTATGACATCGAGGATGAAGACAAGTTCTATTTAGGCAAGAACAACGAACTTTCAACATTCGGACACAGAGCAATTGCACGTTATGCTGGTAGCGAAGACTGGTACTATGGTTATGGCGCTCTCGCAATCAGAATACATGAAAAGAACGAAACCGCAGTAGAATCTGTATCAATGAACGGAATCAACATGTACCCGAATCCATCAAACGGCATCGTAAACTTCAGCAACGTTGAAAACGCTACTATCGAAGTTTACAACATGATGGGTCAGGTTGTTGCTAGCGAAAGCAATGTTAACGACAACGCTTCTATCGACCTTTCAGGTGTTGCTAACGGCAACTACATTGTAAGAATCGTTAAGAACGACGAAATCGCAACTTCAAAGTTAAGCATTGTAAAGTAATCTTACAACGATAACAAAATTAAGGGCGGAGTTTTCCGCCCTTTTTTTGGTTTCATTACCAAACAACCTGCTCTTTGAATAGCATACAAAACTACCATCCTATTCCTGCAAACCTAATGCTTTTCCATATAAACATTCCCCCGAAAAAGTGGCAAAAACATCGAAACATTCCCCCGAAAAAGTGGCAAAGATATTAAAATATTCCCCCGAAAAAGTGGCAAAAACATCGAAATATTCCCCCGAAAAAGTGGCAAAAACATCGAAATATTCCCCCGAAAAAGTGGAATATTTTTTTGTATATTATTTATAATTAATATATTTGCAACAAAAATAAAATTTTATACATTTAGTCATGAAGAGAAAATTATATAATTCGCTTCTTGCGTGGAAAAATGATCCAGACCATAAGCCACTAATACTAGAGGGGGCGCGCCAAGTTGGGAAGACATGGTTGCTAAAGGAATTTGGAAAAAACGAATACGACAATCTTGTATATATTAATTTCCAAGACTCACCCGATGCACAATCCATATTCACACAAAACCTAAACATAAAACGTATAATCGGATCACTGGAAGCATACTCCGGCAAAAGAATCATAGCAGGCAAAACTTTGATATTTATGGATGAAATACAAGAGGCGCCAAATGGTTTGAACAGTCTTAAATATTTTTGCGAAGATGCAAGAAACCAGGATGTCGTAGTGGCAGGTTCACTGCTTGGAATCACACATAGGCAAGGAGAATCGTATCCAGTCGGCAAGGTAAATCTGTTATATCTGTATCCAATGTCATTTGAAGAATTCCTATGGGCAAAGGGTGAAGAAATTCTTGCAGATACAATTTCGCGCCTTGACTGGGAAATGATGAGTGTTTTGGAAACGAAATTGCAGGAATGTCTTAGACAATATTACTATGTAGGAGGAATGCCCGAAGCCGTTTTGCAATACACACTTAAAGGCGACATCAATAAGGTACGCAAGATTCAAAACGAAATCCTCAAAACATACGACAACGACTTTGCAAAACATGCAGGCAAGGAAACAGAACGGATTCGTATGGTATGGCAAAGCATTCCAGCCCAACTTGCCAAAGAAAATAAAAAATTCATATATGGGGCAGTAAAGGATGGCGGTCGTGCACGCGACTTTGAAATTGCCATACAATGGTTGGTAAAAACAGGATTGGTGTACAAGATACATAATTGCAAAACACCAGATATGCCACTTAAGTTCTATGAAGATTTTGACGCCTTCAAGTTGTATCTCATGGATGTTGGTTTGCTTGGCGCACTGGCTAACGCATCGCCCAAACTAATGCTTGTAAGCAACGATGTTTTTGTAGAATTCAAAGGCGCATTTACAGAAAACTATGCTCTCCAGCAATTGAAAACTATTGACAATCTAGACATTTACTATTATAGCAAAGAAAAATCAACATTGGAGATAGATTTTTTAGTTCAAACAGCAGACCATATAACACCAATTGAGGTAAAAGCAGAAGAAAATGTAAAGAGCAAATCTCTTTCACAATTTGTAAATGTAGATTATGCAGATAGGAATTTCAAAGGTCTACGTTGTTCAATGAAACAATATATTGACCAAGAATGGATGATTAACATACCTCTTTGTAGCATTGATGCATATTTTGTAGACAACAACAATCTACTTTCCAATGCAGAACTTTGAAAAAATGCTTCCCAAAACCTCATCGGTACTGATTGCTCCAGTTATTTCTCCTAGATGATAATTGGCCTCGCGCAAATCCTGAGCGACGAAATCGGACGGAACTCCACTGCATATCGACTGACGTGCCGAAACAAGTAGGTCGCGTGCCGCCACAAGCGACGACACATGCCTTGCATTTGTTATTATCACATCGGAGGATTCCGGTTTCAACGACTTCACATAATCGGCAAGCATTGCACACAACTTATCAACGTTAGTGGACTCAAGAGCTGAAATTCCGATAGAAATATCATCTTCCAACTCTAAATTTTCAACATCAATCTTGTTTATCACGACCAGCAGACAAGCATCCGAAGATATTTCCGACTTTACTGAGTCGATTATTTCGTTGCGCCTGCCATAACTTAGCGCATCAAGCATAAGTATCACAATCTTTGCCGACTTCAACCGTGCAAAAGTACGCTGTATGCCAAGCTGCTCGATTTCGTTGTCGGACTTGCGGATTCCTGCCGTATCGATGAAACGGAACCTAATACCGTCGATGACAAACTCCTCCTCTATCGTATCGCGCGTAGTACCCGCAACCGACGACACAATGGCCCTGTCCTCGTGCAATATTGCGTTAAGCAATGTCGACTTGCCGACATTTGGTTCACCCACAATAGCAACAGGAACTCCCGACTTCACGGCATTGCCATACTCGAAACTCTTTATTAGTCGTTCCGCCTCGGCACATATTTCATCAATGAGCGCAACAAGTTTGGTTCGGTCAGCAAATTCGACATCTTCCTCCGAGAAATCGAGTTCGAGTTCGAGAAGCGAAGTAAGGTCCAGCATTTTTTCGCGCAATTCGGCAATCTTTGAGGAAACCTGCCCCTTCAACTGCGACATCGCCACCCTATGCGACTCCGCCGAACTGCTTGAAATCAAATCGGCAACTGCTTCCGACTGCGAAAGGTCCATCTTGCCGTTAAGAAATGCCCGCTGCGTAAACTCACCAGCACGAGCCAGTTCTGCACCAGATTGTGTAAGTCGTACAAGGATTTTCTGCTCAATGTACTCGGAACCATGACAATAAATCTCCACCATATCCTCTCCAGTAAACGACGACGGCGATGCGAACTTAGCAAGCATAACTTCATCAATAAGTTCACCGTTTGCATCGGTGATACCAGTATAAAGCATCTTTCGCGGTTCCAGGTCATCGAAAGCAGCCATGCGAACCACGAGTTTGCGAACTATGGAATACGAATCGGCGCCACTAACTCTCACGACTCCTATAGCACCCATGCCCGAAGCCGTAGATATGGCACATATTGTTGTCCCGAATGTCATCTTGACGAAAATTTTCCGCAAAGGTAACATTTTGAAACGAATGTCACTCCCAATGAAGCGAGTTATTTCTCATACCATTATTGTAGCACTGGATAAATGCCCTCATAAAATTTTGCTCAAAATCAGTAACTTCGGCATTTCCATCCGAATTTACTACTTCTATACTATCGTTGTCGTAAAACCTGAACTTCTTGCCATTGAGCAAAAAACAGCAATAATCATCTTTCCTATAAACAGAAAAACGTGTCTGCAAAGTATCAAAGACATCATTCCCAAATGCATTATACTGCCCATCAATGTCCATACACGAAATTATACTAGGCATTATGTCGGTCTGCTGCATTATCATGTCGGAGACAAATGCTGTGTCAAGTTTAGGATGATAGAAAATCATAGGCACATCGTACAACCGTTCATAATCAATATTCTGACTGCCAGTAAAATTAGTGTGGTCGGCGGTAATCACAAACAAAGTTTTGTCGTACCACTTGCATTTTGAAATCTTGCCGAAAAACTTCTGCAAAGCCATATCGGTATAGGCGACTGTATGCTGCATTGGAAAGTCGCCCTGAGGCAACTGCGAATCAAAATCGTCGGGCACTACGAAAGGATGATGTGAAGACAGCGTAAAAATAGTTACCAGAAACTTGCTGTCAAAACCATCAATGACATCGGCCACATATTGCAGGTACTGATAGTCGGGAATGCCCCATGTACCGTCGTAGTCATTCTTGCTTGGATATTCATCAAGTCCATAATACTCATCAACCTCCATAATCTTGCACATATCGGCAAACCCCATAGTTCCGTTTGACGCGCCATGAAAGAATGCCGTTTTATATCCATTCTCGGCAAAAAGTTTTGTCGGATAGTCAATACGATTAGTTATGTACTTTGATTTTGAAAACGGCGTATCGAACAGCGACGGAACCGCCCCCAGTACCGAAGGTAACGCAACAATTGACTGCAAACCATTTGCCTTACCGCTGAAAACAATACTGTTTCGCGCAATACTGTCGATAAAAGGCGTATACCCTGCATTCTTCTTTGGAGGAAGAGCCAAAAACTCTGAATATTCGCTCGATATTCCTTCAAGCATTATTATCACAACATTGTCGATTGGCGGAAACTGCTGGAAATTGTTTTCGGAACGATTCTTCCTTGGCGAAAAATATGCAAATGCTTCTTCGTCGGTTTCAAAATAATTTTTCTCGTCAAGTTCCTTCATGCCTATTGTCCTGATTACAGAAAACGAGGTGTTAAGAATGAGGTCAGTATTCTTCCCGCTTTCATACGCAGCAGCAGTGTTAACCCCAATAGGTTTCAACTGTACTCCGCCCCTTATTCCAACAATCACCAATGCCAACACAAGAAGACGCATACCAATATGGGCAACAATAGACTTAGGAGAAGAATAGAACTCTGGTGCCTTGCTTACAAAAGAAAAGCTCTCAACCAACACCAGTACGACGATCAATGCGACCAAAACCAGAAACAAATACCAATATTCAACGAGAAACACTCCTGCAAGGTCGCCCATATTCGGAATTTCCGACACAAAATCGAACAGGTAAAACGTTGACCTGCCGTGCGAAAATGGGAAATAACCAACATCCAGAAGGTTTAGTGCAAAAGCAAAAGTATTGCAAACCACAAATAATATTGCCTCAACAATCCCGTACCATCTTTTTGCTACAAGTTTCAACGGAACAATAGCAAGCAGAATTACAGCAATATTGGTGTACAATATGGCAGTAATGTCGAACCTTAAACCATATAAGAACGACATTGCAGTAGCATCGGGAAAGAAAGAAGAGTTGAATGCATAGAACAGAACCCGCAAAACCGAATAAATCACGAGCAGTATTCCCATTCGGAAAACCAATGAGAGCAATGGACGTTCTTGCAAAATCTTCTTCATCAGCGCAATAATTTCCAAACAATAAAATGGTGGACACCCAACGATGTCCACCATATATCAAACAAACAAAAGTTTTTACAAACCAAGCACTTCAACACCTTGATGGTAAACGATATCCTTAGGAATACCTGCACCAGCAATCTTGTCCAAACTCTTCTGCAAATCCTCGGTAACGACGCTCTTTTCCTTAATCCACTTGTCAACTTCCGGTTTGTTGCCATCGCCCTGGAGAACGATAACCTTTGTTACGAACGACTTAACAGCTTCCTGCATCTTTTCAAGGTTAACAGAATACTTTCCTGTTGCCTCATCGAAATTGAAACCGCCATTTTCCTTGATGTATGCGAATTCCATCATGTTTGCCTTTCCGTGAGCTTCAGCAGCACCGAAACGAACCGAACGGAAAATACCAGCAAGGAAGGTTACATAGTTGTTCATCAAGTCCTGATCCTTGATTTCTCCCATTTCGTGAAGCATAGTAACAAGGTAAAGACCAAGCATATCGGCCTTAGCTTCCTCGATTGTGCTGTACGAATCACCGAGAGCATCGCGAACCGACTTCTTGTCTGGGTTGATGGTGAACTTAACGCCAAGTCCATGAGCAACTTCGTGGAACATAACATTCTGGAAGAAAGCATTTTCGAAGTCGATGTTCTTCAACTGGTCATCTGCAATAAGGATTTCTGCAATAGGAACGAGAATCTTGTCGAATTTCAACTTCATGGCATTCTTCAACTGCAACTTGCGTGAACCCTTTGTAGCATGTACATTCGGGTCGTTTGGAAGGTTGATAGCAATATTCTTGCTTGCCGAATTGCAGTCGCCAGCAGAATATACTACATCGTAAACATTCATATCGCCAGAATTAGTTGCACTTTCGGCCTTGTACTGCGGTTCAACCGGCAAATTCGACTGCAAAGTCTGAAGAATTGCATTGTAGTGTTCAATCTTGCGTGTCCATTCCATATTCTTGATAAGAATCTGACCAGAATGAGCAGCACGCGAACCGTTGATTTCATCCTCGTAGCTTTCGATAGGACCAACAACGAAGTCAATAAGGTTGGTCTTCATATCCATCCAAGCGCAGTCGCTCTCGAAATAGTTGTCGGTACGGAAAGCTTCGGCACGAAGTTTCAAATAGTTCTTGAAACCTTCGTCTTCGGCAAGTTCTGCTGCCTCATCGAGAAGATCTGCTGCCTTGAGCAATTCTGGATATTCCTCATGGTAAGGAACTTCCTTCAACGAACCATCCTCGTTACGACGGATAACCGAATACCAGCCATTGCGAACTTCCTCTGGAAGTGCCTGGAATTCCTCATCGGTCATGTCTGTTGGATAGAAGCAAGCACCCTTAGGCTTTTCGCCGTAACCTTCAATGAATGCCTTGTTGCAATCGAGACGGTCCCATGGTCCATAGTTGATTTCGGCATACTTGCGGGCATCTTCGTCCTTGATCGACGAGAGGAAAGCCTCTTTTTCTCCGATTGCTTCCTTCCAGAAGACCTGTTCCATAATATCAGCCACCTCGATGAGTTTCTTAAGCATCTGCTTCTGGTTGTCAGAAAGTTCTGCGACCAAATCCGATGTCAGGTCAACCTCTGCATAATTGTTTACCAATGCCTGCATTCCGGAAACTTCCTGCTTAGGTTCTTCCTTTTTCTCTTCCTTGTTGCTGCACGAGCAAGCGAACAATGCAGCAGTTACAATCAAAATACTGATTTTTCCTTTCATGATATTTAATTTTAATTACATTTTACGATTCAAAATATTGGTACAAATAGAAAATGCCAACCAACACTGCTATTATAGCTAAAACAAACAGCGTAATCTTCCACCAGCACCAAGGACGGTCGCCAGCAACCTTTCCTGTACGTCCGTTTACTATGAAACGGTATACCTTGGCATTGAACCTGTATGCACTAATCCAAATCGGCAGCAAGGTATGCTTGAATGTGGTCTCTGAGAACTGTATGCTCAAACTTGTAATCTTTTGGTGATCACCGCCTATATCTCGACAAACCTCTGCTCTAATGCCTTGTTCCATAATACCTTTAGCATCCTCGTAACCGTCTTTCAACCCAACCTGATAAGTCTCGGTACGGAAACCCGACAAGAATTTTTCTTCGTAAGGTACAAGCTGATCCAAATCCCAGGGTTCTAGTTGGTCCATCTTCTTGCGCTCCAAAGTCTTTGATGCGGGAATCAGCACATCGTCAAAGAACAATCCTATATGTCCAGAAACTGGCGTCCAGCGCGTCTTGACAACGGTACGGGTTTCAGTCTTTCCGTTAACTGTAACCGTCACTGTATCGGTGTAATCATCGCCACGCAAACCGCGGTAGTCCGATTCTGTCTGTGCATCGTAAGTCCAGTACGGCATATACATTCCGGCAATCTTTTCGCACTGGGTAGCATATTTTTTCAGTTTTGGCGGAGCGAACCACAAACCCTTTATCCACTTGCGGTAAGATTGTATTGCTTCGTCGGACTTCACCTTGAACGGCAATACCGACTTTGGTTTTATCATCTTCTTGGTCGATTCATTGGCAACTACCAACTTAGTTCCGCAGAACGGACATTCGTCAGAAACAATGTTTGCATCGAGGGTAACCACAGCACCACACGAACTACAAGCGACTGTCGAGACTTCCTCAAGTTTGTTTCCATCGCCAGTTTCACCACCCGACTCCAATTTAGCAAGGTATTCATCCAGGTCGAGTTCCTCAATCGCTTCCTCGCTTATTTCTATCTCGTTTTCTGCGCCACAATACGGACATTTCATTGATGTTGTGCCAGGTTCGAAAACCAACGAAGCTCCGCAATTCTTACATTTGAACTCTTTCTTCTCCGATAGTTCAGGTTCCTTGAACTCATCGTCAAAGTTTTGAGTTTCATCATATTCTGCCATAACTTTATTTATTTAGCGTTATTCAAATTCAAAACAGGTGCAAATATAATAAATTTCAAGGATTAAAAAATTTGATGATTGAAAGATTTGAAAATTTGATGATTCTGTATGTTCGCAATCATTGGATGCCTACAAATGGATGACACCGAGAACGGGATTATACATTATCAATTTATTTATTATCTTTGCGAAGCAAACAAAAACGACAATGGACAACAAAAGCAATGCTCCGTCATTCTCTGCAAAGACAAAAATGTCGGAAATAATAACCAGCAGTTCACTGCTCTCAATAATAGAACGGCTTAACATAAAGTTGGGATTCGGTGAAGCCAGCATCAACGAAATATGCCACAGGAACAATCTGTCGACCGAACTTTTCCTGAAGATATGCAAGGTTTATGCAGTAGAATCTTTTGTCCCCGACATTGAAAACCTGACAAGGGAGGACATTCCCGAAATCATCGGATACTTGCAACGAACACACAAATACTGGACGGAAAGTTTCTTCCCGAACCTGCATTCAAACATACACACCATGCTGGAATCGTGCGACGGCACAAGCAAACGAATGCTAAACAAGTTCTACGACGACTACGACGAGGAAATCAAGAAACACCTCGACTACGAAGAAAACACCGTGTTCCCTTACATCTTGTCGCTTAGCGACAGCGAGCAGAAGAATGCCAACAGCTACAGGATTAAGGACTTCGAGGAAAATCACAGCAACATCGAGGAAAAGCTCCAAGACCTGAAGAACATCGTGATAAAGTACTTGCCCGAAAGCGCATCGCAACAATCACGCATAAATGTTCTAAACGAAATCTTCAAAATCGAAGACGACCTGAACAAGCATTCCATAATTGAAAACAAGATTTTGATTCCATTGGTTTCCAAATTCGAATAACATGAGCGCAAAACACAAGGTAACCATAATAGAACCTTCGGAAATAGTATCAGCAGGACTGAAACAGCTCGTCGAATACAGAGGAAACTTCCATGTCGCGAAAATATTCAAGTCCTTACAAGACTACTCCGAAAACCTAAATGGAAATCCAGACATAATACTTATAAACCCATCGGTGCTTAACACAGGCGACATCAACGACCCGAGAAACATTCTCACCACAAAGGACAACGTCACCATTGTTGCCATCTGCTATCTGGCTTATAATGAAGAAACCATGCGCAACTACGATGGTAGCATCGGTATGTTCTGCACACAGGAACAAATAGAAAAGAAATTGCAGTCGGCACTGAAAACCTCATCGGACAAGGAACAGGACGACAACAGCAACGAACTCTCAGCCCGCGAATGCGAAATACTGACAGCCGTAGCCAAAGGCAAGACAAACAAGGAGATCGCCGACGAATTCAATCTGTCGATTCACACGGTAATTTCGCACCGTAAGAACATTTCGCACAAGTTGGGAATCAACAGTATCGCCGGTCTGACAATATACGCCGTAATGAACAAACTACTTGATGTAGAAGACTTTTAAAGCACCAAAATGAAACAGACGAACAACCGCAAAATAACAATCTGGGTAATCGTTGCAATATGCGTTGCAGGATTCCTGCTATACGGCGGTTCGCTACAAAACGGTTACAACCTCGATGATGACTATGTTTGCGAAAATCATGAACTTGTACAGCAAGGCATAAAAGGAATACCCGAAATTTTTGCATCACGCTACAATAACAGCGGTGGTGTGATGTTCGGCTACCGCCCTGTCACAATCGCATTATATGCTATTGAATACCAAATATTTGGTGAATCAACGGCAATCGGACATTTCTTCAATATCATATATTATATCATAGCTTGCATAATCCTGTTTTTCTTCCTTCGCAAACTTTTGGAAACAAAGCATGCCTCAACAAACCTACTGATTTCCATAGTAGTAACAGCCATATTCATGGCACACGCCATACATTCCGAAGTGGTGCTAAGCCTAAAGAACCGCGAAGAAATACTTTGCCTTATTTTCTGCCTGTCATCGGCACTGCTGACTTTGCGCTACTACGACAAACGCAAAATCATCTACATAATCTTTGCAATAATTCTTCTCGGAATCGGTTTTCTCACAAAGGAATCTGCAATAGTTTTCCTCGCCATTATTCCATTGGCAATCATATTCTTCCGCACCGATTTCAAACTAAAAATAAACGTTAGTGCGCTAAAGGATTTTGGGCAAAAAATTGCTGCTTACTTCAAAGGCAATACTTTTCTTGCAATATTCGGATGCTTAGTTTTGGCATTATTAACGGCAAGAGTAATAATCAACTGGAAGTTTGATTTTATGCCCGTATTTCTGAAAGGAGCTGTTATAAGACCAATTTATTTCGTATTCCTAATTTCATACATAATTTTTAAAATCATCCGACGAAACAAAAAATCCATATCACGACGAAACATAATTCTATGGTCAATTATATTGGTTCTAACAATATTATGGAATTACTGGGCACTAATCGTTTCGACAATCCTGCTACTTGTCTCCCTATCGGAAAAAGATGAAATCTCAGCAACACCGAACTGGAAAATCAACCCTGCATGGCAAAAGATTAAAGTAATTCTTCCTTTTGCTCTGATACTGATAATTGCCGCAGCTACAATAGCAATCGCGCATTACATTCCCGAATCGGTGCTTCCCAAGAGCAACGCGGTAATGTCGAAATGGCAAAACCCGATTTTTACGGAAGAATCTGCATCCAGCAGATTTGCAATAGCAATGTACAGTCTTGCTTTCTACCTGAAACTGCTGTTCGTCCCCTACCCTTTGCGCTACTACTACGGATACAGCATAATTCCCGATGTCGGACTCGAAAATCCCGTTGCAATAATTTCCATAATCATCCATATTGCACTCATCATCGTTGCTATTTGGTTGTTCAATAGGCGCAATTTGATTTCGTTCGGCATACTTTTCTACCTAATCGGAATATTTCCGTTTTCCAACATATTTTTCCCATTTACAGGAATCATCGGCGAACGAATGCTTTTCGCACCAAGCATAGGTTTTGCTATTGCAATCGGCTACATTATCATATTGATTTCCAAGGCTGAAACAGGTGCTAGCAAAGGCAAAAAACTTGCAATCTGCATTATGACTGCAATGATAGTGATTCCAAACGCAGTTATAGCCATTAACCGCAACCACGATTGGAAAGACCGCGAAACACTTTTTGCCCACGACATTGAATATTCTGCCGAGAGTGCAAAGGCAAATATATTGTACGCCAATTTGTTAAGCAGAAATGCATACGACAAGTTACCATCTGTTGCAGGAACTCCAGCACAAGAAAAATGCCTCAAGGACATAAAAAAGTCCGAAAATCTTTACCGACAAGCACTTGCAATAGATTCCACCTACGGAAATGCTTGGTACAACCTTGCCTACCTCAAACAAATTGTATATCAGGATTATGACAATTCGGAAATTATGTTCGAAAAGGCATTGAAATACGACAGTACACTCAACAACAGCTACTATTTCCTCGGAATGGCAAAATCAATGAAAGGCAAGCACCGTGAAGCCATTGCAAACCTTGAAAGATATGATACAGCAACC
Source organism: Bacteroidales bacterium (assembly GCA_017651185.1). Taxonomy (GTDB): domain Bacteria; phylum Bacteroidota; class Bacteroidia; order Bacteroidales; family ML635J-15; genus Bact-19. The sequence continues at coordinate 31,923 of JAGCDJ010000037.1, read as the reverse complement.
TTGTCCGACAGTAAATTTTACGACCTTACATATTTCTTCATTGGAAAGTCGTACTTTGAACTTGGAGACAACGAAAACGCAAAAACATACTATTGCAAATGCATCGACAGCTTAAAGAGCGAGAATTTCCAGCATACGGTTTCGGAACTCAAACGCTTCATTGACACAACAAAGGACTATGCTCTTGGCATTCGCCTCGGCAAACAGGAAGTTAGTCATTTCCCCGATGCCGACCTGCCATACGTTGACCTCGGCAACTATTATATGCTTGCAGGTGATACTGTCAATGCCATCGAAAACTGGGAAATCGCATACGATAAGTTCAAGGGCAACAAGAACATAGCAGCAACACTATACAATTATTTCAAAGAAAAAGGGAACAAGGAAAAAGCAGATTACTATCTGAATCAATACAACACAAAATAATTATTGTAGCAAAGTAAAAGCATTGGATTGACGGAAGAATATATTGAAGGAATAAAAGAACATTATCGAATGGAAAGGGGTGAATAATATAGTTCGTTCTATTGGAGATTCCGCACAAGCGAACTCACTCGACACGTCCCTTAGTCGGTTCGTTCAGCTTTGTGGAATGACGGAACAGAGAGAATATGGCATTCAACAATAAAATAATTACTTTTGCAAACACAACACAACAATTATGACAACATCTGAAATACTGACAAAGCAATATCTTGAAAAAGACGATATAATAAAACTTCTTTCAACCACTGGCGAGGAAATGCAGATGCTTTTCCGCAAGGCGCAGGAAGTAAAATTTTCGGTTCTTGACAATTATGTACACCTACGTGGACTAATCGAATATAGCAACCGCTGCAAGAAATCGTGCCTGTATTGCGGCGTTAGAAGCAACAACCAAAACATAGAACGCTACACACTTTCGGAAGACGAAGTAATCGAATGTGCAAAACTATCGCATAAATTAGGTTACGGTTCTGTTGCAATACAGAGCGGTGAACGTAGCGACAAGGAATTCATCGAGACCATAACACGCATAATTAAGCGCATAAAGGAAATAGATGGCGGTTCTCTTGGCATAACACTTTCGCTTGGTGAACAAACCGATGAAGTTTACCGCCAATGGTTCGAAGCGGGAGCACACCGCTACCTGCTTAGAATAGAATCATCAAACGAGGATCTGTACTACAAGATTCATCCGCACGATGACCGCCACGACTTCCACAAGCGACTTGCATGCATCGATTCGCTGATTTCAATCGGATACCAGACAGGAACAGGCGTAATGGTCGGTCTGCCCTTCCAAACCATCGACATACTTGCCGATGACCTTATCTTCTTCAGGCAGAAAGACGTTGCAATGGTAGGCATGGGACCTTTCATACCTCACCCCGACACACCTCTGTACCAATACGCCGACCAGATTCCAACGGCAGTGGACAGAATGAACCTGACACTGAAAATGATTGCTACGCTTCGTCTGATGATGCCAGAAATAAACATGGTGGCTGCCACTGCAAACCAGACAATCGACCCGCTTGGTCGCGAAAAGGCGATAATGACCGGTGCCAATGTCATAATGCCAAACCTAACCCCCAACGAATACCGCGAGGACTACCTCATTTATCCCGACAAAGCATGCGTAAGCGACAAGCCAGACCAATGCTCATCGTGCCTCGATTTGCGGATGAAGTCGATAAATCATAAAATACTGTACAATGCGTGGGGTGATTCGGTAGCATTTACGAAGAAAAGAGGACTATAACAAAAAAAGGAGGTCCAGATACTGAAACAAGTTCAGCAAGACGACCTCCTTTTAGGGTAACAATAAGCATTAAGCAAACGCGCCAGCGATTCTTTCTAGCGCTTCCTTTAATATCGAACGCGGACAACCTATGTTCATGCGGAAAAATCCTGCATAATCATCGCCACCAAAGGTAAGTCCGCTATTAAGCGCAACTTTTGCCTTGTTTATGAGCCTATTCTGCAATTCTTCGTGCGACAATCCAAGTCCGTTGAAATCAAGCCAAAGCAAATATGATGCCTCGGGCAAAACCGCCTTTACAACTGGCATATTTTTCCTGAAGAACTCATCGGCAAAAGCAATGTTTTCTACAAGGTAATCCTTCAGTTGTGCAAGCCATTCTTCGCCATACCTAAATGCCGCTTCAGCGCCAATGTATGCGAAAATATTGCCGTTTGCAAACTCTGATGCCTCAAGGTACTCGAAATATGTGTCACGGATTGCCTTCTCAGGGATGTATGCAACCGAACTCGACAAGCCTGCAATGTTGAAAGTTTTGCTTGGTGCAATAAAAGTTATACTGTTTGATTTTGCATCGTCCGAAACTGTTGAGAACGAAGTATGCTTGTATTTCGGCAAAGTCAAATCGGCATGAATCTCATCGGAAATCACAAGGACACCATTGCGCTTGCAAATTTCGGCAACTCGCTGCAAATCCGCCTTCGACCAAACTGTTCCGCCCGGATTGTGAGGATTTGAAAGCAACATCATCTTGCATCCTTTTGTCTTTTGCTCAAGGTCTTCGAAATCAATCTCAAAGCGACCATTCTCTAGTTTCAACTTATTGGTAACAAGTTCACGACCATTGTTTACTGGCAAATTTACAAAAGGGGGATATACTGGCGTATTGACCAGAATCTTGTCACCCGGCTTTGTGAACGCCTGAATGCAGAATGCTATTCCAACAACTATTCCCGGTATGTAATGCAGTTCGCTTCTTTTTGCCTCTACTGAATAATGTTTGGACAGCCAATCGATTACAGCGCCAAAATACGATTCATCGCCAAATGTATAACCTAGGAAACCTTGATCACAACGCTTCCTGATTGCATCAAGCACACATTCTGGTGCCTTGAAATCCATATCGGCAACCCACATCGGCAAAAGGTCGTCAGTACCGAAAAACGGTTTCATCAAATCGTGCTTCACACTTGCACTTCCCTTACGCGGGAACACCTCATCGAAATTATATTTCATTACTAATCATTTTTTTTCCTAAATGCATATACAACGAGCAAAATCCCTCCGATTACAGCAGGAATACTCAATATCTGTCCCATGTTCAACGCCATACCCTGCTCAAACGATTCCTGATTTTGCTTCAAGAACTCGATAAAGAACCGTGCAGAGAATACCATTATCAGAAATACTCCAAGCATAAGTCCGTGCATTCGAGCATATTTATGCTTACGGTATAACAGAATCAGCACTATTGACACAACAATGTAGCACAATGCCTCGTAAATCTGCGTAGGGTGACATGGTAAAGTATCGCCATTGCGGACAAAAAGGAATCCCCATGGCAAGTCGGTTGGATAACCATAAATTTCCGAATTCATAAGGTTGCCAAAACGAATCAGCGCTCCGACAAATCCTGTAGGAATCACTATCTTGTCCAATATTGCCAGAAAACCTGCCTGTTTAGACTTGAACTTGAATATAAAAACAGCCAATAGAACACCTATAGCACCACCATGACTGGCAAGTCCCTGATAACCCGTAAAGCGGAACGGGCTAAACGAAAATGGAAGTATCATTTCCATCCAATGCTCACGAGTGAGGAAATATGACGGCTCGTAAAAAACACAATGTCCGATACGCGCTCCCAGAATTCCGCCGAGCACGACAAATACAGTAAGTCGGTCAAGTTCCTTCTGCGGAATATTCTCCTGCTTGTAATAATGCTTTATTACAAAATACGCCAAAACAAACCCAATCGCAAAAAAAGCACTATAGTATCGAAGAGAAAATCCACCTACGGTGAATATTTCGGGACAGACATTCCATGTGACAAAACTTAACATCTGAAAAATTTTAGAGATTTAATTTCACACAATTCCCAAGATATTCCTTGCTTTCAGGTCCCACATTGAATATCAAGTCGAGAATGCTTAAATTTGGAATAAAGTCGAACCTATCGGCAAATACCTGAATATATGACTTAGGAGAAAAAGAAGCATCTGGCTTATTCCTTGATGGCTTGGGACTTATACAATCACGCATATCGCAAATTCCTTCTGGAGCAGAAACATAGTCAGCGGTAAACGACCAGTCGGCATCAATCTTTAGTATCGAAAATAGTGTTTCTAGGATTTTTGTATTCAAATCGACAAGAAATGTTTCCTTTTGTTCAAAAAAACGCTCAATCTTGTAAAAATAGTAATCGTAGTAGGGTGAATTACGATATGCGGACTTCAATGCTGTATAATGGTTACGCTGCCACATTTCCGAATAGTCGATGCGAATGTCCTTCGTTAGTGTATGAAAGTTCTTCTGCACTGGCACCGACAATGGCAAAACGCCGTTTGCGCTCAATATGTTGCAACGATTTCTGTATGTCTGCTTTGGATATGTCTCGTACTTCTCAACAACAACCTTTCCTGCAAGGAACTTGCTAATATACTGAACATTGGGAAAATATGCGGTAGAAAGTAGCGTGTCCATAGACTACCAAACCTTTCCTATAATATATTCCTGAGGAATTGGTCCATAGGTACGAGAATCGCGTTTATCGGTACGGTCATCGTTGAGGATAAAGCAGTAGTTTTTCTTGGCAATATATTCGCTGGCTTCCAACTGATTTATGCGCACATGATAAGTATCGGACTGGAAATCGTTACCCTCGAAGAAAGTAATAATATTCTTGTATATCGGAGCAATTCGAGGCGTAAAATTAAGTGTATCGCCTGCAACTGGCGTATACATTGGGCCGAAATTATCCTTGTTCCATGCAAAAAAAGCACTTGATGGGAATATATCAACATCCTTCCAGTCATCTCGGTCAACAACCTTGCGGCACGACGAGAAACATTTTTCTGCATTCTTGATTTTTTCAAATTCCGCTTCGGTGCAAACAAATTCGCAAGCCTTGCCATCATTGAGCATCTCGCCAATTCTCACTTCATATTTAGATAGAATTGCTTTGAAATCAACACTTGCCGAATCAACAGAAGCACGATAACGATAATACGTGTCGTAGTCTTCAGCGACCTGCTTGTTGTTGCGATAAAGCATGCCGTCATCAATCATTATTATGTCACCTGCAATGCCCACAACCCGCGAAACATACACATCGCGCGAGGACAATTTCGTGTCATATTCCAATGGATACCTGTAAGCAACAACATCACCGACATCAAACGAACTTGTCTTGCGAACAAAGACATGGTTTTCGCTGCCATCAGATGCCTTTACGCTGTAGAATCCGAACATCATATAAAATGCCAGACCTCCACCAATAATGGCAAGCAACAATACCGCTACAAATATCCTCTTAGTCTTCATTGTGAACAATCTTTCCTATTCTGCTCCAACGTATTCCGCCATATTCTTTGTCCATCGACAACCAGATGAGCCATGCCTTGCCAACTATGTGGTCTTCGGGAACAAAACCCCAGTAGCGCGAATCGGCAGAATTGTGGCGGTTATCACCCATCATCCAGTAGTAGTTCATCTTGAAGGTGTACTCGGTAGCAGGCAGACCATTTATATAAGCCTTGCCATCCTTTACCTCAAGCGTATTACCTTCATAATAGCCGATTACGCGAGCATAAAGGATAAGGTTTTCCTCAGTAAGTTGAATCTTGTCGCCTGCCTTCGGAATATACAGCGGACCAAACCAGTCAACGTTCCACGGGAATTTCTCGTTGTGCGGGAAAATGCGGAAACTATCGTCCCCAGTAAATCCCTTTGCAACAGTGTTCTTTGTAATTGACTCAACAAACGACATAGTTTTGAACTTCTCGTAGTTTTCGGCAGTAAGCGGAACAATCTTGTAGTTGGCGCTGTCGGTATGCAAATCGTAAATGTCCGAACCATTAATTTCGTTTTTGCGCAACACCTTTTCGGGAATGTTTGCCGTATTTATGGCAATTCGGTAATTGAACTGCTTGGATGGAATCTCCTTCTGCGGTTTTCCGTTTACAAAGACCTCGCCGTCACGAACTTCCAGAGTATCGCCGGCAATTGCCACACAACGCTTGATGTAGTTTTCGCGCTTGTCAACAGGACGAACAGTCAAATCGTACATATCGCGAACAATCTGCCGTGCAAGACGATAGTATTTTTCATCATCCGAAATTGCTGGATTCTCCTTCGCCAAATTGGTTTCGTTTTCACGCAGTTTTGTTGACGCTTCGTTGACAAACGCATTGGTATGCGCAACATTTACTGCCGGATTGAAAAGCGAATATGCAAGATTCATGTAATAGTCGTTTGTTTTCTGCGAAACATTGCCAACCACAATCTTCTTGTTCATCATCGTAGAATATTGGCGGTCGAAATCAGCCATGCGGAACTGGGTAATCCTGATAATGTCGTAGTAGTCCTGCGCAGGAATCTGCAAAACCACGGTATCGCCAGTCGGATAGTTGAAAACCACCATGTCGTCACGCTTGATGTCGCCCCAGCCAGTCATACGGCGGTACTCGTTCTGTATCCATGTCACATAAGACGGTGTGCTTTCGGTAAGCGGCAAAGTGTGATGCACAAACGGGAACGAAATCGGAGTCATCGGCACACGCGGACCGTAAGCGGTCTTGCTTACGAAAAGATAGTCACCCACGCGCAAGGTCTTTTCCATAGATGATGTCGGAATCGTAAATGCCTCGAAGAAGAAAATCCTAATGAACGACGCCGCAATGACAGCAAATATCAATGCATCAACCCATTCGAGGGTTTTGCGTTTCGCCTTAGAGCAATTTTCAGGATTCTTTGGTTTCCAGAACGCCCAACGGACAAACTTTGTAATGTAAATGTCAATTATCAGCAGTTCGCCGAACAAAAACCAGTAGTTTCCGAGCCAAATCACCCAGCCGATGTAGAAGATTGTCCAGCAAGCAAACCATATCCAGTTGCGAAGCGATGGCATCTCGACAAACCTTTCGCATTTTCCAATTTTAAGGTTCCAACCCTTCTTTGGTTCGTTTGGCTTGTTGACAGCCGTATTTTCAGTTTCGTTTTTCTTTTTAAACATATTTCCTATAATCCAAGTAAATCATTCATTGTAAACATACCACATTTTCCTGCAAGGAATTCGGCTGCAAGCACTGCACCATTTGCCAATCCGCGACGGTTCTTCGCCGAATGCGAAATTAAGATGTCATCATACTCGCTCGACCACAGCACACTATGGTCACCGAAGACCTCTCCTTCCCTAAACGAATCTATTTCAAGAATATTGTCTGAACCTTCATCAAGTTTCCAGTCCGAATAACGCGGATTGCTTTCAATAATACCCTTTGCAAGCGTTATGGCCGTTCCACTCGGCTTGTCGAGTTTGTGGATATGATGGGTTTCCTCGATGTGAGCCGAATATTGAGGATATGCCGCCAATTTCTGCGCCAGCATACGGTTTACTGCCATGAAAATATTCATTCCAATGCTGTAATTAGATGAATAAAAGAATGCTGAAGAATTTTCACGGCACAACTTTTCCATTTTGGCAGCATCGAAAGTCCAGCCAGTAGTGCCCGACACAACGCGCAAACCGCCTTTCACGCAAGCCAGAACATTCTGTTCTGCCGTCTTGGGAGTAGAAAATTCGATTGCGACATCTCCTAGCGAAGCAATATTGTCACAGGAGCATATATCGCGGTCAATGTCAAAGATTTCGGAGATTCGGTGTCCATGTTCGACAGCCACGCGCTCAATCTCCTTGCCCATCTTTCCGTATCCAATAAGAACAATGTCCATTTTTTTCGTATATTACAAAAATAGTATGTAGTAAAAAGTTGCAAAGTTAGCAAAATCCCGAACAAAAACAAAATTGCATTTTCTTGCGCAAAAACAAAAAATATACACTATTTTTGCACCTAATTTCGGTTTTAATGCAGTTTTTGATTGCAAAAAGACTTAAATATTGTAAAAACAATGCATTAACAAAATTAAACTATGGCAAATTTCAGCATCTGGGAAGTCCTATTTCTGCTTTGTTTCTCCGTTAGTTGGCCAGTTTCAATAGCAAAATCGCTACGTACCAAGGTGGTTCTTGGCAAAAGTCCGCTCTTTATGTCTTTGATTATTCTCGGCTACATCTTCGGCATTGTACACAAGTCGCTATACAGCAACGACATAGTAATTTGGTTATATGTATTCAATGCCGCATTGGTATCATTTGATTTGGTTCTATACTTTATGTATATTGGTAAGAATCGTCGCGAGTTGAAACGATAACATTAATTGGCAATGGAATTTATCGGACAATTTTTCGGGCAATTTGACTTCATTGAGGTATTCAGTTCCTTCATTGTAATGTTCGCAATAATCGACATTTTGGGGTCGATACCTATTTTTTTGAGTTTAAAGGAACAAGGAAAACCAATAAAAGGATTGCAAGCGTGTCTAACTGCACTTGGACTGTTCCTTTTGTTCTTCTTCGCAGGTGACGCATTGCTGAAACTTTTTGGCATCGACACAGCATCCTTTGCAGTAGCGGGAGCATTCGTATTGTTCGTTCTGGCGGTTGAAATGATACTTGGTCGCGAAATAATCAAGAACGAAAACATTGGAAGCGGCGCAAGCATTGTCCCCGTGGCGTTTCCCCTGATTGCCGGTCCTGGCGCATTGACAGCATTGCTATCACTTCGCGCAGAATACGCCGTGGTAAACATACTCATAGGTCTGCTACTGAACATTATACTCGACTACTTTGTAATCCGTCTGCTCGACAAGGTTAAAAACTTGCTCGGCGCAAACCTCATATTTATAATCCGCAAATTCTTCGGAGTGATTTTGCTCGCAATCGCAGTAAATATGTTCGTTGACAACATATATGTGATTATTGCAAATGTACCAAGATAAAGGAATTTACGATTGACGACTTACGATTTACGATTTTAGATTTACGATTATTAATTGTCAACTTTCAATTTTTGTTCCTGAGTTGTTCCCTGAACCTGTCGATGGACAGTCGAAAGACAACTTTCCCTTTTGCTTAGCAAAGAATCCGACCAACACCATGGTTGAGACCAAATATGAACAAGAATTCACAATACATGCTCCTTCAATATCCATTGTAGGAATAAGCCAAAATGCAAGAGACAAAGTAACTACAAGTCCTGATGCAGACCTAAGCAACAATATCTTTAGTCGTCCAAGTGCAGAAAAGTAATTGAACAGCACCAACGCAGCCGAATTCGCCGCAATACCGACAGCAAGCATCAAAATAACGATTTTCGACCTGCCAAACCCATCGCCAAAAACATATTCAAAAACAAACATAGGCACACAGGCGGCAACTACGATACAAAGAACTGTAACTGCAAGACTAACAAACGTTACCTTCCTGGTTTCGAACCATGCTTCTGACGTATTGCCCAACTTTAGAACCTTGGAATACTGCACGAGCGCCATGCTACGACTGAACACCCAAATCGCCTCAGAAATTGTAACCCCGACAGAAAAAATTCCAACAGCGGACATGTCAGCATAAATACCTATCAAATAGAAACATAACCTTGCGTTAAGGAACTGCATGAATGCACTCAACTCCTCTTGCCAGCCAAAATTGAAGGCCTTGCGGAAAGTGTCGAGACTAAACGAGAAATGTATCCTGCCAAAAATCCTATGAGTAAAAATATGGCACAGCAAAAGCACAAGTCCGTACGACAAAATTTGAGCATAGAAATATGCGTGATAACCAGTTTCGGGAAACAACCAATGAAGCAATAGCATGAAAACCAGCAACAATGCCGACATCAGCAATGAAACAAGGTTGTACTGGAAAATTTTCTGCTCACCGAGGAAAAGTGACGAATGAAATGTGATGCATCCCGAAAATACCGCTACTACAAAAAACGGCAGTACTGGCACCGAAACATCAACAAACGCCACCACCAACGCAGCAACGGAAGACACAATAAAAACCCACAAAAAAGCAAGCGTTGCCAACGGTGAATGCCCTATTTTCTTTAAGAAAAACGATACACTGCTATTGGTCAGAATGTTTGTGAAGGTTGCAACCAGACTTATGTCGGCGACAAAAATCGCTATGAACCCTTTGCCCTCGCTACCCCACAATTGCGTGGTAAATATTACCGCCGCAAAATTGAGCAGCAGGATCATAACCTTGGCAAACACCGTAAGTATAATGTCCCTATTTAAACTAAATAATTTCATTACGAAAATGCAAAAATACAAAAAACGAACAAAACAAATGCTCACATTCAACAATTATGATTAACTTTGCGTAATTTTTTATGGACGGTATCTTAAACATATTATCGTCGGAGCCATTCTTTTATGTTGCTCTGGTAGCGGGCATTGCACTGCTTGTGTATGCCGGCGACTGGGTAGTAAAAAGCAGTGTATGGGTGGCAGAATACTTCAACGTTTCGAAACTCATCATAGGTGTAACAATTGTATCTATGGGCACATCACTGCCAGAACTATGCGTAAGTTTAAGCGCGGCGCTTGGTGGTTCGGCAAACATTTCAATAGGGAACGTTGTCGGAAGCAACATTGCAAACGTATGCCTAATACTTGGAATAACGGCGATTATAATCACTCTGCCCATAGCACGGTCGGTAATACGGCGCGACCTGATGATATTGCTGGCAGCAACACTCCTATTTGCCTTCTCCCTCATCGACAGCGAAATAAATATACTTGAAGGAATATTTATGCTTCTTCTAATGGTTCTGTACATGTATTTGACATTCAAGTCGGCGAAACTAGAACCGTCATCAGAAGAACCCGATACCGAACCAGCAAAGAAACACAACATCTGGTTGTCATTCATAATTGTAATCATCAGTTGCGCTGGACTTATAGCAGGTTCGGAACTGCTGGTATATGGCGCCGAAAATATTGCAAGGTCACTTGGCGTAAGCGACAGGGTTATCGCAGTAACCGTCGTTGCCATCGGCACATCTCTACCAGAACTCACGACATCAATAGTAGCGGCAATAAAGAAGGAACTTGACATATCGGTCGGCAACATAATCGGTTCCAACATATTTAACATTTGCATGATAATCGGACTGACCTCATGCGTAACGCCACTTGAAGCAGAAGAAAACATCTTAAGTTTCGACGTATGGTTCCTGCTCGCCTCGCTGCTACTGCTCGGCATAACAGTCTTCCCAATAAAAGGCAAGACAGAAATCGTACGCATAGAGGGCATTCTACTGCTTTTGCTATATATCGGATACTATGTTGCAATGGGACTTACAGGACAGTTCGCAGCACTAGGATAACCCGAAAAACAGACCTCCTCATACACCAATACAACCGACAAGGAAACTTGACATTCAACATTTTTAAATGTCAATGCAAAAAAATCGCTTATTATTATAAGTATATTTTGTATCTTTGCAGTCTTAATCAGGCATCATAGATGAAAAGTAAATATATTGTACTAATAATCATAGCAATAGGAGCAGCAATGTGTTCCTGTAGGTCGCTTAGACCATACGAAATGCTACGTAATAGCAAGGACTACGAAGTGTCCGAACATGAAACTTCGGAAGTTGAATACCGAATTCAGCCTAATGATAAACTGAATATCAGGGTGCTGAACAACAATGGTCAGGCTTATTTCGGTATCGGAGATGGAACAACGGGGGGCGGAAGCAACTTCAATACCAACAGCAACCAAAGTGGAGGCGGTTTCCCTGTTGAATACGACGGCAAGGTAAAGTTGCCTATTCTTGGTCGAATCGACATAAGCGGAAAGACAATCCGCGAGGCTGAAGATACGCTAGAAACACTTTATTCTGAATATTTTCCAGACCCATTTGTACTTGTAAATGTAAACAACCGAAAGGTAACTGTATTTATGAATGGAGGTTCTAGGGTGCAGACTGTTGCAATGAGTAACGACCAGTTTACGCTTATTGATGCTATTGCTGCCTGCGGCGGACTTACCGAAATAAGCCGTGCATACAGGATAAAACTTATTCGCGGAAACCTTACCGACAAACCAAAGATATATTACTGGAATGTATCATCACTTGAAACCCTTGACGGCACAAACATTCTTCTCGAAGCCAACGACATTATATATGTAGAAAGCCGTCCGCAATATGTGACGAGGGTTCTACGTGAAATTTCGCCTTATCTTACGCTTGTAACCACATTGATGTCTGTATATGGAGTTATTATTACTGTCAAAGGTTATTTTTCTAACAATTAAACGATGAAGAAAAAAGACAAGATACCAACCCTTAATCAGGATTTCGAACTTGAAACCTTTCTCACAGTATTGAGAAAGAACTTGATATTCGTCATAATTTTCTTTGCTATTGCAATTTGCGGAGGATACTTATATTTCCGTTATACGCAACCAATATTTAGCTCATCTTCGATTATCCAGGTAAAGAAAGAAAACAAGACAAACACCATTCTTGGAATAAGTTCGGAAGTAAACATGAATCCGACCATAGAGATAATGCGTTCCGAAGAGTTTCTAAAGACAGTTGTCAAGAATCTGCCATTGGGAATAAGTTTTTTCACTGAGGGCGCCTTTCTTAAGTCGGAAAGTTACGGTTCAATGCCATTTAAGGTAGACTACGAAATCTTAGATACTAAGATATACGACAAAGCCATTTATTATGAAATGAATAAGGATGGCAAATCGTACGACATCAACATTGGAGAAAAGGGTGCTGTACACAATGTTCCTTTTGCTACCCCTACTACACTTCCGGAAGGTTTAACCATAACAATGTCAGCGCCCAATAGCGAATCATACGCAGAAAGAAGCAGTATCAAGGACAAGTATTACTTTGTCATCAACAGTGAAAGGCAAATTTTGCGTGAGATATCTAACGGACTTGTAATAGAAGCCCTTAACAATAGTGCTGGTACCATAAAGATAACATACGACTGCGAAAATGCAAAAAAGTCGGCAGATATTGCCAATGCCATTGCAGAACAGTTCATCGAGTTTGACGTAATGAAAAGCAGAGAAAGTTCAATGGCAACAATCGCATATATCGACGAGAAGATGGCCGATATGGTTGACGAACTTTCCACTATCGAGAACCAACTCCAGCAATTCCGCATTGCAAATGGCATAACCAATGATGATATAAACAAACACAACAATAATCTTGCTGAAAACAGGATTACAAACATTGAGCAGCGTATTGCTGAAATCGACTATGAAATTGAAACGCTCAACGAAGTAAAGGAACAAATTAATAGCAATCCGGACATAAACATGTACGAGATGATGGCTCTTATGTCGGGACAGTCGTCAAATGCTTTTTTGTCATCCATGCTGAAATCGTTGCAGGACCTAATTTCAAAGCGAGAGGCAATGCTGTTCGAAGTTACCGAGAACAACCATAAGATTGTCGTAATTGACAAGCAGATAGAAACGAAGAAGGAGACAATTATCGACTTCATTGGCAGTACAATTGTACGACTTGAAAAACAAAAGGCAGGTTGCGAAAAGAAAGAGGATGATATTCGCAAGGGCATACTTAAAAAGATAAGTTACGACGAACTTGAATATTCAAAACTACAGAGGATATATTCTGCAAACGAAGCACATTACTCAAAGTTATTGGACAGAAAGATTGAAATACTCATATCTCAGTCAGGTTATGTAAGCACAAACCTTGTTCTGGAAAAAGCAAGCGTACCAGTCAGCGCAATTTCTCCAATATTTTCAAAAACAATGACAATGTCGGTGCTGTTGGCACTTGTTCTGTCAGTATTATTCCTTCTTGCAAGATACTTGTTCTACAACAAGATCCTCACCAGCAACGACATAAGCAAATACACCGACATTCCAGTCATCGGCGAAGTGCTTACAAGCAGGCGCAAGAGCGAATTCTCGCAGGCAATTGTACACAAGTACGCACGGTCGCACATAACGGAAAATTTCCGCAAGATACGAACCAACCTCGACTACTACCCTCTCGAATCGAAAAGCAGAGTGGTTATTACCACATCGACAGTACCTGGCGAAGGAAAAACTTTCGTTGCAATAAACACGGCTGACATATATGCAATGTCGGGCAAAAAGGTTCTGCTTGTCGACTTCGACCTACGCAAACCCCGTCTTGAAAAATGCTTTGCCATTGACAACGATTTTGGTGTATCAACCATATTGACAAACCACAAACCTTGGCAGGAATGTGTGAATAAAAATGTCATTGAAAATCTGGATATTATTACTAGTGGACCCGTAACTCCAATTGCAGCAGAACTGTTAATCGGAAAGAGCATAGACAAGTTCATCGCCGAAATAAGGGAAGCATACGACATAGTTATTCTCGATACTCCTCCGCTAGGAATCATACACGACGCAATAACCCTATCGAAATATGCCGACAACATATTCTACATAATGCGTTCGGGCGTAAGTGCAAAGGGATACATTGATTATTTAAACGGACTGAAAGAGGAACATAACATCAAGAACGTATCAATGGTTCTCAACGGACTGCCTATAAGCAAGCACTCATCATACAACAAATATGGCTATTCGAGTTCCAGCAAATATGGATACGGGTATGGGTACACAGACGATGACGAAGAACCAGAAAATAACGGCAACTTCTTTAAAAAGTTATTCAACAGGAAAAAGAAATAAGAGGAAAAAGATATGGAATGGATTATATTGGCAAGCGCAATAGTGGCAACAGCATTTTCTGCTCTCTTAGGTTCATTTTTTATAAAGGGGACATTTAATTTCCTTACAAAGAAATCAAACGGCAATACCGAAAGGTTTAGTTCGCAAAGCAAGCCCATATATGGTGGCATACTCTTTTATTCTGTATTCCTGGTATGCAGTCTAATATACTTTTTTTCACCGCTTAATACCCCAGACGACACCAACACCTTCATCGCATTGATGATTACAGTAAGCATTTCATTCTTCATGGGACTTGCCGACGACCTGCTCAACACTCCTCCTCTATTCAAATTCATCGTACAGTTTGTTTGTGCATTTGTGCTTATCAAGACTGGCGTTGTTATTGAGATTTCTCCAATAGAATGGATAAACTACACTATTACAGTTTTATGGGTTGTTGGAATAATGAACTCCATCAATATGCTCGACAATATGGATGCCATCACAAGTTCCATTAGTCTCACAATCATACTTCCATGCGCACTTTTGCAAATAATTTCTGGAACAAATAATCTCGATACCATGATAATGGTTACCGTAAGCGGTGCATTGCTTGGCTTCTTGCTATACAACTGGGCACCAGCAAAAATGTACATGGGCGACAATGGAAGTCAATTTCTTGGAATACTACTTGCATACATCGGCATAAAATACTTATGGAACGGAATGCAGATAACTGGCGAAATGAACTACGCATACAATGCCAAGCAATTCATTATGGTTGCATTGGCATTCATTGTCCCGCTATCCGATACTACAACAGTAACAATCAACAGGTTATTAAAAGGACACTCTCCATTCGTAGGTGGACGCGACCACACAACGCACTACCTATACTATCGCGGACTTACAACCCGCAAGGTAGCAGCAGTACTTATAGCAATAAACCTCATCGGGGTATGCCTTGCTCAAGTACTGATATATATACCCGAAATAAACTACAGCATTGTTTACTGTTTCGCAATTTACCCAGTTGTTATTTTTGCACTGCTGTACATAAACACTAAAGTTACAAAACAGAAATGACAGATAAAATCAAGATACCACTATTCATTACTCTCGGCGTAGCAGCTGGAGTATTGCTCACATTCGGACTTATGTCGCTAAAGGCCGACAACGATTCGACAAAACAAGAGCATAAGGAGATTCCTCAATCACCTACCTCATCGCAACCATACGTACCCGATGAAATCATTTTCTGCGGAGAACGTGTTCCGCTCGAAAACTTTGATGTTTACGAAGCACTTGACTACGAACTTGTCGTGAATATGTACCGTCACTCGGCGACAATAACATACCTAAAGAAAGCAAAGCGGTATTTCCCTGAAATAGAAAAAGTTCTGAAAGAAAACAACATCCCAGACGACCTAAAATACCTATGCGTCGCAGAAAGTGGACTTAGCAATGTGGTAAGTCCTGCAGGTGCTACTGGGTTCTGGCAGTTTATGAAATCCGCTGCCAACGAATACGGTTTGCGCATCGACACCAACATCGATGAGCGCTACAATCATCACAAGTCGGTGGTAGCTGCTTGCAAGTATTTCAAGGACGCATACAAGAAGTTCAAAAGTTGGACATTGGTTGCTGCATCGTACAACATGGGCATGGGCGGACTAAGCAAAAGCATAGATAACCAAAAGGTCGATAACTATTGGGATTTGCTTCTGAATCAAGAGACTGCAAGATATGTCTATCGCATTATTGCCCTCAAACTGGTGATGGAAAATCCAAGCACCTATGGTTTTGACCTTGATGAAAAAGACTTGTATGATGAAATTGAAACATACACAGTCACTATTGACACAACAATAAGCGACCTCACGCAATTCGCACTTGACAACGGTTCAAACCTCAAGATGCTCAAGCACTTCAATCCATGGTTAAGAAGCAATACTTTGCCAAATCAGTCGAGGAAGGAATACGAAATAGAATTGCCGAAAAAAGGTGTTAGACCTTGCAAAACGATCAAGCAATGAAACAAGATGACGAAAAGATAGAAGTCAGGGGCGCAAGGATTCACAACCTAAAAAACATTGATGTTGACATTCCACAGCACAAACTGACAGTTGTAACTGGCCTGAGCGGAAGCGGAAAGTCTTCATTGGCATTCGATACTATCTACGCCGAAGGACAACGCCGTTACATGGAAACCTTTTCGGCATACGCAAGACAATTTATCGGAAGCATGGAACGCCCCGATGTCGACCAGATTACCGGTCTTAGTCCCGTCATTGCAATAGAACAGAAAACTACAGTAAAGAATCCTCGTTCTACAGTTGGCACAATAACCGAAATCTACGACTACCTGCGTCTGCTTTTCGCGCGAGCATCTACCGCATATTCCTATGTCACTGGCGAGAAGATGGTAAAATACAGCGACAACCAGATAGTTGACATCATTACGGAAAAATTTGGCGGAAAATCAATATATGTCCTCGCCCCTCTCGTAAACGGACGCAAGGGACACTATAAGGAACTTTTCGAAAACATCCGCAGACGCGGATACATGACAGCCCGCATAGATGGTGAAATAAAGGAAGTGGAATACAACTTGAAACTCGACCGCTACAAGAACCACTTCATAGAGGTTGTGGTCGACAAGTTCACCGTAAAGAACGACGACGACAGCCAAAGGTTGCGTAAGGCCATCGAACTTGCAATGCAACTAGGCAAAGGAATAACAATGGTATTGGAGAAAGGTTCCGATAAACCATCGTTCTACAGCCGGTTCCTTATGTGTCCTACAAGCGGAATTTCGTACAAGGAACCCGCTCCGCATTCGTTTTCATTCAACTCGCCACAGGGTGCATGCCCAAAGTGCAACGGATTGGGAACGATCATAGATGTTGATATTGATAAACTTATTCCGAACAAAGACCTTTCCATAAACGAAGGTGCTATAACTACACTTGGCAAACGCAAGGAATCAGTTTTGTTCTGGACCTTTGATGCGCTTGCCGAAAAACTTGAGTTTTCGATGAAAACTCCAATCAAGGATTTGCCAGAAGACATTCTCGACACCATTTTGTATGGTTACAATGGTAATCTGAACCTCAGACATACTCCGCTTGGCGAAGATTCCAACTATATCGTTACATTCGATGGCGTAATAAACCGCATGAAGCACAGCAGCAACGATGACGATTCGGACAAGGAAAACGCCAAGTTTACAAAATATGTAACCTGTCCCAAGTGTGGCGGAGCAAGGCTAAATCGCGAAGCGTTGTGCTTTAAGTTTGCAGGGAAGAATATCGCAGAACTTGCCAATATGGATTTGCCCGAACTTTACAATTTCTTCGACAACCACAATGCCGAACTTTCGGAAAAGGAGCAAAAAATTGCAGTCGAAATTGTAAAGGAAGTTAAAACTAGGTTGAAATTTCTACTTGATGTAGGTCTTGACTATCTTTCACTTAACCGTCCTGCCGAAAGTCTTTCGGGCGGAGAATTGCAGCGTATAAGGTTGGCAACGCAAATAGGTTCGCGCCTTGTGAATGTTCTGTACATACTCGATGAGCCCAGCATCGGACTGCACCAACGCGACAACCAGAAACTGATACATTCGCTCAAGGAACTTCGCGACAGAGGCAACTCTGTAATTGTTGTCGAACACGACCGCGACATGATTGAAAATGCCGACTATGTAATCGATGTAGGTCCAGGCGCAGGACGCAAGGGCGGACACCTCGTTTTCGCTGGAACACCCGAAGAAATGCAAAATGCCGATACAATTACGGCTAAGTACATAAGCGGTTCGCTGAAAATAAAAGTTCCAAAGGAACGCAGACCTTTCGACAAGGACAAGTGCGTGAAAATAGTAGGTGCTACAGGCAACAACCTAAAAAATATTGATGTAAGTTTTCCAACTGGGATAATGGTTTGTGTGACAGGTGTTTCAGGAAGCGGAAAATCCAGTCTCATCAATGGCACACTAGTACCTATATTAAATAGGCATTTCTACAGGGCAGAAACTAGTCCATTGCCTTACACAAAAATAGAAGGCATTGAAAACATCAACAAGATTATTGCCGTTGACCAGTCGCCGATTGGACGCACACCACGGTCTAACCCAATGACATATACTGGGCTTTTCACAGAAATACGCGACCTTTTTGCTGCTTTGCCCGAAGCCAAGATTAGGGGCTACAAGTCTGGACGCTTCTCGTTTAACATTGCTGGCGGACGCTGTGAAACCTGCAAGGGCGCAGGCGTTAGAACAATAGAAATGAACTTCCTGCCAGATGTTTATGTACCATGCGAAACCTGTGGAGGAAAACGATATAACCGCGAAACACTTGAAGTCAAGTTCAAAGGAAAATCGATTGCCGATGTCCTCAACATGACCATAAATATGGCCGTTGAGTTTTTTGAGAATATTCCGCAGATTTACAAAAAGTTAGTCATTTTACAACAAGTAGGACTTGGCTACATAACACTCGGACAGTCATCTACAACACTTTCTGGCGGAGAAGCACAACGCGTGAAACTGGCCACCGAACTTATGCGCCGTGAAACCGGCAAAACCTTGTATATACTTGATGAACCAACAACAGGACTTCACTTCGAGGACATACAAGTACTGATGAAAGTGCTTAACTCATTGGTTGACAAAGGCAACAGCATGATAATCATTGAGCACAATATGGATGTCATAAAGTGTGCCGACTGGATTATCGACATGGGTCCTGAAGGTGGCGAAAAAGGAGGAACAGTACTTTGCTGCGGTACTCCCGAAGAAATTGCAAAGCGAAAGGACAGCTACACAGGACAATTCCTGAAAAAAGAACTTAAAAGATAAACTATGTACCTAAACAACATATCGTTAGTTAACTTTAAGAGCTTCGATGAAAAAGAGCTGGAATTCTGCAGCAACATCAACTGCATAATTGGCGACAACGGAGTTGGCAAAACCAACATCCTCGATGCCATCTACCATCTTTCGATGTGTAAGAGCTACTTCACTCAGCAGGACAGGCAGTGCATACGCAACGACGAGGATTTCTATGTTGTTCAAGGAGAATACGATATAGATGGCAAGCAAGAAAAGATATACTGTGGCCTTCACCGTGAGGAACGACATAAGTCGTTCCGCCGAAATGGTGCCGAATACCAACGGCTTACCGACCATATTGGACTGATTCCAATCGTTTTCTCATCACCCACCGACACCATTTTGATTTTCGATAGCGATGCACGACGCAAATTTGTTGATTCAATAATTTCCCAGTTCGACAGCATATACCTGAAAAGCTCAGCAATGTACAAGCGGGCACTAGAACATCGCAACACATTGCTACACAAGCTACACGATGGTTTTACCGTCAACGATGCCGAATTTGAAATCTGGGATATGCAACTTGCCGACTATGGCACCAAGATTTACGAAAAGCGCAAGCAGTTCATTGACGAGATAATACCTATATTCCAGAAATTCTATGCTCAGATTTCGGGCGGACGCGAAGAAGTGAAACTGGTTTACGACTCCGAACTTCACGAAATGACATTTGATCAGTTGCTTGCATCGCATCGTGACCGCGACAGAGCTGCAAGTCACACCACTGGAGGTTCTCACCGCGACGATTTCACTTTTCTTCTTGGCGACAGCAGTATAAGACAATGCGGTTCGCAAGGACAGCAGAAAACATACCTTATAAGTTTGAAATTTGCTCAGTTCGACTACATGAGGCGCAAAGTTGGACAAAAACCAATCCTGCTTCTCGATGATATTTTCGACAAACTTGACCCGAAACGCGTAAAAGTTATCTCTCAGATGGTTTCAAGCGATGAATTTGGTCAAATTTTCATTACCGACACAAGCTACAACCGTATGCCCGACATGCTTGCCGATCTCGACATAGAACACACCTTGCATCGAATTGAATAAAACCAACCAATATGAAAACATTACACCTTATTATAATAATAGCGCTCTTGCTGACAACATCGGTTTGTTCGGCCCAGGAAAGCTACGAAAAAACAGTATCGCTCATACAAGGCACATGGAATCTTGACTCGCTATACATTGGCGGACAAGAACTTCCTGAAGCTTTATTGAGAAAATTGTACGACCAAATGCAGGATACTAAAAAATTCACTACATACTATTTTGGTGAAGACGGCAAATACATAAATGCGACAAAAACAAAGACTATCGAAGGGTCCTGGGAACTTTCACAAACAGGCGACACGCTAATGCTTATTCTCCCCGACAAAACTATAACCAACAAGATTCTGCACATTAGTGAAGACAATCTTGCCATTGAACCGCAAAACGAAACCAAAGATGTTGAAAACAGTCGGATTTTTATGGTAAAACCAACAAATATACCTATCGAACCCTAATTGTCCATTGTTAATTTTAATTGCTTATGAATCCTGTTATCGCAGTCGATTTTGACGGAACAATAGTAACTCACCGCTATCCACAGATAGGTACAATAATAGATGGTGCTTTTGAAACGCTAAAAGACTTGAAGCGCAATGGTTTTACACTAATTCTCTGGACTGTGCGCGATGGAGAACTCCTTGATGAGGCAGTGGAGTTCTGCAAGCAGAACGGGCTTACATTCTACGCTGTAAACAACGAGCATCCCGATGAAATTTTCAATCCGAAGTACATGAGTCGTAAGATTGTTGCCGACTATTATATCGACGACCGTAATATTGGCGGATTTATTGGCTGGGACAAGATTCGCGAACTACTAATTCCTCAAACACTTGTTACTAAAGAAGAAGTTGATGATGAAGAATACAGCGATGACTTTATGCCAGAAGACGAGCCAAAACGCAAATGGTGGCAAAGAAAATAGCATAATGTAGAAAGTTTTTTTTACTTTGTACTTGACATTTTAAAATTTATAGTATATTTGCCACAAATAAAAAAAAAATTCATTGTCATGAAACGAATAGCATTGCTTTTTGCGTCCATTACAATAATAGTAATGACAATAACTGGATGTATGGACTATAAGGTCCGCCACTGCAAATGTGACAATATGCCAGAACAGACTACAGGCGATGGTCTTATAGTCCAAAACGCAACTTTAAGTTCAAAACTCAGTTTGTACGGAGACACCACAAATTATACTGGGAAATACCAAAATATGGTTGTTTCGTTTGACAATGGCGTTACATACGAACCTATTGATACAAACAAATATACAATGATAAGCCATTTGACATATTCTGGTGCAACACCAAGATATATCCGTAGCGTCTACAAGGATGATGCAGAGAAAAAATACATATATTACATCACCGTTTTAATATGCGGCTACACAGAACAATTTGAGATGAATTATAATTTCGTCCTTATTCCTAAGGTTGAAGACGGATATACAGGTGAATATATGGTCGAATATAAAAGATGGGAACGCGGGAAAATTAAGGATTACACTGACGGCTCCTTTAAATCTGAAAGTGGAGTGTTAAATTTTTAACTCCAATAATAAATTCTACTGCTGAACATCAAATCTTAGTCCGTTCCACTTTACAATCACCTCTTTCTTACCTTCGGGACGGTTGTTGATAACGGCTGTAATGTCTTTGCCTACGCGTGGAAGACTGTAGGTTACAACTGGATATTCGTCCCACCAATTGTTGTATTGCTCCTCGGTGATAGGTTTGCGCTCATTAGTTTCATAGTTAACAAGGAAGTATTCACCCTTTTCTTCACTTACACTGAGGTCTTCCATGCCAGTCGTTACTTTCGCACCCATGTCATCCAGATAAACGTATGTCATCATGTGCGTGGTGTTGTTGTATATGCCAAAGACTATGCCGCTGAACTCCGTCTCAATGGCTCTATTTCCATGAAACATCTGCACCGATTCTGCAAAAACCTTGTGGTTTCCATCGGAACTGTTCCAATAGCACATCTCTACAAGCATTTTACTACCTTCTGAATCGTATTCATCGGGAGGATATACCTTTTCGAAACTTGCAAAACCATTTTTGGCATCAAGCGTAACCTTTTCGTTCTTCTCCAGCGGTTCGTTTTTGAGGTATCTATGCCATAAGTCGCTCAAGTAACCATTCAGTTCGTCCTCTGATTCCTCACCAAAATAGGCATTGATAAAATCGTTTATTATAGGTTTCTGCCCCTGATATTTAACTGGTACAGAATAAGCATATTCATCATTTTCCTCTGGATAAGGATTCGTCTGTGCAAAAGCGCAAACTCCAGCCAAAAACAGCATGGCGGAGCAAAGTATTGTTCTTATAATTTTCATGGCATTTGTTAATTAATATGTATTTATCCCTCTAATATATCTCTAATAATAGGAACCAGATACTCGAACTTTACAAAGCGGTGAGTAACCTTATCGAATTCATGAATTGTAAAGCCACGAAACTGTTCCTTTAACGAATCGTAACTGCCGAGAAGTTCATCGTCCTTTGCAAGTGCAAAAGTTAACTTTTCGCTATCGAAACGAACATCGTTGAATGGTCCAGTAATAAAACCCTGATACGCATCAAATGCTTCTTGCGAAAGATGGTGCTTCGTCTCGGTTGCATAGTTAATCAACTCTACACCAACAAACTGCCTCAACGACTCGTTTGGTCGCGAAGCAGGATTTATGGCAAGCGCCTTCAATCCACATAGAGCCGACATATACATCGTCATCATTCCTCCCAGACTAGTGCCAACAATCATACGAATATCGTGAGTATCAATTTCGTGACGCAACTGGGCAATCAAAGCATCTGGCGACTGCGTATAGTAGTCGAGCGTTGGCGAAACTATTTCGTAATCGGGGAAATACTCAATTAATTTCATTGCCTTCCAAGCATTTCCTGCGGAATTGAAGCCATGTATGTAAAGTATCGACTGCATATTAAACTGGTTCTTCGTATTCTTCTGTTTCAATCGGAGTCTCCCTGTCATCGGTACGGATTATTCTTTCCTCCGGATGTTCCTGACGCCAGTCGTCGCCATACTCGTGACCGCAGTGCTTGCAAAACTTGGCTTCGTTGTCGTATTCGTACTCGTGGCATTTAGGACAGATCCTGAAAGTTTCCCTGTGCTTCTTATAGTTCTTTGCCATCGATGCAGACACAATACCAGTCGGCACAGCAATTATCGTGTATCCCATCAGCATAACAAAAGCCGAAAGGAAGCGCCCAAGACCAGTTGTAGGTGTAATGTCGCCGTAGCCGACAGTTGTCATTGTCACAATAGCCCAATAGATGCTGGTAAAGATGTTGCTGAAAGCCGTATTTTTTCCTCCTTCAATAATATACATCACGGTTCCCATCGAAATTACCAGAATCAGAACAAAGAGGAAGAATACAATAATCTTCTTGCTACTGTCCTTTAATGCCAACATCAGGAAACGACCTTCGTCGAGGAAGTTGAAAAGTTTGAAAACCCTGAAAACCCTAATCAGCCTGAATGCCCTGATTGCCAACATATAGCGTGCTCCACCAAAAATAAAACTAATATATACAGGCAGAGTTGACACCAAATCGATAATCCCGTAGAAACTGAAAATGTATTTTAGAGGTTTTGGCGAACAATAAACACGAGCGAGGTATTCGAAAGTAAAGAAAGCGGTAAAAACATATTCAAGAACTATGAATAATATTTTCCAACCCCTTGGTATCCCTGCGCTTTCAATCATCAGCACCACAATGCTGGCGACAATCATAATCATCAGCACGATGTCGAACATCTTGCCTGCCTTGGTTTCGGAACCAAAGATTATTTCATAAAGTTTATCCTTCAACTGCTGGTTATGCCAGAACTTCACAAGGAAATTCTCTTTCCAGCGAGTCCAAAACCTTTTTTTGATCGGTTTTTCTTCCATCTTCTAGCGAATAGGAATTTTCTTAATACGGCGCTCATGCCTTCCGCCCTCGAAAGGCACCTTCAGGAAGGTTTCAGCAATTTCAACCGCCAATTCCTTCGAAATGAACCTTGCTGGCATCCCGCAAATATTGGCATCGTTATGCTGACGGGCAAGAGCAGCTATCTCCACATCCCAGCACAATGCACAACGCACTCCCTGATGCTTGTTTGCCGTCATGCTGATGCCGTTGCCAGTTCCGCAAATGGCGAAACCAATGCATTCCCCTGCTTCCACAGCGCTTGCCAAAGGATGTGCAAAATCGGGATAGTCGCAACTTTCACTCGAATATGTGCCAAAGTCTTTGACTTCATACCCCTTCTGCTTCATATATTCAATAAGAAAAGTCTTCAATTCAAAGCCCGCATGATCGCTGGCAAAACCTATACACTTCATTCCAATAATTTTAGTTTGCAAATTTAAGCACTTTTGGAAAATATTACAATACCGAACTAAAGATAGAATACAAAAAAATCGGTCGGAAAAATCCGACCGACCATATCATAATGAAAACTGACTATTCATTCGACAATGTTGTAAAACTCTTCATTTCGCCACGAACCTCCGTCATTACACCAGAATTGGAGTATGTAACGTATGCTTTGTAATAATATGTGGTGTTAGGTGTAAGTTCAGTAATAGTTTTTGCAAAATTTCCTGTTCCTAGACCAGACCCTGCCTGATACTGCGTAGGATTAGAAAAATCAGAACTAGTTGACAAATAGAATCCCTTAGCACCTATCTCACCACCAGAAACAGAAGCAGCAAGATGAGCCGAAGTAGCAGTCAATTCGCTTGCATCGCCAGTAGTTACAACTGGTGCTGCATGTACATAAGCGTCAAACGTAACGGATTCACCGCGCAAAATAACAGTAGAATCCTCGGCCTGAACCAAAGCACGATAATAGTAAGTAGAATCAGAAAGAGTCATTGTTACTGAATACGGCGTGCCAACGTTTTCTGCATAGACAACTCTTGCATTCGTAAAGTCGCCTCTTGTACCATACTCGAAACCAATCTTATCTATATTCAAGTTTTCGCGATTGTCGTACTGAGCCTTCAATGTAACGCTTCCCTGCGAACCTACCTCAGGCTGTAATGTTTCCAACGTAAAATCGAGTTCAAAAGTTGTAAATTCCATCACATCGCCGACATTAAAATCGTCGTTACCCTTGGCATAGGCCTGATAGTAATACTTTGTATTCGGCTTCAACCCCATAACTGTCGACTCGAAAACGCCTTTGCCACCATGTCCGCATTCTACGACCTCGGCACCTTTCAGATTTTTGGATGTTCCATAATAAAATCCGCGTTCCTCTACCTCTTTTTCACTACCTGTCGAAACAACCTCACCCTTCAACACAACGGATGTCGACTTCAAATTGGAATACTGAACGGTCTTTACCGTCACTATCTTCAAGAACCTGTCGCAACCAACAAGTGCAACCGCCGACAACATCACGACGATTACGCACAATGAAAAGATATTCTTCTTCATAACCATGTTTTTATAAAATCAATAGCACAAAGATAACACTATTATACAACAAGACAATACAACATCGGCAAAACATTGTTATTTTTGCAAAAAATAATTTCAATGAGATTGGAACACGACTACAACCTACGGGAATATAACACATTTGGTATTAATGCCAAATGCAATACTTTCTTTGAATACAGCACTGACAACGAACTTTTCGATTTCATCCGCCAACATAGAAACGATGACGATTTCAAGTTTTTTATTCTTGGAGGAGGAAGCAACATATTGTTTACCAAAGATTTCGATGGAACCATTATACATCCGTGCACAAAAGGCAGAAACATAGTTTACGAAAATGGCGACAACATATTCGTTGAAGCACAAGCCGGAGAAAACTGGGACGAATTTGTCGAATGGAGCATTACAAACAAGGCATACGGACTCGAAAACTTGTCGTACATTCCAGGAACAGTAGGTGCTAGTGCCGTGCAAAACATTGGCGCATACGGAGCCGAAGCACGTCAATTCATACATCGCGTAAAGTTTCTGCACCTCGATTCGGGCGACATCCAGTACATGACCAACGAGGCATGCTGCTTCGGATACCGCGAAAGCATATTCAAACACCTGCTCAAAGGCAAAGCAATAATACTTTCGGTGGTTTACAAACTGAGCAAACGCCCTAACATCAACCGTTCATACGCCGATGTGGAAAAATTTCTGACAGAAAACAACATTTCCAATCCCACACCTGCCGACATAAGAAACGCCATTATCGCAATTCGCCGCAAAAAACTTCCAGAAGTTTCCGAAACTGGTAGTGCTGGCAGTTTCTTCAAAAACCCAGTTGTAAATACAGAAACATTCAATGCTTTGAAAGAAAAATTCCCTGAAATCAAATATTTCACGGCAGGAAACGACTACAAACTTGCGGCTGGATGGTTAATCGACCAATGCGGACTTAAGGGGTTCCAGCACAAGGGAGCAGCAGTTCATAAGAATCAAGCGCTCATACTCATCAACGCTGGAAACGCCACAGGAAACGATGTACTTGAACTTTCAGACATTGTAAGAGAAAAAGTTTTCGCAAAATTCGAAATAAACCTTGAACCAGAAGCAATCATCATTTAATACAAACAACAATGAAAAAAGTAATCATAACTATATTAATACTACTTCTCGCAGCAGGCGCATTCATTGCATACAAGGCATACAACTACGCATACTCGCCAAATGTAACTGCTGACAACGAAACCTACATCTACATTCCGACTGGTTCAAATTTCGACAATGTTCTGGAAATTCTTCGCAACTCGGGCAAGGTAAACGACATGGAATCGTTTACAAAAGTCGCTGACTTCAAGAAGTATGGAGAAAAGGTTCTTCCTGGAAAATACAAACTCGAAAACGGCATGTCCAACAACGAACTTGTGAACATGCTACGCAGCGGAAGACAAACTCCTGTAAATGTCACATTTATAAGCGTACGATCACTAAATATTCTTGCGGGGAAGGTCTGTCCAAACATTGAAGCGGACTCCGCCGAAATAGCCGACTTGCTAAAGGATGAAAACATCGCTACCAAATACGGTTTCAACAAGCAGACTTTCTGTTCCATGTTCATTCCAAACACATACGAGTTCTGGTGGAACACCTCTGCCGAAGAATTTGTTCAGCGCATGGCTGATGAGTACAAGAAATTCTGGAACGACGACCGCAAAGCAAAGGCAAACGCTCTGGGACTTTCGCAATCACAAGTTTCAACTTTGGCATCTATAGTTGAAAGCGAAACGCAAAAGAACGATGAAAAAGCAAGAATCGCTGGCGTTTACATCAACCGTTTGAAAAAAGGCTGGCTTCTGCAAGCCGACCCTACAGTTGTGTTTGCTGCAGGCGACTTCAGCATAAAACGCATTCTCAACAAGCACCTCGAAATCGATTCGCCGTACAACACCTATAAATATAAAGGGTTGCCTCCTGGACCAATATGCATTCCTTCCACAAAATCAATTGATGCCGTTCTTAACTACGAACAACACAACTACATGTATTTCTGTGCTAAGGAGGATTTCTCCGGATACCACAATTTTGCCGTCACTAATGCACAGCACGAAGCCAATGCTCGCCGCTATCACGATGCCCTGCGAAAAGCAGGAATAAGATAAAAGATGAATCGCTTTTTCCGCATAGTCATATTATTGTCGGTAGCAGCATTTGCATCTTGCAACAAGAAAACCGATATTGACTACAGGCAGGAGATGCGGAAATTCGTCATCGAAATTAGCAAGAATGCCAAGTCGCAACGCTCCGATTTTGCTATTATCGTGCAAAATGGCGTTGAAATCACAAGCACTACCGACAATGCTGATGGCGAAATCGCTTCAGAATACATTTCTGCAATAGATGGACAAGGTCAGGAGGATCTGTTCTTCGGATATTCAAAAGATGACAAGGCAACACCTTCAAAAGTCACAAAGTATTTAAAGTCCTACCTATCAAAGATTAAGAAAGATGGCATAGTCATACTTACGACCGACTACTGTTCGTCGCAGGAAAACATAGAATCATCGAAACAACAGAACCTTTCCAACGGGTTTGTATCGTTTCAGGCGACAAGCAGAGAACTTGACGTCATTCCAACGACGCCCATTCAAAACGAAAATTCTAACGCAATACAAAATCTTCAGCAAGTTAAAAATTTTCTATACATCATAAATCCTGAGCATTTTGCGAGCAAAAAGCAATTCATTGATGTTATATGCGCTAACAACTACGACTTGGTAATAATGGACATGTTTTTCGATGGATTGGAATTCACTTCCGATGAGATTGCCCGTCTCCGCTTGAAAAAGAACGGTGGCACGCGTATGGTTATTGCCTACATGTCGATAGGCGAAGCCGAAGACTACCGCTATTATTGGGACAAATCGTGGAAACGAGGAAATCCATCGTGGCTTGACAAGGAAAATCCGAGATGGAAGGGCAACTACAAAGTAAAATACTGGAATCCCGAATGGCAGGCAATTATTTTCGACTATCTATCTCTAATAATTAATGCTGGTTTCGATGGTGTTTACTTGGATATTATTGATGCGTTTGAATACTACGAAGGCTGAGATGTTTGCATAAAAAAAAGAACATGACGTTGCGACTCCCAACGAAATGTTCTCTTACTATCTTTAAACTCTGCCTTACAACTTCATTACCCACAACAAATCATTGCCAGTGAGTTCTTTTAGTCCCTGCAATTCAGCACAAGCATCGGCAGTTGTTGCAAAACCTTTTACGCTAACCTTGTACAATCCTTTTTGCTGTGGCAATATTTGAGGAGATAATCCTTTAGATACCAAGTCATTGTAAACATTCTCTGCGTTGCTATAGTTTGCAAAACACCCTGCTATAATATGAACCTTAATGTCAGCATTTTGTTCAGCAGCAACTACTTGTGGTTCTGTAACTGGTTCTGCTACCACTTCATCCATTTCGACATTTTCTGCCAAAACTTCATCACCAACTGTTTCTATATTTTCATCAGCAACCTCATCGGATAGTGTTTCGTTTTCTACAATAACTTCTTGCTCCTCAACAAAATCAGCAGTCGATTCAACGACAGTTTCCTCGGTCTTATTTTCTGTAACTTGTTCCTTATTTCCGCCAAAGCCAAAGCCAGCAAACAAAGTTTCGCCATCTCCATTGCCAAACAAACTATCGAACCAACCCATATACAGCGACAAGCATACAAGTCCTGCGACTACTGCTGCCGCCGACAACGACCATGCAATTGCACGACCTTTGCCACGCTTCCTTCCATTCTTGTCAGGTGTTCCCTTAATAATAGCACTCTCGATGCGCGGTTTTGACTCAGACGGTAAAACTGGGAAATTGAAAGATGCAAGACCAAACGACTCTTCTAGCAAATTGTTAGCATCGGGGACAAAAACAAGAGTTCCTGTTCTACGTGAAAATTCGCCTAGTCCTTCAAATACAAGAGATTTGCCATCTGCAAGTTTTGCATTCAAATCAGCCACAAACGACTTTACTTCCATCTCAGCATCAGCCCACGACATATTTTCGTTCTGTGAAATATAATTCACAAGCAGCCCATCGCTGAGCGAAAGATTTTCGTTGAATGCAACTTTACGGCTTGGCGGATAAAATTCCTGTTTCGAAAAATCTATCTTGGCAGGAAAACTATTCGTAACGAAACCGCCAAAACCCGGAACAATTACGCAATCGTTATCGCAAACCAACTGATATATAATGCTGTACAAATTCATTTATTCAAATTCAAATCAACTACAAAACTAATACTTTTTTCAAAATACAGCAACTGAAATTTTATTTGTGAACAAAAACAAACAGCACTCCTTATTAAGGCATTTAGAAACAGAAACTTGAAGCATAAAAGAAAAAAGCGGAACGCCTGGGTGGCAATTCCGCTTTGCTATTAATGAGTAGTGTATGACTAAATTATTTACATGTTGTTTATTGTTTTATAATCTGCTTGTTAATTACAAAAACAGCCGTGCTTATTCTTATGTTATATGCTTGTGCAGGAATATCATCAAGGTGAAGGACAATTTCGCTGCTATCGTGCGTATTGTCAACTGTCAGTATCTTTACTGTTTTTCCAAGCATATCGTGAATTTCAATATTTGCGCGACGGTTGCCAAAGTTTTCCAAAACCACTGTCAACTCTCCGCTGAACGGGTTCGGATATGCAAATACTTCGGGCATATCAACTTTATTGTCAATGCAAGTGGCAACAATAATTTCCGATGCAGTTCGTGTACCATCGTAGTCAACTTGCCACAGACGATAGTAGTTGTCGCCTCCGTGAATGCCATAGTCGGTGTATGCGTAGTCAATCTGTTCGATTGAGTTCCCTCCGCCTTCCACACGAGCGATTTCCACGAAACCTATTGCATCGTCGGAACGTTCCAGCAAAAAGTAGTCGTTGTTGCGTTCGGAAGCAGTTGTCCACTCCACAAGAGAGGACTTGCCATCGCATTGTGCCGTAAATGAAAGCAGTTCGATTGGCAAGGCAGAAGGATCCTTAACCGTCATTTTTTTCCATATTGGAAGCGACAAACCGCAGCAGTTATTGTCAACCACAAGTTTAATGTAATAGTCGCCAGCTGTAAGTCCAAGCGCATCGGAATTGACCGTGTATGTAGCATCCGAGCCGTC
Source organism: Bacteroidales bacterium (assembly GCA_017651185.1). Taxonomy (GTDB): domain Bacteria; phylum Bacteroidota; class Bacteroidia; order Bacteroidales; family ML635J-15; genus Bact-19. Next base: position 808 of record JAGCDJ010000037.1, on the reverse strand, counting down.
ATAAACCGAAACAGACGAACCATATTGCGTAGCTCCATCAACAGAAACCACCGACCAGTACAGCACATCGCCTGACGACAAACCTGTACTATACGAATAATTTTCGATTGTCCCCGAATCGAACTCTTCTGCACCGTCAATGTCGCCAATGCTTCGCGTTTGTGATATGAAAACGCGTCTGTCGTCCGTCACTGGCGTGTATGTACCAGTAGCCGAATAACCGACAATTATGTCTTCATCGTCTGTAGTATATGATGAAGTATTTTCGGGCAAGTCGTTTATTAGCATACCATATTGACCATCCCATGCTCCGCCGCTGCGAGTTAATGCAATCTGCGAATTTGTACAGCCCTTCTTTGAAGAAATGCCATAGTCGATTGATGTAAGGACAGCGGACGACAAGTCATCATACCCAGATGTTTCGTATGATGACAATGTTGTCCCACTTACAACGGCAATTTTGTAGGCCAAACCACTTACACCATCCTCGCCTTTAGCACCTTTGCCTCCGGCTCCGCCATCACCACCTTTGCCTCCTGCGCCACCGGTACATTTCTTTTTAGCACGAACACCACCTGTACCACCAGAGCCGCCTAATTGTCCATTTTGTCCTATGCCTGCATTTCCTGCATTGCCTTCTACTATTATGGAATTTTCAATTATAGGAACATCTGAATTATAGCAGTAAATACCGAAAGAACCGCCACCGCCTGCAGCACCGCCGCCACCTAAACCACCAGCACCACCAGCGCCACCACCGCCACCGGCATCCCCTTTGTCTGCCCAACTTCCATCTCCACCGCCGCCG
>JAGCDJ010000036.1 GCA_017651185.1 Bacteroidales bacterium | reverse complement strand
GAGTTTATGCATAATCAACGCGAATTAAAAATGAAATCTTATAAAAATGAAAATAAAAATACACTGTCGGATATCCGACAGTGTATTTAATTGTATCTTTGTCCCGTAAAAACCTGTAACGGTTATTTAGGACTAGTCAAATGTTACTGCTAGTACTTTCTAGTAATTCACCTTCACGCTAAAAGTTCCCGACTCCTCTTCTTCACCGTCGTAATAATTATATCCGCATTCGATACCGGTTACACGCTGGTAATCGTCAACAGTGTAGGTATATTTTAATTTGGAGCTCGCCATTATCATGTGAGCGTCGCTATAAATAGTTGTCTTACTTTCCATAGGCATAAACTTGGAAACCATTCCCTTCGGGGCAACCGATGTCGCACCAGGGAGAAATCCTGCCTCTTCGGCAAACGCCAGCACATCAATGTTGGGACGGTCAACATCGCCATACTTATAGAAAACACTGTCGAACGAGAACGACTCGTCGCAGGCAGGAGAAAATACCTTTACTATATTTACATTTCCGCCATCCCAGAGATAGCTGTTGCCGCAGTCCGTTTCGTCGATGCACTCGCTAAGCTTGCCCGACTTGTACTTGTAGCGTTGCACAAAGCCTTCGCCTTCCAAAAAGTATTCCGACTTCTTCACATAGCCTTCGCCATCCAAGGTAAGCTCCAGCTTTCTCATCCCAGCTTCGCAGGTTATGACACCGTCGCCGTAAGTAACTGTCGATTCAATGGTCCACTCGCTATCGGTACCAATGTTGCGGTGGGATGTGACTTTTGTCAGTCGGTCTAGCTCGTCATATTCAAAGGTCACCTTGTTGCCTCCAGCCACATCATAATTTATTTCGATGCTTTTCACAAGGAATGACGGTTCTTCAACAACTTCCTCGACTATGCTGTCGGTGGGTTCGGCCTGCTGTTCCATAGCTTTGCTTTCCTTAGAGCCACCGCACGAAGCAAGAAGTGCCACTGTGAATGCAAAAATTACAATACTTTTTATTCGCATAGTTCTAATAAGTTAAATTTAGAGTAATTATTGTGGTTTCTTCATTAATAGTGCCGAGCTCATCAGTAATGACAGTCCGATTAATATTTATCGACGTTATCTTTCCTGTAGCATCGTCAATATTGTATTCGAAAGCAGTGCGTTGGGTTTCCTTTATATTATCGTTGCTTGTCCATGTAAATACTGACTTTGACGGAAGGAAATCGGAAATACAACCTTTGTCAAACGCGAGAATGTCAATTTCGGGAGTTACAAATGAAATAATATCCACATTAAACGGGTTGCGCATGTCTGTATATTCGAATGTAGTTTTTTGTGGATTATTATCTGCATGATAATTTATTATTTGTTCGGTCATGCAACCATTGTCCCACTTGTATGCGTATTTAGAAACCTCGCCATTGAAAACATTTTCAATGCCGCTTATCTTGTCGCCATCGAACGAATATTTTTTGTTTACTCTGCCAGATTGTCCCATTTCTAGATTGCATTCTGTAGGTTTGCCATCAGAATATTTATAGGTGAATGTCTTTACTAATGAGTAGGTCCCATCTGGATTGAGATCTTCATTGATAATCTTGACTTCGGTGTCGGAATATGTTATCTTATTGTTTCTCGAAAACTCGTCTATAGTTTCAATAAGACGATTCTGGTCGTCGTACTTCAAATTTAATGTATTTGAATGTTTTCCATTGTACAACACCTCGATGCTTTTTACTGGAGTTACAACAAAAACAGTTTCTTCAACAACACTGTCTGTTGTCTCTACTTGCTGTTCCACGGTTTTACTTTCCTTTGAGCCACCGCAGGAAGCAAAAAATGTTACTGCCAATACTATGGCTGCAAGATATACCTTTTTCATTTTATTAGTAATTAAGTTTCAAGGTGCAGACGATAGTTTCCTTTTCGATTTCGCCATCGTAGTCGGTTTCGTTGTCGGACGTAATTGTTATTTCGGTTATCCTGCCGGTAGCGTCATCTATTTTGTACTCGTAAGTGGTGTTCTCCTCTGTTTCCCAACCATCGACTATGCCGCTGAAGTGCGACTTAGAAGGAAGAAACTCAGATGTCAAATCCTTTCCAACCGATGTAACATCAGGTCCGGAATAGTAGATTGTGAAGACATCTATTGTAAACGGATTTTTAATGTCAGTATATTCAAATTCCGTCGTTGATTGAGGCTCTTCCATATCTGCGGTGTTGTATACTATAGAATATTCAGTCATGCAACCATCTTTCCACTTGTATATAATGTTCATGTCTGTATAATACGGGTCACCGTTGGGTCCGAAATCGCGTGTTAACCAACTAAGCTTTTCCCCTTCGTAGGTATATTTGGTATTAATCTTGCCAGGATCGCCCATATCGATGCAGCTGGTTGTCAGCTTGCCGTCGGAATACTTGTAGGTGGTGGTTGTGTTCTCGTGTGCAACCTTGATTTCGTTGTCGCTGTATGTTACCGAATATTCATCGTATTCGTCTTTCTGGTTGATAAGGCGGTTCTGGTCGTCGTACTTGAAATTAATTACGCCTGCAGATTCTCCGTCATAAATTTTCTCTATGCTTTTGATAAGCGGAAGGGTTTGTTCTTCTGCTGTTTGTTCGGTCTGTGCCTGTTCGTTCTCGTCTGTTGCCTTCTGGTCGGCAGATTTGTTGCAAGACAGCAACATAAGCATTGCTGCAGCTGCTAATAATAAAATGTTCTTACTCATATTAATAAAATTTTGTTGTCATTCATAAAGTCATTCCGCAAAGTATTATGTAAACGCTCTTCAACTACGCTCACTTCGACTTCCCTTCGATACTTCGACATCGCTCAGTAACCTCAGGCTCAGGGGGCTTCTCAGTGCGCCGCATGGAGCGTGGTATGCCTTGCGGAATGACGGTTAGTATTCAATTAAAACTGTACCTTCGGAGCTTCCTGTGCTGCCTGACTAGCTTCGAAGTAAGCCCTTTCGCCAAATCCAAACATCTTTGCAACAAGGTTCTTCGGGAACTTTATCACAAGTACATTGTAATCCTGTACTGCTGCATTGAAAATTTCACGCTTTGCGGCAATTTCTGCTTCAATTTCCTTCAACTGGTCCATCAACTGGGTGAAATGAGCATCAGCCTTCAGTTCCGGATATGCCTCGCGCACTGCAAGCAAGCGACTCAAAGTGCTTGATACATTGTCCTGTGCTTCCTGGAACTTAGCAAACGATTCGTTGTCGAGTTCGTCGGCGTTGATGTTAATTGAAGTTGCTGCGCTGCGGGCTTCGATTACTGCTGTCAATGTTCCCGACTCGTGTGCTGCGTAACCTTTAACGGTTTCAACCAAGTTTGGAATGAGGTCGGCACGCTTCTGGTATGCAGCCTGAACATCTGCCCAAGGTTTCTTCACTGCCTGATCGGCTTCTACAATCTTATTGTACGAACGCCATACGTAAATTCCACATATAAGGAGAATTACAAATATTACTCCACCGATTAATGTTGCACCTAAGCAACCGCTTCCGTCTTTTGCCATAATCTTAAGTTTTTTAGTTTCTAATTTCTATGTTTCTATGTTTCATGTTTTCGCGCAAAGCATTGCGCGACTACTTTGTTATTGTTTCAATTATTTCGTTAATTCTTGTTCTTAAACTTGCTTCCACAGTCTCGTACTGGTCGGGGGATTCGAGTTTGCCCTTTACACCTATATAGAATTTAATCTTCGGTTCGGTGCCGGATGGACGAACGGTAATCTTGCTTCCGTCGGCAAGGTCGTACTGCAGTACATTCGATTTCGGCAAGGTGATATCATAGCGCAGGTCGCTGATTTTGTCGTAGGACTTGCGAACAAGGAAATCGTGAACCATTACAACCTGTACTCCGCAGATTGACTCTGGAGGTGTGCTTCTGAACTTTTCCATCATTGCCTCAATTTCTTGCATTCCGCTTTGTCCGGGCTTGGTGAGCGATTTCAGGCCTTCGAGATACATTCCGTACTTCATATAAATGGAAATCAGCAAGTCCATAAGGGTTTTGCCTTCTGCCTTCATGCGAGCAGCAGCTTCGCAAACGAGCATTGATGCTATTACTGCATCCTTGTCGCGAACGCAGTCGCCAGCAAGGAAACCGTAACTTTCCTCGCCACCGCCTATGAATTGCATCTTGCCGTAGTTCTTTTCAATTTCCTCGGCAATGTACTTGAAGCCAGTAAGCACATCGAGGTATTTTACGCCGTAATCCTTTGCAATTTGCGGGATGAGTTCTGTTGTAACGATTGTCTTTACAATGAACTCTTTTCCTTTCAGACGGTCTTCTTTCTTGAAACTGTCGAGAAGATAGTAAACAAGTATCGATGCGGTCTGGTTACCGTTGAGGATGATGAATTTGCCGTTGTGCTTTACAACTACGCCAAGACGGTCGCTGTCGGGGTCGGTACCGATTACTACGTCGGCATTTATCTGCTCTGCCTTGCGTATTGCAAGTGTGAGTGCTTCACGTTCTTCTGGGTTCGGTGACTTTACAGTCGGGAAATTGCCATCGGGAACTGCCTGCTCTTCCACAATGTTGACATCCTTGAAACCAATGCTTTCCAATGCGCGTGGTAGAACGCTAATGCTCGAGCCGTGAATCGGAGTATAAACGATTTTTAATGGAGTTTTTGCATTGTTTTCCACATTGTGGCACAAAGATTTTAGAGTATCAATATAAACGCTGTCAACATTTTCGCCAATTTCCTCAACATTCTTCATCGAGTCGTCGAACTTGATGTCGGCAACAGTAACCTTTCTTACATCCTCAATTATGCCCTTGTCGTGCGGCGGGATAACCTGTCCGCCATCGCTCCAGTAAACCTTGTAACCGTTGTATTCCTTCGGGTTGTGCGATGCGGTGATTACTATACCCGAGTTGCAATGCAGGTGACGGATTGCAAACGACAGTTCGGGCGTTGGGCGCAGCTTGTCGAACAGATAAACATGTATTCCGTTTGCCGACAGCACCGATGCGGTTATTTCGGCAAATTCGCGACTGTTGTTGCGGCTGTCGTGTGCGATCGCGCAACTGATTCCCTTCGACTTGTCGCAGTGTGCAAGCAGATAGTTTGCAAGTCCCTGCGTTGCCATTCCAACGGTGTAACGGTTCATACGGTTTGTTCCCGCACCCATGATTCCGCGCAGTCCGCCAGTGCCGAACTCCAAGTCCTTGTAGAAGCACTCGTTGAGTTGTTCGGGGTTATTTTCAATCATTTCGGCGACAGCTTTGCGTGTCTGCTCGTCGAAAACTTCACTTGTCCAATATTGGGCTTTCCTTAGTATTTCGCTGTCCATTTCGTGTACTTTATTTTAAAGGTCAAAGATAATGAATTATTGGACACGATGGAGATTTTTGTAGGAAAATGTTAGATTTGACAATTACAAACAATAGACTCCTTGAAACTATGGATATTAAATTCCCAATCTTCAAATCATCAAATCATCGAATCATCAAATCATCAAATCATCAAACCTTCAAACAATCTCAAACAACTTTAAACTTTTCAAACATTCCATTTTCCAATCCCAACTTAATGTGTTATCTTTGCAATTTGTTTCTAATATAGAATTTTGATTTTTACGGATATGGCAAAAAATGACCAACTGAACGAAAAGGCGCTTCCAGAAGAGGGAAAGGCACGCTTTGCACTTGGCAAGAAAAACTACATAGCCCTAGCAATTGGCTTTGCAATATTGGTCATAGGTTACGCGCTTATGGCAGGCGGAGCATCAACCGACCCGAATGTGTTCAACGGTGACGAAATATTCAGCTTCCGTCGTATAACTCTCGCTCCGATAGTGTTGATAATCGGCTTCGCAGTCGAAATTTTTGCAATAATGTGGCGTCCGCGCGCAAAAAAGAATTAGTATATGGATTGGCTGGAAGCATTAATACTCGGTTTGATTCAAGGACTTACCGAATATCTGCCCGTTAGTAGCAGCGGACATTTGGCTATAGGAGCAAAACTTTTCGGACTAAACGGCGAAGAAAACCTAACTTTCACGGTGGCCGTGCATGTGGCAACAGTACTTAGCACCTTGGTTATATTGTGGAAAGAAATAGTTTGGCTGTTCAAGGGATTCTTCAAGTTCAAATGGAACGACGAGATGAAATATTTGGTCAACATCTTGATTTCCATGATTCCTGTGGCAATAGTTGGTTTTCTTTTCAAGGATACAGTTGAAGAAATTTTCGGTTCGGGATTGCTAGTTGTTGGAATCTGCTTGCTCGTAACCGCAGCTTTGCTTGCTTTTGCATACTATGCAAAACCGCGCCAGAAGGAAAAAATATCCATGATTGATGCATTTGTAATCGGTATTGCTCAGGCAGCGGCCGTTTTGCCGGGACTTTCAAGGTCTGGATCTACGATAGCAACAGGACTTTTGCTTGGCAACAAGAAGGAAAATTTAGCTCAGTTCTCATTCTTGATGGTAATTCCCCCAATCCTCGGAGAAGCATTGCTCGATGTTTTGAAAATCTTCAAGGGCAGTGCCGATGCAGCAACTGCATCAATAGGCGCTTTGCCTTTGGCTGTAGGTTTCATAACTGCCTTTGTGGTTGGATGCCTTGCATGCAAACTTATGATAAACATTGTGAAGAAGGGCAAACTGATATGGTTCGCTGTATATTGCGCCCTCGCAGGTATCGCTACTATAATATTCCTCAGCTAAATGGAGTTCTTTTCGCTCGACAGGTTGCCCGATTTCGAGACTGGCGAAGTCATAATCTTCGACAAGCCGTACTCGTGGACATCTTTTGATGTGGTAAACAAGGTGCGCAAGAAAATCTCCGAATATACAGGCATACGTAAGTTCAAGGTAGGACATGCAGGCACACTTGACCCGCTTGCAACTGGAATACTTGTGCTGTGTACTGGTAAGAAAACTAAGCTGATAGAGGATTTACAAGGAGGAACTAAGGTTTACGAAGCCGAATTTTGCCTCGGCGCTACCACGCCATCCTTCGACCTTGAAACCAAGATTGACAAGACTTTCGACATATCAGGCATTACCGAGCAGCAAATACGCGATGCGCTTGCTGGACTTTGCGGTGAGCGCGAACAGATGCCGCCTGTTTATTCGGCTGTGCAGGTGAACGGAAAACGCGCATACGAGTTTGCACGCAAAGGTCGAACCGTGGAATTGAAGCACAAATTAATAACGGTATATGATATTGCCGTTAACAGCATCGAACTTCCTATTGTAAATGTAACAGTCACTTGCAGCAAAGGAACTTACATTCGTTCGTTGACTGACGAATTTGGCAGGAGTCTCGGCAACGGAGCCTACCTGAAATCTCTCCGCAGGACCCAAAGCGGAGATGCAAGAATTGAGGATGCTGTAAAGCTGGAAGATTTTGTGAAATATATCGATGAGAAAATAAGTAATAGGTAATCGATAAACATTATGAATACCAAAATTTTAAAATCACTTCTCGTTGCAATGATTGTAGTATTTGTGTTTGTAGGATGCGAAGAACCGGAAACTATAGTTCCGTACGAACCCCAAAACCATACAGAAAGGGATCCTCAAGGCGGTAGTGCGACTGAAGCGCACAACACTACAGTGAATTTTTCGGAATGTAAGTCGCAGCAGCGTGACAGTGATTCAATAGTTTCTTCTGTAAGATACGAGAATGGCACGTTGTTTTTTACGCATGAAAATGTTGAATTCAATTGTGGAATTGATGATATTTCTGTTGTTCCAGAGATAATTGGGCAGACAATTATGGTAACCATTTCTGAAATATGCGAAATGCCAGCCGACTGCATCTGTCCGAGGGATGTAAATTACTCGATTGACAACATAAATGAAGGTCATTATAATGTAGTCGTGAAAAATGGCGATATTATAATATATCAGTCCGAAATAGATTGCCATGATACGCATAATACGATGGTAACATATTCGGAGTGCAAGGTACAGAAGAGTTTTAGCGATGTTGCTACGTCGGTAAGATACGAAAACGGCACTCTGTATTTTACGCATACTGATGTTGAACTTAATTGTGCAATAGAAGACGTTTCGGTTGTCCCCGAAATAAACGGACAGGCAATAGCAGTGACAATCAGCGAAATATGCGAAGAATATGCAAACTGCGTTTGCCCGATAGATATAAACTATTCCATTGACAACATAAAGGTAGGTTCGTATGCGATTGTTGTAAAGGTGAAAGGATATACAATTTACCAGGACGAAATAAACTGTCAATAATTCGCAAAGCAATAAGCTAGTACCGGCAAGTATTCGCTCACAGCAGGAAGCATAGCATGAAAGACATTGACCCACTTTAACCTTGAAACAATCATCAAATCATCAAACCACCTTAAACAACCTCAAACTTAGAAACTAGAACGGCGTAGCCGAAACTTTCAAACAGGCGTAGCCCATCAAACGGCGTAAGTCATTCAAACCATTTCAAGCAACCATAAACAATTGAATCATTGAACATTCGAATCTTCGAATTATCAAATCTTCCAATCTTTGAATCGTCAAACTGTTAGAAACCACGAACTTAGAAACGCCGAACTTCGACTACGCTCAGCACAGGCAGGTATGGAAGCCATTTCGTGATTTTTCTCTTGCATCTCCAAAAATAATTTTGTACTTTTGCGGTTTGTAATTTATCATGCGTAAATAGCGGATTTTTAAAACTAAATTATTGATTTATAATAAGTAATACAAATGAAGTTATCTCAATTCAAATTCAATCTTCCGGAAGAACTTATTGCCCAATACCCTTCAAAGTTCAGGGATGAGTGCAGACTTTTGGTCTTGAACAGAAAAACTGGTGAAATAGAGCATAAGGTTTTCAAGGATTTAAAGGATTATTTCAGCGACAAGGACTATATGATTTTCAACGACACCAAGGTTTTCCCTGCTCGTCTGTACGGAAACAAGGAAAAGACTGGTGCTCGCATTGAGGTTTTCCTGTTGCGCGAACTCAATCACGATCAGCGCTTGTGGGACATTCTTGTTGATCCGGCACGTAAGATAAGAATTGGTAACAAATTGTATTTCGGAGAGGACGGCAACGAGTTGGTTGCTGAAGTTATCGACAATACCACATCTCGTGGACGTACATTGCGCTTCCTTATCGACGGTGAGTATGATGAATTCAAGAAGACCTTGTATTCGCTCGGCGAAACTCCATTGCCAATGCATATTATTAAGCGTCCGACACAACCTGAGGACGAAGAATGGTACCAGACCATTTATGCAAAGAACGAGGGCGCAGTTGCAGCTCCAACCGCTGGCTTGCATTTCAGCCGCGAACTTTTCAAGCGTCTCGAACTTGTAGGCGTAGAATTTGGTTTCCTCACACTTCATGTAGGACTTGGCAACTTCCGCAGCGTTGATGTAGAAGACCTTACAAAGCACAAGATGGATTCGGAGCAGATGTTTATCTCCGAAGAACTTGCTGATACTGTTAATCGCAAGAAAGCGGAAAATCGTAGGATATGCGCAGTGGGAACAACTGTACTTCGTGCTTTGGAATCATCTATCACCACAAGCGGAATGTTGAAACCATACGACGGTTGGACAAACAAGTTCCTTTTCCCGCCATACGAATGTATGGTTCCGAACTGCATGATTTCGAACTTGCACCTGCCAAAGTCAACGCTGATGATGTCGGTAGCAACATTCGCTGGCTACGAAAACCTGATGAATGCTTACGAGGTGGCAGTAAAGGAAAAGTATCAGTTTGCAACTTACGGTGACGCAATGTTGATTATTTAAAGGGCTAACAGTCCAACTGGCTAACAGAAGACCAGTCTAGACTACAAGTCTGTTAGCCCAAAACTAAGAAACGTTGCAGGCATAGAACGAAGCCCTCAACGAAGTTAAACTTGAAACAAAAAACATATAGAACTATTGTTATGACTAAAATGACATCAAAGTATGTGGGTGGACTTCGCACAGAAAACACTCACCTCCAGTCGGGCAACAGGATAATAACCGATGCCCCACTCGACAATCACGGCAAAGGCGAAGCTTTCTCGCCAACGGATTTATTGGCAACAGCATTGTGTGACTGCATTTTCACAATCACAGGCATAACTGCACAGACTTACAACTTTTCGATTGACGGTGCTACCGCACAGATTGAGAAGATTATGAACGAGTCGCCACGTCGCGTTGCAGAAGTAAAAATCGACTTCGACTACTCGATGTGCAACCTAAACGAAAAGCAGCAAACAATAATCAGGCGCATCCCTGAAACTTGTCCGGTTTCTCGCTCGTTAAGTTCGGAGGTAAAGCAGACAATCACTTTCAAATTTTAAGGATTGAAATAGTTTGAAGTTGTTTGTGATGGTTTGAAATGGTTTGAGAACTAAGGCCCAAAAACAACTTCAAACAACCAGAAACCAAGAAACTTAGAAACGGCGAAGCCATAGAAACCTGAAACAACTATGAATATAAAACTTGGTATAAAAGGCGAAGAAAAAGAAGTTGTTCGTCACGAAAACACAGCAGCGGCCTATGGAAGCGGTCTCGTTGAGGTGTATGCAACTCCTGCGATGATTGCTCTAATGGAAAAGACTTGCTACCGTTCTGTCATGCCATACTTGTCGGAGGGTGAGGGGACAGTCGGTACTCACGTAAATATTTCTCACCGTAAGGCCAGTCCGCTCGGCACGGTAATCACCTGCCATTCCGAAATCGTAGAAATCGACCGTCGTCGAATAGTATTCAAGGTGGAAGCATTTGACGATAATGGCGAACTTATTGGTGACGGCGCACATGAACGCTTTGTCATAAATGTCGAAAAATTTATGAGCAAGTAGCATGTGGACATTTGCTGTTGCCGTTATCCCTGCTGTAGTGCTTATCGTGTACATAATGATACGCGACAAGTACGAGCGTGAACCTATTGGGAAGATTCTGCTTGCATTCTTTGTTGGAATGCTGGCAATTCCTTTGGATTTGCTGCTAATAAGCATATTCAACCTTGATTATCTTCCCTATATGTTTGATAGCGAGGTGGCGGTGCAGATTGCAACTGCCTTCTTTTCTGCTGCAATTCCCGAAGAATTTTCAAAATTTGTAATACTTTTTCTGCTTATCTGGCGCAGCAAGAACTTTAATGAGCGCATGGATGGTATTGTGTATGCCGTATGCGTTTCTATGGGTTTTGCGACCGTCGAGAATGTTTTGTATGTATTCGAAGACCCGTCATGTGCATGGGGCAGAGCATTGTTTGCCGTACCTGGACATTTCCTGTTTGCAGTGCTTATGGGATTCTTCCTATCGTTGGCAAAATTCAGCGTAAAGCACAAGTTCCGTAACTGGACAATGACTTTGCTTGCACCAATTTTAGCTCACGGTATATACGATGCAATACTTATGGTTTCGGATGTGGCGTCTGAAGGGTGGGCATCGCTGCTGACGATAGTTTTTTATGTTTTCATTTTCTTGTTGTGGAGAATTGGTCTGAAGCGAATCTCGCAGCACGTTGATTCTTCTCCATTCCGTCATTGGCGGTCAATTAAGGATAATCAGCTTAATGATGACGATATTGCTGACGACCAGAAGATTGACAATATGAAGGATTTTTTTGACAGGTAGAAATTTACCTTGTTTTTTCCATTTTACAAAGGTATCCTAACTTATACAAGTTAAACAGCATAAGTTTCGGATGTTTCGAGTTAAGAAGGTGATTTTCGAGCGAATTGCCAAAAATCTTGTATGTGAGTCTAATAGTCCAGATTAGATGCATTTTTTTCAGTTTGGAGTAGTGCCTATATAACCGTATGTGGTTGAAGAACAGAGGACTTATACCATCAATGTGCTTCATTTCGACAAGATTTTCAATGCCCGTCCTAGTTTTTGCAAGAAATTTGTCGTTTGATTCTATGCCTGTGTGTATCACAGGATTGTCAATGTGAAGAATAGGAATGTTGTTCTCCTGTAGTTCGAATCCGAAAAGACTATCCTCGTGTCCGTACTTTTTTAGGGCTTCGCAGAATCGTATTTTATCGAAAACAGTTTTCGATACCATCATGTTGTTGGTAGTAAAAGCGGAGTAGGGGGCTTGGTTGCGTTGTGCTGCAGTAGTTTTTTCTACTTTTGTACCGAAAGTGTATCGCAGCGATATTTCTGGCGAATATTGCAGGTCGGTATAGGTTGTGCCTCCGCAGATGACACATGCATTGCAGTTGTCGAGATACCTATTAATAAATAGGTTGTCGGGAATTGCCGAGTCGCAGTCGATGAAAATTAGTTTTTCTCCTTTTGCAGTGTCGGCAAGGCGGTTGCGAGTGTGACTTCTGCCGTGATTTTGAGCATCAACGATGTGTTTTGCACCAGGTATCTTTTCTATGCTGGAATTTTGTCTGGCAAAACTTTCATCCGAACCGTCTTCAAGGACAATGATTTCAAAATCTACTTTCGCTTCTGTGCATTGCCTCGAAAACTCTGCAACTAGTTCGTTCACATTGTAATTGTATGTCGGGATGCAGATGCTGAGCATCATTGTTTGTTGTTTAAAGAATCTTCTTCCTCGTTAAAACGCTGAATGTCAATCATGAGTTGTTCTACCTGCTCGTTTACTGCTTCAATTTCCGAAGAGACATCCTCGGAGTGAATGCTGTCGGTGATTTGCGGGTTGAGCATTGCTTTGAGCTTTTGCAGAATGCCATCAATCTTTTTCCTGTTCTCCCTGTTCCACTTGTCTAGTTCTTCGGGGCATTTTTTCCACAAAGGTTCAATTGCTTGGTCATATTCGTTTAGCAGTTCTTCGAAATGTTCCAGGTCGGACTTTGCTTTGGCGTCGTTTTCGTTGAATGCTTTGTTCGAGGTGTTGTATAGGACCGAAGCAATTTCGTTCCCTGCCGATATGGCTTCGTCGCAATTCTCGAAGTTCATTTCTGCATATTTCTCAGCCAGTTCGCCGTAATCGGATTCGTATTCGCCAAGGTCTATTGTATTTTTCTTGTCGTTGTTCTTCTCACACGATGACATAATCGTTGCAAGTAGAATGACAACCCATACAATATGTTTGACTGGACTATTCATCGATGCCAAACTTGTTTAGGAATTCCTCTTCGGTAAGAGTGTCTCTGTTTAGTATAATTCTTCCGTCCTCAAGTTCCTTGATAGTGTCCTTGCCAATGACTACCGAACTGTCTTCCAGCATACGTGGTTCATTGTAGTCTTCGTCGTCATTGTATTCTTCGCCAAACATGTCCTCTATCATCGGGCGGACGCTTTCCATGCGTTCCTTGAGGGATTCGTCGTACTTTTCATCTAATTCGTCCCACAAATCCTTGTTGTTGAAGTTCATCTTGTCCTCAAAGTCAGCAATCAGGCCGTTTTCCAAGTCTTCCAGACGCTTGAGGTCGTATTCTCCGCTTTCCTTGCCTTCTTTGTATATGTCCTCGATGACATCACAGTACAGCATCATTATGTCCCTGTATATCTGTTGGATATTTATGTTTTCAACTTCTTTCGATAGTTTCTCTTCGCGTCCTTCAAGGTCCGATCTGTCGGGAGTGCGCTGGCATGCAAACATTGAAAATGCTAATGCAGCAATTGCTAAGGTTTTAAATATGGTTTTCATTTCTAAAGTTAAATTTTCTGCAAATTTATGTATTTTTTTTCAAATATGCCTACCATGCCTTTATAGATGTTGACAATTCGCTATTGAAAACTTAATTGCGAAAAAATTTTTTCCGACTGAAAGATTAATTGTAAATTTGTGCTGTTATTTTTAGAAAAGATTTCACATGGCAAAGTATTCATACACAGAGAAAAAAGATACTCGTTCGGGTTTCGGAGCAGGTTTGCTCGAGGCAGGAAAGCAGAATGATAAGGTTGTGGCATTGTGTGCCGATCTTACCGGTTCGTTGAAAATGGGTGATTTCCAGAAGGAATTTCCACAGCGTTTCTTCCAATCGGGAATTGCAGAGGCAAATATGATTGGTGTTTCTGCTGGATTGACAATCGGCGGAATGATTCCGTTCTGCGGAACATTCGCAGGTTTTGCTACAGGTCGCGTATATGACCAGATTCGCCAGAGCGTGGCTTATTCAAACAAGAATGTAAAGATTTGTGCTTCGCATGCTGGTATAACCTTGGGCGAAGATGGTGCTACACACCAGATTCTCGAGGACATTGGCCTTATGAAGATGCTTCCGAACATGACGGTAATTTGTCCGTGCGATTACAATCAGACCAAAGCCGCGACTATTGTTGCTGCAAAGTATGAAGGTCCGGTTTACTTGCGTTTTGGTCGTCCGGCAGTTCCAAACTTTACCGATCCGAACCAGGTGTTCGAAATAGGTAAGGCGCAGCAGTTGTACGAAGGTTCGGATGTTACCATCCTCGCATGCGGACATCTTGTATGGGAAGCAATTACAGCTGCCGAAGAACTTCTTGCTGAAGGCATAAAGGCAGATGTTTATAATATCCATACTATTAAACCGTTCGATGCAGAGACCGTTTTGAAGTCGGTTGCAAAGACCAAGGCAATAGTAACAGCAGAAGAACACGAACTCAATGGCGGTTTGTTCGATACAGTAGCGCAGGTTATGGCAATGAATAATCCTGTTCCGATGGAAGCCGTTGCTGTTCGTGATTCGTTTGGCGAAAGCGGTACACCTGCCGAACTGATGAAGAAGTACGGACTGGATGCTGAAAATATTGTGAAGGCTGTGAAAAAGGTGATTTCACGCAAGTAAAATTCTTTCGAAATATTGTATATTATATAGGTGTCCGCTTCGGCGGACATTTTTTTGTTTATTTGGGCAGGAAATGTTGCGGTTGAACCAGAAACAAAAAATAAATCATCAAATCTTCAAATTTTTCTAACCATAAAATCCCTTTTGGCACGAACTTTGTTATTATTTTACGCGGTGATGAAAAAATAATTCTTCGCCAGATGCTCTTTGGCACAAAATTTGAATGTGAATAAAGTGTAAATTAAAAATAAAATTATTGTTAAATAAAAAAATTAAAGTCATGAAAGCAAAAGTAACATTTTTGATGGTAATGGTAGCGTTCTTCTTCGCAAGCCAAGTTTCAGCACAGGAAATCTTAACAGCAACTAGAGTTGTAAAGTCAAGAGGTGCACAGTCTGAGTATGTTGTTCCACAGGGTGACAACGCAATCGAAAGACCAGTTCTCTCAAGAGGTGGTTGCGTAGTAAAGCTCGACAACTGGACAGGTTATTATGTTGATATTTGGGTAGACAAGGCATACAAGGGCCGTCTGAATCCATGGGAAAACTCACAGCTCATTCTCCCAGAAGGTTTCAACGAAGTTTACTGCCGCACAATGGGTGAAAGCTATCAGTGGCAGTCGGGTGGCGAATGCAACGAACAGTTCGTTCTGCAGGTGCCAGAAGAAGACGAATAAGAGAATTTAATAAGTAGAATGATGAGTCAAGCGGCTCATCATTCTTTGTAAATTTAAAAATTTAGAGAGATGAAAAAGATAATAATATTAGTAACAGCGTTTTTGCTTGCTGCTGTTTGCGCAAATGCTCATAAGTATGCGCTGATTATCGCAGTCGGCAACTACGACCAGAACCTGACCGGTTGGTATCCTATCAGTGCCGATCACGATGTTCCGCTGATTCAAAAGACCCTTATTGGACTTGGATTCGACGAAAAGGACATCATGTATCTGAAGGACGAACAGGCAACTAAGGCCGGTATGGTAAACGCTTTCAACGAACTCCTTTCAAAGGTTTCGGAAGGCGATGAGGTCGTTATACATTATAGCGGTCACGGACATCAGATTTTCGACGATAATGGCGATGAAATCGATGGTCTCGACGAATGCCTTGTTTGCTACGACGCTCCTATGAAAATGACTGAGGGCTACGATGGTAGCTTGCATTTCAGGGATGATGAACTTGGCGCTGTAGTTGAGAA
Organism: Bacteroidales bacterium; assembly: GCA_017651185.1. Lineage (GTDB taxonomy): Bacteria > Bacteroidota > Bacteroidia > Bacteroidales > ML635J-15 > Bact-19. The sequence goes on along the minus strand of JAGCDJ010000036.1, from coordinate 714 downwards.
ATTCCGCATTAAGTTGGGCAAGGACGGACATATCCTTCTTTTCCTCGACTCATGCCACTCTGGTACAGGTACTCGTGGTGCTGCCAAGGTAAGAGGTGGTGCTCCAGCTTTGGTTCCTGCAGGATGGCACGCTCCGAGCGGCGCTCCTAAGACCGACGGTAAGGTTGGTATGGGAATGGGTTCAACTAGTTCGCGTGGTGCTGTTGATGCAAACAACCTCGCTAAGTACGTTGTATTCTCAGGCGCAAGTGCAAACGAACTTAACTACGAAACTTTCGACGATGAAAACAATTCGGTTGGTTCATTGTCATACTGCTTGTACAAGTCGTTCTCACAGATGAAGGAAGGCGACACCTACCGTCAGGTATTTGCAAGGATTATGGCAGAAATGGCTGCTAAGGCACCTTTCCAGAATCCTGCAATCGAAGGTGATGTTGACTTTACAGTTTTCGGTGGCGATTTCACCACACAGGCAGAATACTTCAATATGACATCGGTAAAGAATGACTCGGTTATCACAATCAACGCTGGTCGTCTTGTAGGTGTAAATCCTGGAACTACAGTAGCATTTGTTGCTCCTGGTACTTCACGCCTTGATGACAATACAGAGGTTATCACAACTGGTCGCGTTATCAGTTCCGAAAACTTCAAGTCACGCGTTGCTCTTGATACCAAGAAGAAATTCAAAACTGCTCAGGATGCATGGGTATTCGT
>JAGCDJ010000035.1 GCA_017651185.1 Bacteroidales bacterium | reverse complement strand
GAGGCATACGCGGAGCAGTTTCGAATACCAGAGGTCAATCTTGTCGAACAGCTTGCCGATAGTATTCTTGTGAGAGAAAATTTTCTTCTTCTGCTTTGCAAGATATTCCTTTTCTTCCTCCTTGTTGACGAAGAACTTGTTAGCTTTCAGCATCTTTGAACAGAGCATCGGGATAAGCGTGATAGCTGTTGCCGTTGAGGTACATACTACTATTGTAACAATCCATCCGAGTTCCTTGAACATGATACCTGCCATACCTGTAAGCATTGTAAGCGGGACGAACACGGCAACGATAACAAGGGTGGTAGCGATAACAGATACCCATACCTCGTTGGTCGCGTAGATTGCAGCTTCGCGCGGGCTGGAGCCTCGTTCGATGTGCTTGGTAATGTTTTCAAGTACAACGATAGCATCGTCCACCACCATACCGATTGCAATGGTAAGCGAAGCAAGCGAGACTATGTTGAGCGAGCTGTCGGCCATGAGCAGGTAGATGAATGATACAATAAGCGAAATAGGAATTGTCAAGCTGATAATCAATGTAGAACGCCAGTTGCCGAGGAATACTAGCACAACGAGTACCACGAACAGCAAAGCGTAGAATATTGAGTCGGCAAGACCGAAGATTGCATTCTTGATTTCTATTGAACCATCGCGGATTACGGTACATTTGATGTCTGGAGGAAGGATTTTCATGATTTTCTCCATTTCGGCGTTCACCTTCCTACATATTTCAACGGTGTTTGCGCCGGTCTGCTTGCTGATTTGCAAACGGACACCTTCCTTTCCGAGAACTTCCTGACCGTCTTCGAGGATGCTTATTCTTTCGTCGAGCGACAGGTCCTTGATGGTATCGCGCACTGTTGCAAGGTCGCGGACGAAAACCTGCTTGCCGTCGGGGGTGGTTGTTACAACTATGTTGTTGATTTCGGAACTTTCAATGTATTCACTTTCAACGCGGAGCTGGTACTGTTCCTTTCCCATCTTCACGGTTCCCGATGCAAGGTTGAGGTTGTTGCCTGCAATGGCATTTCCGACTACTTCAACCGAAAGGTTGTAGGCGTCGAGCTGGTTGGGGTCGAGGTCAACATACACATAACGGTCGGGGGCTCCCGAAAGCGAAATGTTTCCGATGCCATCGATGCGGTTCAGCGTATTTACTACATTGTCCTCCAATATTTTGTCCAAGCCTGCATAACTTTCCTCGGCAGTGAATCCGAGTTGCATGATTGGCATTGCGCTCGAGTTCAACTTGATAATCATTGGTCGGCTTACACCGTCGGGCAGGTTGTCGTAAACCAAATCGACATAGGAGCGGATGTCGTTCATCACATCGTCGATGTTGACTCCCCACTCAAATTCGAGCGTTACAATGGAAAGGTTATCCTTCGAGGTGGAAAACAAGTTCTTAAGTCCATCGACGGAGTTAAGTGCATTTTCGAGAATCTTGCTTATGTTGGTTTCGATTTCGCTGGCGTTTGCACCCGGATATGTTGTCATAATGGTAACATACGGCGGGTCGATTTCGGGGAACTGGTCGATTGGCAGTCGTGACAGCGAGAACAGACCCATCACAATTACGGCGACAAAGATAAGTCCCGTAGTGATAGGCTTTTGTATTGCGGTTTTGTAGATACTCATCGTCTTGTCCTTTCTGCTTTATTTGGAAATGTTAAGTTTTACGCCATCGACGAGTTTTGCCTGACCGACAACAACAAGTTCGTCGCCTTCCTTAATGTCGTTCGATATGATTTCAATCTTGTCGTCGAAACGCTTGCCCATTTCAACAACTACACGCTTTGCATATCCGTCGTTGTTGATGAATACATATCTTTCGTTAGCACCCTGCAGTTTAAGAACCGACTGGTAGGGAACTATTATTGCTTCGATGTTGTCGAGGTCGATGTTTACGCTCATATACATACCCGGACGAAGTTCCTCCTTTGCGTTAGGAATCCTTACCTTTGCCTGGAAAGTATGGGTATTGGGGTCAATTGTCGGGTATATGATTTCGATTGTTCCTTCGAAAGTGCGTCCCTTGTAGATGTCGGAACTGAGCTGAACTTTTGTTCCGGTCTTTATCATCGGGAAGTAGGCTTCGGGAATGTTTACTATTGCCTTCAGCATGTTAATCTGTATCAATGTAAGTATTGGCATTCCGCTGTATAGTTCGCCCGACTCGAAGTTCTTTGCCGAAATTACACCCGAAAAGTCTGCCTTGACGTAGGTGTTTTTCTCGAGGAACTCAAGGTTTTCCTTTGTAAGGTCGTACTGCACCTTGGTCTGGTCGTAGGTCTGCTGCGATACGCTTCCGCTCTTTAGCAAAGCTTCTACACGACCAAGTTCCTTTTCGAGGTTGGCAAACTGCAAGCGCGTGGTTTTCAACTGAGTTTCGTCCATCTGCACAAGTGTCTGACCTTTGCTGACACGCGATGCCACATCAACATTTATCTTCTTTATGATACCTGTTACCGATGGCGAAATGTTCATAGTCTCGTATGGTTGCAACACTGCCGAGATGCTTATGCTCTTGGAGATAGTCTCCTTTGCAAGTGTCTGTACCGAAACCAATTCCGTCTTTTCTTCCTGAACATTGGCAACATTTGTCTCTTCTTTCTTCTCTTTGCATCCAGTTGCCGTCAGCATCATTGCTGCGATTAAGGCAACACCTATCAAATTCTTTATATTCATTGTTTTGACTTATTTTCTATTCAACAGTTGTTCAAATTCTATTTGTGCGTTCACGAGGTTCAGCACGGCCGAAATGTAGTTGCTCTGTGCCGATATTATGTCGCTGCTAGCGGTTGTGAGTTCGAGGCTCGATGCCATTCCGTGTTCAAACTTGTTGGACACATTGGTAAATACGCGCTCGGTGACTTCGAGGTTAAGTTTCTGTGCCTCGTAGGTTTCGTAGTTCGATGCAACATTGTACCTTAGCTGGCGTTCCTGAACTAGCAAGGCATCGCGAGTATTCTCAATGGTATTCTGAAATTCCTCGTAAACAATCTTGGCCTGCTTAACATCCGACCATGTCTTTCCGCTGCTCCAAATTGGAACATTTAATGTTAGACCGATAAGGTTTGGCGGTGTCATGTTGAAACCTTCCTTCTTGCCGAAGTAAGTTCTGCCAGAATACTGGTAATATGCGCTCAATGTAGGAACATAGCCCATAATCTTGAGGTCTATTTGCTTTTTCAATAGTTCGGAATTCTTTTGTAGCAACTGATAGTCGTAGTTGTTTTCGATGTTGAATGTTTCGTTCTGCAATGCGAGAATTGCTTCTGGCTTCAAAATGTCGTCAACGGTTTGTGTAAGATTAAGTTTTGTGTTCACACCGCAACCTAATTGCAGACGCATCGAGTTTTCAAGCATTTCGAGCGACCTGTTTGTTGAACTTATGCTTGTGCGAAGCGACAATACCTGAACCATCAGCTTGTCGGCATCGGTTTGCTCGGCAGCACCAACATCAACAGCATTTTGGGTTGTTTCGTGCAGACTTTCAAGATTTTCGAGACTGCGCTCTAACAATTCGGTGGTATTCTGCATTACCAGAATCGACATGTAAACCTTAGCAACCTGATACCTTATTTCATCTTCGGACTGCTTTTTTGTAAGATCGGAAAGATCCTTCGACATTTCTGCAAGTTGTACACCTATAATCTGTTGCCCCGAAAGAGCCATCGATGCTGTAATTCCAAGAGTTCCTGTTGCAGGCATCGATATTGGCATTCCGCCGAAATTCATTTCGTAGCCACAGTAGTTTGAGTATCCGAGACTTGCACTTACCTGCGGAAGCATTGATGCGATTGCGCCCCACTTGGCGGCTTCTGCCTTTTGAATCTCAAGACTTGAATTTTTCAAGGTCTTGTTGTGCTCAACAGCATAATCCTGTGCCGCTTTCAGGGATATTGATAAAGAACCGCCGTCATCCTGTGAAAATGAATGTGTAACCGTTAGCAACAAGATTGCCACGATTATAAAAAACGCCTTCGTTTTCATTTGTTACCTTTACTTTTTATAAATTTCTTTACTTTTTCGTTAATTATTTCTTGTCCCTGAGGGGTGGATATTCCGAGTAGGATAGGAATTGTGAGTGTGTGGTGGAAAGCTACCGGAGGTTTGCTCTTTACAAAATCCTGCTCGCTTTCGTATATGCTTACAAGTTTCTGTAATGTAAAAATCAAAATGTCAGTATCGATTTCTTTCTTGAAGTAGTTTTCGATTTTGCCACGCTCCACAAGCTTGAATATTGTGGTGTACGTTTCTTCCCTTATTTTCTTGTATGCGTTAGAATATATTGCAGGGTGATATTTGATTAAATCTTCAACAGTTTTGGGATTAGTCTTCGACTTTGCATTGGTCTGGACTTTTTCTTCGGCTATGGTAAATATTGCGTCAAGAACATTGTCGCTATCCGATATTATCTTCCTTATCTTTTCGTTTGCCTTATGAAGTTCGTACTGCATAACCTGCATCACAAGATCGTCCTTATCCTTGAAAATTTCGTAAAGCGTGCGCTTGGAAATCTTCAGGTCCATTGAGATGTTGTCCATCGTTACTGGCTTGATACCATTAGCGTTGAACATCTTTGCGACCTCTTCGAGTATGGTTTCCTTTTCAATCATAAATGTACTATTAAAGATGGCGCGAAATTAGAAAACTTTTTCGCACGAAAACTTTTTCTGTGGTTAAAGTTTTGTTAATGCGGATTAGTCTATGCCTTAGCTTCCAGATTCTCAGGTTCGTGGTCCTCGGATTCCGCTTGGGTAGAGGTTTTGCGCTTGGACGCATTGTTTTCATTCTTCTTGCGCAAATATGCCACTATGGTTTTTCTTAAATGTTCACCATCAGATACCTTGTGGATTTTTCCATTCTGCGCAACCGATATGTTTCCCGATTGCTCGGACACAATTACGACCAGCGCAGTAGAGTTTTCCGACATTCCCAAACCAGAGCGGTGGCGCAAACCATATTCATTAGGTAGGTTTGGATTCTGAGACACTGGAAGGATGCATTTTGCTGCAACAATCTTGTTTTTCTCGATTATCATTGCTCCATCGTGAAGCGGGGCATTTTTGTAGAATATTGCCTTGATTAACTGAGTGTTAATGTCTGCATTTAATTTTTCGCCAGTTTGTATTATCGTTTGCAAAGAGGTTTCGCGTGCGATTACTATAAGTGCGCCTGTCTTTGTTTCTGCCATTTCGACACTTGCCTGAACAATGCTATCAACACCATCGTGCGAAAAATCGCTGATTAGTTTCACCTTGCCAAGCAATGCGCCACGCTTCAAATACTTGTCGCCAAGCATAAGCAAAAACTGCCTGACCTCTTGCTGGAAAACAATAATCAGGACAATTACGCCAACGCCAATTACCTGTCCCATAATGGATTCCAGAAGTTCCATCTTCAGCGCCTTCACAAGCAACCACACAAAATATATGATTGCAATGCCGAAGAAAATCTTCATGGCTGCAGTTCCCTTAATCAACTGGTAGAGTTTGTACAACAGGAAGGCGACAATGAGTATGTCGATTACATCAATGACAGTAATATGTATCAGCGATAAAAGCACCTTTTATTTATTATGGTGCAAAAGTAAAAAATATTTATGAATTACGATTTTAGAATGATTGATTTTGTGGCAGGAAGGTTTGCCTATTGACTATTTAGTTATGAGTTTTGATTTTAGCAATCTGTCAATTACAACAGTATCTTTTTCTATGTGGAATACATAATTCCATTTATGATTATGAGAAATCATGCGCCTTGCGTGAGGATTTATTTCTTTTATTATCAGAGACGGACTTTCATTTACACAATTTGCAAATATTGATAACGATTCCATTTCCTGTCCGATTGTATCAAGGTAACGATAGTCTGCTTCTCGGGACATATTTTCAAAAAGGAAATCTGCAAGTTCGTTTACATCGGCTTTTGCAGAAGGTGCAACTTCAACCTTGAATATTTTCATAACGCTTATCCAATGCTTCCCTTACAAGTGCAATGTATTCGTCAACGGACATGTTTTCATTTTCAACCTTTTTTATTGGTTTAGAACTAATATTTGGTTGATATTCAATAGTTGACGAAATATTTTTCTGCATTTCCATATTTTATGTATATCATTATTTATACAATGGCGAAAATACAACAATTTTGTGAAATAGCAACTTTTTTATTTTAGATAGTCAAATCGTTAACGATTTCCTTTATCGGTCTTACCTTGTGGACATGCTCTATCGCTACGCCTGCGCACCAGACGGTCTTGTAGGTTGCCTTGAATGCCGAGTCGTAGAGTTTTTTCATTCCTGCTTTCATCATTACCGATTTTGCAAACTTCTTTAGAACCGAGTTGCTGTTGATTAACATTTCCCAGATGTTCGGTTTGTTGCCAATCTGTTGCAGGTAGGGGGTGTTTATCACTGCCGTAGGACTGCCCGAAAGTTTGCGTGTCATGACAATGTCCTTGGCGCCGTACTGTATAACTGCTTTTTTGTACTCGTCAGAGACCTTGCATTCGGTGCTGGCAATGAATATGGTGCCGACAGAAACACCCGAAGCTCCCATTTTCAACGCTTTGTCGATGTCGGATTTTTGCGCTATACCACCAGCATATATAATAGGTATATGACTGTTTGCTGCCAGTTCGGGCATTAAGGTTTCGGGTGCCTGTGTTCCAGAATGTCCGCCAGCCAGCGAGTTTACTGCGATAATGGCATCGGCACCAAGGTTCTCTGCCTTTTGTGCAAACTTCAAGTCTACGACATCGCAAAAGACCTTGATTTCGTTTGCATGTGCCATTTCTATTGCTTGCCTTGGACTTCCGAGCGAGGTTATTATAAATGCAGGTTTTGCTTCGACAATTTCGGCAAGCTGCTGCTTGTAGCGGGTATTCGACTTGTTTACAACTAAGTTGATGCCGAAGGGTTTAGATGTTTTATGCTTTATATCGGCAATGGCGCGTGCGAGTTCTCCGTTTTTCCTGTAGTTTGCGGCAGGAATTGCAGCGGTAATTCCGCATTCGAGGGCGGCGACAACCATTTCCTCGTTGCTGACCAGAAACATCGGTGCCATGATTATTGGATGCTCAATGTTCAGTATTTCGCAGAGCGATTTCATCTTTAAAGCGATAAGGTGTTGTCGGTTTCGTTTGCCTCAAAGTAGGTGTCGATGTCGAGGTTTTCGCCTGTTGCGGCAGCTACTGCAAGTTGGTCGCAGCGGTTGTTGTACGGATTGTCGGCATGACCCTTTACCCAGACAAATCTCACGTTGTGCTGCTTGTAGATTTTTATGAATCGTGTCCACAGGTCAGGATTTTTCACGTTCTTGAACCCCTTCTTTATCCATCCGTATAACCATTTCTGGTTTATTGCGTCGGCGACATATTTGGAGTCGGTGTAGAGCGTCACGTTTGAATTTGGAATTTTCAGCATTTCGAGTGCAGTGATGACACCGAGTAGTTCCATGCGGTTGTTTGTGGTTCGGCGGAAACCTTTTGCAACATCCTTGCGGTGTTGTCCACTCATGAGCACAATTCCGTATCCACCTGGACCGGGGTTCCCACGCGACGAACCATCGGTGTAGATGGTTATTACAGGTGGTTGTGGCGTTTGTTTTTCCTCCGGCATTACCTTGCAATAAGAACCTTTTCGGTAACGTTGTGACCGTCGATGTTCATCTTTACGAAGTAAAGTCCTTCGCTAAATCCGCTAACGTTCATCTCGATGTTGCCTTCACTGCTGTTGCAGTTACGTGTGTCAACTTTTCTGCCAAGCATATCGTAGATGTCAATCGTAATGTCCTTGCCGTATTCAACGGAACCGAGGTCAATGTTGACAATGCTGCTTGCTGGGTTGGGGTAGATGCTGATGTCGTGATCTGCGGCATAATCCTCGATGTCGACTATGCAGGTCACTGGACGTATTGCTGTAGAAGTTCTGATGCCGAATTTTTCGTATGCGGTATTCCATGTGCTTCCGTCGTTGCTTACATACAGGGTGTTTGAACCGGAACCGCTTCTGTTTGGAGCAACGCTTACCACGAACCAGTCGCCATCTCCACTTGAATTAGTTCCGTTATAGTTAATCTTGTAGCCAGCGAAAAATGGTCCGTCTATCTGGACAGGGTCGTCAAATTCTACAACATAGTTGAAATTTTCGGGGATGTTACGCAGATATACCTTTTTTTCGGCAAGGATTGAATCTGGTTGCTGCGAATTTCCGTCCCAGATGTAGAATGTTACATACGAGTTGTAAGTGCCGGTTTGTACCTTATATACAGGAACTATTATTGCATCAATCTGCTCGAAAGAGTATTGGTTGAATTTGTCGGCATAATATTTTGTTCTCTGTCCATTGTGTCCGCCTATGTAGCCCCATGACCCGTTGACAGTAGGGCTTTGTGGTACTTCGTTGGGAAGGATGTTGGTAATTGTGTCGCAGTATATTGGCACTGGTCCCGAAAATACCATGATGTAGTCGTATTTGGTTAATGTTGTTACACCACATTCGTTTGATACAGAGTGGAATACATCGAAGAATCCTGCTGCGTTGTACTCTATGCCGTTAATGATGTTGGCAGTTGCTGCCGTATGAGGGTATCCGCCTTCAAATTCCCATGACCAAGCAGTAGGGTTGTTGGTGGATTTGTCTTCGAAGTAAACCTTTGTGCCAGAGCGTATAAGTCGCGGCGAGGCAACAAAATCTGCTTCTGGAATTGCTACGCATGGGTCTGATTCTGCAACTGTGATGTAGTTTTCGCGGCGCAGGGTGTCAATACCCATGTTGCTTTCAATTACAAGTTCAACATCGTATGTTCCTGGCATTGGGAACATGATTCCTGTTGGGTTTTGTGTGTTGGACGTAGTAGGAACTGCGCCTTCGAAGAACCAATGCCAGATGTATGGATTACCTGTGCTGCGGTCGGTAAAGTTGATTGCATCGCCAGGAGCAATGTAGGTTCTGTCGGCCATGAAGTTGGCGTCGGGTCTTACTGTTGCTTCTGGGACTACATTTATGTAGAAATTCTTTGTTTCGGTATCGCTGTTGCCGTTCATGTCGGTAACGGTAAGTTCAACGTTGTACTGGCCAACGTGCGGATATGTGATTGCTGTTGGGCGCTCGTCAGTCGATGTTGACGGCATACCGCCTTCGAATGTCCAACGGTACGATGCGAAAGGTCCGTTCTGCGATAAGCTTGTGAACTGAACTATGCTGTTGGCAGGGATTGTCGTATAGTTGGCAGTGAAATCGGCAATTGGCGTTTCGGTGTTCGGAAGTACTGTTATACATTCGGTTACGACTTCGGTGTTAACCATTGCACCATTCTGCACTTCGAGGATTACCGAATATACGCCCGGGTGATAGTAGCAGATGTTCTGCGGGTGCTGTTCGGTGGAAGTTGGGGTTTGTGCACCTTCGAATGTCCACAGCCAGTGGGTCGGATTTCCCGTTGTCATGTCGGTGAAATATACGCATTCGCCAGCGGTAATTTCGTATGACGAAACAAGGAACTGTGCATCAAGTCCTGCTCTGCTATTTCCCTTTTGTGCGAAAGCATTGCCGCACATTAGTATTACTAATGCTAGTATTGTCGTGAATTTCAGTAAGTTTTTCATCTGCAACAAGTTTTTGAAAATGAAAATTAAATATCAAACTGCAAATATAATAAAATTTGAAAATTAAAAGATTTGAAAATTCAAAAATTCAAAAAAATCAGCGATTGTTGAGATGCATTATCAATTGTTCATTATCCGCTAATTTGAATTATCTTTGCGCGACAAATTATTCTGCCAGATGTTGGTGGAGATCTTTTGTAATTGGTTTATGCAAAACAAGTTACTTGACGAAGCGGTACAGCAGTTCATGTCGTTGCCAGGGATAGGGCGCAAGACGGCACAGCGTTTTGTGCTTCATCTTTTGCGGAAGTCACTCGAGGATGTTACGAATTTTACCTCAACTATACAGCGAATGAAGGAGGACACCAAGTTTTGTAGGGTGTGCAACAACATTTCCGAGAACGATATTTGCGAGGTTTGTGCAAATCCACGTCGCGATCAGTCGACTATATGCGTTGTGGAAAACATAAACGATGTGATGGCAATTGAAGCGACTGCGCAGTACAACGGTGTGTATCATGTGCTTGGCGGTGTCATTTCGCCGATGGATGGAGTGAGTCCCAGCGACTTGCATATTTCCGACCTGATTGAGCGAGTTTCTTCTGGCACTATAAGCGAGATTATTCTTGCTTTGCCGACAACTATGGAAGGTGAGACTACCAATTATTTTATAAACAAAAAGTTACAGCAGACCGGCGTGAAAGTTTCTGTTATTGCGAAGGGAATTGCAGTAGGAGAGGAACTGCAGTATACCGATGAGGTTACGCTTTCGCAGGCGATAAAGAACAGGAAACCGTTTGAATAGCATCATGGGCTGGCGCCCGTTTCAATGGCTACGCCGTTTCAGTGGGCTGGCGCCCGTTTCTGGTTTTTATGATTGCAACAAAAAAATCGCCACCCGAATGGATGGCGACTTTTTTTATTTATAGTTTTATTAAAACTACTTTACAACGTTCAGTTTTACAACTTCACCGTCAACCTTTACGAAGTAGGTTCCGTTTGCGAAGTTTGCAACGTTGATAGTCTGGTTAGCAGCTGCATTTTCGATGCTTGCAACAACCTGACCGAGAGAGTTGATAACAACGATGTCCTTACCTTCTGCATTTGCAATAGTTACCATATCGCTAGTTGGGTTAGGATATACTGCGATAGCTTCAGCAATGTTTTCTTCTACTGAAGTGTTAACATTGAGTGTGAAGTTGTCGATGTATAAATAGTATTTAAAAGAGGAGAAATAATTGATTGCAATGAATTTTGTTGTTGCTGGTATTACAACTCTGTATTCGGTGAATTCAGTTGAAGTAGCGGTTACGTCCTCTCCAAGATTTGTGAACGAAGCAATGTCACGACCAGTTGTTGATGCCATAACGCGGAATGTTTCATCAGAGTTGTTAGATTTTGCATAATCAAAAGTCAAAACAACATCTTCTGTCAATGCAAGTTCTGGAGTGATGAGATACTGGTTGTAATCATCTGCACTTGAATAACTGCTGAAACGGAATACATTGTTGCCATTTACGGCAAATATGCCCATTTTGCCACTTGCAACATCATTTGCTGTATTGTTTGAGATAATAGTCCAGCAAGGTGTTATACCATCTTCGAAATCCTGAATATATGGAATGCTTGCAATAGGATTACATATAATAGCAGATCCAGACAACGCTATTGTTATTGTTTGTGCGCCTTCTGCAGTTAGAGAAACAGTTCCTTCGTCATTTCCTTCAGCAGTCGGATTATATCTAACATAGAGAGAACCACCTGTTGCAGGCATATTTACAGTGTTGGCAAATGTTTCGTTGTTTAACGATACTTCAAATGGAGCTGTAGTTGTTACATTTATTTCTGTAGTCAAATTAAATGCTTCGATAGTTACATTAGTAGCAGGTGAAGATTCTCCTACAATTGTTGTCGGGAATTCGATTTCGTTAACAGATGCTTCAATTATTGGATCAGTGAAAATGTCAATTGAGAAATCGTCAACAAGCATTCCAACGCCGTCAATTCCGGTATGAACTATTGCGATATAAACACTTTGTCCTGCGAATTGTTGCAAATTACATCTAATTTCTAACCATTCACCATCGTCAAGACTAACATCTAATGTTGAGTCTGGAACTAGTGTCGTTGTAAAATCTGCTACATCAATTCCTGTTGTTGACAACAATACTTTAAAAGATTCTTCGTATGAATAAATATTTGCTGTATAGAATTTCATAATAGCAGTACCTTCTGATGGGATGACAAATTTAGGACTAATCAAATAGTTGTCGGCTTCGAGTGCACCATAAGGAGCGTAATTTATGTAAGATTCTGATGCGATGCTTCCGTTACCACCGTGAACAAAATATGAAATTTCTTCAGGATCTTCCCATGGTGAAATCATATCTGATGTATTCATCCAATTGTGGGAATCTCCATCATTATCAGTTGCAATCCAGCATGCAGGCAAACCGTTTTCAAATTCTTCTTCATAAGGGAATTCTGTTATGTCTTGGCAGGTAGTTGAATTTCCTGTTAATGTTATTGTTAAGGGTTCTGCTCCTGTTGATTGAAGAGTTGCAGTTCCAGTATGTGTTCCTGATGCAACAGGTGCAAATCTTACATATAGAACACCACCATTGGTTGGCAATGTAGCATTTGCGCCAAATGTTTCATTATCTGTTGATACTTCAAAAGGTGCTTCTGTTGAAATTGCAATGTTTTCAGTTAGTAATCCAGCGGTAATATTGGCAATTCTTGTAGATGTAATGTTATTTGGAATACTTCCAAAATCAATAGAATTGACATCGGCAATTATCGTTGGGGTAGTTACGGCAGTAATCGTTACGTCGTCTATAACAATACCGTTACCATAATTATCCGTTCCCTCGAAAGCAAACTGATATGTTGCGCTTAATGAAGGAAGAGTGATTGTAATTTCAGTCCAGTCTTCTGCTGATGGGCATTGCTGTATTAATGTCCACTCGGATGTTGAAGAAGTTCTATAGTATACAGACAACTCATCAGTGTAGTAATAATATGTCGGATTTGCATAATAGAAATTAAGGTATGCAATGGCTGCTGCTGAAAAATCAAAAACAGGAGAAACTATTTTGCTTAATGCGCCATTTCCATTACCAATAATAGAAGCATTAAGTTCTCCGTCATGTGCTGATACAACATCGCCATAAGCGCTTCCTCCTTCATATGTCCATACGTAATCACCATCGTTTTCCTGGCTCCAGCATGGGCGTGATGTGCTGTTTTCTTCAAATGTTTCAACAAATGGGAATGTTGCAATAGGATTGCATTCTATAGCTGTTCCGCTCAGGTTTATTGTAACATCTGAAATTTCTGTATTTGTAAGCACTATAGTACCGTCGTTTTCGCCAGCTTCTGTCGGTTCGTATTTAACATACAATGTGCCTCCGTTTGACGATATTGTTGCTGTAGTGGCAAATGTTTCTCCATCTGATGAAACAGAAAATGGTGCAGATGTTGTTGCTGTGACATCTTCTGTTAGGTTGTAAGTAGAAATAGAAATTGTTTTTTCCTCAAATTCGTTACCAAATATACCATCGAAAGATAAAGATGTTGGCATTGCAACTACAGTAGCATTTTGCGGAGCTTGTGGTACTATGCAAATTTGATATGTTTCGTTTGAAACAGCCCATGCATCATTTGTTATGTTGTAAGTTCCAGAATACAAATCATTTCGATCGTTATTTAACCACATAAACCATACATTTTCCTCTGTATTGCTAATTTCAAGCCAGAAAATAGAAGGAACATCTACTGGAGTAGCAAATGTATAGTCGAATTGGAATATTGAGTACGAGTCGAAAAGCATATCGCCAGTAGCTGTATGTGTTAGTTCTATGTTGCTAAAATTTTCAATAACTGTTCCTGGCATATTGTTATCGTCGTTGTAAATCTTTATGTTAAAGTTTAGAGTCTCAACATCTGCAACTTCTTCCCAACTTTGACCATTGTGATACATTTGGGCAGCAAAGAATCTAATTGATGATATCGGCAAAGAAAAACCATCAACTTTAATTGCTTTAAGACTTTTGTTGGTGTTAGATGTTCCTGCAGATGAAATATTATCAAGATCAACAGTTGAGAAAATGGCATCATTGGCACATTCTAAAGCTCTAGTGTTGCGCATTTTTGATGAATGTCCCTTGATGTAGTTTTGAGAAATGCTAGTTTTGCCAGCATTGTTTTGAGACGTTGAAGTAAGGTTCCTTCTTTGTCCCTGTGCAAAGCTCATAGCTGCTATGAACAATGCAATCATTAAAATTGTAAACTTTTTCATTTCAAATAAATTTAAATTCTTATAAAGCAAAGGTAAGGATAATTTTTGAAATGGGGAGGATAATTCGAAAAATTTTATTAACAAAGGAAGGCAATGGTTTGAATCTGTTTCTGGTTTAACTTCGTTGAGGGCTATGCCGTTCTCGGTTGGCTGTCTTGCTGTCTAACTGTCTTGCGGTCTATTGGTCTGCAAAGCAGGGCATCTGTTCTTCTGCCAGACTTTTCGACAGGTCTTCTGCAAGCCTGTTAGACTTTTAGTCTTTAAGACAAAAAACGAGTAGGCCATAAGCCGAATTCTGTGGCATCCGGGGATGCTGTCTATCATTTATCTGTGCATTCTACCCCTCGGCTCGGGCGGGCAACCCTATAGCGCCGATATACATGAACTTGCAGCTTGCGGGGCGGACGGCTGACGATGTCGCCATCGTCACCGGTGGGCTCTTACTCCACCTTCTCACCTTTACCTTGTCGCCAAGGAAGTCCTTCTCTTCTCCGCTGCCAAACCTTCGCAGACTTCTCCTATTTCAGGAGCGCAACGCCCTGTGCTGTCCGGACTTTCCTCATTACATAAATGTAACGCGATAGACCGACCTACTCGGGTGCAAAGATAGTTAAAAGTTGAGAGTTGAAAGTTAAAAGTCGATGACAAGATACAAAAAAAGCACAGAATCAAGATTCTGCGCTTTGTGGATATTTTGTAATCCTTTTTTGTCCACTTAGTTAACTACTACAAACTTTATAGCCTTGCGTTTCTTCTGGGCTTTTACAGTGTCGCCGACAAGTACCTTGAGGTAATAATAGCCGCTATTGTATTTCGATACGTCAACGAATGTGTCCTTGCTGTTTATGCATCCGGTGTCCATTAGCATTCCGTGTTCGTTGAATATCAGGTACTCATAGATGTCCTTAGTTATGTCGTAGTTTGCCCTAACGGTTATTTGTCCGGTCGATGTCGGGTTAGGGAAGATTTCGAATGTTACAATTTCGGGTGTTGGTTCAGGTTCGGGAGTTACTGGCTTTGGCAGAACCTTTAGCGTCAATGTAACTATTGAATCGCAACCTTCTTCGTTTGTAAGTGTGTTTGTAAATGTGTATTCGCCAGCTTCGTGTATTGCTGCAATTTCAAAACCGTTGCCGTTGTAGTCGTTGTCGATGTCAATGCTGTCGGACAAGGTAGTGTTGTCTATTCTGCCGACTTCGAGGTGAAGAACGACGATGCTGTCGCAGACGTTTCCTACAGTTCCTGCTGCAAAGAACAGGGTGTCGAATATGACATTGTCGGAGCGGTTCATAATTTCGGAATAGTCAATGTCAAAGCCATTGTTGTGGTATTCTTCGCCACCTTCGCAGATATGTTCAGGAATATTTACCTGATAATGGTCGTCCACTCTTAGGTTGAGCCTTATTGTGCTGTCGCATCCGTGCTGGCTTGTGAGCAAGTGCTGGTATGTACCAGGCTGATTTAATTCCTGACCGAAGAAATTGTATGTTGCGCTTTCGCAAATTGTAAGGTCGATATTTGTTGTGTATGTGTCGTTAACGGTAAGTCTCAATTCAACAACAGAATCGCATCCGTTAGCAAGCGGATATGAATTGCTATGGTTGAATGTACCAGCATTGTTTTGGATTGGCAGTGTAAAACCGTTCTGGCTGTATGAATCGCCCTTGCATATTTCGTCTGATATTTGATTTGTAATAACGCTTCTATAATGAACGGTATAAGTTTTTGCTTTGTCGCCATGGGTTACGTTTATTGTAACAGTCTTTCCGTCTGATGAAAGCGAAGTCGTATATGCAGCGCGTGGTGATGCTGTGGTTGCCGAAATGTAGTTTGTTGAACCGCATGGTACATCTACGTAATATTCGGTTGTATTTTGGTTGAAGTTTGGAATGTTGCTTCCGTTTACTGTTATAGACGAAAGGTTTGCATTGTAAATGAGTTGGATATCGTCAAGGTATAGTTTGTCGTTGTTGCTGCCGCCGCCTGCATCCTTGTTTGTTGAGAATGTAATTAAAATGAACTGCGGGTCGTTAGATTGGCAACCATCATATTCAATAGGAGCAGAATGGCGCTGCCATGTGCTTCCGTTGTTTGTGAAATCGTATGACGGAACTTTTCCAACTATATGGCTTGCGTATCCTGCCTGGTCTTCGTTTCCTGCCAATGGATCTTGTAGATTGTAGTTGTCGTGTATATATAGGTGGCAGCATGCAAGGCTTGCATCGCTGCCATTGACAACCTTTGCCCAGAATACTATTGAGTCGGGTTTCGCGTTGAGGCGATGGTTGAAGTCGTTGTTGTTTTGTATAGTTCTGTTGCCGTTGTTTGGGTTGGACATCGATGTTGATGCAAGCTGCATTTGTCCGCTGGTCAAGGCACCGTTGGCAACTACGCCAAGAACGCTTTTTGCATATATTAAGCATGAGTAGTTATTGTTGGTCGAACCTGGTCGAACATCAGTGGATCTTTTGTGTCTAGCCTGTTTTGCTGTGGAGCATCCCAATGCTGCTAAACCTGACATTGTGCAGTTTGCTGATGGATATGAGTTCCATCCTGTAGGTTCGCTGTCTTCTGCGCCTGGCCAATCTTCGAACCCCGGGTTTTCGAATTGGTAAACTTGTGAATATGTGTATTGGGGTGTTGCTAATGCAAAAATTGCAATTATTGCAGTGAAAAAAGTGAAATTCTTTATTCTCATATAGTTATGTCTTTTAAAATTTCAAGGCGCAAAGGTCTGATAAATTTTTTGAATAAAAGTTTTTTTGTGAGAGTTTTTTTAACGATATGATGTTAAAGAAGAATGCCACTAGTTGAGAAGCAAGGTCTTGCGCCTGTTTTGTTTGAAACGGATGAGACACAAAATTTTGTGTCCGTACGATTTGAAATTGGTTTATGAAAATTGTTCTGTGTAGGCTCACAATGCATTTGTAGGCTCACAATGCATTGTGAGCCTTGTAAATTATCCATTATTAATTGTTAATTCGTAAATCGTAATTCGTCAATCCAAAATATTTTGTATTTTTGTGAAAAGTTTAATTATGAAGACGAAAGAAGAAATTGTAAGCGATTGGCTTCCGAGATATACAGGAAAGACGCTTGATAGTTTTGGGGAATATATCCTGTTGACTAATTTTCAGTTGTATGTCGACTTGTTTGCCGAATGGAACAATGTTCCTGTTGATGGGCTTGACCGCAATATGCCGAGTGCAACTGTTGATGGTATTACCATAATAAATTTCGGTATGGGAAGTCCCAACGCAGCGATAATAATGGACTTGCTTAGTGCAGTGGCGCCCAAAGCGGTGCTGTTCCTTGGCAAATGCGGTGGCTTGAAAGCAAAAAACAAATTGGGCGACCTAATTTTGCCGATTGCAGCAATCCGTAGCGAAGGTACGTCAAACGACTATCTTCCTCCCGAGGTGCCAGCGTTGCCGGCATTTATGCTTCAGCGTGCCGTGTCGACATCCATCAGGGATAACGGACACGACTATTGGACAGGAACGGTGTTTACAACAAACCGCAGGGTATGGGAATACGACGAGCGTTTCAAGAAATACCTTATTAAAACACGTGCGATGGCGGTAGATATGGAGACGGCAACAATATTCATCGTTGGTTTTGCCAACGAAATTCCGTGCGGTGCTTTGCTGCTTGTGAGCGACCAGCCGATGGTTTCGTCGGGCGTTAAGACAGAGGCAAGCGACAAGAAGGTTACGCAGCAGTTTGTACACGACCATTTAAAAATAGGTATCGATTCGCTGAGAATTATAAAGAGAGGCGGTTCGTCGGTGAAACATTTGAAATTCTAGTGGGACCATTGCGGCTCCACAATGATTACAAAAATTGAAAATATGGAGGATTTTTGATGAGAAGATTTGTTTTTGTATTGTTGATGCTTGCCGTTGGTGCAGGTTGCTTCGCGCAGAGCGATAGCGAGAAGGCGAAGATTGCTGAAATCCGCAAAATGTACAACAGCGAGATGGAATGGATAAGCACTATGCTTGGCGATGAAGCTATCCCAGACGACTACATTACGGCAAAAGTAAGGCATAATCTTGCCGGTACTGGTCAGGCGGAGGAAACAATAGAATTCTTTTTCAATGATGATTTCGATGAGGAATTGGGCAAATATGTTTCGTCTTTGGATTTTGTGCGCAAGACAACAGTATATACCATAGCAGAACGCAAGTCTTACGAGGAGTTTCTATACGATAATGACGGCTTTCCGGCATTTTATTATGCAAGTTTCCAGACTTTATCCTTGCAACATCACAAATACGAGTGGGTGCATGTTGAGATTCGCGCATATTACGACAAAGGCGTGCTGTTCCATACCATTTGCAAGGTTGGAGACGATGAGTCGTCGCTGAAGGAAGAATCCCCAGAATATTTTGAAGATTCCCTTTTTAGTGGATTTTTGCAGTTCGGAAAATTGAAGGATGCGTTGGACGGTATGCTAAATTGACATTAGTAGTCAATGCTGTTTGCTAACTTTCGAAATGCTTCCAGCCATTTGTTCTCGTTGCCATACGATATTCCAGTTAGGAGGTAGTATCTGCCGTTTGCAAAGAGGACAAGTTGATATATGAATTCCGTTTTCATTAGTTTGTTGACGCCGCTTGCATGTATTTCGTATCCAGACAATTTCCCTGTGCTGTATTTCTTTGGTGTCAGGTCGCTATTTTTGTCCCAAACCAGAGGGTAGAGGTTTATCATGTGTGAACTGATTTCTTTTTTCTGGGTTTCGTTAAGTTGATGGGCACTACGCACTTCGTGGATGGTCAGCGTGGTCATTTCATCGGTTTTCGATGGCAGGTTTCCGTCGTCGGAGAATGTGCGGGTGGTGCCCATGGGGGTACATTCGATAAGTCCTGTGCCTTCAAGGTTTACCTTGTATGAAAATGCGCTGCTGGTTTGCGTCGTTTCCATATTTGGGTCGAAGATGACAGATAGCAGCGATGTGGTAATTTCTATGTTCAAATTGTTTTGTATCGGTTTCGGAGTCGACCCCATTATGAGGTAGGTTTGGGTGCAGTTTCCGATGAGTAGGATTGATACTGCAAATTCCTTTTCGTTTATGTATTGATCGCCGTCTATCATCATTGCCTCGAAACCGTTTATTTTGAAAAAAGTTTCTTTCATGACAACTATTCCCGCCTGAAACATTGTTTTCTTGTCGAAAGTGTAGAAGTTGCGGTTTACGTCGCCGTCAAGTGGTTGTACCGAAATGTAACTTTCGGCTAGTGTGTGCTCGTAAGTGGTAGCGTTCTTGCGTGTGAATCCGTCGGGAAGAATGATTTTTATCTTGGTTGTCTCGATGGTTGTGTATTTGTCCGAGTCGGAATTGTTGATTTCGATGGCTTTGGAATTGATTCCTTGGCTCATGCCGGCAATGCTGACTGCTATCAATAATATGGCAAGGACAATTTGTTTCATTAGTGAAAATTTTTTTTCAAAAATAAATAATAATGCTATAACTTCGTAAAAAATTTTTGACAGATGAATTTTCGGCTTGTCACACTGGTTTTTGCAATGTTGCTGGTAATGCATTGCACTGATGTATACCCGTTTGAGTTTGAACGAGATACTGTAACATGTGTAGACAGAATATACGAAAAGAACCTAAAAACTGTACGCTTGCATTTGCAGGATTGGGAGGTTTCGTATCCTGTGATGGAACTTTATGGCGAGGTTGGGCTCGAATTTTCGTTCGACCAGATAGAATCGCAACCGCAGGATTATTATTACACCGTCATGCATTGCACCTATGACTGGAAACCGTCGAATCTGATGTTTGTCGATTATGCCGATGGCTTTGACGAGAATGAAATCCGAAATTACGATGAATCGCAGAGTACATACGTGCAGTATACGCATTTCTCGCTAAATCTGCCTAACGATGACTTGCAACTGAAGCTTTCAGGAAACTATTTGCTTGTAGTATTTGTGAAGGAGCCGGAGGAAAGGATTGTGTGTACAAAGCGTTTTATGGTGTACGAGAATCTTGTGACGGTTGAGGGGCGTGTAAATTCCAATGTGTTTGGCGAGTTCAAGAAGGAATTTCAGAAGGTAGACTTTGTTATAAATCCGAAAAACTATCCGGTTTACAATCCGCTTGACGAACTGAAAGTTTCGCTAGTGCAGAATTGGCAGTGGGATGATGCTTATGCCGATATGCAGCCGTCGTTTGTGGGGAGTAATTCGTATGTTTTCGAGTGGGAGGACAGGTATCTGTTCAATGCTGCTAACGAGTATAGGTATTTCAATTTCAATAACTTAGAATTGAATTCCGAGTATGTTGAGAATATTGAGTACCGTAAGCCATACTATTACATTGACCTTGTTCCTGGAAAGTCCCATTATTTTGAGCCGTATGCAAGTGCCGAAGACATAAACGGCGGATATATCATAAAGACCAACCGTCGCAACAACAATAATTTCCCCGAAATTCAGTCGGAGTATGCCATCGTGCGTTTTCGCCTGAACAATCCATCGATGCTTGGCGGAGCGAGTGTTTATTTGTATGGTTCGCTTACAAACCATGAACTTTCTCAGCAGTACAAGATGAAGTACAATATGGAGACGCATTGCTACGAGTTGCTGATGTTTCTTAAGCAAGGTTACTATAATTATAGGTATGTGGTGGTTCCCGAAGGCGAGGGCGCGGGAATGGACAGGTATTTCTTCGAGGGCAGTCATCGGCAGACCGAAAACGACTATCTGTTGTTTGTGTATCATCGCAATCCGAGCGAATCGTACGACAGATTGATAAATTACACGAAGTTCAATAGTCGAAACCAGTAGAGACGCAATGCTTTGCGTCTTTTCGTAATTATGCATAGTATTGCATCATGATTTTCGCGAAAAAGTTTTTTGTGGCAATTAAAAATTGTTGTATCTTTGCAGTCGCAAAATGCCCAAGTGGCGGAATTGGTAGACGCGCTGGTTTCAGGGACCAGTGTTCGCAAGGACGTGCAGGTTCGAGCCCTGTCTCGGGCACAGAAAGAGTTTTGTAAGTATCTATATTTAAGATAATTACAAAACTCTTTTCCTTTCGTATCCATTTATTTGGTCTCAATTTGGTCTCGTACAAATTTTTTACAAAAAAGGAAGGCCATTTTGACCCTCCTAAAATAATCCACATTCAAGACTTTTTCATTATGCAAGAATGTAATTTTTACTGCGACCACTTGCTTCGGATGGTTTTAGAATACCCTTTTCGATTAGGTCGTGAATGTCACGGAGGGCAGTGTCCTGAGAGCATTTGCATATTTTTGCCCACTTTGACGTGGTAAGTTTTCCGAAAAACTCATCCCATAGCATATTTAATATTTTGCGTTGGCGTTCGTTTAGTTGCGTGTCTTTATGTTTGTCCCAGAACCTTGTCTTTTCTGCTATGACTTTGACTTTCTCCAGTGACTTTTCCATTGCTTGTTTTGTGCAGTTGAGAAACCATATAAGCCACTCTGTTATTTCTGGTTTTCCACAAGTTGTCCGTTCTAGAATATCGTAATACTCTTTTCTGTTGTTTCTGATTTCAGCCGAAAGGCTGTAGTACCGGTGCTGCATATTGTCGGAACGGGCTAATAACAAGTCGGTTATTGTACGGGTTAACCTTCCGTTACCATCGTCAAATGGGTGAATTGCAACGAACCAAAGATGTGCGATTGCTGCTTTCAGTATGCTGTCTGTTTGTGTTTCGGTATTTATCCAGTCAAGAAATTTTTCCATTTCTTCTGGCACTTGACAAGAGTCTGGTGCGCGATAGTGAATCTTTTCTTTTCCCATTGCTCCAGAAACTATTAGCATTGCATCATCGCCTTGTCGCCAGTTCGCGACTGTAATTTTATATGCACCGCTTCGCCCGTATGGGAACAAGGCAGTGTGCCAGTCGAAAAGGCGTTCAGCGGTAAGCGGTTTGTTGCAGTTGGTTACTGCATCAATTGTCACTTGAACCACGCCTTCTATATAATGGTCGCTTTCGGGAAGACCTTCATAGTCAAGACCCAAATGCCTTGCAAGAGATGATCTTACCGAATCTGCTCTCAAGCGTTCTCCTTCTATCTCCGATGACATTACAACATCTTGAGTCATTGCTTCAAGTGCGGTTTTACTTTGTGCTTCAAATCCGAGCATAGAAAAGGTTCCGGAAACCTTTCCTTGAATGTTTCTTACCTCGCCTAACAATTTCTCAATTTTGCTGCTATCCCATTGAAAATCAGTCCAATTTTTATATTGCCAAATATAAATATGTCTCATATTGAAAAAAAATATGCGGCAAATATACAAATTATTCTCCGCAAAAATGCGGAGATTGTATGTTTTTTTCTCCGCATTTATCCAATCATTTATTTTTTGAAGTGCATATAGTCCTGTCTCGGGCACAGAAAAAAGACGGAAACCGTCTTTTTTTTTGTTTTGTGTATTTCGTTGAAAATCATATTAATAGTTGCGTTTTAAACATCGTGCGTTTGAACATTTTCTCTAAAAAACTGCATAACTGATTGAAAATACCTATTTTTGCAGTTTAACTTTAAAAACTATGCGAAAAATTATCGCTATTATATTTGTCCTTATGCTGTCTGTTGCGTTATTTGTTTCGTGCGGAAGATACGAGAACGGACCCGCATTTTCGTTAAAGTCGGCAAAGGCGAGATTGGTCGGAGAATGGTATCTGACTGATTTGTTGGTGAATGACAAGCACGAACAGAATTTGTTTGACAAGGAGTCGTCAACGGAGGTTGTTTTGAATTCCGATGGTACTTATTCGTATTCGATTCCGATGGTAAGGTCGCTGAACGAAAGGTCTGGATTGTGGTCGTTTGGCGAGGACAAGACCGAGTTGGTTCTAACCGAATTGGATACAATAAATGGAAATAGCGAGCACAACTACAAGATAACCAGGTTGTCGAGTTCGGAGTTGTGGCTGGTAAACGGAAGTAAGGAGTATTCGGGCTACGATGACCTTATTGAACGCCATTTTGAAAAGAAAGTTGATTAAAATTTAAGCGTATGAAGAGATATATTTGTTCGATTGTTGCTTTTACGTTAATGTTCGTAGCAGTTTTTTCATCGTGCAAGAAGTACGAGGAAGATTATGGTTTGATGATGAAGTCGCCGAAAGGCCGTCTGGTAGGCACATGGAAAATTACGCAACTTGATTCGGATACCATGTCGATAAAAATGTCGGATTATGCGATGTTTGGTGAATTGCAGATGACGTTTGAAAAGGATGAAACCGGTTATATCAAGTTCAAGGACAATGGTCTTGGCGAAATATTGTCGGATATTGATTGGGAAGAGATGATGGGTGAAATGCAAGACTCTACATATACCGATAGCATTGACGCTAGTCTTGAAAATCTCGATTTTGCTTCGTTGCTTAGTACAGAGACAAAGTTTAAGTGGGCTTTCGACGACAAGAAGGAGTATTTGAAGTTTGATTTGTACGATTCGGAATCAAATTCATACACGCACATTGCCGACATGAAGATACTTTCGCTCTGCAAGTCCGACTGCAAGTTCCGCTATGAAGAGGATTCTACGAGGGTGGATGTTTCGATGCAGAAATAGAGTGAGTTAAAACTAGTTATCATAAAAAATAATCATCATTTTTTGATGATTATTTTTTTTTACTTGCATCGCTCTTTACACTTTTTCGGGCGACTTTCAAGTATTTTTACACACTTTTTCGGGCGAGTTTTTCTTCAACTCACACACTTTTTCGGGCGACTTTTGTGAGAATAGATACACTTTTTCGGGCGACTTTTGTGAGAATAGATACACTTTTTCGGGCGAGTTTACGATTTTGGAGCCTTGAGAAATGGGTTCAATTTTAAATTCAACCAATGCTTTACTTATGGGAAAATGTTATATATTTGTGCCTGTTAAAATGGTATTGAAGATTATGCCAGAAAAAAAATACATAGAAGAAAACAATTCAGTTGCATCAGAACCAGTTGCCGAATATGGTGTTGCAACCAAGCGCATGTCGGTTGACGAGTACTTCGATATTCTTCACAAGATGGTTGATGAGCATTATGACAATCTACAAGGTTGAAATTAGTTATACTGCCAAAGTCGATTTGTCCGAAATAATGGATTTTCTGCGAACAGTGATGTCTCGCGAAGGTGCGCATAAATATGTTGCAACAATGCGTGATGAAGTATTGTCATTATCGGTTTATGCAAATGTTTATCATCCAAGTCATTATGAAGATGTGCGATGCTATCATCCTAGGGCTTGCCGTATGGTTTCACACAATAAGCGATGGGCATATATATTTCATATAGAAGACGATGTTGTTGTTATAGACCGCATTCGCCCAACAAAATTGATAACTAAATAAGAATAAAATCTGCTCATAGCGCAAACTTGTGCTATTATAAGTCCGTAATCCTAATTTCAAATTCGCAACTTATTTTTTTGTCCCATACTTGTTTTTTTACTAATTTTACGCCAACTATTTTAAACAATTTATACTATGATTACAAAGGAAGAATTTCAGAAGTTAATCTTGCAGGGTATTCCCGACACACTGCCGGAACCTGCTGTGTATGAACCCGAAATAAATCACGCACCTATAAGGAAGCAGATTCTTACAAACGATGAAAAGAAACTTGCAATAAGAAACGCTCTCCGCTATTTCCCGGCTAAATTCCACAAGGAACTTGCCCCCGAATTCAAGAACGAACTCGAAACCTACGGAAGAATCTATATGTACCGTTTCCGTCCGAAATACAAGATGTTCGCACGCGATATTACGTGGTTCCCTCACAAGAGCACTCAGGCTGCTGCCATTATGCTTATGATTTCCAATAATTTGGATTACGCAGTGGCTCAGCATCCGCACGAACTTATCACCTACGGTGGAAATGGCGCAGTTTTCCAGAACTGGGCTCAGTACCTGCTTACTATGCAGTACCTTGCCAATATGACCGACGAACAGACATTGGTTATGTATTCCGGTCACCCGATGGGACTTTATCCATCTCACAAGGATGCTCCGCGCGTAGTTGTTACTAACGGTATGGTAATTCCAAACTACTCTAAGCCAGATCATTGGGAAAAGTTCAACGCAATGGGCGTTTCACAGTACGGACAGATGACTGCTGGTTCGTATATGTATATAGGTCCGCAAGGAATCGTTCATGGAACAACCATCACGGTACTCAACGCTTGCCGTAAGATTGCAAAGCACGGCGAAGGACCAGAAGGTCGTTTGTTCGTTACTGCTGGTCTTGGCGGTATGAGCGGTGCTCAGCCAAAGGCTGCAAATATCGCAGGTGTTGTAAGCATTTGCGCCGAAATAAATCCAAAGGCAGCCAACAAGCGCTACGAACAGGGCTGGGTTGACGAAATAATTGATGATGTTGACAAGGCAATCGACACTGCACTCGAATGGCAGAAGAAGAAAGAGCGTCACTCCATTGCTTACCTTGGCAATGTGGTTGACTTGTGGGAACGCCTTGCTGCACGCGACGTAAAGGTTGACCTTGGTAGCGACCAGACTTCGCTTCACAATCCGTGGGCAGGCGGTTACTATCCAGTAGGACTTTCGTACGAGCAGTCAATCGAAATGATGGCTCATAGTCCAGAGAAGTTCAAAGAGGCAGTTCAGGTTTCGTTGAGACGTCAGGTGGATGCAATCAACAAGTTGACTGCAAAGGGAATGTATTTCTTCGACTATGGAAATGCCTTCTTGCTCGAAAGTTCGCGTGCTGGTGCCGACATTATGGCTCCGAATGGTATCGATTTCCGCTATCCGTCGTATGTCCAGGATATTATGGGACCAATGTGCTTCGACTATGGTTTCGGACCGTTCCGTTGGGTTTGCACATCGAGTTTGCCCGAAGATTTGGAAGTTACCGACAACCTTGCGATGCAGGTATTGGAAGACATCGCAAAGGATGCTCCAGCCGAAATTTCACAGCAGATGCGTGACAACATCCGTTGGATTAGCGAGGCAAAGAAGAACAAACTTGTCGTTGGTTCGCAGGCTCGTATCCTTTACGCCGATGCCGAAGGCCGTATCAAGATTGCAAAGGCATTCAACGATGCTATCCGCGATGGTCGTTTGAAACAGCCAGTAGTTCTTGGCCGCGATCACCACGATGTTTCGGGTACAGACTCACCGTTCCGCGAGACTTCCAACATCTACGATGGCAGTAAGTTTACCGCCGATATGGCAATCCAGAATGTCATTGGCGACTCTTTCCGCGGTGCAACTTGGGTTTCAATCCACAATGGCGGTGGAGTTGGCTGGGGCGAAGTTATCAATGGTGGCTTCGGAATGGTTCTCGACGGCAGTGCCGAGGCAGAACGCCGCTTGAAACTGATGCTTCTCTGGGATGTCAACAACGGAATCAGCCGCCGCAGTTGGGCACGCAACGAGGGTGCAATGTTCGCTATCAAGCGCGCTATGGAGGAATATCCCGAAATGAAGGTCACAGTTCCGAATCTGGCAGATGACGATTTGATAAATTCGTTGTATTAATAGGTAATTTGCACATTTAATACATATTTCCGCAATTCAGGCAGGGGCTTGGGTTGCGGAATTTTTTTTGAGAGTGGGCTAAAAATTATACTAAATTTGCTTTTTGCATTGAAAATGTTTTTTATTTTTGCACAATAATTTAAATAATATGCATATGAAATCTAGATTTATATTTTTAGCACTTGTTGGACTTATATGCAATTGTGCATTCGCCTATAATTTTTCCGCAGTATGCGAAAGTGGGCAGACATTGTATTACAACATTATATCTAACACTTCACCTTATACCGTGTCATTAACATCGGAAAATGTCCCTGACACCTATACATCTGATCTTGTTGGAGACCTAATAATTCCATCGACAGTAACAAATGGAAGCAGGACATATTCGGTGACATCAATCGGATGGGGGGCTTTCTCGGGATGTAGCGGACTAGAGTCTGTAGTAATAGGAACCTCAATTACGAGTATTGGATGGAATGCCTTTTATTCATGCAGGGGCTTGACATCAGTAAATATTCCCAATTCTGTTACAAGCATTGCAGATGGCGCGTTTGCATACTGTTCTCAACTTTCATCAATAACAATAGGTGACTCGGTAACAAGCATAGGACATAGTTCATTTGAATACACAGCGTGGTACAATGATCATCCGGATGGGATATTGTATCTTGGCAACTGGTGCATGGGATATAAGGGAGATGCTCCTAGCGGGCCTATTGTAATCGATGGAAACACCAAAGGTATTGTAAACTCTGCATTTTCATATTGTGAAAATATCACATCAATAACCTTTCCTGATTCCATAAAATATATCGGATATGAAGCGTTTTACAATTGTACAGGACTAACAGGTGCATTGGTAATCCCCAATGCGATAACCTATATTAAAAGTTCTACATTTAGTGGATGCAGTAACCTCACCTCTCTTACAATTGGCAGTTCCGTTTCTACTATCGAAGCTTCATTCGTCGAATGCTATAAAATTGACAGCATATCGGTTCTTGCCTTAAACCCGCCAACCATATATAGTTACTCATTCGAATTCGATAGTATTTCTGACATCCCGTTAACTGTTCCATGCGGAAGGATGTCTGTTTATAGCAATGCTGAGTATTGGAACAACTTTACAAATATGTATGAAAACAACGATTGTGTAGGCATCGTGGAAAATGAAATCGCTGATTTGCAGGTTTATCCCAATCCGGCAGGCAATATACTCAACATCACATCATCGGAAACAATTTCCGAAATTGAAATTGTAAATGCGAAGGGGCAGGTAGTTTTGCGCAAGGAAATAAACGCTGAAAATGCGGTTTGCGATGTGGAAGGATTGGCAAATGGAATTTATGTCGTTCGTATCCAAGTTCAAGGGTCGGAAATCCAGCGAAAATTCGTAAAAGAATAAAATCACATTACATACGATATAATTGGACGGTGTATTGCCGTCCTTTTTTGTCAAGCAAATGCCTTATAATTTTTCTTCCACTGCTTCGTAACTCTCAATGTTCCTGTCCTTTGACGAGAACTTTATCGCCAGTTTCACTATGCGCTTATTCTCGTCCAGTACGGCTGCCTTATAGTCGCGGTCATCTATCTGATTGAGTGCTGATTGCGTGCTTTGGTCGTATTTAAGTTCTATTACATAAATGGTTTTCGGCATCTTTAGAATCAAATCCGACTTGCCGAGTGCTGTTTCTTGATTGGCCGCAATGTTGGCTCCAAATGATGTAAGAACAGTATAAAGAATTGAATGATAATGTTTTTCGTTCATATTGTTTAGCGAGAACGGGAACCGGCGGAAGAACTTTTTCAACGCTTCGATGAATTTTGGCAAATCGTCATCCCTTGAAAAATCGATGTATGCCTTCTTCAACGGTATGTTTTCCTGCGTGTTGTAGTTATATTTATAAAGTACATTTGCAATTGACGATTTTACTTCTTCGTTAGGATAGCCAAGTATGTATGTGTCGTAATCTTTATTGTAATCTTTAATTGTCAGATAACCAGTCTGGAACAGGATCGGAACCAAGTCGGTGACTTTTTCAACTGGCTGGTTGAATCGTGACGAATCGCATTCGACCATTTCGTAGTCAAACATTTCGATGTCAAACTTCCTAATGAGTTTTATGAGTGCGGTAGGAGTGGCAGACTGAAACCAATAGTTATTTAACATTTTGTCGTTCAATGCCCTAATTACTGCAAACGGGTTGTAAATATCCTGCTTTGCTTTTGAGAAATGGTAGCCGTCGTACTTGTTTTTGAACAATGTTACCGTTTGTTCAAACGAATAATCATTTTCATTGGCAAATGCCTGAAGTCCGGATTTTAAGGTGGTTGTAAGTTCGTCCATTGAGATTCCGCAGATTGCTTCAAATTCTGGCATCAGCGATATGTCCTGCAGGTTATTCAACGCCGAGAAAATTGACATCTGCGAGAATTTTGTTATGCCAGTGATGAATACGAAGCGAAGATATGTGTCAAGTTTTTTTATTGGAGAAAACAGGTTTGTCATCATGGTACGAATCTGATTTTGCAACCTGTCATTGTCAATGGCATTTAGCATTGTCGCATCGTATTCGTCAAGAATTACAACTACTTTTTGACCGAATTTCTTATATGCCGCCTTGATTATATTTGTAAATCGGCTATTAAATCCACCAACTATCTTTTCAACGCCAAATATACTTTCGTATTCTCGCAACGATTCACTTATTGTTGTCTTTATGTCAGTGATATTATTGCTTTTGTCATCGCTGAAATCCAGATGAATCACAGGATACTTCACCCAGTCCTTTTCCAGTTCAGCCATTTGCAGACCTTTGAACATATCTTTGTTGCCTTCAAAATACTCCTTCAAAGTACTGCACAGCAACGACTTTCCGAAACGGCGTGGACGCGAAAGAAAAACATACCTGTATTCTTTCACCAACTTGTAAACCAAGGCTGTCTTATCAACATAAACGTAATTGCCTTCAACAATATTGCTGAAAGTCTGCGTATCGACTGGGTATCTGCGTTTCTCCATATCAGAAAAGTTTAGGACAAAAGTAATAAAATTTTACGAATAATTTGCCAACCTGAAAAATCCCACAAATTTTGCCATATTTTGAAAAAATATGTAATTTTGCAATAAAAGTAAAATTTTATGAAATATTATACCCGTATATTAATAGCGTTCGTACTCCTGATATTGGGCGGTGGCGTATTTGCACAGAATCTCTTCGACAGGGCAAAGTTGGACAATTATTTCGATAAACTTGAAGAAAACAACAAGTTTATGGGAAGTGTTGCCGTTGCGAAGAATGGGGAGATTATCTACACAAAAGCAATCGGCTATGCTGATGTCGAAAACAAGGTTAAAGCAACCGAAAAATCCAAATATAGAATCGGTTCTGCCTCGAAATCGTTTACGGCGGTTCTGGTTTTGAAGGCTGTTGAAGAAAAGAAAATAGACCTTGACCAAACTATTGACAAATGGTTTCCGGCAATCGCAAATTCACAGAAAATAACTGTAAGGCATTTGCTAAGCCATAGGAGTGGAATACACGATTTTACACACGACGATGACTATCTGGATTGGTGTACGCAACCAAAGACGGAAAACGAAATGCTGGCGATTATCGAAAAAGGCGGCAGCGATTTTGAGCCCGACAGCAAGTCCGACTACAGCAATTCGAACTATGTGTTATTGACCTACATACTTGAAAAGACTTTCTCGAAACCATATTCCGACTTGTTGCAGGAATACATTGTCAAGCCAATTGGTCTGACCGACACATATATTTTTGGAAAAACCAACCCGAACAACAACGAATGCAGGTCATACCGCTTCTTGGGTTCTTGGAAGGTAGAAAACGAAACAGACTGGACTGTTCCGATGGGTGCGGGTGCAATATTGTCAACGCCTACCGACTTGACAAAATTCGCTGACGCTTTGTTTGGTGGAAGGCTTCTGACTGATGAAAGTCTCAAAATAATGAAAACCATTAAGGACGACTATGGTCTCGGGCTGTTCGAGATTCCTTTTGGCGATAACATTGGTTTGGGACACACGGGGGCAATAGATGGTTTTGTTTCTGTTTATTCGCATTTTGACGACGGAAATATTTCGTATGCCATGACTTCTAATGGGCGTAATTTTAAAATCGGAGATATTAAAAAGGCGGTTTTAAGCGCAGTTTACGGCAAACCTTACGAATTACCAGAATTCTATAATGTGGCTTCGGAGGATTTGGACATTTATTTGGGCGTGTATGTTTCCAAGAAAATTGGTTTGGATTTTATTGTCACAAGAGAAGGAAACACATTGATTGCGCAGATTGGAGATGATGCTATTCCGCTTGAGGCAGTTGACAAGGACAAATTTAAGTGCGACCAGATAGGTGCAAAATTTGAATTTAATCCGAAAAAGAATACAATGACTTTATTCCAGAATGGAGCGAAATTAGTTTTACGAAAGAAAATGTAAAAAATATAGCAAAATTAAAAGTATTGATTATGAAAAGAATAGTTTTCCCATTAATTGTTTTGTCAATGGCTTTTTTTGTTTCGTGCAAGGATACGAGCACTAATAATGATGTTGTAATGGCAGAATTCAGGATTCCGCAGAACGATATTGAAAGGACAGTACGCAGCTTGAAGGAATTCTGCAACGGACAGGATGCCGATAGGATAGAAAAAGGTGTAACACAGGTTGCTGCCCTTTGGCAGGCGCAGGATGGTTCGCTCGACGATTTCTACGATTTCTGTATGACTAACTTTGTACTTGACTCAGCAAAGAGGTTGGAGACCTACAAGAAAATCGAACGCAATCTTGAAATCCTTTACGGTTACGGCAACACAATGACCATCAAGTTGATGGAACCTTTGCATCTCGATATGGGCGAAATTGATTTCGTTGACGAGGCAATGGGCGCATATTCGACAACGGCACACGTTAAGGACGATTTGTTTGCCAACAAGATGGCCTTCTACATCGTGCTTAATTTCCCATCTTACTCGCTTGCCGAAAAGAAGCAGCTTTGCGACAACTGGACCCGTCAGGATTGGGCATACGCACGACTTGGCGACAGGTTTACATCCAGAATCCCGGCAGAGTACGAGCAGGCTGCAAATATTGCTATGACCAACGCAGACAACTACATATCAAGCTACAACATTTATATGGGCAACTTGATTGATAACAATGGCAATACCTTATTCCCAAAGGATATGAAACTCATAAGCCACTGGAATTTGCGCGACGAACTGAAGTCGGACTATTCAGATTCGGAATACGGACTTGAAAAGCAGCAGATGATTTATGATGTTATGCTTCATATTGTAAATCAAGATATTCCACAAGATGTAATTAATTCAGACAAATACCAGTGGAATCCTCGCACCAACAAGCTCTACAAGGACGGTGCAGAAGTTTCAAGTCCTGCAGAACCGTTTACCCGCTACGAACATATCTTGTACAATTTCAAGGCTTTGTCGGCAATGGACAAGTTCAATTCGGTTTATCCGACCTATATCGAAAGAGCTTTCGACGAGACTATGGAACTTACTCAAGATGAGGTGGAAAAGTTGTTCATTGATTTCATTTCCGCACCCGAGATTGCGCAAGTGGGACAGCTGATTTCAAAGCGTTTAGGTCGTCCGTTGCAGCCATACGATATATGGTACAATGGTTTTACCGCCCGCAACGACATGAACGAGGCAGAACTCGACCGCATAACCCGTCAGCGCTATCCGAATCCGTCGGCATTTGGCCGCGATATTCCTCGTATACTTAGCGATTTGGGATGGTCGCGCGAAAAAGCAAACTACATTGCAGCAAAAATCAGTGTTGATCCGGCACGAGGTGCTGGTCATGCTTGGGGCAGCGAAATGAAGGGCGATGTGGCTCACTTGCGTACAAGAATTGCAAAAAGCGGTATGGATTACAAGGGTTACAACATTGCTGTTCATGAACTTGGACATTGTGTTGAGCAGACCATTACGCTCTACGACATCGACTACTATATGTTGAAAGGTATTCCTAACACGGCATTTACCGAAGCTGTCGCATTTATGTTCCAAGGTCGCGATTTGAAGCTTCTTGGACAGGCCAAGGGCGATTCGTCCGATGAAAAGGAAGCAATGGCAGCATTGGAAAACTGCTGGTCGGCATACGAAATTATGGGTGTTTCGTTGGTTGACTTATATATGTGGCGCTGGATGTACGAAAATCAGGATGCAAATGCTCAGGAACTCCGCGATGCCGTGGTTTCAATTGCAAAGGATGTTTGGAACAAGTATTATGCACCAGTTTTTGGAGTGAAGGATTCTCCGATTCTTGCAATCTACTCGCACATGATTGATTCTCCATTGTATTTGGCCAACTATCCAGTAGGACACCTTATCGATTACCAGATTGAAACCTATATGGCAGACAAGCCATTTGCCGAGGAACTCACAAGAATACTTTTGCAAGGTTCAATTACTCCGCAAGCTTGGATGAGGGGTGCAGTTGGTGCAGAAATTTCTGGCGAACCTACATTGGCTGGAGTTAGAAGGGCATTGGCAATGATGAATTAGGAATAGAATTTTCATAAAAATGCAAAAGGGTGGCAGCTATGTCACCCTTTTTTTGTCCAATAGGATAAGTGAGCGTTGTGGTGTATTGGATTGTTAATTAGCAATATATCCGTGTATAAACGACAAGAAACGACTAATAAACGAAAGTAAACGTTTAAAAACCGACTCATGTTTTCGAATCACCCGACTTTTGCATCGGATTTCAAAACGAAGTCCGAACAAAATGTTTAATGTTTAAAATTTTACAATTATGAATTTAAGAAATCGCGTACAGCTAATTGGCAATCTGGGTTCGGAACCGCAGATTAGGGAATTTGAAAATGGTAGAAAACTCGCTCGCTTCTCGCTCGCAACTACCGATGTTTATAAAAAAGAAGGTAAATATGTGCGAGAAACGCAGTGGCACAGAGTGACGGCATGGAATAAACTTGCTGAGGTATTGCAAAACCGTGAAGTTTCCACTGGTAGCGAAGTCATAGTGATGGGTAGCATAGTAAGCAGCACATTTACCGACCGCAACGGCAACGAGCGCAAGATCTCAGAGATTGTTGCCGATAGTATTATGGTAAGACAACTCAAACGTGCAGATGCAAAGATTGAGAAGAATATTGCGTAAGGTTTTGCTTTTCGGTTATGGCTCTCATTGATGAAAAAATAGCATTATTCAAAGCTGAAGTCGGCGATAGGGAACTGAATGAGGAGCAGAAAAGGGTATTCAATGCTTTTACAAAGAAGAAAGGTGCATCAACTTACATAAATGTAACTGATATGGACGGAAAAAGTGTGCGAATAAAGATTTATTCTAACAAAGTTAGTACAGGTTCGCAACATATTCTAAAGAACCATTATGCTACAAAAATTCATTGGGTAACAGCTTGGGAAATTCTAACCTTTTATGAGGTTGTAGAATATGGAACGCATTATGTCAGTAACGGATATATTGTGTATCGTATAGAAAAATATTGTGGTGATGTAAAGATTAGTACTGTTTTGAAATTTGTTGAAGACAATGGTGTCGCAGTTTTGAAAAGTTTTTATTCTGATAGGGGAGATAATAAATAAAAAAAGCCTTAGTGACCGGCCGTTTCCTCCCTATTTAAGGGTCCGCACCGCAATAGCGGGGGTGGTGCCAAATCTCAAAAGGCGATGCAAAATTAGGAATTTATAATTAACTAACAAAAATTTAAAGAAAATGGATACAAGAAATTTTGTAAGATTGGTCGGAAATCTTGGAACCGACCCGAAGGTAGCAGAGACAAAGAATGGTAAAGTAGCAAGATTTTCGTTGGCTACAACGGAGAATTATTTTGAGAACGGCAAGCAAGTCGCAAAAACCGAGTGGCACAATGTGGTTGCATGGAATGCAAATGCCGATTTTGTGGCGGAAAAATGCACGAAAGGTTCGCGAGTTGTTGTTATGGGACGTCTGGCAAGTCGCAGTTACGACGACCAGAATAAAGTCAGACGGTATATTACCGAGGTTGTTGCTGAAGAAATTATTAGTGAGAAAAGAGGTGTGCAGAATGCCGATGAAGCAGAGTGTTAATTGTTAAAATTACAGTTATGAATTTACGAAATAGAGTACAGTTGATTGGAAATCTGGGCGGAGATCCAAAGTTTTATGAATTTCCTGGCGGAACGAAGTTGGCAAGAATTTCTGTTGCCACATCCGAATTTTCAAAGCATAACGACAAGGTCGTTAAGGAAACGCAGTGGCATAATGTTGTTGCGTGGGGAAGTCTTGCCGATATGGTGAAAACCAAAATATCAAAAGGTTACGAGGTTGTAGTTGACGGTTGCCTGAAACAGAACTGCTATACTGATAGAAATGGTGTCGAACGGCAATCGTACGAGGTTGTTGCAGATCGGATATTGTTTTGCAAACCGGAAAAACGTTAATGCTAAGGATGGCTCAGCGGTCACATTAGTGTGACCGCTGATTTGTGGTATAAAATTCACGTATAGTCAAAAAAAAGAGCAACAACAATGCAGCTCTTTACATACGAGTGCAGTGAACAGTCCGCTGCTGAAGTTCCAGAAGTTTTCTGTATTC
>JAGCDJ010000034.1 GCA_017651185.1 Bacteroidales bacterium | reverse complement strand
GTAAAAAAATGTTAAAAATTTTAAGAAAATATTTAGATTTGTAGTGCTGATATTTTAATATTCTGTTAAACGGACTTCGCAGAATAGTAAAATTCAGTGTGTAATGTAAAAACAATTGAAGTCCATGAAATTTACGAGTATGAAGATATTTAGATTTTTAATTGTTTTGATGGTTTGCCTGTTGCCTTTTTTTGCAGTTGCGCAAGATGTAATAACATTGAAGAGTGGCGATGAAATTCAAGCCAAAGTCACCGAAGTAGGGCAGAGTGAAATCAAGTACAAGCGTTTCGACAATCCCGACGGTCCTGTTTACAGTATCGGCAAGGGCGAGGTGTTTATGATAAAGTACGAAAATGGAAGCAAGGATATAATTAAGTACGAGGAACCAGTACAAAGCACTAGCAAAAAGGATGACGACGATGACGGCGAATTTTGGAAACCGTACAAGTGGACGAATCAGCGTATTGCAGGCATTTCATTGTTTGCCGATTTAGGCGGTTTTTGCTTTTCCGGCTCAAGATATGGACTTGAATTGCGCTATCGTCGTTGGCAGGTGAACGGATTTTTTAAGTACTCCACAGTCTCCTTGATGAGTAAAGAGTATTTGCATGATACACGTTACCCTGGAGTCGATCCTAGTATAAATAGTGGTTATGGCGGCGGATTTACTGTAAAATTTTTGTTTCCGTTGGGAAAATCAAAAAGCACTCTGCATATAGGTGTGATAAACGAATGGTCAGATTATGATTATGAATTTTCAAACACTGATTACGGCTCTTATACTAATCGATGGTTTACAAGGAATTGCATGTGGAAAACAACTGCTTCTATATCAGGATTGGGATTCGGATATAGTTATCATACCGACAAAGGTTTTTACTTTACTATCGGAGGATATTGGGGCGTGTTCGTGTGCAATGGTGATTATTATATTGAAAAGTATTATCATGATGCTGTTAATGACATAACTTGGGATCGGGATTCGGATACTTGGGTTAATTTCTTCGGTACAGCAGAAGTTACTCTTGGTTGGGAGTTTTGCCTTTATCGCAAAAAGTAATCTGAAATAATCGGCATAAAAATGATAAATGCAGTCCGAATTTATGGGCTGCATTTTTTTATTTATATGTGTAAAAAAACTATTGTCGTTTTATTAATCTTTCTAGTCCGATTAGTATCACACAAAGCACAAAATTTATCAGCAAAAGCACAATGATATTGTAGTGGAATGTGCGCAAAGTTACGCCTGCAAACGTTTTGTGTCCGCAGAGGAAAATGGTTTTTCCGCTTTGCTGTGTGCTGTAAATTGGTGGAACGCTAGATTTCGAAGTAGTTACAATTTTCGAGATATACATATTGCTGAATTGCTTGTAAACGCTATCGGGATTTTGTATGCGCTCGAGTCTGCGGTCAATTTCTGCTTGGGCATCATTTTTCTGCTTTCTGAATTGCGGTTCAAGGGCGGTGTCTTGCAATGAATTTAGTTTGTCGGTCGCATTGTAAAGCAAAACTTTTGCATCAAAAATTTCCTGTTCGATTGGATTTGCTAGATATGCTTCGGTCATGCATGCTTCGTCTGCCCAACGGATTGGCATAAGGTTGGCAAAAAGCGGAATGCCGCTGTCCTTCACAAAATGCTTGTTGAAGTTGTCGTATTGTACAAGTCCTCCAGAAAATATCATCTGCGGAATTACTATTATAGGTATAAGTAAATAAACAGTAGAAATGCTTCGGAAAAACATCGACAATATCATTGATGTAAGGCAACCGCAGAATGTTAGTAACCAAATGGTTGCGAACATACTTGGAAACAGGAAGATACAACCTTCAATGGCGGTTGCCGGCAAAGTCATCAGCACAGAAATTATGCCCGAATGGACTATGTATTTTGTGATTTTTGCCAATGTGAGCGTGGTGCTTTTGTCGGCAATGACGTGCTCGTTGCGATGGAATTGCCGTAGGAAAATGAACTCGTGGGCAGAAAGCACCAATCCGATGAAAAATGCTGTTATTAGCATCATCATTAGCCACGCTGGAATGTTTGGATTTGAGAAGTAAGCGTAGTCATCCGAATGCGAAAATCTTGTAATTAGCGACATTGCTACAGTCATCGCTGGCGGAATAGCAAAGAGCATCGCCGTGCGTAACTTGTTGTGGAAGTCGCAGCGGAACGAAAATTTCAGTTGAGAAGCAAAGGATTTGAATGGATTTAATTTCCTGTGTTCTATTTTCTTTATGTCGCTTTGTGGAGGTCTGCTTTCGGTTGTTTCTGCAAACTTGGTGTACCATTCTTCGGGCGAGGTAATCCGTTGTGGTGTAGAATTTTCCGTGTTGTGAACGGTTTCAGTTATCATGCTAAGGATTACGCCCGGGTTAAAATGCGTTTCGATTAGCGATTCCTTGTCGATTTTGCCTGCAATACGGCGGAAATATTCTGCCGATTCGGCTGGCGTTCCGTAGAATACGGGGTATCCGCCATCGTCAATGATGAGAATCTTGTCGAACATCATAAAGGTTTCGTAGTCGGGTTGGTGGATAGATGCAATCACGACTTTCCCCTCAGATGCTATTTTGCGTAGCAAGGCGACGATTTTCAGCGAATCGGTTGATGAAAGTCCGCTTGTCGGTTCATCTAGTATAAAGACATCGGGGTTGGCTAACATTTCCATTGCTATGCCAAGGCGTTTCTGCTGTCCGCCTGAAATTTGCCACGCTATGCCATCTGATTTTGCAACAATATTGTCTGCAAAATCTTCAAGTTCAACACTTTCCAATGCTTGTTTTATCCTGTCGGCACGGTTGTCACATTCTTGCAGAAAATCAAGCCGTTGTTCGAGGTGTTCTCTAACGGTGAAAAGCGGAATCAATGCATTCGCTTGTGGCAGATACGACCGCGAAAATTGTGAATCGCAATTTCCAGACCGCTTGTATATATGTCCAAAATACGAGTTTTCTGCACCTGCAATCGCCTTTAGCAAAGTGGTTTTGCCAGAACCGCTTCGTCCCATTATGCCTACGAGTTCGCCGCTGTGCATTTCGCAGGATAGGGGATGGAGGAAAGTTTTTCCTTTCCGTTTTATGCAGATATCGTTGAGTATTATGCTAAATTTGTCGCCATTATGGTTTGCTCCTGCAAGCGAAATTAGGTCTTTCAGGTAGTATTTTCTATGGTCGGCGGTGCTTACAACCGAGTTTATTCCAACAAGTTCGGGTTCTTCTTTGCCGATTTGCTGATTGTTGACCATAATTCCACCAAACGACTTTACTACTGCAAGATTTTCGGAAAGAACGACAAATTCTCCTGCGCATTCTTCTTTGCATATAATTGGATGACAATCTGTTGCGTTTTGTGAATGTAGGCTCTTTATCTGGTCAAGTATTTTTTCGTCTATCTCGTAAATGTCGGCAACGAGGCGCATAAACTCCTCTGACTGCTCGTTGGCAGGATAAAGCAGTTTTTCGAGGTAGAAAAGCACCTGTATGCGGTCGTCGCGCGAGAGATTTCTGCTGGTTTCGTTGCAAATCTTTATCAATCGTACTGAATTGAGAGACAGGCGTTTGTTGGAAAACGATGCGTATTCTTCAAGTGCTTTTTCAAATTCGGAGGTATATTCATTTATGTACCTGTTTTCTATTGTTCTGCTAAGGAATGTCCTGAATTTCAATATTATGTCATTGGAATCTTCGTTGTTGCATTTGTTTGCCGAGATTGCAAACAGTTTCAAAATCGACGACAAAGTTTCCCTATTCATGGTAGCACAGCTTCTGTATGTCGCTCTTATTGCCTACAACCCATACTACATCGTCGGTCTCAAACACAAACGATGGGTCTGGATTCATAAAGGAGTCCAATCCACGGTCTATACCGACAATCATGCATCCCAAATCCCTTGCTCCACAGTCCTTTAGGATTTTGCCGTTCAATGGTGATTTTTCTTCAATAACAAACGATTCGAGTGTAACATTTGAGTTTTCGTCATCTTCCTTTTGTTCTAGTTGTGCGTCATTTATTTCCTGCTGCTTCATAAATTCAGTGAACACACTTTTTTGCTTTTCTGTGCCGATGGTCAGGATTCTGTCGCCTGGGTAAATTCGTTCATCACCCGATGGCAGGTTTATGTGTAGTTTGCCTCGGTCAATTTTTACGATGTTTATTCCAAAGCGTTGGC
Source organism: Bacteroidales bacterium (assembly GCA_017651185.1). Classification (GTDB taxonomy): domain Bacteria; phylum Bacteroidota; class Bacteroidia; order Bacteroidales; family ML635J-15; genus Bact-19. Next base: position 11,940 of record JAGCDJ010000034.1, on the reverse strand, counting down.
GCAGATTGAGTTCCTTGATTTTGAAGCCAACAAGTTCGGAAGTTGCAGGAACGATGTATGGCGTGAGTTCGATGTCGTGTTCCTTGAAATTCTCGTTGAATCCCTTGCGGATAGGTTTGTTTTCGTTTCCTTCGTTGTCTTTTGAGTTTAGGTTTGTAATAAATTGCTGCTCAATGCGCGAGAATCGTTTTAGGGTACGCGATGAAAGAACAAGTATTATCACAAGACTAATTGCAATGAGGATTATCACCCAAGCATTCCAGTCGAATGTCTTGAATAGTGCCAATGTAATGAACCCAGTAGCAAGAAAGTATCGTAACAGAGTGAAAGCAACTATTCCGCCTCGATTGAATCGGCTATCGTTCCATAATTTAAGCACGGTTGGTCGAATGTCTTTTTTCTGAATAAGAAGTCCGCGAAGGAATGGCGCCATTACAAGTATTGTGATTAGGAAGTTGATGATTCCCACAACAATATGATTCCAGTCGCTGAGTTGCTCGTTCATAAATGGGTAGAGCCATTTCACTGCGGCAATGAAGATTGCATCTAGCAAAATGCTATAAATGATGATTCTGACAGCATAGTACTTGATGAGTTTCTTCCAGTCGCTTTCAAGGTTGACAGAATTTTGCCGCTGTGCGTATCTGTCAAGTTTGTCTTTTAGTTTTCGTGGAAGTTTTCTGTCAATGAAATTTGCTATTGGAGAAGCGAGACGTATTCCGTATGGTGTTGTAAATGTGGTTATTACGGATACTGCAACGATTATTGGATAGATTTGCGGGCTCATAACTCCAAGTGTATTTCCTAACCCGGCAATGATGAAAGCAAATTCGCCCACCTGTGCAAGACTAAAACCGGTTTGTAATGCAATCTTGATGTTTTTTCCAGCAATCATTACACCGAATGCTGATACCAATGTCTTTCCGAAAATGGTTATTAATGAGAGTATTAGTATAGGAAGCCAGTATTCGGCAAGAATATTCGGGTCAACCATCATACCGACCGAAACGAAGAATATTGCACCAAACAAATCCTTGATGCTCTTTAGATTATGCTCTATGTGTTCTCCTTCAGCGGTTTCACCAAGAATGGAACCCATAATGAACGCGCCGAATGCCGATGAGAAGCCAGTGATTGTCGCAAGTGTAACCATACCGAAGCAAAGTCCTACCGAAATGATTAGCAGGGTTTCGTCGTTCATCAGTTTTTTCGACCGTTTGAAGAAGGTCGGGAATACGAAAATTCCAATTAAGAACCATAGCACAAGGAAGAAAACCATCTTCAATATGCTAAAAATCAGTTCCGAACCTTCGAAGTTCTTTCCAGTCGCGATTGTCGGCAGCAAGACGAGCATAAGAATTGCTACAAGGTCTTGGATTATAAGTACGACTAATGATATGTCGGCAAACTTTTCCCCTTTCAGTTTCAAGTCGTCGAAAGCCTTGATTACTATAGTGGTAGATGACATTGACAACATACCGCCGAGGAAAATGCTTTCTATCATCGTCCAGCCCAATAGGTAGCCGACCAATGCTCCTATGCTAAAAGTCAGCAGGATTTCGCAGCCTGCCGTTATGAAAGCGGTGCTTCCTACCGAGAATAGTTTCTTGAAACTGAATTCCAGTCCCAATGCAAAAAGCAGGAAGATGATACCAATTTCCGACCATTCAGAGACGCTAACTTTCTCGATGACAGTAGGAAAGAAGTCGAAATGTGGACCTACAAGGAAACCTGCGACAATGTATCCAAGAACTAAAGGTTGCTTTAACTTTTTGAATATCAATGTCATTATGCCTGCCGAAATGAGAATCAGGGCAAGGTCGTTGACAAGGTGCAGTTCTTCTTCCATGCTTGCTTACAGGTTTGGCAATTGGTGTGTTAGAATGTCTGTTCGGCTGCCTTTAGCGTGTTGAGCAGCAACGAAAGGCGAGTCATAGGACCTACGCCACCAGGAACTGGAGTTATGTATGAACACTTGTCGGCAACATTCTTGAAATCAACATCACCGGTAAGTTTGAAGCCGCTCTTTGTCTCGGTGGATGGCATACGGGTGGTGCCAACATCAATAACAACTGCGCCTTCCTTCACCATATCGGCTGTTACGAAATTGGGCTTGCCCATTGCCGAAATAAGAATGTCGGCGTTGGCGCATATCTCCTTCATGTTCTTGGTAGCGCTGTGGCAAACGGTCACCGTGCAGTTCATGTCTTTTTGCGACATGAGTATGCTCAACGGACGACCAACAATGTTGCTACGACCAATCACCACGCAGTTCTTTCCGCTGGTCTCGATGCCCGAACGCTTGAGCAACAAGGTGATTCCCATAGGTGTTGCCGATACAAACGATGGCAAGTCGATTGTCATCTTTCCTACGTTGGTGGGGTGGAAGCCGTCAACATCCTTTTCTGGATTAATGGCTTCGATAACTTTCTGCTCGTTAATATGCTTTGGCAGTGGAAGTTGTACTATAAAACCAGTAACGCTCTTGTCGTTGTTGAGTTTTTCGATGGTGTCGAGGAGTTCCTTTTCGGTAACATCATCTTCGAAGCGGATAAGGTCGGAGATGAATCCAACTTCCTGGCAGTCCTTCATTTTGAAGCTTACGTATGATTCGCTACCACCGTCATGTCCAACTAAAATGGCTGTAAGTTTCGGCGTTTTGCCAGTCTTTTCAATGAGTTTTTTTGTCGATTCGGCGATTTCTGCCTTTATTTCCTTTGCAATTTTGTTTCCGTCAATGATTTGCATAACTATTGTTTTTTTGAGTACGCAAAGTTAATGTTTTATTGCAAAACATTCAAGATGTAAATGTTGTATTTTTTGTGTGAAAAATAAATCCTCCTTTTGTCTTCCTGAACTTGTTTCAGAACCTTCAGTTCAGCGAAGCTAATCAGAAAAGGGGGATTGTTAATTTAGAAACCTCCGCCTGAATGACTGCCGCCTGACGACCCATGTCCACTGCCGCCACTGCTCTTGCTAGGTGGACTATAAGTTTTGGTCGTAAACGATCTTACATATTTTGTTGAACTTTTAGTCAATTCGAACGACCCTTCTTTCTTGTAATCATTTGCACTCGTAGCTTTAAATATTAGCTTGTATTTTTTGCGGTGAAACCACCAAACAATCCAAGCGAAAATCAATGCAAAAATGAGACATTTCCATTTTGGAAACGAAATCTCATATTGGTAAACGGCTTCTGTTTTGTCGATAAACCACATTATTTCGCCATAATAATCGCCGGCTTGATATAGCGGTTTCATGTGCTCTGCATAGTTTTCAACCCTGTCGCCAAGCAGTGTCATTTCTGCGGCAAGTCCTGCATCGTAATAGCGGTTCCTATCGTAGAATTTGTCAATAATCAGCATTACGCCGTCTTCCTTGAAATCGTTGTAATCGTAGAAATCCTGAATATAAACATCGGATGGGGCGTAGTCGTTGAACGATGGCTTGGGATTTTCGTTTATGGTTACAATTGCGATGTCAAGTCCAGTATTTTTCATGAATTCACGGCAACGCTGCTTTATTTCATAGCGCTGTGTTTCTGTCAAAAGTTCTGCATAGTCGTAAATCTTGTACGAGGTGTCGACGTAAGGCGTTGTAAGAACGTATTCAATGTTTGACTCCGTTACTTGGAACTTTTTTACATGCAAATTGTCAGCAGTTCTTTCGCCGATTGAATATTTGTCGTTTTGTGCAAATCCACTTAAACAAACGACAAGAAGCAGTATTATTGAAAATATATTTTTCATTTTGACCATCCTCCTTTGTTTTAATCAAACAGCCATGCGAAAAATGCTGCAATTCCGAATCCAACTGCAATCATGCCCAAAAAGAATAGAAACGATTTTAGTTTGTCAATGGGAATATCGCCGACGATTTTGCCCGTCTGTCCATTCATTGCGAAAGTGTAGGTCTTGTCTTTGATAAAAGTGTTCAGTGTCCAAACTGGCAGTAATACGTAATCGACGTTATCTATCTTGCATTTAATGTCTTCTTGGGAAGATGTCAGTGTTCCGTCGATAGTTGAGCAAAGCGATTGCTTTAGCGAATTGTTCATTCTGAGGGTTGCACGACCTTCGTCATCCTCTGCGCTAACGTCGTATTTTTCCGCCAGAAATCCCGACAAATACGAATAGTTGAATGGCACCAGCTCATCGAATTTGAATGGCTCGATGGAGTCCATCAAGTTGTCGTCGAACTTTTCGCTACCATCTGCGGGGACCTTTTCAAAACTTTCGTGCCCTGCGCGATGTTCGTGATAAACATCGGTTTTTGTGTATTTGTAGTCGCCTTCGCGCCAAGTTTTTGCCAGTACGAGCCTTTCTCCGTCAACGTAGCCATCCGAAAAACCGTCGTAAAGCCAGAAAGGAATGTAAACACCGGTGATTTTTTCGATGTTTTTCCTGTCTCCAAACTCTTTAGGAGCCAGAAAGCGCTTTCTTCTTAGACCATTGTATGCTTTAATTGCCTGCTGTTTGGTCTTTGAAAACGGAATGACGTATTTTGGGCGGAATTTGCCTTCAAGTCTCGACTTCAAAATGCCAGTACTACCACAGTAAACACAGAAAGTGGAAGACGTGTTTTCGTCGGTAACCATTTCAGCACCACAGTTCTGACATCTGTATAGGTTGAGTTCTGGCTGGTCGGGATCCGGTGTGGTGTCTTCTTTGTATTCAGACTTATTTATGTCAATGTCCGCATCGGATTTTGTCTCCGTCATTTTCAAAATTTCTTCTTGGGAGAACTCTGCACCGCAAGTTTCGCACACCCAAAGCCCTTTTTCTGCATTGTATGGCAACGACGAACCACACCCAGGACATTTTAATACGGTAGTATCCATTTTATTACTATTTTTTATTTTTTTGTCATTCCCTCAGCATCGTTAGACAAATTCTGAAGATTACGACATTGCAAATTTACATCATTTTTCTGTTTTTGAATTTTTTTGTTGAATATAAAATTCGATTTGCTCAAGAAAGAATGGAAACTCGGATTTTGTGAGATAGTAGGAATGTTTTTTATATCTCAACATAGGCTGTACATATGCCGTGACTTTGCTACTATGGGGTATCTGTTCGATTTTATATTTACAGCAGTCGGCAATAGTCGGCTGCTGTTTTTGTCATATCATTCTACAAAAGTTGCATATCTCATTTATGTGTATTATATTTGCAGAAAATTAATGATGATATAATTATGCCGGCAACATTAGTCAAACCCAAAAGCGCACCGAAAACACAAAAGGTTGTAAACAAGGACGATATTCCTGTTGAAAAGGATTATATATCCTCTAAGCAGTTTTTCAAACTTTTGCGTGAAGAGGTAAATCGTCATTATGAAAATATATAAGGAGGTCGTTTTTAGTCGAACTGTACTTGGCGATATTGTAGGATTGGGTAATTTTATATCATCAAAAAACACCAAGGAATCCGCAAATAAATATATTGATGCTCTTGAAGCAGAGATAAATGCGCTTGTATTTCTTGCAGATGTCATACAAAAATCGCAAATGCAGACAATCCTCAAATATCATCCAGAAGCCAAGCGAATGATAACACGAAATCGCAAGTGGAATGTTATATTTCATACCGATGGGGACAAAGTATTTGTTGATAAGTTGATTCCTTGCAAGATGGTAAAGGATTAGATAAAATGGCAGTCGGCAGAGAGGCGGCTGCTGTTTGTTTTTGAGTGGGAAATAAATCCCCATTCCAGATTCTGAAACAAGTTCAGAATGACAGAATGGGGATTTTGTTGCAGTATAGTCTATTTACAATACCTTTTCTATTTCAGCCTTTGCAAACGAAATGGCATCGTCAATCTTTGATGTGTCCTTTCCGCCAGCGGTTGCCATAAACGGCTGTCCACCGCCACCACCTTGCATAAGTTTTGCAGATTCGCGGACAAGATTGCCTGCGTTCAAACCTTTGTCTTTTACAAGGTTGTCGGACAAGGCAATGGCAAGAGCGGGTTTGTCGTCGCAAACGCTACCAACTATGCATGCAAAGTTGTTGAGTTCGCCACGAAGTTGGGTGCAAATTTCCTTTATGTCGTTTCCGTTGTGACCGTCGATGCGTGTGCAGATGAAGGTCGTGCCGTTGCGGTTTTCTGCTTTTTCAACCAACGATTTCTTCAACGACTTCAGTTCTTCCAACTTGTATGCTTCAACTTGCTTCTTCAGCATAGAGTTTTCGTTCATCATCGTGTCGATTCCGCCAACAAGGTTCTTTGTATTGTTGAACTTTGCCGAAATTTCGCCCAAGGTGTCAATCTGCTTGAAAATATATTCTTGAGCGGCAACACCTGTTATTGCTTCGATACGGCGTACGCCTGCGGCAATTGCGCTTTCGGAGATAATCTTGAAGAAACCAATCTGTCCAGTGCTTGCAACGTGAGTACCACCGCAGAGTTCTATCGAGTTGCCGAACTTTATCACGCGGACAACCTTTCCGTACTTTTCGCCGAACAATGCCATTGCACCCATTGCCTTGGCTTCTTCGATGTTTGCCGAACGGTTTTCTTCCTTTACGATGTTCTGGCGGATAAGTCCGTTTACTATGATTTCGGTCTGACGAATTTCTTCGGCAGTCATCTTGTTGAAGTGTGCAAAGTCGAAACGCAGTCTTTCGTCGTTAACCATCGAACCTTTCTGCTCGACGTGTGTTCCGAGAACCGAACGCAAAGCGTAGTGGAGTAGGTGGGTTGCCGTATGGTTGTTTGTGATTTCGGTACGGCGTGCAGTATCAACAATGATTTCAAAATTTCCATCGATGTTCTGCGGCATTTCCTTGGTTACGTGTATGCGCAAGTTGTGTTCTTCAATAGTATTAATAATCGGTATTTTCTTTTCGCCATCGATGATAACACCCTTGTCGCCAACCTGTCCGCCTTTCTCAGCATAGAACGGTGAGCGGTCGAATACAATGTGGTAGAGTGTTTCGTTTTTCTGTACAACCTTGCGGTAGCGCAATATGCTTGCATTTTCCTTAAGACTGTCGTATCCGGTGAATTCGCAGTCGGCTTCGTCGAGGATAACCCAGTCGTCGGTGTTGACCTCTGCTGCGTTGCGGGCGCGTTCCTTCTGCTTTGCCATTTCTGCATCGAAATCGGGTTTGTTTACGGTGTAACCCTTTTCGCGAGCAATAAGTTCAGTAAGGTCGAGCGGGAATCCGTAGGTGTCGTATAGTAGGAATGCCTGAACACCAGAAATTTCGGTCTTGCCTTCCGATTTCAGTTTTTCCATTTCGGTGTCGAGCAGACGCAAACCGCGTTCGAGAGTGCGCAGGAATACGGTTTCTTCCTCGTTGATAACCTTTTCAACCAAAGTCTTCTGCGATACCAGTTCGGGGAACGAATCGCCCATGAGGTCAACCAAAGTATCAACCAACTTGTACATGAACGGCGTCTTGATGTCGAGGAAGGAGTATGCGTAGCGTACTGCACGGCGCAGGATTCTGCGGATAACATATCCGGCTTTGTTGTTCGATGGCAACTGACCGTCGGCAATAGCAAACGAAACTGCTCTCAGATGGTCGGCAACAACGCGCAAAGCGATGTCGGTTTTGTTGTCCTCTCCGTATTTTTTGCCCGAAATCTTTGAAATTTCACCAATAATTGTCTGGAAAATATCGGTGTCGTAGTTTGATTTCTTGCCTTGCAGCACTGCGCAGAGACGTTCGAAGCCCATACCTGTATCAATGTGCTTCTGTGGCAGCGGTTCGAGTGTGCCATCGGCCTTGCGGTTGTACTGAATGAACACAAGGTTCCATATTTCAATGACTTGCGGATTGTCCTTGTTTACGAGTTCTGCACCAGCAACTTTTGCACGCTCGTCATCATCGCGCAGGTCGATGTGAATTTCGGAACAAGGTCCGCAGGGGCCTTGGTCGCCCATTTCCCAGAAGTTATCTTTCTTTGAACCATAAATTATGCGGTCTTTTGGAACATATTTCATCCAGAAGTTTTCGGCTTCGTGGTCGATGTCGAGGTTTTCCTTCGGGTCGCCACCGAAAACTGTTACATATAGGCGGTTCTTGTCGATTCCGTATTCCTCGGTAAGCAGATTCCAAGCAAGGCGAATAGCATCTTCCTTGAAATAGTCGCCAAACGACCAGTTGCCGAGCATTTCGAACATGGTGTGATGGTAGGTGTCGTGTCCTACATCTTCAAGGTCGTTGTGCTTTCCCGAAACGCGAAGGCATTTCTGCGAGTCGGCAACGCGAAGCGATTCTGGTTTTCTTATGCCAAGGAAAATATCCTTAAATTGATTCATACCTGCATTGGTAAACATCAGGGTAGGGTCGCCCTTTACTATCATCGATGAACTGGGGACAATTTTGTGTCCGTTTCTCTCGAAGTAACTCTTGAATCTTGCTCTTATCTCTTTTGAATTCATTTTGTTAATCCGTTGATTATCAATAATAATTTTGTGTGTTGTTTCAAAAATTTTGCAAAATTAAACAATATTGTTAACTTTGCACCGTTTTTTGTTAAAAACTAATTCACACAAGGTGAAATTGTTTAAGAAAAAATACAAGTTCAACCGCGAGTCGTTGCAGTACGAGGAGGTGAAATTCAGTTTCAAGAAGTTTCTCGTAAAGATGATTCCGTACACGATTTCATCGCTGGTATTCGGTGCACTTATAATGTTCCTGTATATAGTTGTGTTTGAGTCGCCAGAGGAAAAGGTGTTGCGTGCTGAAAACGAATATCTTGAAAAAAATCTTGAGGAGATGAATCGTCGTCTGGAACAGAGCGACAGTTTGCTCGACGAAATGGCAAAACGCGACAACTACATATATCGCACTCTGTTTGAGCAGGATACTATTCCTTGTACAATCCGCAATGCAGGAATTGGCGGTTCGGACAGGTATGCAAAGTATGACGGGTTCGAAACTTCAGACCTTGTTAAGGGCATTGCTAAGAAGTTGGACCGTCTGGAGTCGAAGATGAATGTACAGAACATATCATACAATACTATTATTGACGAGATTAGGCATCGTGAGACGGTTAGTTCTTCGTTGCCCATATTTCAGCCAATTCGTCCTGGTGACCTTACGAGCATTGGTTCGTATTTCGGTTACAGGATGCACCCCGTACTGCACATTTTGCGTATGCATACTGGTATCGACATGAATGCAGCGCCCGGAACGCCAGTTTATGCTTCGGGTGATGGTGTTGTTATAACTGCCGACGATCACAATAGCGGTTATGGCAACATGATTGAAATCGACCATAAGGTTGACGGGCTTTCGTCTAGATACGCTCATTTGAGCAAGATTCTTGTGAAGAGAGGTCAGTTTGTTAAGCGCGGAGAACTTATAGGTAAGGTTGGAAGTACTGGAATGTCAACAGGTCCGCATTTGCACTACGAGGTTCTTATTGATGGCAAGCAGGTGAATCCGCTTCGTTATATGGTTGCTTCTACTGCCGATGAATACCGTGCAATGATTGAGGCGGCGAACTACACGGGTGTGTCGTTTGATTAGGCTTCGCCAGTTTCTACGCTACGCTGTTTCAAAGTTTCTTGCTTCACCGTTTCTAGTTTTCTGAGGGGCTCTCCACTAATGTCACCATGAACTTGTTTCAGGGTCTGTTGACGAAAGAATGGGTACGCTGTTTTAGTGGGCTGGTGTCCGTTTCTATATTTCAATTTTTAGGTTTCCATGGCTTCGCCGTTATAAGGGCTAAAACCCGTTTCTGTGTTTCTGGTTGATACGCAAGGTTTTGCGATTGTACAATATTGGTTTTATTTGTAGTGGCGCAATCATTGCGCCTTTGTGTTATCCTATAGTCAGTTTTGCTGAGTAGTCGTAGTGTTCGCCATTGCGTATGAATTCCATTTGCAGTCCGCATTGTGCGGCATAGTCCTCAACGGAGTATGGGTCGGCAAAGAACCAGTTGAATTTTCCTGAGCGTTGTCTGTGGAAAGAAATGTCGTATACAAGTTCTCCGTAGTATTTTTCCCCAAGAGGGATATTTAACGAACCATCCTCTTCAATATATAGGTATTGCAGGTCCGATGAGTCGAATATTATTTGTCCGCCTTCTGCAAGCAGCGACTTTAGGTGCATTAGCAGGTTTGGCAACTCGGGCAAAGTGCCAGCCATTCCAATTCCGTTCATCAGAAGCAATATCGTGTCGAACTTTTGTCCATTGTATTTGTATATGTCGGAGCATACGACATTCTTTACGCCACGTTTTTTCATTACTTCGCAGCACCCTTCCGAAATGTCGAGTGCGGTTACGTCAATGCCCTTGTCCTGCAGGTATAGCGAGTGAGAACCGGCGCATGCGCCTATATCGAGGGTTTTGCCTTTGGTTTCGAGCAGTGCTGCCTGTTCGTGTTCTGGCATTTCATCGAATTTGCGGAACAGATATTCTGCTGGTAGGTAATCGGTTTCGGCAATATCGGTGCGGACGGTGATTTTTGCCTTTTTGTCGCCGTCAATGTATGCCTTGCAGCAAAGTCCGAAAATGTCGGTGCTAGGGTTGTCGTTTTTCATAATTATTCTTCTGTGTTTGTTGGCGATACTCTGAAAACTATCCTGAACATTCCGTCGTTGTAACTCGTGCTGCTGATGCGGAAACTGCCTATTTCGGCTGTGTTTTTCACATGGTTTCCGAGGCAAGGACAAACGTCGTAGTCGCCTATGTAGACGAGTCGAAGCGTTTCACTGGCATCGTCGGGCAAACGGCTTATGTCTATTGACGGGGGAAGTTCTGTGCGAGCGACAAGGCGTGTTTCTACAGGCAGATTTTGTGAAATTATTTCGTTAACCTTGGCTTCGACGGCACGAATCTGCTCTTCGGTAGGGCAGAAGTCTAGGTCGTAGTTGCATTTGCTTTTCTTGCGTTCGATGTGGTTTATCCGCGAGCGCGAGCATCCAAATGTGCGCACCATTGTCTGGTTCAGTATGTGTTCAGCGGTATGTGCTGGCGGAAATTCGTCCTTGTTGTGTGCGTTGAGAATTGGTTCCTGTTCCATTGTGGTTACTATTTTACAACACAACAAAGTTAAACCTATTAATCGTTATGGACAAATATTTTTGAAAGTTGTTGTGGTATTATAAAAAAAGCCCGCAAACGCGGGCTTTTTATTTGATTCGCTAATTGTTATGCATACAATTCTTCGAAAATCTTTCTCAGTTCTGGGCTTTCGCGGAGTTCCTGGAGAGTGAATTCAGCGTGTCCCTTAGTGTAACCGTTACCAACGATCATGTTAACGTCAGCACCGATACCTTCTGCGCCGAGAGCTGCCTTTGTGAAGCTGGTAGCCATTGAGAAGAAGTAAACGATACCATCGTCCTTTGTGATGAGAACAGATGTCATTTCCTGGTCTGGAACGTTTACGCAGTTGATAGTTACATCAGCCATCTTGCCGTTTGTGAGTTTTTCAACGAGTTCGTAAATTTCAACTGGAGTCTTTCCAGCAACGCTTTCAACAACATCGCAGAATCCCAAGTCCTTGATTCTCTGTGTTGACTTCGGGCTGTTAGCAAGACCGATAACCTTACCAGTTACACCAACGCGCTTCTTAGCTTCGTAGCAGCAGAGCATACCGCTCTTTCCACCTGCACCGAGGATAACAACATTCTGTCCGTACTGGCAGAGCTTTGCTGTCTGAGCTGGAGCACCAGCAACGTCCAATGCGCTCAAAGCAAGCTTTTCAGGCATGTCGTTCGGAATCTTAGCGTAGATACCGCTTTCGAAGAGGATAGCCTTACCCTTGATGTCAACCTGGTCAACATCTGGACGGATTTCGAGGATTTCATCTATGCGGAGAGGAGTAAGTGACAAAGAAACCAAAGTTGCAATCTTGTCGCCTTCCTTCAGGTCGATCTTGCCCTTCAGTGCGTCACCAATCTTTTCAACGCGACCGAGAAGCATACCACCCGAACCAGTACGACGGTTGCGGTGCTTGCCCTGCAATTCAACGTT
>JAGCDJ010000033.1 GCA_017651185.1 Bacteroidales bacterium | reverse complement strand
GCAACTCCAGGTATGGAAAACCGCAAGGGCGTTATCCTTCAGGGACACCTCGACATGGTTCCTCAGAAGAACAACGAAAAGGTTCACGACTTCACAAAGGATCCTATTGAAACCATCATCGATGGAGAATGGGTACGTGCAAACCAGACAACCCTCGGTGCCGACAACGGTATGGGTTGTGCTGCTGCTATGGCAGTTCTCGAATCGAAGGACCTCGTTCACGGACCAATCGAAGCCCTCTTCACAATCGACGAGGAAACCGGCATGACAGGTGCTAACCACTTGAAGGCTGGTATGCTCAAGGGTGACATCCTTATGAACCTCGATTCAGAAACCGAAGGCGAACTTTATGTAGGTTGCGCTGGTGGTGTTGATGTAAATGTTACCATGAAGTATGACGAATGCGCTGCTCCTGCTGGTTATACAGCTTACCGTATCGATGTTAAGGGTTTGAACGGTGGTCACAGCGGTATGGACATCAACATTGGTCGTGCAAACGCCAACAAGCTTCTCGTTAGATTCCTCAACCACTGCCTCTACAAGACCGACATGCGTCTTGCAGAAATTAAGGGTGGTGACATGCGTAACGCTATCCCACGCGAGGCATACGCAATAGTTCTCATCGCTAATGCTGACTGCGCTAACTTCGAAGCAGAAGTTGCAAGATTCGATGGCTACTACAAGAGCGAATTCGCTGCAACAGAAAAGGGTATTGCTCTTTGCGCTGCAAAGGTTGCTATGCCAGCAAAGGTTGCTGAAAAGGAAATCGCAGAAAAGATAATCAAGGCAACATTCGTATGCCCTCACGGAGTTGTAAGAATGAGCGACTCGATGCCTGGTTTGGTTGAAACTTCGAACAACTTGGCAATTGTTGAGTGCAAGGATGGTAACTTCAGCGTTAAGTGCCTCACCAGAAGTTCAGTAGAATCGGCAAAGAAGGGTACTATGTATAAGATTGGTACTGTTTTCGACCTGATTGGTGCAAATGTTGAATTCTCTGGCTCGTACCCAGGATGGAATCCTAACATGAATTCTCCTATCCTCAACACAATGAAGGACTGCTACAAGCGTTTGTTCAACGAGGAAGCAAAGGTTATGGCTATCCACGCAGGTTTGGAATGCGGTCTGTTGGGCTTCGTATATCCTAATTGGGATATGATTTCGTTTGGTCCAACTATCGAACATCCGCACTCACCGGTTGAGAGAGTAAATGTTGCTTCGGTTGAGAAATTCTGGAAGTTCTTGGTTGAAACCTTGAAGAATGTTCCTGTAAAATAAGAATTGGAATGATTTGAATAAAAAAGGCGGAGAAATCCGCCTTTTTTTGTTTAACTTCGTTGAGGACTACGCCGTTCAGGTGGTTTGAAATAGTTTGATGTGGTTTGACATGGTTTGAATCAAACCATCATAAACAATATTAAACTTAGAAACGGGCTTTAGCCCATAGAAACGCCGTAGGCATTGTAACACATTCATCCCATTACAAATTCACCCCTGCCGAAATACTTGTTATATGCTGGTTGGAGTTTCCGAAAAATTTTGTGTAGGAGTATTTTACATCGATAAATAGCGCAATTTTCGGATTGAAGCAGTATGAGAAACGAAATGCGGTGTTGCTTTGGACGAAATTGCTAGAAAGTACTTGATAAGTCTGTATTACTGGTATTTGCCATATAGTGTTGCCTGATAGGTTTAGATTATGGCGAGTGCTTGCATAGAATGTCGCATTGGTTGAAACGCTGATATGTATTTTTTGTCCGCGGAATGTATATTGACCTCCAATTTTGCAAACTGCGTGTTCAAGGTTCAGGTTTTGCGCTGGCGATTTGTATTTTTCGCTATGCGACAGGTAGCCGAGAGACATAGAAACATTCCAGCGGTGAATATCGTCGTTATGTCCGTAAAGCGCCGAAAGTTCGGTATTGCTGTCGTAAGATGAGAATTGTGCCAGACTTAAAATCATTGGATAGACATTGTCGGTAGCATCGCCAAATATGTTTTCTATGCCTGTTTTGTGACGGAATTCGGTCTGCGCCTTAATTGACCAAAGTGTTGAACGGTCGTAAAGATATGCTAATTCGGCATTTGCGCAATGTTCAGTAGCCCGAGCCATAGGCAGTTCGTTCAGTGTGGAGATTATTTTCTGAAATGTGAAATACTTGTATCCCAAGTCGCCGAACCATCCATCACTTTTAGATGCCAATCCTACAGAACCGCCAGTAGAGTATCCTTTGTAGTAGTTTTCGTAGTTGCTTCCTTGAAAGCGGTAGTAATGTGTGCCAAGTCCAGTGAAATGCACCACATTTGGCACGCCCAATTCGCTGAAGAACTTCATATTGTTTGTCTGCTTGTATTTTTCTTCGCAAATATCGATTCCGAGGAGATATTTTTCCGAAATCATTTTCGAGAAACCAATTGCCACATTAAGGTCGGTGACCAGATTTTTTGGGCGTGGGTCAATCTGGCGATAGGCGAGGTCGGCGCGATATTTGGCATCTATGCCTAATTCCCAAGTTTTGCCGATGCTTGTGTTTAGTCCGCCACCGAAACGATAGTTCTGGAAACGCAAGTCGCCACCGACTGTATCTCCAAGGGTGTAGGGATAAAGCATAGCATAGTCGTTGGTTTCGTTGAACTGGACATCGGTAATTTTGCCGTTGCTATATGATGCACTGCCCCAAGTTGCACCTTTTTTGTTAGTAAGGAATGTATTTACATCGAAATTGCCCGAAATTTCACCTTTGCCAAGTTGAGGAACAACTGCTGTGCTTTCATTTCTGTGATTCATTCCCGCAGAGACATTTGTAAGCGAATATTGGTTCTGCATTACCTTTAGCGAAGGTTTTTCCAATGTGTTGAAATTCCTGTAGTTCCTGTCGTGTGCGTTTATGCGTTCTGCAATGGGGACAGAATCGTTGGCTGCGTATAGCGAGGCGGATAGAAGGATAAATATGGTGGTAAAAAATGTGCGCATGGGGAATATTTTATAGATTTTTTCTTGTTGAGACGCAAGGTCATGCGTCTGTATATTTGATTTTTTTATTTTTTGGTAGGCTCGCAATGCATTGCGAGCCTACAGATTGTCAATCGTAAATCGTAATTCAAAAATCGTCAATTCATTGGTATTACTCCATCGTATGTCCTTGTTGTTGCTCTGGTGCCGTTGGCATCTATTGCCGAACCTTGTTCTTCGATTAATGATGGAACGCATTCGGTGTTGAAGTCATCGGTAGAATTGTTGGTATCTTGTAGTATTTTCCGTCCATCGGATGTAAGCGACAGCATTTTGCGTCTTATGCTCTTGAAATAGCGTGTCTGGTCGTGGTCGATGGTTCCGCAATGTGTCCAGCCAGCATCAATGCTTGGCGGAAGTATGTTCCATTGCCTTTCGGATTCTACACTGCAGTTCACGCCATCGAGAATCCATTCGTTTTGAATCTGGTATGCTGTGCGTTCCATATCGAAGTCGCCGGCAGCAAGATGCATTGTGTAGTTGTATGTGTAGGAATAACTTTGCAGGTATGCGTTCTTTTCAACGGGAATCCTTGCTATGGCGTACGACTTGAATCCACGGTTGTGCAAAATCCAGTAACTGGCCGTGTAGCAGTACCATTTGTCCATATTGGGCACGGTTGCTCCGTCGATGTCGAGGTTTTGTGGCGATGACGATTCGTCGTACCATTCGAAGTCGGCGTGGCTGAGGTCGAATGAATTCGGATTTGCTTCGCGGTGGTCGATGCCGACATCACAGATTATTACGCTTTCGCCGGGTTGTACGGGGTGTTCGGTGCCACTGCCAGGAATTACATATATTGCCTGTACGGTCATAGTGCTTGCTTGAATGTCTGGCGTATAATCGTATCTTACCGTAGAGGTGAACTCCGATTCCAGAATCGCAACACCATCGGCATAAAGCACTTTGTCGGTATTGTTGTAGAGTTTTATGTAGTTGTCGCCGTTGTATGATGTTCCTGATGAACGCAGCGTGCCTGTGAAAAATATCTCTTCGATGATAAAGTCCTTTCCAACTCCCACGAGGTAGGTTGTAATGGCAAAACCGCTGTCGTCGATTATGTTTACCGATCCGACACTTCCGCTCAGTATTGAATTGCAGGTTGTCCCGTCCACAAGGTATTCCACTTCGCAGGTATAGTCGCAGTCGTAAATGCCCTTTGTCATTTCAATTTCATCGCCGTAGGCGACAAGTTTGGTTTCTCCAGTGGAGCGGTTGGTGAATTTCACCTTTTCGTTTGTCCGCGATACGACATTTACATTCTCGGGCATAATGATTCTTATGCACTTTGTTGGAAAAATAAAGTTCACTTCTTCCTTGTTGCAGGAACTAAAAGCGATGACTGCCATTGCAATCATTAAAAATAATATCTGTTTCTTCATATCTGTAATTTTAAATTTTCATATTTATTTCCATTCCAAAATAAGGTATTGCATTTCGTCTGATTAGCACTCCGTTGCGCTTGAAGTCGGGCGTATAGTCGAGCAGTTTGTTTACAAACAGCGACAAACTCAGCCATTCGCCTATGTTCTTTGTGACTTTCAGGTTTATGTATAATGCTGGCGGAATAGTGTATTTCTCGTACATATTCTCGTTGGCGTTATATACAAGATGCTGGAGCAGAGAGTTTTCGGCACCCGCTTCATCGGTATAGTCGTGCAGTTGTCCGTCCGATGCCGAAAGATACTGCGTTGGCTTGCAGTTCTGGTTCATACGCTTGGTCGAAACGAACCACATTGCCTGTATCGAGGTTGAGAATATCAGTTTAAGTTTCGGTATTTGCGTGTCGAGAAGCAGGTTGGTGCTTAATTGTTCGTTTATGCGTCCGTCGTTCCAGTCGTAAAGACCGATGTAATAGTCGGAAATTATAGTATTGTTGACCACCGTGCTTACGGGGTAGAACATCGGTCGACTGTTGAGATAAGTGCTTCTGAACCACGCACCGCTGAACTTTATTGCTGTACACAATTTCTTAATGCGCGCCGATGAGAATTCCCATTCTATGCCGATTTTGTCCTGTCGGCTGCCATTTTCTACAAAACTGTATCCACCAAGTTTCCTGATTGTTTCGTAGGGAATGTTTGAAAGTTCTGGCTTGTATGCAATGTCGGCAGCAATGGTCGATTCGTCGTAGTCCTTGTATTCGAAGGCAGAGTAGGTGCTTGAATATCGGAACCCAGATGACATTTTTTCATTGAAAACGCATACCCACAGGCGATTGCCTTCTATTTCGAAGTCAACTCGGAACTCGCTTTTTAGATTCCTTGCCGGCTTAATGTCGTAGTTCGTTGCATCTTCCCTATAACTTAGGATGTTGTATCGGCTGTATTCTGCTGGGGAGTATTGGTTGTAGTAGGCAAGTTGTATGATGTCGATGTAGTTGGCATCGGGGTAGAGGTAGTTCATTGTCGGCATCTTGGTTGTGCTTCCGATTCCGCCCGAAAACGATATGCTCCATTGCCTGTTGCCAAAATGTGGCAATGTCCATTGTATGTTTAATCGTGGGTCGGCGTATAGTTTTGCGTGCATTGCATATTTTTTGTCGAGTCCAAGTATTGAGGTTGTACGGATGCCGATTCTTGCTTCTAGCAGATGCTTGCCGATTCGTGCGGTAGTATAGTCTTGAATATAAAGCGATAAGGTGTGCAATGCTGGTATTTCGTTGAAATTGCGTGGACGGTTTCCCCATCCTTTGGTAGTTAGCGGATGCGAAAGGTCGTATATCTGACCTTTGCCGAAGTTTTTGGACATATTCCATTCTGCACCGAATTTCAATGCGTTTACCGTGTGCTGGCTGCTGAATTCGTAGTCGGTTGTTGACTTTATGAATGCCGTAAATGGTTTGCCGTCAACCTTGTAGTTTGCGACATATTCGCTGAAAAGCAGGTAGGCATCGTATTCGCCCGGTTCGTTGCTGCTTGGTGCTATGCCTGCTCGCGATGGTGCTACAAGCACTTGGCGTTCAAGCATATCGAACTGTTGGTTGACCTGTATATTTAGGACGCTCTTTTGGAAATGCTTGTTTTCGTTTGGCAGTATGCACACTCCGCTACCGACCACAATATTGTTGTAGTTGGACTTGAATGTGTTTATGCCTGAATAACTTAGGTTTTCGTCTGTCTTGTAGTTGTCGAACGAACCCGTGTATTCTGCCGATGGGGTGATTTTCAGCGTTATGTTTTCCTTGCGCATTGTGCTAGTCAACCTTACTGATATGTTTGCACGCTTGTATTCTTCGAGCGGGTTGCGTATGTCGGCGTAGGCATTCAGCAGTCCGCCGTCTATGTTAAGGATGGTGTTTTTGCTTGAATCCAGTGCAAAACCCTTTCCCAGCGATATCAGTTGGCTTTTGTCATCGGCTTTGAATCGGGCGTTTAACTTTGTCGGTTTTCGTATTTTCTTGATGTTAACCACGCCGCTTGTCAGGTTGCCGTATTCTACCGACGGTATTCCGCGCATTACTTCTATGCTTTCGATGTCGTCAGTGCTGATGGTGCGCATATCTACGCCACGGTTGGTCATATCTACGCCGTCGAAGCCGCCGCCTTGCACATACTGCATATTGGCATCAGTATTTATAGGTGCGCCATCGACTACGAATAGCGTTCCGAGCGAATGTGTGGAGTATTGCTGGCTATTAAGTTTTTGTCCGCTGGCACCGAGCGAACCGGTTTCGCGCAGAGATATGGAGTTTGCCTGTGTTGTCGATGGCGTTTGCGATATTCCGCCAGGCAAAAGTTCCATAAGGTCGCCAATGCTTGTAGGTTGCAGATGGCTCATTGCATCTCGTCCTATGGTCGATACCGACCCCATTTTCTTCGATTCCGATGCGGTTACAACAACTTCGTTGAGTTGATAGTTGTGCTTTTGCAGATGAATGGTGATGTTGCGGTCGCTATTGAGCGAAATTACTGATTTGTGCGGTTCGTACTGGATGTGGGTAATATATAAGGTATATTCGCCCTGATTCAATGTAAGTCTTGCTATTCCTTCTTCGTCGCTTATTGTGCCTGTCGATTTGCCGTTGCTGTCCGACACATATATGTATGCGTCGGCTATCGGCGAATTGTTTGCTTTGTCCAGCAACTTTAAAATCAAGGTGTTGCCCGCAAGAACGCTCGCAGGCAACACACAAAAGCACAAAATGATAAAAATAATTTTCATCGTTGGCAAAGGTATATGAGCCGTTTATGCCAGTCAATCACAACAAATAATGATTTGGAGGGGTGAAAATCACAACAAATAGGGGTGTGATGGAACCCTTTTCTGCAAAAATTAGCGTGAAACTCTGCCATCAATCCTTTATTTCGGAGAATACATTCCCCGAATATTATAATATTTAGAGAATACATTCCCCGAATATTATATTTGTAAAAATAAATTATTATCTTTGCAAAAAAAATATATATGATAAGCAGACAATTGGAAGATAGGTTAAAGTCGTTGATGTACAAAGGGAAAGCAATTGTTTTGATTGGCGCTCGCCAAACAGGAAAAACAACTTTGTTACATGAATTGGTAAAGTCAGGTAAAAATGTTCAATGGCTCGATGCCGATGATATTAGTATTAGGAATATGATTGGAGAACTGACAATCGCAAGGTTGCAGACACTTTTCGCTCAGAACGATATTATTGTTGTTGACGAAGCTCAGCGTGTAGAGAACATTGGCATACAAATGAAGCTGATAACCGATCATCTTCCGCAGGTTCAATTGTTTATTTCAGGAAGCTCAGCATTTGAGTTGGCAAATAAAGTCAACGAACCATTGACAGGCAGAAAATGGGAATATCAGTTGTATCCTTTCTCATTCAACGAGTTGCAAAAGCATTTCGGAATGTGGAATGAGATACGGAATCTACCTATCAGATTGGTTTATGGTTCATACCCCGATGTCGTGAATAATGCTGGAAATGAGAAGTTTGTATTGTCGCAACTAACGAACAGCTATCTGTACAAGGACATTTTGGAATGGGAGAGAATTAAGCATCCCGACAAACTTGTAAAATTGTTACAGGCGTTGGCCTATCAGGTTGGAAGCGAAGTGTCGTATTCTGAACTTGCTGTTATAGTCGGCATTGACAAGGCTACTGTTGACAAATACATAAATCTGCTTGAGCAGATACAAATTGTATTCAGACTGGGTTCATTCAGCAGAAATTTGCGCAATGAATTGAAAATGAGCAAGAAAATATATTTTTACGACAATGGAATAAGAAATGCTTTGATAGGCAATTTCAACGATATAAATTTGCGTGACGACCAGGGCAAATTGTGGGAAAACTATATGATTAGCGAATTTAAGAAGAAAAATTCCTACTCCGATAATTATTGCCAGTCGTACTTTTGGAGAACAACCCAGCAACAGGAAATTGACTACATTGAAGAAAAAGATGGTAAAATTACTGCATTCGAATTCAAATGGAATCCCAAGAAAAAGGCAAAAGTTTCACGAACCTTTATCTCTGCTTATCCAAATTCGGAAATAGTTACTATCAGCCCTGACAACTATTATGAATATCTGGCTGGAGATTAATAAATGCTAGGTTATAGGCATCAATGATTTTCAGCAGTCGGCAATAGTTGGCTGCTGTTTTGTTTTGTCATTTCAGCAATTTAATCGGTTTTTCCAATAATCTTACCCATAAAACCTTGTTTTATTCAGCGGTGAACATAACAAAAGTGCATTTCACCGCTGAATAAACGCATATTTTTAAAAACAAATGTGTTGTTATAATTCAGAGTGTCAATAAGTTAGTTTTAAATAGGATTTTCTTACAATTACTCATTCTGCGTCGTAATCTTCCAGATGCCATAAAGAAACAACTTAAAAATGTGCCAATTTGCCTTATTCTCAACTCTTTCCGTTCAACAATCACAACAAATAATGATTTGCAGGTGTAAAAATCACAACAAATGGCGATGTTTTCGTAGGTATATTGCATTTTACCTTTGCAATATGTCTCGTAAGACAGATTTTGAATGTTCATTTGATTAGTAATTAAAAAGTTATATGTATGAATAGGAAAATTTTATCATTGATTGTGATTGTTTTGTGCGGCGCGTGTTCGATTTTTGCGCAGCAACCTGCAAACTTTGGCTGGTATTCGGCTGCAATTGCCGATGCTAATGCCCAAAACAAGGCTCAGACCACCGTATATGGTACAAAGGTCGATAATGCAGGGTATGTTTATACTATGGTGAGTATGGGTTCGGATGCCGACACAACTGGCGATGCGGCTGCCACCCAGGGACATTTTCTCGGCGAGGATATGACGGGTGCCCCGTATTCGGGAACTAGTTACAACAATAACATTATGTTGGTAAAGCACGATTTCAGCGGAAATGTTGTCTGGAAGGTTTATTCGAAGAATGGTGATGTTGATGTGTCATCGAGCGACTATACACCGACTGCCGACGGTGGCGCATTCTTGGCGCTGAAAGCCCGTCACACAAGCAACAATTTCTACGGAAGCGACATTCTGTTGCAGATTGTCGGCAACAATGGCACCGAGACAACACTTACATTCTCATTCCCCGATGCCGATTATCACAATGTATATCAGCCGGTTTTCGTAAAGATTGATGCAGATGGAAATATTGTTTCTGCTGTTCGTGCAATTGTTGATTGGAATCCAGTGGACAATCCGGCAGCAAATTATACTTGGGGAATTTCGGATGGATTTTCGCTTTATGGTGCAGCACAGGATGCCGATAGAAACTTCTTTGTTACAGGCAATCTCAGACGCACGATGCATATTGGCGAAAATCAGATTTTGGCACACAATGTTGCCGACTGGGATGGCGGTTCTGGCTTTGCCGGTTCTGCATTTGTGCTGAAACTCAATGCCGACCTTACTTACAACAGTCATATTGTTACTGGCGGTAGCAGTGTAGGTGAAACTGCCAAGATGATGAAGTACAGGGATGGCAAATTGTATGTCGTAGGTTATTTGAAGGGAAGCAACGAGGCGGTTACTCTTGGCGAATCGCAGATTACACCAGACGACAAGTATAGTTTCTGGACAGCAAGGATAAATGCTTCCGACTTGTCGGTAGATTATTTGTCGCTGGTGCAGGGAGCATTGGTTAGCAACAAGAACTTTATGCAGGTAAATGCTCTCGAGTTTGCACCCGACAATTCAAATTTCTTTGTTGCTGGTGGCATACAGGGAGGTTTTAATGTCGGAACAGATGAACTGGCAGCACAAGGAACCGTGTATGCAGGTTTTGTTTTCCGTTGCAATGCTGCTACCGGTGTTGCCGACAAAGGTTTTGTAAAGCAGACAAGCGGAATTTCAAATAATTTCGGACTTGTTGTAAATGCCGACAGCGTTTTTGCATACGGCTACAACTGGGCAAGTTCTCCAAAGTCGAATTATTTTGATTCGTTCAACCACAATCTTGAATCTTCAACATCATACATCCTTGCTGAATCACTGGGTTCGATAACTGCTTGGTCGTGTGCAGCCAAGGGCGATTCACTCTTGATTGCAACCCGCGTGCAGGCAAACAAGGCATTGGATTTTGGTTATGCAACAGAGGCAACTTCATATACATCAACAACTACTTGGCACGGTGTGATTGCTGAGTACACTTTCCCGGGTTATGAATTTACTGCTCCACAACGCTACGATGTTACCTTGAATGTCGGTGAGAATGGCAGTGTTACAACCGATCCCGAAACTTTGACTGGTTTGGTCGCAGGTACGGAGGTCGTTTTCACGATTGTTCCCGAAGAAGGCTACGAATTAGATGAGTTCTTGCTTGATGGTGAGGCAGTTGCTGTGGAAAACAATACCTATACGCTTAATGTTACAGCCGATGCAACTGTTGATGTAACTTTCAAGTTGATACCAGTAGAACCAGAAACATACACCATAATCTTGAATGTTGGCGAAAATGGAAATGTTACAACAAATCCTGAGAACCTTGAATCAATAGTTGAGGGGACGAATGTTGTGTTCACGATTGTTCCCGATGAGGGCTACGAACTCGATGAGTTTTTGCTTGATGGTGAAGTGCAAAATGTTGAAAACAATGAATTTACGCTTTCTGCTATTGACAATGACCACGAGGTTACAGTATCGTTCAAGTTGACAGTTGCCGTTGATATGGTAGAAGGTGCAAATGTGGAGATTTATTCGTATGGCAACGAACTTCGCATAATTGGTGCCGAAAATCAAGATGTGTTTGTTTACAATTTGCTCGGTCAGTTGGTAGATTCGTTTGCTGTAACAAGCACCGATGAGGTTCGCACGCTGAATGCAGGAACATATATTGTGAAGGCAGGAGTAAATACAGTTCAAAAGATAGTCATTCGTTAAAATTTAAGTTAGATTTCTTTGTCGGGGCAGATGTTGTTATTTGTAGTCTATAAAAACGGAGGCTGTCATACTGAACTGCACCCTGAGCTTGTCGAAGGGCAGTATCTGAGCCTCTGTTTTGGGTTCGATAATTCTTTTATGTTTTGTGCCCCGACTTTTTTTTGTTGAATGTAAAAATTTAGTAATATGAAGAGATTTTTCGGTTTTTTTGCAGTAATAATCGTGTCTTTTGCACTTTTTTCGTGCAAAGGCAATAAGGCAGATGCCACCGAACAGGATGCACCGCAGGCAAAGACGATGCAGGTTGACGAAGTACTTGCCAAACTTGATACAATGGTTGGCGATACGGTAACAGTTGAGGGGTTATGTATGCATTTGTGCAGGCATAGCGGTCGCAAGATGTTCCTTATGGGCAGTGACGACACGCAGATTTTGCGTGTTGAAAGTGTAGAACTTGGCGAACCGTTCAAGCAGGAGTGTTTAGAACATATTGTAACGGTGAAGGGGATTGTCAGGGAAGAGCGCATTGATGAGGACTATTTGCAGGAGTGGGAAAAGCAACTCCAGGAACAGGAACCACAGCACGGCGAAGGTGCTGAAGGTTGTGGTGCCGAAAAGCAGTCGCGTCAGGAAACAGCAAATACCCCAGAAACCCGCATTGCCGATTTCCGTGCCAAAATTGCCGAGCGCGAAGCAAAGGAAGGCAAGGCGTATTTGTCGTTCTATCACATGGATGCGTTGGAATATAATGTAATTGACAATGAATAATTGACAATGGATAATGTGTAGGCTCGCAATGCATTGCGAGCCTACAAGAAACAAAATAAAACCATTTCAAACGTACAGACGCAAGACCTTGCGTCTCAACAACCAGAAACCAAGAAACGGCGAAGCCATAGAAACGTGAAACCCAGAAACGGGCGTCAGCCCATATAAACCCAGAAACTTTTTATGATTGATTGCATTAACCTAACCCATTACTACGGCAAAAGGTGCATATACGAAAACCTTAGTTTTTCTGTTCCACGAGGACGCATACTCGGTTTGCTTGGCAAAAATGGAACTGGCAAAACCACAACAATAAACATTCTAAGCGGTTTTTTGAAACCCCGTAGCGGTGAATGTCGGATTTTCGGACAGAACATAATCGGTATGAATCCAGAACTTCGACGCGACATCGGTTTGCTTATTGAAGGACATGTGCAGTATAGTTTTATGACTATCCGCCAAATTGAGCGTTTTTATGCTCGGTTTTATCCAAAATGGGACAAAAATGTGTATTACGACCTGATGTCAATGCTGAAAGTCGCCCCAAACCAGCGCATTTCGCGGATGTCGTGCGGACAGCGGTCGCAGGTGGCATTGGGACTTTTGATGGCGCAGAATCCGCAGGTGCTTATCCTTGACGATTTTTCGCTTGGCCTCGACCCTGGCTACCGACGGCTTTTTATTGACTATCTGCGCGATTTCGTGAAATCATCCGAAAGAACAGTTTTCCTGACCTCGCACATTATACAGGATATGGAAAAACTTATTGACGACTGCATTATAATGGATTACGGAAAGATCTTGCTTCAAATGCCAGTAACCGAACTGCTTGAAAAATATCGTCAGTACAATTTAAAGTTGACCGATAACAGCGATTTGTCAGGAATTGAAGATATTTTTCATCCTATGGCAATGCGTGGCAATGTCGAGTTCGGTTCTTTTTTGGAAATGGATAAGTTGCAGTCGCTTTTGCAGTCAAAAGGTGTCAAATACGAGAATTTAACCTCGCAAAAGGTAAATCTCGAGGATGCTTTCATCGGGTTGACGGGAAAATATTAGAGAATGGATAATGGACAATTAACAATGGCCAATGTGGTGTCCGTAGGGGTTTGGTTTCAAACCAACCCCTACAATGGAACAACCACATTGAAATTTTGAATTATGATATACAAAGAATGGATAAAAACGAGGTGGTTTTACCTTGTATGCATATTGGTTACATTTTCGCTTTGCGGATATGAGATTTTGAACATAAACCGGCTTGTTTCGTTGAAAGGTGCAGCCCATTTGTGGGAAGTGGCAATGTTCCGCGATGCAATATTTATCGACTTGCTGCGGTATGTTCCGCTGTTGGTTGGAATAGTTGCCGCAGTGGTTCAGTTTGTGCCCGAATTGGTTCAGAAGCGGTTGAAACTAACTATGCATCTTCCGCAGGGCTATGTGCGTTCGATTAGCGAAATGCTGGCTTTTGGCTTTGTGGCGTTGCTCGCTATATTTTGTGGCAACCTTGTAATGCTTATAGTTGGACTGAATTCGGTTTTTGCTGGCGAAATTGTCAGCCACATAATACTGACTGCAGTCCCTTGGTATCTGGCAGGACTTTTTGCCTACGAACTTGTCGCTTGGATTTGCCTTGAACCCGTTTGGCGCAGGCGTATTCTCGACATTCTTATAGCAGTCGCTTGCCTGAGGATATTTTACATGTCGCCATTGCCCGAGGCCTACAATTCTATGCTTCCGTGGCTTGGCGTGGTGGTCGTCATTGGACTTGCCTTGCCATTGACATCGGTTGTCCGTTTTAAAGAAGGGAGGGAATAGGTATGAATAAGATTGAAAAAATATGGGTGATGGCCGGACGCATTTTCTTTGTGCTGACATGCGTTTTTCTTGCCGTTTGGATTCTAACTTGGGTATTCCATTTTTCTACCGACAAGTCCGAAAAACCACCGTTTACACTATATAGTTCTGCAATCGATGATTTTGCAATGTTCAAGAACGATGAGGATGGAAAGCATTTTTCCGACTGTAAATCAAACGAATATACCGAAGCACAATTTCATGGCTTGTTGCCACAGTTTTATTGTCGTCAGTTGATTATGGACAACCGTTTGCCCGATACGATAAATGGTGTACCTGTTGACGCAAAGTTTATTCAGAACGAGAATTTCAGTTTCAAGATTGCACCTTCCGTTGTAAATAAGCATGAAATACCGCTTTATCCGCTTATGGAGTCAATGTCTGGTCGCGTTGACCTCGAAATGCCAGATGATGTTTTCCGTATTACCGATAATGGAATTGAGTTTGTTGACATGAAGACAAATTCGGTAAACCAAGAAAAAAGCGACTTGTTTATGCAAGTGTTTGAGCAGAAGAATTTTGCATTTCCCGCACATATTGTTTCTGGAAATCCGTCAGTAAAGAAAGAGTACGACAACGGCTATTTGCTTACCGATTCGAATGATAAACTCTATCATTTGAAGATGATGCGTGGACGACCTTATCTGCGGTATATTGACTTGCCCGATGGGATGATTCCAAAGCATATATTTGTGACAGAGTTTCGCAATCACAAGTCGCTGGCATTTGTAAGCGATACCGAAAACCGTTTCTGGATGCTTTCTGCGAAAAATTATAGTTTTACACAAGTGGAACTCCCTGCCTTTAATCCCGAAGCGGAATCTATGACCATTATAGGAAACTTCCACGACTGGACAATAAGCATATCTTCAAAAGACGCTTTGCGTTACTATGCTATCGCTGCCGACGGACTTCGCTGTTTGAAAACATACGAAGTGCCGGATGCAGAACCGACAACCATCCAGCGTGTCGGAAATTATATTTTGTTTGTACAACTGCGTTTGCTTTCGGCATTGGACGGTGACGTGAAACCGCGTGTGGCGTTTCTGGGAGAATAATGGTTTATTCGAACCACTAGAAACCTAGAAACGGCGTCAGCCATTGAACGGCGAAGCCCTCAACGAAGTTAAACAGCGCAGCGAGAACGGCGTAGCCCTCAACGAAGTTAAACTTTGAAACAGGCGTAGCCTAATACATCATTCCTAAAAGCCATAGGGGGAGTTTTTTGCCTATTGGTGTTTCGATGTTGTCTGCAAATATGTAGGAATCTGGAATGTTGGCTATTTGTGAAAAATCTTTGTCGATTCCGCCTACTTCTACAATCCATTTGCCATCAATTCTAAAGTCACCATTTTTGTTGTATTCGACTGTGTGTCTGGCAGACAACTGGTTTATGGCAAAGGCTTCCCTGATTGTTCCAATGTTGCTTTTGGCTGTGGCAAGCGCATATATGAGGTTGGTGTTGTCAAGGTAAATCTTGTCTGGTTTTTGGAGTTTGCCAACCGATTTGGCATCGTAATAAAGTTGCTGTATTATGTGCGCATCGGTAAGATTTCTAAGGTAGGCTATTATGGTGTTTCTGTTTATGCCAGTATATACGGATAGTTTGCTTATGTCAACGTCGAAAGGTACTGTTGTTGATAAAACGTAAAGCAATGCCTTTATTTTCCGTATGTTAGAAATGTCAACCTTGCAGATTTGCGTTAGTTCTACGTCGATTGTGAAGTTGACTATTTGTTCTATTATCTGGTAGTAAGTTGACTTGTTTTTGCTGTAGAACGGATAGTAACCAAATTTAAGGTACTCATTGAAATGTTCTATTGGTCTGCATTTTTCGTTCACTTCGGCGCAGATGTCCTGCGGGTTGCGTAGTATTGTTTCTAAAGGTGTAGGCTTTATCTGTATGCCGTTGTATAATCCGAGAAATTCCCTAAAAGATAATCCTTGCATGTCGTATGATATGCATCTCCGCGACAGGTCGGCATCGCCCATAAGCAGGTTTAGTAGCGATGAGGCGCTAAGCACTATCCGCATTTCGGGGTAGAGGTCGTATATTTCTTTTATTTCTTTGCTCCAGTTTTCGTACTTGTGTGCTTCGTCGAGGAAAAGGTGTTTTCCGCCTTGCTTGTAGAAGTCGCTAGCTAACGAAAGCAAACTATGTGATGCAAAATACATTGTGTCCAGTGAGCAGTACAGGACTTTTCTGCTGTATGGCTGGTAGTTGAGCTTGATGTATTGCAACATAAGTGTGGTTTTGCCGACACCTCTTGGCCCTCTTAATGCTATTAGGTGTGATTCCCAGTCAATGTCGTCCATTATGCTTCTTACGAAGTTCGTCTTTGTGTTTCTGAGCAATATGTCGTGTTTCTCAAATAAGGTTTCCATAAATAAATTTTTTGCAAAGATAAAAATGCTTTTTCTAAATAGCAAACATTTATTAAAAATAGTATTTGTAAATAGCAAATATATTTAGTAAATGCTATATGTAAATAGCAAATTGAAATCAGGTTAAAACTATGAAGTCATTGGAAATCATGTATAAAAAAACAAGAAAATAGATGCTGCCCTTCGACAGGCTCGCTTCGGTATTAACTCAGCGCATCGCAAGAGCTGTTCTGTATGATATTTCTGTTTTTGTAACAGCGTTAGCGAGAAACTTAGAAACGGGCGTAGCCCATAAAAACGCCGCAGGCATTCAAACGGCGAAGCCTTCTACATATTGCAGTTGCCACCTTCGCAATTCAGCAGGCAGTTGCTGCATTCGGTAAGTTCGCCACGCAGACGTGAGTTTATCATGCCCGAAATGCGTTCTTTCAGCGGTTCTATGTGCATATTCATTAGAATGTCGTTGGCAAATGCGAACATAAGCATCAACTTTGCTTCCTTGGTGCTGATTCCGCGTTGGCGAAGGTAGAACAATGCTTCTTCGTCCAACTGACCGACAGTTGCACCGTGGCTACACTGAACATCATCTGCGTAGATTTCGAGTTGCGGCTTGGTGGTCATACGGGCATCGCCAGTAAGGCAGAGGTTGCGGTTGGTCTGGTAGGCCGCTGTCTTCTGTGCACCTTCGTGAACGATAATTTTACCCATAAACGAACCGCGTGCCTGCTCATCTAGTATGCCCTTGTAAAGTTCGTTGCTGTTGCAGTTCGGTACAAGGTGCTCGATAAGAGTATAGTTGTCAACATATTGCTTGCGGTCGATGAGGTAAAGTCCAAGCAGGTTGGCATCGGAATGTTCTCCGGTGAAGCGAACGCGCAGGTTGTTGCGCACGATGCCGCCGTGAAGCGTCAGTACAAACGATTCGATGTTGGCGTTGTCGCCAAGTTCGGCAAGGTGACTGCTAACTAAGCTCGACTGGTCGGGCTCGTTTTGCAAAGTGTAGTGCGTAAGTTTTGAGCCATTGCCGATGAACGATTCGGTGGTGTCGATTACGAAATTGTTGCTGCTGTTGAGCGTGTGGTCGCACACTACAACCGACAATGACGAGTTTTCGCCCAAAACAATAAGGTTGCGCTTTACAATGTTCTTGCTGCCGAATCCGTGATTGAGATTTATTATCTGCAATGTCTTTTCGAGGCGAACATTATCGGGAATGTAAACGAAAAGTCCGTCATCGGCAAGCATAGTGCTGAGGTTTACAAAACCATCGCCGAAGTTTGATGCGCTTGAGTTGTAGTATTTCTCAAAAATATCACGATGCTTGGTCTGGGCTTCCTTCAAACTGCAAATTATCGCTTTGTCGGGAAGAACCTTGTTCTGGTCGTAGTACATTCCGTTCGATACGAGAACCACTTCGGCATCCATATTTTCGACCTCGCACTTGAAATATTCGTTCAGGTCGACATTGGTTTTGTTTTGCAAAACATTGCCAAATTCGGTACTGAAAATGTCGGCGATGTTGAAATTGCGGTAATTCTCGGTTTTTGCCGTTGGAAGTCCGTTTTGGCGGAAACTTTCCAAGGCTTCGTTGCGCTTGGCGAACATGAAGTCGGTGTCGGACTTGCGGAACTGTTCGGCGCAACTTTCAAAAATGTCTATGTATTTTTTCTTGATGTCCATGGTCGTCCGTTGTGATTATTCTCCAAGCTGCTGCTTAATCCATCCGTAACCTTTCTCTTCGAGTTCGAGAGCGAGTTCCTTGCCTGCGGTCTTTACGATGCGTCCGTTGTAAAGAATGTGAACAACGTCGGGAACGATGAAGTCGAGAAGTCGCTGGTAGTGGGTGATGACTATGCACGATGTTTCGGGGGTTTTGAGCTTGTTAACTCCGTTGGCAACAATTCTGAGTGCGTCGATGTCAAGACCCGAGTCGGTTTCGTCGAGAATCGAGAGGCATGGACGGAGCATTGCCATCTGGAAGATTTCGTTGCGTTTCTTTTCTCCACCCGAGAAACCTACATTCACCTGACGGTTTGCAAGGTCGTCCTTCAGTTCTACGAACTCCTTCATTTCGCGGGTGTATTTCAGGAATTCCGATGCTGTCAGTTCGGGCAAACCGCGGTATTTGCGCTGCTCGTTGATGGCGGTCTTCATGAAGTTTATCATGCTTACGCCCGGAATTTCAACTGGATACTGGAAACTGAGGAAGATACCTTCCTTTGCACGCTGTTCTACGCTCATTTCGAGGAGGTTTCTACCCTTGAAGATAACTTCGCCTTCGGTAACTTTGTAGTTTTCGTTACCTGTGAGCACTGCCGACAAGGTTGATTTTCCCGAACCGTTGGGACCCATTATGGCGTGAACTTCGCCTTCCTTTATTTCAAGGTTTATACCTTTAAGTATTTCTTTGCCGTTTATTTCGGCGTGAAGGTTCTTTATTGTTAGCATTGTGATATGATTTTTTCGTTTTTATTATGAGACGATGCACGCATCGTCTTTACAGATATCGATTTGCGCATACCGTGAGGATAGTAGTCCTTGGTGTCGCTGAAGATTGCTTGTGCTTCCGATTGCAGTTCGGGGTAGGATTGTCCGACCTTCAGAATGAAGTCGAAAGCGGCAGATTTTGTGGATGACTGCAACTTGTTGTCTTTTACGCATCTGAAACAGAAGTCCAGAATGTCGCAAGTGAGCTTTTCATCGAGTTGCAGATGGCATAGTATCTTGAGTGTTTCGCGGATATGTCCGTGCTTTGTGATGTTGGGCAGGTTTTCGGCAATCATTTGTGCGTATGGCTGTATGTCGGCGGCATTTTTCTCCGCGTATTTGCACAAAACCCAGCTTGCACGCCACGAAAAATTCTCGTTTTCGAGAGAGTAAACGACAAAATCACCGATTCTCTGCTTGTTGTTTTGCAGATATGCGGTCATCAGTCTAACGTTGAAGCGTTTTACTGTGAGCAGTGATATTATGTCGTTTTGTCTTTCCATTAGTGACTGTTATAAATTAGAAATCAAATCGTTCCATTTGTTTTTATGCTCGAACTTTATGGAATCGTCAGTATTTAGTAGTTGTGTATAAATATTTAGAAATGTTGATGTTTCAGGCATTAGTCGCAGATAATATTTAATGGTTTGCATTACTCCGTTTATAATAAGTTGGCAACCATGGATGTTTTTCAATTGTTTAATGTCTTGTTCTACAATGTCTTTGTCGGATTCCTTAATGTCTTTTGTAGATAATATGTAGTATCGTTCTGCTTTTGTTGGCAAAATTTTATCTTTGGCTATTATTACAATGTCGTGTGAAATCTGTATATCAAATTTTACTTCGACAGCCTCAAACGGATTGTCATTCTCATCAACAATGTCTATATCACCTATTCTTCCGCTTTGTGTATCGGCAGAATTATGTTTTTCAAGAGAGAGCAATTTCTTGCCTTTATATCTTGAAAAATTGTCGTTTATTAGGCAAGTATATATAGCGTACAATGCCAATACAGGAAGTCGAGATGCTCCAGATGCTTTGTAATGATTGTGGAAATGTTTGTCTAATAAACTAACAATGTCGTTGATTGATAGGTTTTGTGGTATCGCTAGATTCAATTTGTTGGTGTCGCGTTGTATTATCAAAGATTGAAGCAAATAGTCGAGTATAAGTTTCTCATCGTTCTTACCGTCTTCAATATCAGACATTACATTCAAAAATGCATTTTTCAGTTCGTTTGGCTTTATTGCTCCTGTATAGTTAAAGTCATATGGTACTTTCTGTTCAAATGAGCGAGTAAGCCATCCGCTAGTGGTCATGGATGGGAACTTGTTCCTTTTTAAGAATGGTGTTATGTAGTGCGTGTCAAATGTGCGACCAGAATATCCTCCTTTGATGCTTGACTGATGTTTGCGTACATCTTGATTTGGATAAAGGCATTTGTATACGAGGCTTGTTAGGATTACAGTCATAGCAGCCTTGCTACTTTCTGCATTCTTTACAATAATGTCAATATTTGCCTTTTTTGAGTGAGATAATTTTGAATTAGGAACAGTTCTTCCAGAAGCAGATGACATTGCTGATTCGTAAGCATTGTTAATGAAGTCCTTTGTTTTTTTGTCTTGATCTTTCATAGCAATTGTTCTTTTATTTGTTTTGTAATGGTATGTATCATTGGTATGCATACAGAATTGCCTATTTGTCTATATTGTTCTGATATGCTTGTGTCGCGAATGAATTCATCAGGGAATCCCATTAGTCTATAACATTCATTCATTGTTAATTTTCTTACTTTATTGTCATCAAGGACAAAGAATCTACCTGATGTTTCTTGCGATGGTAGTGCAGGGTGTATGCCTTTTGTTGAGTATATTCGGTTCGGTTGTTTGTGAACCCTAGAAAGATGTTCGGTGCCAGGACGAACGCCTGCTTTTCTAATTTTTTTGTTTCTGTAGCCTGCAAAAATTAGTCCAGATGGTTGCTTGGTTGTTTCTTCAAGTAAAGTGTAAGGTTCATTAAGATATTCAAAGGAGGAGGAGTCATTATCCTTTATGTCATCAATAGTTTTAGGTGGAAGTTTTTCCACTTTGTCGAAGTTAAATAATTTTTCTTTGTTTGCAATTATTATTATTCTTTCTCTGTTTTGAGGCACACCAAAATCGGAAGCATTTAGTACTTTGAATGAATATTTGTAACCTAAATTTGCTAGACCTTCCAATATTGTTTTTAAGGTATTGCCGTGGTCGTGGTGTACAAGGTGTTTGACATTCTCAAGAAATACAACTTTGGGCTGTTTTGCTTCGATTATTTTGAATACATTGTATATTAGCGTCCCACGTGTATCTTCAAAACCTTTCATTTTGCCAGAAATACTGAATGGTTGACAAGGAAAACCAGCACATAGTATATCGTGTTGGGGAATGAAATCAGCAGGAATCGTAGTTATATCTCCGAATGGAAACTCCCCAAAATTTGCTTCATATACATGTTGTGCGTGTGGGTTGAACTCTGATGAGAACACACATTTACCTCCTTCCCATTGCATAGGTATGCGGAATCCTCCAATGCCAGCAAAAAGGTCAATGAATGTGAATTCGTTTTTTACATTAGGCGGAAATGGAACATCGAATACAATGGGCAATTGACTTTCAAAGTTAGCATAATATGATACTGCCTGTTCACTTACGACAGAACAAGTGGATTCTATGTCAATGCTATATGGTTTTACTCCACATTGCATACAACTTGTTACGAAAGCTCTGTCGTTGCCTGCCAGTTTGAAATCTTTTTGTATGTCAGAGTACCGTGTGTTCATTTTATCCTACGCTTCCCTCCAGACTTATTTGCAGAAGTTTTTGTGCTTCTACCGCAAATTCCATTGGCAGACGGCTTATTACCTCCTTTGCGTACCCGTTTACTATCAATCCGATAGCGGTTTCGGTGGAGATGCCGCGCTGGTTGCAGTAGAAAATCTGGTCTTCGCTGATTTTTGAAGTTGTTGCTTCGTGTTCAACTATTGCAGTTTCGTTGTTCACATCGAGGGTGGGGAAGGTGTGAGCTCCGCACTTGTCGCCCATAAGCAGCGAGTCGCACTGGGAGAAGTTGCGGGCGTTGTCGGCGTTCTTGCCAATCATCACCATTCCGCGATACGAGTTCTGGCTTCGTCCTGCAGAAATACCTTTAGATACAATCGTACTACTGGTATTTTTGCCAATGTGAATCATCTTCGAACCTGTGTCTGCCTGCTGGAAGTTGTTGGTAACGGCTACAGAGTAGAATTCCGATACCGAATTGTCGCCCTTGAGCACTGTACTCGGGTATTTCCAAGTTATTGCCGAACCTGTTTCCACTTGCGCCCAGCTTATCTTTGAATTTTTGCCGTTGCAAAGACCGCGCTTGGTTACGAAGTTGTAGATTCCGCCTTTGCCTTCCTTGTTGCCTGGATACCAGTTCTGTACGGTTGAGTACTTTACTTCGGCATCGTTTTCGGCAATTATCTCGACTATTGCAGCGTGAAGTTGGTTTTCATCGCGCTGTGGAGCGGTACAGCCTTCCATGTAGCTTACGTATGCGCCTTCGTCTGCGACTATAAGCGTGCGTTCGAACTGACCAGTGTTGCTTGCGTTTATGCGGAAGTAGGTCGAAAGTTCTATCGGGCAGCGCACTCCCTTTGGAATGTAGCAGAACGAGCCGTCGCTGAATACAGCCGAGTTGAGTGCTGCGAAGTAGTTGTCGCCCGATGGCACCACCTTGCCCATGTACTTGCGAACGAGGTCGGGGTGGTTTTTCACTGCTTCGCTAAACGAGCAGAAGATGATTCCGTCTTCGGCAAGTCGTTCCTGGAAGGTTGTCTTTACCGAAACGCTGTCCATAACCGCATCAAAAGCAACGCCCGAAAGACGTTTCTGTTCATCGAGCGGAATGCCAAGACGGTCGAAAGTATTCTTGATTTCGGGGTCGATTTCGTCGAGCGAGTTAAGTTTTTTCTTCTGCTTTGGAGCAGAGTAGTATATTATGCTCTGGTAGTCGATTGGTGGAATGTCGAGGTGTCCCCAGTTTGGCTGTTCCATGTTTTTCCACTTCTCAAAAGCGTTGAGGCGGAATTCGAGCAACCATTCGGGTTCGCCCTTCTTCTGGGAAATCAGTCGTACCGTTTCTTCGTTGAGACCAACTGGAATTTCATCGGCTTCGATGTCGGAAACGAATCCATACTTGTATTCCGATTGGGTGACTTCCTTTATAAGTTCCTTGTCCTGTGTGTTTTCAGACATTTTTGTACTTCTTTATTTAGGGTTGCAAAGATAATATATTTTTGGTTTCTATGTTTCTAAAGTTTGTGAGTTTCTAGGTTTGAGATTGTTTATGATGGTTTGAAGTTGTTTATGGTTGAGACGCAAGGCATTGCGTCTGTACTAAAATTTGAAGCATCGCAAAGTTGCGATGCTTCAAAGATTCAAAAAATAAAAGGTCGGTTACGGGATAAATGTTCTAAATGAGCACAAATGCTCTGGTTTTGGAACATTTTAACGGTGGGATGAATGGAAAAACATCATTCGTAAATATCTTTATTTTAG
Organism: Bacteroidales bacterium; assembly: GCA_017651185.1. Lineage (GTDB taxonomy): Bacteria > Bacteroidota > Bacteroidia > Bacteroidales > ML635J-15 > Bact-19. The sequence continues at coordinate 4,833 of JAGCDJ010000033.1, read as the reverse complement.
CAGGTCGAACCAGTCGGCATCAAAATCGATATTTTCCAGATGACCGCTTTCCTTGAGTTTGCGGTACGCCCATTCGTCGGCATAGTTCCATTCGAGGAAACTCATTGAATTGTATTCGTCGACGAATTCAAGTGTTTTCATCTTGATTAGTATTTCGTACTTCTTCGAAGATATGAAATAGTCCATCTTTGTATCGAACTTCATGGCGGCTTCCTGCTGCCTGTCGATTGTCTCGAGTTCTTCCTTCGTCTTTACAAGGTATGGCAGTGCGGAGTTGTCAAGTGTTGCCATGAACGAGTATTCGATGAACGATGAATCGCTGTGGGCGAAGTTGTAGTCGGCAATTACTACGTTCCAGTTTACAAGAGACGAAAGTGCAATCACTACCATGAATGAATAACTGTTGACCTTGAATAGGTAGTACATCGTCTTGCGTTTGCTTACCTTTATCATAATGGACACCAGTCCGACGATTACGAGAACTAAAAAGAAGAATACCGCTATTCGTCCGAACGCCAGCCCGAAGTATTTTACGTACCAGATGTTGCGCATGCAAACCGACAATGCCATGAAGCAATTCTGTGCAAGCCATATCATGGTTAAAATTTTAAGCAGGCGGTTGCGGCTGTAGAAGTTGAGGTTTTCGCGGAATAGCAGAAGTGCAATCATCTGCGAGATAATTATGGCGAACGATAGAATCCATGTTCCTTCGTGTACGAACTCCTTCAGGAAAGCACCGTCCCACGAGTATAACCATACGTAGCGTATGTCGCTGATATTGAATGCAAGTAGTACGATGTTTAGCATTCCGAGTAGCATTACACCGAAGAAATTGCGGTTCTTGAGCGTCTGCGAAAGTCCGCGCAGGTATTTTTTCTTACGTTTGCGCTCTATTGTTTCGTCCTTGCCTTTCTCGTATGTCATAAGTTTCTCCGTTTTCTGGCGAAATGCGAAGTTGGCGAAGACTAGTCCGAATAGGAATAGGACAATCAGTTCGAAATCGAGCGAACGCAATATGTCGCCTACCATTTCACCAAATTTGGAACTAGCAAGCGAGTAAAGTATTATGAATGCTATTGCAATAATGAATGCTAGTACGGAAAGCCAGAAAATCTTGCTTTTTTTCATTTTGGGTTCGCCTGCCTCATGCTTGCGGTTCACCTGCGGAACAAACGAAAGTGCAGCATTGCGGAACGACTCGAAGGCCGCGTACATGTAACTGCGGTATTCCTTGAATACTATTATGCTGTTGCAGGTGAAAAACATAAGCATGTTGACGAATATCGTCCAGTTGGAATGCGAATAAAGAACCGCCAGCGAGGTTAGCAGCAAGACTATTATTGCAGTGACTGTTAGTTTTGTCGCCTTCATCGGGCGATTAAGGAATAACATTATAGGTATGGTTATCCATTCAAGGATTACAAGGTTCAAGCCAATGCTCTTTTCAAAAAATAGCATCGTGAACACGAGTGCGGTTGCTATCGATGCAAATACGTATGCAAGTCTTTTCATGTCGTAATCGTTTTTTGAATCAATCAATAATAACAAACTTTATGCCTTAATTATTGTGTGCGGATGTTTAGCGAAACATTTTTTTGTTACCTTTGCGGACACAAATTTTAACTATGCGAAAGATTTATTGTATTGGCGAAACCGTTTACGACATAATTTTCCGTAACGGTAAGGCGGTGGAATCATGTCCGGGCGGTACTATCTTGAACACATCGGTGTCGTTGGGACGTATGGGAGAAAAGGTTTATGTTGTCGGAGACCAGGCCAACGATACCATTGGCAACATTATCGCCGACTTTTTGTCGGACAACAACGTGTCAACCAAGTATTTGACCTTGTACAACGATGCGAAGTCGCGTGTGGCTCTCGCTTTCCTGTACGATACCCGTGAACCTGCCTACAGTTTCTACAAGATTCGCGTAAACGGTGAAATAAAGATAACTTTCCCCGAAGTCAAGCACGACGACATAGTGCTGTTTGGTTCGTACACCTCTATAAAGCCCGAAGTCCGCAATGACCTAATGGCTTGTCTTCGCCAGGCAAAGGAGGCAGGAGCAATCATAATCTACGACCCGAATTTCCGTCCTTCGCACCTGAAGGAGCGCGAACGTGCTATGCCGATGATAAAGGAAAACCTTGGTATTGCCGACATTGTAAAAGGTTCGAACGAGGATTTCCAGTTGATTTTTGATTCAAATTCAGCACTCGACACTCACAATATTGTAAAGGATTGCGGTTGTAAAAATTTCATATATACTGCCAATAAATATGGTGTTAACCTTTTTACCACCGACTTCCATAAGGTGTTCGATGTGCCGCGCATTACCCCGGTATCGACGGTTGGAGCAGGTGATAGTTTCAACGCTGGACTTATCTACGGACTTATCAAGCAGAATGTTTATGCTTCCGACCTAGAAAGTCTTCCGCTCGAAGTGTGGCGCAAGGTTATCTATTGTGCAATAAGTTTTGCTACTCACGTTTGCTGTAGTTACGACAATTTCATTAACGACGAGTTCATCTCAAGTTTCGATATGTAGCCATGCAGATAGAAGGACTGCACGATATTGATTATTACCGCAAACTTGTCGATGATAAGGTGAGTTGCCACGATTCGCTATGGCTGGTCGGCGGGTCGCAGTGGGAGACCATACAGAAATCGTCGGCAAAACTTGCCAAGATGGTTTCGGCTATTGCCAATAGTGGAGGGGGCGAACTCGTTTTCGGAATTGCGCAGAAGCGTTCGCGTGCCGAGGCTTTCGAGCCTGTGAAAGGTTTCGACAAGGGCGAAGAGTGGATTTTCCACGAGATTCAGTCGCAAATTGACAAGCCGGTTGATGTTCTTTCGGTAGAAATTTGCCCGATTCCCGATTCCGACGGAAAGATAATCCACATACACATCCCTGCCAACAACAATGCACCGCACCAGTTCACCGACAGCAAGTTCTACCGCTGGAACAAAGGCAAATGCCTGGTAATGAACGAGTCGGAAGTCCGCATGGCATATATGAAGATTAGCACCTGCAATCTGGAGTTCCTTGGCGTGACAAACATAAACGGCATTCCGACCTTGTCGGGAGGAAAGTTCTCATCGATGAACTTCTATCCCAAGTTTATGATTCGCAATGCAGGTAATATAGTCGAAAAGGACTACAAGGTCGAGATTGCTTTCCCGTCGGCATTGTTCGAGGAAACAAACCAGCCGCTAAAGTCGGCTTTTATCCGTCACGAAGGTATCTACAGCGTTTTTGGTCAGCGTGGCAACTATCCGATTTTCCAGCAGGAAATTTCCACTATCATCGAGGCAAAAATCACAGTTACTGCCGAAAACATCAGCACTTTCCTCAACGAATACCTCAACATCTACCTGTATTTCAGCAACGGACTGAAAAAGCATTCCTTCCGCCTTGCCGATACGCTTACATACAATGGCCGTAGGCTGACAAAAGAGGATTTTGGAAAGGGAATGGGGATACTATCTATTTGAAATTGTTAAGACTGTCATCACAACTCCAATTCCATAAAAATTACAAAAGAATAATAGCCATGAAAAATTTAGCATTATCCTTTTTATTAGTCGCGCTACCAGTTTTCTTTTATGCACAATCCAATTTCAATAGAATAATGTATGATTCTACAAGAACAGGTTTAATCAGCGACATTATTACGATAGATTCTGTTTCTTATGTGGCCTTGTTCCCACATTCAAAAACTTATGGTGGACATAATTTTTCTGTCGTCGGCATAGACAATAGTGGTAATATGGTGTGGGAAAAAGAGAAATTCGCAGACGATTCAATTAACAGCAGTTATATTCGTTACAATATATTGAAAAAAGGATATAACAAGTATTATTGCTTCGCAAAAACCAGTGGAAGTCCTAGTGGAACTGGTAAATTTTCTCTTATCATTATGGACACAAACTTTAATAACAAGTACATAAAAGACACGATAGGTTTCTACGATTATATAGGTGAGATTCAAGAATATACGAATGGGGACTTTTACTTTGTAGGACAATTATATGATTCCGTAAATCAAAAACTTGTAGCCAATGTTGTAAAAACGGATTCAATAGGTAATGTCATCTGGAATAAAGTTGTGAATCAGGTGTCGTATAGTGCAATGCTCCGTATGATCATAGCCTCGGACGGCAATCTTATTGCTGGCGGAAGGCACAGCGGAGATAACTACGACCAATGGATGCTTGCCAAGATGGACACTTCTGGCAATGTAATATGGCAGCGCACATACGGTCGCAGTGGAAGATATCCCGATGCCAATATAACAGGACTTCTTGAACTACCCGATGGCAATTACCTTCTAAGTGGTTCATATCCTGCAGTGTCCATACAAGAAGGCCGCGAATTCTATTATGACGGATGCTTACGCAAAATTTCTGCCGATGGGGAACAACTGTTGGAGAAGAAATGCCGAAGATATTACTACACTCCAGATATTGAAACTGTTGACCTTTCCAATGATATAGTATCAGTAAAAACAGATGGCACATACATATACATAATTGGCTCGGAGTGGAACGATTCATTATGTGGCACTATACCATACCTGTCAAAACTTACTATGGACGGAGATATAATGTGGAAGCGAAGCTATCATTCGGAAGGAAGTTATATTTGCCAGCAGTCCTTTCATTCTTTCGACCTAACTCCAGACGGTGGTTTTATAATGGGTGGCGAAGGTAAATATGGATATATTGGTATCAGCCCATCGCAGCAACCGTGGATAGTAAAGACTGATAGCCTTGGAATGGATGGTGTTTGCAATATTGAACCACCAGCATTAAACGTTGATATAGATTTT
>JAGCDJ010000032.1 GCA_017651185.1 Bacteroidales bacterium | reverse complement strand
TTCTCGAAAAGCTCAAGATTCTTCACGACGCCATTTTCAATGTAAAACCGTACGCAGGTCATTGTGCGATGTATGCCCATGCGACCAGCTGCTCCAGGGTTGATGTGAAGCAGGTTATACTTCTTGTCGTTTACTATCTTTAGGATGTGCGAATGCCCAGAAATGAATAGTTTTGGAGGCAAAACCTTCATAATCTCGTTTATTTTGTACTCGTAGCGACCTGGATAACCGCCGATATGCGTCATAAGCACGTCAAGACCTTCGACTGTGAAGCGTTCGATTTCGGTGGTACGCATGCGTATTCCCCAACCGTCGCAGTTGCCGAAAACAGCACGCACAGGCTTGCGAGCTTCAAGAGCATCAAGAACATCCTCGGTGCCTATGTCGCCAGCGTGCCAAACCTCATCTACTGGCTCAAGGAAATCGAGAACATCATAGTCCAAAAAGCCATGAGTATCGGAAAGTAAGCCAATTTTTTTCATACAGATACACAAAAAAATCTTGAGTGATATGGGGAATACCACTCAAGACTAACTAAAACCTTTATTATGAAAAATTTATTAAGATCCTTATTCAGTCACTTCTTCAGCGAAAGGAAGAACCGAAACATACGACTTGTTGTCTCTCTTCTTCTGGAACTTTACTTCACCGTCGCAAAGAGCATACAAGGTATGGTCTCTACCAATACCTACGTTGTTGCCTGGATGATGAACAGTACCACGCTGACGAACGATGATGTTACCTGCGATAGCAATCTGTCCGCCATAAACCTTAACGCCTAATCTTTTACTTTCGGAATCACGACCGTTGCGCGAACTACCAACACCTTTTTTATGTGCCATAATTTTACTGTTTTATGCGTTAATACTTTCAATTTCAATCTGAGTCAAGGCCTGTCTGTGACCATTGAGGGTCTGATAACCTTTTCTTCTCTTCTTCTTGAATACCAACACGGTTTCGCCTTTGCAGTGCTTAATAACCTTTGCTGATACTGATGCATTCTCTACAACAGGAGCGCCAACTTTAACGCTACCTTCATTGTCAACCAAAAGAACACGGTCCAACTTGACACTGCTGCCTTCTTCGCTTGCCATACGGTTTACGAAAAGCTTTGTGCCCTTTTCAACCTTGAACTGTTGACCTAAAATTTCTACTACTGCGTACATTTCTCTATTTCTTAAAAATTTGGACTGCAAAATTAATGCTTTCCATCCAACTGACAAAAATTTTTCAACACTTTTTTGCACAAAATGGGTTTTTAGACATAAATCACTGCTTACCAACAACATACATCGCACCTATTATAATAATAAGACATTCATACAATCTCCTATGTCACACCTATTTAAATAAAGAATGGAATAATTTTATTTTTTTGATTGTAACGATTGAGATTATTGCTATATTTGCACCCCAAAAATTAGATTATTGTTTTAGATAAATTTTAAACATTAAAGTAATGGCAGTATTACAGAACATTAGAGAGAAATGTGGAGTATTGGTTATCGTTATTGTAGGTTTGGCTCTTTTGGCGTTCCTATTGGGTGACTTCCTGAGTTCAGGACGCATCGGACACGGTGACGATTCAGTTGTTGCAAAAATCAACGGTTCAAAGGTTGACTATAGCGAATGGACAGCCAACTACAACAACCACCGCTTATTCTACGAAGTTGCACAGCAAGGCAGAAACATCGATTCAAACACAGAAAGAAGTTTAAGAGAAAGTGCTTGGAACGACATTCTCAACACATACGTATGGAACAAATACTACGAAGAAGTAGGCCTTGGCATCAGCGACGAGGAACTCGAAGACCTCCTATATGGTCCGAAGCACGCACACAACATCATAGTCCAGAATTTCGGACTTCAGAAGAACGAAAACGGAGAATATGATACCAAAACTGCAAAGAATTTCTTCGACAACGCAGAAACCGACCCGAACTATGAAATAATTGCTGAATACTGGAAGAAGGCAATAAAGGAAGACCAGATTAGTTCAAAGTACGGAAACATGCTGTCAAAAGGTTTCTATACACCTACTGCTCTCGCAAAGATGTACTACGAAGACCAGACAACCACTGTTGACCTCCAATACGTTTACCGCGAATACAGTTCCATAAAGGACGAGGACATCACAGTTTCGGACAAAGACCTGAAGGCATACTACGATGCTCACAAGAAGAGATTCGTGGAAGAGCAGGACAACAGAGATCTAGAATATGTTGTTTTCGACATTGTTCCATCTGAAAGCGACATCGAAGAAATAAAGAAGAGCACCGAAGAACTTCGCAACGAATTGGATGCTCTTGAAGAAAACGAAGTTTCTTTCGCACAAGTAAACAGCAGCAACAGCCGTCCAGAAGACAGACGCATCTACAAGGACGAGGCCTTTGCAAACCAGAAGGACGTTGAAACCATGGGATTTGACGAAGAATTTTTCAATTCAGAAAAAGGCACAACATCTGATGTTAAGATGGCTGGCAATTTCTTCATCTGCGGTAAAATCATCGAAACCGCCAACAGACCAGATTCAGTAAACGCTTCTCACATTCTCCTTATTCCAAACGACAGCGTTACAATGGAAATGTGCAAGGCAAAGGCAGACAGCATCGCAAACGTATTGAGAAGCACAAAGGCCGACTCTGCAGCATTCGCAGCAATGGCAATCCAATTCTCACAGGATCCGGGTTCAAAGAACAATGGTGGTAACCTTGGCGATTTCACCGAAGGTACAATGATTACCGAATTCAACGATGCTTGCTTTGAAAATGCAGCAGGAACTATCCAAGTAATTGAATCACCTTTCGGCGTACATATCATTAAGATCAACTCACAGACAAAACCTGTAAGAAAAGTAAAACTCGCTGTTCTTGACCAGGAAATCAAGTTCTCGGACAACACCTACGAAGCAGCATTCCACGCTTCAAACAAGTTCATGGCAACTAGCCAGACTGCTGAAGATTTCGACAAGAATGCTACCGAGCAAGGTCTTAATGTAAGAATGGCAAACAGAATCACCGACATGAGCGACAATGTAATCCCAGGCATCGACAATGGTCGTGAAATAGTTCGCTGGGCATTCAACGAAGACAGAAAATTAGGTGATGTATCAAATGTATTCGAAAGTTCGGCTCGCGACAAATTCCTCGTTGTAAAGCTTTCGAAGATTCGCGAAAAAGGTTTCACCCCATTTGAGGACACTAAGGAAATAATTGAACCTGAAGTAAGAAAGCAGATGAAGGCAGAAAAGATGATGGCAGAAATGAAAGGCATGACAATTGAAGCCATCGCTCAGAAATTCGAAGCAAAGACCGACAACATCAGCAACATCAACTTCTCAAGTTTCTCAATCCCTGGTCTTGGACTTATTGAACCAAAGGTCAACGCAGTAGCACTGAACACCGAAGTAAACGCAGTTTCCGCTCCTATCGACGGCAACAACGGCGTATATGTAATAAAGGTATTGAAGAAGACCGAAGCACCAGAAAAGCAGGACTTCGAAAACGACAAGTTGGCTAAGATGCAGGAATACATGAGAAACTACTCGTACCGCATGAACAATGCCGTTAAGAAAGTAACAAAGATAGACGACAGAAGAGCTAAGTTCTTCTAAAAAGATAACGACTACTACAAAAAAAGAACCTTGAACGAGGTTCTTTTTTTGTTTTATTCAAACTAAACATATACCTTTGGCAAACATTTCATAACACATGAAACGAACTCTTGCGATATTGGTCATACTTCTACCGTTGCTAACAAACTGCAACCGTCCCGATTTCAATTACCCCAAATCAAAAGTATGGGCACATAGAGTAAATGACACAGCCAAAGCAAAAGAAAAAAGCAAGAGTTTCGATGGTTTAGAAGTTGATGTTTACTATTCTGAATACCAAGACAAAATATTTGTCGGGCACAATGCCGAAGACACTGCCAACAACCTGCAAATCGAGGACTGGTTCAATTATGTGGAAAATCCTTCGCAAAAATGTTTCTGGATTGACATGAAAAACCTTGACCGCCACAACGCCAAACCAATATCGAAGATACTACTCGGCATAATGGACAAACACAACATGACGGACAACCTTTTTGTAGAAAGTCCTGATGTTGACGCACTAAAAACAATAAAAAACTCGGATTTGCGAGTGATATTGTGGACAGAAAATCCTGTGTGGAACAACATTGACACCGCAACATGGATTGAACACACAAAGAAAAAGATTAAGGAACTCGATCCCGATGCCATTAGCAACGAAGCAGAAATGTACGAACTGCTCACCGAACATTTCCCAGAACAAAGCATCCATCTATGGCAAACACCGGCAGAGTTTAACGAAGAAAACATAGAAACTACCCGCAAACTTTGCAGAAACAAGTCGGTAAAGGTTGTGCTGGTGGATTATGACAAACCAATAGGAAACGGACAAGACAATTTGCAATGAAATTTCAAATGGTATTCAAGCACTACACTAAAGACGACACCCTTATCATCAAAGGTGCCGCCATCATATTGATATGCCTTCACAATTTCTTTCACTGGCTACCGCCATCACCCGGCGAAAACGAGTTTCTCTTTTTCGCCGACTGCATCAACAACCTGTTCAGCATGCTAGCAGAAAAACCGCAGGAATTTGTAAACATACTTTTCAGTTACTTCGGACACTTTGGCGTTCAAATGTTCTTATTCGTCAGTGGATACGGACTTGCTGTTTCGATGCAAAAAAACGAAAAGAACTGGCTACCATTCTTCTGGGAACGCATAAAAAAACTTTACCCGCTACTGATTGTCGGAGTACTATTCCTATTCTTGACAACAATCCTAGCGGAGGGTCGTATTTTCTCTGATACGGAACAAACAGAACTTTGCTACAAACTGTTTTTCATACACACGCTAGTTCCAGGTTCAGCGCTTACCTTGAATGGACCGTGGTGGTTTTTCGCTCTTATACTGCAACTATACATATTTTTCCCCTTACTATACCGACTTACAAAAAGGTTCGGATGGAAGGCGTTCCTCTCAATATGCATAATATCTTATGCAATAATATACATATACAAATTCAAACTTGGGCTTTTCGACGGCGAAATGATAATGATGAATACGCCTGGACACCTTCCCGAATTCTGCCTCGGCATTCTTTTAGCAACAAATAGACAACCCAAAATGAGTATAATCTGGTTGATTGCCGCCGTTGCGCTGTTTGTACTCGGTAATTTCTACAAATATTTCTACCCCCTTACATTCCTTGCTATCACAATAATAACAATATTCATATATCAAGGACTGAAGGCAATCCCAATACGCAAGCAAATTGTCAAAAAATCGCTCGTATATATCGGAGGATTGTCAATGGCAATATTTGCAGTCCATGGTGCCTTGAGGATTCCTGTGCTTAAATTCGCGAAACTGCACGACGGCGCACTGTGGCATATCCTTGGAGCAATCGTTTTCTGTATAGTTGTATGGTGTGCGTCGATAGCAGCAAAAAAGATATATGAACTGCTCACAAAACCATTGGCACCTATCCACATAAAGGACTGCTTGGCCTCTCGCATATCAGGCGGAGCGGTACAAATTGGAATGATTTTGTTCCTTGTAACAGTAATGGTTTATTATACCTATACTGCAATAGACATAAGACAGGACGACTTCATTTCGTCGGGAGAAGTTGCCGAATCTGGCATAATCGAAACAAACGACACATACACGCGAATTACAAGATTCGACATCGACAAGCACTACACAAACATAAAGGTAGAAGGTTCTCTTGAATACAGGACCATTGACGCTAATGGGAAAACAATCCCCATAGTCATAGAAATACCAGACGTACAATGGAAGATGATTGAACTGCCAGCGGAATATGCATCAAACGAATACAAGGAATTTCACTTCTCTTATAGTTACATAACACCATTTGTCACCAAGTTAAAGAAGGTTCCACTAAAGATTTACTTCTGGAACAACAATAATGAACGCGGAGAATTTAGAAACGCCAAAGTATCAATATCTCATTAAATATGGATATAAAGGGAATAAACACGGCAAAAATAAAGGAAACCATCTGCCAGTGGATAAAACTTAACATTCTGCTGCTTGCCTGCATGACTATCATCAGACTTGCCTTCCTTTTCGCGACTTATTTCCGCCTCGACATCGATGCCTCAAAACTCGGCATTATATTGTCGGGCTGCATCTTCGACCTGATAACCATATCACACATAATTGCCTACGGCATTATACCTTTCATGCTCATGCACCATTTCCTGCCAAAAACATCCAGGATTATCTGCATAATACTAATCAGTTTATACTGCATAATTTCGTTGCTACTCAACGAATATTTCTGCAATACCACAATGCCACTCGACCAAGTGATATTCGCCTACTCGTCGGAAGAAATAAAGGGAATAATTGGCGCATCAACATCATTTAGCATTATACCGATACTATGTTTTGTCTTGCCAGCAATCGCAATAATTGCTCTGGCAATTGTGTGGAAAAAAGTAAAAATCAATTTCATAGTTGCAACTATATGCATAATAATCAGTATTATAGCATCAATTTCAATAAACTATTCGGAAATAATCCGTAAAGAAAAATTCTACGACAACCACCGCAGATTCTGCCTGGCAATAAACCAGCCGTCGTACACAATAGTAAAAATAACCGACTACATAAGAATCTCGCAAGAATGGGCAACTTCGGATGGCAATATGACCGATGAAACACGAAATGCTGCATTAAAATATCAGTCATTGTTTCCCGAAAAGGAATATACAAACCCCGACTATCCGTTGTACCATAAGAACAACTACGAGGATGTGCTCGGCAATTTAATGTCAAAAACTAGCGATGGCAACCCGCCTAACTTTGTATTCATAATTATCGAAAGTCTAGGTCAGCGACTTACTGGAGTAGAACACGAGACAATTTCATTTACCCCATATATCGACAGTTTGAAGCAATGTGGACTATACTGGAGCAATTGCCTGTCGGCGGCAGAACGCACATTTGGCGTACTGCCCGCAATCTTTGCCTCCGCACCATACGGAGAACACGGTTTCGTACAGATATGGGAACCTATGCCGAACCACAATTCATTACTTAAAGACATGAAATCAAATGGTTACACCCTGTCATACTACTACGGTGGGGTACATAAGTTCGATAGATATGACATTTTTCTAAAGCAAAACAACGTTGACTACATATACACGCCCCAAATGACGAACATAGATTCGGCAACATATAAAATTCTAAACGACTTCCACCGCTGGGGAATCGACGACGAAGAACTGGTAAGACATGCCATCGAACATAGGGATACCAATCCTCCTCAGCTTCCATACACCGACATATACATGACCCTTTCTACACACGAACCATTCATATTCAACGACATAGACACATATAGGCAAAAAGTCGAGGCAATCCTCAAGTCCCACCACGATATGCCTGCAAAAGAAAAGAGCAAAATACAAAACAATCTCGACATATTTGCCTGCTTCGCATACACCGACGACTGCGTACGCAAACTCATCGACTACTACAAGACACTGCCCGAATACGAGAATACAATATTCGTCATAACCGGCGACCATCGCATGGGAATGATTCCGCTAGGTGTGTCATTGTATTCGTTCAATGTACCACTGATAATTTATTCGCCGCTTATAAAATCGCCACGAAGCATGAAAGCCGTAGTCGCACACGATGATATTACACCTACGCTTAATGCCTATCTATCGAAAAACTACAAATACAAGACAAGTAACTTCTGCCACTGGTTAGGCACGACACTCGACACCACAAAACAATACAGATGCAACAAAAAGATAGCACTTATGCTAAACAACAGGGAAGTTGTTGACTACCTGAACGGAGACTACTATATAAGCAGGGGCGAAACCTATATGGTAGAAGAAGACTTTGATTTTACATTAATAAAAAACGATGCCATACACGACAAATACACCGAACAACTGGACAACTTTAACATTATCAGCCAGTATGTAGTAAAAGCCAACCGACTGAAACCAGTTGAAAATATTGAAGTATTATACGACCGATTTTTCGATTGTGATATGGTAACAGACAATATATTCACCAGTTATATCAATGGTAATGAAAACAAATACATACATATTGACGGGAATATTGATTATGCACCTATTTGTCCAAGACTTGCGATAAACAACGAGTATCGAGCCATTAACAACGACTTTGCATTTGACATTAAAAACAATGACACAACATTTGCTCTACCCGAACTGGTTGTTTCGATGGATGATTACTACATGTCGGTACAACTGGTTTCTGAAGGCGGGAAATCACTAAATACAGGCAATATGGAACATTTCAAAACACGCATTACAATTCCTGCCGGCAAGAACAACATCGGGAAAGAGATAAAATACTACCTTTTCAACAAACATAAGGCTTCGGTTGACTACGACAATATTTCCGTAAGGATTACCGCAGAATAATAAAATTCTACCGTCCCAAATCTTCTGGTTCCAGCCTTAACCTATAAGTATAGACTGCATTGTCGTCAACAGACTCCTCAACAGTGATACCCTTTTCTGCCGCCTGCGATTTCACATTGTCATACCATTCGGGATTAGAAACAATTTCGCTCTTTATGCCGTCAAGTACCGACTGCCTATACGAAGCATAAATGCTATCGGCTGCATCGTAGTCGGATGGTGACTTGGCAACAAACGAATCATCGAAAGATGCAAGGTAACGCCTGCAAAAGTTGAACGGAAACAAATGGTTGGTTGCCTCGGTGGTGACAAGCAGGACAAACTCCTGTTGCTCAATCTCCTGACGATAGTTAACCTCATCGACATTCTGTACAGGATTGCGCTCGGGATAAATCGTCTTGTTGTAGAACCAAAATCCACCATCAGAGAAAATGTTCTGCGGTATTGCAACATTCCATGCCCAAACCGTCCACCAATACGAATCCGAAATAGCAAGAACCTTGGGCTTATAGCCTTCATTAAACTTCAAAATCGGATTGTCAATTCGGTTATGCTTCAACGGAAACATAAGGTTCATAGACTTGTAGATGTCATCGTCCTGATTAATTAGCGAATCGGAAATGGTGAAACCATCAAAAGCAAGGTGGGCGTGATTCTTGCCTGTCTTGCCTTCCATATAACCAGCAAGCGAATCCATCGCAAGCGATGCCGCATAAATTGTCCAATGGGCACCAAGGTTGCAATAAATGGCTTTGCTCGCCGTGTCTTTCATATTGCAGAAATAGCGGTTGAAATCAATGTAATTTATGCCAATGCTATCGAAATCATTGACATATTCCTTGTAGTTGTTGGTCTCGTTCGCCTTTTCAAGGTAATAGTCGGGAATAAGTTCGGGATAATACGAAGCCTTTCCAGGTGCCAAAACCGTCAGCAGAGTAACATTTCTTGCTGCTAGCATATCCTGAATCAACTTTATGCGCGACGAAACTTCATCCACCTTTCCCTTACCGACAAAAGTCTGCCCCGTATAGCTTAATATGTACGACTCCTCGAAAAGCATACCGTCCTTGCCCGTAACAAAGCCTTTTGTTGCATCCTTGCCAAACAAAGAATATAGGTACTGATGATAAAATCTTATTAAAGATTCGCGAAATCCAAAATTTTCTTTGCTGTACCTTTCAATTCCAGTTTGATATTCACCACTTTTGCAACTTGAAAACGAAAATTTAGGCTTTTCTATCCTTTCCTCCGCCCCATTCAATTGTTTTATATCAACAAAATGGAATTTCCCTTGCAAAAATATTGCTAAGAAAACCAGCAATGTAAATATGCATAATATTGGGGAAATCCACTTTTTCATCAAATGAAATGCTACTCCGATTTATGTTGATTGTAAAACCATACCGCATTGCGTGTAACTGCAGAATCAAGCGAGATATTCCATTTTTCAGCATCTTTTCTTACTTCATCAAGCCATGGTTGATAACCATAAATTCTCCCTTTTATCTGCTTGATGCATAAATCCTTATTCCTCACTCTCGGAACATCCGGTCCATTTAGTTCCTCAAAATAATTTTCAGGATTGGTGTATATCAAATACTTTGCATCACCTATCATTACATCTTCGAGAGAGATGTTCCGCTCTTTCGCTTTCTTCTCAAGCGAGGCCTTCCAACCCGCATCATTTTCCATACACGAAATCAGACCGTCAAGCACACTCTGTATTTGCGCATCGTCGTAACAAAGATGAACAAGCGATTTTGCAATGAATCCATTACCTATGTAATATATCATTGCTGTACAATACGAAAGCATAACATAATCAGTTCTAAGCAATTCTGTTGTCAAATCAATTTCGGACGTTGACGTGTAATTGGGAGAGAAATATACAGTACTGTTGTAGTACCAGTATTGTTTCTCGGAAAATATTGAATCCATAGGAATTCCATACGCAATGTTCCAGAAAAACGAATCGCCGATTGTAATCAGTTTGGGCTTTTCGGCTGTCGTATCATTGTCAACCGACACCGAAGCATACATGTTCGGTTCCTGTGGAATCTCCCTGATTAGGTTCATCATCTGTTCAAGGTCATCGTCTGGTTTGATGGTTTTGTCGTAATATGCAGGACCTATATTCAAATTGTGAATGTTTCTTTTGCCAATATGTTCCATATACCTCAAAAGTGAATCAGCACTATGCAACGCGGCAATATTCGACCAGTGCGTACCCGTCTGCGGGAAAAGCGGATAATCGGTCTTGCCTTTCTGCTCAACAAAGTATTTCGAAAAGTTCACATAGTTTACACCGAGACTATCAAATAGATATGGGTAATAGTCAACAGCCTTCACGCCCATAGGCCTAGTATATTTTCCACCATCGGGCAAATGTTCCGGAAACACTTTTTCCTTCCCCGGTTCAATCATTACAAACAACGTAACGCCGAATTCCTTGAGTATCTCCTGCAACTTATACAGGCGCACAGCCTCCTTTCTGAAAATTTCCTTCATAGCATCTGGATCGTCGGTAAAATCATACATTCGGCTTTGATAGTATTCTTCTACATATTGCGGTTCGTACAGCCAACCATCACTACCTACCGACACACGTGCTCTTGTGATACCATAAAAATCCCACAAATACTGATTGTAACACCTTATCGCCCATTCCCTGAAACCGAAATTCTGCTTCGTATAATTTTCAAGTTTATTTTGATATTCCCTATCAACATAATCTTTCATAGTAAACTTCGGGAAAGCGACTTCCTCAACCACACCGCCAAGTTGTTTCATACTGACAAAATGCGTCTTCTCCTGAATGAAAATCAGAACGAAAACCAGCATCGTCAGTATGCACAATATTCTATGAACCCACTTCTCCATCAGAACCTGAAATAAATGAAGGGACTAAAACTTGAAACATTGAGTGCGGCAATGCTCATAAGTAGCATAAACATCGCCACTATCCATACAACAACATGCTGCCATGTAGAATATTCGGTGGTGAAGACAAATTTCTGCATCTTTTTGCCGAAACCAAACAACCCGACAAACGAAAACGCGAGTGCCGCAACAAGTGTCGTCACTAATTGTGCATCGTGAATACTTACCTTTGCGAAATCGAACGAGAACAGGCGCGTGATAAATGTCCAGCAATCACCAATATTTTCAATTCTGAAAATAGCCCAGCCAACCATCACAAGGATAAAAGTAATCAGCACGCTCGGAAACTTGCCAATCTTCTCATAAACTTTTCCAAGAAACAACCTTTCCATCACAAGGAAAAATCCGTGGTAAGCACCCCAGATTACAAAGTTCCAGCTTGCACCGTGCCAAAGTCCCGACAGCAGGAACACCACCCACAAGTTGAAATACATGCGCGATTTTGCGCATCTGTTACCCCCAAGCGGAATATACAGGTAGTTACGCATGAATGAACCGAGTGTGATATGCCAACGCCTCCAGAACTCGCTGATACTTGATGAGTTGTACGGATTGTCGAAATTTTCGGGGAAGGAGAAACCCATTATGCGACCAAGACCTATTGCCATGTCGGAATAACCCGAAAAGTCGAAGTAAAGTTGCATGGTGTATGCCGCTATCACAATCCACGATGTGGCGGTGTCGAGAGTTGCCAAGTCACCTACAAGCATACTGTCAACCCAACGACCGAGCACATCAGCAATGAGAATCTTCTTGCTCAAACCGATTACAAAGCGGTAGAACCCTTGCAGACATTCCGACCAGCTATGCTTGCGATTGGTAATCTGCCCTGCAATTTCGTTGTAACGCACAATAGGACCGGCAATTAACTGCGGGAACATCATAATGTAAACCATGTAGTCCGACAACTTTCTCATCGGCTCGTTCACTCCGCGGTAAGTGTCAACGGTATAGGTTATGCTTTGGAAAGTGAAAAAAGAAATGCCAACTGGTAGCAGAATCTTAATCCATTCCACTGGTTCGCTGCCAAACATTCCGCGTATGGCGTTAATGTTCTCCATCGTGAAGTTGCCGTACTTGTAATATGCAAGCAATCCGAGACTTATCGCTATTGATAATCCGCAGAAAAGTTTTTTCAAACTTGGCTTTTCAACCTTGCACATCAACTTTACAAGGAAGAAATTCAATATTGTCGAAGCCGTAAGCTGGATTACAAAGTCGGGTGCGCCGTAAGCGTAGAAAACAATCGACGCCAGAAGCAATGTATAGTTGCGGAATTTGTTTGGTGTGATAAAGTACAGCACCAGAAATGCCGGCAGAAAATACAATAGGAATATGTTGCTGCTAAATACCATACTTATTCAATTACAATTTCATATACACGTCCTTCAATGTCGCTCTTATTGAACGGAATCAAGCCTTGGTCGAACACTATTGGCGGCCACCACTCCGAATAATGATACTCCTGAGTTATGATGCAAAGCATCTGGTTGTTTGGAATCGATGTAACCTCATCGTTCATATACCCTACCACCTTCATGTTGTCGGGCGAACTTCCCAATCGCCAGATAATTTCGGTGGGACGCCATTCAATTTCGTAGTAATAGTAGTCCTCGCTGAACACATCGTTAGACATCGGACTTTTTATAGTCAATGCCTTGTACAAGTCAGACCAACGCATTGCCTCGTAGGTTGTACCTTTATAGTCAATGCTGTTTATCCCAGCAGCAAATTTTTTTGGTTGCGGACATGCCAAATCCCAGTTAGTACAGCAGTACATAATTTCATTATTATGCATTGCATCATCACTTGGAGCAGGCTTATTCCTGTAATATTGTTCTGGCCAGTACCTCGAAGCCTTCACAATCTCAATATCAATCTCCGAATATTTGTTGAATGTCTCGCGTACAGGATTTTCCGAATCGTCACCCTTGTCGATGTAACCGCAGTTATAGCATCCGCGACGATTGTTCCACGGATGGTTGTCCTGATATATCATCCAAAATGCGTAGGTAAGTCCGTTCCAGACATTGTGCTCGTTAAGCATCGACGGGAACTTGATTTTTCCACGGTATTTGCCGTAAGTGAAGCCCAAACGCGTCTTAATGCCTGTCGATTCCTTCTTCATGTTGCTGGCTTCGGAACCCGGATTTACAATGGTTATGTATTCACCATTTTTGTCAACCTTCACGGTAGAACACGGACGGTCGGTTATATGCGGATAGTCCTGTATTCGTTGCGAAGCTGGATATTTCTCGTCACCTTTTGCATATTCTTCCAAGGTAAAATCGGGATTTCCAACCACATCGCGGATTTCGGGAATATTTCGCAGGGTATATTGCTGACTTACTGCAGGGAAAAACTGCTGGAACAATGCTTTCTGGTACAACGAATCGTTCGAGCCGCATTCGCTGCAACTTGTATCAATAGTGTATTCGGGTGTACGGATATTCAGTTCGTCAACAAATATTCCGTCCTTTGGTGTGATGACAGCCCTTGTTTTCAGCACTTTCTTGCTTTTCTCCACCACAATGTCCCCTGATTTGTTGTTGGCAAACCACTCGAAAGGATTTACAAATTTGCCGTTTTCATCCGTAGCGCCTATGTTTTTTATGTATTCTGGAATCTGAGCAAGTCCTTTTTCGTTGCAGACTACAAGCATAAATGAATAGCAACCCACGCGCGGATTGCGTTTCCAACGGTGATTTACATCTCCGTCGGCGTGGCGGTCGTTTGCAATACACCACTGCGCATCAAGAAACAACTGCTTTTCGACCGAAAAACCATTATTTTTCGCCTTTTCCACAATCGAAGCATACCAATCTGACGAATTCTTTATCCGTTCGGTCGTCTTCAATATTTTCTCGTAACTTGCCGTATTTTCAGAAATGTCGCTGCCATAATATATTTTCTCGTCGCGTGGATTCCCAACTATACGGAAATAATCCTCAACCTTTTCTGCATCAGCAATTTCCTTGAAACCAACAGACACATCTTCCCAACTGCCATAGAAATTCTCATCACACAACGAATCGCCTTCGGGAAACTTATAGGTTTCGTTCTGATAATAAATCTTGTAGTATAATTTTCCATCTCCCATCGATGGCACATCAAACGAAAACCTGAATCCATCATCCGATGTCTGGCGAACCGACGGCAGTACAATGCCTTTCAGCACCACATCTTCCAAATCCATATCCAGCAAAACTGTGTCGTTGACAGATTCAAAATTCACAATCGGGTCGAACGAAACGGTCTTGTCGGAACAAGACACCAAGGTTGCAAAAACGACAAATAGCAGAATTAAAACCCTGAGTTTCATCTTATTCCATCAATTTTCTATACTTAATCCTATGCGGGTCGATGTCGCCAAGACGTTTGCGCTTGTTTTCCTCGTATTCCGAATAGGAACCTTCGAAGAAAACCACCTGCGAGTCGCCTTCGAATGCTAGAATATGCGTTGCAACGCGGTCGAGGAACCAACGGTCGTGAGTGATTACTACTGCACAGCCTGCAAAATCTTCCAGACCATCTTCCAAAGCACGCAAGGTGTTGACATCAATATCGTTGGTAGGTTCATCGAGGAGCAATACGTTGGCTTCCGACTTCAAGGTCAATGCCAGATGCAGACGGTTGCGCTCGCCACCCGACAGCACACCGCACTTCTTTTCCTGGTCGGCACCGCTGAAGTTGAAACGACCTACGTATGCACGAGCATTTACCAGTTTTCCACCCAACTGAACAAACTCAGCACCACCCGAAATTACCTCAAAGACAGTCTTTTCGGGGTCAATAGCCTCGTGAGCCTGGTCAACATAGCCGATTTTTACAGTTTCGCCAATTTCGAAACTCCCGCTGTCGGGCTGCACAAGTCCCATCATCAGGCGGAAAAGCGTAGTCTTTCCTGCACCGTTAGGACCGATGATACCGACAATTCCTGCTGGCGGAAGCGAGAAACTAAGATTTTCGAATAACAACTTGTCGCCAAATGCCTTTGTGATATTGTTAGCAACCAAAACCTTGTCGCCCAGACGTGGTCCGTTTGGGATGAAGATTTCGAGTTTTTCCTCTTTCTGCTTTACATCCTCGTTGAGCATCCTATCGTATGCCGACAGACGGGCTTTCGACTTGGTTCCACGTGCCTTAGGCGACATTCGCACCCACTCAAGCTCGCGTTCCAAAGTCTTGCGACGCTTCGAAGCAACCTTCTCCTCCATTGCCATGCGGGCGGTCTTCTGCTCCAACCACGACGAATAGTTGCCCTTCCACGGAATACCTTCGCCACGGTCGAGTTCGAGAATCCAGCCAGCAACATTGTCGAGGAAGTAGCGGTCGTGAGTAACACAGATTACAGTGCCCTTGTACTGCTGCAAGTGCTGTTCAAGCCAGTGGATTGACTCAGCATCCAAGTGGTTGGTAGGCTCATCGAGCAACAAAATGTCGGGTTCGGTGAGCAGCAAACGGCACAATGCCACGCGACGGCGTTCGCCTCCCGAAAGGTGAGCAACCGACTCGTCGCCATCGGGACAACGCAGTGCATCCATAGCACGTTCGAGTTTCGAATCGATGTTCCACGCATCGGCAGCATCAATCTTGTCCTGCAATTCCGCCTGACGGTTCATAAGTTTGTCCATCTTGTCGGGGTCCTCGTAGTACTCGGGCAAACCGAACAAATCGTTTATCTCCTCGTACTCCTTGAGCATCGAAACTATTTCGTGTACGCCTTCCTCAACGATTTCCTTCACGGTCTTGCTGTTGTCGAGTTCAGGTTCCTGAGGCAAATAACCAACTGTGTATCCCGGTGAAAATGCCACTTCGCCTTCAAATGCCTTGTCAACTCCCGCGATTATCTTCAGAAGTGTTGACTTTCCCGAACCGTTGAGACCAATTATACCTATTTTCGCACCGTAGAAGAACGACAGATAAATATCCTTCAATATCTGCCTCTGCGGCGGAATCTTCTTGCTTACATTGACCATCGAAAAGATGATCTTGTTATCTATATCACTCATGGTTATATTTTTACAAATGGAGAAACAAAATACCTTGCGGAAACTATACCGTTATTCTACATTTACAATTTCCGCCTGCAGTATTTCCTTGGTGTCGGTATCGAAAACAAACACTACAACCTTGCAGTTGTCTATATTCCAATCGGACTTTATTTCCTTTGAATAACTCTTTTCAATAACATCTCCAGCAGACAACTGCGAATCATTTGTCTTTACTTCTTCACCGAAAACACCATTTAAGCTTGTACGGAGAACATGATTGTGAACATAGTTGCCAATTTCCTGCGGATTGGACTCATAGTCGAACTGCCAACCAACGATTCCATCCTCGATTACATAGGCAACGAGCGACAATTTACGCGATGTTACAACCTCTGCCTTTAACTTTATGTCGGCAGATATTGCACTGTCGGCAAACGCTGTGTTTACCTCGAACGAAAATTCGGGATATGTAGAATAATATTTTGCGAAATCGGTTGCCCAACCGTTTGTAGAATTGTTGACCAATGCAGGATTGAAAGTATTTATCAAACCAGCAGGTACAGCATCCAAGTCCATGTAACCGCCATCGGTATCGCCACCGCCAAGGAAGATGCCTTCCTCGCAACGGAAATCGTAGTTGAAAGAAGTGTCGGTGCTATGCGGCGAGGCATTGGGATTGGTGTTGCCATAGTATGTACAATGCACTGCAATCGGCACGACCGCTTCACCGAACTTTTCCTCCAGCGCAGTTATTGCCTTATGACCCTTGGGACAGTTTCCACACTTGTGTCCAGTAAAATCGAGTATTACAATTTTACGACCATACCAAATGTTCGAACCTTCCTTTATATATTCACCGTCATCTATCTTGTCGCACGAAACTGCGAATATTCCTGCAAGCAGCACTGCGAGTGTAAGTATTATTGTTTTCTTCATAATCATTTTTTTATTAAATAAATCTAATTCGCCCCTTCGACAAGTTCAGGGAGCGAATATCTAGAATGTACTTGAAATTGAAAGTGCAAATCCATTGGATGCTGGAACATGCCTGCACACACCACCAACGCACATAACGCCTTCGCGCTGCTTGCCGTAGGTGAGTTGAATGCGGTTGCCACCCTTCACATAGCCGAAGCCAACATTGAAATAGTGAACCCGAGCACCTTTGTCAGGATTGCCATAGTTCCAATTGTCGAACACTGTAAAGAACCAGTTTGGCATAGTAAACTCAAGTTGCCCAAGAATCCAGTTGCCCTTGTCCTGCTTGGTGAACATTGCCTGAACTTCGCCCTTCAAAGCATACTTGTCGGTAATCTTATAAGTTGCTTCAATAACACCAATGTTGGCTTTCACATTGTCGTGTCCTGCTGTACCCATTAGTACATTATAGTTATAATACAAGTTCATGTAGGCAATGTTAGTGTACCATTTCTTCGACCATTTCTTCGAAATTTCCACATTTATGTCCTGGTAATAAAGTTCCTTGCCGACAGCAAACAGCGAAGTGTTATATCCGTATGTTCCTGTCGTTCCGATAGGCGTAGAATCGTTTATTGCAGTTTTCTTTATGTTGTGTACACGCGAATAGTTGAGAGTTATAGTTGTTCCATACTTTCCGCCCAACTTGCTGCCTTTCTTGAATTTATAGAAGAACTCACCCTTTACACCCCATTCGCCCATTGGCTGGCTTGCGTATGGGTAGAATGCTTGCAAAACGTATGTGTAGTTGCGGGTAATTTCCGGCAAATAACTTACGGTCACATCGGAAAGCGTGGCGTTGCGGTCGCTACGGAGCGACATGTTGTCGACCCACTTGGTTGAAAGTATCACACCAAGTCCCTTCTGCGAATAGGTAGCATTGATAAGGAATGCCTGCCCGGGACGATAAATGTAGTTGTTGTCAGCCGACGGGTCGTTTACCTTGTAGGCATATTCCGAAATCAAACTGAAACCCGAATAACCAATATTGATACGACCTGCGCCAGTAGCCACATTATTCGGCAAGTTGTATATAGGATTATCCTCCTTCTGGTACTTGCTCACAAAACTACCGCCGATTCCAAAGCGGAACTGACTATCGTTCAATGATTTTATCATTTCATTAAACTGAATTTCGCCATCTACACCACGAAGGATGCCATCGGAAAGATCCCAGTAGTAGCGTTGCTTACCGACTAAACCTTTTATGTTTACACCTGGTACAATCGTGTACTTTACACGCGCACCGAGAATTGCATTGTCGATACCGAGCGACTTCTCCTCGTACGAACGCAAGGTAAGACCGTTGCCGAACTGCTCGTAAAAATGACCAACCGTGACTTCTAACTTATCATTGGTGAAGTTTGCCCAATACGACGGAACGCCAAAACCATCATTCTTGCCGCCCGAATTCGGGAATCCGAGCAAGGTATTGTAATACCCCTCGAAGCGCACGCCAGCAGAAAATTTACCATACGAAATCATAAAGTTGGCATACGAGTTCGACAGCAATCGTTCATCAACGGCTACTGCGCCAATCTTCTGGTCCTCGAAATAATATTGCAGGTCGCTCTGGAAATTTCCAGACACGTTGAATTTGTTCTCGCTTTTACCATCCTTCTGCGCCATCAACGAAACAGCAGAAAACACAGCAACAAGCAGAAATAAAAATCTCTTCATATACTATAATGTTCGCATTATTAGTTGTAAAATGTTTTCCTTTTGAGGGAAACACGGAATCAAAGGCACTATTCCTCTTCTTTTTCTTCCTTCTGAGGTTCGCCCTTCAGCGATTCGCCAGCGGCAACCTTCTTTATCATCTCAAAAGTTTCGGCTTCATCGCCTTCGAGATAGGAAGTATGCTGCCAAGCCACATTGCCCTTGCCATCGAGCAGGAACGAATGAGGAACATTGTTTACATTCATAGCGCGCTTGAAATCGCCGTTGGCATCCAGATAAACATCAAATTCCCAGCCACGGGTATTTACAAACGGACCAACCGAATTTGTACTGCGGGCATCGTCAATCGAAACTGCAATTATCTTTACTCCAGTCTCGTCAGCCCAATCCTCGTAAACCTCACTGAAAGCAGTCAACTCCTTAACGCATGGTTTGCACCAAGTAGCAAAGAAACAAATCATTACTGGCTTGCCATCATTTTCAATCATGTCCTGCGAATTTACCACTTTACCCTTCAAGTCCTTGAGTTGAACCTGCGGAACCTCTTGCGAGTACAATGTTGCGCATACTGCAAATGCAAGTATTGCTAATACAATTTTCTTCATACTTGTAAATATTTTAAAAACAAAGATAATACTTTTTTATCAAAAAGCATTCCACAACAACAAATATTTTAATCGTGCATATTTGATTAAACTTTTTTCAAAAAAGCATTGTCGGAACAAAAAGATTTTTGTATTTTTGCAGAAAATTTTAGATATATGAAACGTGTATATATACTCATAGTTGTCTTAATTGCTTGTATTTCACAAGCATTTTCTCAGATTGCCATCTATAACGAACAAAATGAGGAAATAAGCGGAACTACCATAAACATCCAGGCTGGTGTTTCAACAGATTTATATTTCAAGGTAAAAAATAACAGTTCGTCAGAAATAGCAAACCTAAAGGCATACCTTAGGGTGAATGGTGATAATGTTACACCAGGTCAAGAAGCCAATGCAACAATGTGTACCGAACCTGGCGGAAACTGTGGAAACCCGCCTCATAGTCCTAAGTTCACTTTGGCTGCTGGAGCAGAGCAGTTGATTCATTTGAACATAACAACATTATCTGCAAACGATTTTGTTTTAACTGTTTATCCTACTGGCGGTTCACCTGAAGCAAACTTCAACATTCATGCGACCACAACAGGAATCGAAAGCAACCTTGCAAACGCATTCAATGTTTACCCAAGTCCAGCAAACGAATCGTTCATAATCGAAAACGGATTCGGCAAGAACAGCTATGTTGAAATTTACAACGTTCTCGGACAAATGGTTAAGCATGTAGCTTCCGACAACAACCGCATTTCTGTAAACTGCAGCACCTGGAAGAACGGTTACTATGTATGCCGCCTATACAACGATGGCAAAGCAGAAAAGACTGTGAAAATCGTAGTGGCACACTAAAAGAATTTATTGCAACTATAATAAGAAGGTATGCTGATGCATACCTTTTTTTATGGTATCTATATACGAGTTGACTCATTTCATTTTATATAACCCGTCTGTACGGAACGTTGCTTGCTGTCTCGCGAAACGAAGTGAGCAACCTTTAGCTCGGCAAAGCCAACCTTCAGTTCAGCATAGCTAACCTTCAGTTCAGCGCAACTAATCTCCTTGTATATAGCCGCGCTTCGACACCCTTCGACTACGCTCAGGGGGACTACTCAGCGAGCGGCTTACTCTGCTCCCCCATTCCGTATCGGTTATTGTTTGCTTTTGCAGATGTTTTTTGTGTCTCAACATAACAAACGAATTTGTTCTGTTTTCATCTTTAAAAACATTCTAACTTGCGGAACCTTTACCTCGCTCAGTGAAACAAGCAATGACAAGCAAGAGAGTTAACAACATGTATATAGTTCCTATTATTATGCTGGACAACTATAGTCATAAAAAAAGGCCGCCTCTCGGCAGCCCTCCACAAAGAAAATATGTGGTTTTGACTTAGGTTTACTCTGTTGGAGCATCCGCTGGTGCTTCGGCAGGTGCTTCTACAATACTGTCGGTTACTGCAGTGGCAGTAGTGTCGGTTGCCACAACTTCTACTGGCTCATCCTTATGGAAAGGTGAAGGCAGACCAACGCGCGACAATACATTGGTGAAATACAATGCACAGAATATTATGCCAAGTACTATCACGATGTAGAGTATCTTTCTCCAAACTGGAATACCCTGCTTGAAAGGATCGGTTGCGTTCTTTACATGCGGGAACTTGGCAATCTTGGTAAGCGTTGCACCGAACTTAATGTTGACGTATGCCTGAGCATTGACTGCCCATCCGTTTGCATTGAGTACCGGCGAAAGGTTACGCTTGCGCAACTTGAGCCATGCAATTATCATCGATGGTCCCGAAATGAGCAATATGACACCGAGAATTGCAATAGGCATCTGCCACCACGACAATTTTAAGAAGCCAGTAGCAAGCGAAACGAGGAAACCGCCAATATATCCCAATGCCAAACCTATTGCAGCAAAGATACCACAGAACTTAGCGATGTCGAATGCTTGGTTCTTCTTGGCTTCGGAACCAGGTACATTCTGTGCCGCCTTACTTGCGTTGGCTACCATTTGGTCGCCTGCTGCTTCCATTGAGCCGGTTGCTTCGCTTGTAACCTTGTCGTCCTGACTAGCAGCAAATTTGTTTATCTGGTTTTCGATGAACCTTGCAAATTTGCGGTAAGGTGACCAGAATGCTTCGCGGATGCTTATCGGGTTTTCGATAATCTTTGTAATTGTTGCATCCCAGTCGTTGCCTTGGCGGTCGTAGAAAATAGCATTCTTGCCAACCATCAAGTTATTGACCTCGCCATTGGTTATAACTGCAGCAATGGTCATTGTCTCGTTCTTTGTCTTCGAGGTGCAGTCGCAATAAGCAATGTACATTCCGCTGAAACTTGCTGTCAAATTATGCTTAGGCATATCGCTCACCTTTATACAGAGGTCGCAACTACGCTGGTCGATGTACAATGTACCTGCCTGGAATATTGCCTTGTCGCCCTTGCGTGAATAGAAGTCTGAGAATGTAACAAAGTTCTTCAACAACAGGAAGAAGTCACGGTACAAGTGCATCAACTTGTCGACGCTTTCAATTTCGTTGGCTTCGCCTTCCAGTGCCTTGTCCTGCTCAACAAGCGACAACAGTTCTTCCTTGCGGTTTTCCGTTAAAATAGCGCTTACTGCTTCAAGTCCTAATGATTCTACTGCTGCGCCCTTCTTGGCATCCTTCCATTCCTTGTATGCTGCGAACTTTCCGCCAATCGAATTCCATTCGCTTTCGCTTATTGAATTCTTACCAGCAAAGTCAACATCGAAAATCAGGTTCTTCAATGACGAGAATGCTGCTTCCCATGCCGGGTTTATACCCTCGTTGAGCATCAAGTCCTTCTTGCTACCAACGCGTGCGAGCGGATAGGTTGAAATCTCATCAATGCAAGTTGTGAGATTCTTGTCGCTGATTGCCTCGAAGCGAGCAACAGAAACATCTAATGCAGCGGTCGATTCGTTGTTGAATGCTATCAATTTGCAACGCAGGAAATAGTCGTCAATCTTTTCCTTTAAAGTGTTGTAAGCATTGAGAGCGGCCTCGGTGTTGTCGCCGTATGGGAAAACAGATTCTTTGCGGTCGTCACCATCCTTGCTCCATGCTGCGAAATCAGCGCAATTGGTGTAGAATTCCTCAATCTGGTCTGCATTTATGCCAGGGTCGCCACTACGGTCGGTAACACTGCCAATAGTTTCTATGCACGACTTAATTATTGCCTTCAGACCTTCGTCATCTGTAGAGTTTTCGGTAATAATGCCATCTCCGTTGAATCTGGTTTTTGCAAAAATTGCAAGTCTGTCGGATGTATCAGCAATCGAGATGCTATCCTTTTCAAGTCCGAGGTTCTTCAGGATTTGCTTTGCGGAATCATATAATTTTTTGCCATCCTCGTTTTCCTGATCAATGTCAGAAAGGTTGAGCGTACTATCCTGCCTGATGAGCAGATTCGGGTCTTTCAGCACCTTTGTCAGCCACTGCGATGCAGATATTACTTCGTTTACCTTGATTTTTCCATCGTGGTCGAGGTCAAGGATTTCAAGTGTCTTGTCATCGATTTCGAGACCTTTTGTCGGACAGCTGAGAACCGTCCACATCTTCTGGTCTAGTTCTGCGAGGTGAGCAATGTCCTCCCCTGTTTCAATGTTTACACGAGTAACTCCCCCTATTTTAGAGAATTTCCACTCGTATTTGTTCTTTGATAAAATTGCCATAAAGTTTTCCTATTATATAATATGGGTGCAAAGATAAAAATTTTTGTTTTTCATTCCCCAATAATTATTTGCAAGTTTGATTTTTTGAAAAAACCGCCATACGCAAATTTTATGTAAGTTTGCAACCTAAAAAATTACACCGTATGTCACAGAAGAACAAACTTTTCAAATTTGCACAGAACGAGACCTTTCCACACTTGTTTCAGCCGAAACTCATGTACGGAACGCCAGATGAATTTGAACATAAGGGCAAATGGAACTCCGATTTCTTTCACAACGACAATCCAATTACAGTTGAGTTAGGATGCGGAAAGGGCGAATATTCGGTAGCAATGGCGAAAGAAATTCCAACTGGAAATTTCATCGGAGTTGACATAAAAGGTGCAAGAATGTGGCGCGGAGCTTCCGATTCGCTGGAAATGGGAATGAAAAACATAGCATTTCTTCGTACTCGTGTCGAGTTTACGCCAAAATGCTTCGGCAAGGACGAGGTTTCCGAAATATGGATAACCTTCCCCGACCCGCAACTAGGACCAAAGAGCAAGCATAAAAAGCGTCTCACGTCGTCGCGTTTTCTGTCGTACTACCAAAACTTCCTGATTGACAACGGCATTGTAAACCTAAAGACGGATGACGACACCTTATATGAATACACTAAGGGCATCATCGCTCACAACGGTCTTCCGCTGCTTATCGATACTCCGAACCTTTACGAATCGGAACATTACACAGGATTTCTCACATTGAAAACCCACTACGAGAAAATGTGGAACAAGGAAAACAGAACTATAAAGTACCTGCGCTTCCGCTTGCCACAGAATGTGGAATTAGAAGAAATGGAAGAATAAATGACTTGCAGTCTTGCTGAAGACCGGTCAAAAGTCTAGCAGACAAACAGAAGACCAGTCAAAAGTCTAGCAGACAAACAGAAGACCAGTCAAAAAGTCCAGCAAAAGACCTCTTGAGCAGACATCAAGACCGCAAGACAGTTAGACCGTTTGACAAAAAAACTTAAAGACATGGAAAACTACATAGAAAACAAGGTTGCACTGGCAGTGCAGTATTTCAAGAGCGGTTACAACTGCTCGCAAGCGGTATTTATGGCATTTGCCGAGGATTTTGGCGTTGACACAGCATTTGCCTCGAAAATTTCAGCATCGTTTGGCGGAGGCATAGGCCGTATGCGCGAGGTGTGCGGAACAGTGTGCGGAATGGCGATGTGCGCCAGCTTCATCTCACCTGCCGATGACCCGTCGGACAAGGCAGCACGGACTGCCAACTATGCACTTGTACAGGAATTTGCCGAAAAGTTCCGTGCCGAAAATAGTGACATCATCTGCCGTCGCCTACTTGGACTGCCCGACGAAAATTGTCCCTGCCCCGAACCTTCAACACGTAATGCCGAATTCTACAAGAAGCGTCCCTGCGTGGAATATGTGGCATACGCTGCACGGATTGTAGCCGAAAAGATTGCTGAGAAAAAGCAATAAGGAAAAGCAGTATGCAATAATTATCGAATATTTTCGTTGAAATTTAAATATTTATTAAGTTTGCAACGAAAATAATGTTTCGCTTATGAAGAAATATCGGGGAGTATTAATAATATTGACCTTATTCATTGCTACTTTACTATTGGCGTTTCCCTCCTGCCGCAAGGTCGTGACCGACAAGTTTCCCGACTATCCGCAGATGATAACGGTAAACTCCATTGTAAAGGCAGGTGAACCGTTGGTGGTGAACGTGTCACTTACAGGAAATATCAACGACTCAGTGCTTCATTTTGTGGATAATGCAGAAGTCCTTTTGTACGTTAACGGTTGTCTTGCAGAAACATTAAGCTACGAAGGAGACGGCTATTATGCATCTACGGTTACTGCCAGCGAAAACGACAGTCTCGAATGTGTGGTTGCATACAATGGCGATACGGCAAAGTGCAGTTGTGTAGTGCCGCATAAGGAAATACCGCTAGGATTCGAATATACAGAAAATGCGGGTGTGGATGATTATGGAGAAGTATTGCAGGGTATTAAAACCACTATTAGTAATGTTGATAATCGGCGGAAATATTACGAGATAAAGATTTATACAATCGAAGGAACAGATTATTATGGTGGGACATTTCTTATGGACATAACCGACCCGATTATCAAGAATGAAGGTTTGCCTTTGCCATTGTTTTCGAACGAATTGGCATCGGGGGATCAATTTTCTGTAAATTTGAAATTCATGCCAGCTACTCATGGCTGGGCAGGTGGCAAATTTATGTATCGTCCAATATTGGTTCGGTTTCGTACAGTTGACGAGAACTACTACAAGTTCACACGAATGCACTACCTTTATACCGAAGGTCGCTATTCCGATGGAATTGTCGACAATCCTGTAATGTTCAATGCTTACTCAAACGTAGAAAACGGTTACGGTGTCTTTGCCGCATATACCGAATATGTTGACACAGTTTATCCACCCGATTGCTTATATTGATGAAAAATCTACTGGCAATATTGATTTTGGTTTGTGTTTCTGCCGTAGCAATCTGCCAGAACAAGGCATCGGTTTCGGGAATAGTCACCGATTCGGAGACTGGCGAAGTGCTTATAGGTGCCAACGTGGTTGATAGTGCAAAGCATAGTTGGAGCGTTACCGACAATTCGGGATATTTCTGTATTCACACACAATTGCCAGCAGAGATTGCAATATCGTTCATAGGCTACTCTACGAAAAGACTTTCGATTGATGCTTCAACAAAATTGCCGTTGCGGGTAGACCTCACGCCCGACAAGCAGATGCTTGGCGAAGTAACTGTGGTGGCACAAGGCCGAAGGTCGGGAGGCAATGTCTCCGAAATGAGCATAAGGGAAATTTCTGAACTTCCATCGATGGGCGGAAAACCCGACATTGCCAAGGGCATGCAACTACTGCCCGGAATAAGCACACAGCGCGAAGGAACAAGCATTTTGAATGTGCGAGGTGGAAACCCGGGCGAAAACATGTACCTGTTCGACAATGTACCGATAATCTATGTAAACCACCTCGGCGGATTTTTCTCCACCTTCAATCCTGACATAATAAACGACATCTGCATATACAAGGGCGGTTTTCCTGCCAGATATGGCGGTAAGTTGTCTTCAATCATTGACATAACACAGAAGGAAGGCAACAAGAACAAGCATTGCGGTTCGCTGCATGTTGGACTTACCGACATTTCGGCTACCGCAGAAGGTCCGGCAGGACTGAAAAATTCAAGTTATATAGTATGCGCACGAAAGACGATGGTGGGGGCATGGTTGCTTCTCACATCTTCGTTAGCCGACCAAAATTATCTTATCGGATATGGTTTTTACGACCTCAACGGAAAATTTTCGTGGAGTCCGACCGACAAGGACAAGTTAACCGTAAATTTCTATATCGGTGACGACTACTTGGGGCTAAGAAGCAAAAAACCTACTAAATTTGAGGATACACAGCAGTTCCGTCTTGGTTATATGTGGGGCAATGTAATGGCATCGGCACAGTACAAGCGCATACTTGGCAGCAAGACATTCCTGTCGGCTGGCATTTCACATTCGCGTTACAGACTGAAAACCGGTTACAGAATAAAACAAGATAACGATACTCTTCCAGACATTAGGAATCGTTTCCTTTCGTCGCTTGACGTAACAATGCTTGATGTATCGGTAAAGCACGACTTTTTCAAGTTCTGGAATATGGAGGCAGGTTTGCAGGGAGAATATCAGTCATTCTTGCCGACTTACAACTTTGAGCAGAAAAACAGCATACGCCGACCTGCCGTCTTTGCATATTTGTCCACTAGTTTGCAGTTCCTGAAATATTCGAGCGTTACATTAGGAGTGAGAGGCAACGGGATAATGTCGAAAACATATAGCGACTTTTCGCTTGAACCAAGAGCCTCACTGACATTTGGATTTTCGCCCAATCATAGGTTAAGTATGAGCTACATGAAAGCAACCCAGTATTCACATCTGGTATTTACGTCTGGAAGCATAATGAACAACGAGGTTTGGATACCATCTGGCGGAAATATAAATCCAGCAAAGGTAACGCAGTACTCTGCCGAATGGGAAAGCGATTTCCTAGGCGGAAAACTGTCGATGACAATAGGCGGCTACTACAAGGCCTCAACCGACCTCGCAACCTACAAGGACGGCTTTACCAATTTCGTTGGCGACGACAACTGGACAGCCAAGGTCGAGACTGGAGGAATAGGTCGTGCATACGGAGTTGAATTTTTGCTTCGCAAGAAGGCAGGAAGGTTCACGGGATTTGTAAGTTATTCGTATGCTAGGTCGTTTAGGAAATACGCCAACATAAACGATGGAGAAGAATTTCCATACGACTTTGACCGTCCGCACAATTTCAACATTGCAGCCAACTACAGGATAAACGAGAAATTCACGTTAAGTGCAACGTGGACATATCAGACTGGATTGCCTTATACACCGGCATTAGGCAAGCAATATGTGCCTGCAATTACTGAGGACGGCGAACTGTATATGTACGAATGTCTAATATATGGCGAGCGCAACAGTGGCAGAATGAAGGACTACCATCGTCTTGACATTGCGCTTACATACGAATACAAAACCAAGAAAGGCCGCGATGCTGCATGGAGTTTCAGTATTTACAATGCGTATTTCCGTCAGAATCCGTTCTTCTATTACTACAATAATACGCCTTACGACTATTTCTTATATCCTAGTGCAGACAGCAATTCATCAGCGTTGAAATTGTATCAGGTAAGTTATTTCCCATTCTTGGCTTCGTTCTCGTACAAGGTGTATTTCGGTGGGAAATGATTTTCTAGAAACGAAAAAAATACCCTTTTTTATTGTTGATTTCTTTTTTCAAAAAAACTTCATTATTCTTTTATGCATTGATTTTCAGCAGAGAATAGAACGTCGTATTATATTCCCATGTTTTGCTTGTTAAAAAAAAATTTTCAATCTGCCTTGCACCTTGAAAAATCAAGAGTTTGCGCTTGTTGATATTTTTAGCACAGAATACTCTATTTTCTTTACAAATATTTGAATTTCAATTTATTAACCATGCTTTTCAAATAATGGAAACAGGCTTGTTAATAACATCAAAAAACATCAGCCTCTATTATTTGTAATTTTACACTCCCAAAATACAAGTGGAAATGGAAGAAAAGAAGACTTACAAAATGGACGATGCGCAGAAAGCATCAGAAAAATATTTCGAAAGCGATCAGCTTGCAGCCCGTGTATGGCTGTCGAAATACGCCTTGAAGGATTCGGACGGCAATTTGTACGAACAGACACCCGACGATATGCACCATCGCATAGCATCGGAACTTGCGCGAATCGAAAAGAATTATGCAAATCCTGTTGACGAGAAGGTTTTCTTCGACCTGCTCAAGCACTTCAAGTACATTGTTCCGCAAGGTGGTCCTATGTCGGGAATCGGCAACACCAGGCAGATTGTTTCGCTGTCGAATTGCTTTGTAATCGGCAACGAAGGCCTTACCGATTCATACGGCGGCGTTATGCGTATCGACGAGGAGCAAGTGCAACTCATGAAGCGCCGCGGAGGCGTTGGTCACGACCTTTCACACCTTCGTCCAGCAGGTTCGCCTGTGAAAAACTCGGCTCTCACTTCCACTGGTATTGTTCCCTTTATGGAACGCTACTCCAACACCACCCGCGAGGTTGCCCAGGACGGCAGACGCGGTGCGCTGATGCTCAGCGTCTCGATAAAGCACCCCGACAGCGAGGATTTCATTGACGCAAAACTCATCGCAGGAAAGGTTACCGGAGCGAACATTTCGGTAAAGATTACTGACGATTTTATGAAGGCAGTCCTCGAACACCGCGATTTCGTGCAGCAGTATCCTGTCGATTCCGACAATCCGAAATATGTCAAGACAGTTGACCCAGACAAGATTTGGAAAAAAATCGTCCACAACGCATGGTCGTCGGCAGAACCGGGCATACTTTTCTGGGATACAATAATTAGGGAATCTATTCCCGACTGCTACGCAGACCTTGGATACAAGACGGTCTCGACAAATCCCTGCGGCGAAATTCCGCTTTGCCCCTACGATTCGTGCCGACTGCTCGCATTGAACCTTTATTCGTATGTTGAAAATCCGTTTACACCCAAGGCAAAGTTCAATTTCGACAAGTTCAAGGAACATGTCCACTATGCAGCGCGAATGATGGACGACATCATCGACCTTGAACTCGAAAAGATAGATTCGATACTTGCCAAGATAGATACCGACCCCGAGGACGAGGAAATCAAGCATGTGGAGCGCCACCTGTGGGAAAAGATTCACGACAAGGCAGTACGTGGTCGCCGCATGGGTATAGGCATTACTGCCGAGGGCGACATGATTGCTGCCCTAAACATGCGTTACAGTTCCGACGAGGCAAATGCTTTCGCTGTTGAAGTTCAAAGGACATTGGCAGTTGAGGCATACCGCGCATCGGTTGCGATGGCAAAGGAACGTGGAGCATTCCCAATTTTTGATGCTAAGCGCGAAAAGGACAATCCTTTCATCAATAGAATTAAGGACGCTGCTCCAGAAGTTTATGAAGACATGCTGAAATATGGTCGCCGCAACATCGCAATGCTAACAATTGCGCCTACTGGCACCACCAGCATCATGACACAGACCACATCGGGAATTGAACCAGTATTCAAGGTTTACTACAAACGCCGCAGAAAGATAAACCCGAACGACCCCGAATCGCATGTTGATTACGTTGACCCAGATACTGGCGAGAA
This sequence comes from Bacteroidales bacterium, assembly GCA_017651185.1. Lineage (GTDB taxonomy): Bacteria > Bacteroidota > Bacteroidia > Bacteroidales > ML635J-15 > Bact-19. Next base: position 42,749 of record JAGCDJ010000032.1, on the reverse strand, counting down.
GTTCGAAGAATACATCGTTTACCATCACAAGTTTGTAGATTGGTTGAAAGTCAACGGCTACAATGTCGACGATGTGATGAAATTGCCAGAGGAAGAAGTGGAGAAGATTGTTGCGAAGTCGCCATACAACATGGCAACCGCCAACGACATCGACTATATTAACAAGGTACGTATGCAAGGTGCAATCCAGAAATGGGTTGACCATAGCATTTCGGTGACAATCAATATGCCAAACAACATTTCGGCCGATGTGGTTGCAGAATGCTACATGGAAGCATGGAAGAGCGGTTGCAAGGGCGTTACAGTTTACCGCGACGGTTCACGCAGCGGCGTGCTGGTTGATGCCAAGAAGAACGACAGCAAGGAAGAAAAACCTGCAACTGTCCACGAGCGTCCGAAAGTGCTTGATGCCGACATTGTAAGGTTCAGCAACAAGAACGAAAACTGGATTGCGTTCATAGGTTTGGTAAATGGTTCTCCATACGAAATATTCACTGGTCGTGTCGAGGACGATGTGCTGAATATACCTAAATCCATCACTCACGGCTACATCGTAAAGGTTCCGCTACAGAATGGCACGACAAGGTACGACTTCCAATATAAGAACAAGTACAATTACGTAACCACTTTCGAAGGTCTGTCGCACATATTCGATTCGGAATACTGGAACTATGCGAAACTTATATCGGGAGTATTGCGTCACGGCATGGAAATCGACAAGGTTGTAAAACTTGTTACCTCTTTGCAGTTGAGCGACAACATCAACACATGGAAGGCAGGCGTGGCACGAGCATTGAAGCGTTACATTCCCGACGGCACAAGCGTTGACAATTCGCAGGCATGCCCAAGTTGCGGACAAAAAGGCACGCTAGTATATCAGGACGGTTGCGTGAAATGCACCAGTTGCGGATACTCCAAGTGCGGATAGAATTGATTATAGTCTGTCATTTAGATACGAAAACGACTGTCGAATTTTGACGGTCGTTTTTTGTTATTATTGTCCGTAACATCCATTCATCGTCATTATTTGCTTCACTGCGTAAGCTAAAGGTTCATGTGTGTTCGCTTGTCCGAAACGCTGCTTGCAACCTCACGAAGTAATCTATGCCTACACAAAAACAAAAAAGGCCGCTCTTTCGAGCGACCTTTCTATTTTAGATTGCTAATTGTTATTCAACAACAATCTGCTCAACGTAAACCTTGTCAGCGCTGATAATTCTTACGAAGTAAGCACCTGGACGGAGGTCATAGTTGAAGTTCATGGTTTCACCATCCATCACGTTAATGTCGCGAGTTTCAACAACTGCACCGTTAGCATTGATGAGCTGGTAGGTAACATCACCTTCGATGCGGCTGAAGTCGATGCTGAACATACCGTTGTTCGGGTTCGGGTAAACCGACATCGAACCAGCAGCGTATTCGTCAACTGCACTACCATCGGTGAAGGTAACATTGATAGTGTGGTTTTCTCTAACATTGTAGAAAGTGTACATAAAGTCAATAATTTCGTCAATAACATTTACACCATCAACAATTACAGATTCAATACGGTATCCCTCGTCAGGAGTAATTGTGAAGGTCTGACTTGCACCTTCGTTAACACTTACTTCGCCACTCGGAGTAATGGTTCCGTTTTCACCTGCTGTTGCATTGATTATGTAAGCGATGACATTGTATTGAACAGTTACTTCGACATTCTGTGCAGGCATTGTGCCTTCTACTACCAACTGCTCGGTTGTGTAACCAGCGATAACTGGTGATTCTACCGAATATGCAGCACCGTATGCCAATTGTGCGGTGTAGTCATCTGCAAGAGGAGCATTGTCAGCAGCATTTACATAATGTATTGTCAAAGTGTAGTTGTTTGCAGTGTATGTAACAGTTGCTTCAACATCCTGTGCTGGCATTGTGCCTGAAACAACCTGCGGGGTTGCAGTGTAACCTGCAAGAGCAGGAGATTCTACCGAGTATGCAGTGTTGTAAGCAACACTTATTACAGAATCGGCGAATGCTTGGGTGTTGTCGGCATATACATAATGTATTGTCAAGTTGTAGTTGTTGACATTGTAGTAAACAGTTTCTTCAACATCTTGTGCCGGCATTGTGCCTGAAACAACCAACTGCTCTGTTGTGTAACCAGCGATAACTGGTGATTCTACCGAGTATGTAGCATTGTATGCTACTTGTGCAGTATAGTTATCTGCAATAGGAGCATTGTCTGCAGCATTTACATAATGTATTGTCAAAGTGTAGCTGTTTGCAGTGTAGGTAACAGTTGCTTCAACATCATTTGCTGGCATTGTACCTGCAACAACAAGCGGATCAGCAGTGTATCCTGCGAGTGCAGGAGATTCTACCGAGTATTCTGTGTTGTAAACTACAGTTATTACTGAATCGGTGAATGCTGTTGTGTTGTCGGCATATACATAATGTATTGTCAAGTTGTAGCTGTTTACGTTGTAGGTAACAGTTACTTCAACATCCTGTGCTGGCATTATGCCTGAAACTACCAACTGCTCGGTTGTGTAACCAGCGATAACTGGTGATTCTACCGAGTATGTAGCATTGTATGCTACTTGTGCAGTATAGTCATCTGCAAGAGGAGCATTGTCTGCTGCATTTACATAATGTATTGTCAAAGTGTAGTTGTTTGCAGTGTAGGTAACAGTTGCTTCAACATCATTTGCTGGCATTGTACCTGCAACAACAAGCGGATCAGCAGTGTATCCTGCGAGTGCAGGTGACTCTACCGAGTATTCTGTGTTGTAAACAACAGTTATTACTGAATCGGTAAATGCTGTTGTGTTGTCGGCATATACATAATGTATTGTCAAGTTGTAGCTGTTGACATTGTAGATAACATTTACTATAACATCTTCTGCTGGCATTGTGCCTGCAACTGTTGTCTGGTCAGCAGTGTAACCTATGATAGCTGGAGATTCAACCGAATATTCTGCACCGTATACAACCTGTGAAGTGTAATCCGGACGAGCTTCAGTCTGGTCAGCATATACATAATGTATTGTCAATGTGTAGCTGTTGACATTGTAGGTAACAGTTACTTCAACATCATGTGCTGGCATTGTGCCTTCTACTACCAACTGCTCGGTTGTGTAACCAGCGATAACTGGAGATTCTACCGAGTATGCAGCACCGTATGCTACTTGTGCAGTGTAGTCATCTTCAAGAGTTGCATTGTTAGCAGCATTTACATAATGTATTGTCAAGTTGTAGCTGTTAACACTGAAAGCAGCTTCGATAGTGTGGTCTGCTGTTACATCAGTGAAAGTGTAAACATTGTCAACAAGAGCGGTGATTGCCTCTGCATTGTCAACCAATACGCTAGCAATGCTGTAACCTTCGTCAGGTGTAATTGTGAATGCCTTGTCTTCATGTTCAATAACTTCTATCGTACCGCTTGGGGTTATAGTACCATTAGCACCTGCAGATGCGGTAATTGTGTAGGAGTTAGCAGACTCATGAACAAATGTAACTGCGATAGTGTGGTCAGCTATTACATTAGTGAATGTGTAAACACCATCAACAAGATCATTGATTGCCTCGTTATTGTCAACCAAGAGACTCAATACGCGGTAATCCGTATCAGGAGTGATAGTGAACGACTGACTGCTACCATAGGTTACTTCAACAGTACCACTCGGAGTGATATTTCCGTTATCACCAGCTGTTGCTGTGATAGTGTAGGTATTGATAGTGTAGGTAACAGTTGCTTCAACATCATTTGCTGGCATTGTACCTGCAACAACAAGCGGTTCAGCAGTGTATCCTACGAGTGCAGGAGATTCTACCGAGTATTCTGTATCGTAAACAACAGTTATTACTGAATCGGCGAATGCCTGAGTGTTGTCAGCATATACATAATGTATTGTCAAGTTGTAGCTGTTTACACCGTATGTAACAGTTACTTCAACATCCTGTGCTGGCATTGTGCCTGAAACTGTTGTCTGGTCAGCAGTGTAACCAGTGATAGCAGGTGATTCAACCGAATATTCAGCACCGAATGCCAATGTTTCAGTATGGTCATCTGCTGCAGTTGTGTTGTCGGCATATACATAATGTATTGTCAAGTTGTAGTTGTTTACATTGTAGGTAACAGTTACTTCAACATCTTCTGCCGGCATTGTGCCAGAAACAACCTGCGGGGTTGCAGTGTAACCTGCGATAGCTGGAGATTCTACCGAATATTCAGCACCGTAAGCTACTTGTGCTGTGTAGTCAGCACCAGCAGTTGTGTTGTCGGCATATACATAATGTATTGTCAAGTTGTAGCTGTTTGCTGCAAATGAAGCGTTAATTGTATGGTCAGCAACAACATTGGTGAATGTGTAAACACCGTTAACAAGCTGATCTGTTACATTTTCGTTTGCTGTTTCCGGATCAACTATAACGCTTTCAATGCTGTAACCGTTTTCGGCTGTGATAGTGAATTCTGCGCTACCACCTTCCTCAACAGTTGCTTCAGCCGGAGTTATTGTACCACCATTGCCAGCAGTTGCTGTAATAATGTAATTAGGTATTTGCTCGAAGTTTGCAACAATAACATGGTCGGCGGTTACATTTGTGAATGTGTAAACACCGTTAACGAGGTATGCTGTTACATCTTCGTTTGCATCGTTAGGATCAACTATTACGCTTGCAATTCTGTAGTGTTCATCGGCTACGATAGTGAAATCTGCGCTACCACCTTCCTCAACAGTTGCTTCTGCAGGAGTGATTGTACCACCTTCGCCAGCAGTTGCTGTAATGGTGAATGTCTGACCATTGAAAGTGTAAGAAACAGTTACTTCATAATCATTTGCCGGCATTGTACCTGTAACAACAAGTTGGTCGGCAACATAATTGGTGATAACAGGTGACTCTACCGAATATTCAGTACCGTATGCAACGGCTTCTGTATGATCTGGAGCCGCAGTTTCACCGGTTGCTGCATATACATAATGTATTGTCAAGTTGTAGCTGTTTGCTGAGAAATAGGCATTGATTGTATGAGCTGCAACAACATTGGTGAATGTGTAAACATTATCAACAAGTTGAGCTGTTACATTGACTTCGTTTGGTGTTCCTTGTTCAAGAATTACGCTTTCAATGCTGTAACCTTCATCAGGTGTAATTGTGAATGCCTGAGTACCGTTGTAAGGAACAGAAACATCACCGTTCGGCGATATAGAACCACCATTGCCAGCAGTTGCTGTAATAGTATGGTCTTCTGCCTGTCCGAACAATGCATCGATTCTACGGTTTTCTGTTACATTGGTAAACTGATATGTGAATGTTGTAAGTACAGAACCCGATGTTATTTGTTCATTAGTTTCGTCAATAAGTACGCTCGAGATGATGTAACCTTCATTAGCAGTAACTGTGAAAGTCTGACTGCCACCGTTTCCAACAGAAACCTGACCTTCTGGACTAATGCTACCGTTTGCACCAGCTGTTGCTGTAATTGTATGAGCAACATCGAAGGTTGCAACGATAGTGTGGTTATCACTTACATTTTCGAATGTATAGGTGTTGTTTACAACCTGCGACAGTTGTTCAACGCCATCTACCAAGAGACTAGATAGTGCGAAACCATCCCAAGGAATCATATTGAATATCTGTGAGTCACCGTTTGAAACTACAACTACGCCTGATGGTTCGATAGAACCGAAGTCGCCATTTACTGAAGCGTTGATTGTGAATACATCGCATTCAGGAGTGAATCTTTCAGCAACCAATGTATAATCGTTGAAGCTACCCGGCTCGGTGCTACCAGCAACCTGTTCGCCATTGTAGAGGATTTCAACATAAGTATCACCTGTCATACCACCACTTTCATCACTAACAACTATACTATAGCACTGACTTGCATCAACACAAGCATAATCGTTAATTTCAACATTCCATTCCCATCTAGAAGTTCTCTCTGCAACAACCTCATCTGTTAATGTGTTTGTAACAACCCAAGACTGTCCACCGCCATTATCTGTAAGTGCATGAATTCTAATAATTGCATCACCAGTTGTAATAGACATGCTTGCATTATTGTTGTCTGCATTTTCATCACCAGTAAGGTAAACATTTGCAGTAATAGTGTATTCGCCTACTTCTGAGAGGTCAGCGGTCTGTACAAATGTGTAGTCATATGTCTGAGCAGGATCAATAGGAGTTGTAACAGTTTCGGTTACTGGAGTACCATCATTGATAGTATAAGATACTTCGAAGTCGCTTATTGCAGAACCACCATTGTTGAGAATAGTAACCGTAATCTCTTCTGCATTGGTCAATGCGCAGGTCGAGTAGTCACCGTGCGAAGGACCGGATACTGCTGTTACTGCTGCATCAGTACTGTTGTCGATGAATACTTTTACATCATCAAGTACCAACCAATATTGATCTGTGCACTCATAGTGAACAAATGCAATATAAATTGTCTGTCCAGCATATTGAGACAGATCAACTGTACGTACATCCCATACATTTGAGTTAAGAGTTTCTTCAAATTCGGTTGCAAAACTTGCAATTTCTGTATTAGTTGTAGAAACTGCAACCTTATAACGTTCATGGAAATCTGTTACATCCTGACCCTTAACATAGTACGACAACTTTATTGTTCCGCTCTGAGATGTAAGGTCGATTGCAGGCGAAATTAACCAGTTTTCTGGAGTCAATGCCCCAACATTGTTGTCATATGAAGCAGATGCCATTGCGGAAGAACCTTCATACGGCGAGAAAGCTGCAGAAGCATTTTGCCATTGGTAACCGTCACCATCTGCATCAACCAAAGTCCAGCAGTCAATTCCATTTTCAAAACTGTCTTCCCATGGCAACTCTGTTATTGCTGCACATGTAGTAGCGAAACTCAAGATTGATGAATATGCACTTACTGCGTCATCATCGCAAACTGCCTTAACTCTTACATTGTAAGTTGTCTGTCCATCAAGACCTGTAATAGTATAGGTAGCGGCATCCAAGCCTGCAACAACTGTCCAGTCACCTGTTGTTCCAAGTCTGTATTCCAAAGTCCAGTTGCTTGCTGTGTAACCGTTCCATGTGATAGTTGCAGACGAACCGGAAAGTTCGGAAGTTGCCAAACCATCAGGAACAGGGCAACTTGCAACAGTTGTAAATGTTGCGTGTGCCCACTGACTATTTTCGTCAGTACCGCAGTTTGCGCGTACATATACATGATAGGTAGTTTCTGCATTAAGACCAGTAGCAGGATATGTTTCCTCTGTTACAGGAACTGCAGTTGCTGATGCAAAATTGGTTATTTCCGATGCCGAAACAATAACTTCCCATGCTTCGGCAGTACCACGTTCTGTCCATGTTATTACAGCAGAGTTGCTTGTAATATTTGCAGGTGCAGCAGCAAGGTCGCCAACTGTCGGGCAGGTAAGAGCATGAATGTTGATGTTGTCAACTGCAGCAGGAGGATTGCTTCCGCCACTACCATCGTTCTTCCAATAGAACACGAGAGTATAAACACCAGATGTCTGAATGTCAATAGTCATAGTTGAAGTAATCCAACCGCTCTCAGTATTAGTCCACAAGAATACTCCTGTAGTATTGTAACTTTGCGAAACATCAGCTACATTTATATATCCAGTCGGCAATGAATTTGTGCTACTGGTAATGTTGCTTGCAGGTGGACAGGCTATGCCTGAAGGCACAAGTGCTGCATACATTGCATCCCAGCAACCAGTTTCTCCACGAGCCTTCCAATCGAATGAAACAACATATTCACCAGCTGAAGCGAAATCAATTTCCCTGTATGCATATACATAAGATGCAGATGCTCCATAAGCATTGGTTGTTCCATTATCGTTAGAAACATATAAAGCTTTTGTTCCACCATTGTTTGTTGCAGTACCAATACACCACTTGTTTGTATATGCACCATTTTCACGTACCCAGCCATTGTTTTCAACAGCATTCTCGAAGTCGCATGTATATGGCAATGTTGCAGGAACACGGTCGGTAGTAAAATCAACGCTAGCAACTGACTGGCTTACCGAACCACCGCAATCCGACTGAATTGTAACGGTGTAGTCGGTCATTGGTTCAAGACCAGCAAGAGCATAAGTAATAACATTTGCGTCAACTGTTACATCTGTCTCTGTAAGAGCAATAGGCGAACCGCCGTTTACTGTCATGTTCCAAGCAACTTCGTCACCACGAGTCCAGCTAATTGTAGCGGATGTTGCGGTAACATTTGTAGCCGACATATTAGTAACAGCTAGACAAGCATTGATGTCCTGGCATACAGGAGCAGAGAATTCCGATTCGCTACCTTCGCGGCAAATGGTCTTAACCTTGTAGCAATAGTTACCAGCCTCAAGACCTTCATCGGTGTATGATGTCTGGGTTGCAGGAACTGTTGCAAGTTCAACATCATTCTTATAGAGAACCACGCTTGAATTTCCTCCGGAAACCATAGTATACATTGGCAATGTTACATCGTCAATCCAAACACAGTCGCTACCAGCATATCCAGAAGCATCCTTTGTGTATCTCCATGATAAATCATGGCTACCAGCAGGCATTGTATAAGTGTATCTAGTCCAATTTATAGTGCCAGAAACTCCAGACACTTTATCTTCATTATCAATAGAGAAATAGAACTTATCCCAACCAGACTCAGAAGAAACCTTGTACCAGAACGAGAACTCAAATGGTTCATCGTAATTTACTGTTGCAGTTATCTCTGAAGTGGTTGAATGATTACCACTTGCACTTACAAGGCAGTTGCTTCCAGAATGAGCACCAGTTGAAACTATTGACCACGGATAAGTTCCATTGGTATAAGTCAACGAACCTTCGCTAATCACATCTCTTTCGAAGCTATCAGTACCTATGCCAAATGCTTCAGCAAGAGGCAAATTGTCCTGAACATTCCATGAAACAACTATGTCGTTGTCGTTTATAACTGTAGTAGTAAGGTTTGTAGGAGCTACGCAGTTTTCCCAAGTTGTGAACGAACTTTCCATCCATGCGCTGTAGCTTCCACCACAGTCGGCGCGTACATACCAGTAGTAGGTAGTTTCACCAACAACAGTAGCGCTAGCCGAAGCGGTATTAACGGTTGTGTAGTCGCTTGCTGTGAGAGCGTCGAGAGCTGCAGTAGTCATCTGCGTTGTAGAGTAATAGAAGTTCCAAGCAGTTGTTCCTTCTGCTGGAGTCCACGAGCAGTTTACATTGGTTAATGATGTTTGTTCAGCAACCAAAGCCGATGGAGCAGCACATGATTCAACGGTTACAGTTGCAGTGTAAGGTTGTTCGTCACCATTTTCTGCAATAACCTTGAATGAAAGGGTTGTATCGGCGGTAGTCATGTACCATGAGAAAGTAGCAGGAACATCAACGAAATAGCCACCTATCTGCTGCTTAGCAGTTGCGTGTTCTTCGTTGACGGTGAGAACCTGCGAAACAGCAGCACCTGCAACATAGCCAGAACGAAGAACTACCGAAATAGTGTGAGCATCGTTGTCAACAGCGCAGATAGCATCGCCCTGTTCGGTTGTTGCTGCATACGAAAGAATTGTATTATCTGTGTAAGTATCGCGAACAAGTACATTGTCGATACCCAAGTATGCATACGAAGTAGATGATCCAGTAAATCTGAATGCAAGTTTTGCTGCAACAGGAACGGTATTAGGTACAACATACGAGAATTGAGTTCCAGTTGTTGTAGTTGCAACGGATCTCAATACTGTGAAATTATCGCCATCCATATAACCGAGCGACAATGAACCCAAAGTTGTACTACTAATTCTTGTTTCAAACTCAATGTATCTGTTTGCATATCCGCCAGCAACTGTTGGCAATATTGCATACGAATTTTCACCAACGGTTTCATTATGAGCGGCAACCATTACAAGATAGTTGTCTGAACTAGGTGCATAATATGTATAATTGCAAACATGCGGAGAATAGCTATTTGAAGTACCCGAATAGTTTACATCCCAGCAATCAGGCATTACACCAGCGGTAGAATATGAAGTTGCTGTGTAATCGTTAAAGTTCTGTGAATATGGGATTGCCTGCTCGCCACATTCGGTACGGAACTGTGAAGCTACCCAATCCGACTGGTCATCATCCGAGCAGTGTGCGCGAACATATATATAATAAGGAGTATTTTGTGTAAGTCCTGTTGCCTGATAGCTTGCTGCATTTACAGGTTCTGGAGTTGCAGCTGCGAGTTGTTCATCGGTAAGAGCTGTAGCCGAGAAGACAACATCCCATGCGGTAGCAGTTCCGCGTTCAGTCCAAGTAATATCAGCAGAAGTTGTCGTGATATTGTCTGTTTCAATGTCAGCAACTACAGGACAAGTAATCTTCGTAACGCTGATATTGTCAACAGATGCTGGAGGATTTGATCCTCCACCTGTATCATTTCTCCAATAAAATACAAGATTGTATGTTCCTGCTGCGTTAACACCTACAGTAACAGTTTTGCTCTGCCATGATGACTGCAAATTGAGTTTTGATGCACCATCAAGGGCAATCCAACCGTTTGGAACATTTGTAGTATTAATACCATTTGCACTACCAGCAGTAAGAACCGTAGCAGAAGGAACAAAGAATACTCGCATATAGTCGTATGAACTTTCACCAGTTCCTTTCCAATCATACGAAACGACATAGTCGCCTACTGTCATATCAATAGTCCTATATGCGTATACATACGATGCATAAGAACTACTAATCGTATAAGCATTTGATTGACCACCGTCATTAGATATGTACAACCCATTGCCGCCATTGCTTGATGCTGTACCAATATACCATTGGTTGGTCTGTGTACCATTTTCACGAACCCATTTATCATTTTCTGTAGCATCTTCAAAAGCATAGATATATGGTATAGTTGCCGGAGTAACAATAGTTCTGAAAGATTTGCTTACCCAAGTTTCAATACCACATGCCGACTGAACATATACATAGTACAATGTATTTTCAGCAAGACCTGTCAATGCTATCACTGTATCGTTTACAACGCCATTGTAAAAATCGCCATCGGTGGTTGCAATGTCGCTTACCGAAATAGCAGTTGTAGAAACCTTAACATTGTATGAGGTTTCTATATATCTTCTTTCCCAAGCAACTGTTGCCGTTGAAGAAGTCAAATCTGATACCACAAATGTTGCTGGTAATGGGTTTACACAAGCATTCGGGTCGTTGACGATAGTAACAACCCAATCCTGATAGCTTTCGTCCTCGGCGACAACCCTATAAGTAACAGGATTTGCAAAATTCTGTGCTTCACCGCTTTCAGGAGTTATTGTTGCCAAAGGCGAAACTGTAATAGTAGGAGTAATGTTGTTAGTGAAATCATAGTTCCATGCTGCGTAAGCCAAAACTGTATGTTCAGTAGCATCGATTACCGACTCGCCCAGCTGTCCGCTGAAAGAGAATGACAAAATATCCTTAGCAGACGAAGCAGTAGCAACCTTGCTAACATTAACAGTCCATTCCTTAGTCGTTGTTCCGTCCTCAGCTGTTACAGTATAAGTAACAGGTCCTGTGAAATCTTGAGCAACACCGCTTTCAGGAGCAATTGTAGCATTCTCTGAAATTTCGATAGTCGGAACAAGTCCGGTCAAACTTTCGGTGCTATGCGAAACCAAGCAGGTAACGGTTGCATGCTCTCTGTCGATGTCTGCAAGTTCTGCTTCTTCAGCAAATGAGAATGCTGTGATTTCAGCAGCTGAAGATTTCTGTCTGAGTACAAAATTATCAAAATAGAGATACCATCCATCCAAACCGCCTTGAGGAACATGCATTGCAATATAAACAGTTCCATTATAATCATTTATCTCTACTTCTTTAGTCTGATAAGTTGTATAATCAACTGTTTCCAGATCTTTCAGAACTACTGTAAAATCTTCTGGAGCAAATCCTGTTGTAGAAAGGACTACTCTATAATCATTAGGTTCTCCTGAACTATATGCCATCACATCATAGTTAAGGACATAACTACCATTAAGTTCAAATGCAGGAAGAATCAAATAGTCATCATTATTTCCACTATTACCGTCAGTATATAATCTTACTGCATTGTAATATGATTTCCAATAATCACCATCTGAATTCGCATCATTGTACGACCAGCAATATGGCAAATCGGGAGCAGTTACCGATGTAAAATCCTCTGTAAACGGATGTTCTGCATCAACCACGAAAACATCACATTCAGTTCTGAATGTTGCTGTTGCCCAGTCGCTGTATTCGTCTACACCGCAGATAGCACGAATCGTTATCGTGTATTGAGTATTTGCAGTAAGACCTGTCAAATCTATTGTCCTTGCATCAACAGTGGTTATTTCACCATCGTTTAACTGATATTGCCATGACGAATTTCCGCTTGTCCACGAAACTGATGCAGATGTTGTGGTAAGTCCAGCAATAGTAATGTTTGATACAGGCATACAATCTGGGCAATCCATTGTATATAATACAGGTTCATCCAGCGCATCTTCACCAGAGAATATTGTCGTTCCAGAAACATCAGTTATTTCATATGATGTTTCATAAGAATAACTACCTGTAACATATTCGAATCTGATTGCTCTGCCATCGCAGATAGCAAGCGAACCAGTTAACGAAGAACCATTGGACATTGTCAAAGTTGCCAAAACCTCACTAGTAGCAACATCAATCACATTGATTGCATTGCCGTTCCATCCGTCACCATAACTGTCGGTAAGCGAGTAGTGTATTTCGCACATATCTTCTGGAGCGCATATTGATGTATTGAATGTCATTTGTTTCCAGGAACTTTCATTATTCTCACCACAAACAGCTTTTACATATACATCGTATGAAGTAGCAGCATTAAGACCTGACAATGCGTATGATGGGGTTGTCAATCCAGCAATTTCAGTACCATCATTTTCAACATCGAAACCAGAAACACCATACTTGAGCGTCCAAGCAGTTTCATCTCCACCAGCAAGCCAAGTTATAGTTGCAGATGCTACATTAATATTGCTAGCAACCAAACCTACAGGTTTGGGGCAAGACGAAAATGGTTCTATAGCAAGCATAATCTGGTTCTTTGATGCAGGTCTCGTACCAGAAAAAGTTGGAGATTCGGGATTATAGTCGGTATAATCACTATATATATAAAGAGACTGATTTGTAGCACTAAATGTATTGATATTCATGCTTCCATCATAATCACCAGTATTGTCATCAAAAGCAATTAGAAGATTATTATCTCCACCTAAATATTCAAACGAATTGGTCAAAACAATTGTCGTCCATGTTCCTGAAGTAAAAGTTACACTGCCCGAAAATACAAGGTTGCTTGAAGACACAGCCACCCAGTCTGTAGCGCTGGTAAACGTTTCCTTATCGGTACTAAGCATATACAAGGATATTGAACGAGTATAAGTACTTCCACTATTATAAAACGAAACTGATTCAATGGAACCTGTTGTTCCTATTTCTGCAGCAGTATAAATCTGCTCTGTCAAAGAATAATTATAATATGAGTTTGTTGGCAAATACGAACTTGTACCAGTAGCCGTACCAACAGTTATTACACCGTCTGCGAAACTAGTTGTAAACGAAGTAGAAACAGTTTCGCTAATGTTATTTGCCGAGCAAACCGACTTAGCATATACATAGTAGGTTGTCGAGAAGCTCAAGCCAGCAAGGTCGTATGAAGTTCCGTTCACAGTTTCCTCAAGGAAAAGTCCGTCGGTTGTTTCCCACGGATTATCCTTAGCAGCCGAGAATACACGAACCATAGTGTTTGCGGCTTCGGTAGTCCACGATAGAGAAGCTGTACTTCCCATTATACTAGAAGCAGCCAAACCGGAAATTGCACATACTGCGGGAGTATGAACGGTTGTGTTTGCCCAGAGGCTGTTGTCGCCGTCACCGCAGTTTGCACGTACATATATATAATAGGTAGTGTTTGCTGTAAGTCCAGTCAAAGTATATGGACTGGTAACATTAGCTCTCATATAAGTAGAGTTATTTGCTACCATAGAGTTCAAATTGGTCTCACTCAAATTACCTGTATAATATATTAAGGTATAAGACTCTTCGTTTGCACCACCGGGGTTCCACGAAATAAGTGCCTCTGTCGGAGCATCGTCGGCAACAGCAGTTAATCCTACAGGAGTAAGACAGGTCATTGCTGTACCCAAGAATACAACATTGTCGAGATTTGATGCCACATTTGCACTTGTAGCACCACTCATCGTCAGCCTGAAATATACTTCCGACTTTCCGTTCAATGCAGTTATTGAAGAAAAGTCAGCAGTCTGCTGCGTGAAAGTTGTAGCCGTGAAATCGGTAACAGCAGTTTCAGCTGGAGCGTCGGTGAAATTTGTTCCATCCAAACTATAAGACCAGTTATAGTTAGGATAACCATGGTCTGTCATATTCGGATGGCAACGCAAATCGTAAGATACCGAAATGCCATTGAACGGCAAGGTCGAAATCTTAAATGTTATCGAACCGCCATCCAAACCAGTAATTTGTAGCGATCTGGTATTGTCGGTATCACTACACAAAAGAGTGTTGGAACTATTTGTTCCATTGTTAACCGAACCTACGTAACTAATATCGCAATCTGATTCGGAAATCAGATCCGAGACACAGGTAACACTATAATCGCCGGTTGGGAACTTCCACACCGCAATGTTCTCCTGTGCCACAAGCCTACCGCCAAAAACGGTAAGCAACCACAAAATGGCCATTGTAGCCAATAGAAATTTTCTCATATACTATAAATTTAAAATTATATTCAACTATACACAAACAACAGAATATCAGTCGCTTACAACTGCGAAAATCTAGATATACCGCTGCTTGACACTATATCCATCTACACAAATTTTACCGTTTCAAAGGTAGAAATGATTTTTGAAAGGTTGCCTAAACATACTTTCTATTATAACTCAGCAGGATAATTTTAGATATACATAGTGAATTAATATACTAACTACATATATAGAACAATGAATCATTGATTTGAAAAACAAGAGATATTGTCGACGTTCTCGCGATAGCAACTTTCATTTGGGAGTGCCTTCTGACAGAAATGCTTTGCAATCGACGTAGTCAAATCCCACAAATCTTTTCTACTGGAGTCCGCTAAAGTCACTTGAAGTCATTACTCGCAAGCTTCGTGAACCATGTTTCCGCAAAGCAGAACGAACCTACTAAGGAACGTGTCGTGTGAGTTCGCTTGTGCGGAACGTTGCTCGCAACCTCACGAAGTAATCTCCTATTGTACTATAAATAATCAGATTACGGACAGCAGTCTTCACAACGCTCCCCGTTCCGTATCGCGTGTTCCGAAATGACAAATCATAGCACTCTAACATCTTTTCAAATTAAACAAAGCGAATATTTGTAAGATTGCTCATTTCATTGCGAACTAAAGGTTTGTGTCGATTTGTAAAATTTAACTTCGTTGAGGACTTCGACGTTCTCGCGCAGCGACTCTTTTTAGTTCAAGCGCAGCGAGAACTCTCATTGGCTACGCCGAGATAAAGGTTCGTGCTATTCGTGTAATTCGTGGATTTCGTGTAGTTCGTGGTAAAAAAAACTCCTTCCCAACGGAAAGGAGTTCATTTGTATAAATATTTAAAAATACCTATTAAATATTAGCTATTCAATACATCGACAATGTCGAGCATCTTCTGGTCGATGGTCTTGTGGTGCTTAATGGTCTTGTTGAAAGGAACAAGAACAATCTCGTTGTGGACCATACCGCACATTACGCTGCGCTGGTCGTCGAGCAAAGCATCGATAGCAGCAACACCAAGACGGCTAGCAAGATACCTGTCGTATGCCGATGGCGAACCGCCACGCTGAATGTGACCGAGAACAATCACTCTCATATCGAATTCCTCGCCGTACTTTGCCATCGCATTCCTGATATCGTATGCGCCACCTGCATCGTCACCTTCGGCAACGAGAATAATGCTGGAGGTTTTCTTTTCGGTCATGTACTTAACAAGTTTGTCGTGTACTTCGTCGAGATAAGTCACTGTTTCTGGGATAAGCACATCCTCGGCACCACAAGCGATACCACTGCGCAATGCGATAAAACCGGCATCACGGCCCATTACCTCAACAAAGAACATTCTTTCGTGGCTTGCTGCAGTGTCACGAATCTTATCGACTGCCTCAACAACGGTATTCAAAGCCGTGTCGTATCCGATAGTCATGTCGGTACCATACAAGTCGTTGTCGATTGTACCAGGCAACCCTACTACTGGGAATGGGAAATTTTCGGTGAATTCCCTTGCGCCCCTGAATGTACCATCACCGCCGATAACTACAAGAGCATCAACTTCGTGCTTCTTGAGGTTGTCGTAAGCAATCTGCTGACCTTCGCGGGTTCTGAACCTTTCGCTACGGGCGGTCTTGAGGATTGTACCACCGCGCTGTATTATATTGCCAACGCTTTTCGATTCCATTGGAATAAAATCATCGGCGATGAGTCCTTCGTAACCCCTCATAACACCCATAACTTCAAGACCTTCGTGCAAGGCCTTTCTAACAACGGCCCTAATTGCCGCATTCATTCCGGGAGCATCCCCACCTGATGTAAGGACTGCTACTTTCTTTATATTTGCCATGTTTATACTTTTATTAAAATCAATACGCAAACTTAAGATTTTTTTTGCTTCAATGCACAAATATGTTATTTTTTTTCAACAAAATTTTCAAACAAATCAAACTTGATACAGATGCTGAAACAAGTTCAGCATGACAATGCACAAAGCATTGTCTAATACGGATCGACATCGATTTCGACGGCGACCTGCGACAATTCGGGAATCGATTTCACCATTGCCACCTTTTCCATAATGAAGGACTTGACCTTCGATGCCGATATGGTTTTCTCGAAACGGACATGCACATTCATTATATAGTAACTGCTGATGCGATTCACTGCTGGTTCTTCGGGTCCACGTACACGTTGCTGCAACACCGCCCTCAACTCCTTTGCCAACACAGACGCCGCCTGAAGCGACTTGCGGAAATCCCTATGCTTTAGATGCACAACGATAAAACTGCACAATGGCGGATAATGGAATTGCTCACGCTCGCGCATCTGGTTCTCGAACATTGCCTTGTAATTGTTTGACAGCACATCGGCAATGATTTCGTGGTCGGGCGAGAATGTCTGGATTATGACCTTTCCGCGTTTCTGCCTACGCCCTGCCCTACCACTTACCTGCGCCATCAACTGATACGAGCGCTCAAACGCACGGAAGTCGGGGAAATTCAACATGTTGTCGGCATTCAAGATTCCTACAAGTCCAACATTGGGAAAATCCAAACCCTTGGTAATCATCTGCGTACCAATAAGTATATCGATTTCACCATCGGCAAATTCGGCAATTATACGCTCGTAGTTTTTCCGCGACTGGGCGGTGTCGTAGTCAAGTCGAGCCAAACGTGCCGTAGGAAACAACGATTGCACCTGCTCCTCGATTTTCTCGGTGCCAAGTCCCTTGGCTGTAATCTTTGTGCTTCCACAATTAGGGCATTGGGTCGGCACGCTGAACTTTTCGCCGCAATAGTGGCAAACCAACTTATTGTCGAACTTGTGCAAGGTAAGACTTACGTTGCAGTTGCTGCAGTGAGGCACATATCCGCAGTCCTTGCATTCGAGCATTGCCGAATATCCACGGCGGTTCTGGAACAGAATCACCTGTTCGCCAGCAGCAATGGTAGCGTTGATTGCCGAAATGAGCATAGGGTGGAAATGTCCCTTGTTTATCTTGCGGAAATACGCGTCCTTCATGTCGGCGACCTCTATCACAGGCAACTGCACATTGCCGAAACGCTCGGTAAGTTCCACCAGTCGATACCTTCCCTGCCTAGCATTGCTGTACGATTCGACAGACGGAGTAGCAGAACCGAGTATCACATTGGCACCATGAATCTTGCCAAGCACGAGTGCCATGTCGCGGGCATTGTAGCGCGGGTCGGGGTCAAACTGCTTGTAGGAGTTCTCGTGC
The DNA here is from genome assembly GCA_017651185.1 of Bacteroidales bacterium. Lineage (GTDB taxonomy): Bacteria > Bacteroidota > Bacteroidia > Bacteroidales > ML635J-15 > Bact-19. The sequence goes on along the minus strand of JAGCDJ010000032.1, from coordinate 24,750 downwards.
TCCTCATCGACTATAACCAGGCCAAGATTGTCGAAAGGCAGGAAAATCGCAGACCTCACACCTAATATTATTTCGTACTTGCCACCGAGTACTGCATTGTAGACACCAGCACGTGCCGATGACGTATGTCTGCTATGATAAACTTTCACCGATGTGCCAAAATATTTCTCTAGGCGCGATATTATTTGTGCCGTGATTGCAATTTCGGGTAACAGATAAAGGACTTTTCTACCGGAATTCAACGTTTCGCGGATAAGTTTCATGTAGATTTCCGTCTTTCCGCTCGACGTAACACCATGAAGCAGGACTGGAAGTTTCTCGGAAAATGCAGTTTCGATTTCGTCAAATGCGCTCTGCTGTGCATCGGAAAGCACGACTTCGCCAGTTTCGGCTTCTGTTTCTGGACATTGCTCACGCACCTTGCGCAACAAATGCAAAAGTCCGTACTTCTGCAAACTCTGCAAACTTGACTTCGAAGCATCGCATCGCTCCAGTATTTCGCGTTCCTCAACTTCAACGCAATCGGTTCCACGATGCTGGCAAATGTCAACGAGCGCTTCGATTATAACTTTCTGCTTGCCGTTCTTGGACATTATTTTGTCTAAGGCAACCTGATTTTGCTCCGCTTCCAGCATCGAAAACAAGACGTAGTTGCGTTCCACTGGTTTGTATTGCTTCGAAATAACCTGCTCGTCGGAAACCAAACCTCGCGCAACCAAACGCTGAAGCGCAGGAAGAGGATTTTTCAGTCCGGTGACATCAATAATTTCCGAAAGTTCGCTCACATGGCTTAATGCCAGGGCATTGTAAACCGCCAAGTCACTTCTGACAAGAGGTTCGTCTGCAGATGGAGTTGCCGACACCACATATTTTGATTCGCTGGTAGGCAAAAGTATTCCTGGAATTGCTGCGGCAAGCACATCTCCAATATTGCAGCAATAGTACGCCGACATCCAGTTCCACAATTTCAGTTGCGGTTCCGAAATGAAAGGTTCCTCATCCAACTGGGCAAAAATCGGTTTCATCTTAAAATCCACCTGTTCGCTCCGTTCCTCAACGTTAACGACAATCCCGGTATATATTTTCTTCTTGCCGAAATTGACAAGTACCCTCACTCCGCACTTCATGGACGCAAGAAACTCCTCGGGGACTTCGTAAGAGAAAGTTCCCGGAAGAGAAAGCGGAAGAAGTACATCGGCGATATGCATTGCGTAAAAATTTGCGTGTAAAAGTAGAATAAAAATCCGAAACAAAACCACATATTTGAAATAATATTGTTAACTTGCGTAATTTATTTGACGTGATTTTGGACAAAATTATACGCATATCATCCACATTGGCAATCAGTTTGTTATGTATTTGCAACATAGCGAACGCCCAAACTGTTGGGTTAGTGCTTAGCGGTGGTGGTGCGAAAGGATATGCGCATGTCGGCGTCATCAAGGCATTGGAAGAACATGGGATTCCGATTGATTATGTCACTGGCACATCGATGGGTGCGATAGTCGCAGGTCTGTATGCCTCTGGATATTCGCCCGACGACATGGTCAAGATATTCAACAGTCCAAGTTTCAAGAACTACTACAAGGGCAAAACGCCGAACAAGTATCTCGACTTCTTCAAATACGAACAGCCAGACGTTTCACTATTGCGCGTCGACCTACGCAAAAAGAACAAGAAGAAAATCGGGTTGGCGCTACCCACAAACATTATCGCCACACAGCCAATGGACTTGGGACTTATCGACCTTTTCGCCCGCAGTTCGGCAGGTGCGCACAACGATTTCGACAGTTTGTTCGTTCCGTTCAGGTGCGTAGCAGCAGACGTATACAACAACCGCGAAAAAATATTCGACAAGGGCGACCTCGGCACAGCAATACGCGCATCGATGGCAATCCCGATGGTATTCAAACCAGTAGAACTCGACAGCACACTATACTACGATGGCGGAATATACAGCAACTTCCCCATCGAGACAATGCGCAAGGTTTTCAATCCCGATATTATTATAGGTGTTTATGTTTCGGCGTTCGGCAGCGACGACCCACCCGACTCAGAAGACCTGCTAGCGCAGATTACAAACTTGATAATGGGTGAACAAAAAAGCATTGAAGTAAACCAGAACAAGGGCATAGTACTATCAATCAAGTTCAAGGATGTTGGCGTTATGGACTTCCAGAAATTGGACTACGCCGTAAATAAAGGTTACGAATACTGCAACGACGTAATTGACAGCATAAAGAATCTGGTTGTCCGCAGAAAGGATGTGGAAGAACTGGACAATGAACGGAAAATTTATCGCGACAGTTTGCCACAACTCAAATTCGACAGCATAATCGTCGACGGTAACATAAACAAATACGAAAAGGAATACATTGAAAAGTCAATAAACCTCAAAAGGATAAAAAAGCACTGCAAAGATTCGGTAATGGACTACAACACAATTGAGTCAAACTACTACAAACTCATTTCCGACTACCAAGTAAAGCAGGCAACCCCACTTGCCGAATACAACGATTCGACAGGGGAATTCGACATTCGGTTCAAGGTAAAGAAGGACAACAGAACCTCACTCGGACTGGGAGCAGTGGTATCCAACGGTTCATCGAGCATGGTATATCTTGGCGGTTCGTACAAACTGCTCGGCAGGGTGTCGGGACTTTTCAAGGCAAACTTCTACTACGGCAGGTTCTACGCCTCGGCTATGCTTAGCGGACGAATCGACATCCCCACATACCAGCCGTTCTCGCTCGAACTATCCGGCACATTGAACCGATACGACTTCTTCAAGGGAAGTTCAAGAGTATTGTCGATGACATACCAGCCACCATATATAATCGACTACGAAAACAACATCCGACTGGACATAACTACCCCCATAACAAGACATTCAATAGCAAAAATCGGAATAGCATCGGGCGAACAGAAATACTCGTACTTCCAAGTGTCATCGTACCAGCCGTCCGACACCGCCGACATAACCAGTTTGAATTATTTTTCCGAACATATATTATTCAACTACAACACATTAAACTACATAATGTATCCAACCGACGGCCAGGAATTTGTAGTTGACTTCCGCCATACTATCGGCACGGAAAAGAATAATCCGGGTTCCACCACCGCACTTGACGACCCGTTCACCATGAGGCACAACTGGATACAATTAAACCTCATCGCCGACCACTATTCACGCATATTCAAATATTTGACAATAGGTGCATACGCACAATTTTTCGTCAGCAACAGGCCATTGCTTCGCAACTATTCGTCGAGCGTACTGTACGCACCCGCCTTCACCCCTATAATGAACTCAAAAACGCTATTGCTGACAAACTACCGCGCAAACAACTTCTTTGCAATCGGCGTAAAACCAATAGTAAACATTACCGAAAGGTTAAACCTTAGAACGGAATTCTACTTCTACATGCCATTCAAAAAGATTATAAAAGAAGAACTTACATCGAACATATACACCCCAGCATATTCCGAACGTTTCACATACTACTATTTCATGGCATCGGCCGCATTGGTATACAACACACGCTTCGGACCTTTGGGAATAAGTATCAACTATCTGGATGACGACAATGTAAACTGGTACTTTATGTTCCACCTTGGCTTCATGATGTTCAACAAAAAAGGATTAGACTATTAACAACAAAAAACATAGAACTACAAATGAAAAAGTTTTTAACTATCGCATTATTAATAAGTTTCGTTTTCTCAACTGCCATAGCACAAAATGCGCCCAAGAAAGTTTATGACGAAACAATAAACCCAATGGAACAAATTGACAAGGCAGTAAAACAAGCAAAATCGGAAGGTAAATTCGTAATCTGCCAGGTTGGTGGCAACTGGTGTCCGTGGTGTCTGCGCTTTGCAGAATTTATCACCAGCGACAGCACTATCAACAAGTTGGTCAACGATAATTTTGTATATATACATGTCAACTACAATCCTCGCCAGTCCGACCCTACACAAAAGGAACTTGCCGCAAAAATGATGAAACGACTTGGCAATCCTGCAAGGTTCGGTTATCCGGTTTTTGTTGTGCTCGATGAGAACGGCAAAGTCATTCACACTCAAGATTCTGGATTCCTCGAAGAAGGCAAAAGCTACAACAAGGAAAAGGTGATGAGATTCTTCGAATGCTGGACGCCAAAGGCAGTAAAGTGAATTTACGATTGACGAATTACGATTTACGATTGTGCAGACAAGATGCAAAAATGATTTAAGGATTTTTATTGGGCTAAAAGGCTAAAAGCCATTAGTCTTCAAGCCTTTGAGCCTTCAAGCCCCAAACATAGAAACCCAGAAACGGCGACAGCCATTGAAACAATGAAACACATTTTTCTCACATTATTATCATGCTTCTTTCTTTGCACAACCGCTTTCGCACAGGTTTTCGACTTGCGCTGCGAAGGACTGCAATCACCTCTCGGCATCGAAACAACCACACCCCACTTCAGCTGGAAGAACAAACTTACTCATAACAACCAAAAGCAAAAAGCATACGAAATACAAATCGCTTCCGACAGCATCGCTCTTGCAAAAGACCATGCCGACATTTGGAAAAGCGGTCGCATGGAGTCGGACGAACAAATTATGGTTGCCTACACTGGCACTACTTTGCAAGAACGGCAACTTTACTACTGGCGCGTTCGCACTTGGGACGAGAACGGAACTTGCTCGGGTTGGAGCAAAATTGAACGCTTTGGTGTCGGCATTCTCGGCGAAATGAACGGACAATACATCGGTTGCAAACAAGGCAACGGACTTGCATCGACACCAATGCTCACAAAAAGGTTCAACATTAAGTTGCAGAAAGGCAAAACAAAAGTCCTTGCACATATCAACTCACTTGGTTACCATGAACTTATCATAAACGACAAGAAGGTCGGTGACAAGATTTTGCAGCCAGCTGTTTCGCAACTCGACAAGCACTCGCTCATTGTCACCTACGACATAACACCATACCTGCGCAATGGCGAAAACGAAATCAAAATTTGGATCGGACAAGGCTGGTATCGCAACAATATTTTCGGAGTGCAAAATAATGGTCCTCTAGTAAAAGCCGAAATTTGCCTGCTGTCTGACAACAAATGCCAAACCATAGCCCAAACTGACACATCTTGGCAGGCTTCGCCAAGCGGATATAGTTACACTGGCTCGTGGTTACCACTTCAGTTCGGTGGAGAACGATTAGATGCCAACTTTCAACCGCAATGGCAGGCCGCAACTGTCTGCAATGTGGAAGGAATGCACACCTCGTCACAACTTTTCGAAGGCAACCACATAATCGACAGTTTGACGCCAAAATCTATCGAAAAGCAAACTGACGGCTCTGTCGTAATCGATTTTGGACGGGCAATTACAGGATGGTTGCAAATTTCGTTCGGTCAGTTGCAAAAAGGTCAGGAAGTTACAATGGAATACACCGACTATATACCTGCTGGCGGAAAATTTGAAAGTCAAGGTGAAAGCGACATTTACATTGCAAACGGCAAATCAGGCGAAAGTTTCTGCAACAAATTTCACCATCACGCATTCAGGTACGTGAAAGTAAACGTCGCCGAACTTCGCGAAGCCAAAGCCTTGCAAATAAGCGCACTCGATTTGGAAAAATCGGCAACTTTCTCCTGCTCCGACGAAAGACTAAACGCAATACACGACCTTGTAAAATACACCCTGCAGTGCCTCACTTTCAGCGGATATATGGTCGATTGTCCGCACCTTGAGAGAATGGGCTATGGTGGCGACGGCAACTCCTCCACAATGACCTTGCATACAATGTACGACGTGCTTCCGACTTATCTAAACTGGCTTACAGCGTGGGGAGAATCTATTGACAAAGACGGTTCTCTTGCGTATGTTGCTCCATCCTTCCCGACTGGCGGAGGTCCTTACTGGTGCGGATTCATAATCAAGGCACCGTGGCGTACACACTTGAACTACGGCGACTGCCGCATGATTGACAAACTCTACGAAAAGATGAAACTTTGGCTCGAATTTGTGGAAAAGAACAGCAAGGACGAGCTTCTGCAACCTTGGCCCGACACCAAGAAAAGAATGTGGTTTCTTGGCGACTGGCTTGCTCCCAAAGGCGTGGACATGGGAGGCGAGTCGATTATACACGTCAACAACTGCTTCATCAGCGAGTGTCTGTCCGATATGATAAAAATGGCAGAACTTTTAGGTCGCAACGACGATGCCAAGAAGTTTGCTGACAAGCGCAAACGACTAAATGCAGCCATTCACAAGCAATTCTACCATCCCGAAACTCACAGTTACGCCAACGGTACACCTTTAGACCAATCATACGCCATACTTACAGGCATTGCCGATGAAAACAATGTAAGCCGTGAGGTTACAGAAAAACTTATTGCTGACTCGTACGGCAAGTACAATTCACACATTGCTGTCGGTCTGTTCGGAGTGCCAGTTTTCACCGAATGGGCAACCAAGACCAAGCAGACAAAACTGATGTCCACCATCTTACGCCAGCCAGACTACCCCGGTTACCTCGATATGATTGCACAAGGAGCAACCGCAACTTGGGAGTCGTGGGACTGCGAGCGCAGTCGAATCCACAACTGCTACAACGGCATCGGAACATGGTTCTACGAGGCTTTGGCTGGCATCCGTCTCGACGAGTCGCAACCCGGATACAAGCATTTCTTCATAGACCCGCAAACCGCTGATGGCATCAGTTGGCTAAAAGCAACAAAACCGACACCTTTTGGCGACATTTGCGTTGAAATAAATGCAACAGAATTGAACATTACTGTTCCCGTTGGCACATCCGCGACAATTTACCCAGGCACAGATAAAGAGCAAATTGTTGGTGCTGGGAAATGGACGATCAGATAAATTTCGACACAAAATTTCTAATTGCTAATCAATTATCTTATGAGGTAATTTAATAGCGGTTAACTTAATAACTATTGTTTAGCTCTCTCAACTTTCGCCAGATTCTCGGCAATTACATGTGAGATGTCATAATTTGTAACCAGTTCAATCCACAACCACTGTCCATTGGGATTGCACTCAAGGAAAACGTACTTATCGTCGGGAGTAACGATAAAATCGAAGCAACCGAAATTCAGTTTCATGCGTTTCAAAAACTTGCGGCAAAAGTCAGCTACAAATTCCGGCACATCAACAATCTCATGCTTCAGGTCGTGTTCGTAACCTTGCCGCCAGTCAATCTTGCCAGTATCCTCAGATTGCAACTGCGAATCTATCTTGCAGGCAATGACATCGTCACAAACTACAGTAATACGGAGTTCGTACTTCTTGTCAATATAGTTCTGTACAAAGCTTACCGTCTGGTTGAATGCCTCGATGGGTTGCTTTTCGAGTTCACTGCTCTTAATGCGCTGCGAGAAGAAAACATATTCCTTGTCGCCACCCAGGAAAAGTCCGCTGTCGACAATCGACTTCAGCGAAATGTACTCGTATTTTCTTGAAAAATTCAGGATTGCCTCGCGCGTATTTGCAAAACTAGTATCGGGTGTTGGCATTCCGAGCGAACGTGCCACCCGCAACTGCAACATCTTTGAGTCGGCGGGACGATCCTCAACAATGCTACCAATCGAAAAAATATCCTTGGTATAGTAACGGAGAAACGCCAGAAATCCGCGTGCTTCGTCAAGGTTATGACGGTTTATTTCATCATGCTCACTTGTTATTGGCAATTCGGTGGGAACCAAGGCACGGCGATCCCATATCGCCGTAACCTGATGCCCATAAAGTTCCAAATTGTTTTTAATGTTCGTTATGTGAAAATCAACGCCTCTGTCATCACACCACCATTCGAACTCGTAGTCGGTAAGAATACATTCCGTATTCAGACGGAACACAGGAACACCCCACTCGTTCAGGTACTTGATGACATTGGTCGGATGCGTATCCTCTTTATTGGTGTATAAGAGAATCATCGCAAGCGATTAGAACCACATGTGACGGTTGTTCTTGGTGTCGTCGATTTCGTTCTTAGCGTCAACGCCTACATATTCGCCGCCCTTGTGGGTGCTTGGATGACGAAGACTTCTTGTGCTGGTGATTGTCATTTCGTATGTCACCTGATTTGCGTCGTCGTACGAAAATTCAGTTGGAACATACTGCGCAATGTCGGTGGGAACGACGAAATTCATCAACAACGGCATTATCTGATTGTTCTGATTATATGCTTTCATTCCTGTAATTTTTTAGTTTTTATACTCCTCATCTTCAATAATCACATCGAAGTCGCTGTCGCTACCTTCAATCTTTATGCTGCGGTCGTTCTGCGTAATGATGGCTATGTCGAGAACCATGCGCTCCAACGAGAATCCGAGAGCTTCGCACACGAACTTAAGCACCTTTACTTCCGACTCCTTAAGGATCTTGTCTGACAATGCTACAAGTATGCAACCGTCCATTATGCAGTGCTTGTCGCCCATGTTGTCAACAGTCGAACCGATTTCCTTTATGTACTTCTCAATGTCAACATTCTCCTGAATGCTATTCTCAACTGCAATTGCCTTTTCAACCTCAATCGGGTCGAGTTCCAAATCGGCGGCCTGTTGCTTGATGGTGTCGAGTTCGACCTGTTCAATAATGCCGTCGGCCCTTAACGTTGCCATTGTCAAGGCAACAAATTGTTTTGTGAATTTTGTGTTATCCATAAATTTACTTTTAAAATTTCTAATTGCTGCAAAAAATTGCAAACGCAAATATACAACTAAAAATTAATAACACCGCTTTTGTGTTACATTTTTATGAACAAAGAAACATAACTCGTGTTTTTGTTTCAAAAAATTGCAAATATCTGTGTTAAAGAACACACAATTTTAACCGCAAAAAAGACAAATAAATATTTCATTTCACAAAATTCCTTTGTAAATTTGCGCAAAAATTTTTAAAATATTTGTAAAATGGATATATCTCATATTGAACACATTGGCATCGCCGTTAAGTCGATTGAAGAGACTAGCAAATACTACGAAGGTGTATTGGGTCTCAAGTGCTATGCTATCGAAGAAGTTGCAGACCAGAAGGTAAAGACTGCTTTCTTCAAGGTTGGACAGACAAAAATCGAACTTCTTGAACCGACAGCAGAAGACAGCACTGTTGCAAAGTTCATCGAAAACAGGGGCGAAGGCATACACCACATCGCATTCTGCGTAAACGGCATCGAAAAGTGCCTCTCGGAAGTCGAACTCGCCGGTCTGCGTCTCATCGACAAGGCTCCTCGCAAAGGTGCCGAAGGCCTTAGCATCGCTTTCCTCCACCCGAAGTCAACTTTCGGCGTACTTACTGAAATGTGCGAAAACAAAAACAAGTAAATAATCACAAGATGGCTTTAGAAGAAAAAATTAAAAAATTGGTTGACATGCGTGCCGAAGCCCGTCTGGGCGGTGGCGAAAAGCGCATCGAATCACAGCATAAGAAGGGCAAATACACTGCCCGCGAAAGAATAAACATGCTCCTAGATGAAGGCAGCTTCGAAGAAATCGACATGTTTGTAACTCACAGATGCCACAACTTCGGTATCGAAAAGGAATCGTACCTCGGCGACGGCGTCGTTACCGGCTACGGAACAATAGGTGGCAGAATGGTTTATGTTTTCTCGCAGGACTTTACCGTAATGGGTGGTTCCCTGTCGGAAACCAACGCCAAGAAAATCTGCAAGGTTATGGATATGGCAATGAAGGCCGGCGTTCCTATCATCGGCTTGAACGATAGCGGTGGCGCTCGTATCCAGGAAGGCGTTACCAGCCTTTCGGGCTACGCTGAAATCTTCCAGCGCAACATCGAAGCATCGGGCGTAGTTCCACAGTTGTCGGCTATCCTCGGTCCTTGCGCAGGTGGCGCAGTTTATTCGCCAGCACTCACCGACTACATCATCATGTCGGAATCGAACAGCTATATGTTTGTTACCGGTCCTAAGGTTACGAAGACCGTAACTGGCGAAACAATCACCGAAAACGACCTCGGCGGTGCAATGGTTCACGCATCAAAGTCGGGTGTTGCTCACTTTGTAGCTCACGACGAAGAAGATGCAATCGACACCTTGAAGAGACTCATTTCGTACATGCCTCAGAACTACAAGGAACTCACTCCTCGTATCGAATGCAACGACCCGATCGACAGAATGGAAGACGCTTTGAACTCGATTCTTCCCGACAATCCGAACAAACCTTACGATGTTAAGGACATCATCAAGTTGATTGTTGACAACGGAGAATTCGAAGAAGTTCACAAGGACTATGCAAAGAACATCGTTGTCGGTTTTGCTCGTTTCAACGGACAGTCGGTAGGTATTGTTGCCAACCAGCCATCGTTCCTCGCAGGCTGCCTCGACATCGAGTCATCACGCAAGGGCGCACGCTTCATCAGATTCTGCGACTGCTTCAATATTCCATTGGTTACTTTGGTTGACGTTCCAGGATTCATGCCAGGTAGCAATCAGGAATACGGTGGAATCATCACCAACGGTGCTAAACTGATGTACGCATACGGCGAAGCTACGGTTCCGAAGGTAACCGTTACATTGCGCAAGTCGTACGGTGGTGCTCACGATGTTATGAGCTCGAAGCAGTTGAAGGGCGACTTCAACTACGCTTGGCCATCAGCAGAAATCGCTGTTATGGGTGCATCAGGTGCTATCGAAGTTCTTTACGCAAAGGGCATGAAGGAAATCGAAAATCCTGAAGAAAAAGCCAAATATGCAGCCGAAAAGGAAGCCGAATACAAGGAAGCATTTGCAAATCCTTATCAGGCAGCCAAGTACGGATACATTGACGATGTAATTGAACCGCGCAACACACGTTTCAGAATCATCCGCGCACTTGCAGCTTTGGCAACAAAGAAGGATACTCGTCCAAACAAGAAACATAATAATATTCCTCTATAAACCGTTTTGCCATGAGTAATATGTTATTAGCAGTCAACGCAGAAAACTGGGGCTGGAACGACACTTGGGCATTGGTAGGAATATGTTTCTGCATAGTTTTGCTTATCATGGCTTTCTTCGTGATAGTCATGACTCTCTTCGGCGTTGTAGCCAAGAAAGGCAAAAAGCAGGAAGCCAAGGTGGAAGCACCTAAGCCTGCTGCTGAAGCAAAAGTTAGCGGAAAAGCTGACGACGCCGACTATGCAGCAATCGCTGTCGCTCTTCACCTATACTTCGGCGGCGAACACGACAAAGAATCCAATGTATTAACAATCAAGAATGTTTCACAGGTTTATTCCCCGTGGTTAAATAATTAAGGAAATGAAAAAGTACAATCTTACAATAGAAGGTAAAAAGTACGCTGTAGAAGTTGATGTAAACGACAACATTGCAAATGTAAAGGTCAACGACAAGTCGTACACAGTAGAAATTGAAAAGGAAAAGGAACCGCAGATAGCAAAGGTTGCAAAGCCAACTCCAAAGCCAGCCGCAGCTCCAGCACAGAAGCCAGCCGCAGCACCTGCATCAGCAGCATCTGCATCAGCAATCAAGGCTCCATTGCCAGGCAATGTAGTTAAGATTTTGGTATCGGCAGGTCAGGCTGTTAAGCGTGGCGACACTCTGTTGGTAATGGAAGCCATGAAGATGGAAAACAACATTATGGCAGAAAAGGACGGCACCGTAAAGGCTGTTTATGTCGAAGTTGGCAGAACCGTTGCTCTCGGTGATGCTCTTGTTGAAATCGAATAACGAACCTAAAAAAGTATGATTATGGATATTTTGAAGAAAAGTCTGCTTGTCGGGTTCGTATTCCTGATTTCGACGCTGACTTCCCCAATTTTCGCACAGGACAAGACCGATGGCGAAAAGCAGGATGTTTCGGCAACAACAGGAGCTACGGTCAGCAACAAAGCAGAAGGACAGGCTGGTGTTACTGTATTGGTTGACGGCGACACCGTGAAGTCCAATTGTTATACTTACACGAAAGTCATAAATGGTAATGATTTAAGCGAAAAGGAAGTTGCCGAATTGCTTAATGGAATTACGATCCAGATTGGCAATTTGGGCGATGGCGAAAATGCTGATATAAAAGTAAATGTTGACTCGAACACTGCCAACGACAATAAAGTTGTAAATGAAGAACCTCAAGAGGAAGACAATTCCGCATGGGGCAAAATCGTAAAGTTCTGCAAGACCAGCGGTATAGCAGGTCTGGGAGAAAACTGGAAGGCAATAATAATGCTACTTATAAGCTGTCTGCTTATTTATCTTGCAATAGCAAAGCAGTACGAACCATTACTACTTCTCCCGATTGCATTCGGTATGTTGCTATCGAACTTGCCTGGTGCAGAAATGTACCACAGTGAACTTTGGTCGGCTTTCCTCGATGAGAACAGCCCAAGCTACCACAGCTACGGCACAATCCTGAAGGAAGGCGGAATGCTCGATATTATCTATATGGGTGTTAAGTTAGGTCTTTACCCATGCTTAATATTTATAGGTATAGGTGCAATGACCGATTTCGGTCCGCTGATTGCAAACCCGAAGAGCCTTTTGCTCGGTGCTGCCGCACAGTTTGGTATTTTCATTACCTTCCTCTGCGCAGTAGCAATAGGTTTCGCACCAAACGAGGCTGGTTCAATAGGTATTATCGGTGGTGCTGATGGTCCTACCGCAATCTTCCTGACATCGAAACTTGCTCCGGATTTGCTCGGTCCTATCGCAATCGCAGCTTACTCCTACATGGCTTTGATTCCTGTAATTCAGCCGCCTATCATGAAGGCTCTCACCACAAAGAAGGAACGCCAGATTTCAATGAAGCAGCTCAGGGATGTAAGCAAGAAGGAAAAAATCGTTTTCCCGATTGTCATCACTATGATTGCTGTTCTTATCGTTCCATCGGCAGCTTCGCTTATCGGATGCTTGATGTTCGGTAACCTGCTGAAAGAATGTGGCGTAACAGAAAGACTTAGCAAGACCGTTCAGAATGAACTTATGAATATTGTTACTGTATTTCTCGGTATTTCGGTTGGAGCAACAGCAGTAGCAGGTTCGTTCCTCACACTCAAGACCATCGAAATCGTTATCATCGGTGTTGTTGCATTCAGCTTCAGTACTGCAGGTGGTGTTTTGATGGCTAAGTTCATGAACCTCTTCCTCAAGGAAAAGATCAATCCGCTTATCGGTTCGGCAGGCGTTTCGGCAGTGCCAATGGCAGCCCGCGTTTCGCAGACCGTAGGTCAGAAGGAAAACCCAAGCAACTTCCTGCTCATGCACGCAATGGGTCCGAATGTTGCCGGTGTATTAGGCTCAGCAATCGCAGCAGGTTTGCTGTTGAGCTTCCTAGGATAGTTATTTTTCATAATTTTTGTATTTGGGATGGCAGTCCGACGGACTGTCATCTTTTTTATATGGCGAAAATGATTTAACAATTAATCAGTAGGCACGCAATGCATTGCGTGCCTACAATTTTTTATACATGCAAACATGTAAAGACGCAAAATTTTGCGTCTCAACAACAATAAACAATTTCAAACAACTTGAACGGCGTACTTCGGCTGTGCTCAGCACAAGTAGCCCTCAACGAAGTTAACCTTTAGCTCGGCGTAAGCCAAACTTAGAAACGGCGAAACCATTCAAACCAGAAACCCAGAAATAGCGAAGCGCAGAAACGCCGAAAACATCACCCTTTGCTCATTATCTTCTTGCACATTTCCCAAATCGCAATGCCACCGCTAACTGAAACATTGAGCGAATGCTTTGTGCCAAACTGCGGAATTTCGAGACAAATGTCAGCATGTTCCATAACGGCATCATCTACGCCATCGACTTCATTGCCAAGTACGAGTGCATACTTTTCGCCTTCTTCTGCAACAAACGAATCAACAGGGATGCTTCCTTCTGCAATTTCTAGTGCAACAATCTTATATCCTGCCGATTTTAGCTCATTAATCGCATCCATGGTATTTTCATAATACTTCCATTCAACGCTTTCAGTTGCACCAAGGGCGGTTTTTTGTATGTCGCGATGCGGCGGAGTACCAGTAATTCCACACAACAACAACCGTTCGCAAGCAAAAGCATCGCAAGTACGGAAAACCGCACCAACATTGTGATGACTACGAACATTGTCAAGCACCACTACAAGCGGATTCTTCCTTGCCGACTTAAACTGCTCAACCGACAAGCGCCCCATTTCCGACATCAAAAGCTTCTTCATTATAAAATCTATTTTTTTGTCTAACAGTCTTGATGTCTATCAGTCTAACGGACTTGTGATTTTCGGCAGACTGCAAGACAGGGCTTCTGTTAGACAGTCCATTATCAATTGTTCAAATTCAACGCAATATATGCCATAAGTCCTGCCGATTCACGGAAAACTTCCTCATCCATGTCGAACTTCGGATTATGCTGACCTACTACTCCCCTGCCGTTGCCCATTATTCCAGCGCGGAAAAATGTTGCCGGAATCTTCTCAGAATAGTACGCAAAATCTTCTGCAGTCATCTTCAGTGGCATCTCATCCAAATTTGCTTCCGAAACATATTCAACTGCAAGTTTTCGCGCAATTTTAGTCACCTCTGGATTGTTATAAACGGCAGGATAACCCTTGCGAATTTCAAGTTCTGCCGTGCATTTGTACTTTGCCGCCGATTCTTCCGAAATTCGCTTCAAGTTTTCCTCAATAGTCTTGTGCAGCACAGGATTAAATGTTCTCATTGTACCATCGGCAGATGTCTCGGGAGGCACGACATTTAACGCGCCATCGCCAACAATTTTTCCAAAAGCCACCACAAACGGCATGTCATCGGTAAGCGATTCCTGCATTTTGCGAACATTGACAAGGAAATCGGCTAGTGCAAGCACCGTATCGCTACGCTTCTGTGGAATGGCAGCATGCCCGCCAACTCCATGAAACTTAATGTATAATTCATTGGTCGCAGCCATAAGATAACCACTACCGAAAAGGAATTTTCCAGTTGGCAACTCCGAAGAAACATGCATACCAACTATACGCTTAATATCATATTTCTCTAGCAAACCTTTTTGTACCAAAATGTTGGCTCCTCCAGGACAAAGTTCCTCACCCGGCTGGAAAATCAGCACAATACGATTGCGTATATGCTTCTCGAATCTCTTCAATATCAATGCAGTACCCAGCAGTGATGCGGCATGTGCATCATGCCCGCAAGCATGCATAACGCCTTCGTTACGCGACCTGAACGGCAAATCAACCTCCTCGTGAATGGGTAAAGCATCAATGTCGGCACGCAGAGCAATAGTCTCGCCACCCTCTCCAAACACAGCAATGACGGCATTATCACCAAAAGTGTCATCAGTTGCTATACTATTATCATGCAATATGTTTCGAATGTATTTTGCCGTTTCAAACTCCTGAAACGACAGTTCTGGATTTTGATGTATGTGACGGCGATATTCGACAATTTGTCCAAACAATTCTTGATTTGCCGCCTTTATTTCAGTCAATAGACTTCCCATGTCAATAATTTTGTGCAAACCTACATATAATTTCGGAATTTGAACCCAAATAGCATGTATTTTTCAGGATGAAAAAAGCAAAAAAAAACCGAACGAACTAGTGTTCATCCGGAAAACAATATGAAAACAATTCTTTTATCCTCTTAATCCAATAGGTACCCCGGGCCGGGGTCGAACCGGCACGATCGCAATGATCACTGGATTTTAAGTCCAGCGCGTCTACCTATTCCGCCACCAGGGCACTTGTTCTTTTAAACTTCAAAAGAGCGTAAAAAAAAAGAGCGAGAAACGAGACTCGAACTCGCGACCCCGACCTTGGCAAGGTCGTGCTCTACCAACTGAGCTATTCTCGCTAAAAGCGATGCAAAGGTAAGACAAAATTCCAATTACTTCCAAATATTTTTTTTACTTTTTCATTTTTATTCAGATAAACATTGATTCTCAAAGCATTACCTTTGCAACATTTGAATCTCACAAGCGATTTTTCCTATTTTTTTGGCAATAAATAATGGTCGTGTTGCATTCAAAACATCATATTACTATTCATAGTTTTGAAAAACCGAATTAAAATCACCACTTACAAAGTGGCATTACACTTGCTAAATATGTATTTGAGGAATCGGAATAAAAGATTAAATTTGTAGCGACAAATGAATTCAAAAATGAAAAATATTATACCTACTATACTGCTTGTAATGCTGGTTGGCATTACCACGGCGCAGGTTGACACAAAATTCACTGCTTCCAACTTCCCAGGGAAAGCCAACGAGGTTAACGCCGCAAAATCAAACATTACCACAGGCAACAACTTTTACAATTCATGCGATTACACAAACGCCTTGAAATACTATATGCCAGCACAAAAATTCAACCCCAACAATTCCGAACTCAATTTCAAAATTGGCTGCTGCCATTTCAACTCGGCACAAAAATCGCAATGCCTCGAATATTTTGAAAAGGCGTATTCCCTAAATAAGACCATCGACAAGAAAATTCTTTTCTACCTTGGCCGCGGTTACCATTGGAACTATAAATTCGAGGAAGCAAAAAAATGCTATTCCGACTACCTAAAAACCTTGAAAGACAAGAACGAGCAAAACGAAATTCGCCGACTTATCCAGCAATGCAACAACGGAATCGAAATTATAAAGGACACCGTAGATGTGGAAATCATCAACCTCGGTGAGAACATCAATACCGAATACCGCGAATATATTCCACTCGTAACCTCAGACGGTTCGAAATTGTATTTCACATCGAGACGCAAAGGAGGAACAGGGAACATGATACTCGAAGATGGAATGTACTGCGAGGACATATACGAAAGCACCCATACCGCAAACGGCTGGACAAAGGCACGCAATGTAGGCGCACCGCTCAACACCGGACTAAATGATGCCGTGGCAGGTCTTTCCCCTGACGGACAGACAATGTATGTGTACATGGACCTTAATGGCGGTGACATATATGTTTCTACCCTAAAAGGCAGCAAGTGGCAAAAGCCAAAAAACATTTCGGAAAAGATAAACAAACAATCGCACGAGGCAACAGTCTGCCTGTCATCGGACAACAAAACCCTATACTTTATTTCGAACAATAGCAAATCATTGGGCAAACACGACATATTCTACTCTACACTCAGTAAGAACGGAACATGGTCTGAACCTATAAACATAGGAGCACCTATTAATTCGGAATACGAAGAACGGGGTGTGTTCATACATCCCGACGGCAGAACACTTTATTTCTGCTCGGATGGACACAACACGATGGGCGGATACGACATTTTCAAGTCAGTAAAGGACGAAAATGGCAACTGGTCGGAACCCGAAAATCTCGGTTATCCAATCAACACACCCCTAGACGAATCATATTTCTCAATAACTGCCAGTGGTCGCAACGCCTACTACACCTCTGCTCGCTCCGATGGCTACGGGCAGTGGGACATATACGAACTGAAATTCCCGACAAAAGAAAACAAGCAAAATGCGCCAAAAGTCCTCGTTACACTCGTAAAAGGTACAATTACCGATGCCGACAGCGGTTCGCCGCTCGAAGCCGAAATCGAAATTACCGACAACAGCAAAAACGAGGTAATATCAACATTCAAGTCAAACAGTTCGTCGGGAGCATACATAGTTAACCTGCCATCGGGAAAAAATTATGGGTTCAGCGTTAGCAGGAAAGGGTACCTTTTCCACAGCGAAAACTTCAATCTTGCCGACACAGCCGACTTCCAAGAGTTTGAAATAGACGTCAAACTGAAAAAGATTCAGGTCGGCACCACAATTATCCTGAAAAATATATTCTTCGACTACAACAAATCGACCCTGCAACCAGAATCCTATGCCGAACTCGACAGAATTGCCGAGATTCTAATCCGTCAAACCAACCTTAAAATCGAAATTTCTGGTCATACCGACAACCAGGGCAGTTTGAAATACAACACCGACCTGTCGGAATCGCGTGCAAAAACGGTTGTCGATTACCTTATCGGCAAAGGCATTGAAGAAAATCGTCTGACATACAAGGGCTATGCCTACGAGAAACCCATTGCCACCAACGACACCGAGGAAGGCCGTAGTGCAAATAGAAGGGTGGAATTCAAGATTCTAGAAACCAAGTAGGTGCGGTTTAAAACCAGCCCCTACTTGGGATTATATTCCGACAGATTCAAAACCTTTTGATAATCGGTCTCTTCCAAAAGTTCCGTAAGCGATACATTGTTATTTTTCACATACGCCTTAACAATCTGCAAACCAGTCCAATTAGCAACACGTGCAGGACATTCCTGTCCAAACGGTGCAGTAAATGGAGCATTCTCGGTAAACTTACGGATCGTAAACACATCGGTTGTAAAAAGATAGCCGTTTTCAATCAAACTGGTCCACATATCGCGCTCAAAATGACGGCAATAGTCAAGTTCCTCGCTTGAGTACATCAGTCTGTCGGCTTCTGGCATATTGGGGAACATTGCCTCTAGGAAATACAGAAGCATTCCGTTGTAAATCATTGTATTGACAAGATTTTCGGTTTCTGGTTTGTACGGATGCCTGTCGCGAAACCACTCCGACATAACATCAATTGGAATCTGGTTACGTTGCATCTCTCGCTTCGCAAACTCAGGAATCTGCAACATACTGTACAAAGAGCAATCGACGCCAAGGTACTTGTCCAGACCAATGCCCACATATCCGTCCATAAGCACAACCGACTGGTTGAAACCAGCCACAAAAGTCACCACGCGAGGCAATTCCTCATCGGGATAATAGTACAAAAGATGGCGGAACCCCTCATTCAAAGTACCCTGCACATCGCTACAATCGGCAAACTCTTTATTTACAGCATTATATGCCTCAACGACCGAATAGTCGGAAAAGAAAACCTTCAGGCATTGATAGTACGACTGGTCGCTGTACGAACCGCAGGAAATGACATGAGAATTGTAAAGGTCAAAGAATAGCGGATATTTCTCGGCAAGTTTTCCAACTGTCGAAAACGAAACATCCTCGGAGCATGCATAAAACTCCTGGTCGAAGCGCTCCACCCGCACATCTGCGTCAATGTCAGACACATCCACATCCAAAGGATTTCTACTGCACGATGTCATGATACAAACACCAGCAACAATAATATATAAAAACAATCTTCGCATATTCGTAAAATTATTATCCGCAAAATTAAAAAGAGAATTGCTCATAACGAAAAAAAGATTGGAGAATGACAATAAAATATATAACTTTGCGTTTTAAATTTCAATTTTGTTTAATGTAAACATACTAAAACATGAAGAAAATAATTAGTGTCATTGTAATAATATTGCTTTCAGTAGCATTGTTACCTGCACAAGAACAGTCTCAACTCCAAAAACAAGATCAGAACACGCAAAATCTGCCACAGCAAAAGCAGAAAAAGAATAAAGTTGCCGGCGGTCTTTACCTAAAGGGTGGCATTTCGTGGATGATGTCCGACAGCAAGGCATATTTCCATAACGAAAAGTCTAAAATGACCTACGGATTTGGTGCAATTATGGACTGGCGTCTTACAAACAACTTCTCACTCAATATAGCAGGAGGTTTCTGCAATTTAGGAGGAACAGCAAACTTCAAAAACGGCGCAGTTCCATTCCACGATATTGACGGAATAGCAATTGGCGACTCCACTTTGCACAATTACAAATATTCTACATCCTACATTGAAATTCCTGTAGGCATCAAAGGATGTACAAACGAGATTGCATACTTTACTTATTTCCTAAAACTTGGAGTCAACCCAATGGTAAGGGTGAAATCAAAAGTTATGCTCGAAAGCAAAGAAATGTATATTGCCACAAAAGAATTCAACCTATTCAACATTGGCTGGTATGTCGGCGGCGGTGCCGAATGGACTATAGCAGGAAACACAAAACTCCTGTTCGAACTTGTATACCTAGGCACATTCCTCGATTTAGACAAGATAAAATCGTACAAAGACGACAAGTCTGAATTTAACCCCGGACTTAAGTTCAATGACATAAGCGTAAAGGTCGGTGTAATATTCTAAGATGCGCCAAAACAGCGACATAATTCCACCCGTAAGCAAAAAACTGCTGCTCAGCGAACTGACAAAAGACAGGATGCTGCGACGGACGAATTATGGTGCCAACGAAATATATGTATTCACGCACGACCAATGCCCCAATCTTATGCGGGAACTTGGACGCCTGCGTGAAATTACTTTCCGCGCTGCTGGCGGTGGTACAGGCAAGGAAGCCGACATCGACGAATTTGATATTTCCACAGACGCTCCATACTGCCAGATGATTGTCTGGGACCCGCACCACAAGCAGATTATCGGCGGATACAGGTTCATTTTGGGAGAATACACAACCGACAATCCTAACGCGAAACTCGCAACCGGACACATTTTCGACTACTCCGATAAGTTTGTAAAGGACTATCTCCCCTACACCATCGAACTGGGCCGCTCATTCATACAACCCAGCTACCAGTATCTGAAAAACTTTCGCCGCGGACTTTTCGCCCTCGACAACCTATGGGATGGCGTAGTTGCCTTGACTTCCGAATACAAGCACATTAAATACTGGTTTGGGAAATTCACAATGTACAAGACATACAATGTAAAGGCGCGAAACATACTTTTGTCGTTCCTTCACACTTATTTCCCCGACAACGAAAACCTTGTAACGCCCAAATTGCCTATAAAATTCGAGTTTGAAGAAAACAAGAAACTATTTTTGGGAAACAACTTTTCAAACGACTACAAGGAACTGAAAACACTGCTGAAAAATAACAATTCAAAAATTCCTCCTCTTGTAAATGCCTACATGAAACTTTCGGACACCATGAAGACTTTCGGCACAGCCGACAACCCCGAATTTGGAGAAGTAGAGGAAACTGGAATTCTATTGAACATTGACGACACCATAGAATCACAGCGCACAAGGCATCTAAAAAACTACAAAACACTTATCGACATCAACTCAATTTACCCGAGTAAGCAAAAATAATATGCAAAAATTCCTAATTGCCATATTGTTATGCTGCAGCATGTCATTAGTTTTCAACAAGGCATTTTCGCAGAACCTCGTGAAAAACCATAGTTTCGAGAACGCATGGTCGTGTCCAGAGGACTATTGCGGTTATGCCGTAAAATATCCTTTCCCCGACTGGATAAACCCAAACTATGGCACACCCGACCTTATGCACTCGTGCAGCGCGATGCGGGCAGGCGTTCCCGAAAACTTCGCAGGCTACATGTACCCATACGATGGAGGAGCATACGCAGGAATCATTCTTCGCGAAAAATTCGACGACTCGTTGAAAGTATACAAGGGCGTATCACGCGAATACTTACAGACAAAACTCACCGAACCGCTGAAAAAGAACACTTTGTACTGCGTAAAGTTCTACTATGTAAACGCAAAAAAATCAATGTATTCGGTCGATGCGCTTGGAATTACGCTTACAGTTGACCAGATTAAGGCAAAAAATGCCGACAGAATTCTTCAAAGGCCACAAATCACAAACCGTCCTGGACATATTATGGACAATATGGACGAATGGACAGAATTTTGCGGATACTACCGCGCACGCGGCAACGAGCAATACCTTACAATCGGAAATTTTTGGGACAACAGCACTACCCAATATGTCACAAACCAGAACGAATATTCCGATTCGGCATTTTTCTACGCCTACTACCTCATCGACAATGTGTCGGTATTTGAAATAGAATCGGAATTTGAATGTGGATGCACCAACGACCTTGCTTGGAGTTCCGACTGGAAATCGGATAGTTTCGACCCTGCGACAGGATACAACACTAGAAAAATCGTCGACAACGACATTGCAAGCAATGGCGACGATAGTTCCAGCACAGACGGCAAAAACGGCAAGGACAACGGCAATTTGACAACATCGGGCAATGGAAACGGACAAGGCAACAACGACGGAAGCGACAAACAATCCAACCCCAACGAAACTGATGAAACAGGACTAAAAACACAGATAACCAAAGCCGCCTTCGACAATGCCGAAATAGGCGACCGATTCCGACTTAACCAAATATACTTCGAGTTTAACTCATCGGAACTGCTTACAGTATCGTATATACAACTCGATTCGCTGTACAACATACTTGAAGAAAAACCATCTGTCCGAATCGAAATCCGCGGTCACACCGACAACATAGGTAGCGAAGGTTACAACAAGAAATTGTCGGTCGAACGTGCTGCATCGGTTTACAATTACCTAATCGAAAAAGGCATCCCCAAAACGCGCATGAAATACCGTGGTTTCGGTCCTAACATTCCTGTCGCCGACAATAGCACCGAACATGGTCGTGAACTGAACCGCAGAGTTGAAATTCTGATTGTGGAGATATAAGGAATTCAAGGATTCAATAATCTGTAGCGGTGCAATGCATCGCTGAAAATTATACATTATCAATTGTCCATTATCAATTATTTGTATTACCTTTGAACTCTAAAATTTTATGCGATGAAGAAAACATTTTTAATATTAGCAGCAGTGTCGATTTCTGCATTTGCAATGGCACAAAACATTGACATTGAGACCATTCTAGTAAAGGGGGGAAAGTTTAACACTGGTAGCAACGAGATGAAATCATCCAACCAGATTACGATTGACGACTTCTACATCGGCAAATTTGAGATAACTCAGGAGCAATGGCGCGAAGTAATGGGGTCAAATCCTAGTTATTTCAAGGACTGCGACTCTTGTCCAGTTGAGCGCGTAAGTGCCGAAGACGTAAACAAGTTCATCGAGACACTGTGCAAGAAAACAGGAAAAAAGTATCGCCTGCCGTCGGAAGCAGAATGGGAATATGCAGCTCGTGGCGGTGTGCTTAAACCACAAAAAAACTCAAAGTACTCAGGTAGCAACGACATTGACGAAGTTGCATGGTACGACAAGAACAGCGATGGCAAAACCCACCAAGTCGGCACAAAGAAACCGAACGAACTCGGCATTTACGACATGAGCGGAAATGTTTACGAATGGTGCCGCAACGAGCTCAAGAACCCACAGGGAGAAGTTATTGGTTACAGTTATGTTCTCCGCGGCGGAAGTTGCGCAGTCAACTCAAACTTCTGTAGGATTTCTTTCCGCAGTGATTTCTCGTTGGGAATCAAGTATTTCAACTATGGTTTTAGAGTTGTTTTGGAAAAATAAGGCAAAATGAAAAATTATAGTCTGCTATTTGCAGTAATTGTTTGCATTATATTTGCTTGCGCTTGTCGTAACGAGGAAAAAACTGATGGTGCCAACCATGAGATGAACCTCTGCAACACTGAATTTGTCTTCGTTGAAGGCGGAACATTCACAATGGGATGCACCGAAGAACAGAGCAACGATTGCTACAACGATGAAAAACCTGCCCACGAAGAAACCGTAAAGGACTTCTATATTGGCAAATACGAAGTTACCGTTGAACAATTTGCAAAGTTCATCGAAGAGACTGGATACAAGACCGACGCTGAGAAATCGGATTCAAGTCTTATATGTGCCGACGGCATGAAATCGTACAAGAAAGGTGTAAACTGGCGCTTCAATTCTCAGGGAACACTATACGACAAGCAGGAATATGACCACCCTGTTGCCCATGTCAGCTGGAACGATGCCAAGGAATACTGCAAATGGTTCAGCGAAAAAAGTGGCAACGAAGTACGCCTTCCAACCGAAACCGAATGGGAATACGCAGCAAGAGGCGGAAACCTGTCGAGAGGTACAAAGTATTCGGGTAGCAATGTAATTACAGAAGTTGCTTGGTACGATGCCAACAGCGACTATGCGACACAACCGGTTGGCAAGAAAAAAGCCAACGAACTAGGCATTTTCGACATGAGCGGAAACGTTTACGAATGGTGCAGCACCTGGTATAGCAACTTCGGCAGCGAAGCATCAGATGTGAACGATGAGATAGAAAACAAATACATTGTAGTCCGTGGTGGCAGTTCTTTCCTAAACGAAAAGTTCAGCCGCGTATCTTACCGCTACTCGCGTACGCCAAGCACATGCGGAGGTCCCTACGGATTTAGACTTGCAATGACAGCAGAATAAGCCATGACAGACATTCCTATCATATTCATGGGTACGCCCGAATTTGCGGTCACATCGTTGAAAACCTTGCTTGACAAGGGCTACAATGTGAAAGCAGTTGTCACAACACCCGACAAGCCAGCAGGACGAGGAAAAAACATACAGTTTTCGGATGTAAAGAAGTTTGCACTCGAACACAATCTGCCTATTCTCCAGCCCGAAAAACTGAAATCTCCCGAATTTCTAGCACAACTCAAGGAAATAAATGCAGATTTGTTTGTGGTCGTTGCTTTCCGTATGCTTCCAAAGGAAGTATGGGCAATGCCAAAGCGTGGAACCATAAACCTCCATGCGGCACTCCTACCCGACTATCGTGGCGCTGCTCCGATAAACCATGCCATCATCAACGGTGAAACCGAAACTGGAATTACCACTTTCTACATCGACGAGCAAATCGACACCGGCAAAATCATCATGCAGGAAAAATGCGCAATCGAACCCGAAGACAACATAGGAACGCTCTACGACAAACTCATGTTCATTGGTGCCGATGCTGTTTGCAAAACCGTTGACATTATCGCAGAAGGAAACGTAAACGCCATTGAGCAGGATTCCATTCGTACCGAAGGCTTGCATCCTGCGCCAAAAATCACAAAGGAATTCTGCCAGATAAACTGGAATGCAAAATCCGTTGACATTCACAATCTCATACGCGGACTTTCGCCTTATCCTGCTGCATGGTGCTAT
>JAGCDJ010000031.1 GCA_017651185.1 Bacteroidales bacterium | reverse complement strand
GGCGACTATGTGAAACCGCTCATTGCACTATTTAAAAACAGATAACCGTGAAAAAGTCAGTTTTTACCATATTATTATTGTTGGCTGTCGGATTTTCGGTTTCCGCACAGAACATCAGTTTCTCGGCCAGACTTCAGAACGACAGCATAATCGTGGGCGAGCAGACGCTAATATCTATTAGCGCGGAGATTCCACCGCAAACTCAGGTGACCGCACAGCAGTTTGCCGACACCATTTGCGACAAGATATTCCTTATCAAGGACTTGGAAGCAAAAGTCGAAAACGGCAAATACACGAAGGACTACCTCATAACCTCCTTCGACACAGGCATAAATGTAATTTCGCCGATAAGGTTTATGGTAGTTTCAGGTGCCGATACAAACGAATTTTCCACCGCCGAACTTTACCTCAAGGTAAATCCATACATACTCATCGACACCATTCCGCGCGACACCATTTTTGCACAATACGCAGGAACGGTTTTGTTCGGAAAGGACGGCTTCAAGAACGAAATCGAGCAGTACCTCCCCGACTCCATCAAGCAGACGATGTCAGCCGACACGCTGCAGATGCTCCGCGAGGAAATAAAGCGACAGATGATACAGCAGTACGCTTCGCAGGTGATGCAGACCGGCTTCACAAACCAGCAGCAGATCGACTCGATAGCAAATGCCGACTCGCACCGTATGTTCGTTGTTGACAAGGACATAATGGAAACCCACTATGTTTACGGAAGCGTCGATTCGGTATTTGTGCAGGAAGGTCAGAAAGTTGAAAGCGGCGACATACTTTTCACGCTCTTCGAAATTGAGGACATCAACGACGAACTATACAACACGCCTTTCAACTGGGAGGAATTCTGGTACGATGTGAAGGCATTCTTCTCGAAGTTCTGGTGGCTGATACTCATTGTGCTGGTTGCCGGTGCGATAATATTCTATGTCATCTACCGCAAGAAGCACGGCAAGTCGCCGATACCGATGATAAAGGTCAAGCCGAAACGCCCAGCACACGAAACCGCACTCGAAGAACTTGAACGCATCCGCAACGAGAAGATTTGGAGCCGCGGTCAGGTTAAGGAATACCATGTGCAATTGACCGACGCCATAAGAACTTACATTGCCGACCGCTACGGAATCGACGCCGAGCAGATGACAACATCCGAAATCCTTGATATGTTCAATGCTGTCATTCCGATTGACAACGAGGACAAGATGCGTCTGCGCCAAATGCTCGGACTTGCCGACAGCGTAAAGTTCGCAAAATTCCAGCCCCTGCAGGGCGACAACGACCTTTCGCTGCGCAACGCCTTCGACTTTGTGGAACACACCAAGGAAATCATTGTTAACGACCCCAAGGTAATAAACGCTCAGGCAGAAATAGAAGCCGACAAGATTACCACTGAGGAGAAAAACGACAAAGAGGCATAACTATGAGTAACATTGAATTTGCAAATCCCGAATATTTATGGCTTCTTACCGTGCTGGTACCGATGATAGCATGGTATGTGTGGCGCCGCAAGAAGTCGGTTGCCTCGATGAATGTCAGTTCGCTCGATGCTTTTCAGGGCAAACGCCTGCCGTGGAGATACATAATGCGGCACGTGCTGTTTGCCGTTAGGTTGGCATGCGTGGCACTTATAATTGTCGTAATCGCCCGCCCGCAAAGTACCGACAGCTGGGAAGAGCAGAAAACCGAAGGCATCGACATTGCCATAGCACTCGACATAAGCGGCAGTATGCTGGCAGAGGACTTCCGCCCCAACCGCATCGAAGCCGCAAAGAACATCGGAATGGAATTCGTTTCATCACGTCCGGACGACAACATCGGACTTGTGGTATTTGCCGGCGAAAGCTACACGCAATGCCCGCTAACCATCGACCACGCCGTACTTCTAAACCTTTTCGGCAGCATCAAGAGCGGACTTATAGATGACGGAACCGCAATAGGACTTGGGCTTGCCACCGCAGTAAACCGTCTGCGCGACAGCAAGGCAGTGAGCAAGGTCATTATACTGCTCACCGATGGAGAAAACAACATGGGAAGCATCTCGCCGACCACTGCAGCCGAATTTGCCAAGGAGTACGGAATCCGCGTTTACACCATCGGCATAGGCAAGAACGGCAAAGCCCCCTACCCCTTCAAGACAGCTTTCGGAACAACTGTTTATCAAGACATTGATGTAAAGATAGATGAGGAAACGCTCACGCAGATTGCCGAAATGACAGACGGAAAATATTTCCGCGCTACCGACAACGAAAGCCTGCGCAACATCTACGCCGAAATCGACAAACTCGAAAAGACCCAGCTCGATGTAAGGTCGTTCTCGAAGCCACGCGAAGAATATATGCCGATACTTGCTTGGGCGTTCATACTTCTGCTCATCGAACAAATTTTAGGATTAACGGTATTAAAAAACACTTTTTAAGCTATGTTCAGGTTTCAGAATCCACAATATTTATGGTTGCTGCTCATTATAGCAGCATTGGCGATACTGTTTGCCGCAGCCGAAATCATAAGGCGCAGAAGGCTTAAAAAAGTCGGCGATTCCAACCTTGTAAAGCTGCTTATTCCCGAAGCCAGTCTCGGCAGAAAAATCGCCAAACTGACATTTGTATGTCTTGCAATTGCATGCATAATAATCGGACTTGCCCGTCCGCAATTCGGTTCAAAACTAAGCGAAGTAACGCTAAAAGGTGTCGAAATTGTAACCGCACTCGATGTTTCAAACTCTATGCTTGCCGAAGATGTGAAGCCCAACCGATTGGGCAACGCCAAGATGTTCATCGAAAGAATTCTCGGCAAACTCAACGGCAACCGTCTAGGAATGGTGATTTTCGCAGGCGATGCTTTCGTGCAGATGCCAATTACCACCGACGTGCGCTCGGCAAGACTATACCTGTCATCTACGAGCACGGACGACATTGCCGTGCAGGGCACCGACATCGCAAAAGCAATGACACTCGCTGCCCGCTCGTTCTCCAGCAACGAGGAAGCATCGAAAGTCATTATCCTTATGACCGATGGCGAAAACCACGAAGAAGACGCTATTGAGGTGGCAAAATCGCTCAAGGAACAGGGAATAATCGTGATGACAGTAGGTTTCGGTTCACCAAGCGGTGTACCAATTCCCAACAAAAGAGGAAACGGATACATGAAGGACAACAACGGCAACACCGTCATGACAAAACTCGACGAGCAGACTCTTGTCGAAATTGCCAAGATTACAGGCGGAATATATGTCCGTGCATCCAACAGCTCTAGTTCGTCAGATGCGATACTCAACGAACTCAACAGCCTGCAGCAAAGCGAAACAACAAAGCAGATATACTCCGAGTACGATGAAAGATTCCAGTATTTTGTATTTGCTGCACTGTTTCTGCTCGTTCTTGAAGTATTCCTAGTAGAACGCAAGAATCCGCTTCTAAGCAAGATAAAGTTGTTTAAAAAGGAGGAGAAAAATGAAAACAATGCATAAAACATCCACCAATGTAAAGACGTGCCATGGCGCGTCTCAATTAACGCTGTCCATGAAAACAATAGCTTCAACAATCATAATACTTCTACTTGCGTCCGCAACCTCCTTCGCACAGGAAGAACGCGCACAGATACGCAAGGGCAACAAGGCCTACGAAAATGCCGAATACGGAAAAGCGGCGGCACAGTACGACCAAGCCCTAAAGACCAATCCAGCCGAGGTTAGCGTTTATAAAAACTCAGGCGCAGCCAACTACCGCAACGACCAGTTCGAGAAGTCGGTAAACGCCTACAACGAATACCTGCGCACCGACCTCACTGACAAGCAGAAAGCCGAAGCATACTACAACCTCGGCAATACCTACATGCAGGCAAACAAATACAAGGAAAGCGTGGAATCATACCGTAACGCCCTGAAACTCGATCCTACTCACGACCGCAGTCGTCACAATATGGCTGTAGCAACCAAAATAATGCAGCAACAGCAGCAAAACCAACAGCAGAATGGCGACAACAACCAGCAGCAACAGCAGAATCAGGATCAAAACAAGGATCAACAACAGAACCAAGACCAGAACAAGGATAACCAGGACAAGCAAGACCAGCAACAGCAGCAGCAAAACAACGACCAGAACATGTCGCGCGAAGAAATGGAACGCTACCTGGAATCGCTAAGCCAGAAGGAAAAAGAAACCCAAGACAAGGTCCAGAAGGCACAGCAGGCACAAAAACGACCGCTGGAAAAGAATTGGTAAAAATACAAAAATGCAAATATGTAGGGGTAGGTTTGAAACCTGCCCCTACACATTTTTATTATCGTATTGTCTCGTTTGATTTACTGCCTTTGGGCAGTGAGCTAAAGGTTATAATCCAACACATACGAATATTTGCATTTGTAATGCACTATAAACCTAACAATCAACCAATTACAATCCTTTTCATAATGCTATAAGTTGCCACAACTATATGAAGATATATAGATATGGCAATTTATAAACACATAAAAGTTGCCACAACTCAATAAAATGATAGAGATATGGCAACTTATAATACAATAAAATAGCAATGTTATTTAATATGCTTTTTCAAATAAATCATTCATACACACTTCATTAGTAACAATTCCAGAGTGGATGCCCATAGTAATTCCGTATGTTGTTACCATCGTCAACAGAATTGATTTTGTGGTGCGTGTCTCTTCTCGGAAAACTGAAAGTTTTGTCCGCAGCTTATTCTCGTAATCCTTGGTGATACTATATGCAGAATCGGAAAATTTCATCTCGCAGATATTGATTACCCTGTCGGCACGCTCAATGAGAAGATCGATTTGCGTCCCCTGTTCGTCCTTTGTGCCAACTTTGCGCCAGGTACACGAATTTGTGCCAATGCCGCTAATTCCCAGCTTCCTCTTTATCTGGTCAAGATGTTCTATGCATATAGTCTCGAAACTGAAGCCCTGCCAAGCCACCACCGACGGCGAAGTCAGATTGTTTGACCAAAAATGAACATCTTTTCGGTTCCTAGAATGTACAAACTTAAAATAAAACAAGGTATATGGGTCGCATATCCGATAAAGCGAATTTCTGACCGAACTCTTATAGCGCGAATAAATGGTTATGAAGTCGCAGCGTTCCAAGTTGTCGAGGATTTTCGAAAGTCCGCCGCCCGAAACTCCTGTGCTTGCGATAATTTCCGACCTCATCATTCCGCCACGCTTCTGCGACAAGGCCTTCATAACATCCACATATTTGTCTGCATGAGGGAACAATGCGCTGAAAAGTTCATCGAATTCGAGTTTCATAGGTGCATTCTTGGCAAAAAACAGTCTGTCGATGTTCTGCGCAAGACTTTCCTTCGAATTCAACTGGCTCAAATAATAAGGTACACCACCAAATGTCATATAGCACTGAAGTATGGTATATCTGTCCCAGTTACACCCCGAAGAATGCAGAAATTCCTCGCACTCGTTAAGATGGAACGGACGGAGATAAATCTGCGCCGTAAAGCGGTTGTGAAGTCCGCCCCTATTCCGCAGAATGCGGTTTACCATCCACGAAGTGGCAGAACCGCAAGCAATAAACATAATGTCGTCGCGCTGTGCCGCCCACGCATTCCAAAAATATTCCAATGCCGACAAGAAACGGCTTCGCGGAGTGTCAATCCAGGGCATTTCGTCAAGAAATATCACCTTACGTTGCTTTTTCGGCTTGCTTTCGATTAGGCGCCGCAACTCGTCGAAGGCATCTTCCCAAGTTTCGAGTGCCGGCGTGAAGGTTGAACTTCCATATCGTTGCAACTGTGCAGCGAAACGCTTCAACTGCACTTTCTGCGACTCCTTTTTCGCACCTACAAACGAAAAAGTAAATCGCTTTTCAAACACTTGATTCACAAGAAATGTCTTACCGATTCGTCTGCGACCATAAACAATGACAAACTCTGGTCGTTTCGAATTATAAAGTTCTTCCAACCGATTGATTTCCTTATCTCTTGCAATTATTTTCTTCATCGGATAATAATTTTGAAATACGGAGCAAAGGTAATAATTATTATTTATAAACCATCCACAAATGAAAATTTTATTCAGTTATGGCAAAATATAACAAATTAAAAGTTGCCACAAATAACAAAAATAACAGACTTATGGCAACTTATAAAACATAAAAAGTTTCCATATCTCAATATAAATACATAGTTATGGCAAATTATAAACAACTAAAAGTTGCCATAACTCAATAAAACAACATAGATATGGCAACTTATAAATATGATTTTTCACATTCACAAAAAAAATAAATTTACTTCATTTTTCTGCAAAAAGTATTTTGGGAATTGTAATAAATAGTTACATTTGCGAATCGACAAATATATACTATGGAACGAGAAATTAGCGAAATATACCATTTCAACCATTCCGACTATGACGAGAAAGGTCGAAG
Organism: Bacteroidales bacterium; assembly: GCA_017651185.1. Classification (GTDB taxonomy): domain Bacteria; phylum Bacteroidota; class Bacteroidia; order Bacteroidales; family ML635J-15; genus Bact-19. The sequence continues at coordinate 150,545 of JAGCDJ010000031.1, read as the reverse complement.
CATTAAAGATGGTCTTCCATTTCGGGAACATGTGCGCGATTTCGAAAGAGACTTCCACGCACGGCACTCATGCGAATATGCACTGAACTTCTATAGCAATTCCAAAACGATGGTTCTACTGGAAAAATCATGCGACGCAGCACCTTTTCTTTCGTATGGAATGGATTTAACACAAGGAACGACTTTCGATGCTGAAGAAGACCCGCGTATCAATCACGAGATTGACAAACACAGTAAAAAAATTATTGTTTATGGAATAGATTCCGCATATATGACCGAGTTTGACGAATATGGTTACCCCATCATTGATGAAAACAAAGCCATTTTCCCTTTAACACTTCTCGTGGACAATACAATGCGTGACAATGAAGTACGGTTGGCAGTTCCGACTCTCGGAGGTGGAGACGAAACGGAAGAAGTAAACATAGATGTTCCTAAACCAGAATATGCCTAATGGAAACCAAAGAACAAAACAGACAGTGGCACCTGATTCGCAATGACAATGGCGAGTGGATAAGTGACGAATATGCAGTGATTCTCCAACCATGGGATGCTGTATTTCTAAAAGCAAGAGCAGGACGACAAAAAAAGCCGTTAAATATTCAACGGAACGGAGGTTTGTCCTGGTGCTACAAACATGAATATGAAGCAATAGACCGATCCGATCCCGAACCAAAATTTCGTGATCTAAAACTCAACAAATCAGAGAATAAAAATATTGATTTGGATAAAATATTTTCTGAATATTTTAAACGATTACCGAAGATGCTTGGGGAAGAATAGAATCAACATCTATTAAATCTACTGCAAACAGAATATGCCAGATGGAAACAAAAGAACATAACAACCAATGGAGCCTTATTCACACTGACAATGGCGAATGGATAAGTGACGAGTATGCGGTATTCATCTCGCAATCGCTAGCAACACAACTAAAAGCAATAGCAGAACAACAAGGAAAAGATTTAAATATCCAACACTGGACTGATGGTAAATTATGGTGCTATCGGCATGAATTGGAAGCGATTGATCTTACTACAACTAAATAGACATAATGCGAAACAGAGGTATTTAGTCCCTATAATAAACAAAAAAATTAAATAACATGAACGATAGAGATTCATTCAGAGGTACGTCTATTGACGAAAAATTTGCGAAATCATTTAAGGAAAGTCTTTTTTTCAAAAAGATATACAAGGAACACAAAAATGAAATAATTATTGGAGTACGCGATAGTTACATAAATCTGTATTATAACTGCGATAGTATTGCATTAATAGATGTGAGCAATCCCAAGAAATGCGAAACTAACAGTTATTATACAAATAACGGGAAAAAATGCCTAACAGACGTAGAGTTTAAGAACTACTACGACACAATAAAAGCCAATAGTAACAAAAGAGATAAACTTGAGAAGCAAGCACAACAGAGACTTTTTATCGACAACAATAATAATTCTTTATCCGATTGGTATTGTATAGATGTCGAGTACACAAAATCTTTGAAAGGCAAAAAAACAGCGGAAGACTGGCGATTCGATATAATTGCCATCAGTAAAGAGCCCCCCTTCCGTATAGCTTTTATAGAACTCAAATATGGAAATGGAGCATTGGGAGGGGCATCTGGAATCAGAACTCACGTAAAAGATTATTATGCTTTTTTCAAAAACAACTTTTATGAGAGTTTACTACCAGAAATAGTGTCAATTATAAATAAATTAATTATTTTAGGCGTTGACAACATACCTTGTTCATTGGAGAATATTTCATGTGAACAATTCGCCCCTGTACCAGAGTTCTATTTTATCACATTGAACAACAATCCCGAATATCCATCTGAGAAAACACCAAAGAGTACAATGAGCGGTTATCTTTTTGGAGATAAACGATGGGGATGCAGAAGAGTTTCCTCATTGATTAATAAAGAAGGTGATTATTTTGATCTCATAGAACACGATAAATCGTTTAAACCAGTTTTCCTATTTTCTAATTCAAAATTACCAGATTTGCGGATACCCGATATTCTCAACAAAGATTATTATGATGATGTAGAAATAATTGAGAAATGAAAATCACCATCCATCGTGGAGCCAATCAGATTGGCGGTTGCATCACAGAAATTGCAACTGATAATGCCCAGATTTTTATCGACTTTGGCAGCAATTTACCAGGTTCACAAAAGGAGGAACTGAAATTAGAGGATGTCGAAAGAATGACAGCAAATGCTGATGCCATATTCTATACGCACTATCACGGCGACCATGTTGGACTACACCATCTTATTCCCAATAATGTCAAGCAATATATGGGAGCCGGAGCCATTGATGTAATGCGATGCAAATACGAAGCATTGAACGCTCATCAAAACCTCAGTCAAGAATTGTCCGCCACAGAAAGGATGATTCCATTCAAGGAACGCGAGCGCATTGCCGTAAACAATAGCATTTTCGTAACGCCATATTTTGTCAGTCATTCAGCTTTTGATGCATATATGTTCCTTATTGAATGCGAAGGGAAAAAGATTCTTCATACAGGGGACTTCCGTCGTCATGGGTATCTTGGCAAGGGACTATTTCCGACATTGGAGAAATTCATAGGGAAAGTCGATTTACTTATCACAGAAGGGACTATGCTTGGAAGAAGCCAAGAGCAAGTAGTCACGGAATGCCAGATTAAACAAAACACCATTAAGGTGCTTCGCGACTATAAATACCTATTTGCTCTATGCTCTTCTACCGACATCGACCGCCTTGCATCATTTTATAATGCGTGCAATATAACTAGAAGACTATTCCTTGCGGATGATTACCAAAAAAAGGTCTTGAATGTATTTTCTGAATACAGCGGTAAAAAAAGTCCATTATATAATTTCGACCGCGCCTTTGGATTGCAAGGATATAAACCATATCGAATAGAAAAGATAACCAATCACCTTAGAGACAAAGGCTTCTTAATGCCTATACGGATGAATAGTTTATGGATTATAAAAGACATGATACAGGTTTTCACAGACGAAACACCTTGGCTAATATACTCTATGTGGGATGGTTACGCCAAAGAGAATGAAGCCTATTCTAATGAAAATGTCATTTCTATTCGCAAACTCTTTGAAAATCACATATATGACGGCGTTAGGGATGGTTTCCACACAAGCGGACATGCCGATGTATCTACACTTTATGAAGTTTGCAAAACCGTTAGTCCATCTATCGGAGTGATACCAATCCATAAGGATGCCGGGATGCAATATGAATCTCAATATTGTGTTTTCGATGAAGGATATTACAAAACTGATGGAATAGAAATTGATGTCCACTAAAACCATTAGCATTTACAAAGCAATAGATTGTATTAACGAAATGAATATCAAATAATTTAGGATTACAAATCCTTATATTCACACCGTCGGGATTGCAAATCCCGACGGACAACCTAACAGAATAAAACTTGCCATAAATAACAATAATAACAGACTTATAGCAACTTATAAAACAACAAAAGTTGCCATATCTCAATATAAATACATAGTTATGGCAATTTATAAATAATTAAAAGTTGCCATAACTCAACAAAACAACATAGATATGGCAACTTATAAGCGCACTTGCAAGCCAAATGAAATCGACGGGAACGACAATCAAGACTTTTTAATCTACCGTCAGTCAAATTACCGATTATCCATTTATTTTCAGCAAATTAACATTGTGCATAAAAATATTTAATATAAGTATGCCTCGTTTTCAAAAATAAATTATACCTTTACGACCGTTTAAAAATTAAAATTTATTAACTGTAAATTAATAAAAACAAAAGATAATTATGGACTTTGGATTATCAAAAACAGAAGTATTATTTCAGCAGATGATTAGAAGTTTTGCAGAAAACGAAGTAAAACCTTTGGCTGCAGAAATAGACGAAGAAGAAAGATTTCCTATTGAAACCGTCGAGAAGATGGGAAAATTAGGAATTATGGGAATTCCGGTACCGACACAGTACGGTGGAGCCGGTGGTAATTATAAACTCTACGCAATGGCTGTCGAAGAGCTTTCAAGATGCTGCGCTACTACCGGTATCGTGGTTTCGGCTCACACTTCGCTTTGCATTGGTCCTATCCTCGAATACGGAACCGAAGAACAGAAGATGAAGTATTTGCCAAAGCTCGCTAGCGGCGAATGGATTGGCGCTTTCGGTCTTACCGAACCTAACGCTGGTACAGATGCATCAGGACAGCAGACCACTGCAGTTCTTGATGGTGACCACTGGGTTCTCAACGGAACAAAGATCTTCATCACCAACGCAGGCAATGCAGATGTTTACATCGTTATCGCAATGACCGACAAGTCGTTGGGAACAAAGGGTATTTCTGCTTTCATCGTTGAAAAGGGATTCCCAGGATTCTCAATCGGTAAGAAGGAAAAGAAGATGGGTATCCGCGGTTCGTCAACTTGCGAACTTATCTTCGAAAACTGCATAGTTCCTAAGGAAAATCAACTCGGCGAACTCGGAAAGGGCTTCAAGGTTGCTATGACCACCCTCGACGGCGGACGTATCGGTGTTGCTTCACAGGCTCTCGGTATCGCACAGGGCGCTATGGACGAAACCGTTAAATATACAAAGGAACGTAAGCAGTTCGGAAAGTCGATTTCTCAGTTCCAGAACACTCAGTTCCAGCTTGCTGACCTCGAAACCAGAATCGAAGCTGCAAGATTGCTCGTTTACAGCGCAGCCGACAAGAAGGACAAACACGTTCCATTCTCGGCAGATGCTGCAATGGCTAAGTTGTTCGCAGCCGAAACTGCAATGGAAATGACAACCAAGGCTGTTCAGTTCCACGGCGGATACGGTTACACTCGCGAATATCCGGTTGAAAGAATGATGAGAGACGCTAAGATTACCGAAATCTACGAAGGAACTTCAGAAGTTCAGAGAATGGTAATCTCAGGTAAACTGTTAAAATAATTTTTCACTAACATTAAAATCAAGAAAATGAATATAGTAGTTTGTATAAAACAAGTACCGGATACCACTGAGGTAAAACTTGACCCGAAAACCGGAACCCTTATCCGTGAAGGTATCCCCAGCATCATAAATCCAGACGACAAGGGAGCACTCGAACTCGCACTCCAGCTAAAGGATAAGTATGGAGCACATGTAACCGTCCTCACTATGGGTCTTCCACAGGCTGATGCAGCTTTGCGCGAAGCTTTGGCAATGGGCGTTGACCGTGCCATCCTCCTCACCGACCGCAAGCTCGGTGGTGCAGATACCCTTGCAACTTCGAGGGCTATCGCAGGTGCTCTCCGCCAGATTGACTTCGACCTCATCCTCGCTGGCCGTCAGGCTATCGACGGTGATACAGCACAGGTTGGTCCGCAGATTGCAGAACACCTCGGTCTTCCGCAGGTTTCGTACCTCCTCGACCTCGAAGTCAACGGTAAGAACTGCCGCGTAAAGAAGTCAACCGAAGAAGGTTACCAGATTCTCGAAACCGAAATGCCATGCGTTTTCACAGTTCTTTCAACTGCCAATAAGGCAAGGTATATGACAGTAAACGGAATCGTTGAAGCTTACAACCGCGAAGTTGAAATCTGGAACGCCGACAAGACAGGAACAGATGAAAACCTCCTCGGTCTCAAGGGTTCTCCGACAAGAGTATTCAAGTCGTTCACCAAGGCTCTGAAGCCTGCAGGCGAAACCTACGAAGTTAGCCCGGAAGAAGCCGTTGACCTCATCATTAGCAAATTAAAAGAAAAATTCATCATTTAATAGGATACCGATATGGATAAATCAGAATATAAAAACGTTTACGTTTTCATCGAACAGCGCGACAACGTAATACAGAAGGTTGCATTGGAACTGTTGGGCAAGGCTCACGACTTGGCCGGAGCACTCAACGAGAAGGTTTACGCAGTCCTCTTGGGACACAACATCGCCGACAAGGCTCAGGAACTCATCGCTTACGGTGCAGACCATGTACTGCTCGCTGAAGATGAATGCTTGAAGGACTATATCACCGAGCCTTACACTCAGGCTATCACCCAGATAATCCACGACTACAAGCCGAGTATCTTCCTCATTGGCGCAACTACAATCGGCCGTGACCTCGGTCCACGTCTGTCGGCTCGTATAACCACAGGTCTTACAGCAGACTGCACCAAGCTCGACATTTCGGAAGACACCAAGGAACTTATGATGACCCGTCCTGCTTTCGGCGGAAACATCATGGCTACCATTATGTGTACCAACCACCGTCCTCAGATGTCAACTGTACGTCCTGGCGTTATGCAGAAAATGGCAAAGGACACCAGCAGAAAGGGCGAAGTTGAAAATGTAAAGATCAATTTCGATAAGTCGAAGTTCAAAGTAAAACTCGTAGAAAACGTAAAGGTTACTTCGAACAAGGTTGACATTGCAGACGCTAAGATACTTATCTCTGGCGGACGTGGTGTTGGCAACAAGGAAGGTTTCGAAATGCTTGGCAAGTTGGCAGAAGTTCTCCACGGCGAAGTTTCTTCATCAAGAGCAATGGTTGACGCTGGCGTTATGCCTCACGACCGTCAGGTTGGCCAGACTGGTAAGACCGTTCGTCCTAACCTCTACATTGCAAACGGTATTTCGGGCGCAATCCAGCACCTTGCAGGTATGGAAGAGTCGGAATTCATCATTGCAATCAACAAGGACAAGTTTGCACCTATATTTAAAGTAGCAGACCTCGGTATTGTAGGCGACCTCTACAAGATTATCCCTCTGCTCACCGAAAGACTGAAATTCGAACTGGAAAACAGATAATTAACTAAAAAAAATTACGTATGATGGATAAAAATCAAATTAGAGAAACTATCGCAAAGAGAGTGGCTCTCGAACTCCACGACGGCGATGTTGTCAATTTGGGTATCGGATTGCCTACAATGGTTCCGAACTATCTGCCAAAAGGCGTAAAATTGTACCTCCAGAGCGAGAACGGTATCCTCGGAATGGGACCGAAACCCGCCGAAGGCGAACAGGACGAACACATAATCGATGCTGGTGGCGGATACGCTTCAGTTCTTCCCGACGGAGCAACATTCAGCTCGGCTCATTCGTTCGAAATCATCCGTGGCGGACATGTGGATGCTACCATCCTCGGCGCTATGCAGGTTGACGAAGAAGGAAACCTTGCAAACTGGATGATTCCTGGCAAACTTACCCCGGGTATGGGCGGCGCAATGGACCTCGTTGTTGGTGCTAAGCGCGTTATCGTTGCTATGGAACACACCCAGAAGGGCAACTTCAAGATATTGCACAAGTGCAACCTCCCGCTCACAGCTGCAAAGCAGGTTAACCTCATCGTTACCGAAATGGGCGTAATGGAAGTTACCGACAAGGGTATCGTATTGAAGGAATACAACACCGAATTCGGTGACAAGGATGCAGCAGTTGCAGCTATCCAGGCAGCAACCGAAGCTACCCTCATCATCGACCCGAACCTCAAGCCAATGGTTTTCTAAACAAGTTGACTATGAGCAAGATAAAATTGGGCGACACCTACACAGAAAAGGTAAGGTACACGCAGGCTAATGTTGACACTTTCGCACAGATTAGCGGCGACAACAACCCTATACATATCAACCCCGAGTATGCTTCGAAGAGCATATTCGGGCGTTGCATTGTACACGGATTCTTCGCTGGTACAGTGTTCTCGAAGGTTTTCGGAACACAGTGGCCGGGCGAAGGTACTATCTACCTGTACCAGGAAATGAAATTCAAGTCTCCTGTATTCGTTGAGCAGGACTACTCCGCAGTTTTCGAGGTAGTGGAACTCGATGAGACAAAGCACCGCGGAACAATAAAGTGCACTTTGCAGGACGCAGAAGGCAAGGTGGCAATCGAAGGCCTTGCAAAATTGTTAAATTCAGAAAAGTTTTAAAAATTTAAAGCAATGAAAAGATTGGAAAATAGAGTAGCTATCATCACCGGTGGAACAGCCGGCATAGGCGCAGCTACCGCCATCAAATTCGCTCAGGAAGGCGCAAAGGTTGTTCTTTGGGCTCGTAACGCTGAAAGAGGCAAGGCTTTCATCGAAACTATGAAGGCACAGGGTCTCGAAGCGGAATTCGAAGCAGTTGACTCAAGCAACTACGAAGCAGTTTGCGAAGCAGCAAAGAGAGTAAACGACAAGTACGGAAAGATTGATATCCTCATCAACAACGCAGGTATCACCAACGACAGCACCTTGAAGAAGATGACTATCGAACAGTGGCAGCAGGTTATTGACATCAACCTCAGCGGAAGCTTCTACTGCATCAAGGCTATCACTCCTTACATGCTCGAAAAGGGCTACGGCCGTATCGTAAACGCATCGTCGGTTGTTGCTTTGTACGGAAACTTCGGACAGACCAACTATGTAGCTACCAAGGCTGGTCTTATCGGTATGACCAAGACTCTTGCACGCGAACTCGGCAAGAAGGGCATCACTGTAAACGCAGTTGCTCCTGGGTTCATTGAGACCGACATGGTTGCCAAGATGCCCGAAAACGTACTTGACGGCATGAGAGCAAAGGTTCCGGTAGGCCGTTTGGGTCAGCCAGAAGAAATTGCTTCGGCATACTTGTTCCTCGCTAGCGAAGAAGCAGCATACATCAACGGTGCTACTTTGAGCGTTGACGGTGGTATGACAATCTAAGCAATTTACGCACAAACAGTCATGCTGAACTTGTTTCAGCATTTGTTAACGGAATCAATTAGATTGACAAAAATACAGAAGCACCCGATTAAATTCGGGGCTTCTTTTTTTTGATTCAAGTCCTCATAAAAAATCAAAAAAAACTGCATAGTTGTGGATATTTTTATATCCATCTACCCCTTTTTCCTCCCCCATTATATACCTATAAATATATATGTTTAAAAACATTTATTTAGAATGAAATCATAGCACATTTTTCATTTCAAAGCAATAACTACAAAGCACTTGCAGGCGTTTAACCAAATCGCCTTATTTAGAATATTTACAAATTAGCACAAAAGCATAACTTAGTGCGAAAAAGCAATGTTTGAAACACCTATTATATTATCTTTGGACTTTCAATTTTTAATTAGAAAAATTAGTGTAAATAAGTGTAATACAAATATTTCAAATTTAACTTTGGAGGACAAGTATGAATAAAATTAAAAATCTTGCAGAACTAAAGAAGATTAAAGAAGAAATGCAAGGCAAAATGCAGCTGAGGGAAAACAGCAGTTCACCCGAAGCAATCGTTCAGATCAAGGTTGGTATGGCTACCAGCGGTATCGCAGCAGGTGCCAAGGAAATCATGAACTACTTGATGGAAGAACTCGACAAGAGAGGCGTTAAGGCTTTGGTAATTCAGGTTGGTGACATGGGATACTGCCACGCAGAACCTACTATCGAAGTAACTCGCCCAGGTAGCGACCCAGTAGTATTCGGTTACGTTGACGTAAAGAAGGCCGACGAAATCATTGAAAAGTATATTAAGAACGGAGAATTGATCGAAGGAATTCTTCCCGCAAACTACAGATCAATCTAAATAAGGAGGAACAGAAGTAATGGCACAATACAAAATGCACCTCTTGGTATGCGGCGGCACTGGCTGCTCGGCATCAAGAAGCCACGAAGTAATGGCACAGCTCGATAAGGAGCTCGAATCTCACGGTTTGAAAGACTTTGCAAAGGTAGTTCCAACAGGATGCTTCGGATTCTGCGAAAAAGGTCCGATCGTTAAGGTTATTCCTGACAACACCTTCTACACTCAGGTAACTCCTGAAGATGCAAAGGAAATAATCGAAGAACATATTATTAAAGGTAGAAAAGTTAACCGTCTGCTCTACGTTGATCCTGAAAACAAGGAACACGTAAGCGACTCGAAGCACATGGAGTTCTACAAGAAGCAGATCCGTATCGCTTTGCGTAACTGCGGTTTCATCGATCCAGAAAACATCGACGAATGCATCGCTCGCGAAGGTTATGCTGCATTGGGTAAGGTTCTTACCGAAATGACTCCAGCTGAAGCTATCGACGTAGTAAAGAAATCAGGTCTCCGCGGTCGTGGTGGCGCAGGCTTCCCGACTGGCGTTAAGTGGGAAATCGCTTCAAAGAGCCGTCCAGGTGTACAGAAGTACGTTACCTGCAACGCTGACGAAGGTGACCCGGGAGCATTCATGGACAGAAGCGTCCTCGAAGGTGACCCGCACTCGATTCTTGAAGCTATGGCAATCTGCGGTTACTGCATCGGCGCAACCAAAGGTTTGATCTATATCCGTGCTGAATACCCATTGGCAATCCACAGACTCCAGGTTGCTATCAAGCAGGCTGAAGAATACGGTCTTTTGGGTAAGGACATCATGGGAACAGGCTTCGATTTCGAAATCGAACTCCGCTACGGTGCTGGTGCATTCGTTTGCGGTGAGGAAACTGCTCTTATCCACTCGATGGAAGGTAAGCGTGGCGAACCTACATTCAAGCCACCTTTCCCAGCACAGGCAGGTTATATGGAACTCCCAACCAACGTAAACAATGTTGAAACTTTCGCTAACATCCCAGTTATCTTCAACCGCGGATGGGAATGGTTCGCATCGATCGGAACCGAAAAGTCAAAGGGAACTAAGGTATTCGCTTTGGCAGGAAAGATCAACAACGTAGGTCTTATCGAAGTTCCTATGGGTATCACCCTTCGCGAAATCATCTACGAAATCGGTGGTGGTATCAAGAACGGAAAGAAATTCAAAGCTGTACAGACTGGTGGTCCTTCGGGCGGCTGCTTGACAGAAAAGCACCTCGACACTCCAGTTGATTTCGATAACCTAGTAGCTGCTGGCTCAATGATGGGTTCGGGCGGTATGATCGTTATGGACGAAGACGACTGTATGGTTTCTATCGCTAAGTTCTTCCTCGAATTCACCTGCGAAGAATCTTGCGGTAAGTGTACTCCATGCCGCGTAGGTAACAAGCGTATGCTCGAAATCCTTACCAAGATTACCGAAGGCAAGGGCACTATGGAAGACCTCGAAAAGCTGAAGAACCTCGCAATGGTTATCAAGGATTCTGCATTGTGCGGTTTAGGTCAGACTTCACCAAACCCAGTACTTTCGACATTGAACAACTTCTGGGACGAATATGTAGAACATGTTACCGAAAAGAAGTGCCGCGCAGGTCAGTGCAGGGCTATGAAGAAATATGTTATCGATCAAGAAAAGTGTATAGGTTGCGGAGCATGCGCAAAGGCTTGCCCAGTAAGCGCAATTTCAAGAACCGACTATACTCCAGAAGGTCACAAGCTTGCTTCAATGGCAATCGACCAGGACAAGTGTATCAAGTGTGGTACCTGCATCGATAAGTGTAAATTTGGTGCAATTTCAGTTAAGTAATTAAGATTCAAACCGTAAAAACAATTTAGAAATGGTAAAATTAACAATAGATAATAAACCGATTGAAGTCGAAGCTGGAACCACCATATTGAAGGCAGCTCGTCAGTTCGGCATTGATATTCCTACATTGTGCTACTTTGAACTTGCAGGAATGAATTTTGAAAACAAACCAGGTGGATGCCGTGTTTGTGTCGTTGAAGTTGAAGGAAGAAGAAACCTCGCTCCAGCATGCGTTACCGAATGCATGGAAGGAATGGTTGTTCACACTCACAACGCAAGAGTTATCAACGCTCGCAAAACCGTTGTTGAACTTATCCTCTCCGACCACCCGAATGACTGCTTGCAGTGCGCTAAGTCGGGTGACTGCGAACTTCAGGCATTGGCAACAAAGCTCGGTATTCGCGAAATCCCATTCAAGGGCGAACAGTCAACTTATCGCAAGGACACTACCAAGTCTGTATACCGCGACATGGACAAGTGCGTTATGTGCCGTCGTTGCGAAACTATGTGTAACCAGATTCAGAGCGTTGGTGCTTTGTCAGCTATCAACCGTGGTTTCCCGGCAGTTGTATCACCAGCATTCGAAAATGACCTCGGCGAAACTTCGTGCGTAAACTGCGGACAGTGCGTACAGGTATGCCCAGTTGGCGCTTTGACATTGGTTGACAATGTAAGCGATGTAATGAAGGCTCTTGCTGACCCGACCAAGACAGTTGTTGTTCAGACAGCTCCTGCAGTACGTGTTGCTCTCGGCGAAGAATTTGGTTTGGAACCAGGTACTATCGTTACCGGCAAGATGGCAGCTGCTCTCCGCCGCATCGGATTCGACTATGTATTCGATACCGACTGGAGCGCCGACCTCACAATCATGGAAGAAGGTACAGAACTTCTCCACAGAGTTGCAAAGGTTCTCAATGGCGAAAAGGTTGCAATGCCTCAGTTCACTTCATGCTGCCCAGCATGGATCATGTTCATGGAAAAGAACTTCCCGGATCTTCTCGACAACCTCTCAACAGCTAAGTCACCGCAACAGATGTTCGGTCCTGTAGCAAAGAACTTCTTTGCAAAGAAGATCGGCGTTAAGCGCGAAGACATGGTAGTTGTATCTGTAATGCCTTGCTTGGCAAAGAAGAGCGAAGTTGCTCGTGAAGAATTCAAGGTAAACGGCGATCCAGATGTTAACTTCTCGATTTCGACCCGTGAACTTGCACACCTCATCAAGCAGTTCAACATCGACCTCAGCAAGCTCCCAGAAGAAGACTTCGACAGCCCACTCGGCGAATCTACTGGTGCAGCAGTTATCTTCGGTGCTACCGGTGGTGTTATGGAAGCAGCACTTCGTACAGCTTACGAAGTACACACAAAGAAGACCTTGCCAAGAATCGACTTCGAAGAAGTTCGTGGATTGGACGGCGTAAAGACTGCTACCGTTGATTTCGACGGATTGCCAGTAAAGGTTGCTGTATGCCATACCCTTTCAAATGCACGCGCTATGATGGAAGAAGTTCGCAACGGTAATCCAAGAGGATTCCACTTCATCGAAGTTATGGCATGCCCAGGTGGATGTATCGGTGGCGCAGGTCAGCCTTACCACCACGGCAACAGCGACATCATCCGCAAGCGTATGGAAGCTACATACCGCGAAGATGCCGGCAAGCCGATTCGTAAGTCACACGAAAATCCGGACATTATAGCAATCTACAAGGAGTACTACGGTGAACCATGCGGACATCTGTCACACGAACAGCTGCACACCAAATACTTCGACAGATCAACTAAGGTAGAATTTGAAGGTTAAATTTAAAGAGAGGAAAAATTATGGCTACAATAAAATTGTCAGAATGTAATGTAAAAGTTATCAAGGAAATATGCGATTCCTTTGGTAACAAACCGGGAGAATTGATCAATGTTCTCCATAAGGCTCAGGGTCACTTCGGATACTTGCCAGCAGAAGTACAGGAATACATCGCAGAATGCCTGCAGATTCCAGTAGCTAAGGTTTATGGTGTTGTTAGCTTCTACAGCTTCTTCACTATGACTCCTAAGGGCGAACATCCAATCAATGTATGCCTTGGTACCGCTTGCTATGTAAGAGGTGCAGAAAAGGTTCTCGACGCATTGAAGAACGAACTCAAGATTGAAGTTGGACAGGTAACTCCAGACGGAAAGTTCTCATTGAACTGCCTCCGTTGCGTTGGTGCTTGCGGTCTTGCTCCAGTTATGAGCATCGGCGGAAAGACCTACGGCAGAATGACTCCTGAAAAGGTTAAGGAAGTTTTGGCTGAATACAACAACTAATTCAGTCACTGCTATAACAAAAAAGCCACTCGAAAGGGTGGCTTTTTTGTTTTTCAATATACAAAATCGGTATAAACCTTACCCTTCGATCACTCCCCCAACAACCACATCATCGCCTTCATAAAGCACGGCTGACTGTCCGGGTGTAGCCGCCGATACCGGCTGGGCAAACTTTATGTGCAACCTATCACCTTCCTGCACGGCTTCGCATTCAACGCCCTTGCTGTTGTAGCGAATCTTGCAATCCAACTTCATCGGCGACAGCAGATTTTCGTACTTCATAAAATTCAAATCGCAGACATAAATTTCTGTTTTCAGCAAGTCCTCGCGTTCACCAAGGGTAACCGTATTCTTTTCGGGATTTATCTCTGTGACAAACACAGGATGACCAACCGCAACATTCAAACCCTTTCGCTGACCTATGGTATAAAATGGGAAACCTTTATGCTTGCCAAGAACCTTTCCATCGGTAGAAATAATGTCGCCCTCCCCTATCTTTTCGTCAATGTCGGGAACCTGTGAGCGAAGGAAATTGCGGTAGTCATCGTCGGGAACAAAGCAAATTTCCTGACTTTCGCGCTTCTTTACCAATGCCTTGAAACCTTTTTTGTCTGCAATATCACGGATTTCATCCTTCGTGTATTCGCCAAGTGGGAAAACAGTCCTCGCAAGATTCTCCTGAGACAATCGCCAAAGGAAATATGTCTGGTCCTTGCTCAAGTCAACACCCTTACGTAAGAAAAAACGGCCATTTTCGTGCATAATACGTGCATAATGTCCAGTTGCAACATATTCGCAGCCAAGGTCATCGGCTTTTTGCAACATAATACCCCACTTTATCTCGCGATTGCACACAACACAGGGATTTGGCGTGCGACCATGCAAATATTCGGAAACGAAATTGCTGATTACCGTTTCACGGAAACGCTCCCTGAAATCAACTAGATGATGCTCTATTCCTAGCGATTCGGCGAAATGCTTGGCTTCCATTATGCTTTCAATGGTACAGCAACCCTTCTCGCGGGCAATACACGATTCCTTCATCGAATCGTATGTGCGGAACGTTGCTCCTATGATTTCATATTTGTCACGCAACATAAGCGCCGATACCGAACTGTCGATACCGCCGCTCATCGCCAAAAGAAGTTTTTTCATTTTTATACGATGAATTTATTTGCGCGAATTTTTCTTTGAACCGCCCGACCTTGTATTGCTGTTAGTATTGGCTGGTTGTTCACGAGTGTTTGCAGGCGAATTGCCATAGTCGACATTGGAATTGTGGCGGAAAAACTCCATAGGGTCGTCGAGGTAATCCTCTGGACGCATAAACTGGTCCTGATGTTCCTTTGCCCATTCTGCCTTGCGTCTCCATTCTTCCATCTGCTCCTTTTCCTTGTCGGAATGACCATGCTTATATACAACCGTTTCGCCAGACTTGTCGGTACGATAGTCCTTCCACTCGCCTTCCTTGTTGCCATTCACATATTCACCTTCCTCCTCAAGAGAACCATCGGGAGCATAAATCTTCCAATGTCCATGTCTTGCGCCATCTTTGTAGAAACCATCCTCGTGAATGTTGCCGTTATCGAAGTAATACTTGTAGTAGCCGTTGCGAGTTCCGTTGCCATACATGCAGTCAAGGACAAGTCTGGTCGTATTGGGATAATACATAACTACATTGCCTTCGGCCTTGTCATGAACGTAATTTATAATCTCCATCAACTTTCCCGATTCTGTATACATCCGCCATTCACCATGACGCTTTGTTTCCTCATCGTAACCGCCGGTTGCAGCAGTAGCACCGCTTTGCCAAAACATTTCAACCTTCGACGAACGGTCATCGGCATACACGAGCACCGACTTTTTCTTGCCATTCTCATAGTAATAATTGAAAGTTCCAGACGGCAAATCATTGGTAAAGAAACCTTCGTAACGCACATTGCCATTGCTGTACTTCTTTATCCACTTGCCCTGCTTCTTCTTGTTGATGTCGATATAGTTTATTATTGAACCGTCGGGCAACTTCTCGCCAATCACCTGCGCAGTGCTCAGAAAAGGCACAAACGAAAGTGCCAGCCCAATAACTAATATCTTTATTGCAATTAATCTCATAACTTTACGAATTTTACAGTTTGTACCTTATCATTGTTTTTTATACGACAAAAATATACGCCAGTTTCCAAATTTGACACATCTATGCTATAATTTTCCGAACAACCAATGTATGAAAACATTGTTTTGCCCGATATATCAACAATTTGCAAATCTGATGCCACATTCAAAACTATGTTAAGCCGGTCGCAAACAGGGTTCGGGAAAACGGAAATTTCATCAGAAAGAGCATCTTCTACATTCAAATCCAGTCCAAACGGTGTAACAAATCCGCACCTGTCGTTCCTGCCCTTGTATGTTCCGTACATATAATTGGGATTGTAGTCATAATCTGTTTCGAACACACTTACATGAATAGAATCTGTACCCTCGCCCATCTGGTCGTACGACTGCACAACAAGGTCAAGTTTGCCGTTTCCGTTGACATCACCAAGATTTACAGCACTCATAAACGAAAGTCCCTGCACGCGCAAAGGCGATTCCGCAGTTTCGTGGAAATCGGACAAGTCGGGATTTGCCTCAAAAATATGAACATAACCTTCACCATTTGCATCTCCCGAAATCGAGGTTCCGAAAATGTAAATCTTCGACAAATCGGTTGAATACATATAAGTTGTAACACCTTCGCTACCACCTTCGTCCAAATCGGCACGTGGTGCAGGGAAACCGCTTATGTAACTTCCATCGGGTCGCATTGCGTGGATTGCAGCGTCAGAATCTCGCTGCGTAAACATATAGAAATCAAAAGTTTCACCAAGTCCGCCAACAGTCGGCGCAGTATACGTCCACGCATTGTTTACCGTAGGGATAGGCCAACCATCACTAAACTGTCCGTTGGTTTCTAATGAGTAGAAAATCGACGCATCACCATGACTGGCACCCACAATAACCGTCTTTTCGTTGGTATGACAAATCAATGGCGACTGGTACGAAAATTTAACATTGTCATTCTGCACTGGAAAACCATCGAGGACATTGCCATTCAAGTCGAAAGCATAAATTGCTTCTGTAGTATTCAGCACGATAAGACTATCAACCATCTGCCTCGACCTACTGTCGTAACCAACCGAAGGCGTAACAGCAAAACGCCCTGCTACGGTCTTCGGAAAACCGCTTCGCACAGAACCATCTGGTTCATAAACATAAAGTTTGCTCTGCGACGAACCAAACTTCGCAACGATAATCTCCATCTGCTTGTCGCCATCAAAATCCGCAATAACAGGACTACCAATTATAATTTGCGTATTTGAATACGACTTTGGGAAACCTTCGCGCACATTGCCATCCTTGTCGAAAATATAGAAGTACGAAGTACTTGTACCTGCTTTTGCTCGAGTATAGATGAGAATTTCGGGAATACCATCGTTGTCAATGTCGACACAAGATGGCGGATAATATGCAATTCCCTGCAAATCGGTACGCCAGAGAAACGAACCATCGCCCTTATATGCATAAATTGCTGTATCGGCGCCAAAAATTATCTCATCTGAACCATTGCCGTCTATGTCGGCAAGACAAACACCTCTTACATTCATATAGTATTCATCTTTGGAAAAAGTCTTTGGCCAACCGTCCAACTGCAACCGTTGCGACTTTTCCACAACAATAGACCTGCCATTGTCAACATCTACAAAACATCTTCCATAACTATCGCATGACGCATTGAATACCTGCGCATTTGCCACAGCCACAAAGAAAAACATCAATATTGCTAGAGAATATCTCATATCATTTACATTTTGCTAAATACAAGGCACATACAAATCCTTCTTTGGATTGACACACAATACAGGAATGCCCTTCTCGTTAGCGATAATCTTGGCTTCGGGCAAACCGAAAATCTTGTGCCACAGATGTTCTTCCTTGGTAGTTGTAATAACTATCAACTTGCACTCGTTGTTTGAAGCATAATCCACCGCCTGACTGTCGATACTTTTGCGTTCTCCAAGCACTATCCTATTGTAAACCAACTCATAGCGGTCGAAAAACTTTGTACAGAACTGCAAATTGTTTGATAGGCGAACATCATCGGATTTCTTGTGGACAATATCAATAACCTGTTCAAGATGCTTTGCAAAATATGTCACCCAGCCGGTCTTTTCCTTCATTTCCTTAGCAACATCCATCGGCATAACAATCTTGCTGCCGTAACTCGGGTAAGGAGTATTCTTCTGAATTACAAAATAAGGAATGCGTGCCTTGCGAATAATCTTCACTGCCGAAGTTCCCGAGAGGAACTGCAAATCGTCCTTGCCGTGAGTTCCAAGCACAATCAAATATGCATCAATGCGTTCGGCAGTAGAATTGATAATAGTACAAGTACACCCCTCCTCGACATAATATTCCGCCTTGATGCCATGGTCTTTCATTATGCTGTCGCAATAGTCAGCAAGGGTTTCCTTTGCATCCTGTTCGGCTGTACTTTTGGGGAAATATGTATATGTATTCTCATTAATGACATGAAGCAAAAGCAATTCCATCTTGAACTTTTCGGCGAAATACACGCCCCACTGCACACTTCTTTCTCCTACCGAAGTAAAATCGGTATATACCAGTATCTTCCTTACTTGCTGTTCTTCCATAACAATAAATATCGGTTTGCGAAGGTAAGTGTTTTTTGCAAAATCCGCAACCCTTCGCCCAAATAGTTTTCCGCCAGGCATACCTATATATTATATAATGGTGCCATTTGCGACAAAACAACAGTCAAAACCTGAACAAAAAAGGGTAAATTTTAGTTCTTACTACTCAACAACTTATCGACAAAATATTTTTTAAAGAAAAAGCAAAAAAAGATTTTTGGATAATAAAAAAAGTATTACTTTTGCAGTCCGTTTGGTCATCCAGCCTAAGGAATTTAATTTATTAATTTAAAAGAAGATTTTTTAAAGTGAAAACATTGGTTTACAGAACAATATCGGCAAACAAGGAAACTGTTAACAAGCAGTGGTATGTTGTCGATGCCGAAGGCGAAATCCTCGGACGTTTGGCTTCGAAAGTAGCTTACGTACTGAGAGGAAAGCACAAACCCGAATACACTCCGCATGTAGATTGTGGCGACAATGTCATCATCATCAATGCTGAGAAGGTTGTATTAACAGGTAAGAAACTCACCGACAAGGAATACATCAGACACTCTGGTTATCCTGGCGGACAGAAGGTTGAAACTCCTATTGAAATGCTTGAAAAGCACCCTGCACGCATCATTGAACATGCAATCAAGGGAATGTTGCCGAAGAACCGTCTCGGAAGCGAATTGTTCAGAAATTTGAAAGTTTACGTTGGTAGCGAGCACAAGCACGAAGCTCAGAACCCGACAAAGTTGGATTTAAACACAATTAAATAAGCATGGACGTATTTAATGCATTAGGTCGCAGAAAAGCTGCTGTCGCAAGAGTTTACCTAAGCGAAGGAAAAGGAAACATCACGGTTAACAACCGCAAAATGGAAGAATACTTCCCGATTATGCAGTACCAGTATATCGTAAAGCAACCGTTCTTGACATTGGACAAGATGGACTGCTACGATGTAAAGGCCAACATAGATGGTGGTGGTGTAAGAGGTCAGGCTGAAGCTTTGCGCCTTGGTATATCAAGGGCATTGTTGAAGGTAGATCCGGAATACAGGGCTAGCTTGAAGCCATGCGGTTTCCTCTCACGCGACTCGAGGGTTGTTGAAAGAAAGAAACCCGGACAGAAGAAAGCTCGTAAGAGATTCCAGTTCAGCAAGCGTTAGTATTTTTTTAGTGAATTATAAACAAAGTTTAGTATCTAAATCGTGGAGATGGTCTTTCGAGATTCTACTCCGCGATTGTTACTACAGAATGTAAACTTAAATTTTTTAAAATGTCAAGATTAACATTTGATCAGTTGCTCGAGGCAGGCGTACACTTTGGTCACCTCAAGCGCAAATGGAATCCCGCAATGGCTCCTTACATCTTCATGGAGCGCAACGGTATCCATATCATCGACCTGCACAAGACAGCCGTAAAGGTTGACGAAGCTGCAGAAGCAATGAAAAGATTAGTAAAAGACGGAAGAAAAGTTTTGTTCGTAGCTACAAAGAAGCAAGCTAAGGACATCGTTTCCGAAGAAGTAACAAAGGTTGGAATGCCGTTCGTAACAGAACGCTGGCCTGGTGGTATGCTCACCAACTTCCCGACAATCCGTAAGGCAGTAAAGAAAATGTCGTCAATCGACAAGATGATAAGCGATGGAACATTCGCATCATTGTCGAAGCGCGAACAGTTGCAAATCAGCCGTCAGAGAGCTAAGTTGGAAAAGAACCTCGGTTCTATCGCTGACTTGTCAAGACTCCCAGCAGCACTTTTCGTAGTTGACATACTGAAGGAAAAGATTGCTGTTCACGAAGCTCAAAGATTGGGTATTCCTGTATTTGCAATGGTTGATACCAATTCTGACCCAAAGAACGCTGATTTCCCAATTCCAGCAAACGACGATGCTTCAAAGTCAATCCAACTTATCGTTTCGACAATGTGCCAGGCAATAAAGGAAGGTTTGGACGAAAGAGCAGTTGAAAAGGAAAACACTGCAAAGGAAGTTGTTGAAGAAGGAGAAGAACAACCAGTAGAAAGAAAGAGACAGAGAAGAACTTCAGCAAAGAAGGAACATGTTGAGGAAGCTCATGTCGAGGTTGCAGAAACCGAAGAAAACTAGTATTAACGTAAAAACTGAAAGACAATGGCAAATATAAGTGCTGCTGACGTAAAGAAACTTAGAGACATAACCGGTGCAGGCATGATGGACTGCAAGAAGGCATTGACAGAAGCTGACGGTGATTTCGAAAAGGCAAAGGATCTTATCAGGGAAAGAGGTCTTGCTATCGCTAACAAGCGTGCTGACCGCGAAGCTACCGAAGGTGCTGTTCTCGCTGGTACTGCAAAGAACAATACCATTGGTGTTGTTATCGCATTGAGCTGTGAAACAGACTTTGTTGCTAAGAACGACGATTTCGTAAACCTCGCAAAGGACATCCTTAAAGTTGCTTGCGACAATCTTCCTGCTGACCTCGAAGCTCTTAAGGCAATGACTCTCAATGGAAAGACCATAGCTGATGCTATCACCGAAAGAAGCGGTGTTACAGGCGAAAAGATGGAACTTGCTTACTACAACAAGATGGAAGCTCCTTACGTTGTTGAATACATCCACAACGGAAACAAGCTCGCAACCGTTATCGGTCTTAACAAGGTTGTTGACCGTCAGGTTGGCCGCAACGTTGCAATGCAGGTAACCGCTATGAATCCTGTTGCTGTTGACGAACAATCAGTTCCACAGAAAGTTAAGGACGAAGAATTCTCAGTTGCAATCAACAAGACTAAGCTCGAACTCAGCGCAAAGGCAGTTGACGCTGCTTTGAAGAAAGCTGGCATCAACCCGAACCTCGTTGACAGCGATGACCATATCGAAAGCAACATGGCTAAGGGATGGATTACTAAGGAACAGGCAGACGAAGCTCGTAAGATTAGAACCGAAGTAACCGAAGCTACCGTAGCTACTATGCCAGAAGCTAAGATTACCGCTATCGCAAACGGTCGTATGCAGAAGTTCTACAAGGAATCAACCCTTATGAATCAGGCATACATCTCCGATTCAAAGGTTTCAATCGCTCAGTATCTGGAATCTGTTGAAAAGGGACTTGTTGCAACAAGTTTCATAAGATTCGGTTTGAAAAATTAATGTTTTTTCATAATTCTATCAGACAAAGGGCGTTCATTTCGGACGCCTTTTGTTTTTCGTAGCAAAATCTCATTTTTATACTATATTTGCACAATAAAACTAAAAACATTAATCAATGAAGAAAACAACTATTATTTCGGTACTTGCGCTCGCATTATGTGTATGCGCTTGTGCAAATGGTGAAAAACAATCAGAAAATCAAAATGAACCTCAAAACGAAACAAAGGAAATGAAAACATTAGTCGCTTATTTTTCAGCATCAGGAGTAACAAAGCAAGTGGCAACACAACTTGCCGAGGTCGCAAATGCAGACCTTTACGAAATCCAACCGGAACAACTCTATACCGAAGACGATCTGAACTGGAGAGACTCTCTTTCGCGCTCATCGATAGAAATGAAAGACAAATCCTCGCGTCCAGCAATAAAGAAATCGAACCTAAACATTGATGATTACAATGTGGTTTTTGTCGGTTTCCCTATTTGGTGGTACACTTGTCCAACAATAATAAATACCTTCATGGAAGCCTACAATTTCGATGAGAAAACGGCAATTCCATTTGCAACATCTGGTGGAAGCACTATTGACCAAGCCTGTGAAGACCTAAAAGCAGCCTATCCAAAAACCATCTGGAAAAATGGCAAACTACTGAACAATGCCACAAAGCAAGAATTGGAAAACTTTGTAAATGAAATTAGGAAATAGCATCTCATTCTAATAAAAACAAAAAGCAAGAGAAATTCTCTTGCTTTTTTATTTTCTACTTTCCTCTTTTGCGTTTTGCCTTTGCTTTAAGTCCGCCAGAATTTACCTTCTTGCGCTTATCGCTTCTCTCGTGGAATGCTCCACCCGAATTTTTCAACGATGGCGCTTTCAGATATATCTTGTGGGTAACAGTCGGTTTTTCCTCCTCGAGCAAAATATTAGATATTGCGACACTCTCTGGGACTTCATGCTCAACAATATTACTTCCTGCAAGATTGCAGACCTCGGCATACTTTTCTTCCTCGTAAGGTGCAACAAGAAGCAAGGAAACACCATCCTTATCGGCACGGCCAGTACGACCAATCCTATGTATGTAGTCAATAGGATTTTCTGGCGGCGACATATTCACCACATGCGAAACATCAGTAAAATCAATTCCACGAGCCACTACATCTGTTGCTATCAGGATATTGTACTTGCCAGATTCGAAATTTTTCACGGCATTGAAGCGGAAGTTCTGCGATTTGTTTGAATGTGTAACCCCTACTCTATCAGGGAATTTTTGATCAAGCATATCGAACAATCTGTCTGCCTGCTTCTTGCTTTCGGCAAAAATCAGAACTTTTGGATACTCTTCTGCATCAGCCAGAATATCAGACAAGAAGTTAACCTTAGTATTAAAATTTGGCAACTTGTAAACTTGTTGTTCAATCTTCTCCACTGGCGTACAACGCCTTGTAACCTCGATGGTTTCCGGATTACGGAAATGCTTTTGTATAAACGAGGTTACCTCATCGGTCAAAGTTGATGAAAACATCATCGACTGGCGCTTTTGGGGTAACATCTCAAAAATTTGCTCCAACTGAGGACGGAAACCCAAACTTAACATCTCATCTACTTCATCAATTACAAGTTTCTTTATCGAAGGGAAACGCAAGACGCCTGTTACAGCAATGTCGAATATTCGTCCAGGCGTACCTATAAGCACATCGCAACCTTCGGAATAAATGTTATCCTTCTGCGTATTTATATTTGCTCCACCATATACGCATTTTATGCGGTAACTCTTGTATTTTGCAAGCTTCTCGGCTTCGTCTCGCACTTGCACGGCTAACTCGCGAGTTGGCACAAGCACAAGCACGCGTGGATTTTTCTGCTCCGAAAATTCTAGCGAATTGAAAATCGGCAAAAGATATGCGAATGTCTTACCAGTACCAGTCTGTGCCACGCCAACCACATCCGCACCAGATGAAATTTTCGGGAAACACTTTTCCTGAATAGGCGTTGGCTCCACTATATCAATGTCCTCGAGGGCATTTATCAGTTGTTTTGAAATTCGTAGTTCGTCAAAATTCATGATTGTTTCTTTATTTCAACTGTTTCTCTTAATAGTCATGCTGAACTCGTTTCAGCATCTGTTAATCAATCTCTCCTTTTTTCAGATCTTGAAACAAGTTCAAGATGACAAAAAAGAAGAGAATTATCATTCTTCCCCAATCATTTTCCTAAATTCCTCCTCGTCCACCATCTTGATATTCAACTTGGTTGCCTTTTCAAGTTTGGCAGGACCAATGTTCTCACCAGTCACAAACAAATCGGTATTTTTCGAAATGGATGAAACATTCTTACCTCCGTGCAACTCAATGACCTTCTTTATCTCATCGCGCGAATAGTGGGTAAAAGTGCCCGAAATTATCACCGACATACCATCAAGCGAGGACGACAATTTCTCCTGCTCCTTCACCTTGAACTGCAAGCCTGCATCAATCAAGCGGGCAACAATCTTAATATTGTCATCGTTGGAGAAATAATCGACAATGCTCTGCGCAATGATTTCACCAATATCACCTACCGCTACAAGTTGCTCGACAGTAGCATTCGACAATGTTTCAATATCCTTCATGGCGAAAGCCAACTTCTTTGCCATAGTCTCGCCCACATGCCTGATTCCAAGCGCGTAAACCACCCGCTCAAACGGCACCTGCTTCGAATTTTCAATTCCACTGATAATATTTTCAGCCGACTTGTCTGCCATACGGTCAAGTTTGAGAACCTGCTCCTTGGTAAGGTCGTAAAGGTCGGCAATGTTGTGGACTAATCCTGCATCGTACATCTGCGCAACCGTCTCCTCTCCTATCGTTTCGATGTTCATTGCCTTGCGCGATACGAAATGCTCAATCTTACCTTTTATCTGTGGCGGACAGTTGTTAGAATTCGGGCAGAAATGCTTTGCCTCCCCTTCAACGCGGACAAGTTCTGCTCCACATTCAGGGCATTTTGTTATAAACTGCGTCTTTTCCGAGAAAACATCGTGCGATTCCACGCCTACAATCTTAGGAATAATCTCGCCGCCCTTCTCCACATACACCATATCGCCCACGCGGATGTCGAGCAAAGCAATCTGGTCGGCGTTGTGCAAGGAAGCGCGCTTCACAACCGTTCCTGCTAGTTGTATGGGTTCAAGGTTAGCAACCGGCGTTATTGCTCCTGTCCTTCCCACCTGATAGTCGATACTCAAAAGACGAGTGCTGACCTGCTCTGCCTTGAACTTGTATGCGATTGCCCAGCGCGGATTCTTAGCCGTAAAACCAAGCATTTCCTGCTGTGCATACGAATTCACTTTCAGTACAATGCCATCTATATCAAACGGAAGATTGCGTCTCTCGGTGTCCCAATAATGTATAAAATCAAAGATTTCCTGCAAACTATGGCAAAGTTTCACGTGGTCGGAAATCTTGAACCCCGCCTTGCGAAGCACCTGCATACACTCGTAGTGAGTCTTGGCAGGTAGATTTCGTCCCATCATGTAGTAGAAATAGCAATCCAAACCGCGTTTTGCCACTTCCTTGGGATTTATAAGTTTTATCGAACCCGAGGTCGCATTACGGCAATTTGCGAAAGGCGTATCGCCAATTTCCAAACGCTCGGCATTCAATGCATCGAAACTCTTGTGTGGCATAATTATCTCACCGCGAATCTCAAATTTGTCTGGAAGTTCTGCACTATTTATTGACAGCGGAATACTTTTTACCGTACGGATATTTTCGGTAACATCGTCACCTTTTTCGCCATCACCACGCGTAACCGCCCTTACAAACTGACCATTCTCGTACTTCACCGAAATGGAAGCACCATCGAACTTCAGTTCGCATATTATTTCTGGTTTCTGCTCTATTTCCTTGACAATGCGGTTGTAGAATTCGGTAATTTCGCCTTCGGAATAGGTATTTCCTAGCGAAAGCATACGGTAGTCGTGCGTCACGGTCTTGAACTCATTTGAAATGTCGCTACCTACGCGCAAAGTCGGAGAATCGGGCTGACGGAATTCAGGAAAACGTTTCTCCAAATCGGCAAGTTCCTCTAACATCTTGTCGAACTCGAAGTCGCTGATTGTAGGATTACTAAGCACATAGTAATTATAGTTGTGCTGATTGAGAGTTTTGGTAAGTGCAATTATTCGTTCCTGTTCCGCTGTCATAACCGTTGCTATTTTCTAATTTATATAAATTCAAAGCAATTTCTTGCCCCAACTTTATTGCTCTGCAAAATTAAATATTTTCCTTGATGACTCAAAAAAATTAAGGTGAGGAAAATGAATTACTAATGTTGTATGGATTTGCAACCTTTAGTTCACTGGCATATCAGAGAATCCCATTTTCTCAAAATACAACCTAAAATGGGTTACCTATTTTAGGTGTGGTTTTCTGCATTACAAATGCTGATATTCGGCACAAAAACAATCGGCACTTAGAACGAATGTAACATTTTGCGGGTGTATATTTCGTTTTATTTGTGCAATGATTCATTTGTTTTTTGTATTGATACCCCCCCAAAAAAACAGCAACAGAGATTGCCGACTCCTTGCAAAAGTAGTTAAAAATATATTATATCAAATCTAAATTTCTGTCGTATAGAATATAGTTTGTAAAATACACCTATACTTTTCCAAATCGTACATTTTTTACTAGATTTGGAAAATTATAAAACCAACAAATCACACACAATACACTAATTACAAACATACTAAATTAAAACTTTCAAAATTATTCTATTCCTTAAAAAGATCTTCTAGCACAAGTTCAGAGTGTATATTGTTACTATATTGGTTATGTGCCAATCCGCATGATGTTATCATAGTAAACTGCACAGCCTTGCGCGTTTTTGTCTCCGAAACAAATGCTTTCTTCTTGTTTATCAAGTTGGATATGTCATCGGCGGTAAGTGAATACTCATACTCGGAATATTTCATCTCGCACAAGTTTATTACCTTGTCGTTTCGGTCGATAACCATATCTATTTGAGCTCCCAAATGTCCATCGCCAGACATAGTCCGCCACGCATAAACATCGGAAACAGTACCTGCAATGCTTAACCCCAACTTTATCTGACGAATATGCTGTAGGCAAACTCGCTCAAATGACAATCCACACCATACATTATACGCAGGCGTATTTATAGATCGAGTCCAAAAATTCTCATCGTTTCCAGTCCGGTTTGCAATAAACGAGAAATAAAACAAGGTATAATTATCAATAAGCTGCCATAACGCACCCTTTGTCTTTCGTCCAAATACATTGTACTTGCGGATAAAACCGCTCTGCTCTAAGTCGGCAAGATAACTCGAAAATGCGCCACTTCCATCTATTCCTGTATTTTTTATGATTTCATCACGCGTCATCCCCGCCTTTCTTGTTCCTAATGCCTGGACAATCTTTATGTAATGCTCCTCATTTTTAAACAACGACGCATACAATTCTTGAAATTCATTTTTCATTATTGCATCTTCGGCGAAAAACAGCTTGTCGAAATTCTGCGCAACGCTCAAGCCCTTTGTCAAAGACTTCCAATAATATGGTATTCCGCCAAGTGCCATATATGCCTCAGCAATCTGGCGACGGTTGAACCCTAACGACTTGTGCTTCGAAAACTGTTCGCACTCGTAAAGCGAAAACGGCTTAAGCGGAATGCGATAAGTAACCCTATTGTGCAAACCACCATGATTATGAAATACTTTGCGTACAATCCACGATGTTGCGCTTCCACAAATTATCAACAAAATATCATTTCGAGCCGATGCCCATCCATTCCAAAAATGCTCGAAAGCTGGCAAAAACTTCGACTTTGGCGTATCCATCCACGGCAATTCGTCAATAAATACCACCTTGCGCTTCATCTTACGTCGCGACAACAGACGCCCCAATTCATAAAAAGCATCGAGCCAACTTGCTGGTTGTTCTCCTTTGTAGCCGTACTGTTTCAACGATAGCCAGAAGTTCTTCAACTGCTCCTCCATTGTTGAATTTGCAAGTCCTGAATGATAAAAAGAAAACTTATCGCCAAAGGTTTCCCTTACCAAAAATGTCTTGCCCACACGGCGACGACCATATACAGCGACAAACTCTGATTCTTCCGAATTGTAGGCATCCCATAGACTGGTTTGTTCCTCTTTACGACCTATAAGCATTGTAAAATAATTTGTCGCAAAAATAAATGTTTTTTTGATTATATTTTTCCAAAAGTCATATTTTTTTTGAGATTTGGAAAATTATAAATTCACATATTACAAATCAAAACGTTTATTATAAATACACTACCTTAAAATAAATAAAATTATTCATAGTATTTATCTTAAAAAAAAACAAAAAAAACTGCAAGTTTTACACCTGCAGTCATTTTATGTTCCAATTCAATTTTCCTACTACTTCAATATCTTTCCAACAAGCCCCGTAAGCACCTGTCCAGGACCAACCTCAATAAATTCATCGGCTCCATCAGCGTGCATTTTCACTACAGAATCGCTCCAGCGAACGGCACTTGTGAGCTGCTTTACAAGATTTTCGCGGATTTCGTTTGCCATACGGTGAGGCATTGCATCTACATTCTGGTAAATAGGTACCTTGGCATCGCAGAACTGAGTTGACATAATTGCCTCAGCAAGTTCCTCGCGGGCCGGCTCCATAAGCGGAGAATGGAAAGCTCCACCAACTTGCAACTTCAATGCACGTCTTGCTCCCGCTTCTTTCATCTTCTCACATGCTGCATCTATGGATTCCTCGCTACCCGAAATCACAATCTGCTCGGGACTATTATAGTTGGCAGGAACAACAATACCTTCGGTTTCGGCACATATACGCTCAACTATTTCGCGGTCGAGACGAATAACTGCCGCCATAGTCGATTTCCGCTTCTCACATGCCTTCTGCATTGCCATTGCACGCTTCGACACCAAAACCAATGCATCCTCGAAACTCAGCACACCAGCAGCAACCAAGGCAGAAAATTCTCCAAGCGAATGCCCTGCAACCATACCAAAATTCTCATTTGCAAACTTCTCGTAGAACATCACCACCGAATGAAGAAAAACCGCTGGCTGAGTAACCTTTGTCTGCTTCAAATCCTCGTCGGTGCCGTTGAACATTATGTCCGACAAGCCAAAGCCTAGAACCTCATCGGCACGCTCAAACATCTTTTTTGCACTCGAACTTGCTTCGTACAGGTCCTTGCCCATACCCGAAAACTGCGAACCCTGTCCGGGGAAAACCAATGCTTTCATTATAATCTGTTTCTGTCAATTAATGCTAAAAATTCCTGTCTCGTCTTTGCTTGCTTCAAGAATACGCCCGTAAAGTCGGAAGTCGTGGTAATAGAATTCTGCTTCTGCACGCCACGCATCTGCATGCACATGTGATGTGCCTCGATGACAACAGCCACACCCAATGGGTCGAGAGTATTCTGAATGCAGTCCTTGATTTGCGTTGTCAACCTTTCCTGTACCTGTAACCTACGCGAGAAAACATCCACAACGCGGGCAATCTTGCTCAAACCAGTAATATAGTGGTTAGGAATGTACGCCACATGCGCCTTGCCATAAAATGGCAACATGTGATGCTCGCACATGCTGTAAAGTTCAATATCCTTGACAATTACCATCTGGCGGTAATCCTCGCGGAACATTGCCGAACGGATTATTTCCTCGGCATCCATATCGTAGCCCTGAGTTAGGAACTGCATTGCCTTGGCAACCCTCTCGGGCGTTTTCAGAAGTCCCTCGCGTTTGACGTCCTCCCCAATCAAACTGAGAATCTCGCTGTATAACGTAGCAAGTCGTTCCGTCTTCTCCTTGTTGAACTTCTCAACCTTTGCATAGCCCTGTTCCTCAGGGTCAAGTATCGTATAATTCATTAGTTTAAAATTTTGCGCAAAGATAAGGGGATTTTTGGATTTACGACTTACGATTTTTGATTTACGATTTTGTGCTGACAAGATGCAAGAGACTGACGATTGCTTGCGAGACTTTTGATTGAAGTTTTAAAATTATTAGTTACTTTTGCACGATGTAACAATTTCACAATGAAACTCATAGACTACGAAAAAATAAACACAAAAGGTTTCCTAATTGCTGCCGCTTTTATCGTTGCATTAGGCATAGGCATACAATTCAAATATTTGAACGAGTTTCCAGCATTCATACACGCTTGGGCACAGGACGACAGATACGCACTCGCCATAGGATTTCTCGACAACGATTTCGACCTGTTCCACCCCGAAACTATGATTTACAACAAACAATTCCCCGGATGGTGGGAAGAAGCATACGACACAACCATTACTGCTGTAGATTTTCCTATACACGAATACATTGTCGCCCTTTTGATGAAACTTTTTGGAACTACATCGCCGTGGGTTTTCCGATTATGGACAATGATTTGCAGTTTCATCGGACTATTTTTCCTGTACAAACTTTCATATCTCATTACCGAAGATTTCCAGAAATCGTTGTTTGTCACTGCAATAGCAATGACATCACCTGTGTACGCCTACTATTTCAACGGATTTTTGCCCGGAATACCTGCGTTTGCAATGGGTGTTGTCGGAATGTGGGCATACATAAAATATGTGAAGCAAGGCAAAAAGAAATTTTTCCACTTGGGCATACTGTTAATGGCACTAGCAACGCTAATGCGGACAAGTTTTGCCATCGAACTTATTGCCGTACTGGGATTTGAACTCTTGAGAATTTTCCGCAAGGAAAGCACTTTCGCTGACAAACTGCCAACCGTTATAATATCGTTTGCGCTAATTGTCGCATATATGTTATGGAACTCGCATCTGCGAAGCCAATATGGCTCACTATTCCTCAACGAACTTATGCCAGCCGACAACGTTGAAGATTTTCGTGACTTTCTTAACGATGCAAAAAATAATTGGGAATACCAGTATTTCCAGAAATTACATTACCGCATTTTCGAAGTATTGGCAGGATTGTCTGTGATTGCAGGTATCATAAGGTTGATAATGAAACTGAAAAACAAGGACGGGAAAACGAAGAAAAACCAACTGACAATATGGTTTCTTCCAATTATATATCTTATTGGCTGCCTATTGTTTTTAATTGCAATGATAAGGCAGTTTCCAAACCACGACTACTATTTCGTTGATACATTCTTCTTGCCCATACTGATGCTTTATGCATTGATGCTAAGCGCATTGCCTCGGATAAAGAATTATGTGGTGGGAGGAATAAGTCTTGTTGCTTTGGGCATATTATGTTTCTTTATGATTTCCAATGTGAATGAAACACAGGTTAGCCGTCGCTGGATAGAAGACGGTGCATACAAAACCTACCTCAACTTTGATGGTGCAGACCAATTCCTTGATTCTCTAAACATTCCACGCAACACAAAGATTCTATCGCTCTACACTTATCCGCAGAATGGTTCTTTCATACAAATGAAACGCAAGGGCTTTTCGGTAATGTGGCACAAGGAAAACATCGTAAATCCAGCATTAACATGGGATTTCGACTACATTGTCGTTGAGAATCAAGTTTTTCGCGACACTTTCGAAGAACGCAAGGATGTGCTTGGCCGCCTGAATAGGATTGCCGACAACGGCAGAATTTCGGTCTGCACATTATCGGACACAATAGTCTGCTCAAATCCAGAAGAATTTTTCGCAGAAAAGCAATAAAAAAGCCGCCACGAGGACGGCTTTATCTAACAATGATTTGATTCTTACATTGTTCTGCCTGGATATACTTCCAAAGCGTGCTTCAAAACCTCGATTGCATTCTTGAGGTCTTCAATCTTGAGGACGTATGCAACGCGAACTTCGTTCTTGCCAAGTCCAGGAGTGTTGTAGAAGCCAGTTGCAGGAGCAACCATTACGGTCTGTCCATTGTACTGGAATTCTTCGAGCATCCACTTTGCAAACTTGTCGGAATCGTCGATAGGAAGCTTAACTACTGTGTAGAAAGCACCCTTAGGATTAGGACAATATACGCCCGGAATTTCATTCAAACCCTTAACCATAAAGTTACGACGAGCAATGTATTCTTCGTAAACTTCGTGGAAGTACTGGTCGGGAGTATCAATAGCAGCCTCGGCAGCAACTTGACCGAATGAAGGCGGGCAAAGACGAGCCTGAGCAAACTTTGTTGCTGTAGCAATAACTTCCTTGTTCTTTGTTACCATGCAACCAACACGAACACCGCACATGCTGTAGCGCTTCGAAACCGAGTCCATCATGATTACATTCTGTTCAATTCCAGGAATGTGCATTGTCGAGAAGTGCTTGTGTCCATCGTAGCAGAATTCACGGTAAACCTCATCTGCATATAGGTAAAGGTCATGCTTCTTAACGATTTCTGCCAACTGAAGGAGTTCTTCCTTTGAATAAAGATAACCTGTTGGATTGTTAGGATTGCAGATTACAATACCTTTGGTCTTAGGTGTGATAACCTTTTC
Source organism: Bacteroidales bacterium (assembly GCA_017651185.1). GTDB lineage: Bacteria > Bacteroidota > Bacteroidia > Bacteroidales > ML635J-15 > Bact-19. The sequence continues at coordinate 118,630 of JAGCDJ010000031.1, read as the reverse complement.
GAACTCATCGATTGACGGAAGAGCGAAATCGTTCTTTATGCTTGATGTGATAGGTTTAATAACAACGCCTGCCTGCATTGCGAAACCATTGTAGTTTGCGTAGAATGGTTCTGGAACAATTACCTCATCGCCAAGGTTAAGGGTTGTCATAAATGCGAAAACTATTGCTTCTGAACCGCCAGTTGTGATAAGCATATCGTTTTCAGTAACATCGATGCCAATCTTCTGGTAGAAAGCAGCCAATTTCTTTCTGTAAGAAATATTACCTGCGGTATGACTATATGCTATAACCTTGTCGGTCATATTCTTTACTGCCTCCAAAGCAACTTCTGGAGTCTTGATGTCGGGCTGACCGATGTTGAGATGATAAACCTTTACACCTCTTGCCTTTGCTGCGTCTGCGTAAGGAACGAGCTTACGGATTGGCGACGACGGCATGTTTTTTCCTTTTTCTGATATCTGTGGCATATCTGTTTAATTTATAATTTATTGTACAAAACTTTTTTACTTCTTTTCAGTTTTAACTTCCTTCGACTTAACATCATTAATCTGAACCTTAGGTTCTTCCTTTACCTTTGCCTTATCGGCATCGTTGACTTTTTTCTCGACAGGTTCGGATTTTATACTATTTGCGTTCGGAGCAACGATAGTTCCCTTGATTTCCAACTGAATAGGGTTTTCTTCTCCTTCAATAAACACCTTTATTGTCTTGGTGAACTTGCCAACCCTATTGCTGTCATATTTTACCTTTATAGAACCTTTTTTCTTCTTTGCTATCGGTTCCTTTGGCCAGTCGGCAGCCGTACAACCGCACGATGTCCTTACATTCGTGAGAGTAACGGGTTTCTTGGTCACATTCTTGAAAGTGAAAACACAACTTGCATCCCCCCCTTTTTCCACTGCTCCGAAATCATAAACTAACTTATCGAATAGAATGCTAGAACGTTTTTCAACATTTTCGGTCTCAACTTTGTCCTTCTTTTCCTTCTTTGGAGCATTCTCCTGCGAAAATGCCACACCTGCAATCAACATGATTGCAACAATAAAAAGTATCCTTTTCATGACTATAATTTTTTTACAAAGGTAGAGTAAATTTTGATTCAATGATTCAAAAATTCAAAAATTCAATTCTTTGCTAACCATCATAAACAAACTCAAACGATTTTAAACCTCATCGAACCTAGAAACTCAGAAACGGGCGCACTTGTGAAGCAGCCCATTGAAACTTAGAAACAATCCTTTTATCTCAATCTTACCTTGGAGCCTTCGACTGGTTGAACGCCCTGCTCCCAACCGTTCATCTTGTACAGTTTGTTTATCTTGACTGCGTACTTCTGCGATATGTCACGCATTGTCTCGCCACGCTGCACCTCATGCACCGAATACTTCTTCTCGGCCTTGCCGCGCTTAGGTTTCAAATAAATGATTTCTCCTGCCGAAATAGTATATTTCTTAGGCAAGTCGTTGTACTTGTACAACTCCCACGGAGCCATTCCCAACTTGCGCGACAGAACCTGTATGTCCATCGGATACTTTAATACTATGTAGTCAGTATTGTTGTTAGTTCCCAATGAATATTCCGACATGCTAAGTTCAAAGCCATTCGAGGTATAATACCTTGTCGGGTTCTTGTCAGCAGCAGTTTCTTCAGTATTTACTGCCTCAGCAATAACATCCGACGTTACCGACACAGGCACAAAAGTTCCAGAATCATACTGCGCCAAGTTGTACTTTTCAATGATTTCTATTAGACGAGTAGCGTATGTTGGACTTGTCGCATAACCTGCTTTCTTCAATCCTGTCGCCCACCCTCTATAGTCTCTCACATCAAGTTTGAACAAAGAAGCGTAGCGCTGGTTGTTGCGCAGGAAGTCAGAATGGTCGCGAAACGACTCCGATGCATTATGATACATGCGGAAGCATTCGTTCTTGGCGTCATCGTCAGAATACATCTTGCCACCAGTCCAGTCGGAATGACATTTTATTCCAAAATGATTGTTTCCCTTTATCGAAAGTTGCGAAGTTCCACTGCCCGACTCCAAAATTCCCTGTGCCAAGGTTATGCTCGCAGGAACGCCAGTTCTGCCCATTTCCTCTACTGCAATTTGGCAGTACTTACGAATGTACTCCTCCTGCACCGACTGAGAAAAGCACAACGGCACGAACACAAACATTATCACTATCATCAGCAGACTTCTCATCTCGCAGTTTTTAGGATTGTAAAGGTATATATGACAACAGGAACACAACCCACCGACAAAGACAAAATATCAACAACTAAAAGTTGAAACCGAAGAGGACAATCATCACCCTCAAAAAATTAAAATCTTTTTGTAAATTTGCATTATGAAATTGCCGCTCATCATATCGCCCTTCATAATCTGTTTACTTGCACTATCATCGTGCAGCAACAATAAAAATCTGATTACAAGCAACATAGCAACAACAGAAGTAACAACACTATGCTCCGAACTCGGAGAATCCGACAACGCTTTTTTCCGCGCTATCGCAAATGCCACATCAAGCAACATTAACCTTTCGCGAGACAAAGCCATTAACCAAGCAAGAACACAATTAGCCCAAAAGATTATTGACAACACCAAATCGGCAGCCACCAAATATTCATCGAAAGGCAAAAATACCGACATTAAAATCTTCGAATCGGTTGCCAACGATGCCATTGAAATGCTTCTCAAAGACCTGTCACCGACATGTGAAAAATACAGCGAAACAAACGGCAGATACACCACATACATAGCAGTAGAAATCGAAAGAACCAAAGCATTAGAAAAAATTAATTCACTGTTAACCAACCGCATACAGGGATTTAACGCAGAAATTTTCGCAAAGTTTTTCAACGAATAGGATTTCGCAACAAAATCTTGCTTGTTTCAAGTCAAAAAACTACTTTTGTATTGTCTAATTTAAAACGGCAGGACCATGATAGTACTGACACTCGATGCAGGCGGAAGCAAATTCGCATTTTCAACGATAAAGGACGGAAAGTTCATAGGTGAAACAAATAAAATACCATCCAACAGCCACGATTTGGACTTATGCCTAAAGGGTATGATTGATGGTTTCAAGCAACAGCAAGAACTTGCCAACGGACCTATAGATGCCATAAGTTTTGCGTTCCCCGGTCCTGCCGACTACCGTCAGGGCATCATCGGCGACACTGAAAACCTAAAAGGTTTCCGCGGTGGAGTTCCATTGAAGGCTATGCTTGAGGAAATATTCAAGGTGCCTGTTTTCATCAACAACGACGGCGACTTGTATGCCTACGGAGAATCGCTTGCCGGTTCGCTGCCACTCATAAACGCAGAACTTCAAAAGGCAGGCAACACGAAAAGATATAGGAATGTCGTCGGAATCACGATAGGCTCGGGATTTGGCGGCGGTTTCGTTCACGACAAGATGCTCATAAGTGGCGACAATGTTACCGCTTGTGAAATATGGAAAATGTCGAATCGCCTTGATAACAACCGCAGTTGCGAAGAACTTATAGCAATACGGTCAATACGAAGATTTTATGCCGAATATGCAAATATTCCTTTCGAAGACACACCAATGCCACGCGAAATATACTACATTGGGAAAGGCGAGGAAAAAGGTGATATGATGGCTGCAAAAAAGGCGTATTTCCACATGGGCGAATGTTTGGGCGACGCTATAGCCAACATGATTACAATTTTCGACGGAATTGTAGTAATAGGTGGCGGTGTATCGAAAGCCAGGGACCTTATACTTCCCGGCGTAGAAAAAGAACTTAAGCACAACTACGCTACAATTTCACGCGTCACCCAAAATATCTACTGCCTTAACGACAAAAATCAACTGTCGGAATTCGTAAAACCGGAAAGCAAGATGGTAAAAGTCCCATTCTCGGACAAGATTGTCGAATACTCATCAATACCAAAGTGCGGATACCTGTTTTCATCATTCGACACCAGCATGATGATTAATATAGGTGCATACCACTTTGCAAAGGAAATGCTGAAAAAATAGGGCCAAACCAGTTCCTAAAAAAGGAATGTCTCGCAATGCATTGCGAGACTACAAATTGCCCATTGTCAATTATTAATTATCAATCACTTTAGTCCTGCATAGTACTCTGCCACTTTCTGGCAATACGACTTTGTTTTGCGTTTACACTCATCCGAGACATTTTCAGGATAAAAAGAATCAGAATCGCCGGCATACCAAACGCTTTCGGCAGAATTAACAAACGAAAAACCACGGCCAAATGTTGAAAATGCCGTCGGGCAATGCTTGCCAAAAATATTTTCGCTGAACGGAAATTCGTCATATCCAACACCTAAAGCAGAAAGCAAAGTTGCCGAAATATCCGCCTGGTCGCAAGGCAAATCACACACAAACGATTCGTTGACAGCGCCACCCAACCACTGCATAACGATGTGACTCTTATCCAAACTTTGCCAGTTCTGCGAACGGAACAACTTTCCATGGTCGGACACCAAAATCACAAGCGTCTTATCCCCAACTGGCGACTGCTGCATATTCTCAAGAAAAACATTCAGGCACGAATCGGTGTAATAATAGCCATTCATGCTACGCGAAAGTTCATCATTCGTTCCGTATGGTGCCACTGGCACATCGTATGGTTCGTGACTGTTAAGCGTGAAAAGGATGGAAACAGAACCCGCACCCACCTTCTGGACATGGGAGAAAAACTCATCAAACATACACTCGTCATCGTAACCCCACGATGCTTTTCTGCAATCAAGGTGCAAATTGTTTTGCGACACAACCTCCACTCCATTCTGACAGAAATACGAATTCATGTTTGCAAAATTAGCATCTCCGCCATAATAGAACGAAATATCTTTGTACCCATTGTCGGACAGTTTGCGTAAAAGCGAAGGCATCTGCTGCGACTTCTCTGGAAACTTAATTACCGAATAGTCGGGCAAAGATGGAGTGCCACTGAAAACAGAAGCAATACCGCGCACACTTCTGTCGCCCGATGCATAACAGTTGCTGAAGAAAATGCCCTTGTCGCGCCACGAAATCAACTTTGGAGTAACACTTTCGGATGGATTGTCGTAGCACATTGCTGTCCATGTAAAACTTTCAAGAAGAACAAATACAATCTGCTCAGGTTTTTCTCTTAAAATCTTCCGTCCGCAAAATGGATTTGCTGTCGTATCTGATGGAATCTCAACAACCTCGTCATAGTATATAAACTTGCTGAAATCCGATTCAGGGGCAAAGAAATAACTTCCAAAATTCCAGCACACATTTATAGCAGAATGGTTGGCGAACGAATTGTCGCAAAAATAAACCGACCCAGCATTTATAGGCACTATGCCCACCCCTCCTCGTGCAGGAATCACAAGCGCGCCCGCAACAATCAAGAACAAAAATGAATAGCACTTTTCTTGGACTAAACCATCGTACAATTTCCGCGTACACAATCTGTACAAGAAAAAAAGAGCAACCGTAATCAAAATTGCCGTCACCAACAAAATCACAATCCTCAATATTGGTGTCGATGCAAATACTAGTTCCGGATTGCTAAAATACTGCAACACAGAAGCATCTATCCTGAATTGCCACGACCTATAAACCTCAGCATCGCCAACCGCCATCAACGAAACCACGCACAACATCAAACCAGTAAGCACGCCCATGAACACCTTGAATGCTTTCTGCGACTTTATAAATGAAAAGAGAATGAAAAAAGGCACAACAAATATACCTATATATGCCATTGCCGACAAATCCATGCGCAAACCGTGCAACATTGCACCGAAAAATTCGCCTATCGAGCACGAAAAACCATTGGCCAGATTGAACAGCATAAAGAAAACCCGCATCAGTTCAAAGGCAACAAGCCAAAACAACAGATACACAATATATAATATGCCTCGCTTAAAGTTTTTCATCGGGGACAAAACTATTCGTTTTTTTGCAAACAAAAAAGCACAAATTAGCATGCCACTAATAATCAATCAGTTAAACCAGCGCTTAACTTTTTATACTTAATCATTTAATCATCAGCGCAATAAAAAAACTTGCAATGCGTTAATTTAACATAAAAGTGTTGATAAAAACAAGTTTCGCAAAGGATTTGTAATGGATTAGGAGATACTTTTGCATTCGATAAAGAATAAAAAAACGCAAGGAATATGTTGCTATTGGATGACACGATTAACGCAGTTGCGGCAAGTGAAACCGCAGCAGAAGTTGTTGATAAGGGTGCTGTAAGCCAGTCGTACTGGGACTTGGCAATACAGGGCGGATGGATAATGATTGTTCTCGCAGTTTTGTCGGTGCTTGCAATATACATATTTATCGACAAGTACTTGGCTGTGAAGAAGGCAGGCAAGAACCAAGACGGATTCATGCAGAACATCAAGAATTACATCAAGGAAGGAAAGATTGATAATGCAATTGACAGTTGCCGCAATAACAATAGTCCTATTTCGAGAATGATTGAAAAAGGTCTGCAACGCATTGGTCGTCCGCTCAACGATGTCAACACGGCAATCGAAAACGTTGGCAAGCAGGAAATCGCTAAGTTGGAAAAAGGGCTTGCACTTCTCGCAACAATAGCTGGTGGTGCCCCAATGATTGGTTTCTTCGGAACAGTAACCGGTATGGTTCAGTCGTTCTCGTCGATGGCAGCCGCTGGAAACGCACTCGAAATTAAAGACCTTGCAGGCGGTATCGAAACGGCACTTGTAACAACAGTCGGTGGTCTATTCGTAGGTATCATCGCCTACTTCGCATACAACATCTTGGTTGCAAAGGTCAACAACTTGGTAAACGACCTCGAATCCAAGACAACAGAATTTATGGATGTATTGAACGAACCTGCATAAACTGACAAACCATGAGTTTAAGATCGAGAAATAAGATTAGTTCGGAATTCAGCATGTCGTCAATGACCGACATCGTGTTCCTGCTGCTCATCTTCTTCATGGTGACATCAACTATGATTGCGCCAAACGCCCTGAAACTGTTGCTTCCATCGAGCAACAACCAGACACAGGCAAGTCCGTTGGCATCGGTATCAATCAAGGACAACCAGAACGGCACTTACACCTACGCTGTCGGCACAACCATAATGCCATTCGAGAATCTGGAAACAGCACTTGTAAAGGAAATGGCAGAAAAGAGTGATGAAGCATACGTTTCGTTGCATGTCGACAAGTCGGTGCCCATGGAAGAAGTGGTTAAGATAATGAACATCGCAAAGAAACACGAATACAAACTTATATTGGCAACGCAACCCGGAGAATAATGAATTATTTCATGCAACATAAGGAAGCATTTATCGGTTCGGCAATATTTGTTATTGCAGTACTGCTTTTCCTTTTGCTCTGCGGGCTGAAGATGCCGGATCCCCCATTAGTGGAGGAATGCATATTATTAGACTTTTCAACTCCTACAGAGGAGTCAACATTACTTGATACCAGAGGTGGCGGCGGAAATCCCAACGCAGGAGCATCGACCGCTAATGCAACTACAAGCAATCAAAATACCTCTACACAAAACTCAAATTCAAACTCAAACTCAAATCCCAGCGTCGAATCTCAGGCCTTCGAGGATGCTGCGCCCCTCCCATCAGGTAATGATAGTAAAAGCGAAACAACTGAAAATGTAGAACCAACCCCGACTTCAAGAGCCGAAGGCCGTGTAAACTTCGGTGGTCTTGCTGGTGGAAATGCTTCTGGAAATGGCGGAAGCGGTTCGGGCAGTGGCAACCCCGGCTGGGGAGGCGGTAACGGTTCGGGCGGCGGAAGCGGAGATGGTCCCGGCGGTATAGGCGGAAGCATAGGCAACCGCAAGGTTACCAAGGTATTGCCCGAAAACAAGGACAATATGACTGGAACAGTAAAACTCAAGATAACCGTCAACGAAAAAGGAATTGTAGAAACTGCAGAACCCGCAAGCGGAACAACATGCAGCGAGTGCGTACCTTTCGCAATCAAAGCCGTTAAGCAATGGAAATACGAAGCCAAACCAGGAAGCGGTACGCAGACAGGAATTGTCACAGTTGAATTTAAACTGAAGTAATCCAATGAAAACAACAAGATTTGAAATTATTATCGCACTGATAATAAGTGTTTTGTTATGCAATTCCTGCAAAAATGACAATGGTTTTACAATAGAAGGAAAAATTTCCAACTGTCAAAATTGCAACATTGTACTGGAAAAACTTTCTCCCATAAAAATCGATACTGTTGCAAACGCAAATGCTGGATTCAGCGGAAAATTCACATTTACCCACAACGACAGCATACGACATTTGTACAGACTTAGAATAAACAATGCTACACCAATCCATATTTGCGCAGTCAATGGAGAAAGCATTTCATTATCAGCAGACTTCAACAATATAACCGACTATTCAATATCCGGCACAACCGATTGCGAAGAACTGAAGCGACTAAATGTCAGAATGATAGAAAGCACCCAAAAGGTCGAGGAATTGCGAAGTACGGTTAGCCAGCAATTCGGAATAGACAAGGCGAGTCTCGAAAAAAACAACCACATAGCCGACAGTTTATATCAGAGCGACAAGCAGTTCATTACCGACTTCATAAAGAAAAATCACGAGTCACCGATAATATATTTTGCTTTGCATCAATATGTTTCGACTACGCCGATAATGCAACTTCCAGCCGACTACGAAACCTATAAGTATGTGTTAGATGAAATGAAAGCCCACAATCCCAATCTTGAAGAAACTCGCTACCTTGAATCGGAAGTAAAGCGGTTCGAATTACAGCAGGAACAACAGAATAGGCAATATGCGAACCTATCCGAAGGCTCTCCCGCACCAGACTTTTCTCTTCCCAACGAAAATAGAGAAAAAATAAGTATGGGAAACTATAAGGGTAAAGAGGTAACATTATGCTTCTGGGCATCGTGGGAGGAAAAATCGGTTACCGCAATACAAAAATACTTAGCAGAAAACACCGACCGACAAATTATTCTTATCTCCCTAGACACCAATCGCGAACAATGGCTTCAGGCAATAAAATTCCACAAGTTAGGCAACGCAACAAATCTATGCGACTTCAAATCTTGGGAAAGTATAACTGCAAAACTCTACGGAATAAAAACTATTCCAACATTTGTGGAAATATCAGAAGAACAAAGAATCGAGAAGATTCAATGATTCAAAATCTCCAATCATAAATCATACTTTATAAATCGTAAAATTCATTATCTTTGGCACACGGATTGCGCATATAGGGTGCGTGATTAAAAATTAAGAATTAAGTGCCATTTTGACATATTTTTTATGAACAAATTTGACGACTACAAATTGATGTCCGATATGGAAGAAAGCGAAAGCATTATTCCTATTTTTACGGATGTGATAAAGAAAACTGATGATTTAAAGGACTTTCCTGAATTTATACCGATACTTCCACTTAGGAACTCGGTGCTATTTCCAGGAGTTGTGTTGCCCATAAACATAGGCAGGGAGAAATCTTTCAAACTAATACGTAACATACAGAAAACCACAAGGATATTTGGTGCATTGTCGCAAATTGACGCGGAGGTGGAAGATCCGAAATACTCCGACCTGCACAATGTCGGCACAGTAGCAGAAATCTTGAAGGTTATAGAAATGCCTGACAACACCATTTCTGTTATAATCCAAGGAAAATCAAGGTTTGAGGTTCTGGAATACACAAGCGATGACCCATATTTCAATGCAAGGGTGCGCTATTTGAAGGAATCGCCCGAAATTCGCAACGACAACGATATGGATGCCATAATATCCTCAATAAAAGACATTTCCATAAAGATTGTCCGTATGTCGCAAAACGCTCCGGGCGAATTGGCTTTTGCGTTAAAAAACATTGACAATTCCACTTTCCTTGTAAACTACATTGCAACAAACTGCAACTGCACAAACGATGAAAAGCAGTCGCTACTTGAAATCAACGACTTGAAACAGAGAGCGATAAATCTTCTTCGTATGCTCAACGAGCAAAAGCAGTTCCTTGACCTCAAGAACGAAATTCAAGGCAAGGTAAAGAAGGATATGGACAAACAGCAGCGCGAATACCTTCTTAATCAGCAAATTAAAACCATACAGGAAGAACTTGGCGGTTCTCCTTACGAGAAGGAAATTGCCGAACTGCGCGAAAAAGGCAATAAGAAAAAATGGAGCAAGGAAATCGCCGAAGTCTTTGAAGCAGAACTGAAAAAACTTGAACAGTTGAACCCTATGTCGGCAGAATTTTCGGTGCAGATGAACTATGTTCATGTGTTTGTCGATTTGCCGTGGAACGAGTACACAAAGGACAACTTCAACCTGAAACATGCACAGAAAGTCCTTGACCGTGACCACTTTGGACTGGATGAAGTTAAAGACCGCATACTAGAACATCTTGCTGTTCTGAAACTTAAAGGCGATTTGAAGTCCCCGATTCTCTGCCTATATGGACCTCCAGGTGTCGGCAAGACATCACTTGGCAAAAGCATTGCTGACGCACTTGGCAGAAAATATGTCAGAATGTCACTTGGCGGTTTGCACGACGAATCCGAAATTCGCGGACATCGCCGTACATATATTGGTGCAATGCCAGGAAGAATTTTGCAAAACATCAACAAGGCAAAATCATCAAACCCAGTGTTCATCCTTGATGAAATCGACAAGGTTGGTAACGACTACAAGGGCGACCCCTCATCGGCATTGCTAGAAGTACTTGACCCTGAACAGAATACTGAATTCCATGACAATTTCATTGACCAAGAGTACGACTTGTCGAAGGTAATGTTCATAGCCACAGCAAACAACATTTCGACCATAAATCCCGCTTTGCGCGATAGAATGGAGATGATTGAAATCAGCGGCTACATTACCGAGGAAAAGATGGAAATTGCAAAGCGTCACCTTATTCCAAAGGAATTTGACAACCACGGAATCAAGAAGTACAAAATTAAGGTTGACGATTCTGCAGTACTGAAGATTATCGAGGACTACACCCGTGAATCGGGAGTTCGCTCCCTCGACAAACAGATTGCAAAACTGGCTCGCCGTCTTGCAAAAGCCATCGGAATGGACGAAAAATACCCCAAGATTATTACTGCCGAAAACCTTGAAACATTCATCGGCAAGCCCCTATTCCACCGCGACATGTACGAAGAGCAGGAATATGCAGGCGTGGTCACAGGTCTTGCATGGACAGCCGTAGGCGGTGAAATCCTATACATCGAAACAAGTCTTTCGGCTGGTGACGGCAAGATGACGCTCACGGGCAACCTCGGCGATGTGATGAAGGAATCGGCAAAACTGGCTATGGAATATGTAAAAGCCCATGCCGATGTACTTGGCATTAAACCTGAAGTCTTCAACAAGTGGAACATCCACCTGCATGTGCCCGAAGGTGCAATTCCAAAGGACGGTCCATCAGCTGGTATCACAATGGCAACAGCAATAGCATCGGCATACACGCAGCGCAAAGTGAAGTCGCACATTGCAATGACTGGCGAAATCACACTTCGTGGAAAAGTTCTGCCAGTAGGTGGAATCAAGGAAAAGATACTTGCAGCAAAACGCGCAGGAATCACCGAAATCATACTTTCGCGCGAGAACGAAAAAGACATCAACGACATAAAGCCAGTTTACCTCGAAGGAGTTGAATTCCATTATGTTGACAATGTTTCCGATGTATTCAAACTTGCCATTACTGACAAAAAGGTAAAGAACGCTAAAAAACTTGACGAATAATGCAACGCAATCGCACCGACATAGACCTCATGGCTCCAGTTGGCTCATACGAGTCCCTGATGGCAGCAATACAAGCGGGAAGCAATTCCATATACTTTGGCATTGAGCAACTTAACATGCGCGCTCGCTCATCTAACAACTTCACTTTCGACGACTTGCGCAACATTGTATCGATATGCGAAGAACACAATGTCAGAACCTACCTCACCGTAAATACTATCATCTACGACGAGGAAATGGAAAAGATGCACAAGGTTGTTGATGCTGCCGCCGAAAACCACGTCACAGCCATAATTGCCTCCGACATTGCAGTTATGCAGTACGCTCGCAGCAAAGGCGTTGAAGTTCACGCTTCCACCCAGCTGAACATTTCAAACATTGAGGCGGTTACATTTTTTGCGCAATTCTGCGATGTAATGGTTACGGCACGCGAACTTTCGCTCGAGCAAGTAAAATACATCACCGAGCAAATCCGCCAGCGCGACATCCGCGGACCAAAGGGCGAACTTGTAAAGATTGAGATTTTCTGCCATGGTGCATTGTGTATGGCAGTTTCGGGTAAATGTTATCTAAGCTTACACGAGTACAACCACTCAGCAAACCGAGGAGCATGCTTACAGGCATGCCGCAGAGCTTACCGCGTTACCGACATCGAAAGTGGCGATGAACTCGAAATCGACAACAAGTACATCATGTCGCCCAAAGACCTATGCACTATCGGGTTCATAAACAAAATCATCGATGCTGGCGTAAGCGTACTAAAAATCGAAGGCCGCGCCCGCTCCTGCGAATATGTCAAAACCGTTGTGGAATGCTATAACGAAGCGCTGAATTCCTGTTTCGATGGGACTTACGACCGCGAAAAGATTGATGGCTGGAAAAAACGCTTGGAAACAATCTTCAACCGTGGATTCTGGGACGGTTACTACATGGGGCAACGACTCGGCGAATGGTCGGAAGTTTACGGCTCGAGAGCGACTAAAACCAAAGTATATCTTGGCAAGGTTCTCAACTTCTTCTCGAAGATAAACGTCGCAGAAATAAAACTCGAAACTGCTGAAGAACTGAATGTCGGTGATGAAATCTTGATAACTGGCACTACCACAGGCGCTTTGCAGCAAACAGTAGATGAAATCCGTGAAGACTTGAAGCCAGTGCAAAAGGTTGTGCAAGGTTCGCTGTTCTCGATAAAGACAAACGATATTGTCCGCCGTGGCGACAAACTATATAGGATTGTTGATACTCAATTTGCAAGTTGTGAGTAATGGAAATCTGCATCCACGACCTATGGAACGAATACGAACTCATTGATTGCGGCAACGGGCGCAAACTTGAGCGTTTCGGAGAAATTACTCTCATCCGCCCAGAAATATCAGCCACAGGCAAACCTCAGCTTTCCGAAACGCAATGGAAGGAAATGGCGAATGCAGAATTTGTCGAGACATCAAAAAATTCGGGAAAATGGAACATTTTCAAGCAAATTCCAGACACATGGCACATGCCGTACAATTCGCCATCAGGAATTCGACTTACTGCAGAACTTTCGCTGACAACATCGAAACATATAGGCATTTTCCCCGAACAAATCATAAACTGGCAGTTCATCGACCGCGAACATGGAAACTTCGGAAGCGAAAGTTTTCTCAACTTGTTCGGTTACACAGGATTATCCACAGTCTTTGCTTCAAATTTCTTCGAAAAGGCAACCCACATCGACTCTATACGCAAGATGGTTGAATGGACTCGTCACAACGCTGAATGCTCAGGCAGAAACAACATTCGCCTCATCACCGAAGATGCCCAGAAGTTTGTAGAACGCGAAATTAAGCGTGGCAACACTTACGATGGCATAATCCTCGACCCGCCCGCCATTGGTAGCGGAGCAAAGAACGAAAAGTGGATTTTTGATGAAATGATTGAAAATCTGCTCTCAAATGTAAACCAGATTGCAAAACACAAATCGTTCATAATAATGAACCTTTACACGCATTCAATTTACGGCATGGACATTCGCGAACTCCTACACAAATGCATCCCAAATCACTACATCGAAATGTGCGAGGAAGTGAAAGGTGTATCAAGTTACGGTGGAAAAATCAGCCACGGAATATTTGTGTGGATGAAAAATGCTTAATTTATAACCATAATCTTTTCCAAAAGCATTATCTTATCAAAAAATTGCATATGAATAAAGTTAGAGAAATTCCCATAGAAGAATTTTTCCGCAATTCGGAAAAATCATCGTTTGACATTTCGCCAGACGGCAAGCACATTTCGTACATGGCTCCGTATAAATCAAGAATGAACATTTTTGTAAGTGGCATCGACTTGGCAGAACCACATCAGGTAACTTTCGAGGAAGAGCGCGATGTAGCCGGCTACATGTGGGCTAATAACAACCGAATCCTTTTTATGAAGGACGATGGTGGAGATGAGAATTTCCAACTTTACGGCGTTGATGCCGATGGTTCCGATATGCGTCCGTATACCAAAATGAAAGGCGTCCGCACCCACATTCTTGACGACCTCGAAGAAATCGACGATGAGATTCTTATAGAGACCAACCAGCGCAATCCAGAGATTTTCGACCCATACAGGCTAAACCTCATAACAGGCGAAATGACTATGCTTGCCGAAAATCCTGGCAATATTCAAGCGTGGATGACCGACCATGACGGAAAGTTGCGAATCGCCTACTCTATCGTTGATGGTGTAAATCAGGAAATGCTTTACCGCGATACCGAGGACGAGGAATTCCGTCCTGTCATAAGGACATCGTTCCGCGAAGATGTTTCGGCAATCGTCTTTACTGCCGACAACAAAAATGTCTATGCAATTACAAACCTCGGTCGCGACAAGTCGGCTCTGGTGCTAATGAATCCTGCAACAGCCGAGGAACTTGAAGAAATATTTACCAACGACAGCTACGACATTTCAGGAGTTGGATGGTCGAATCTGCGCAAAAAATTGACTGCTGTTTCGTATGTTGGTCACAAAGATACAATACGGCATTTCTTTGATGCAGAAGCAGAACGGATTAACAAACAACTTACCGCTGCCTTCCCTAACCATAAATTCGGCACCGCCGCCACCAACAAGGCAGAGGACATGAGAATAATTTATGCAGGCAACGACCGCACTCGTGGCGCATACTACCTATACGATGTCAAAGCCGACAAGCTCAGCAAGATAGCAGATTTGTCACCATGGCTGAAGGAGGAAGAACTATCGCCGATGATTCCAGTTGTTTACACATCGCGCGACGGCTTGCAGATAGAGGCCTACCTGACTTTGCCAAACGGTTATTCACTTGAGACGGCAAAAGGACTTCCCACCATTGTTGTCCCTCATGGTGGTCCGTGGGCTCGCGACTATTGGGGTTACGATTCTGAAGTGCAATTCCTTGCAAACAGAGGTTATGCCGTATTCCAGATGAATTTCCGTGGTTCAACAGGCTATGGGCGCAAGTTCAAGGAACTGTCGTACAAGCAATGGGGACAAACAATGCAAGATGACATTACCGATGGTGTTATGTGGCTTATTAATAATGGATATTCCGACCCGAAGCGAATTGCAATCTATGGAGGAAGTTATGGTGGATATGCAACCTTGCAAGCATTGGTAAAGACGCCAGAACTATTTGCATGTGGCGTAGATTATGTCGGAGTTTCGAACCTTTTCACATTTTTGAACACTATTCCTCCATACTGGAAACCTATGCTGGAGATGATGTACGAGCAGGTTGGCAATCCCGAAACCGACAAGGAAATACTTGCAGCCAACTCCCCTGCCCTCAATGCCGATAAGATTGTACGCCCGCTATTTATTGCACAGGGTGCAAATGACCCACGCGTCAACAAGGCAGAATCGGACCAAATGGTCGAAGCATTGCGCAAACGAGGCGTAGAGGTCGACTACATGGTGAAGGACAACGAAGGACATGGATTCCACAACGAGGAAAACAGATTTGAATTCTACCACGCAATGGAAAAATTCTTGAAGAAATACATGAAATAGGAAAAAGTAGGGGTAGGTTTGAAAACTGCCCCTACTTTTTCCTTCGCTTATACCTTTCCTCCATCGACCCAATAACCTCCTTTACATGCTTTCGCAGCGAAACTGGTTCCAATACCTCAACCTGATTGTGCATAGAGAGAAGTTCCTGAACTAATTCGTATGTTGGCTTGAGATTGTACTCGAAAATGGCATATTCGTTGGTTGACCTTGTGATATTCTCCTTTTGCGAACTATGCAAAGGAAGCGACCGCAAGTAGCAGTCGCGATGACCACACTCCGCCCCCTTGTACGCCTTTAAAACGACATGTTCAACCTTAGCGTTAATTATACTGATACCGATAATATTGTCGAAGATTTCTTCGGGATTGCTGTCTGGAAGTTTGAATTTCCTGTCGGTGCATTCGACTTTGTTGATTCTGTCGAGAGCATATATACGCAACCCGCGTTCAGAACGTGCAAGCACATACCAGCGCTGCCTATATAGTTTTACGCAATGCGGTTCAATTATGAAATTGCTTTCATACTTCCCGAAACCTTGATGCCATATATGGACTTTATGCTGGTCGCGTATTGCTTCTATCATGGTTGTCAAGAACTTTTGTCCTGATGGAATATTTTCAAGTAGAATGCGTTTTTTCAGTTGCTGACTTTCGCAGACAAAGTTGTGCAAAGACATTGAATTTAGCAACCACGATTTTGTTGAATCGGATTTGGTGTCGTCGTTGGTGATGAAATAATTGTATTCGCCACACCCTTCGCATTCGATGTCGATGCCAAAAATTTCGGCAATGTCATTGATGTGCCGCAGAAAAGTACGCTTGCTTAGTTCCAGTCCCCCGTCGCGTTCTTCACGCTGCCATGCACGATTTATTTCAGTGAAAGGAACCCGGCCTCTCCTGCGAATGAAACTTATCAACCACACATAATTGGAAATCAATGATTTTGTATCCATATTGCACTTGCATTTTGTTTTGTTCAGCAAAACTACAAAAAAGATACGACAAAAAATGTCCGAGGATAAGATATTTGCAAAAATAAAAGGCGAACTTTGGGAGTTCGCCCTTTACAGAATGAGAGTAGAGTATAAATTAATAAATTATAGTTACCGCGCCCTTGTATGGTTCATCATCGTTGAACAGGTCGATTATGTACATGTATGTTCCTGCTGGAACGAAATGTCCTCTGTAACTTCCGTCCCATGGTTCTGTATAACCCTTCGATGTGAAGAGCAACTGTCCCCAGCGGTTGAAAATGTGGACCTCTGCTGCTGGGAACATTTCAATGTTCTCGATTAACCATGTGTCGTTTACACCATCACCGTTAGGTGTGAATACATTTGGTATACGCAAGCATGCGACATCAACATCTGTCAACGTTACCATCATTTCTTCCGACTTACAGTCGTTGCCATCGATTACACTGACAACGTATTCACCTGAAGGAATATTATTCATGTAAGATATATCCGACTTGCTACTATTGAGGTTATACAGATACGGTTCAACACCGCCGTTTACACTGACAGAAATCTTTCCTGTACGGCTGTTCCTACAGAATGGATCTTCGGCAATTACGCTGAAATTCAAAGGTTCTGGTTGCGATACAACAACAGCCTCACTCATTTCGCAGTTATTGTTATCAATAACATGCAATACATAATATCCAGCATTCAGATTATTGAATACACTTGCTGCGGCCTGGTCAACCAAACCTTCAATCATATAACGGTATGGAGGAACACCACCATTTGCCGACACTTCAACTCTACCGTCCTGATCACCATTACACTTTATATCACGCACCGTAGTTTCTACTGAAATTGAAGCAGGTGCTTCGAGTGTTATATTCCTTACGATAGAGCATCCAGATGCATCAGAAACAGTAACAGAGTAAGTTCCTTGTCCCAGACTGTTCAAATTATTCTCGCTAACAGCATTACTCCAGAAATAATCATATGGTGCCATGCCTCCGAATGCAGAAACCATAATGCGTCCGTCGGTTGAATTATAGCATCGCGGCGATTCAGAATATACCTGAACATCCATTTCTGGCGGAGATACAAGATTTACACCTGCCTGACCTGTACATCCCCAAGCATCGGTTACGGTAACCATATATGTGCCAGCAAACAAGTCATACAGTTCTGATGATATGTTTCCAGTATTCCATGAGTATACCGCAGGTTGTGCCGCATTAGGACAAATAGCAGAAACAGAACCGTCATTGCTTCCATTACAAGTTACCGGATGGGTAACCGTAGCATTTACCGAAAGCATACCCTGCATCGACACGGTTGCCGAAGCTTCAGCGGAACATCCGTTTGCATCATAAACTGTGAGTCCGTATGTTCCTACCCCAAGGTCTTCGTTTGTTATTCCAGAAATGCCATTGGACCAGATATATGTCTGATATGGCTGCGTACCACCTATAACATTTGCTGTCAATGCGCCATGAGCAATACCACAATTGAGGTCTTGGACATTAATAGTCGGGCGCAACTCTTGCGGTTGAACGATACCAAGCGACAAAACAGTAGAACATCCGCCGTTATCATTAACAGTAACATTGTAAGCTCCAGCAACAAGACTATTAGCAGTCATTGCCGACTGACCATCGCTCCATACGCAATAGTAAGGAGGATTACCGCCGTTTGCAGTCACAGTCGCAGTAGTAGTTCCGCCGTAGCATGATATAGTTCCAGCAGATACATCGGCGCTGAATTCAGGTGCTTCAGTTATAATAATGCTACCTTCTCCGATACATCCGTTCGCTCCTGTCACAGTAACTGTATATGTATCTGCGACATAAACCGTAGTCGTCGATGTTGTAGCATTATTTGACCATAAGTATGGTTCAACACCACCAGTAGCAGTCAATTCAATCGAACTTGTAACACAGTTGAGTTCCCTGCCAGGAGTACTTGACACATTTACAACAGGCGGATCAAAATTCTCCTGTACATTAATGCTTGCTGCCGAAGAACAATGGTTTGCAGCAGTAACATAAACTGTGTACTGGCCGCTTGTTGTCAAATAACCATGGTCATCGTCGCCACTGTAGTTGCTGCTCCATGAATATTCATATGGACCATCGGCACCACTGACAATCACAGTAATAGGCATCTGTGGATTATTACAATCAAGCATTGTAATATTACCAAGTCCATTGTTGATAGTAACCTGCGGAACAGCATGGTTGTCGATGATATCAGCAAACGAAGTTGAAGTACATCCGTTAAAACCAGTTGCAGTAACGTAATATCTACCAGCAACGACGAAGGTATTAGTAGGTGACGATGGCGTTGCTCCACCCGACCATGCATATGTTTGTGCATTTCCAAGAGCGGTCAGAACGACACTAGACTCCTGACAGTTGAGTTCCATACCATTTGGAGCGTCGTAATCATAAATAGAAGGTGGAATCGTATCGGCAGTAACGTTTATAGAAGCAGTACCTGTACATCCATTTTGACCAGTTACCGTTACAATATAAACACCTGGCATGGTAATTGTCTGTTCAGCACCACCAGCCCACAATGAATTGTTCCATGCGAACATATATCCGCCATCGGCAATAACATGGATTGAATTAACATTACAATCAAGAACATTAGTTTGGTTTGTAATATTTGTAATTGTTGCATCAGGAGGAACCATGTCGTTTTCAATCACGAGACTTGTTTCTGCCGAACAACCATTCGATGCCCATGCTGTTACACGATATTCGCCAGAAGACGTAATTGATCTACGCGGAGATGTACTACCATTGTCCCATCTATAATATATACCACCGGAAGCCAATAGCGAGAGACCTGTACTTGCGTTTGCACAATTAATTACATACTGGTTACTTTCACTGATTATTACTGGCGTAGGAGGAGTAAAGTCCTCAGTTATCACAACTAATGCAGAATTCTGGCAACCATTAGCAGCAGTAGCAGTAACCACATATTGTCCGCTTTCGGTCAAGGTAAGTGTAGCACCAGTTTGATTATTCGACCACATGTATGAAACACCTGTTCCGGTTGCTGTAACAACAATTTGCTGGTTGTTGCAATCAATCTGGCTACTTCCGGTTTCGTTAGTTATCGAAACAGAAGGAGGCGTGAGATTTTCAGTCAATGTTATAGAAGTGCTGTTTACACATCCGTTAGCACCTACTGCTGTCACATAATAAGTTCCAGGAGATGTCAATGTATTAGTTGAACTAGTTGGATTATTACCTCCCGACCATGTATATGTAACACCTGTTCCAGTAGCCGTAACACCAATCGATGTCGTTGCACAGGTAAATACACTTGTTCCGGATGTATTATTGATATTAACCAACGGACGATCCATAGTTTCGGATATTGCTATTGTTGCAGTTGCTGTACATCCATTATCTGCGGTAGCAGTTACAACATACGTACCTATTGTTGTAAGAGAATTGTTTGCCGTATTGATAGATGTACCATCAGACCACCTGTAGAACAATACCCTGTTGGAACCTACTGCCGTTACAGGAATTTCCAAAATGTCGCAAGTAAGTACCGTTGTCTCTGGATTAGTATTGTTGGTTATTGAAACAGTAGGTTGAGAGAAGTCCTCAGTGATTTCAATTTGATCAATAGCAATACATCCATTGGGTGCAGTCGCAGTAACATAATAGATACCACCTGACGTAAACGCATTACCTGTACCATAACGGTTTTCACCGCCTGACCATTCATATATATCAGCTTCTGTATCATCGATAAGCGAAACAGAAATTGAAGGTCCATTACATGTCAGCACTGTTGTATTCGAGTTGTTTCCAATCTGTACATGTGGAGTTTCAATATCCTGAGTAATTCTTATTTCTGCAGTAGCAGGGCAACCATTTGTATTGGAATATGCCGTTACTCTGTAAACATTAGGAGTAGTTACCGAATACTGCGCACCGCTTGCGCCACCTCCCCAGTCATAAGTTACGCCTACATTTGCACTAGCTGTAAGTGTTATCACATCATTAGGCGCACACATAAGTACTGTAGAAGGAGCAGTAACCTCAACCTGCGGTGCAACGAAATCGCTTCGGATATTCGTTGAAGCTGTATTTGTACATCCATTAGAAGCAGTTACCGTAACCGAATAACTACCTGCTTCGGTAACATTTTGCGTATTCCACGACAATGTAGCCCCTGCTGTATTTGAATTGGCAATGAGTTCTATAGTAGGATTATTACATGTCAACAAATCAATATCAGGATTTCTTGTGATTTCGACATCTGGAATAGTTACATCTTGATTAACATGGACAGTCGCAGTTGACATACATCCGTTTGCCGCAGTTGCCGAGACTCTATAATCGCCAGGTTCGAAAACCACAAAACTTGCCTCGTGAGGACCTTGGTTCCAAGCATACGAAACTGGAACATTGGCACTTGCAGTAAGTGTTACCGACTGAACCGAACAAGTCAGCAATGAAGAAACAGGTGAAATCTGAACTACTGGTTCCGTTACATCCCTGCTGATTTGGATTGTTGCATCCGTAGTACAACCATTGTCGAGTCTTGCAGTAACTGTATATACACCATCGGAAGGATAGTTAGCATGACTTGCAACATTTGACGGTGACCATGTCATAGTTCCTGTTCCTGTTGCATTAAGGGTTATTGACTGGGTTGTACAATTCAATGTAGTTGTCGACGGCTGGACAATCGAAACTGTAGGAGCATTGTTATCGCTTGTTATTTCAACAGAAGCAGTACGCGAACATCCATTACTTGTCGTAGTTGCCGTAACAGTATATACATCAGGAGCAGTTACAGTCATAGTTTCCCACGACAATGTTGTACCAAGCGTTGTTGTAGAAGCCGTAAGTTCAATCGAAGGATTATCACAAGTAAGTTCCGTAATGTTTGGATTTTCCTCTATGATGACATCAGGAAGAGTCGTGTTAATATCAACGGTGAATGTTGTTGTTGCCGAACAACCATTTGCATCCGTAACTGTTACGGTATACGTTCCAGCCGAATTAAATACATTGTTGGCGGTTGTCACAGAATTTGACCATGCATAAGAAACACCGCCTGTTGCCGTTACCGAAATTTCCTCAACATCACAAGTGATAACATTTGTACCGGTATTATTGTTGACACCCGGCGAAGGCAAAGGATTAACAGTTACGGAAACATTTGCATCAATATCCATAGGACCGCTTGTGCCACACGAACTTGTGGACAACACTGCAGTATACACATAAGTATCTATTGCTGTTGGTGTTACCGTTATACGTTCACCATTTGTGGTTAGCAATCCTGCATCTGGAGTACTTGCCGACCAAGTAACCGTATATCCTGTACCAGCATTAGAAACGTGTGCCTGAAGTACCGAACTATTTCCAATACATATAGCATTGGTAGCCGACAATTCGATTTCAGGTCTATCACCCAATTCAATGGAAACTGTATTTGTAACAGAGCATCCATTAGCATCAGTAACAGTTATCGTATATGTAGTAGGATCATTAAGGTCCGGGGTAACGAGTACTTCATTTGTCGAGTTGTCAGACCACAAATATGTGTATTCGGGCAAACCATTTGAAGCATGTGCTGTAAGTGTAGTATTTGTACCTTCACATATTGACAAGGAACCCGAAATATCAACAGTTGGACTTGTCGGATTATCACCTACTGTTATTGTTTGTTCGGTGATACAAATATTCAAAGTCGATTCGTTTGTAATTGTTACAGTATATGTTCCAGGAGCAAGTCCATCAAATGATACTGCAGCACCTGTTGACGTCTGACTCGGTAATCCAGAAACTGCTACGGTATATGTAGAACCAGCAATTCCACCTGCAAAACCATCAACAATAATGCTTCCATTATACGGAGCCAAGCACTTTGTATTGTCGGTCTTAGAAATGTTAGCAGTCGGAGTTTGAGACACAGTTATTCTCTGCAATCCAGTTGCCGTACATCCATTAGCATCAGAAACCCTTACATTGTATACGACATCGGTACTTCCGGGGGTTACTGTCGGATTAACGGTTATTGACTGAGTTGTAGTTGAAGTCGGCATACCTGGATCTATTGTATATGTTGCATCACTTGCTGTAACACATGTCCAACGATATGTACTCATATTGTCGGGAGCAGCATTCATAGAAACAGGCGAACCATTACATACCAAAATTGCTGTCGGAGCAATTGTAACTACAGGATTTTCGTATATCTCAATAGACACATCAATTGTTTTTTCCACACATGGACTAACCGCACCCTGTGTAGTTACATAGAACGAGAATGAACCAGATTCTGTAGGACTGCCGCTTAATGTCAAAGTACGAGTATTTGAATCATTAACAGCGTCAACCCCAGCAGGCAAATCACCTACTACTATAGCCGATGTTGCACCGCCTCCATAAGTAAACACGATATCGCTCATACTGTTTCCAAGACAGAACGACTGGTTGACATTGCCTGAGACTTCAAGTTGTACATCGGGATTAATCTCCACGACACCCAATGCTGTTTCTGACTTACACGGAAGAACAACACCTGTTGTAGACACTTCGTATACAAAACGTCCAGTCTCGGTAGGTGTACCAGAAATTGTAACGGTATGAGCAGTCGTATTAACTACAGCAGTCAATCCTTGCGGCAATGAATTTGCCAATGTAGTCTCGTCAATACCCGTTGCAGCTCCGCCGTATGTATATATAACCGTAGTGAAAGTTCCAGGCATACAAATACTCTGATAGTCGGTACCGTCTGCAGATGTCAATACAAGAGTAGCATTTGTAGATACTGATATTGTACCTGACATTGTAACATCCTCACATGGAGCTTCTGCGCCAACGGCAGTTACTGTGTACTGGTAATCTCCTGGTTCTGCATTTACATCAACATTACCCGAGATTGTAACGATGTTACCTGATACGGTAGATGTCAAACCATCAGGCAATCCATCTACGACAACACCCGTAGCAGTACCTCCGAACCGGTACTGTATACTACCAGTCCATACAACTTCGACACAAAGAACCACATCAGGAGATTCGGAAACTAATGACAATGTTGCTGGGTCGCTAATTGAAATAGATCCCTGAGCACTTTCTGAAGGACATGGAGACAATGCTCCAGTTGTCAAAATTGTAAACGTACCTTCGGTTGTTGGAGTACCACTAATAGTAAGTGTGTGTGCCGTTGGATTAAGAGTAGACGTAAGTCCATTCGGAAGGTTTATTGCTTCGGCACCAGTTGCATTTGTATATGTGTAAACCATGTTGGTTATCGCATTACCTGCACATACTGACTGCGATACGCTTCCAGAAGTAAGTGTAAGCGTAGGTGGTTCATTAATCGTTATAGTACCTGTCAGCGAAATGTTTTCGCATGGAGCAACCGTACCTGTTGTTGTTACAACATACGGATATGTTCCTGCTGTAGTTGGCGTACCAGAAATTTCTATCGTATTATTAGATGTATTTACATTGAACTCCATTCCAGCAGGAAGACCTGTAACATTTGCACCGTTTGCGCCACCGCCATAAGTATAGATTATGCTATTTCCATTAGTACCAGAAACAACTTCACCTACACACATGGTTTCACTGCCAGATGTGTATTCGAGAGTCGGCAACGGGTTTACAGTGATTAACATTGTTGTTATCGTTGCACACTGTCCCGGATCGGGAGTAAACGTATAGGTGCTAGTTCTGTTTGTAATTGCAGGCGACCATGTTCCGGTTATGCCATTTGTAGAAGTAGTTGGCAAATCGGCAACTGTTGTTCCTTCGCAGTATGGTCCTGCCTGGTCGAATGTAGGAACAATGTTACCAGTGTTAACTTGGATTCGTCCGGTTTCTGAGACTTCGGTGCATCGCATACCATCCGGACTTACCGTAGTAATTGTATAATCGTAGGTATCGGCATCGGCAGGAGCACCTGATATAGTTACTGTATTGCCGCTTACATTAAATGTAACACCAGCAGGAGTACTTGGTGTCCACGATATTGCTGCATTCTCAGCAGAACCACCGATTGTATATACAATATTTGTTATTGCCTGTCCTGTACATACAGTCTGTATTTCGTTGCCCGAATTGTGCGTAATTGTAGGAGCAACTGCATTATATGTCAATGGGATATTTGTTGTACAACCTAAATTATCGGTTAGGATTATGTTACAAGTCTGCTGTCCATTGGTTGCTGTCTGCGGTGCTATCAGGAGATTATTACCTGTAACTGTGGCAATGCTTCCGCAGTCGTCAGACACACTTTCAAGGTCGACGCCATAAGTCCAGTTGCTTGGCAACAAATCTTCAGAAAGAGCAATCTCCCAGTCAAATACATAACCATTGTCATACCCCCAACTATCGCAAACCGAAATTGTCCAGGTACCATTAAGAGGACATCCTACAAGATTGCCAAAGTTATCGTAAGGTTCATACATATGTGAACCCGAATTGACATCAGAAGGAATTACATGATAAAGAGTGTTTGTTCCTGCTGTACCATTGTTGTATACAGTAGACGATGGCATCAAGTTTACAATATCATAAACATGACCTACTGTCGTGTATTGCGAACTGCTAGTCCATGCATAATCATAACCTACACCATGTATGTTATGCTCATTGGTTTCGTCGCATATTTCAGCCGAAGTCAAATCATCGGCATCGATGACATCATAAATATCAGGTTCACCGAAATAGATACGCCTGTACGATGTCGGCACAAGTTCATAGGTAACCACACCGTTTCCGCCATAAACATTGTTAAGGAAATACGTAGCGGCACTTTGCGACGAGAATGGCAACGCATCGTCACCAGTAGTGACATCGCGAGTCAACCATACGAAATAATCGGTAGTACCACTAGTATCTACAATACGATACGCTATCGCATAATACAAGACATTGTTATTATTATCCGTAATCGAATATATTATATATGTCCTATCCGGATAATACCTTGTCAGGAAATTGTTAATGAAATAGTTGGCTTCTGCAGCAGTTGCAAACGATGCCAAGTAGTATGTATTTCCATTATATGTATATGTACCGTTCTGAGGAGAATACTCATCGAAACGACCTAACATAAACCCGGCAGTATAATGGTTTGTCGACGAAGAACCGATTCTCCATACCGTATCGGTAACACGGTCAGGCCAAACATAAGTGTACGGGTCGATAGCATTGCCATTATAAAGGGCATGGTTTGAAGTATCGCTGCTATAGTAGTCCTGCAACATGATTGCAGATCTTCCATTAGGACATGTTATCTTTATTTGTATATCACCAATGAACGAGTGCTCAGTGTTAATTCTTATGTACTTTATTGCATTCGCATTTGTTACGCGGTCACCATCGTTGAAGTCGTAGAAAGTAACGCTCGACTCGTAGCACTGCGTTGCACAGCTCAATCCATCTGGAATAAAAGTTGTTCCGGCATGTCCGAGCGAAGACTCAACAGTATACTCAGACGGTTCTACCTGTATGTCGGTACCACTTCCGCCAACAGTTATTTGCTCGCTGCCACCTACACATACATCACCGATATCAATAGAACTTACACCAGTATCCAAACCATCCGACACGCGGATTCTTCCGTATGCTACCGTTTTACAATCGCCTTCAGAAACGGTAAGCGAGACATCGTAACCTTGCTCAGCGTTCGGTGTGTATGATGCATTTTGTCCATTAATTGTATATGGAGGAACGCCTCCGTGAGGATTTATATTCCATCTCCACGAAGGACTGGTGTAACCAGTCTGCGTACCTGACATATTTACACCTGTACCCAAACATACATCGAAATAATATCTTCCGTCGATAATCTCATCATAACCTGTCATGGCAACAGTTGCATCGGGACAGTTGGTTTCGCACAACGGAGCGTCAATGTACGTAATCCTTTCGCAGTTTGTAGTCGACGAAACAAATGTTGCCGTAATTGTATGCTGTGTGTTGTCGCCAGGTATTCCGGCAAGATAATATGCAATAGGACTTACGAAAGGCGGAGTGAACACTTGCGATACAGAACCGTCGGAAATGGTAAGAGTACCATCTACTGGAGGATCGGTAAAGTT
Organism: Bacteroidales bacterium; assembly: GCA_017651185.1. Taxonomy (GTDB): domain Bacteria; phylum Bacteroidota; class Bacteroidia; order Bacteroidales; family ML635J-15; genus Bact-19. The sequence goes on along the minus strand of JAGCDJ010000031.1, from coordinate 91,828 downwards.
TATGTTACCGCTCAAATCGAAGGTATTGTCAGCATTGCACTCGCCAATCGATGTAGTGACACTTGTAATAGAACAGTCGTTTACAATGGTACAGTCTGAACGACCAGAATTTGGCACCGTCATGTTAGTCTGGGTAAACGAGATATCACCCGTACAATTTTCGTAGTTTGCAATCAAAACCACATATATCTGACCGACTTGCGCATTTGCTATCTGCAAATACTCGACTTCCGAGGTAGAACCGCCAAAGTCCACAAGGTTTCCACATGGAGATGCCAATGCACCAGTTGTACATATAGCTGTACTTGTTGTACTATGACTCGGTGAAGTTGTAGTATTCGATGAGTGCAAAGCAGCATTAGAAGAACCTGAATAATAATCATATCCGTTTGCTCCATCATCATTAAGGTCGTTTGTAATATCACAAGTCGGATTTTCAAACGGTCCCCAGCAACCGAAATCGACATCACCACAAGACGATTCGATTGTCATTTCAATAGGACCAGCTTCGGATATACGCAAATACCACCAAGTTGCATTCCTAAAGAACGAACACATTCCGTCTGGATAAGAATCATCGCCTGGTTCTACGTTCAAGTCATAACCTGTATTGTCGTTTGATGCGCAGAATGCCATTGCCGATTCACAGTCGGAACTACCGGTAATCTCCGGCGGCTGATTTGAATAACGTGCATACAATGTTACATCGGCACAACCCAAATCGACAGTAGAACCTGCTGCATAAGAAGCGCCGGTACCATTAGATGCCGTATTCCAACCTATGAAGTATGGTAATGACGAACATGTTGGTTCTGCAGTTGTAACAGTCGCCGATGTTCCCGTTACGCTTGCAGGTGCTGTACTTGCAGTACCAGAACATGCTGCCGAAGTGTTATAAGTAAGTCGGTGCGAAGAACCTGTTACCGTTACAGTATAAGAACCTCTTGCTCCACAATAGTCACCGCTTGCGGCAACCGTTGCCGTAATTACAGCGGTTCCTGTACTTACAGCAGTAACAACGCCCGACGAGGATACAGTTGCTACGCTTGTATTCGACGATGTCCAAGTAACAGCACCGCCAGAGTTCAAACTAATCTGAGGTGTCTGGGATGTAGTTCCAGTACAACTGGTTATGGTTACATTGGAATTATTGAATGTAACAGTTCTCGGCGTACAATCCTCTATACAAATCCTTGTATTAGGGCAATTTGCCGACAAGGTTCCTGATGGTGGAGAAGCAGGATTCGGGTCAGTGCTGTCGCTATAATAGTACAACACATTGTTTCCGCTTCCCGATGTATAATAGAATGTATATGAAGAACCATCGTATTCGTTTGAATTATCGTCGATAGCAATTACCAAATTGCCAGTGCCATCGTAGTAATACGGGGTTGTCAGCGTAAAAGTATTCCATCCCTGCGCCGTGCAGTTCAACGGACCGGAATATACCAGCGTCAAGTTTGAAAGCGGAACCCAATCCGTTGACGACGAGAATGTCGAGTTAGATGTCTGTCCCATATAAATATTGACATTGGTCTTGTCGGTCATTGCTGTGGTGTAACAATATTGATACGAAAGAGACGAAATCTGACCAGGACTGGATAGCGGATATATATACTGATAATATCCATATCTATAGAAGTTGTTTACAGGTCCGTAAGTATATGTGCATGAAGTTCCGTTACCTATTGTCACGCAGTCGTCTGGTGTAACAGAACCGCAATCTACAGCAGTTACATTCGCTTTCCATCCCGATGCCGTATTACTACCATCAGACTTCCATACAATGGTCATCGTTCCCGATGTTGCCACGTAATCTGTATTCAGGTTGAGAGTTCTTGTTGTACAACCAGTCTGACCTTGAACCAGCATAGTTCCCGATTCCGTGCCATCATATATGGTTATGTAGTCCCAATCGTAGCAACCCGATGACGATTCGGTTGCGAACGATGAAAAGTTTATGACAATACGTCCTGTCGACCTGAATGTTGCCGTCATTGACTGACTATTGCTATAATCGCCTGTTTCGCCTCCCGAATCGAAGAAACAGAAAGAAGAACCGCAATCAACAGTACGCAATAAACCGTTTGCCATATTGACCGACTCCACACAGCCGACAACGGTAAGCCGATAGTCTTCAAACTCTCCTGTACTTGCGCTACACGGATTCGAAGGATTGGAGCCCAAATAATCGGACACAACCCTCATCCTGTAATCGCCGGAAGCGTTCGCAGGTATTGTAAAACTGCCGCTATGCGGAGAACTAGCATATCCTGTCGTATTGTAAACCCTTTCCGAAGATTCAAACTCCCCATTTCTATTCCAGTCAACCCAAATTGCCGAACCGTGAGTTCCGCCACCTGCTATGGTTATTGTGAAACTTATCGTCGAACCAGCAGATGCCGTTGCTGCATAAGTGTTATAAAAGTCGGAATATGAATGACCAGCACCAGTTGTAGAATTGCCAATATTGGTGATTGCACCTGTCGTAGCAAACCTACTGATATAATATGTTGTAGTGGTTGAAGTCAAAGTAGGAGTACAAGGTCCGCAACTAGAGGTTATTACCGCCGACCATCCGTCCCTATAGACAGTACCATCGGAAGACCAAACCACAGTCATCGTGCCACTTGCAGCAGTTACTGTAGAAGGAATTGACGTTCCACTTACAGCATCCAACAACACAGAACCTGATGTTGAACCATCGTAGACAGTCAACTCATCGTAAGAAGACTCAGTATTAAACGAACTGAAAGTTAGTGTTATTGAACCTTCTGATGTAAATGTTGCGGTATATGTCTCGCTATTTGAATAACTACCAGACGAACCTCCCGAATCGTAGAAACAATAAGTTCCACCACATTGGATTGTACGGGTCATGTTAGCCATATTGATAGTCTCGTCGCAAGATGCAGAAGCGACAATCAACTTGTAGTCCTCGAATTCGCCAGTACTTGCCGCACAAGGGTCGGAAGGATTGGAACCCAGCCAGTCGGAAACCACCCTCATCCTGTGCGTTCCTGACGCATTTGCAGGAACAGTAAAACTACCAGTATGAGGAGAAGATAAATATCCTGTTGTATTCCAAACTCTTTCATCGGAATCAAATGTTCCGTCATTATTCCAGTCGACCCAAATGGCAGTACCGTGAGTTCCACCACCAGCAATGGTTATTGTGAAACTTATAGTTGCACCGGGATCCGCTGATGCTGAATAAGAATTATAAAAATCAGAATACGAACTTCCAGAACCAGAAGTCGAATTGTTAATATTAGCAGTACCTCCAGTAGTCGTAAAATTACTAATGTAGTAACTTGTAGTCGTACTGCTCAATGTAGGCGTACAATATGTCTGTGCCTTCAGTCCGCCACCAAGCAGCACACTGGCACACAAAAACACGACAAACGGCAACACAGCCGTCATACCCTTTCTAATCGGTAATACCTTATAAATATTATAGTATAACTTTCTCATAGCCGTTTATTTTATTTGTTCATGACATTTTCAATATTCTTTGTTTCAGCATTTGTCTTTGCCGCACCATTACTTGGCTGCGACGCCTTCTGGACTTCCATTACAGGAACTGCATTGAGAGAACCTCCATTACTTTCGGAAACCGCCTTTTTCTCTTCAGCGACATTCCGTCCTTGCTTTTCGGACGAATTAGCAGCACTTACAGATTCTATATGCGGGCGAACCGTAACATTCGACTTTTTCGGTTCGTTGCCCTGCGACGATTCGGGGAACTCGCCAAATAGCATATTGTACTCGGCAAGTGCATCGTTGACCGCATCGACAATCATATCAGGTTCTACACCCTGCAATGCTTCGTACATAAAGGTCTTGCCGTCCTTGTAGATTATTGCCCTCATCACATCCGAATTCTCAAGCACCATTTTCGCAACGAAATCGCGCATTTCCTGTGAATTGGGGAAATTTGACATCTCGAAATAGGTAATGCGTGTACCCTTATCATAAAACTTGGTAACGCCGCTGTCGAGTAGTTTTACCTGCGCAAAAAGGTCTGCAGATACAACCATCATTACGACTGCTAAAATCAATCCTAATAAATATCTCTTCATACTCTACTTCTTTAATATTCAATCATTTAAATATTTAAACTACTCTCTTCTCAATCACATAAAGTTTAAAAAAATCAACCCAAAATGACGAACAAATGTAACTAAAAAAAACTAGACTACAAACAAAACCTTAAAAAAAGTTTAAAAAAATTAAACATCACTAATGTACAAAAGTTCAAAAAAAATAAATTTTCAAATGGAAGTCAGTGTAGGACAACAAAAAAGGCCGTCCAGAAATGAACGACCTTTTTTATATCATCCGGCAAATTTTATTCCACGACAAACCGCTCTACAAGAACCTTGCCGTCGGAAATGAAACGGGCAAAATAAACTCCAGGTTTCAAGTCGTGACGGAACTCCATAGTCGTTCCTTCGTCAACATAAATGTCACGAACATCCACCAAAGAACCAGCGGCATCAACAAGTTGATATGTCACCTCGCCGCTTATTCCTGCGAAATCGACCATGAAACTTCCATCGTTAGGATTCGGATACAGCGATGCCGACATTACCACAGCATCATCAATAGATACCGTTATATGCTTGAATGTAACCCTGAACGTATGGTTAGCATCAACCTCAGCGAACTCGTATGTATTTTCCGAGGTCTCAACGTATTCGCCATCGACCCAGACGCTATCGAGTTCGTAACCTATATACGGGTTGAATGTGAACACCTGCGATGCCCCAGGCACCACCTCAACAACTCCCGAAGGAGTAAGTTCACCGTGAGGTCCTGCGGTTGCCGTAATGAAGTACGCCATAGTCCTGAACGAAACATATATATAATGGTTTTCTGTCACATTTTCGAACACATAAGTGTTGTTTTCGGGCACAAATCCCTGTCCATCAACCACAACACGGTCAATCATATAACCCTCGTCGGGCACAAACGTAAACTCCATATCGTCTCCTTCAAGCAGATACTGAGTTCCGTTCGGAGTTATAGTACCATTTGCACCAGATACAGCCGTTATAGTCCACATCGGTAACAAGTCGAAGTTAACCCTTACTACATGGTCTTCTAGAACATTCTGCAAGGTGTACGTATTACCGTCAAACTCGACGCTGACACCATCGACTAGCACTCCGGAAACCATATATCCGACATTAGGAGTGAAAGCAAGCGTTATGTCCGAACCTTCGTCGACTTCAAGTTCTCCCGACGGACTGACGCTTCCATGTTCACCAGCAGCAACAGCCACCGTATGCTTGTATGCCTCGAACGATGCCGAAATCGTATGGTTGACTGTAACATTCTCGAACAGATATGTATTGGAAACTTCTACTTGTTCGCCATCGACAAGCAACGATGAAACATAGTAATGCTCGTCGGGTTCAATGCTGAACTCCCTGTTCTCGCCATCAACAACGCGAACTGTTCCGCTCGGCGATATTCTTCCATGTTCTGATGCCGTCGCCGTAATTTCATGCCTTACAATGTTCATCGGAGCAAATATTACAACTATTGCATGATCGGCGCTAATGCTGTCGAACGAATATGTGCCGTCCACAATCTCTACCGAGACATTATCGACCAGTGCATTCAGAAGTTCATACTCATCGTCCGGAACAATCTCGAAAGTGAGACTATCGCCGTGATTGACAGTTATCGTACCGCTAGGCGTTATTGTTCCGCCCTGGGCATATGCTACAACATTATACGTATTTATTGCGAACTCGGCATGTATAGTATGGTCGGAATCGACACCAGCGAAAGTATACTCACCAGCAGAAACGGCAGACGGGGCCTCCTCACCATCAACCGTTACCGATACAATATGGTAACCAGCATCGGGAACAATCAGGAATGTCTGGTCATCACCATTTGCCACAGAAACCTCTCCATCCGGAGTTATGTGTCCGTGCTCACCATACGAGACATTGACCGTATAGTATACATTTTCAACAAACAGAACGCGTACCGAATGGTCGGCGGTAATATTCTCAAATGTATATATATTTCCGTTGGCAAGCAATTCGTCAAGAGCATTGCGACCATCCACGATGAAATCATGGACAATGAATCCTTCATCCGGGATTACCGAAATTGTAACATCTTCGCCTTCCTCGACCACGACATTGCCGCTTGGAGTAACAATACCATTTGCACCTGCATTAACATACAGGGTATGATAGATTATCCTATCGAACGTTGCATGAATAGTATGCGACGTATCGACATTTTCAAATGTATATATGTAACTACCCTGTTCAAGTTGTTCGGCAACCCCGTCAACAATAATGTCTCCTGCACGATAACCCTCGTCGGGAATAACGACGAACGACACCGTATCGCCTATATTGGCAACCGTAACGCCATCGGTTACAATCTGTCCGCCTACACCAGCAGAAGCCCTAATTGGATAACGTTCCGTAAATGTAGCAACTATATTGTGTTCTGCGTTTACATTGGTCATAGCATAGATTCCATCTACCACCTCGGCAGTAACATCTTCACCATCGAGTGTCAGCGAAACAAGACTATTATATTCGTCAGGTATAATTTCAAACTCGACACTGCCGTCTGGCTCTACCTCTACCCTGCCTTCGGGAGAAACAGAACCATTGCCGACCGACGAAACATTTATCACGAAGTCGGAAACATCAACCTTGAAATCATCAACATACAAGCGATACCTATTTGCTTCCGAATGGCATCGTATTTCAATAAAGACAACCTGACCAGCGAAATCGGCAAGGGAAACCGGACCGTATGTCTGGTATGATTCGTTGTTTACAGTCAGCGAATCCAACCTTGTCTCGCTATTACCTGTCATCACCCACACCGAGAAAGTTTCGGGATACGAGAAATTACCGACCTTGTACTTGAACTCCAATCTTGCGTTCTGAACAATATTCAAACCTGGCGAAACAAGATAGTCATCGGCCTGATTTGTGCGCGAGAATGAATACAACGCCTCACCGTTTGCGACAGACCAAGTCTTGTTATCACCGTTGTTATCATATATTTCCCAGCAACCTCTGTCGGAGAAGTCCTGTTCGTATGGAAGCGAGAATACTCCGCATACAGTTTTTTCCGTCCAACCCGTCGCTCCGCAATTCGACTGTACATATACATAATAATACGGGTATATATCCAAAGCATCTATTTGCGCACTTTGCCATCCATACCCATACGGTTCCGTCTCTATCACACCATCAAACAAGTCAGACTCTTCTGTTTCGGGATCAATAGGATGTGATGAAACTTTCAAGTTGTATGAAATTTCGCTGAATGCCTGAAGAATGTACAAGTTCGTCGTTGTACCATTCATATATAAATCAATATCATCAGCGAGTGGATTAGGACAGTAGTTTTCATCGATGATAACGCTTACAATCCAATCCTTGGTTGTTACACCATCCTCTGCCGTTACTATGTATCCGACAGGTTCTGAGAAATCGCGTGCCACGCCCGATTGTACGTCAACCGTTGCATTCTCCGAAATTGTAAATGCTGGAACAAGGTTATTGACATCGGTTCCGTAAGCAACATATACCAATACTGCTGCATTTTCCGAATCTATAATCGCTTCGGAAGTCTGCTCAGGAATTTCAAAAGCAAGGATTTCGGCCTCGGTGCTCTTTTCCCTCAACGAGAAATTATCGATTATACATTCGCGGAAACCATTCAATACAAAATCGAATCGTGCTGCTCCAACATACTGCGGCACATCTACCGACATCCTAACCATTCCTGTGCTTGCAGCATTCTGTATAACGATTGTGTTTAACGTAACAACATCGCCTCCCATAAACTTAACCGACAAAGTGTCGGGCACAACCGCCGACTGCGACGAAAGGCGCAAGTCGAACTCGAGCAAATAAACCTTACCCGATTCGAAATTGAACTTCGGCGACAACAAATGTGCATTACACTGCACGCTTCTTATAGGTATATGCGCGGCGGCATTGCTTACCGACCAAACATCACCTCTGTCGCTTTCCGATTTCCAACAGTCCGGAAGCATCGAATCAGCAACATCGAAATCCTGTGCGTATGGCGCATCGAACGGAGTGCAATCGGTCGTTGCAGAAACCGTCTGCTCATACGACTCGCTAGACATTCCAGCAGCGCACAATGTGCTTACCTCCACATCTATATCGTATGTAGTGCCAGAAAGAAGTCCACCTATTGTAACAAACGGTTCATCAACCATAGTTTCAACCTGCTCGCCACCATCTATCGAATACCTAACAGTCCAGTTTTCAGTACGTGAATTTCTGTCGTTCCAAGAAATCACTACGCTTTCGTCGGTAGTCGACTCAACCACAAGGTTGCTTGGCGGAATACAATCCACGGCCTTCACAACGGTCAGATTGTCGACATAAACGCCACCAGCATTGTTGGACTTGCCGACAAGAATCACATGGTTCAATCCCGAACGGCGTGTATTGAATGTATAGGTGTACCAACCTGGTGCGGTTTCACCGTTTGTCTGATAGTTCTTCGACACAAATCCGAGATACTGCGGATTGCCGTGTTCGACATCTGCATATTTGTTAACCCAAACCTCCACGCCTTCATTTTCGGCGGCAGCCGACATTGTTGGACAATATACATCAATGCTTATGTCGTATCCGTTGATGCTTTCGGCAAACAACAAGTCAGATGAAACGAGGTTATGGACAGAACCCGCCTTAGTGTCGGCGAGCATCGCCTTTGGCGACGAATTTGCTTCGAGTGCCGACGATGCCTGCATCCATGCACCATTTGCATAACTTACGCCAACACCCGAACCAGCAGCAGTTCTTTCCTGCGACCAGCACATAGGCGGGAATGCTTCACCATCGAAATCTTCAACATATGGGAAATTCCTTACTATCAAGCACATTGTAGTGAAGTCATAGGAAACATAATCCGAATATGTACCATAATCACATATTGCACGAACTCTTAAATTATAGGTAGTAGAATATTCCAGACCTTCAAAAGTGCATATTGGTTCATCAACCGTTAATGTTGTATATTCCGTTTCGGATTCTGATTTATATTGTACTTCCCACTGTGTCATATTGAATCCCTGCCACGATATGGTTGCGCTAAAGTCGGACATCTCAACAATTCTAAAGTCCTCTACACTCTGGCACGAAGATATTGTAGAAGTGGAAAGCATTGTCCAATCGCTAATTCCCGAAGCAGAACAATTGGCCTGTACATAAACGTCGTAACGTGTCGACTCCTCTAGTGCAACAATTTCATAGTGAGGTTCGCTTACCATAACATCAACACCTTCTGTTTCTATGTCGAAACCTTCAGGACCGTACTTCAAAATCCAACTGTCGCCAATATTGTCCGACGACCATGTAACATCGAGTTCATTCTGCAGACGTACCACCTCGATATTGTTAACGGCAAAGCAATATGGGACTCTCATTATATTAATAAGGTATTCCACATTTTCGCCATAACTGTCAATTATTACATAACTTGATCCAGCAGGCAAATCTATAGCATTAAACTCGGCGGAATTAACATCATGCATCGAACTAATCTCGTTTGCATATAGAGAACCACAAGAATTCATCACAAATGCACTGAAGTTCTGCGACGACGTTACCGTTATATCAAGCATCATTCTGTACGGCAAGTCGATTCTATACACAACGTCGTTACCCGACTGAACGAAGGCATTCGACGGCCTATCGGAATAATATGTATTCAGAATATTGTAGAGTCCATTTGTAGAAGCATAATTAGAATATGGAAGATCGCTTCCCGCATCTACCACATAAGGATTATAGCAGTCGGCTCCCAATGGCACATCAGTATATACCATGCTGATTGTCCAGTTCTTCGTAGCACCGCTTTCTGCCCTGACCGTAAGCACTAAAGGTTCAGTAAAGTTATAGGTATTACGAGCGTTGACTATTGTCGCCATTGCCGACAAGCCAATCACAGGACTTACATCTGTAAGACCGTACATCCTGCTGACAGTAGAAACCACTGTTGCATTTTCGGAATCTATCTCGACATCAACCTGACCTTCGGTCCAGAACGAAACAATCTCGGCCTCTTCAACCACATCCAACCTCGATGCCGTCACTATCCATTGCTGCGATTGTCCCGACTCAGAAGTTACAGTATAAACAAACGGATTGTTGAGGTTAATCGGAGTACCTACTACCGGATTTATTGTTGCCCTGTCGGAAATTACAATGTTCGGCGAAATCCTGCTTAAATCAAAGGTATATGCCACATAGCAGGTAACAGTGTGGTTTTCTGCATCAATTTGTACGTTTTGAGCACCAGCGAAACTAAAATCGACAATGTCGTTTCCTTCTGCTAGACGCCTTATCGAAATATTATCAATAGCAGCAGGAGGTTGTGTTCCTACAGAACCATCATTATTCCACACGAAAACAATGTAATAATCCGAGGATTCAAACTGAATATCGCTAGAAAAATGCTGCCAATCGTATACTAAACCAAATTCACCGCCCACCTGTGGCCAAGACGAACTGGGGTAAGATGAGAAACCGGGATTGTAACTATATGGTATACAGTAAACTTCCATATAATCATAGCCGCTTTCGCCATAAGCCCTCCAATCGAACGACAAATTAACAACACATGGACTGTCATTCCTTACAACAATATAAGCATACGAACAAGATGACGCACCTGTATTATACTGATTTGAACTACCTCCATTACCGGAAACATACAGCGACTTGGCGCCATTCCTGCTTACTGCTGAACCGACATACCAGCCATTAGTTCCATTGCTCATACGCCAGTTTTCAATCGCATTGCTTTCAAAATTCTGAACGTATGGCAAATCGACCATATCTGATTCTGGAGTTTCGAACTGGAAATCTGCCCATTCGCTAATTTCACCATTTGCACAACCAGACGAAATGTAAGCATGATAAGATTGTCCCGGCAAAAGTCCATCCTTTGAATACGACAGAGAACCGCTAACCATTTCATAATCCGCAACATCAAGTTCTGCATCAGACATTTCTGCCGGCGATATTACAATCTGGAACTGGTTGTAAGAATATGGTTGCGACCAATGCAAGGTCACCTCATCCGACATTACACTGGCGTTAATATTTGTTGGTGGTAAGCACGGAGGCGCAGTTGTGAAACTGAAAGCATCCGACCATGGACTTTGCTCCGATTCTGAACAATATGTGCGTACAAACACTCTGTATGTAGTCGACGGATTAAGACCTGTCATTGAATATTGCGGAGAAGAAACCAGCACGGGAGTTTCGGTTGCCTGCGATGCATTGCTTGCACGGGTAACTAGAACCTCCCACTGCGAACCATCAATATAAGTCCACGACACATCGGCAGAATAATTACCCACAAAATCAGCAGTTATATTACCCGAATATATACAATCGGAAACATGAGTAACGCTTATATTATCAACTGCCGCCGACATTTTCGGTTCATGACCGGAATTGTTACCCCAGAAATATACAAGGTAGTAGTCCCCCGGTTCGCTTATAGTAATATCCTTCGAACTTCTCAACCAGCCGGTATCAGCACCTCTATTGAAGAAAGAACACTGTACAGGATAAGGAGTTCCGATTTCAATCCAACCATTGGGAGTATCATATGTGTTAGCAAAAGCAGATACGCCGTTAAGGACACCTGCACTTAGGTTTGGATCTACACTTACAGGAATCAGGAAGGTTCGCATGTGTGCACCAACACCCATACCTTCACCAGTCCAGTCGTACGACACATTTATTAAACAACGATGGTCGATATTCAATCGACAATATGCATAAGAAACAGAATAATAACTATTATATTGATATGTAATACCATAGTCTGGAGAGATATACATTGACATTGGACTTTCGTTTGCTATAGCAGACCCCAGATACCAACCATTAGTATTGTTGTTAATAATCCAGTTTTGTACCACTCCGTCGTCAAAATCCTCATAATATGGCAATGTCATTGCTTCCTGTTCGGTTGTTGTAAATTCAACATGCACCCATTCGCTAATATCTCCGTCGCCACAATCTGCAGCAATATATTCGTGATAAGTATGTCCGGGAGTCAAATCACTGAGATTCAAATATAGGTAACTTGTAGTCTGATGCGGAGCGACTGCAAGTTGTTCGGGTGTCATTTCGGTTTCAGATAACACCGTATAATAATATGTTCTATTGTATGGATGCAACCATCTTATTTTAGCCGAAGTTTGCGTAACAATAGCAGTTGCATCGTATACCGGTTCGCATGGTGGCAACGTCCGCTGCCAATCTGGTCCCGACCATGTACTATATGTAGAACCCGAACAAATAGAACGTACATACACATTATATAAAGAATTCATTTCAAGTCCTTCGACAACAACCGTAGTCGTATTTGCCAGAATCGGAGTTTCGGTTGCCTCTTCGGGACTATCAGCCGTAGTTACAAGCACTTCCCACTGCGTAGAATAGCCAGCAGAAGTCCACTCGACAGTAAACGAAGTCTTGCCAGTTTCGGTAATTGAAATATGCTCCGGATATATGCAGTCGGTAACCTCTTCGATACTTAAGTTATCAATTGCAGCAGGAGGATTTGATGTGTAGGATGACTGATTTTTCCAGAAAAATACAAAATAATACTCTCCAGACTCAGGCAAAACCACATTTTGTGAACTTGATGTCCAAGAAGACTGACCATACATAGCACCACCTACTTCAGACACATCAATCCAATTTTCCGGCGTATCATTATAACTACCCCCCATACCATTAGATGAACCAGCATTTAGGTCGGGTGCAACCGAAGCAGGAATCATAAATGCACGAAGTGCACTATATCCGTAACTGCCCATTTTACCAATCCAATCGAAAGAAACATTTGCAACCATTGGGTGGTCAACATACAGACGACAATATGCATACGAATACGATTCCGAATAAGCAACACTCCATTCATAATTATAACCACTGACATATAGTGACTTTTCACCATCCTTTGCTGTCGCCGTACCGAACCGGAAAGCATTCGTATTATTGTTCAAATGCCAGTTTTCCAAAGTTTCGACTTCAAAGTCCTGATAATATGGCAGCGACATAACCTCATCTGTAGGCGTTGTAAATTGGAAATGAGCATAGTCACCTCTATGGGATTCTGTAGACGATCCCACTTGGTCCAAACAACTTGCACTAATGTACACATGATATGTCTGCCCTGGTGTAAGGTCCCCCATCAAGAAACACTTGCCGTTTTGCACAATGCTGTAGTTATCATCTATAAACATCTGAGCGATTCCCCAATTATCCAATTCGGTTTCTGAATAGCACACCCAGAAAACTCCCGTATACGGATGCTCCCATTCAATTAATGCCGTTGTTGAGTTCACTGTGTTCAAATGAATGTTGGAAGCAGTTACACACGGAGGTAGCGTTACTTTAGTACCTGCATATACCCAATGGCTCTGGTCGGTTTCGGAACAATATGCACGCACATACGCATAATACCTAGTATCCGATTCCAGACCATCGATTGTCGGTGTGGTATTATCCACTAGCACAGGAGTTTCTGTTGCCTCTTCAATATTCGATGCCGTTGTTAGAAGCACTTGCCATTGCGAAGCGCCCTCGACATCGTCCCACGACACATTGATTGATGTTCTGCCATAATCACCCAAAGAAGCATTTTCAACAGCCAAGCACGACGGCAAGGTTGTAAACGAATTGCTATTCCATATTCCAGGATTCGACTCGGAACAATATGCCCGCACAAATACATTGTAATCAGTCTCGCTAGCAAGACCTATTATATTATAACTATTGTCGCTGACAAAAACAGATGTTTCTGTTGCCTCGTCGGGAGAACTTGCCGTAGTGACCAGCACCTCCCACTGCGAAATAGATTCGCTATCGTCCCACGATACAGTTGCCGATGTCTTTCCAACATCGCTTACATACACATAACTGTCATACAAGCATGTCGACAACACCTCAATGCTGATATTATCTATTGCTGCCGGCGGATTGGTACCTCCAGAACTATCATTTTTCCAGAAGAACACAAGGTAATATCTACCTGCAGAGGCCAATGCGATATTCATCGACGATTCTTGCCACGAATCACTTCCGCTTAAATGTGAACCCGTAAGTGAAATCCATCCTGAAGGCGGATTATTGTATGACGACGACATACCATTAGCATTTCCTGCCTGCAGTTGCGGATTCAAGTTTTCGGGGACAAAGAAAACCCTGCCAACATCCCATTTACTTTCACCATTTGACTTCCAATCAAACGAAACATTAACCATACACGGCTGCTCTACATCAAGCAAACAATAAGCATACGAATACGAGGTAGAAGATGTATTATAAGAATGATAAGAAGCAGATGTCGAAACATACAGCGACATTGCTCCTCCATTGGAAGTAGCCGGCCCTACATACCAACCGTTTGTACCATTCGAGAACATCCAGTTTTCTGCAGTGCCGCTTTCAAAGTCCTGCGTGTAAGGCAACGACATTGACGGAATACTAGTCCTAAAGGACTGGCTTTCCCACTGTGAATAGCCATATTCGGAACAATACGACCGTACATACACATAATACGATGTTGCCGAAGCAAGTCCGTCGACGGTAGTCGTTGTACTATTCACAACCACAGGGGTTTCTGTAGCAGCATCGACATTCGAAGAAGTAGACACCAGCACCTGCCACTGAGTTGCATCCGTATCAATATTTGTCCACGACAAGTTAACCCATGATTCACCGACCTCGTCAATGCTGATATCCGCGACATACCCGCACAGTGGCAAAGTTGTAAACTCGACTCCTTCGCTCCAATCGCTTTGCTCCGAGTCGGAACAATATGCACGAACAAACGCATAATAAGTTGACTCCATCTCAAGATTGGAAATGGTTAACGAATTTGTGTTTGCAAGCACAGGAGTTTCAGTTGCCGACGATACAGACGAAGAAGTCGACACTATCACCTGCCATTGCGTAGAGGATGACATTTCATCCCACGAAATTGTTGCAGCAGTCTTCCCGACATCACCTGCAGTAACATTTTCAACAGGCAAACAGTTCGACACAACCTCTACACTTATATTGTCGACTGCAGCAGGCGGATCGACACCTGCGCTACTATCATTTTTCCAGAAAAAAACCAAGTAATACTCCCCTGCATAAGTAATTTGCAGATTCTTTGAACTATGAATCCATTCGTTAGAATTACTCATATTCGCCCCCTGCTGCGAAACATCAATCCATCCATTAGGAGTTGCAACAGAATGCCCATCCATTCCATTGGGAGCGTTTGCAGTGAGTGTCGGATTCAAAGTTACAGGAATAATAAATGCCCGCAGCATATCATAATATTGTTCACCATAACATTTCCAATCGAAAGAAACATTAACTATACAAGGATCTTCAACATTCAACCTGCAATAAGCATAGGAATATGAAACCGATGTATTAATATATGTATTATACGTTCCAGTACCACTTGAAATATACAATGAATAATCGCCTCCGTTGTTCGTTGCCGTTCCTACAAACCAACCATTTGCACCATTTTTCATTTCCCATGCACTAGCAGTAGCACCCTCAAAATCCTCGTAGTACGGCAAAGGAAAGACGTCTCTCCGCGTTGTAAACTGGATGCTTGTCCACTGCCCCACATCGTACGCATTGCATACAGGACGCACATACACATAGTAGGTTGTTAACGAAGACAATCCTGTTGCAGTATAACTACAACTGGTCACTGTGGGAAGGGCAGCATCTTCCAATGCGAGTTCGTTTATCGCACTAGGCGACACAAACAACTGATACCACAAGGCAGAACCTGAATAAGTCCATGATATATCAGCAGAACTAACTCCAGCCGATGCCACAAGATTCGTAACAGCAGGACATGCGTCAGATGTAACAAAACTAACTGCACTACTCCATGCACCATAAATATCTTCAGTACAATAACTGCGAATGTATGCATAATAGCGAGTTGCCGGAGCAAGTCCAGTTATTGTCTGTGTCGTAGCAGTCATTGTCACTGGTGTTTCCGTTGCCGCTTCTGGATTTGAAGAGGTTGAAACCAAAACATCATATTTCACACCATTGCCTGATGTACGTGTCAACAATGCCCTGCTGCTACCTTGAACCTCAACGCTCAGCGTACTCGTCTTATCACATGTCGTGACAAAACTTACTGCACTGCTCCATTCGCCCTGCCTGTATTCGGAACAAATGCTGCGTATGTATGCATAATACTGAGTGGCAGGCGTAAGACCTGTTATTGTTTGCGTTGCCGATGTCATCTCAACAGGCGACTCGGTTGCCGTTTCGGGATTCGATGATGTTGACACTAAAATTTCATAGTTCTCGTCACCACCCGATGTGCGCGTAAGCGCCACCGATGTACTTACTGCATCAGCAATTAGGGAAGCGGCAGCCGTACAAGGTGTGGCAATCTCAATGTCATCTACTGCGGCAGGAGGATTCGAACCTACGCTTGTGTCATTCTTCCAATAGAATACAAGGGTATATTCACCAGCTGTCGAGATGGTAATGTTCTTGGTTGATATTAGCCAATCGCTTTCCGAATAAGTCCACAAGAAGACTCCATTCGTATTGTTACTTTGCGAAACATCGGCTACATTAATATAACCGCTAGGCAATTCATTTGCACTACCAGTGATATTGCTAGCAGGAGGGCATGCTGTACCAGACGGGACAAGTGCCGCAAACATAGCATCCCAGCAATTTGTTTCTCCGCGCGCTTTCCATTTGAACGACACCACATAGTCGCCAGCACTAGCAAAATATATGGAACGACATGCATATACATAAGATGCAGTCGTATTTGTATATGCATTAGACGAACCATCGTTTGTGATGTACATAGAATTAGAAGAACTACTGCTTGTCGCTCCTCCAAACATCCAATAATTTGTGTAAGAACTATTTGACAAAGTCCAACTAGAATTTTCCGCATTGTTTTCAAAATCGCAGATATATGGTACAGAGGCAGAACCTATAAAAGAATAATAACGGCCTCCTCCTGGAAATACGGAATAAGAATCAGTTGTATAGGTCGTTGAATATGTGGCTGTATGGGTAGATGGATTCACATACCAGAACTTGTCAGCAGATACATTTCCAATACCCACCTGATAATTGGATGGTGCATTAGTGTAGTCACCACTATATACAATCCTCACCTCGTTGGAACCTTGATACAACTGAAACTGAAATTTTATATAGTTAGTTCCCGTGTAGCTTGAACTTGTATTTAGTAGACATTCTATCACCCTAACAGCAAGGGTACCACTTGAATATAAACCAGTCTTCACATAACCTGCCGCTCCAGTGCTACAATCCCTTCCTACCCCCGCAATGGCAGGAGTGTTTTCACTATAATTAGTGGAATTAAATGGATTACTATAATTAGTGCCAATAGACATACTGCCTAATCTCATCCTTCCGTTAGAGTTCACAGAGAACTGGGTGTACTCAACGCCATCATACAAAAAGGGGAAACCGATATCCAATACACCAGAAGTTATATCATCATTTCCCGACGAAATTATTTCTGTAAATGATGGTGAAAGAAAAGTCCCATCATCTCCTGTTGAAAAATGATAATTTTCAAGTCCCTGAGCATATACATTAGTGGCATACACCAGCAACGTCATCGACAAAAGGACTACAACACGTATTTTTTTTCTCATATCAATAAATTTTATTTCGTTTCAAATACCAAATTCTGCGAGGCAGGTCGTCTCAAAAGCGAACAATACCTCTAATAAATATAAAAACGCGCAAAACTACAACTCTAAATCCAATTTAGCAAGGAAAAATTAAGAAATATACCTTAATATAAATAAAAGAATTTCTGAATCGAATAACGGGCAATGAACTATTGACTATTTATGGTCTCGCAGCATCAAAAAACTTAGAAACATAGAAACAGGCGTACGCCATAAAACTCAAATAAGACGTCTGCCATCGCTCGCCCACCGAATCCATATTTTCGTCCCAAACGCAAAAAATTTTTCACCCCTAGCAAAAAATTTCGCCCCACATTTTGGAATTTCGCCCCTAAAAACAGACTTTCACAACTGTAACACAACACAATACCACATTTATTTTAACAGCACTTTTAAAGTGTATTCCTTTGCATCGCAAAATTCAAAAACAATTTAAACAAAGGAAAAATGATAAAGGAATTATTTGTTGATTATTACAAGAACGCAATTGTAAACAACTGGAATTTTCCTGCATTGCAGGACTACGACAACAAAGAATCAGTAATCACTTTCGGAAAATTAGGCAACAATATATTAAGGTTGCACAAATTGTTCAAGGACTGTGGCATAAAGGAAAACGACAAGATTGTTCTCGTCGGCAAAAACTCAGTAAACTGGGGATGCGTTTACCTTGCTGCAACTACTTACGGTGCAGTTATCGTTCCATTGCTTCAGGACTTCACACCTAAAGATATATACGCACTAACAAACCACTCGGATGCACGTCTGGCATTCATATCCGAATACATCTTAAACAAGATGGATGTCAGCAACTTCACAATCGTTGAGGAAATTTTCAAGCTCGATAATTTTGAATCGCACTACACTCGCAACGGAGAAAAGCACAACTTCGACATCAATATGCCAGAAGTTACCGCCAAGGATTTCACATTGCCAACACTTCCAAACGACAAGTTAGGCGTAATCCTCTATACTTCAGGCACATCTGGAAGTCCCAAAGGTGTAATGCTGACTCTCAACGCATTAGCAGCAAATATAAAGTTCGCACGCGAGAACATGTTCCTCGTAAGCGGCGACAAGTTGGTTTCGTTCCTTCCGCTCGCACACTGCTACGGCTGCGCATTCGACTTCCTCTACCCGCTTACCGAAGGATGCCACATCATCTTCCTTGGCAAACTGCCTTCTCCACAGGTAATACTCAAGGCATTCGGAGAATACAAGCCACGCCTAATACTTTCGGTTCCGCTGATTCTCGAAAAGATATACAAAGGCAAGATTAAACCGACACTTGAAAAACCAGCAGTTAAGTTCATGACAAAAGTTCCAGGACTCCGCAGCATCATTTATCGCAAGATTCGCAAGACTCTCGAAGACGCTTTCGGCGGAAATTTCATCGAACTTATCCTTGGTGGTGCAAAAGTAAACCGCGAAGTAGAGACCTTCCTCAAGAAAATCGGGTTCCGCTTTACAGTAGGTTACGGCATGACCGAATGCGGACCACTTGTAGCATATAGCAGCTGGAAGACAAACCCTATTTACGCTGCAGGTAAACTGGTCGACTGCCTCGAAGCAAAGGTAGAATCGAGCGCACCAGGCAAAATTGGAGAAATTCTTCTCCGCGGCGAAAACATAATGTGCGGTTACTACAAGAACCCAGAAGAAACAGCAAGGGCTCTCGACAGCGAAGGCTGGCTGCATACCGGAGACCTCGGCATTATCGACAAGGATGGTTTCATTTCGCTCAAAGGACGTAGCAAGACCATGATTCTCACAAGTTCAGGACAGAATGTTTATCCAGAAGAAATAGAGTCCAGACTATGCAACTTCCCATTGGTATCGGAATGCGTAGTTGTTAGTCGTGCTGCTAAGATCGTATCGATTATCTACCCGAACCCAGACCTCACCAAAGGAATGTCATCGGAACAAATCGAAACTGAACTTGCTGAATACCAAAAGAAAATAAATTCCGAAATGCCTGCATACATGCAAATAAACAAGATACAGGTTCGCAACGAAGAATTTGAAAAAACGCCTAAAAAAAGTATCAAACGATACCTATACGAATAATCAAACACACAACAAAAACTCCTAATTGAAAGCGCAGACCTCCCAAGTCTGCGCTTTTTTTGTGAAATGTATTTGTGTGTATGCGTTGTAGTGGCGCAATGCATTGCGCCACTACAAGAAATATCAAACCAGCAAGCATATTTTATGTTTTTAGAAAAATTCTATATCTTCGCAACCGATAAAAAATAATACTATGATACAAAAATTTCTCACAGTAATAGGCCTTTGCGCAATGGCATCATTCGCCACCGCTCAAATCGACTATACCGACTGGGTTGGAAACTACCCCGACGGTTGCACAAGCATAACTGTTGGCAAAAAAGCCAGTGCTGACGGATCGGTATTCACATCGCACACCGATGACAGCCACCGCTCAAAATCGGAATTCAATATAGAACCAGAACGCGACTACCCCAAAGGTGCTACCAAGAAAATCTACAAGCGCGTGTCGAAAAACATCTATGCAATGCCAACATACGAATTTGAGGAAGTTGGTGAAATTCCGCAAGTTGCGCATACATACCGCTATATAAACACCGCCTACCCCTGCATGAACGAAAAGCAGCTCGGCATTGGCGAATCGACCTTCGGCGGACGCAAATCACTAGTTTCCGAAAACGGCATCATCGACTGCACACAACTCTGTCAACTGATGCTTGAGCGTTGTTCTAGCGCCCGAGAAGCCATAAAGTTAGCAGGAGAACTAATAAAGGAATACGGCTGGATTGATGTTGGCGAGTGCCTCACCATCGCAGACAAAAACGAAGTATGGCACCTTGAAATAATTGGTCCGGGCAAAGGCAAGAAAGGAGGAATTTGGGTTGCACAGCGCGTTCCAGACGACCATATCGCAGTAAACGCCAACGCAAGTACAATCAAGCACATAGACCTCAGCAACAGCGACATGTTCATGGCAAGCGAAAACATTTTCAAGATGGCCATGGATTCGGGATGGTGTAAGTCGGAAGGCGATTTTGAGTTCTGCCACGCATACGCTCCCGAAAGTCGCAACAGCATAGCAGCTCGCCGCCGCGAATGGCGTGTTTTCGACCTTGTTGCCCCATCGCTGAAGCTTGATGCTAACGACAAGGACTATCCATTTTCGGTAAAACCCGACAAACCAGTGACTATCGAGCAACTTTCGATGATTTTCCGCGACTACTACGAAGGCACGCCGTACGACATAACCCACGCACTTACGGTTACCGACAAGAACGGTAACGAAATTATTTCACCAATGGCAAACCCGCAGATGCCCTACGACCAAATGAAAATAGAGAATGTTCGCGGCTCTTGGTACGATGTTGATTCGAAAACAGGCAAAATCGAAATGCTAGGCGAACGCACGATAGCACGTTGGTACACAATGTACGCCACCATCTTGCAATGCCGCTCGTGGTTGCCAGATGAAATTGGCGGCGTGGCTTGGATTGCCCTCGACAACGTTGCTACATCGATATATGTGCCTTTCTATCCGCAGATAACCCAACTGCCCAAATGCTACGAAACTCCCGGTCGTCCAAACGGTTACACACAGGAATCGGCTTGGTGGGCGTTCAATAGGTTGGGCACACTTACGCACCAGCGTTGGGGCGACATGCGCAAGGATGTAGTTGATGCCGTGTGGATTCCTTGGCAGAAAGAACTTTTTGACAACCAGAAAAATATTGAGGACGAAGCCAAAACCCTGATGGACAAGAAGAACGGTCGCAAGGAAGCAATCGCTAAGTTGACCGAATATTCAAATATGTGGGGACAAAAGGTAGTGGACAAGGCATGGAAACTCGGTGATTTCCTTTGGACTAAATACGATGAAAAATTCTAAGCGATGTCGTTAAGGGTCAGACACATACTCGTATTTATATTGTCCGCGATGCCAATTTGCACGACATTCGCGCAAAAGGATTTCATATCATCGCTGAAAATGAACCTTGGCAACTATAATCCGCTGTACATCGAGGCAAAAATAGAATCGCCATCAGTTAGCGAACACCTTTACCCTAAAGTGCTGATTTCAGAAGAATCCTACACACTTACACCGAACGCAATATCTTACTACGACGCAATATCATCGCTACCAACCGACACAAAAACTGCCATGCTGAAAGCGCATTCGGAAATTGCTTTCGCTGCAGAAAAATCAGGACAGACCTACTACCCTGATGAACTTTTGTGGCTACCATTTGCAATATCGGCATTCGACAAGGACTTTGAACAGGATGGAAACTGCGGATTCTGGGGTCTACAATACCTATATGCAATAAAATATGGCGTAGAAATCAGCGAATGCACCGACGGACGGCACGACATAATGCAATCGACAAAGGCAGCAATCCGCCAACTGGAATATTTCCACGAAAAATTTGAAAAATGGGACATTGCATTAGCAGCCTACCTTTTCGGACCGTCAAACCTAAAGTTGATGCAAGTTCAAGGCAAGCAAACATCGGAAATATACACCTCGCTAGACCCATACGGCAAAAATATTTTCGACATTTGGTGCGCTGTAATTTCATGGGCAGAGAATTACAGGAACAGCAAAATCGAAATCAATGAAATCGAACAGCAATACGACACCATCCGCATCAGCGACCGAATCCATATCGAACAGATTTCCAAGGTAATGGGCATAAGTCTAAACGAACTGAAATCTCTAAACGCGACATTCAGTTGCGAGGTTATTGATGGACGAAGAACCCCTGTAACATACAGATTGCCAGCAGGTCGCAAAAACGATTTTGCAACACTTCACGACAGCATTGTAAAGTATAACGATACAATTTACTTTCCGCCGCCAAAGGCACCTGCAGAGCCGAAAAACTATGTCGTAGAAGGCAATGGTGACAAGATTATTTACAAAATACAGCAGGGCGACTATTTGGGTAAGATTGCGCAGAAGTTCGGCGTGAAAGTCAGCGACATACAGGCATGGAACGGACTTAGTGGCACAAACATAACTGCTGGCAAAACACTCGTGATATGGACTGGCAAAAAGTCAGCATCAAGCAACCAAACTGCACAACAAAAAACCAGTACATCAACCACACAGAAACCTGCAACACAATCAAGTTCAAATACGTCAAGCACTGCAACATTCAATGCAAAGGACTACACACTAGTTGAAACCTACACGGTAAAATCCGGCGATAATCCGTACAACATTGCAAAACGCTATAGCTGGGCCACCGCAGATGAAATTCTAAAATGGAACAACATCTCAGACCCATCGAAATTGCAGATTGGTCAGAAACTGAAAATCTATAAGAAAAAGTAAAAAACGCGAAGATTCGTGAACGAAAATTAGGACATTTTTCTCTCAATAGAGATACAAACACATAACCTTGCGAGGATAACATTCTACAATTCAACAAATTGATTTTTTTGAAAAAAAGTAAAAAAAATGTTTGTCAGTTAAAAATGTTACACTATCTTTGCACCGCTTTTCCTCAGTAGCTCAGTTGGTTAGAGCACCTGACTGTTAATCAGGGGGTCGTAGGTTCAAGTCCTACCTGGGGAGCAGAAAAAGACGGACATTAAGTTCGTCTTTTTTCGTTTATAATCAACTTCTTACGAAACCGACCCATCACACACACATCAACTGTTCAAATCAAGCAAGAACCTTAATTCTTTTTTAACACGCCTAATACTTAAAGCTAACTAAAATTTAGTATCTTTGTCCCCAAATTTTTAAACGGATGAGTAGATTTTCAGTAATAGAAGACACACAAAAACTGCTTGAAGTTATAAATCAGGCAATACTTGACAAGAAAGGCGAAAATGTTATCAACATGGATTTACAAGCCATTGAAAACCACATTACAAAATATTTCGTTATTTGTACTGCCAACTCGGTAATCCATGCCAACACACTTGCCGACTACATCAGGTACCAGACGCGTAGCACTCTGAAAGAAAGACCATGGAAGGAAGAAGGCTTTGAGAATAGCGAATGGATATTGATGGACTATGTTGACATTGTGGTACACATTTTCCTCCCCGAAGCACGCGAGTTCTACAAACTCGAACAACTTTGGGCCGATGCAGAAACCAAATCTATAGAAAATAAATAAGACAAATGGAAGGTAACAAAGGATTCAAACCCAACAACGAGAATCAGGGTTCACCAAACAACGGTGGCAATGGCAAAGTGCGGATTATTATATATATAGTAATCCTTGCTGTGCTAATCGTCATCTCATTCGTTGATTTTGGAGGCGGAGCCAACGAAATAAACTGGAACAAATTCGAGAATGAAATGCTTCTGACCAACGATGTTGAAAAGGTTGTTGTCGTAAACCGCGAACGCGCCGACGTATACATTAAACCCGAAAGCATTGACAAGTTCGGAGAAGCAGCACGCGGAAGCAATTTATTTTCGGGTTCAATGCCTACATTCTACTTCAATATCGGCGATGTGGAAAGCTTCGAAGCAAAACTTGCTGAAGCACAGAAGGATTTACCAAAGGAACAGCGTGTTAGCGTAGAATACAAGACCGAACATGACTATCTCGGTTCAATACTCAGCTGGATTTTCCCAATAATACTGATAATTGTCCTTTGGTGGTTCGTTTTCAACAAAATGAGCGGCGGTAGCGGTGGCGGAGGCCAGATTTTCAGCATAGGCAAGTCGAAGGCTCAGGTTTTCGACAAGGAACGCAAGGTGAAAGTCAACTTCAAGGATGTCGCTGGACTCGAGGAAGCCAAGGTTGAAGTTATGGAAATTGTAGATTTCCTCAAGAATCCCGAAAAATACACAAAACTCGGTGGTAAAATTCCGAAAGGTGCATTGCTTGTTGGCCCTCCAGGAACTGGTAAGACCCTGTTGGCTAAGGCAGTAGCAGGCGAAGCCGATGTTCCGTTCTTCTCGCTCAGCGGTAGCGATTTCGTTGAAATGTTCGTCGGCGTGGGTGCTTCGCGTGTGCGTGACCTTTTCCGCCAGGCAAAGAGCAAGGCTCCGTGCATTATCTTCATCGACGAAATTGATGCCATTGGTCGCGCCCGTGGAAAATCAAATAGCTTCAGCGGTAACGACGAAAGAGAAAATACTCTGAATCAACTTCTTACCGAAATGGATGGTTTCGACACAAATAGCGGTGTAATAATCCTTGCCGCAACCAACCGTGCCGAAATCCTTGATTCCGCACTTATGCGTGCTGGTCGTTTCGACCGTCAGATTCACCTTGAACTTCCAGACGTAAAGGAACGCGAGGAAATTTTCCAGGTTCACACTAAGAATTTGAAGATGGCTTCGAGCGTAAAGATTGACTTCCTTGCCAAGCAGACACCAGGTTTCAGCGGTGCCGACATTGCTAACGTATGCAACGAAGCAGCCCTCATCGCTGCACGTAACGACAAGAAGGAAATCGACAAGCAGGATTTCCTCGATGCCGTCGACCGCATAATCGGCGGATTGGAAAAGAAGAACAAGATTATTTCGGAAACCGAAAAACGCACTATCGCCTACCACGAAGCAGGACACGCAACAGTTAGTTGGTTGCTTGAATACGCCAATCCGTTGCTGAAAGTGACGATTATCCCTCGCGGAAAGGCACTCGGTGCAGCGTGGTACTTGCCAGAGGAGCGCTCGATAACAACCAAGGAGCAACTTCTTGACGAAATGTGTGCAACTTTAGGTGGACGTGCAAGCGAAGAAATCAATTTCGGCAAGGTGTCTACTGGTGCGCTCAACGACCTCGAACGCGTTACCAAACAGGCAATTGCAATGGTTTCGTTCTACGGCATGAGCAGCGACATAGGCAACCTATCCTACTACAATTCAACTGACGACTATGGCTTTACAAAACCGTATAGCGACAAGACTGCCGAAAAGATTGATTCGGAAGTAAAGGCGATGGTCGAAGAGCAGTTTGAACGCGCAAAGGAAGTGCTTCGCAACAATATGGAAGGACTTTCGCAACTTGCCGAAACGCTATTGGAAAAGGAAGTAATCTTCAGTGATGACCTTGAAAGGATTTTCGGAAAGCGCAAAGGCGAAAACAAGGCACTCGATGCAATAAACGAGGCTAAGGAGCAGGAAAAAGCCGAAAAGGAACAGCAAACAGCAGAGGCAGAACCTAAGCAAGAAGAAAACAACGAAAACCAACCCGAACAAGATGCCTAATATTCTGAAACGTACCATATTTGGAGCACTTTTCGTTGCAGTCACCTGCTTTATGGTGTTGTACAATGAACACACCTGTGCAATATACATAGGATTTTGCACTGTCATTATGCTCCACGAGTTTATGAAGATGTTCAAAATGTCCATTTTTAGGACAATGTTTATCGAAACGATTGGTACGTTTGCAATACTTACAGCATACTGGGGCAGCAAAGGTTTCTTTATAACTGCCGTCCCGCTTTTAGCATTGATCCTTTCCCTTTTCATAATACAACTTTTCGAACACGACACAAAGCAGGAAGAACGCCTTGGCAAGTCTTTCCTCGCTCTGATATACATTGCGCTACCTCTTAGCCTAGCCACCTACATTGGCATGACTGACAACCAACTGATAATGGCTGTTTTCATACTGATTTGGATTTCGGACACAATGGCTTATTTGGTTGGCTGCAAGTTTGGCAAGCACAAGATTTTCGAACGCATTTCGCCAAAAAAATCGTGGGAAGGTGCAATCGGTGGATTCGTCTTCACAATAACCGCAGCAGCATTTGGTGGCTACCTTTTCCCGAAATTGGGATTCGAGGTATGGCAATGGTGCGTAATTGGTGCTACCGTTGGTGTTTTTGCAATTCTTGGCGACTTCATCGAATCGATGTTTAAGCGTAGCGCAGGCGTCAAGGATTCGGGCAACCTCATACCAGGCCACGGCGGACTGCTCGACAGACTCGACAGCTTTATATTCACAATTCCGTGGGTAACGATAGCAGTGTGGGTGATGAGAAGTTTCAATGGCTAACGCCCGTTTCTGGTTTCAAGTTTCTAGTTTCAGGTTCAACGTTTAACGTTCAAGGTTCAACGTATTTCAAAAATCATTATCTTTGCGCCATAATCGACACGCAGGAACAGCAAACGACTAAAAGGGGATACGATTATGAAAGTAAAACTTCAAGAGGGAATAATCAAGTCTTTCTATTGGAATGAAGCATAGGATTCGTTATATACTCATAGTTGCATTCATAATGCTCTGCCATTTCACTTCGATGGCAGCAGACTCAAAGAACCCAAAGCTTTTCATAAAACAAATACACAAAATCGCAACAGGTGATATTCCGTCGCGCACACTTACCGACAGTCTCACAAGACTACTTACAGCAAAACAGAAAACAGGAGCCGAAATATTGTGCGATTTTTCAAACCTGCCCCAATGCAATTCCAAACCCGACAGCGCATATATAGGCGACTTGCTCACAATAATACCAAACCAAATCGAACAAAATGAACGCGACAAGCTATTGTCGTACCTTGAAAATGGCATAAGCCGCAAATACGTATGCAACTACATCATCAACAGCGAAAGTTTCCATAGCCTGTGCGCCAAGCATGGAATTGAAAGTGGAAATGCTGGCGTCTTGGAAAATAGGGACAGAAACGCCGAACTGACAATGCTAGCACAACGTGTATTCTCGTTCACCAACAACAGAAAGGCCTCAGCCGAAGATCTCAACCTCCTGCTCGACGGCAATGCCACAGCTGCATCAGTCGCCGACAGTATAGTGTGCAACAGCCCAATAATGAACACATTAAACGACTCTCTTTATGTAGAATGCCTTGCATCGGCGCTCGCCATAAATCTCAGAGATCGGGAAAGAGAACACTATATCGGCTTGCTTTCGCAGAACTACACACGACGTGCAATACTCAGACTCATCGTCAACAGTGACGATTTCGACAGCTACTGCAAGGAACACGGAATAGAACGCGGACAACTGCACATCGGCGGTTGGAAGAACACCGAAGACGGACTGACATTCATCGACCACATTTCAGGAGCGAAAGTCACAGGATACTTCTCGGCCGACGGCGAGATGTGCTACTTCGACGAAAACGGGATACTGCGCACAAACTGGAACAAAGTCGAATGGGTGACCGACACCATAAGCGAACTTTACTCATACGACAAGCTATGTGCCGACATTAAAAGGCTGTCGGAGCAATACCCCTCGCTTCTCACAATCGACACTTTGGGTGCAACCGCCGACAGAAGGATTGTTTTCGACCTCATAATCGGCAATGACAATTCAAGCAGACAAGTCATCGTACAGGCCACGTCACACGCACGCGAATACATGTGTAGCCAACTTGTGATGTGCCAGACAGAGCATTTTCTACAAAACTTCTGGTCGGGAACATTTGACGGCGCAAGCTATTCGGAACTGACCGAAGACTGCCAACTTCATATAATCCCGATGCTCAACCCTGATGGAGTGTGCATATCTCAATTCGGACTCGATAGCATCCGCGACCCGCATATCCGTGACAACATAATGAAGATATACTACACAGAAAACCCCAAGGTTCGCAATCGACCAGAACTGAACACATTCCTAAGAATGTGGAAGAGCAACGCCCTCGGAGTTGACTTGAATAGGAACTTCGATGTCAACCGCCATATCAAGACATTTTTGAAGTCACCCCGCAGCGCAAACTACCGAGGTGCCAACGCGCATTCAGAACTCGAGACTCAGGCTTTGGTCGGACTTGTGGAATCGTTAGGAAACATAGTGACCCTGATAAGCTATCATTCGGCTGGCGAGGAAATTTTCTGGGCATATGGACAGAAAGACGATTTCCGACAGCAATGCCAGAACCTTGCCGAAGGACTTAAGGACGTCACCAACTACGAATATCATTCGGAGGAGGATTTCGGCACAGGATGCAGCAACTGGGCTACATCTAAAGGCATAAAGGCCGCCACTATCGAAATCGGTTTGGGTACATCCCCCCTGCCTATATCCCTATTCCCAAAAATATGGAACGACAACAAGGACGTGCTGCCGTTTCTGATGAAAAACAGATAAGAACTACGCCGGGTCTGGTTTAACTTTGTTGAGGGCTTCGCCGTTCTGGTTCAAGGTTTAACGTTCAAAGTTCAAGGTTCAAGGTTTAACGTTTAAGGTTCAAGGATCAAGGATCAAGGTTCAAAGGCTAAATAAGGCGGCAAGACTGTAAGACTGCTCGCCTGTTAGACTGTGAGCCTGTTAGCCATTTAAAACACCAACGCAATCACATCCTCATTGGTAACACCAAGGAAGTAATCTTCGGGATTTACCTTCGTAAGCAAATCGGCTACTGCATCCTTTTCGTGGCGAACACCTATTAATAATTTCTCGAAATCGCTGACATCACGCTTCGCAAAGAAATCGCCATAAATCTTCGCAGCCGTAATAATTCCCTTCTCGATATTGAGATGCAACTCGACATTTCCGCCCTTTGTCCTTATCATCTTCGAATAGGAATATTTTGGCGAATGACCGAAATTCCACTCCCATGTGGAGTATTTTTCATCACGCAATTTCTTTATTGCAGCAAGGTCCTCATCCGTAAATTCGTATGGCTGGCAGTTTGCCCGAGTTTCCATAATATGCTTCATTATAAGGTCGGCAAACTGAAGAACCGTCATCGGTGATTTTAGATGCTCGCTAATGTTTGTCACGCGCTTGCGCACCGACTTAACTGCCTTGTCCTCAAACTTAAGCGGGTTTACTTTCAATGCATTCGACATATCTGTCATAGCGGTATCAAACAACAAGGTTCCATGATGCAACATTCGTCCGTTGCTTACGCACTGCGCATTGCCAGAGAACTTGCGTCCGTCAATCATAAGGTCATTTCGACCTTCGAAGCGAGCATCTACACCAATTCCGTTTAGCACTTCAATAATCGGCTGGGTGAAAGTGCGGAAATTGCCCTTGCTATTGCTTTCGACAAAGGTAAAATTCAAATTCTGCAAATCGTGGAACACAGCCCCGCCGCCAGTCAGACGGCGCACAACCTTTATGTTCTTTTCCTTCACATAGTCGAGATTTATTTCGGCAAGCGAATTCTGGAACAGACCAACAATAATCGCTGGTTCGTTGCGCCAAAGCATAAATATATCATCAGTGAAATGCGTGAACACATATTCTTCTACCGCCATGTTAAAATAGGCATCATTTGAGTTATTGAAGATACAAAGCATAGGTAATGTTCTATGGCTTGCGCCGTTTCTAATTTCTAGTTTATAAGTTTAAAATTGTTTGAAATGGTTTCAAGTTGTTTGAGATGGTTTGAAGATTAGAACTCCCCTATCGGCACAACAGAATCCTTGCTGTACAAATAAAGCGAACGATAATTGCATCCGTAACCTGCCCAAAAACCACGTGCTTTGATTCCTTCGGGAGCATTGATATTGGTTTTGACAGTTGCCGGATTTGTAAACGGATTGCCATCGGTAATCCAGTTTCGGTACCACGATTCCCACACATTGTACGAAATATTATCCATGGTGGAAAGTTTCAGCGAAACCGAATCGCCAACGCGGAAGCAGAAAATGTCGCCCAACTTGTACATAAACGAATCCCGCTCTTCCTGAGTAAAGAAATTGTCATAATATGCATTTCGCTCCATACCTTTTACCACCATTGCAAAGGACATTTCCTGTCCGTCGCACAACTTGTCGCTGATGATGTGGTTAAGCGCGTATGGCCTGTAAAACATCGGCTGGGTCTGGTTCTTGACATGAATTGAATAATAGTTGCTCTCGTACTTTGGGTCTTTCCAGTTTATTCTCATCACAGCGAAAGTATCATCCATGAAAGTCGGGAACACCGTATCAATCGGTATGGAATCGGGAATATAAGTTGACGATGTGTAGGTATTGCCACCGTATAGAATCTTCAAGTCGTAGCGATGCTTTTGCTGACCAACAAACTTAGTCCCTTGGAAGCACTTGTACGGCCAATGCTGTATGGGAAGGTACTGCAAGGTGTCGGAGATGCTACCATCGGAAACGATGACTATGGCGCTCTCGTCGGTTATTTGCATGTCATTCACAACATTTGTATCAAGTTCCTGAAAATATGCCATGCTTGTCGACAAATACACTACAGGATAGTCATCCAAGTCAATATAACCATCAACCACAAGGCAAGGGTCTGCCTGTGGAATATCAACTGTTATGTCCTTGATGCACGATGAAATCACGGTCAGCGATACCAGCACGAAAATTATCAATATCTTATATAAATTCTCTCTCATCGACATCAAAATTTAAAGTTCCATGTTATTGCTGGCAAAATCGGAATCAGCGACAACTGCTTTGCTACAGTCTTATATGTTCCATCCTTTACATTTCCAGTATGGTACACATATATGAAATATGGATTCTTGTGGTTATAGACATTGTAGATTGAGAAATTGAACGATGATTTCCAGTTCTTTTTCGTCTTTATATCGTATGTAACTGACAAATCGAGGCGGTGATAAGATGGCATACGATAAGAATTTCTTTTGCCGTACTCGTTCACAATGTCGCCATCGATTACATACGATGAAATTGGCAAGGTTGTCGTGTTACCTGTTGCATAGACAAATACAGCCGATGCTGTCAGGCGCTCGGTAATCTGGTAGGTTGCAGTAAGAGAAAGGTCGTGGCGACGATCGTACTTGGCTGGGAAAGGTTCTCCATTGTCGATTTCGTCAAAAATCTTATTGGTTTTCGACCAAGTATAGCCAATCCAACCCGTGAAAAGTCCAACTCGTTTCTTGAAGAAAAATTCAACGCCATACGAATAGCCCTTACCGAAAATGAAATAGTTGTCGGCGTTGTCGGAAATGTCGTCACCAGGCAAGGCGCCGTCCATGTATTCTATCTGGTTTTGCAAAGTCTTGTAGTAAACCTCTACCGAACCTTCGTACTTATCATTGAACAAGTTCTGGAAATATCCTAGCGCGTACTGGCTTCCCTTCTGCGGCTTAACAACATCGCTACAAGCAACCCAAAGGTCGATTGGCAAGGTAGTGGATGAAATTGATGCAAGGTGTATATACTGCGAATTGCGCATATACGACGCCTTGATTGATGAATTGTCGTTAATCGAAACCTTGAATGATGCACGTGGTTCAATGTCCCAATAGAATGCCACCGGCTGATTTGCCTTGTAGCGGATTTCATCTATTGTATTCTGATGCAGGTCGTCCTTCACATAGCGAGTAAATGGTCCGACATGAACGAAATACGAATTGCGAACACCCAAATACAATGTAAACCTGTCGTTTATCTTGAAGTCATCGCCAATATAAATGCCTATCTCGTGAGCAAACTGGTTGTTATCGTTAGCAAAGTTTTCGCCAAGCGTAGTATCCGAAATTTCGGTAGTCATTGTATTGGGCGTAAACTCGTGATGGGTGTAATTTATACCGAACTTCACAGTATTTTTAGGACCTGCAAGCCAAGTGAAATCCTGCTTCACATTCCAATCGTTTATGCCCGACTTCTGCTTCAAGGCAAAACCAGATGCATTTTCATTGTTTTCTGCATCTTCGTCAACCATTGTGAGCATCTCGATTGAGGTATTGAACTTGTAGTTTGACCAAATTACGCTTGTATTCGAGAAGAACTTGTTGTTGAACAAATGGTTGTAACGAAGTGCCACGAAACCATTTCCCCACGGCATATTCATTTTAAGACCCATTTCCTTGCTACCGAATACAAACTTGTCGTAACCGTAATATCCACTGAGATACAAGCGGTTGTTTTCGTTGATAATCCAATTTGCCTTTGCGTTGAGGTCGAAGAAATAGTAGCCCGATGTCCTCAAAAGCGAAGTTTTCTTGGTAAACGGTCTTATCAAAGCATCGGCATAAGTACGCCGTGCCGAAACAATGAACGATGCCTTGTCCTTCACAATAGGTCCCTGCACCGTAAAACGCGATGAAACAGTTCCAATTCCACCCTCGACATGATATTCCTTCATGTTTCCGTTTTTCATGGAAATATTTAATACAGAGCTAATTCGGCCGCCATATTCGGCAGGCATACCGCCCTTGAACATCTCCATGTCCTTCACAGCATCGGCATTGAAAACGGAAAAGAATCCGAAAAGGTGCGATGCATTGTAAACGGTTGCCTCATCGAGCAGAATAAGGTTCTGGTCGGGACCACCGCCACGCACATAAAAACCGGCATTACCATCGCCAGCCGACTGAACGCCAGGCATCAACTGTATGGTTTTCAACACATCAACCTCGCCCATAAAGGCAGGCAAACTTTTCACCGTCTCCACTGGCAGACGCACAACGCTCATCTGACTGCTCTGCACATTGGCCTTGCGCTCGGCTGTCACAACAACCTCCTGTGTCATTATTGCCGATGATGAAAGATGAACCGTCAAAGTCTTATCGGCATTCAGTTTTACATGAACCGTATCGTCACTATAACCGATGAACGAATAGATTATGTCGTAAGAACCGCTTGGAAGTGTCAGCGAATAGAAACCGTAACCGTTCGCGCTTGTACCAATCGTCTGCCCCACCACCATGACATTTGCGCCAATCAGGTCTTCGCCAGTTGCCTTGTCCTTAACATAACCGCTTATCGTGTACTTCTGTGCATATATGAATTGTGGCAACATCATCATTGCCAACAAGATACAATATACGCAAACACGCTTCATCTCCTAATCGAATTGGACTGCAAAACTAAAAAAATATATTGTACAGCGCAGAAATTTAAGAGAATTTTATATAAAAAATCCCTTTTTCGTAAAAGTCGACTACTTGCGCCTTCTTTTCAGCACATGTTTAAGAATTGCAAGCGTATGTATCTCATTGATTATGAGAATACCAAATGCAATAGCGAGTGTTACCTTTAATGCTGTAAAACCGCTAGCCGCTGCGGCTGCAAACTGGTCGGCAACTATGTTGTATGCCGTCCAGAAAATACCAGCCCCGGGAACAAGCGGGAAAATTCCACAAATTAGGAATACCGCCACCGGACATTTCCTGATTATTGAGAACATTGTTGATACGAATGCAACCAAAGCGGTTGACAGGAAAACATTGACACCCAACGACATTGCCATATGCCTTGCGAGTATAAGGTAAAGCAACCAGCCAAACATACCTGCAAGTCCGCAGAAAATGTAGTTTTTCCTAGGCACACCGAAAAGCACCGAAAACGCCAAAGTTCCAGCAAATGCCGATATGAGTTGCACTGTCATTCCCGATGTACCACTGTCGGCAGCAAGTTCCTGAAGTTCCTTCATTTGCCCCGATATTCCAGCATCGACCATAAACGAAACAGCAACTCCGATTGCAATGCACAGGAATGTCAGCATGGCATCGAGCAAGCGCGTCACACCTGCTATGTAGTCCTCGTTTGCAATATCACGGATACCGTTTGTAAACGGCACCCCAGGAATCAAAGGTATTATTGCACCAATTATCATGTTGCTAAGATGTGTGCCAAGTCCCATTGCAAACATTGCCATGCAAAGCAGTGATGCTATCAGTCCTCCGACAAAATTGCCCATTATCCTCGACATGTACCTGAATCCCACAAAGAGCATGAACGCCCACAACAGCATACCAGCGATAAAAGCGGCAATACAATCGTAGAATCCGCCACCAAACACAATACAGAAGGCAGCACTGCCAACTGCTGATGCAGCAATCTGCTCTATGGCGGGCTTGGATTTCATCTTGCGGATAAGTTTGAGCCGTCGCTCCAACTCGTCGACATCGCACTTGTTTGCCTCCACATCGCGCGAAAGTTGCTTTACCTCAACAACCTTTTCTAGGCAAGTTCCTTGTATTGGTATGTATTTGGTACGCGCATAGTTGCGTTCGGTTGCCATTATGCCGTTGCTGAGCACGAAGAAATTTTCGTCATCGATGCCGAAATGCCTAGCAATACGCATCATGGTTTCCTCGACATTCGAAATTTCATCGCCATTCTCGAGCAAAATTGAACCGGCATCATACGCCAAGTCCATTACGCGCCTTCTTTCCGAAGTCGTCAACTCATCACTATTGCGGGATTTTGCATCTTCCATAACTACTCTTTCTCAACACTTTCGCTTAGAACCTTGTACAATTCGGGAAGTCGCTTCGAAATAGCCACAGGTCGGTTGTTTTCGATGAAACAATGCGTACTTTGAGCCGTACATACAATCCTGCCACCGACACGCATTATGTACGAAATTTCAAACTTTATCTCGCTGAACTTTCCCAAGGACACCTCTATCTCAATCACATCCTTGAAAGTTGACGGACTTTTGTAGTTGCATGTCACCGAAACTACGGGAGAGAATACGCCTTCCGCCTCAACCTTGTCGAAACCGTAACCTAGTTGGTCGAGCCAGTCGATTCGTGCCTCCTCCATGAAGCGCACATAGTTGGAATGATGCGTAACTCCCATCTTGTCACACTCGTAATACTTGACTTCGTGCCTGTATGTATGCATAAACAACGATTTAAAATCGGCGCAAAGATAAGATTTGTTTTTGTGTTTATGGTTTCTAATTTCAGTGGTTGGTTGATAATTCGAAGATTTGATAATTTGATGATTCGAAAATTCAAAAAACGGAATGTCATCCTGAACTCGTTTCAGGATCTGATTCCGTTTTTTTATGGTTATTCATTGGTCATTGCACGCAACGACACACACAAATTGAATGTTGGCATTGCTTAAGATGGTTTAGGATCGGCTTTGCCGAGCTAAAGGTTGTTTGAGACGCAATGAATTGCGCCTGTACTATTGAGATTGGCTTTTAACCTTCATGCCTGTTGGCCTTTGGGTTTGAAATTGTTTATGTTCAATGGTTCAAAAATTTAATGATTTGTTTCGGGTTAATTTTTAACTTTGCACAAAAATTCAAAGACAATGAAAAACGACATACCAGTATTATTGCTAACGGGCTACTTAGGTAGCGGAAAAACCACTTTGGTAAACAACATACTTTCGAACAAAAAAGGCATTAAGTTCGCAGTGATAGTGAACGACATAGGCGAAGTAAACATAGATGCCGACCTCATCGAAAAAGGAGGAATAGTCGGTCAAAAGGACGACAGTCTTGTGGCATTGCAAAACGGATGCATCTGCTGTACACTGAAAATGGACTTGGTGGAACAACTCACCGAAATTGCCAGTCAGCACAAGTTCGACTATATTGTAATCGAAGCAAGCGGAATATGTGAACCCCAGCCAATTGCTCAGACAATATGCTCAATACCAAGTCTCGAAGAAAAATACACGCGACATGGAGTGCCTTACCTCGACTGCATTGTCACAGTTGTGGATGCCATGCGCATGAAAGACGAATTCGGTTGTGGCGAAAGTCTTACAAAAAAGCACATTGCCGAAGATGACTTGGAAAACCTTGTAATACAACAAATTGAATTCTGCAACATCATATTACTAAACAAATCATCGGAAATAAACGAGGTAGAACGCAACCGCCTGAAAGAAATAATACGGGCAATACAATCCAAAGCACAAATCATTGAATGCGATTATGGGAATATTGACCTCGAAGAAATTATCTATACGGGAAGTTTCGATTTCGAAAATACTGCGACTTCGGCAACTTGGATACGCGAAATCGAGGACATTCACGAAGAGGACGAGCACGAGCATCACGGTCACCACGAAGAACATGAGCATGGAGAGCATCATCACGACCATGAACATCATCATCACGACCACGAAGGTGGAGAAACAGAAGAATACAACATTAGCACTTTCGTCTATAAGGCGCGCCAACCGTTCAATCTTGGTCGTTTCGATGACTTCGTAGCCCGCAAGATGCCCAAGAACATAATAAGATGCAAAGGTATGTGCTATTTCAAGGACGAGTTCGATGTATGCTACTTGTTTGAACAGGCAGGAAAACAAATCAGTCTGCGCAATGTTGGACAATGGTTCGCCACGATGCCCGATGACGAACTCGAAGACTTTATCCTGCGCAATCCTGCAATTTTGCGCGACTGGGACGACACCTACGGCGACAGAATGCAGAAACTGGTGTTCATCGGTCAGAATATGGACAAGGAAAAGATTCGCGAAGATTTGGACATGTGTTTGACGAACTAATTGATGACATACAATCAAATCATGCATGCTCAAGAACAATCTCACAAGACCTTTTAGGCTAATTATTATATAAAATACAATTTTCTTTTGCAAATCATGGCGAATTGCATTACATTTGCCACATAATTTAGATTAAGTATTGTTTTGCATAAGATGAGAAAATTAATTATATTGTTTATTTTATCCATGTTGTTGGGTAATTATGTTCATGCATACGACTTTTCCTCAGTATGCAGCACAGGACAGACATTGTTCTACAATATTACATCCGATGTAGAACCTTATATGGTGGAAGTGACGAGTGAAACTGGTAGCGGTTACAACACTCAGCCGACTGGCGACCTTGAAATTCCAGAAACAATTGAATATAATAGGATAACTTATTCTGTTACAAGTATTGGTTCAAGTGCATTTTATGGATGCAGTGGACTGACATCGGTTACAATCCCCAATTCGGTTACGGAAATTGGCATGAATGCATTTATGGCTTGTAGCGGACTGACATCAGTTACAATTGGTAATTCTGTTGAGAGCATTGACTATTATGCATTTACTAGTTGTAGCGAACTAATGTCTGTATATTATACTGGCAACATAGACGAATGGTGCGGAATGTTGTTTGCTAATGAAACATCAAATCCTCTCTATAAAGCACACAACTTATATATTAGCGATAATCTTGTTACTGATTTGGTTATTCATAATACTGTAACAGAAATAAAAGACTATGCCTTTTATGGGGCAACTTGTCTGACATCGGTTACTATCCCCAATTCTGTTACAAGTATTGGCTCAAGTGCATTTTCTAATTGCAGTGGGCTGACATCAGTTGAAATTCCTAATTCTGTCACATATATTGGAGGAGGAGCATTTAATGGATGCGTATTTACCGAACCTATTTTCAATGCAAATTGTTTTGTTTATTTCCCTTGTGGATATGCTGACGAATACATAATTCCAGACGGAATAAAACAAATTGTTGGCTCTGCTTTTTTCGAATGTCGCCAACTAACATCGGTTACAATCCCCAATTCGGTTACGGAAATTGGCAAGAATGCATTTATGGCTTGTAGCGGACTGACATCAGTTATAATTCCCGATTCTGTAACAAGCATTGGTAGTGGCGCATTTTGGGATTGTGGTTTGACTGGAATATTAACAATTCCCAATTCTGTAGCAAGCATTGGTTCTGGAGCATTCAATGCTTGTATCGGGTTGACATCTGTTTACATTGGCAATTCTGTAGAAACTATCGATTATTATGCTTTTGATGGTTGCGAAAATATCACGGATATATATATGTTGGCTAATAATCCTCCAATCCGAGGCTCTGATTTGGATTTGATAGTTTTCACAGACACAACATACGCAACGGCAACATTATGGACTCCTTGCGGATTGGTAGATAGTTATGCTTCAGCAGAAATTTGGTCTAATTTTACAAATATCCAAGAGCGTCGCCCTTATATGCTTCATTTAGAAAGTTCAAATTCTGCAATGGGAACGACAAATATTACACAGCAACCCGACTGTACTGATGGTACGGCTGTAATAGAGGCCACACCAAACCATGGTTACGAATTTGTTTCGTGGAACGATGGCAATGCCGAAAATCCGCGGACAATAACGGTTACAAGCGACTCAACTTTTGTGGCGAATTTTATAAGAGATGGAAATTATCCGCAAATTGTTGACTTCGAGGAATTGCCTCTTGATGGAGAAAATTCATCGTGGATTGGTGATGATGGGTCAGGTCAATTCACAAGTTCTTACCTGACATTATACAACGATTACGAAAGTCAATATGATACATGGACAGGTTTCGCCTACACCAACGGCACAGATACGTTAACAAACACTTATACCAATCTTTCAAGTTGCGTTGGTCATGGGGCTGGTAATTCAGCAAACTATGTAACCGCTTATATTGGTTCAGACTGGATGGGCGATTATTCTCCAATTCCTGTTGGCATTAAGATTGACACAGAATATTCGGGCGATTTCACAAACCGTGGTGCATATTTCTGCATGCCAGTATTATTGAGCAAATATGTAATAGGAACAGATAATCATTATGCGTCAAATCAGTTCTATTTCAAATTGCAAGTTAGAGCATACGCAAATGACAATTTAATCGGTAATCGAGAAATAATGATGGCTGATTTTACAGAAGGAAATTCGTATATGATGGACGATTGGACATACGTTGATCTTTCGTGGTTAGAAAATGCCGACAGTTTGAATTTTATAGCAATAAGCAATGACACCGCTGACGGCTATGGTATAAATACTCCATTATTTTTCTGCATGGATAACTTTGGGGCTGATGCTCCTGTATTTTATACAATCATAGCAACCGCAGGTGAAAACGGGACAATTACTCCGAACGGAGAAGTATCTATTGGAGAAGGCAGAAGCACAACATTTACAATTATAGCCAATGAAGGTTATCGCATTTCAAGTGTAATGGTTGACGATGTGGATGTTACCGTCGAATTAGTTGACGGCGTTTACACATTTGAGAATGTTTCAGCCGACCACACAATTGATGCATCTTTTGAGGAAATACCAACATTTACCATTACCGTCCTTTCAAACAACGATTCATACGGCTCTGTATCAGGTGGCGGAACTTACGAGGAAGGTGCTACAGCAACGCTTACAGCAATTCCAAACCAAGGATACCGCTTTGTTTCGTGGAGCGATGACATCACCGATAATCCGCGTACAGTTACGGTTACAAGTGATAGTACATTTGTGGCGGCATTTGTCAGAGACGAAGGCGTTGAAAAAGAAAACATATTGGTTGAATTATTTGCATACAGAGGTTGTGGTTATAGCCCATACGCAGCAAAAGCTCTCGACAATATGGAAGATACAGATTCTTTGAATATTATAGTTCTTGACCACCATGTAGCTGATGCGTACCAATACACAGAATCTACTAATCGCTTCTACTACTGGGCAGAAAAGTCTAACATATTCGGCGAGATATATGGATTCGATGGCACACCTTCTACTGTATTTGACGGATATGTTGGAATGGCTGGGGCTGATACTCGAGAATCTGCTATGCAAGACGCATACACTACTTACTATAACAATGTAAAGGCTATCAAATCCATATATAGTCTTACTGCCGAATTTGAACAAACAGAACCAGAAAGTAGAACTTTCACCTTGAATGTCACAGCAGAAAAACTTTCGGAATACTATGGTGATGACCAGATTGTCGTAATGGCGGCACTTGCCGAAGATATTGATTACGATTGGAGCGTAGCGGGAAAAATCAACAATCTTGTGCGAGTTTTATACCCCGATGCAAATGGAACAGAAGCAACTTTTGATGGCAATAACAGATTCTCAACAAGTTTTTCAATTACAATCAGTGAAGAATATGACATAAGCAAATGCAAGGTTGTTGTATGGGTTGAAAATCACACGCAAGGTCGTGTAATGCAATCAAAGCGTTTCAATGTTATGGATTTCTACAACTTACAAGCACAGCAATATACCATTACCGTTCTTTCAAACAACGACGCATACGGCACTGTTTCGGGCGGCGGTACATACGATGAAGGATCAGAAATCACACTTTCCGCAATGCCAAACCAAGGCTATGTATTTGATTCGTGGGAAGATGGAAACTTTGACAATCCACGTTCGATAGAGGTCACAAGCGACAGCACTTTCATTGCCGATTTCGTTAAGTGCGAAATAACACAAACCATCGATACCGTTGTGCCAAATTTTGTCACCGTTGGCGACCACACATTCTACTCTACTGGCCGCTACTCGTTTGAAATACAGCACGAAGCTGATTGCGACACCATTTTCGACATTAACCTTACCGTCCTTGCCGAACCTGAGACTTTCGACATAGGACCAAACCCAACTTCGAAAATGTTAAACATCAATTCAGATGGTCTCATCTCGTTTGTAGAGTTATATTCAACGACTGGTCAGCTTGTTATGCGCAAAGAAGTCAACGGCTACGAGGTCGAATGTGATGTCGAAAGCCTTGTCCCTGGAGTTTATATCGTAAGAATTTATGGTGCAGAAAATAATTTGCCGTCGGTATATAAAGTTGTAAAGGAATAAAAAACATGAAAATAAAAAGTACATATATGAGAACCTGTTTATTGCCATTGTGCACAATAATGTTTGTAATGCTTTTTACATCATGCCAAAAAGAACCGCTTGAGCTTACCCCTCTGGCAACATTGAACATAGAACTGGTGAAAAAGTATTCCGCCGAAGGCATAGTAAGCAAAAGTCAGGTTACCGATTTTGAGGCAACCGTTTCTATCGCATACGAGGACGACACAGTAGTATATGATAGTAGGTTTGTTGCTGTTGACAGTATAGCGGATTACTATATGTACGACTACGGTCGTAGCAATATACTATATGCCGCTATGGGTAAGCCTTTCCGCGTGCTGGTTGATGCGACCATCGGCGATATAGCATTTCACGGAGAATCGGAAATCTATATCCTAGAAAACGAACCTTTGACAGCATCCATAGATTTGGGTTCCACATTCAATTATGTTGATCTTGGTCTGCCCAGCGGACTAAAATGGGCAAACTGCAACCTCGGTGCAAGCTCACCAGAAAAAACAGGCAAATACTACGCTTGGGGCGAAGTCACAGAAAAACAATCATACAACTGGAATACATATAGTTTCTACAAAGATTCGGCTTTGGTAAAATACACCAGCACAGACGGATTTACCGCCTTGGAATCTGCCGATGATGCAGCAACAGCGATACTTGGCTCGGCATGGAGAATGCCAACAAAGGAGGAATTCGCCGAATTGTACAACAACTGCACAAAAGAATACACTTCGCAAAATAGCGTGAATGGTTATCGCTTTATAGGACCAAACGGCAATAATATCTTCCTGCCTATGGCTGGAGGTCGTGATGGCGAAGGCCTTTTGAGCAACGGTGAAAGCGGTTTCTACTGGGT
Source organism: Bacteroidales bacterium (assembly GCA_017651185.1). Classification (GTDB taxonomy): domain Bacteria; phylum Bacteroidota; class Bacteroidia; order Bacteroidales; family ML635J-15; genus Bact-19. The sequence continues at coordinate 49,965 of JAGCDJ010000031.1, read as the reverse complement.
TAGCACCTTGTATTCCGATGCCCCCGAATACGCGTGGGGATTTATCCTTGAACCAGCATCATGCTACGAAACAAGCTATTACAGAATGTTGGGACAGACGATAAGACCAGTGTATGTTGGCAATTAATTTGGACAATAATCGACTCATAAAACAAAAAACTTTTCATCCGTATCATAAAATTTATTATCTTGCGTTTTTATTTTGTACATACGATATAATATGAAGAAAACAATATTTTTCACTATTGCGTTTAGTATGATATTTGCCCTTAAATCCTTTGCAGGACTTGAAGTATACTTCATGTATTCAAAGTATAATTCACCTAACGGGCAATACATAGAGACATACATGAGCACTATAGGCAGTTCAACCATGCTTGTAAAAACCGGTAGCGGAAAGTTCCAGTCGGAAATTGAAGTTGTGATGACTTTCAAGGTTGGCGATTCCATAGCAAACTTCGAAAAATATGTCCTCCATAGCCCTGAAATAGCAGACACTACTGGTGCAATTCCCAACTTTATCGATGTACAGCGCATAAACCTGCCAAACGGCAAATACACTTTCGACATCAGCATACGCGACATCAACAGCGACAAGCCGCCATACTGCTTCTCCGACACAATCGTAATGGATTTCAGCGACGAAGTGAAATTCAGCGACATTGAACTCGTCGAAAGTTATACCAAGGCATCGGACGAATCGTCGATAACAAAAAGCGGATACAACATAGTGCCATACGTTGCAAACTTCTTCCCCGAAAACATGAACACACTGAAATTCTATGTTGAAGCATACAATACCGACAAGGTTTTAAAAGACGACTTCATGCTAAAATACCGCATAGTAGAATATTCGTCGGGAAAAGATATTCCTTCGTGCAACAGGTTCAAGAAGATGAAACCAGCCGAAGTCGTTCCATTCATCGGAGAACTGAACATAGAAAAACTGCCTAGTGGGAACTACAACCTTGTGGTTGAAATTGTAAGTCGCGACAATGAAACCATAGTCAAGAGCATATACTTCTTCCAGCGCCAAAACAAAAACACTTTCAGCAACGAGGAATACGCTGCTCGTGCTCAGCAGTTCGACCTAAACAACACATTTGCCGGCAACATGAACTCGCGCGACTCGCTAATATACTACATCAAGTCGATGCGACCAATAGCAACAATCTACGAACGTCCGTTCATTGACAACCAGTTACGCAAGGCAGACTTGGCAACTCTGCAGAAATATTTCGTTGAATTCTGGGTTAAGCGCAACTATATAAATCCCGAAAACGAATGGTACCAATACAAATTGCAGGTTGAGAAGGTTGAAAGGAACTACGCCACCACAATTCGACATGGATTCGAGACCGACAGAGGCGTAATTTACCTGCAATACGGCGTTCCGAACCATATTTTCCAATCGCCAATAGAACCCGGCGCCTACCCATACGAAATATGGCAGTACTACCGACTTGGCGAGGACAACAACTGCAAGTTCGTTTTCTACAATCCAAGCATGGAAGGACATGAATACGAACTGCTTCACTCAAACAAGCAAGGCGAAATACATACTTTCAACTGGACTCGCTATTTGTCACGAAGCAAAACAACATCATACGGAACTTCCGACACATACAATTCTGTTGACAATGCATCATCAGGATACGGACAGAACACTTTCAACAACGACTGGGAACGTCGCGCAATAGAAGAATTTAACAAGTAACACAATGACACCTAAGATTTTAGACGGAAACAAAGGGAAATATGTATTTTTCCCCGACGAACAAGGAACGATAATAAGCCGCTCTGGAAACGCGACGCTTTACATAGGTGCCAATGCCGACACCAAGGAGAAAAAAGTCCTGAAGAAAATATCAACTGCGCTCTTCGACAACGATGCACAGCGTTTCAAATTTTTTGCAACAGTATGCACGGAGGTTAAAACCGAAGGACTTGTTTCAATAGAAGATATGGTGTTCGAAGGCAGCGACATATACCTCGTGTGCGAGTTTATAGGAGGTCGTACGCTAAAGGAACTCATCTACGACCCAAAATACATGGACTACCGCAACGACATTTTCTTCTTGCGCATAATTGCAAACTGCCTCGAGACATTGTCGTACGTTCACAAACTGAAACTTTGCCACGGAAACCTTACGCCCGAAAATATCATCGTGCAATGGGACGAATGCGAGGAATTTGACTTCCTACACCCTACCACAAAAATACTTGGCATCGAAAACATAAAACTTGGGTTCAAGAACATGCCGCTTAACCGTCGCCCTTCAAACACACTATACCAAAGTCCAGAACAGGTCATAGGATTCGAAGACCTTGTAGGCGACTACAGCGACATATATAGCATGGGACTTATTATGTACGAGGCATTAGCGCGAGAACCTATTTTCCCTGCCGACAAACCAATTGTAAAACGCCAGCAAGTTTTCGGCAAGATAGAAAAGCACTATCGCATTAGCGACGAAGCTCACGCAATAATAGAAAAGGCAACTGTAAGACCGCTGCCATTCGTTCCGGGAGCAATAAGCGACAATGCACAAAGAATCATGGTACTCAAAGCATTAAACGACAGATACCAGTCAACCGAAGCATTCAAAAAGGATTTGGACGAACTAATAGAAAACTTATAATACATAAAAGACGCAAAACCTTGCGTCTCAATTGGAAACTTAATATAAATTAAAAAATATCGATTATGACAGCAGACGAAAAAAACAGAATGCAGAAGAAATGGGACACTGAAATAAAGTCCCTCGACTCATGGAGCATGTTCAAGGTAATGGGCGAACTCGTAAACGGTTTCGACCACTATGCAAAGTTAGGTCCTTGCGTTGCAATATTCGGTTCGGCAAGAACAAAGGAGGACAATCCGTACTACATCGGTGCTGAAGAAACAGCATACCAGTTGGTAAAGAAGGGTTACGGTGTTATCACTGGTGGCGGTCCCGGCATCATGGAAGCAGGTAACCGTGGAGCACAGCGCGGTGGTGGTATTTCGGCAGGTTGCAACATTGTTCTCGAATTCGAACAGGCAGCCAACAAGTACATCGACACCGACAAGCTCGTTACTTTCGACTACTTCTTTACCCGCAAGACTATGTTCATGCGCTACGCACAGGGATTCATCGTTTTCCCAGGCGGTTTCGGTACATTTGACGAACTCTTCGAGGCAATCACATTGATCCAGACCAAGAAGATTGCTAAATTCCCGATTATCCTCTTCGGTTCAAAGTTTTGGAAAGGACTTTTCGAATGGGTAAAGGAAAGCGTACTTGATGGAGAACATAACATCTCGGAAAAGGACCTCGAAATCTACAACATAGTAGATACCCCGGAAGAAGCAGTAAAGATTATCGAAGACTTCTACCGCAACTACGAACACAAACCGAATTTCTAATAACATTAAATAAGCAAGCCGATTGGCTTGCTTATTTTTTATTTGCACAAACGAACTCACAAGCAACGTCCCTTATGCTGTTCGTTCTGTTTTGTGGAATGACAAATGGATCACCCTAACATTCTAATGTCTGAAATGCCTAATTCCAGTAAATACCATTGGAATCTTGTTCTCGTTGCAGAAGTTTATTGTATCCTCGTCACGGATTGAACCACCGGGCTGGATTACAGCGGAAATACCTTCCTTGTAGGCGATTTCTATCGAATCAGCAAACGGAAAGAACGCATCCGAAGCCATAACTGCACCATTGAGGTCGAAACCGAAACCTTTTGCCTTCTCAATTGCCTGCTTCAATGCATCTACACGCGAAGTCTGACCAGTACCGCTTGCCAAAAGTTGAGCATTCTTCACAAGTACTATTGCATTCGACTTTGTGCTCTTTACCAACTTGTTAGCAAAGAACAAGTCCTGAATCTGTGCAGATGTCGGCTTTTCGTTGGTAACATACTTCAAGTCGTCCATTCCTTCGATGCGGGTATCGCGTTCCTGAACCAAAACTCCATTTATTGCAGTGCGCAAAACATGTTTTGACACATTGTTATGCTTCTGTACGAGTATTATGCGGTTTTTCTTCTGTTCAAGCACCTCGAGTGCCTCCTTGGTAAAGTCTGGAGCAATTATCACCTCGAAGAAAATCTTATTTATTTCCATTGCCACCTCGCGGTCAATCGGGCGGTTCGTAACAATGATTCCTCCGTATGCCGATACCGGGTCGCAAGCAAGGGCGTCCTTCCATGCCATAAGCAAAGTGCTGCGTGTTGCAACTCCACATGCATTGTTGTGCTTTAGAATGGCAACCGTCGTATCATCAAACTCCCTGATAAGGTTAATGCCTGCATCAATGTCAAGTATATTGTTGTAACTAACTTCCTTACCATGCAACTTTGTGAACATCTCATCGAAATTGCCGAAGAACTTTGCTTCCTGATGAGGATTTTCGCCATAACGCAATGGCATATATTCGCGCTGCGAAAGTTTCAACTGCGACATCGAATTGTTGTCGAACCAATTGAAAATTGCCGAATCATAATTGGAACTGATTCCAAATGCCTCACGAGCAAATCTGCGACGTGTTTCCAAGTCGGTGGAACATCCATTTTCCTCAATTATGTTGCAAAGTTCCTGATACTGACCTTTGTGCGAAATTATCAGCACATCCTTGTAGTTCTTTGCTGCTGCCCTAATCAGCGAAATGCCACCTATATCTATCTTCTCGATTATGTCGCTCTCCGATGCGTTCGACTTTACTGTTTGCTCAAACGGATACAAGTCAACAATAACCAAATCTATTTCAGGGATTTCATACTTCTGCATCTGCTCCAGATGGCTTTCTTCCTCACGAATAGCAAGAATTCCACCAAAAATCTTGGGATGCAAAGTCTTTACCCTACCATCGAGAATTGAGGGATAACCTGTAACATCCTCGACCTTAGTAACCTCAACATCCAACGATGAAATGAAATCGTATGTACCACCAGTCGAATAAATCTTAACACCGTAGTTGCTCAAATTCTTGACAACCAAATCCAAATCGTGCTTGTCGAACACTGATATCAACGCAGACTTAATAACTTTTTGCATATATTTAATTTTTAATTCTTAATTAACTTACTTTTTATCCATATAACGTTGGCGAACAACTTCGTATACAACCACAGCGGTAGATACCGACACATTAAGCGACTCAGTCTTGCCCTGCATCGGAATCTTTACGAGTTTGTCAGCACGCTTCATCAATGACTTGGACACGCCAACATCCTCCGACCCCATTATTATTGCCGTAGGTCCCGAAAAATCCTCATCGTAAACAATATTTTCAGTCTTTTCTGTTGACGCATACACGTGGAAACCACTTTGCTGCAGGAACAATACTGCATCTACCAGATTTTTCTCACGGCACACAGGAATATTGTACAAAGCACCTGCAGAGGTCTTTATCGCATCCTCAGTAATCCTTGCCGAATTGGTCTCGGGAATGACAATGGCAGTAACGCCAGCACACTCGCAGGTACGCGCTATCGCACCAAAATTGCGCACATCGGTAATGCCATCAAGCAAAACCACCACAGGTGTAACGCCATCATCAAAGGACTTCAGCACCACCTGCTCTAAACTTTGGTATGCAACAGGCGATATATACGCAACTACCCCCTGATGATTCCTATTTGTTATCTTATCAAGTTTTTCGGCTGGAACATACTGAATATTCAGTTTGTTACGACGCAATTCAGCCATAAGTTCCACCGCCAAGTCGCCAGTCATATTCTGCCTGACCAGCACCTTGTCAATCTCCTGCCCTGCCCTAATCGCTTCGAGCACAGGTCTTATTCCAAAAATAAATTCACTCATTGTTCAACTTCGATACTGTAAATATTTTCCCTGACCGCCAAGTCGTCAAGACCTGCGACCATACCGACTGATATGTATTGGACCTCAACAGCGAATAATCGTTGCGAAGTCCCGAATTGTTTTCAAAAGTAAATAGCATCCCGCTGTTATCGCCATACGACCACTCCTCGCTTGTAGGAGTTATGTTGACGACAGACGGCGGACCAAGCATAACGTATATCATGCCGCGGTCGGTTCTCCAACCCTCCTCGCGACACGAAAACATCATATTTGCCAACGCCACGCGACTATAGAACACACGAATCTGTTCCCTTGCATTTTTCTCGTTCTTCGACAATCCCAACCAGAAAGCATCTACCGACTTTTTCAGATTAGACGAATCAATCATTGAAAATTCACGTTCGGTACAAATATGGTTCATAGGTCCCAGCATGTCAACTACCTTTGTTACAGCAGGATACGACGTATTGCCAGTTGCCACGATACCAAACTTTTCATTCTTCGACGTGGAACCGACCGCATATAGTCCCGCCTTGTCAACGCGCAATGTGTCGCCAAATGCATACCTGAATATTGAATCGGGCACACTTGGAGATTTTACTGCCGAACTCAAATATGGAGGCAGCGACACATAACTTTTTTCCCCATAAAACTCCACATCCACTGTAGGCCTACAATCGGCACCACTACGCAGGACTATGCTGCTGCCTTCAGCAACTACATTGGAAAACAGCACATCATCAGCGCCGGTCGTCACGATATACTTGTCATCGTTGAAATCGGCAGTATTCTTTATGTCACACAATAGACGCTTGCGAATATCGTACCGGACGTTCACAAAATCGACCACAAGTTTGTACCTGGTTTTCGCAGCAAGCGCCACTTTAAAACGCCCATAGGCATAATCACCCTTGGATGCATCGAAAGTATAACGCATCGATGCTGTGTCGGCAAGATGGAAATCGCTTGCATCGCGAAGGTAGTACTTGACGTACACGTTTATTTCGTTTTCGAGCGGATTGGCAAGAGCGTTCCTTAATTCCTGCGTCCTTATCCTGAGAAAGACATCCGCCTCCGAATCCGACGACACAAATGATGTAATTTGCGGATTTACAACCGAACTGCCAGGATTGTACATAGCCGAAAAGTCAGAAGCAGACGATTTCTGCGTGACTGTCGCCGGCCTGACATTTCTCTGCAACGCCCAGCATCCGCCCAGTAGCGAAAGCAAGAACAGAAGCAATATGTAAACTACAATCCTAATATTCACTTTCAGTATTCTGGAACTTTCTGTCCATCTCCTTCTTAAAACTATTCCTGTCGGCAACACCTTCAAGGACAACGTTATAATTGTCGGTATACTTCTCCTTCGATTCTCCTATTATCGACCTGAACTTATTCACACCATCGCCTTCCTCGGAATATACCTTCACGTATTTTCCATCCGTATTAAAGTAGAAATATTTGTCATTGTCCAGTTCAACGAGCATCTCAAAGATTTCGGAAGCAGTACTTCTTGCCTTTATTATCCTTATATATCCGTTCATATACCTCGACACGCGGTGCTTTCCGAAATTTACAAATCCTATAGGACCTGCATACAGCATTCCCTTCCTCTGCGACTTACGGTCGTATACGAACTTGACGCCTGTTATAACCACCTTGTTCTCTACCAGCAACTTCGGTATTTTGTTGTAATTGCCGAAACTTACGTTAGTCATGTACTTGTTGTACTCGGTAGTATCGAGGAACTGCTTCAAGGCGACGTGGTAATCCTCATCGTTTTCATCGACAGCATCGGAACTTGCAGCAGTAAATGCCTTTGCAAGATACTCGTATGCAGAACCAGGCATAGGCATATTAATGAACATCGTGGTATTGAACTCTACGGTATCTGTCTCAACATTATAGTTGAACGTTCCGTATGAATTTACATTGAACACCTTGGCATCAAGGTTCTTGCTGAACGCAAAATGTCCCTCGCCACTTATATTGCATGAAGCCACATCAAGCGACATATAGTTACCCGGAAGATTATGCTCGTAGAGTTTGTCGAGAGGTGCAATCTCGTACCTTCCAGAATCGACATCGAAATGTATGTAACCGTTTGCATCGAAGATGGTCTCGTCGGTTGAATTACGGCGTTTTGCCATAAATGCAGGATATATCTTATTGTTACCATACATTACTGACGAACGCAATGCCAAATTATTAATGCTCTTCAGTTCCTTGTCGACAGGTATGTAGGCATCTTCGGAACCAACGAACGACTTGAACTTGAACCACTGCGGAGCAGTATCGCATTCGTGCATCAACTTAGCAGCACCAACATACTCAAGAGTGTCAATTCCGGCATACATGTTCACCCTGCCCTGATATGCAAAGTGCCGTGTTATGTGGAAATCATCGGGTTCAGATATTTCGCCATGAGCACGAGTCTCTCCGTTTGCCACTCCAATGTCGGCAAAATGTATCGTCTGCGGTTCCTTCGTATCGTTAACATAGTCGTACAAAGCATCGGCCGTGTAATCGCGTTTTCCATTTATCTTGACAGTTGCATTGTAGAACTTATAATGTTCGCTTGTAACATTTGCGGTAATCTTTGCCTTACGCAAAGTATCCATGACGGCATTCTCCCTAATAAACACATCGTCGGACGGGAATATTGCAGCATCTGCCACACGTATCACACCTACCCCTTGCGCCTTGATTATGTGCTTACGATAATTGTATACCGCTTCGGGAACATAGAACGACAAATTGTCCTGTCCGGGCATATACGACTGGAACTTTGAACTGCTAAGGAATGCCGACTCCCATTTCTCCCAGTCTGTCTCAGGATCCATATTCTTTATGTTGTCAAGCACTTCCTGCTTGGTAGAGAAAGCAAGTTCCTCCTTGTCCATATACCAGACGGTCCTATCCGACGTACATTTATACTTGTTCTTGGGGAAATCTTGCGGTGCCAACGTATCGTTTGACGAGAAATCGCCCTGCCTCTTCACGAAATCAATGTGCGACTTCTGACGCCAACCTCTAAAATCAATGTCGGCTATGCTGTTAGAATATATGCTGAAGTCGGCGGTATCGGCATCAAACGTCTCCTTGTTATACAAAAAGTCTTTAGATTCCAGCAATGCCTTTTCGATATATGTTGTCCCCTCGCCGTGCAGTCCCTGCGACGTAATGACAAGGTTTCCGTCTAGATGCGCCTTTCCGTCGTACATAACAAAGTCGCTCGTATCTTTATCGACATGGAACTTGTCGGCACTAACCTTCCACTGCAAAGTATTCTCCATACCTTCGACCTTTGGGAACTCTATTGGCGACGATTTCGGTTCCATCAGCATTTTCTTGGAATGACCCTCCATCTCGTCGGGGAACAAGGTAACATAAGCATCGCTGAATGTTGTATTCAAATATGCGAGTGTACCATTGGCACGCAAACCCTTGTTACTCAAATCCAAATAATTCTTAAATGTTGCCTTTCCGTTATATATAGGAATTCCAGATGCGGGAGTCTTGTATTCGAAACCCAACGACCAGTCGCTCTTACGCACCACGAGTGTTTCATTGAGATCGGGGATTATGCCACCGCTGACAAGTACTCCGTCGAAATGTATGTTATCCTTATTGTAGCCCTCTATGCTGTCAAGCGTAAATGGGTCAACCTTGAAATAAAATGTTTTCCTGTCGTATATTCCGTTGTAAACCTTCGGACTGTCGTAATACACATACGAATCCTTTGTGGATACCAACTTAGGATACTCCTTATAGTCGGCATAACCAGACTTGTTGTTCGGATAGTCTATATAGAATTCACCAGACAGTTCCTCAATTTTGTTTCTTACGATTGCAGGTTTTGGTTGTCCTGTTGCATCCAGGAAGTTCATGTCTGGCGTAGTCAATGCCACCATCTTCATGGAATCGCAGTTGGGAACGTCAATCTTGAACAAACCATAATCGAACTTAAATCCCTTGCCGTACATATAGAATTGACCCGCCTGAAGCAATCCGTCAAACATGAAGTTCCTGTTCTTCTGTATTACAAGTTTTCCGTCCTTCGGATACACGGTTACGTTCTGCGAATCGGAAAGGTGTACGCTTGGAACGCCAGACATTTTCAACTCAAAATTCGTCAAGCTCAACTTTGCATTCGATGCAGTATCATTACCTAGCGCACTATTTACAACCTGCTTGGTTTCCTTGTCGACCGAAACACCTTCTGCAGACTTCACGATACTATAGAACTTAATCACATCGGAATCGGCATCGCCCTTGTGTGCAGCAAGGAAACGCCAAGTCTCATCATGAACCTTGATTTTCTCAGTTTGCTGGTCGTAAGAAATATATCCCTTATAGGTAAGAGCAAATACCAATTGCAACGCCTGGTCGCGGTCAACCTTCATATAGTTGACGACATCGGCAAGCGTAAATTCGGGATAACCACCTACGTAGCTCACAACGGAAGCAATGACTTCAAGAGGATTGCGGGCATCGTGCTTTTTCAACGACTTGTACTTTTCATAAGTATAGTAATCCGCCGACTCAAAAAGCACTTCGCTTGGCGTTCCCTGAGTATTTATGGTAGAAATGTCAATTATTGGCTTGTCAATCACCCACTTCATCGAAGTAAAATCCATAGAAAGTTGATGGTAGGTGTCAACGAAATTTATGTTCGAAAGTCCTTCCTTAACCCTGATAACCTCAAGGAATCCATTTTCCTTGTAGTCGTATTGCTTTTCCGCCTTCCTGTTACGGCCTTTAGTTTGTTCAGTTTCCTTTTCAAACTTTCTCTTAACCAATGTGTACCTTATACTTACCGACGGGTGATATATCGAATCCTGAGCAAGTCTCAACACTATTTCGCAGTTATCTGCTGCAATTTTTTCGGGGTCAAAGACAAATGCGCTGGCGTATGCGCTGAACGATACGCTGTCGTTCTTGACAATCCTTATTTCGGCCTTTGCATCGTCGGTACCGCTGCCTATAAAGTTACGACCCCTAACCGAAAGTCCTCCACGATAGTCCACATCCTTTACAATGTCCTTTATATCGAAGTCCTGCGAATAACTTGTAAAGCGCGGATATGTAGACTTGTAAGGTTTTTCACCGTTCTGTGCCTTGTCGAGAAGGTCGCCCATAAGGTCCTGCGTAAAATAATACTTGTTGCTGAACACCACGCTGTCGGCCTTAATCATAATGTCTGTCATGTTAAGGTTGTAGTCTTTCAGCGAGACGCTCATGCTGTCGAGAGGATAACCTACGCGCTCCCATCCGAGTTTTCCACCTTTGCCTTCCCATGTCTTTGCTATAGGATTTAGAATACCACTTGTAGAATACAATTTCAAACTATCCCTGTCCTGATATCCAATCAAGTCAATATTGTCAAACTTTATAAGGAATTTTTCGTTTTCGTATGTAATCAAGAAATCCAGTTTATTGACCGTCCACTTAGTCCTTGCGTTGTTGGCAACCACATTCTTACGAAGTAAAACGTTGAAATTCTGCAAGAACTCCGACAGTTCGTTTACACGAACCCGTCTTCCAGCATCAACCATTGCAAGTACAGCCTTCTCGAAAAGTTCAAACTGCCCGTAGTCATAACCCCTGCGCTTGAATGACATCAGCACATCGGTGTAACTCACAAAATCGGGATACGGTTTGCAACCTTTTGACTGCAACTTGTTTATAGTCCTTATGAAAAATTCGCGCTGCTGCGATGTCAGCGTGTCGGACTGCCAGAATGCAAGAAATTCCTTCTGCATGCTTGCACCGTCCTTCCTGATGTCGCCCGTAAACGAAAGCTGTTGGGCGAATTCCTTACCGAACTTGCTCGGCTCCAACGTAAACTGCGCAAATGCAGCAACAGAAGCGACACATAGTACCAGTATGGCAAAAATTCTTTTCATACTATCATTTTTTCATTTTGAAAACACAAGCCGTCCACTCTTCCGACGATATGCACTTCTCGAAAGGCAGTCCGCACGAAGAACAAACTTCCTTTATCTGGTCGATTTCCGTGAGGAAAAATCCGCTCAACAGAAGGACGGCATCATTTTTCATGTGAGCAGCATAGGTCGGTATCTGCCGTTTCAATATGTTAAGGTTGATATTGGCAAAAACGAAGTCGTATTCCACATCCGGAATGTCCTCCATATCGCCCTGCGATGCCACAATATTTGAAACTCCATTACGCTCGGCATTCTCAACGGTATTCTCGTATGCCCATTCGTCAATATCTATGGCATATATCTTCGAAGCACCAAGAATTGACGCGTATATTGCAAGGATTCCCGTTCCGCAACCCATATCAAGTCCGACCTTACCCTTAAGGTCGAGTTCGGCTATAAGGCGACACATCATCGACGTTGTAGCGTGGTGCCCTGTACCAAACGACATCTTGGGTTCTATGACAATTGTGTGTTTGGTATCAAATGTCTCGTCGTGGAATGGCGCCTTTATTGCAAGGTTTTCATCAACCACAATCGGAGAGAAGTTCTCTTCCCACTGACGGTTCCAGTTTTCCTGAGGAATCACCTTTACCGACGCTGTTACTCCAAATTGGTTGAGAATCTCATCGACATCCGACTTGCTATATTTTGACTCCTCAACGTAAGCCAGAAGTTTGCCTCCTTCCTCGCTGAAACTGTCGAAGTTCTGTTCGGCAAGAAATGCCACCAGAATGTCGGAAAGAGCAGGATTGCTTCGCGGTATATCAATCGAAAGTTCCAAATAGTTCATATTCACTTCTTATTTTCGTATTGCATAAAAAAAGGCGATGGAAGAAAACCTCCATCGCCGTATCAAAGTTAAATCGCCTTTATAATGCTAATGAAATCATTTGCCTTGAGCGATGCACCGCCGACCAGTCCGCCGTCGATGTCGGGTTGAGCAAACAGGTTTGCAGCATTGCCAGCATTTACACTACCACCATAGAGGATTGTGGTGTCGTCGGCAATCTGTGCATTGTAAAGTTTTGCAATCAATCCGCGGATGAAAGCATGTATTTCCTCTGCCTGTTCGGGTGTGGCGGTCTTGCCTGTTCCAATTGCCCAAACTGGTTCGTAGGCAACAACTGTATTCTTGAAATTGTCTGCCGATACATTCTTCAAAGCATTGCGCAACTGCGACTCGATGACCTCGAAATGCTTGCCTGCCTCACGCTCTTCCAGTTTCTCACCACAGCAAAGTATAGGTTTCAAGCCGTTTGCATAGCACTGGTCAAGTTTAGTTGCAATAACCTCATCGGTGTCGCCAAAATACTGACGGCGCTCGCTATGTCCTATTATTGTGTACTCTACACCCAAGTCCTTGATCATGTTTGCTGCAACCTCGCCCGTATAAGCGCCCTTCTCGAACTGCGAGCAATTCTGTGCCGAAACATGTATCTTCTTTGTATCTACGGCAGCAACGCACGTCGACAGATGTGTAAACGGAGTTCCGATAATCACCGTCTTGTTCTCCGGCATTTCGTATGTTTTCATGAATGCGTTCAACTCCTCAGCCAACGCCTTGCCCTGACTTACCAGAGTGTTCATTTTCCAGTTTCCTGCAACAATTTTCTTTCTCATATCAAATCGTTTTTATCGTTAATATATCTGTTTTTCACTAACCAGTTGTAAATTATCTTAATTACTGCCATTACCAGGAATGCCGACAATATCCAGACTATATAGAGCAGTCTGTCGCGCTGATTGTGCTGCGCTGTAAGCATTGTGCCAGTAAGTTCGTTCTTCAGGTTCTCAACCTTCGGCAGATTTCCGTCGTGCCACTTGTCGATTACCGTACCCTTGCGAATGAGCAACAGTCCTGGATTTGAACGAACTATTGTCTTCAGCGTTATCGGATCGGTATTGTAGAAACCGTAATTTACGGGGTGTGTCTCGGTAAAACTTGCAATTGCCTCGGCATTCGACGAAGTCATGCAATAGAATCCCATATTGTTTGATGCTGCAAATTCTGCAATCGAATCAAACTCAGCAAGATGTTCGGCATCCATGTCCTCGAGGCGCAATGCAATCATAAGGAACGAATACCTTTCGTCGGCAAGTACACGCGGAGAAATGTCGGTTTCTACGGCTTCGTCGGCATATACTGCTTCCACAAACTCCAAGTCCTCTGGTGCTTCATCGACTCCGAGTTCAACGATCTTGCCATCGGCATCGCTATAGGTTATCCTTATTTTCGACACATCAATGTCTTCTTCGCACTCCTCGCATATATACTTTTCAAACTTCCACGAAGCATCGGGAACCGACGACACATCGGCGTACATCTGCTCGCCATCTTCGTTTTTGTAAACAAGTTCAACGCCATCGAGGTCCACTTCGACCCCACTCTCGGCAGGAACAGGTTTCGTCATTGTAAAGTCGTGAATCGGAGGAACATAACCTGGGTCAATTACATTGTGCTTTGCATCAACAAATTTCCATGATTCATCTGGCAAATTGTCAACAGAAAACTCCTGTTGCTTTCCATCCTTTTCATAGATAAAAACACTTTCAATAACAGGTTTTGGTGCATTCTCGGGAACAACCATGCCCTCTGCTATGTTAGCACCGATATGATAGGGACGGAAATCGATGATAGGCAGGGTTTTAAGGCAGAAAATCGAAAGTCCGAGAGATGCAAATCCCACGATTAACATTATTATCCACTGGACAGCAGGGAAAAATGCAGGTTTAAACTTCTTGCGCTGGGCAAAAAGCAGAATTGCCATTGCCAATAGCACCAAGTTCTTGAAAAACGTCTGCCAGTTGGTAATCACAAGCGCATCGCCGAAGCAACCGCAATCCGACACAGGATTTGCAATTGCCAGCCACAATGTCAGCGGAGTGAAGAATACCATCATGAGCAAAGCACCCAAAGCGCCAAGTTTCGGCAACTGATTGAAAAACAACGAGAAGCCAATCACCAATTCCAGCACTGCAAATATTATTGCCATTGGCAGCGCAATGCCGTCAATCGACGACAGATGCATTGCCTCAAGATAATCGGCAATCTTGTATCCATATCCCAGCGGGTCGATTACTTTAACGAAGCCGGAAAATATAAATGTGGCTCCGACAATCCACCTGAATAACGTCCTTAAAATCTTCATCATATATCAACTATTTTTATTTTATTTCACAAAGTTATGTTTTCGCAGTTCACAAATCACCTTTTCCGAAATTTTTTCGGGAGGCAGCATTTCGCCGTTATCCGAACAGTCAATCCTAACCAGACGGTCGTCGGTTTCGGCAGCCCTTAGATACGTCTCCCTCACCCGTTTCTGAAAATTAAGGTCGGCCTCGTGGATGTCGGTCTTGCCGTTGAGGTACTCGCGGTCCTTGCCGGTGCGGTTTTCGGCAAGACGTCTTTCGGTAAACGAAAACGGCACATCGAGGAAAATGTTAAGGTCGGGACGCGGAATCTTGAAGTAGTTGAATTCCAGATTGAAAATCCAATCGAAAAGTTTCCGTTTCTCGTCCTCGTCGCCAATTTTTGCGCACTGGAACCCGATGTTTGAGTATACATAGCGGTCATTTATAACAAATTTGCCTTCGGCGAGCCATGCGTTAATCTTCGGCGCCATATTGTAGCGGTCGCCAGCGAAAAGCAAGGAAACAAGATAAGGGTTCACATCGCCGATTCCACCGAATTCGCCACGCAGGAAACGGTTTATCATATCGCCAAATATTTCGGAATCACCAGTAGGGAAATGCACGTATTCTACATTCTTACCTTCTGATTGCAAATATCTTGACAGCAAATCCACCTGTGTTGACTTGCCTGCTCCGTCAAGACCTTCTATCACAATAAAAGCCATTTCGTTCCTCCGACATTAAAATGCCAAAGTTACGAAAACTTTTAGAAATATAAAACATGGAGAACAAATATTTATGCTCTAAAATACGACTGCGATTGTTATTAATTCCCCCTCAAAATTATGGAGGATTTAACGACATGCACAAATAAGCAGAAGCGAGGTTTTAGTGCGGATAGAATATCCTTATATTCTTGCCTTCTGGAGTACAAATCCCGAAGGACGATTCTATTTGTTGTACGGCTTATGCGTAATGTAGTAATTGTCTGTCCAGGGTGGGAACTTAAGGTTTTTGGTGTGAATTCCGCGCGAAATAGAGTCAAGCGTCTCGGAACCTAGTGCCTTCGAACGCGAAACGGTACTCCGCGAGGCAATAAGTCCGTATGCCTCACCACCAGGCATCTTCGAACTTTCATCAACATAAATGTTTGTAAATATCGGCCTGTCCTGCGCAATTCCGTTCGAAGGTTTGGTTACCTGCATATATGTATACAGGTTTTCGTCTGCAGTAGACACGCTGAAAGTCATGCAATCGGGCATTCTGACAAGTCGTTTCACCACCGACTCGTCCGAGGCACTTATCTGCGCAGCCAAGGCACTGTAGAACGATGCCACCGAAAACGACTGCTCAACTGTAGAATAAGAATCTGACGAAACCCTATACGACTGATTATTGTAAATTCTGACAGACTTTGGCACAGTATCTCCGCTAGCCATAATTTCAAGGTAGTTAAAATACACGTTGACTTCCTGAAGATTAGCATTATTGCCAGGAACATACTTAATACCGAAATCGTTGTTATACCTTGCAAGGTCAATCTTAGGCGCATTCTCGGCGGGCGCAGTTATCCTGCAGCCGTCCACCAGCCCTGTACTTCCCTTTGCAATAATCCTTCCGTCGTCAATATTCACCTCAAGTTCGTATGTATAACCGTCGGCAAGGTCAGGTGTGCCAACCCAAATGGTATTTTTGTCGCTTGCAAAATATCCGCTCTCCTTTGGAATGCTATCTACCGCACGGAAATTCCATGTCTTCAGGACAGAGTTTCCCTGCATTCTTTTGAGTTTTACCTGCACATCGCAGTCGTAGAACAACGAATCCGACACCGACGCCATTTCCGAGGCAGGAATATTACCTATAAAGCACTTGTTCACCTTGACATACTGCATATTCTGCGACTTGTCGAGAACACAGAAAATAGCCGGAGCATCACGCCATTTGTCGTTAACCTCAAAATCAGACTTGCACGAAACAAAAGCAAATAGTCCGCACAAGATTCCTATAATCAATATATTCCTAATCATTGTCAAAACTCTAATCCAACTGCAAAAATAAAACAAAAAAGAATACCCGCAATATAAAGACACAAAAAAAGGGCGACCTGCGCCCTTTATCTTCATCTTGAATATATTAGTCCTCGTATTCGTAGGTAATCTTTTCTTCTGTTACGCTCATTGAAGATGCCGTCTTTTCCGTACGTTTTACAATCTTTTCAGTCGGTACTTTTCCGTCGTAAGTATACTGGATTTCTTCGCTGTAAATCTCATTTCCGTCAGCTCCTTCGTATTTGCATGTAACAGGATTGTTCTTTGAGCATATAACATAATCAATGCCGCCATCTTCAACATATCCCATCACACGGCCAATCTGCGGATTCTTTTTGTTGTCATAAGTGTAAGAAATCTTTTTTTCCGATGATATGTTTCCAATCGTGGTGGTAATCTTTACAGTCGAAATATTATCCTTGCTCCATTCGAATACGTATTCATTTATCTGATCACCTGCTGCTTTAGAACGGATTTCATTGGCGACTATGCTCTCTGCCATTTCTTCAGAAACCAATAACGACAGCAACGAACCATCGTCCTCGGAACAACTTTTTGGAGAAATACCTTTAATGGTCTCCTTAACCGACGCCAATACCTTTCCGTCGTATGTGAATTCAAGTTTCTTATAAGGAGAGTCATTTTCGGGGAATGCTTCCGTGAAGTATCTGATCTCCTTCAGCAACTTCGTATCATCATCATATACAAAACGTATGCGAGTCTTCTTTTCCGAAGGCAAATTCGATGTAATACCGATAACCTTATTCTTTTTGTTGTATTCGTAAACATAGTTCATGCGAATATCTCCGTTTGCCCTGAATAGCGTTCTTTCACCTAGGAACTTTCCATTCCATGTCCATCCTTCGCGCTGATACTTCGCTGTACTACTACGGTATTCGGTGCTATCAAACAAATTTACAAAAAGATGTTCTGCCTCGTACCAAACCTTGCTAATCTTATTCTTTGGCATATACACACCACTCTTCTGGCATGACACGAAAAAAGCCAAACTCGACAATACCAATGCTGCTATCAATATTCTTTTCATACGCATAAATTTTAGATTAAAGGGCAAAGATAATAATTTCTCTCGACGAGAAACAAGTTCTCATTTATATTTTTCAACAAAAATTAATTTTTCTTCCGCCATCAAGAAAAAAGGGTTTCATCTGTCCGATGAAACCCCTTATAAACATTAAACTAATTTATTACTTTGTGTATTCGTAAGTTGTTGTATATACAGTGGTATCATTGTATTTTGTTCCCAATATTTCATATTCATCCACATCGGTATAAATTACCTTAATTGGCATCTTGCCGTCATACTGATACTCATATTTTTCTTCCGTAGTTGTTCCGTTGGAATAAGTTTCGGTTCTCTTGATAACATTATTCTTCGAATAAATAGCACCATACTCATTATATATATCATTGTCCATATTAGCATACATTCCAGTATTAGGATTTAACTTGCCATCATATTCGTATTTAACAATGTGCTTGTAGTTATCGTCGCCAGTAGTAACAACCTCAATAATATTCTTGCCATCCCATTCGATTGCTGAAGTATATTTATGAGTAACAGTAGCTGCCTTTGCACTAACTTCGTCTGCTTCAATTGCATTGTAAATATAACTAGGTATTACGCTCTTTGCGAATTTAGACAAATTCTTGAGTGTGTAATTAACTGTAGTTGTAATCGTTGTCGGAACTTTTCCGTCGTATGCAATTTCCATAACAACTTCATTGTGTGTACCGTTAGTAATTTTAATGCTCTGCAACTTCTTATCGTCGTTATAAACATATTCCGCCTTTTCATCACCATCAGCGTTTGTACTTCCGATGATTCTATTCTTGTCATCGTATGTGTACTTTACAATTTCATAGACTTTACCTTCAAAATTCTTGTAAGTTATGCTCGCCAATGTCTTGTCAGACCAAGTCCATTCTTCTGCTACATAAGGATTCCTGGTTACCGTGTGGGTTACTGTGCCGCTAGCATCAGTTGTAGCTGAAGTTCTAGTCCACTCCTCAGAAACCTTTGCGATTTTGTGCTTAGGATTGTAAACGCCATCCTTCTTGCACGATACAAATGCAACTGCCATCAATGCAATCGCTGAAATCAATAAAATCTTTTTCATCTCTATAAAGTTAAAATAAATATTAGTTAATTAATTTTCCGCAAATATATCTTTTCCGAAAAACAAGAATAGTTTTTTTCAAAAAAACTTACAACTTATGATGCATCTTCTTGGCCTTGGTTTCAAGGTAGAATTTGTTGTACTCGTTGGGTTCCACCTTGATAGGCACGGTTTCCACAACTTCAAGTCCATAGCCCTTGATTCCAGCCATCTTGCGCGGATTGTTGGTTATGAGACGCATTTTGGTAACGCCAATATGTCTTAATATCTGTGCGCCAACGCCATAGTCGCGCTCGTCGTCCTTGAAACCAAGGTGCAGGTTTGCCTCAACAGTATCGTAGCCCTGCTCCTGCAACTTGTAGGCGGCTATCTTGTTCATTAGTCCAATACCGCGGCCTTCCTGATTGAGGTATAGCAAAACGCCCTTGCCTTCCTTTTCAATCATCTTCATAGATTCGTGAAGCTGAGTGCCGCAGTCGCATTTCTTTGAACCAAAGATATCGCCAGTTGCACAGCTCGAATGCACGCGGACAAGCACTGGTTCATCGGATTCCCATGTTCCCTTTATAAGAGCGACGTGCTCAAGTCCGTTGCAATGCTGGCGGAACGGAATCACATCGAAATTGCCGTATTCGGTTGGCAGAAATACCCTGTCGCCCATATCCACAAGACTTTCGGTCTGCAGACGATACTTTATGATGTCGGCAATGCATATAATCTTTAGACCGTACTTGTCGGCCACCTCGAAAAGTTGAGGCAGACGTGCCATAGTTCCGTCCTCATTCATAATTTCTATTAATGCTGCTGCCGGATAAAGTCCTGCCAGACGAGCCAAATCAATGGATGCCTCAGTGTGTCCTGCACGACGAAGTACGCCCTTGCTCTTTGCGTAAAGCGGATTTATATGTCCCGGACGTCCAAAAGTTTCGGGCTTGGATTTCGGGTCTGCCAATGCGCGGATTGTAGCAGCACGGTCGTGTGCCGAAACACCAGTAGTGCAACCTTCCAACTTGTCGACGGTAACCGTAAACGGCGTTCCAAGCATCGAAGTATTGTTCGACACCTGATGCGCAAGTTCCAACTCCTCGCATCGCTCCTCGGTAATGGGCGCACACAACACACCACGTCCGTTATGCAACATGAAATTCACTATTTCGGGAGTTATCTTCTCGGCGGCAACTATGAAATCACCCTCGTTCTCCCTGTCCTCGTCGTCAACTACGATGACTATCTTGCCATTTCTGAAATCCTCAATGGCTTCTTCAACAGTATTCAAATGACGCTTAATATCTTCAATCATTTCGTTTTCCTTTATATTGGGGAAGCACAAAACCTCCCCATTTTTAAGACCGCAAATTTACATTAAAAAATCCGTTTGCAATCCTTAAAAAAACAAAAACTTTATCATCGGATTTTTGGGCTATTCATCATCGCCGTCGCCACTATTCTTCTTACGCCTTAACTTTAGGACATTCAAAATCTTATTCAATACACGAGGATTTATCCTCAGGTTGTCGTTGGCGACCGAAACAACCAAATATATGCCTATAGGCAAGAGGATTAATGTACTAATCCACATTCCGAAATAAGTAGGAGTTACAAGTTCCTTAACTGTGCTTTCAAAAGTTGTGGAAACTATATAATATATTAGGAATATCAGAACCGACACTACCATCGACAATCCGAATCCACCCTTCCTGATTATGGAACCCAATGGTATTCCGATAATACAGAACAACAGGCATGCCAACGACAGCGAATACTTGCGATACCACTCAATCTCGTGGCGCACAATCCAGCGACGGGTACCGTCTACTTCATCGGAAACTATATTTAAATAGGTGTTTGCCGACCTCGAATAATTCACAGCGAACTCGTACAACTGTTCCTTCTGCACCTTGTCCATCATCGCAAGAATTGTGTCCATCTTGATTTTATCGGCAACATGCTCGTCCACTGCCGTTATTCTCAACGGCGGCGCCTTAGAATACGAATAAACACCATTGACGACTCCATGCACATCTGTAATTCCCTTGTATATCTGGAACCTCTTGAAGTTGCCGCAAATTTCCTCCTCCCTGTTACACAATGCCTCATTCAACGAGTCCATAGTATACTTCAACTGCTGGTTGCTTAGCATTTCGTAGCCCCCCTTGAAAAACTCCTCGTTGTTCTTGTCGATTCCTGTCGCATCAAGTTCCAGATATGTAATCTGGCGCTCAAACTTGGAATTCTGATGCTGGTACTTATTGCCCTTGACATCCTCGTGACGCGTACCGTCGTGCAGTTCAAGAATCATCATGGAATTGTCCTCGGTTATAAGGATATTGCCAGACGATGCCATAGTAACATTGTTAGGTGTTGACGCACCACGGTGGTCGTAGATTAGTATTCCGTTCAAGTCGTTGTTGCGTGTTTTCTGGTCAACCTTGATACAAATATCGTCCACCGGTTCGACAAATATTCCGTTCTGTATTATCACTTCGGGACGCTGCTGCTGAATTCCAAACAGTAACGACCTCATTTTCAAGTTTGTATATGGCATCAAATTGTTAGAAAAGAAAAAGGCGCATATACTTATTATCAAATTGAATACTATAAGCGGCGACATTATCCTATAGAGCGATACTCCTCCCGACTTCATCGCAAAAAGTTCGTTAGTCTCGCCAAACTTTCCCATCGCCATGATCGATGCCAGAAGTCCCGACAACGGCAAGGCCAGTGGCACAAGCGAAAACGATGCATAAAACATCAGTTCCAAGATGATGGAAAAGTCAAGTCCCTTTCCTACAAGGTCGTCGATGTAACGCCACAGGAACTGCATCAGAAGTATGAACACACAAAGCAAAAACGTTATCAGCCATGGTCCGATAAACGCCCGCAATATATATATGTGCAACTTCTTCATCAACAAATGTAATTTTACAAAGATAAGGGATTTTTCCGAAAATACTCATCAACCACAGCACGGTCGTTTTTGAGTTGAGCAACAAGTGCTTCTACATTATCGAACTTACGTTCGCCCCTGATTCTTTCACAAAAACGAACCTTCACTTCTTCGTCGTACAGGTTGCCTGAAAATTCTGGCAAATGCAACTCAATGGTTCTGGTTTCGCCGCCAAAGGTCGGACAGAAGCCGATGTTCAGCATAGCCTCGTAGTTCTTTCCGCCAACAGACGCCACCGCAACATAAACGCCATTACCCGGCACAACCTTGCGTCCATCGGAAAGTTCGATATTAGCAGTCGGAAATCCCATTGTGCGACCGACGCCGCGTCCATGCACTACTTTTCCCGAAATGCAATACTTGTAACCCAGATACCTGTTGGCAGTCAGCACATCGCCCTCTACAAGCAAATTGCGTATAGACGATGAACTTATGTCGTCGGAATAATCAATATGATACCTGTCGAGACGAGAAACCGGAATTTTTCCCGAAAATATTTCCGACACTCCATTCTCCTTGTGACCTATCGAATTGTTGTAACCAAGCAGCAACCTTGACACCGCCAACTGCGAAACTAGTATTTCGTCGATGAAGCGTGTTCCCGAAAGACCTGCAATTTCTGAATTGAAGTTCAGCACAAGCAAGTTTCGCACACCGATTTTCTCGAACAGCGCAAGTTTCTCGTCCATTGTCGACAACAGGTTTATTTTCCTGCCGAAATACTCCGCCGGATGCGGTTCCATGGTAATTACCAGTTCTTCGACTCCTGCACTGTCAGCAAGCGACTGCATCTGACTTATTATATATTGGTGCCCAGAATGCACGCCATCGAACACGCCGACAGTCGCCACACATGCTCTGGGAATTTCAGGTGATATTTCTCGAAATATTTTCAAGCCGAAATTTTTTGCAAAAATAAATATTATTTACGATTCTAGACTTACGATTTTAGATATATACATACTGTTCATGGTATGCAAAAAAATTGATAGTTTTGCGGTATGGATGAAACTCAGATTGCATATCAACGGCTGACAATAACCAAGGAATGTTCGGAACTTATGGCAAAACTACCGAACCGAATTTTCATAAACGGACGATTTGTTGGCATAATGCAACAGAAAAATGCCACCATAATGATTCCCGAAGGGACATACAACATCATGATACAAAGCATTGTTCCCTTTATGTACTCCACCTGCATAGTCGAAATAAACCAAGGCGTTGAAAATGTCGTATCGTTCAAAAGCCGAGAACGGATATGGGACATACTTTTTACAATCGACCTCGTACTATGGATTGCAGGATTCTTCGTAACATTTCCACAACCATGGGATATGGTCTACGAGATTTCAACCAATGCCTTTCTTGCGATATGGCTCGTATACGAATACTGCATACGGAAAAAGTACTACAAGATAAGACAGTACAAGAAGATTCAATGATTGCTTAGGTTTTTTGTACGCCTGGAAATTAAAAGTCATATACTCTTTAAAAATTGTATGTAATTTGTTTGCAACGATTTAAAAAACTTTTTTATCTTTGCGAGGTAAACTATAAAAAATCATTGGGTATGAAAAAACTTTACTTGTTATGTATTGTTATAATGTTTGCTTCTGTATCGTTTGCGCAGTCAATACTGTGCGACTATAGTTCGGACAAGCATTGCTCCATTGTTCCTGCAAATACGCGGACTGTCCAAACTACAAGGGCTGCCGCCGTCCTATTTCAGGATTTTTCAGAAAGTGTATTTCCTCCAACAGGATGGGATACCATTCAAGGTGCGGAAAGTGAAAATCTTCAGCATTGGCATAGGAGCACAACCACTCCACAATATTGCGAGGGAGAATACAGTTATGCAGCAGTTGAATATGCAAATTCTGACCATGTTGCTAGGAATCAAGATGAATGGTTAATATCTCCCACCGTCAATATTCCGTCGGAAATGCCTGTACTTACTTTCGACTACTATTCTAATCCTGGATGGTTTGTTGCCGACTGGGGCACATTCAACAATGTCGATTGTGCCGATTTCAATGTTAAGGTATCAGAAGACGGTCAGAACTGGACTACGGTATGGAACGACGATGAATTTTCGGCAGCCGTTGGCGGTGCTGCAGGTTTCCCGCAGATGAGATGGACAACAATTTATGTTAATTTGTCAGCATTCGCAGGCAGAAGCGTTCGCATTGCATTCCAATATGTCGGCTACGATGCTTCTATGTTCTATCTCGACAATGTTATGGTCAAGTCGTATGCCGGTGTAGACTACGAACTTGCAGACGCAAGGGTAAACTACAATTCATCGTATGTCAACTACGGATACAACGGATTTTTCAGTTACTTTCCACGCCGTGAAATAACATCCGAATCAAAGATAAATTTCGAGGGAGTTGTAAAAAACTATGGTTCGCAATCTGCAAATGTTAACTTGGTGGCAAAAGTTTTCAATCCAAATAACCAGCAAATTTTTTCCTACACTTTCGCACAGACAACTGTTCCTGCCGCTTCATTCACAAACGGAATATACAAGTCAGGAGTTGATACGATTGTGTATTACACTCCATCGGGAACTGAAGGTTCGTTTTCTATCATAAGTGCATCGATTTTTGCAATGAACCTAATGACTGTGGATGGAACTTACACATATGAACTTTCCGTCGTACCTTACTCTGGAACTTACAGCAACGAAAACAACAGGACTACAACTATCGAATATACAACAGTAGTTTCAGACAACTGCTTGTATTCAAGGGATAACGGGAATTATGCCGAAGGTTCCGGTTATGTCTCTAACAATCCACAATGGAACAATTTCACGGCATTTGGCACAAACTATCAGATATATAGTTCTGCAGATGTTATAAATTCAGCCGAGGCCTACATCGCTGCTGCCGACAATGGTGCCCAATTCCACTACGAAATTTTCACTGTTTCCAACGACACAGCATACACAAGCGTACTTACAACTACCACCTATACTGTTGACGCATCAACATTTACACCCGGTTTTATAAAGTTGTTCACCGAAGAACCCCTGTCATTTGGAAGTCTCAGTGGCAGTCAGGAACTACTCGTCGCAGTTGTAGTGGAAAACGGCAAAAAGGTAACTGTCGGCGTTGACGAAAGCGTTCAGCCGGCTTGTCAAGAAAATAAAGCAAAAGCTGGAAATAGATGGTATTATATCAGCGGAACCAACGGCGTTCTCATGATTAGACTATACAACTGTATGCAAGGTTCCGTAATTACAGTCCTCAGCAACAACGATGAATATGGAACGACATCGGGTAGCGGAAGATATGATGACGGAAGCATCGTGCCATTATTGGCTACGCCAAACGAAGGTTACAGGTTTGTTTCGTGGAGCGACGAAAGCACCGATAACCCTCACAACATAACTGTAGCAGGAGATGCAACATACACCGCCACATTTGAACCAATTCCTACATACACGATTACTGCCGTAAGTAACATTGCAGACTACGGAACTGTAACTGGTGGCGGAACCTACTACGAAAATACTGTCATATCAATTGAGGCAAATCCTGCAGAAGGTTACAGGTTTGTTTCGTGGCAAGACAATAACAACGACAATCCCAGACAGATAACTGTGACAGAAGACGCTATGTTCATTGCAACTTTCGAATTGATTCCGATGCATACAATCACCGTAGTAAGCAACAACGAGGAATTCGGAACTGTAACTGGCGGCGGCACTTTCGAGGAAGGATCAGTTATAACAATTACTGCCAGACCTAATGATGGATATGCATTCTTTTCTTGGAACGACGGAAACGAAGATAGTGAACGCGAAATAACAGTTACCGAAGATGCAACTTATATCGCAACATTTATCTTTGATGTCAACCTCAAAGAAGTTTATTCAGCAGACATCTCTATTTTCCCGAATCCAGCAAGCGATATGCTCAATATAAGTTCAAGCGAAAATATTTCTGCTATTGAATTTGTTACGGCAACTGGACAAGTTGTTTCGCATGTTGAAATCAACAGCAACGAATATAATTGCAACATCAAGAATCTGGCAAATGGTTTATATTTGGTAAAGATTTATGGTGAAACAAAACTTATCGGAGTACGCAAAATAATCAAGGATTAATAAATCATAAGTTTTCATAGTAAAGTCCGCTAGAATTTCTGGCGGACTTTTTTGCTAATATCGTGATTCTTAATAGAAATATTTTGTGGATGACTTTGTTTGCCCAAAGTCTGGTTCTATCCATTTTATTTGGATCCAAAGCATTCAATCCGATTTCCGCTATGGAATCGGAGAATAAGTTCTACATATTAATAATAGGTAACCTTAATATTTTTTAGAAAGATTTTCTAATTGTGATATTGCCATTTCTGAATTAATTGATGCCTATGTTCTGCCATTCGTTTGAGAAGGATTGTGAGGTTGTCTCCTAAAAAAATTCATACGATAGTTTTTATTTTAGACTCCTAGCTATCATCTGGAAAACAAACGCTGCTGCAATACATAATGAGGAACATTGTGAAATCGTAATGTTGCTTGCAACACTATGTTACTTGCTTCGCAAACTCACAAGCAACATACTTATGCATTTATAATTAGAACGGGTCATCAACTTGGCATTGCAAAAGTACCGTGTCTGCTTGGTTATGCATTCGGTTCTTTCCACGTGGGGATTTACAGACAGATACAATCAAAAAAAATCCGCCAACTGGCGGATTTTTGATTTATCTTATCAACGTTATCGTTCCCTGTCTATTGTGTATAACACCATTCCAATCCTCGAACGAGCAGAACCACTGGTAAAGTCCAGGAGGACACAGGGCGTCGCCTTGGATCTTGTTACCCATATCGGTTCCGTCCCACGAACCATCACCGCACGATTCACACGTTGCGTCCGGGTCATACGTACTGCTATTGTAAACTAGCGCACCCCATCTGTCGTAAATGGCAAGCATAAAGTTGTTCCTTGTGATACCATTTCCACAAACCCTGAAGCAATCGTTTACACCATCGCCATTGGGCGTGAACGATGTCGGAGCATAGAATGCGAATTCATTCTGTATAATGATGTTGTGAATAGCGGTATCGCGGCAATAGTTATCCGATTCTGCCACAAGCATAACCTCGAACTCACCTATTCTTCTGTACTTGTGACGCGGGTTCTCGAACAATGAACTATCGTTATCACCGAAGAACCAGTAGTAGCGCTCTGCTCCAATAGAATAGTTCATAAATTCAATCTCGGAATCAAGCATACCAGTAATCAAAGGATCCGACTCGAACAATGCCTTTGGTTTCGGATATACAGTAATCATATTGTCGTATGTCTTGTAGAAGTGACAACCGAAATTATCGACAAGTTCGAGAGAAACACTATATACTCCATCTTCCTTGAATACATGTACTGGCGAAATAGCATCGGAGAACATGTAGTCACCGAACTCCCACAACGTCTGGTCGGCTGTATAGAACGGCGTAAACCTTACAGCCAACGGTTCGCATCCAACAATCTCCGAAGCCGTGAACAATGTATCGGGTTTAGGTCTTACTGTTATAAGTATCGAATCCTCAACAGGCGTAGTTCCACACATATCTGACAATGTTATGTGAACCATAGTAGTTGTGTCAAGGTTTATGGTAAATGGTGACGGCACGATTTCGCCACTGTCGATTGTAAGCGAGTACGGTCCGCCATTTCCACCCTCGGCATCTACAGTTATCAAAGCACCAGTACCTGGACATATCGTGTCGTAACTCGTTGTCACAGCTCTAATGTTCAAAGGCGGATTCAAGGTTATTGTAACTGGTTGCGAAACAACTGAACAACCAGCGGCATCGGTTACTGTCAAGGTATAAGTTGAATTTTCAGTAGGTGTTACCGTCAATATGTTAGAATACGACACTACCGAGTCCTGACTTGCCCAGATATATGTATAGAACGGTGTTCCACCTGCTGCTTGAGTCGTTATCGAGGTTGTCTGTCCGTTGCAGATGGTCTGGTTGTTCATTGGTAATATATATATAGGTGTAGGTCCATCTATTGTTATACTGCTTTCGATGCGGCAGTTGTGGTCGTCGGTAACTGTCACCACATATTCACCTGGCACACCATTTATGTTATGTGTAGTCTGACCATCGGGCCACAAGTACGAATATGGAGGCACACCACCCTGCACGTTAATCAAGGCAGTTCCGTCATCGGTATCACCGCACGAAGCAGGAGATGTCATTGTATTTGAATACATCTGCGATGGCTGCTCGATAATGAAATACGTATTAACGTTACAACCTATAGCATCCATTACAGTCACAGTGTACATTCCCGCACATAGGCCTCGATATATGTAGTTATCGGAACCCCACATATACTGGAAAGGTTGCAAACCGCCATGCATAACGATTTCGGCACTACCATCGCACGAACCATAGCATTTGTTATGCACGAGAATCATAGAATCAATAACGATCTCAGGACTTACGGTTATTGTGAAAGTCTCTGTGTTAGACTGACAATTATGCGCATCGGTAACATATACTGAATAAGTTGTTGTCTCGTGCAATGTCGTCTCAAAATTAGCAGTATTGCCGACAGTTGTTCCATTACTTGTAATCCAGTGGAACTCATACGGCATTGTACCACCAATAGCAGAAGACTGTACAAACGATGCCGTTCCTTCACACAAGGCACTGTTGCCGTCAGACGATACAACCAACGGTTCTGGCTGATTAACGATAAAACTACGTGACAAAGAACAATCGTGCTCATCGGTAACAGTAACGGTATACTCGCCAGCAGACAAGTTTCTACGTAATCTGGATGCATAGCCGATATCGGACCACATGTATGACAACGAACCTGTACCGCCGCTAACTCTTATTGTAATTGCACCGTCGTACGAACGATAACATGAAAGGTCGGTGCTATTTGTAAACATATCGGACACCACCAACTCAGGCGGCTCATTTATCGTGTAGTCGAATGGAAGTTGACATCCATTGGCATCGGTAAGTGTCACATGATAGTCTCCCACACATAAGTTCATTATTACGTTAGAAGGAGCGCTCCACGAATATGAGTACGGCAACGTTCCGCCTGTAGCTGTCAAGGTTGCCGAACCTCGGCAATCGCGATAGCAGTTGTTGTCAACGGTAGTTATGTCACCAACCAATTTAGACGGAGTGAATATATTCACCACAGTATCTTCTGAGATACAACCGTTAGCTTCGATGTGCAGTGTTACATGATGGGTGGCTGCCTCAGGATTCTCCCAGTGCAAAGTATATGGACCTGCACCGCTACCCGATTCTATTACAGCGCCATCAAAATCCCAAACGTAACTTGCATTGTTTCCTACTGTGCCAACAGAATTCATGTTACCCAAATAGGTGATTGTAGTTGCATCACCATAACAACTAATTGGCAAATACGTAAACGCATTTGTAGGTTGCGGATAAAATTCCACAATCACATCGTCGTAGGTTGAACAATTGTCATAGTCTCCCAAATATGCTTCTGTCCATCTGAACTTGTAGGTTCCCCATGCATCAACAAAAACATTCGTCGCCGGAGAATGTTCGGCAGCAAAAGTAGCATTTCCACCAGCAGGAGCAGCGACGACAGTCCACGTTCCTTCGTTTCCAGCAGGAAGCGGAGTTGCAGAAAGCATATAGCGATCGGTACAAACACGAGCATCAACACCTGCGTACGGAGTTGGACGAATACAACAACTAGCATCGTCATAATCTCTCACAACTACAGTCAAAGTTGTATCGTATGTACATCCAAAATTGTCCGTTGCGTAGAATATATATTCGTGTGTACCAGGAATTTCAGGAGTTGCAGTAGTGCTTGCTACAAGTTCCTGGAAAATTGCATCTCCTTCCCATGTCAAGTCCTGCGAAGTAGGAGTCTCATCAAACTCAGTTTGATACTGGATTACGTTGTCGCCAGCAGGAATCATGTGGTCGGCAAAGTGCAACTCTACCGAGAACACAGTACCATCATCAGAACCCAAGTGGTCCTGAATATTGATACACCATTCACCATTTACAGGACAACCGACAAGGCTTGTCCAGTTGCCAATAGGTCTGTAATCACCAGCTGGAATATAAGGATGATTGGTATATGTATAACCAACAGTATTTGTATAAGTATATTCAGGCGGATTGGCTGCTGTTGCCTCTATTGTCTGAGCAGCATTTTGTGTCCAGCAATAATGATACGGCACGCCCTGAACACAAGCATCATTGCCCTCATCAACCGGTTCCCCAAGGAATTCCCATGAGCAGTTGCCACTTGAGTAACCATTGAACAAGTCCATTCTGTTACCCGAAGGACAAGTTATCCAAACTTCAAGGTCACCAATGTATGAATGCTCGATTTCCATACAAATAGACTCAATGTCGCTTGCGCTCTGGATTGTCTGACCAGGAGCAAATGCATTGTGCTCGAAGCACATAGTCTGCGTATAGTTAGTAACATCCTCGAAGCAGTGCTCCTCGATGATTGCTTCAGGAATCTGCATTACCCAAACATCAGGTTGCTGCACATGACCATCAAGCAATGCTACTTCACCCGGACAGATTACAGGAGTAACCGTTGTTCCAGGAAAAGTTGGTGGCAAAGAGATTACAACAAGGAAAGATTCGGGATAAATGTAAGTACATCCGTTTATGTCGGTAGCCTGCAGATTAATGTAGTATGCACCAGGTTCGATATCGGCATCAAGTGAATTTGCACCTTCACCGCCATATTCGTGTCTGCCATTCACATCTACCCAACTCCATGTCCAAATAAGGTTTTCATTGGACTGGTGGTAACCTTGAGGAGCATCGTTGTTTGGGAAAATGCCGTGAGCAGCGATACCTAGGTCATCATTAGAGCAGGCCTCGTAACGTTCTTCGTCAGCATTCCAGCGAGCGGTTATGTCCGGCACCAAGGTGAAGTCCTGACATTCCATACCGCAGCTTATTTCGATTGCAAAACCCGAATAGGTTACAGAACCGTCACTATGCCATACGAAAGTAGCACATGACGAGTTGATAGAATACGTATTAGTAAACGAAGAACCACCTATTCTATTGGCGATAACAGTTCCATTCGAATTAGAACCTTCATAAATGTAAAGATAATCGAAAGAAGTACTTTCGGTATTCATAGTCACGCTCAATTCCATAGGATAACCACTCGGAACACAAACAGTAACAGTATAGTTCTCCGAATTGGCATAATTACCAGAAGGTCCGCCCGAATCGTACAGCGTTGCAGAACAGCCAGTCATATTGACCGTCTGACTACTATTCATTGTTATAATCTGCTGTGCGAAAGAACCTGCAGCAAACAGGCAAAGCAACATGCCCAATATAATCTTAATACTACTGGTTTTCATAATGCGTCCTCCTGTATTCATTAAATAATTTTGTCAAATCGTCGCTGGAATAGAAAACCAGAACTTTTCCAGTATTCCCAATCAAGTATGCATTGGACGACTTTGCTGCTATTTCAAAATCATATTCCATAACATTGAAAGTTTCAGCATTGAAATATGTCGCTTCCGAACCAGCCATCTTGGTTTCCTTGTCCATATACCTCAATTTTGGAAATGCAGAAGTCTCCGGATTAGCAATTTCCTTTATGACATACGCATTTTCCACGAACCAATTCATGTATTCGATGTCTGTGGGGTTGTTGCTCTGTATTTCGAGCAAATCCTCTTCGGAGTACTTTGCATACAATCGGCTGTCAATCTGCGACGCCTGAGAAAACGCACCAATTCCCATGAGAATCAGCGACAAAAGCAATATTATCTTTTTCATAAACATAACTTTTCAACTACATTTCTATTTGCTTAACGCAAAAAAAATTCAATGGTTGCCTACTGCATGAAAAAAAATTTTTTCACACTATGCAACAATCTGCAAAGATATGTTTTTTATTAGAGGTATGCAAGGATTTGCAAGGATTTTTTTAATTATTTTTTAGGAGCGGTTATTTGTATTGTAGGGGCAGCCCCTACAATACAAATACGCCAATCATCTTATAAGATTCACCTCTCCTTGCTCCTTGTGCAGATTCCCAAATACGTCCTCAAACTGGCAATACCACTGATAGACACCATTGGGCAAAACCTTGTCGCCCTTGCGCTTGCTTCCCATGTCGGTGCCATCCCACGAACCTTCCGAACATGCATCGCAACTGGCTTCGGGGAAATAATCGCTTGTCTTGAAAACCAACTCTCCCCAACGGTCGTAAACGGTCAACAGAAAACTGTTCTTCGAAATGCCACTGCCACAAATTCTGAAGCAGTCATTTATGCCATCGCCATTGGGCGTGAACGATGTAGGTGCATAGAAGGAAAGCTCGTTGTAAACCATTATGGTACGGGATGTTGTATCGGTACAGAAATGTTCATTCTCGGCTACAAGCACGACCTCGTATTCTCCTGCAGATGGGTACAAATGGCGCGGACTTTCGAACATAGAACTGTCGTTGTCACCAAACGACCAGAAATATCTTACAGCATCAATTGACCTGTTTACGAAAAGCACCTCGGCTGACATTGCCGACACGGCTTGTACATCGGCATCAAACAGCGCCTTGGGACGAGGATAGGCATGTATCATATCGGGCATAGTCCTTTTCACACGACAGCCATACTCGTTTGTAACCGATATTGTTACATCGAAGTCACCAGCCTTGCCGTACTCATGCGTTGGCGTTCTGGTTTCGGAAAAATCGTTGTCGCCAAACTCCCATAGGTAACTGCTTCCGCTTACAACCAACGGGGCAAACGACACAGACAACGGTACACAGCCAAAAACCTTGTCGGCACTGAACAATTCATCGGGAATCGGATACACATGGATGAGAACCGAATCCATAACCGACGGAGTGCCACACATATCGGAAAGCGATATGTAGAACATGGTTGTCGTGTCGGGACGTACCGTAAACGGTGACGGCACTATGCTCCTATCACCAAGCGTTAGTGTATATGGTCCGCCATTGCCACCAGTCGCCTCAACATAGACAAGCACCTCTTCACCCGGACAAACGGTATCGCGATTGGGCAAAATGGACACGATTCGCAAGTCGGGATTTATAGAAATAGTAACAGGTTGCAATTGTACCGAACAGCCGTTTGCATCGGTAACCGTCAAGATGTAAGTCGATTCGACAGTAGGAGAAACGGTGTATTGTGAACCAAAATAACTACCGCCATCGGAACCAGACCAAGCATAGTCGTAGAAAGGGGTTCCGCCCATAACTTGCGTTGTAAGTACCGCCGACTGTCCCTTGCAAATTGTGACATTGTTCATTGGCAATGCGTGCAAAGGCAATGGCTCGGTAATTTCAAAGTCCTGCGTAAAACGACAACCCAAATCATCAAGCACCGTGACGGTGTACGTACCAGCAGATGCGACAAGCGTTTCGGTAGTATTTCCATTCGGCCAAAGGTAGGTGTATGGCGGAGTTGCCCCCGAAACAAATATCCTTGCCTCGCCATCATCACCACCATTGCAAGAAACAGGATTGAGCGAAGATGAAACCATAAAGTCATCGGGCTGGGTAATCACAAAGGTCGTTATTGCCGAACATCCTATGCGGTCGGTAACGGTAACGGCATACATTCCGCCACAGATTCCATCGTATATGTAATTGTCCGACGGCCAACTATATTGCAAAGGCGCAAGTCCTCCACTTACAACAAGTTCCGCCCTGCCATCGCAATGCCCATAACAATTCACATTGCGCAAAATTACACTGTCGATTATTAGTTTTGGACTGACAGTAACTGTCATTGTTTGCGTTCGGCTCACACAATTTTGTGCATCAACGACATAAACCGAATAATGTGCTGTTTCGGACAGATTAGCAGAAAGACCGCTTCCTGCCTCGAAAGAATTTGTTCCGTCGTTCCAGAAATAACGATATGGAGCAGTTCCGCCAAAGGCATTTACAAAAACTGGCGTAGGCTCGCCTTCACACACTGCATAGTCGGATGTCATTTGAACGACGATGGGTTCTGGCTGCGACAAAGTTGCAAATGCCGTTTGCGAGCAACTATTGTCATCGCTTATGGTTACCGAATATTCGCCTGCTGGAAGATTTATCCTGCTTGCTGGACCTTCGCCAACATCCGACCACAGATAATGCAAATCGCCAGCACCTCCGCCAGCATGTACCGAAATAGCACCATTACCAATGGAATAACAGGTAAGGTCTGTCGTTGTTACCGACTGCACAACAAGTTCAGGCGGTTCTGTAAGCATAAAATTGCTTTGCGCAGTACAACCGTTAGCATCTGTAATCACAAGGTTATAATTTCCCGCACCAAGATTCAGAAGTTGGTTGCCCGGAGCCGCCCACGAGTACGACACAGGAAGCACACCTCCATGATGAGTAACTACGGCAGAACCCTCGTTTGCATGAAAACATCTGTCGTTTACGACAGAAATCGAGTCAATCACAAGTTTGTCGGGTACAAAAATCGACACAAGCGTATCGTTTGAAACACAACCATGATTGTTTACGCGAAGCGTTACACCATGAGTACCTGATTCTGGCCACGAAACTATATGCGGACCAACAGGAGTTGCACCATACTGCACAAATGCTCCATCAAAATTCCAAGCAAAATCGGCATCAGCACTCATATTTCCAGTGTAGGCAATAGAAGTTTCGCCACCGAAACATGAAATTGGCGTATAGGTAAATGCCGCATTCGGCTGCTGGTTGAAAGTCATAGCAACATCGGCAAAATCGATGCAACCTGCCTGTCCCAGATAATGCTCTGTCCATCGGAAAATATATGTTCCCCAACCATTTACAACAACTTGTGTATTAGGAGCATTCGGACTGGTGAAAGTTACCGAATTGTTCACATTGTCGCCATTAGGATATGCCACCACCGACCATTCCCCAGTATTCCCGTTTGCCAATGGCTGAGCCGAAAGATTTGTCCTGTTTGAGCAAATACTTGCTGGAGCGGTCAGAATTGCAGTTGACGGTGTAATACAACATTCGGGGTCGCCATAATTGCGAACGGTTGAATACAAGGTCGTATCGTAGGTACAGCCAAAATTGTCGGTTGCAGAAAACACATATTCGTACTGCCCAGGAACATTTGGCAATGCCGTCGTATTTGCCGCCACACCGCCAATTATATCACTTCCGCCCCAAGCCATATCAGAAGGATCAAATTCGGTCTGGTATTGAATAAGGTTGTCGAATGGAATAAGATAGTCGGCGAAATGCAGTTCCACAGAGAAAACCACGCCATCGTCCCAATGCCTATGGTCTTGAATATTAATGCACCATTCTCCATTCACAGGGCACCCCACAAGACTCGACCAGTCGCCAGTGGGACGATAGTCGCCGGCAGGTATGTACTCTTCGCTGTAATAATGATTTCCTGCATTATCTGTGTAACTATATGTAGGTGCATTATTTGCCACCTGTTCAATAGTGCTCGTTGCATTATGGCTCCATGTATAGTGGTACGGCGTACCCGGATTACACGGGTCATAATCATCGTCAATAGGTTCGCCAAGGAACTGCCAGTCGGAATCTCCGTGGTAACCATCGAAAAGCGTAAGCCGATTCCCCGATGGACAGGTAATCCATACTTCAAGGTCGCCCAGATACGAATGCTCCATATCAATGGCAATGGACTCTATGTCGCTTGCACTTTGTATCAACTGTCCGGGCGCAAACGCGTTATGCTCAAAGCACATCGACTGCACATAGCCAGTCTCGTCAACAAAGCAGTGCTGTTCAACGATTTGCTCTGGAATTTCCATAACCCACAGGTCGGGCGGTTGCACATGACCTTCAAGCAAGGCCGCTTCGCCGGGACAAATCTCCGGAGTTACCGCTGTTCCCGTAAAAGTCGGGGGCAACGATACAACAACCAGCATAGGCTCGGGATAAACGTAGCGACAACCATTTTGGTCGGTAGCATACATATTTATGTAATAGGCACCAGGCTCAAGGTTGGTAACGAGAGTATTCATACCAGTGCCACCGGTCTGATGACTGCCATGCTCGTCAACCCAACTCCAAGTCCAATTAAGGTTTTCGTCCGACTGATGATAGCCGTTGGGCGCATCATTGTTTGGGAACACACCATTTGCCGAAATCTCAAGTGGAGAATTTGAACAAGCCTCGAAGCGGTTTTCGTCTTCATTCCACCGCGCATCAATGTTAGGCACTACAGTAAAATCCTGACAAGGTGGTTGTTGCGAATAAGAAAATATACTTATTACCACGGCACATAATAGCATCACTAACTTTTTCATGTCACTAAATTTTAAATTTCTATATGCTTAACGCAAATTTTAGCATACGGTTGCCTAAAAAATTAGAAAAATTTAATTTGCAGTGTCTCAAAACATCAGACCCAAATTGGCAAATCGCAAATCAAAATTAGTCAACCTTTTAGCTCGGCTTTGCCAATAGTAAATATCATTGTATCTTTGCGAAACATTTTTACACGCAAGATGAACGAAAAATTCCATAACAAAGTTTCAAGGATTATATTTATAATCATTGCATTAGCAATAGCGGCTATAATGTTTTCAAGCGTAAGCGACTACGGAAGCACCACCGCCGAAGACGAATACCAGATAAACCAAGCCGTCCAACTCGACCGCTACTACCGTAGTTTCGGCAACGACACCAGCATTCTTGAAAAAACCCACCCGATGTATAGCGGTTGGTTCAATGCACTGACTGTTACAATGTCGGATGTGTTTACAAAATTTGAAATAAGAAGCGTGCGCCATGGAATGAATGTCGTTTTCGGATTTTTAGGAATAATTTTCGCCGCCCTGCTTGCTAAAAGATGCCGCAACTGGCGCACAGGAACTTTCGTGCTGCTACTTTTGGGATTTTCGCCGGTAATTTTCGGGCATTCAATGTTCAACCTTGACGACATTCCCGTTTTTGCGACTTTTGCAGCATCGCTGTACTTCACAAAACGCCTTGCCGACCATTTTCCAAAACCGAAAATCCTCGATGCGATATTTTTTGCATTGTCAACTGCATTGTGCATCACTGCAAATCCAGATTGCTCGCTAATAGTTGCAATTGCTCTAATACTTTGCATTATCGGACTTATCGCACAACGCAAACACGAACTAATCAAGAAAGCCGCAATTAGATATTCTATCTTTGCAATTTGCTCGCTTGTAGTTATTTGCGGAATTGTAGTGCTTCTTGTTCCACAAGGAATTGGTACTTGGCTGGAATCGTTCGCGCCAACTTCTCCGACAAGAATTCTGTTCCAAGGAAAACTCTACTGGACTGACCTTTTGCCGTGGTACTACAATGTAAAAATGCTGGTTATGACAATTCCAGCAGCAATTTTTGTCGGAATGCTTCTTGCGCTAGGTTTGTGCTTTGTAAAAAAGTCAAACCGCACAGAAATCATAACACTTTTGGCAATATCGGTGCTTGCAATTCTGCTTTTCTCACTCAAATCCGACTCTAACGGCATTTGGCAGCACTTACTTTTTGCCGAAATCCCGCTATACATTATAGCTGCAATCGGCTTCGACATGCTTGCCGAATCGTCACGCTCAACTGCAACACAAATTGCAGGCATAGCAATACCTATACTGCTGATGATAATGCCTGCCGTACACATTTTCCGCAGTCACCCATACAGCCACATATACTACAACGAATTTACAGGTGGCGTGCAACATGTATTCGGCCGCTACGAACTTGAAAACTACGGTGTAAGCAACCGCGAAGCCGCACAATGGATAATTGACAACGGCAAATACAATCTGTCCGGTGACCAACTATTTGTTGCGACACGAAGCGAAAAGGCGGGAAAGCATTATTTTGGCAAGTACAAATACGAAGTTTCCATTGTTGAAAGTCGCTGGGCGGAACGCGCAAATCACCTCTGGGACTACGCGATTTTCCCCGTCACGGGCATCGAACCCGAAATATTGACAAGTCAGTATTTCCCGCCAAAGAATACGGTTGATACAATAAGCATCGACAATGTGCCGATATGCCTTATATTGCAGCGCACCGACACCTGCGACCTATACGGACGCGGATACCTTGCCAACAACGATGTGCCTCACGCCATTGAACTGCTCGAAACGGCAGTTCGCAACGATTCTACAAACGAATCGGCAATGATAAACCTCATCGATGCAAACCTGCGCATAAACAACAAGGAGGCAATGAAAATGTGGATTGACCGCTTCCTTGCCATCGCACCACGCAACGATGTAGGCAATTACTACAATGCTTATTATCACAACATTACAGGCAACAACGATGAAGCAGAACGCATCTGCAAGGAAATAATCGACTACAATCCGCGCTTCAGTCTCGCCTATATGTTCCTGTCAACCATTTACATACAACAGAAGCAGTTCGACAAAGCCGAAAATACAATCCTTGCAACCGTTGACTACGACATATACGATGAACAGGCGGCTCGTCAGCTTGTTCGCGTTTACAACGCACAGCAAAAGGACATCCGCGATGCTGAATTGTCCTATTACGAATACGCCTACAAGTCATACGACAGGCGTGGCAAAAAGGAACTCGCCGAGAAATTCAAAAAGTTGTACGAAGAAGCAAAAGCAAACAGGCAAAATACTAACAATTAAATCGTTACAAGATTTTGTCGGCAAAAATTTATTTTTTTGTTCGCATCAATAAAAATATGTAATTTTGCCTCGATTTTGATCTGTTAGCTCAGTTGGTTTAGAGCGCTTGCTTGACAGGCAAGAGGTCACAAGTTCAAATCTTGTACAGATCACTTTTCTTTTTTTGGTCTGTTAGCTCAGTTGGTTCAGAGCGCTTCCTTCACACGGAAGAGGTCAACAGTTCGAATCTGCTACAGACCACACAAGCCCGGCAATTGTCGGGTTTTTCATTAATACCCCCGTCATTCCGTAAAACAGAACGAACAGCATAAGGTACGTTGCTTGTGAGTTCGTTTATACGGAATCTCCAAATGAAACTGTTTCCTTAGGAGATTCCGCATAGTTGAACAATATTACACTCCCCGTTCCGTATCGTGTTATTGTTCTAACTTGCGGAATGACATGGTATTACTCTATCTTTTCTGCTAGTTCGAGCCAGCGCATTTCTTTTTCGTCAATGCTATCAATGAGTTGCGAATACTCCGCCGACTTTGTTACAATTTCAAAAGGAGAAAATTTTCCGGAATTCAACTCCTCCTCCATAAAAACTCGCTTTACATTCAGTTCCTCTATTTCCTTTTCCAGCATATCGTATTCGCGCTGCTCGTTGTACGACAACTTTTTCTTTTGCGTCGCAACAACCTTTTTTGGTTCCTGCGACACTGGTTTCGGTTCCTTGACTTCCTTAGGCGAAGCGAACTCCATATACCTGTCATATTCCTTTGAATCGCGAAACTGCGTATAGTTGCCAGGAAAATCAACAATCCGCCCATCGCCCTCAAACACAAATATATGGTCGACAATCTTGTCCATGAAAAAACGGTCATGCGAAACAAGAATAACCGTTGCATCAATCATGGTCAGGTATTCCTCAAGCACCAGCAAAGTCGTTATGTCCAAATCGTTGGTAGGTTCGTCCATTATCAGCACATTGGGTTGCTGAATAAGCACAGTACAAAGGTACAATCTGCGCTTTTCGCCACCGCTGAGCTTGCGCACAAGCGTATGCTGCATATCGCCCGTAAACATGAAATAATTGAGCAGTCCCGATGCAGAAAAGCTCTTACCATCACGCAACTTCACATCATCCGAAATCTTGCGAACAATATCAATCGGTTTGTCGTCATCGTTGAAAGTAATGCCGTCCTGAGTGTAGTATGCGAATTTTACAGTCTGCCCAATCTCAATGTGACCACTGTCGGGAGCAAGATTTCCTGTTATAAGGTTCAAAAAAGTGGTCTTGCCTACCCCATTGCGACCAACGATTCCTATCTTTTCGCATCGCGAAACCTTGTACGAAAATTCATCGATAATCTTTTGTTTACCAAACGATTTCGACACATTGTAAATATCAATGATTTTCTTTCCAAGACGCTGGTTTGCAACATCGAGTTCAAGTTTTCTTTCATCTATTCGCTGCGATGCTCTTGCTTTCAGATTTTCAAACTCATCAATACGATATTTTGCCTTGTGTGAACGCGCCTTTGGCATACGGCGAATCCATTCCTGCTCGGTACGCATTAGGTTCTGCGCCCGCTCTATATTGACTTGCAAGTTTTCAATGCGCTCCGCCCGCTTTTCGACATAATAGGTGTAATTGCCTGAATATGAATAAATGTTTCCTCCATCCATTTCGATTATGGTATCGCATATACGGTCGAGGAAATAGCGGTCATGAGTGACCATGAATATAGTTATGTTGGCTGACGACAAATAATCTTCAAGCCATTCTATCACATTGAGATCCAACTGGTTTGTCGGTTCGTCAAGGATAAGGAGTTGAGGTTCACAAATAAGCAGTCCAGCAAGCGCAACACGCTTTTTTTGTCCACCGCTGAGAGTGCCAATTTTCTTGTCAAGGTCGTGAATGTCGAGTTTGCCAAGTATCTGCCTGATGCGCGATTCGTAGTCCCAAGCATTAAGGGCGTCCATCTTGTCCAACAGCGATGGCAGAACCTCATGAGATTCTGAATAAAGACAGTCGTTGTATTGTCGTATGGTCTGGGTAATTTCATTTTCGAGCACAAATACGGCATCAAGCACTGTGCGGTCGGGATTCATTTCGATTTCCTGTGGCAGATAGCCGATTCTCACATCGCGACGGCGGCTCAATTTTCCGCCATCGGACGAATCTACGCCAGCAAGAATATTAAGCAACGAGGTTTTCCCAGTGCCGTTCTTGGCAACTAAGGCTATTTTCTGTCCTTCGCCTATGCTTAGACTGATGTTTTCAAACAACAGTTTGTCGCCGTACCGCTTGCTAATGTTTTCCGCCTGAAGAAGACTTTCCATATCACATTCCCCTACTAGTCATGCTGAACTTGTTTCAGCATCCGTTTCTATAATTAAACACACATTCCCTTTTCAGATTCTGAAATAAATTCAGAATGACAAAAGGGAAGACATATCCACAAACACTTTTATAATCAGAGACAATCATTATTTTCTCTCTACTACTAGTCATGCTGAACTTGTTTCAGCATCTGTTTCTATAATTCTTTTAACGATTTATAATATTCCGACACAGACTCAATTATTTCATCATCTACACCAACCTCTTCCGCCAAGTCTTTCCACTGCGGATTCATCTCTGCAACAAGATTATTTTTCCAATCACGATGCCATTGCTTCAATTGCTTTTCTCTTGATATTGCATCTTCAACATTCTCAAAATCATCAAAATAAACTAGTTTCTTACAATTATATTTTGCAGTAAAGCCATCGTTGACATGCGCCTTATGTTCGGCAACCCTACGAACCAAATCGTTTGTTACTCCAATATAAAGCACATTATTGGTGTAATTTGACATCATATAGACATAATATGTTTTCATATTGTTTCTATTACATCCGACTTCTCCTTTTCAGATCCTGAAATAAATTCAGGATGACAAAAGGAGAAGGATTATCCACAAATACATTTATAATCAACGACAATCATTCTCTTTTCTCTCTACTAATAGTCATGCTGAACTTGCTTCAGCATCCGTTTCTATAATTAAACACACATTCCCTTTTCAGATTCTGAAATAAATTCAGAATGACAAAAGGGAAGACATATCCACAAACACATTTATAATCAACGACAATCATTCTCTTTTCTCTCTACTACTAGTCATGCTGAACTTGTTTCAGCATCTGTTTCTATAATCAAACACATCTTCCCTTTTCAGATTCTGAAATAAATTCATGATGACAAAAGGGAAGACTGATTCAAAATATCTTCCAAATCTTTTCATCTGGAAACGGTGCCTCAATGACAATTTCCTCCTTCTTCACAGGATGAACAAAAGTGATCCGCACTGCATGAAGGTTAATGCCTCCATTTTTGTTGGAACGCGGATAACCGTACTTTAAGTCACCGCGGATGGGACACCCCATATTGGCAAGTTGACAGCGAATCTGATGATGACGACCTGTATGCAAATCAACCTCAAGCAGATAATACCTCTCCGAATGTCCGATTACCTTGTACGACAAACTTGACCGCTTTGCCTCAGGGTGCTTTTCATCAACCACATACGACTTGTTCTGCTTGACATTGCGGTAAATGTAATCCACAAGCGTGTCGCTGTCCTTTGGTGGTTTGTTGCCAACAACCGCTAGATATGTCTTATGCGCATCCTTAGTTCGGAAAAGTTCGCTCAAGCGCGTCAATGCCTTGCTCGTCTTTGCGAAAAGCACCACTCCGCTCACAGGTCTGTCGATACGATGCGGAACACCTAGGAAAACATTCCCTGGCTTGTTATCGCGCTCCTTTATGTAGGATTTTAGAATTTCGGACAGTGGCTTGTCGCCAGTATTGTCACCCTGCACAATTTGCCCTGCCTGCTTGTTGACGGCAATTATGTGGTTGTCTTCGTACAGAATATCAACCGTTTGCGGACTTGTGTTTTGATGTTCAGCCATGATACGACAAAATTTGTCAGTACTGTTCCTGCTCGTTAGGAAAATCCGCCGACTTCACATCGCTGATGTAGTTCGAAACCGCATCAGTAATTATCTTGTCCAAGTCGGCATAACGGCGCAAAAAGCGTGGAGAAAATTCCTGTGTAATACCAAGCATGTCGTGCATTACAAGCACCTGGCCATCTGCGGCACCTGCTCCAATGCCAATGATTGGAATTTTTATTTCGGAAACTATGCGCGAAGTAAGGCTTGCTGGAATTTTTTCCAATACAATGGCGAAGCAACCAAGTTCCTGAAGCAGATACGCATCTTCCACCAGGCGCGATGCTTCCTCATCGTCCTTTGCGCGAACGACATAGGTGCCAAACTTATGTATGCTCTGCGGCATAAGTCCCAAATGTCCCATTACAGGAATACCTGCCGACAAAATGCGCTTTATCGATTCTTCAGATTCCATTCCGCCTTCAAGCTTTACCGCACCAGCACCAGTCTCCTTCATTATGCGTATGGCCGATGCCAATGCCTCCTTGGAGTTGCTCTGATAAGTTCCAAACGGCAAATCCACAACCACCAACGCCCTATCCACAGCGCGAACAACGCCTTTTGCGTGGTAAATCATCTCGTCAAGGGTAATTGGCAGGGTCGATTCGTAACCAGCCATCACATTCGATGCCGAATCGCCGACAAGAATAACATCTATTCCTGCCTTGTCAATTATTTTCGCCATGCTGTAGTCGTAGGCAGTGAGCATCGAAATCTTTTCGCCACGGTTCTTCATCTCTTGAAGAATATGCGTAGTAACCTTCTTTATTTCCTTATGTACCGACATAATGGTATGTTTTTAAAGTCGGACAAAAATACAATATTATTTTAGATTGACGATTATTTTAGATTGACGATTTACGATTTTAGATAATTAATAATGTACAATGAAACTTTCAAACCATTTAATTTTTGAATCCATAATCATTGTACAGACGCAAAATTTTGCGTCTCAACAAAACAAACCATCGCAACGCATTGCGATGCTACATATCATTGAATTTTTAAATCTTTGAATCATCAAATTTTCAAATCATTGAATTTTCATTACCTTTGCACAAAATTTGACACCATTATAATTATGGGTTTACTAACAGGAAAAACGGCACTGATAACTGGTGCATCACGCGGAATAGGCAGGGCAATTGCAATTGAATTTGCAAAGGCAGGCGCAAATGTCACCTTTACCTCCACCCACCGCAACGAAAATGTCGATTCCCTTGAAAAGGAACTTGCAGAACTTGGCGTTGAAAGCATCTACTTTGAAGCCGACGCAAAGGATTTTGCCCGTGCTGACGAAATTGCCAGCGAAGTGCAGAAAAAATTCTCGCGCATCGACATCCTTGTCAACAATGCAGGAATCACCGCCGACACTCTACTTATGCGAATGAGCGAAGAACAGTGGGACAATGTAATTGCCACCAATCTGAAGTCGGCATTCAACTATACAAAAGCCGTACAGCGCATAATGCTCAAGCAGCGCGAAGGTTCTATCATCAACCTTAGTTCGGTGGTGGGACTGTCGGGCAATGCCGGTCAGGCAAACTACGCTGCATCAAAGGCAGGAATCGTAGGTTTCACAAAGTCGGTTGCCAAGGAACTGGGTAGCAGAAACATACGCTGCAACGCCATAGCCCCCGGCTTCATCGAAACCGATATGACCGCCGCACTGAACGACGACCAGAAGAAAGCCATAATTGATGCTATTCCTCTCAAACGCGCAGGACGTCCCGAAGATGTTGCCAACGCAGCCGTATTCCTCGCCTCGGATATGTCGCAATACATTTCTGGTCAAGTTATTAATGTAAGTGGCGCAATGTTGACATAAAAGTTGACAAGATATGAAATCAAAAATAATTGTTCTAATAGCATTATCCGTAGTTTACTCAACTATTATGGCGCAAGACATCCAGAGGTTTCTTGGAATTTATGATGTCCATGAAGTATGTACTTGTACGACAATAATGCCTAATTATATTGATACGATTAATTGTGAAATAGAAATAATACCTTCGAGCGTTGACACTTTGGACATACAATTTTATCTTCTTTCACATCTTGAAGACACAATAAGGGCAAAAATTACGGACGAAAATTCGTTTCAAATTCCTATGCAAACATATCAGTTGTTTCCAGAATACGATGATTACCATAACAATAACTTGTA
This sequence comes from Bacteroidales bacterium, assembly GCA_017651185.1. GTDB lineage: Bacteria > Bacteroidota > Bacteroidia > Bacteroidales > ML635J-15 > Bact-19. Next base: position 5,132 of record JAGCDJ010000031.1, on the reverse strand, counting down.
CAGTGGAGGCAGTGGAACTTTAATTCAAGATTCAATAGAAATTAATTACACTTCGGGAAGTGCTTTAGGCTTTTTTTTGTGTACTTGCAAGGGGAAAAAGAGAAATAACGCAGGTCTTTCCGATTATAAGGACAAAAAAATGTTTGATGTTTATCCTAATCCTGCCAGCAACTCAATTTCAATAGAAGTTGAAAAAGACTATACGGATTTGACGATTGAAATCATTGATGAAACGGGCAGAGTTGTTTATAGTAGAAACGACCTTGAAAATCCTATTTCGCTTGACAATTTCGTCACAGGAATTTATTTTGTACGCTTGCAGGTTGATGGCGATGTTACTACTAAAAAAATTGTTGTGGAATAAAAATATGATGCAATGCTCTCATAAAAATCTCGGAAAATGAAATTCTACTTTGAATATTCCCCGTGGCTGCTGATTCCGATGGCGATTGTCGCCGTTGCGATAGCGATTTTCCTATATCACAAGGACAAGACCTTCGTAGAAATAGAGCCGTGGAAAAAACGACTGATGACAGCGCTCAGGGCAATATTCATCTTCCTCACACTTGCACTTCTGCTCAACCCCATTGTAAAACACCTCACATACGACATTCGCAAGCCGATTGTTGTAATCGCACAAGACAACTCAAAATCAATACTTTACAATAAGGATTCTGCCTTCTACAAGAACGAATACACCAAAAACATCACGCAACTTGCAAATGACTTGAGCGAGAAGTTTGATGTCTGCATGTTGCCGTTCTCCGACGGAATAGAAAACAACGACAGCATAAACTTCACTGGCGATGCCACCAACATTTCATCGGTATTTAGCGAAATATCATCGCGTTACGCTGGTGCAAACATGGGCGCGGTAATCCTCGCCACCGATGGAATCTACAACAAAGGTCAAAATCCACAGTACGCATCGCCATCCAAATACCCCGTGATGTGCATTGCAATGGGTGACACCGTTCCACACAAGGATCTGATGATTAAGGACATCGTTCACAACAGCGTAACTTTCCTCGGCAACAAGTTCCCCGTGAGAATCCTTGTTTCTGCCGACAAATGCTCCGAAAAGCAGGCGCAGATAAAAATCACTCGTAAAGGACAGAGCGTTCACACAAGCAATTTCGACCTGCCCGAAAACGGCACGACAAAAAGCATTGAAGTTGAACTTACCGCCGACCTAATCGGGTTACAGCAATACAAAGTTTCGCTGCAACATCTTGACAAAGAAACAAGTTACGAAAACAATGATGCCGAATTTTACATCGAAGTCATCGACAAGCGAAGCAAGATTCTCATTCTCGCCGATGCGCCACACCCCGATGTCGGTGCAATAAAGTCGGCACTGAAAAGCAATCCCGACCTCGAAATTGAAACCAAGTATTCGTACGAAAACAACATCAGCGCAAAAGGCTACGACCTTGTGATAATCCACCAGTTGCCGACTATCAAGAATAAGGCGCAGAATGTTTTCACTGAAATTGAAAAGTTCGGCATACCGCAGATTTTCATACTCGGCACACAGACATCGTTCTCCGACTTCGACAAACTTGGTACCGACTTGAAAGTAAACGCAAATTTCAACTCGTTTGATGACGCTGTGCCATCGCTGAATTCGAGTTTCAACTCGTTCACAATTGATGCGCCAGAGTTCCTGCAGCAACTTCCACCGCTCAAAGTTCCATACGGAAGTCCGAAAATTACTGGCGAATCGAAAATACTTCTGTACCAAACCATTAACGGAATCAAAACAGAAAAACCGCTTGTATTCTTCACCGATAGGGACAACCGCAAATGCTGCTACATTATGGGCGAAGGATTGTGGCGCTGGAGAATCTACGACTACAAGCAATCATCCAGCAACGAGAATTTCAACACACTAATAAACAAGATTGTGCGCTTTACAATCACCAAGCAGCAGAAAAACAAACTTAATGTCGAGGCAAAACGCCTTTACACCGACAACGAGAACATAATTATCACCGCCGAATTCTACAACGATGCCTACGAACTTGTTCCCGACCTTGAAATCGAAGCAACGCTAAAAGACAGCACCGACAACGAGTTCAAGTACATGATGGAACCCAACGGCAATTCCTACCGCATCGACCTCGGACGGCTCGGCAAGGGCAACTACACCTGCAACTTCGCAACCGAATTCGACGGAAACAAATACGAAACAAACATAGCCATAATGGTCAGAAACCTTAACCTTGAAGCACAAAACATTACTGCAAACCACAATGTTCTGTACTCGATAGCCAGTGCAAACGGCGGGAAGGTTTACTATCCAACCGAAATTTCTAGGATAAAGGACGACCTCGAGGCTAACCCCAACATACAGAGCGTTTCATACGAAAAAGAATCGCTGTCATCCATAATTGACTTCTGGTATATTTTCGTGTGCATACTGCTTTTTGCAGCAACAGAATGGTTCCTGCGCAAATTCTGGGGAGGGTACTAAGGCATGTTCTATAAATTCACCGTTTTAAATGTTTAACAATGATTCCAAAATATAAAAAACTTTTCGGCTCTTTTTGTTTTCCTTCGGCATCTTGCTGTTTGTCAATCGGTCACAATGCCCGCATTGCTCCCTCATTCCGCGCGGCAACCTGCTCGAAGCAAATTCAAAAATTTCTCGAAATCAATTTATAGAACATACCTCTTAAAACGACATGAATTTCTTCAATTTTCATACGCACAACACATCGGAGACCTCGGGCATAATAAGCCTCAGCGAGTACGCCAACCTGTCGGAAGGCAAAAAATACTCGGTGGGACTGCATCCGTGGTACTGCGACAAGAATTCAATCCACAAGATGGCGGAAATTGCGCGTGCTGCCGAAAATCCGCAGGTTGTAGCCATCGGCGAAACCGGCTTCGACAAGAAAAGCGGTCTTGACCTTGCTGGACAAACCGAAATCTTTGAAGCACATGTAGCATTGTCGGAAAAACTGCAAAAACCGCTGATAATTCACTGCGTAAAGCAATTCCAGCACCTTATTGCAGAAAAGAAGAAATTACAACCCTCGCAACCGTGGATTCTGCACGGATTCTGCGGAAAACTATCGCAGGTAAGCGGACTTATCGACTGCGGAATTTACTTTTCAATATCACATTCCCTACTGTCGAAGGACAAGAAATCATCAAAATTCTTCTCGTTTGTACCTCGCGAAAGGCTGTTTTTCGAGACAGATGACGGAAATTTCCCTGTCGAGAATGTTTACAAGTCGGCAACACGCTGGATGAACATTTCGTTGGAAGAACTCTGCGAAATTATTGACAAAAACTTGAAATCCATAAATTTATGAGTTGGCAGGAACGCACCGAATTGCTTCTAGGCGACGAAAAGATGAAAATTCTTCGTTCGGCGAAGGTGCTTGTCTGCGGACTTGGCGGTGTTGGCGGTGCTGCAGCAGAACAACTTGTCCGTGCTGGCATACAAAACCTTACGATAGTCGATGCCGACTGTGTTTCCGAAACCAACATCAACCGTCAGTTGATTGCTACCCACGAAAACATTGGAAAACCCAAAGCAGAGGAATTTGCCAAGCGCTTCCGTGCCATAAATCCCGACATAAACCTCACTGTTATAGGTGAATATCTTCGTGATGAGTTTCTGGAATCGACACTGAAAAATGGCAACTGGGATTTTGTTGTTGATGCCATCGACACGCTTTCGCCCAAGATGCACCTGATGAGAATCTGCCACCAAAACGGCATTCCATCGGTTAGTTGCATGGGATCTGGTGGAAAGAAGAATCCGCAGATGATTCAGATTTCCGACATTTCCAAGACCTACAACTGCCGTCTTGCGCTTATGCTACGCAAACGATTACACCGAATAGGCATCTACAAAGGCATAACCGTAGTTTTCTCGCCCGAACTTGTCGATAAAAGCGCCATTGTAGAGGAAGAAAGCACAAACAAGAAATCAAATGTCGGCACAATAAGCTACATTCCGGTGGTTTTCGGTTGCATGTGCGCGTATGCTTGCATAGATTATTTGACAAAACAAACAGAAACAAGTCATTCTGAACTTGTTTCTGAATCTTTAACTTAGTAGATTAATCTGTAATAATTAATATTTTGATATAGTCTGAAATACAAATTTCAGTTAGCCATAGGCATAGAAAAACCTTTACCCGCTACAATTCAAACAAGAAGCATTATTATGCTTCAAAGTTATCTATTGTCGACTGCGCTTTGTTCCTCTTCCAAGAATGCGGTCAGCGGTGATGTTGCCACTGCAAAACTGCTTACGCTGCCAAGTCCCGACAAATATGCCATACGGCCTGCCTTTATGCTGAGAGCGAATGCTTCTGCCATCTTCACTGGGTCACCGGCTATGGCGATAGCGGTATTTATAAGGCATGCATCGGCACCGAGTTCCATTGCGTATGCTGCGTGCGACGGTGCGCCTATTCCTGCATCAATAACAACGGGAATATTGCTCTGCTCAATGATTATGCGAAGCATTTCCTCATTCTTAATGCCCTTGTTGGTGCCAATTGGCGAAGCCAAAGGCATAACCGTTGCAGCACCCATTTCTTCCAACTGCTTGCATGCTACTGGATCTGCCTGAACATACGGCAATACCTTGAAACCAAGTTTTACAAGCTCTTCGGTTGCCTTCAAAGTTTCCCTTGTATCGGGAAGCAAATATTTTGGATCGGGATGTATTTCGAGTTTCAACCATTCGGTGCCAAGGGCTGCGCGGTTCATCTTTGCTGCGAAAATTGCTTCTTCGGCATTTCTTACGCCCGATGTGTTTGGAAGCAGTACGCATTCCTTAGGTATGAAGTCAAGGATGTTCTCACTGCCGCTATCCTCGGTGTTGAGCCTTTTCAGTGCTGTTGTTACCATTTGCGAGCCAGAAGCTACGATTGCCTGTCTCATCACTTCGTTTGAAGGGAACTTTCCCGTTCCGATGAACAGTCTCGACGAGAATTCTCTTCCTGCAATAACTAAATTGTCATTCATTGTATCTTACTTTAAAATGTTTTCAAAATTTGTTCTGTTGTATTGTTTGGATTCTCAGAATCAAGTATTACCGATGAAATTGCAATTCCATAAACACCAGTTGCTTTCAAGTCGGGAAGGTCGTTAACCGTAATGCC